>NZ_CP089924.1:2036628-3373256 GCF_021284765.1 Lysobacter sp. 5GHs7-4 | reverse complement strand
CTGCTGGGCGCGGTGTCCGGCGGCGCGCTGTACCGGCGCGCGAGCTTCCTGCTGGACTCCGCCGGCACGCGCTTGTTCCCCGAGTGGTTCTCGATCCAGGAGCGCCCGTTCCTGCAGCGCGGCTTCCGCTCCAGCGCGTTCGACGCCGAGGGCGTGGCCACGCGCGAGTCGGAGCTGGTCCGCGACGGCGTCCTGCAGCGCTACATTCTGGGCAGCTACTCGGCACGCAAGCTCGGCCTGGCCACCACCGCCAACGCCGGCGGCGTGCACAACCTGCAGGTCGCGGCCAACGCCGGCGACTTCCAGGCCATGCTGCGCGGCATGGGGCGCGGCCTGCTGGTCACCGAGCTGATGGGGCAGGGCGTGAACACCGTTACCGGCGACTATTCGCGCGGCGCGGCCGGTTACTGGGTCGAGCACGGCGAAATCCAGCACCCGGTCGACGGCATCACCATCGCCGGCAATCTCAGGCGCATGTTTGAGGCCGTCGAGGCGGTCGGCAGCGACGTCGACCCGCGCTCGCACCTGCACACCGGCTCGATCCTGATCGGGCGCATGACCGTGGCTGGCGACACCGGCGAGGACTGAGGCGCGGGCCGACGCCGGCTTGTCATCCGGACCGGTCATGCTGCGCGGCCGCACCGGCCTTGGCCGTCGCCGGGCCGGGACCGCGTTGCTTCGAGGGACGCGCCGCGCGGACTGTGCGTCGCCGTCCTTGACAGCGATGGCGACGCGGCTGAGAGTGGGCCGGCTGGGGCGGCCGCAATGGTCGCTGCCAAGGCCATCCAAACTGGAACTGGAAAGGGGAAACAAGGAATGAGCGACATCAACGAATCGTCGGTCGACGGCAACTCCGAAGACCGGACCCTGGCGCTGATCACCCATCTGTCGGGGATCGTGCTGGGCTTCATCGTTCCGCTGATCATCTGGCTGATCAACAAGGACAAGCCGGAGAAGGGCTTCCTGATCGATCAGTCGAAGGAAGCGCTGAACTTCACGATCACTCTGCTGATCGTCTATGTGATCCTCACGGTGCTCGCGCCCTTCACCTTCGGCCTCACCGGCCTGGTGTCGATGCTGGTGTGGGTGGTGTCGGTGATCTTCTTCATCCTCGCTGGCCTCGCGGCCAACAAGGGCACGCGTTACCGTTATCCGTTCGCGCTGCGCCTGATCAAGTAATCGGACGCGCGTTTCGGTTTGCCCGACGGGCCCGGCATTGCCGGGCCCGTTGCGTTTTTGAGTGGCATTTCGTGGGTGGGCGAGCGAGGGTGTTGCCGCTGCGCCATTCTTTCGCGCGGCTCCTGTAGGAGCGGCGTGAGCCGCGACCGCGAACTCCAGCGATCGCGCCTGTCCTATTCTGATTGCCCTTCAGAAACCGATGCTGTGCTCTTGGCTCCCTCCTTTGACAAAGGAGGGTTGGGGAGGATTTGCTTTTGTTCTTGCTCTGCTTCTTCTGACCGAAGGTCAACGGCTTCCGCCTGCTGCGCATGCGGGTCACTTTCTCTTGCATGCACTCTCTGTAGGAGCGGCGTGAGCCGCGACCGCGAACTCCGGCTATTGCGCCTACCCGGCTCCGATGGCCGCCAAACTCCGGCGTCGCGCTCTTAGCTCCCTCCTTTGGAAAAGGAGGGTTGGGGAGGATTTGCTGTTGCTGTTGTCTTCGCTTCTTCTGACAGAAGGTCAAAGGCTTCCGCCTGCTGCGCATGCGGGTCACTTTCTCTTGCTAGCCCAAGAGAAAGTAACCAAAGAGAAGGGCTTGAGCCAGAAGCTCCCGTGTGGCTTCGGAACTTGCGCCGGGATTTTTCGATAAGACATCCCTGTCTTATCGAAAAACGGCGCGCGTCCTGCGCGCCGCCCTCCGGGTCTGGGGATGGTCGTGTGGCTTCGTATCAATGGACTTCAATGCCGGAGCAAACTCAACGGCAACGGCAACGGCAACGGCAACGGCAACGGCAACGGCCTCCGCAGCCGCCGCAGCAGGGCCTGTCGTGATGGCGGCTACCGCCTTCTGTGGGAGCGGCGTAAGCCGCGATTTCGCCATTGCGCGCGGCCGCGTTGCGATCCGTAGGCGGTGCCGATCAAGCCCGCCGTAGGATGCGGTGAGCCTTAGGCGAACCGCATCGTCGGGGGATCGGATTCGCTGCGCGTGTTGCGCAGCCGCGGCTTCAGTGATTTCGCTGTGCCGCGAACTCGCCCAGCTCGGTCAGGGCCGTGGCCTTGTCGCCGAACGGCGCCAGCGCTTCGTGCATGGTGCGCACCAGCGTTTGCAGTCGCGCGCGCGAGCCGTCCAGGCCGATCAGGGCCGGGAAGGTGGCCTTGTCCTGGGCCGCGTCCTTGCCGGCGGTCTTGCCCAGGGTGGCGCTGCTGCCTTCGACGTCGAGGATGTCGTCGCGCACCTGGAAGGCCAGGCCCAGCGCTTGCGCGTAGCGGTCCAGCGCGTCCAGGGACGCCGCATCGGCGCCGCCGCAGAGCGCGCCCATGCGCACCGCGGCGCGGATCAGGGCGCCGGTCTTGAGCGCGTGCAGGCGCTCCAGTGCGGCCAGGTCCAGCGCGGCGCCGTTGCCGGTGGCGGCGATGTCCAAGGCCTGGCCGCCGCACATGCCGGCCGCACCCGCGGCTTCGGCCAGGGTGCGCAGCAGCGCCACGCGCACGCCGTCGCCGGTGGGGGTGTCGGCCAGCACGCTGAAGGCCAGCGACTGCAGCGCGTCGCCGGCCAGGATCGCGGTGGCTTCGTCGAAGGCGACGTGCACGGTCGGCTGGCCGCGGCGCAGGGCGTCGTCGTCCATCGCCGGCAGGTCGTCGTGGACCAGCGAGTAGGCGTGGATCAGTTCGACCGCGCTGGCGGGCGCGTCCAGGGCGGACTCGTCGGCGTCGAACAATGCGCCGGCGGCGTAGACCAGCAAGGGGCGCAAGCGCTTGCCGCCCAGCAGCACGGCATGGCGCATGGCCGCGTGCAGCGCCTGCGGCGCGGCGTTCGGATCGGGCAGGGCGCGCGCTAGCGCGGCGTCGGCGCGATCGCGCCAGACGGCCAGGCGCGGATCACGCATCGGAGGCGTTGGACGGGCCGGAATAGGGTTCGGCGCTGGCCGGGTCCTGCGGGTCGCTGAGCAGGCGCACGCGCAGTTCGGCCTGCTCCAGCGCGCTCTGGCAACGGCGGTACAGGCCCACGCCGCGCTCGTAGGCGGCGAGCGAGTCTTCCAGGCTCATCTCGCCGTGTTCCATTTTTTCGACCAGTTGTTCGAGCGCGTCCAGCGACTGCTCGAAATCGGTCACCGGCGAGGCTTCGTTGGCGGCTTTGCGTGGCATGCGACAAGTGTGGGCCGCGGGCTGCGCGGGGTCAACGCGTGTGCCGTCGTGGCTGCGCTCAGGGGCGCCAGACGAGGCGCGCGCCGCGTTCGCGCAGCCAGGGCTCGAAATCGGCGGAGTAGGCCAGGTCGGCCACCGCCAGCAGCACGCCGTCGCACGACAGCAGCGGCAGGCGCCGGCGCTCCCAGGGCGGCACGCCCAGCGTTTGCAGGGTGTGCTTGAGGCTGTGGCGATGCGCGCGGCCCGGCAGCGCGATGCGCTCGCCGCCGGCGCGCGCGTGCACGACGCAGGCGCCGTCCAGCGCGTTTGCGCCTTCCAGCCGGAGTTCGCCGCCGCCCGGCAGCGCCAGCGGCGCGCGGCCGTCCCAGGGGCTGTGCCAGTGCGACGGCAGCGCCGGCGACTGCGCCTGCGCATGCAGCAGGTCGCGCCAGGCGCGCACGACCGCGCCGCTCCAGGCGAATTCGGCTTCGGCGTCGTCGCGCGCGTCCAGCAGTTCGGCGTCGATGCGGGCCACGCCCTGGGCCGGCAGCGGCGGCAGACCGAGTTCGGCGATCCAGTGACGCAGCACGCGTGCGCGCCGCGCGGGCGCGAGCGCGCGCAGGTCCGCGCGTGACAGCGCCTGCGGATCGGCGCTGCGCACGGACGCCAGCGCCAGCGCATCGTCTTGTTGCAGCAGCGTGGCGGCTTGCGCGTTCAACGCGGCGGAGGCGGCCAGCGCGGCATCGGCCTGCGGCCAGCGTTCGCGCAGCAGCGGCAGCACCCGCGTGCGCAGGAAATTGCGGTCGTAGGCGTCGTCGGCATTGCTGGGGTCTTCGATCCACTGCAACGCGTGCTCGCGTGCGTACGCCTCCAGCGCGGCGCGCGGCAGATCCAGCAGGGGGCGCCACAGACGGCCATGGCCGCAGTCGCGCCAGCGCCGCATCGCCGCCAGACCGTCCGGGCCGGACGCGCGCAGCGCGCGCAGCAGGAAGGTCTCGGCCTGGTCGTCGCGGTGATGCGCCAGGGCCAGGGTTTCGTCCGCGGCCAATCCGGCCTCGAACGCCGCGTGGCGCGCGCGCCGTGCCGCGGCTTCGGGACCGTCGCCGCTACCGAGTGCGACCTGTACCTGCGACACCGTCAGCGGAACGCTGAGTGCCGCGCAGGTCCGGGCGCAGTGCGCGGCCCAGTCGTCGGCCCGCGGATGCAGGCCGTGGTGCACGTGCCAGGCGCGCAGGCCGCGCTCGCGCACCTGCGGCGACGCCGCCAGCAGATGCAGCAGCGCGCTGGAATCCAGGCCGCCGCTGTAGCCCACGCACAGCGGCCCCTGCGGCAGGTCGCGCAGGGCGTCGGCGAGCAGAGCGGGGCGTTGCGGCGGCATCCGTGGATGGTGCCACGGCGGTGGGACGGAGCAACCCATCGATGGCGCTGTATCCGCCGCGGGGCGGGCTTACTGTCTGCTCATCCCCTATCGAGACGCTGCATTGGCCCGCCTGTTCGACCCGTACACGCAACGCTCCGTGACCCTGCGCAACCGCATCGCGGTATCGCCGATGTGCCAGTACTCGGCGATCGACGGCATGCCCGAGAACTGGCACCTGGTGCATCTGGGCAGCCGCGCGGTCGGCGGCGCGGGCGTGGTGCTGACCGAGGCCACCGCAGTCTCGCCGGAGGGCCGGATTTCGCCCAGCGACACGGGCCTTTGGAACGACCGTCAGGGCGAGGCCTGGTCGGAAATCGCCTGCTTCATCCGCGCCAACGGCGCGGTGCCGGGCATGCAGCTTGCGCACGCCGGCCGCAAGGCCAGCGTCGAGCCGCCGTGGCTGGGCGGCCGTGCGGTGCTGCCGGGTTACGGCGGCTGGACGCCGGTGGCGCCGTCGGCATTGGCGTTCAGCGACGCGCACGCAGTGCCGCGCGCGCTCGACGGTTGCGGCTTGAAGAATGTGGTCGACGATTTCGCCGCGGCCGCGCACCGCGCGCTCGCGGCCGGTTTCCAACTGATCGAGCTGCATGCGGCGCACGGCTATCTGCTGCACGAGTTCCTGTCGCCGTTGAGCAACCGCCGCGACGACGGTTACGGCGGCGATTTCGACAGTCGCACGCGCCTGCTGCGCGAGGTGCTGACGGCGGTGCGCGAGGTCTGGCCCGAGCGCCTGCCGCTATGGCTGCGCGTGTCGGCCACCGACTGGGTCGAGGGTGGTTGGGACATCGAGCAGAGCATCGAACTGGCGCGCATGGTCAAAGGCCTGGGCGTCGATCTGATCGACGTGTCCAGCGGCGGATTGATGCCCGGCGTGCGCATCCCGGACGGTCCCGGCTATCAGGTGCCGTTCGCCGCGCGCATCCGTCGCGAGGCCGGCATCGCCACCGGCGCCGTCGGCCAGATCACCGACGCGGCGCAGGCCGAGGGCATCGTCGAGCACGGCGAGGCCGACGTGGTGCTGCTGGCGCGCGAGCTGCTGCGCGACCCGTATTTCCCGCGCCGCGCGGCGGCGGAGCTGGGCGCGCAGCTGCATGGCCCGGATCAGTATTTGCGGGCTTGGTGACGACGCTGTAGGACGCGTTCGAGTCCTTATCCGACCCGTGGCCGATTCGAGTTCGAGTACTTGAGCACCCAGTCTTCTTGCTCCTGGGTATCGGGTATCGGAACCCGTCGCGCTGCGCTGAGAATGGCGAAGGCTTCGGCATGGCCCAATCCGAGCTCGCTTAGCACGCAAGCTGCGACCAGGCCGGTGCGCCCGATGCCTGCTCGGCAATGCAGCGCGACGCCAGTTGCGGAGCGAAGGCGCTCGACGAGGTCTGTGACTAGCTTACGAGTCGCATCCACCGACGCGGGGGTGTGGCGGTCCGCGATCGGAAACGACAGGTAGTCGATATCGCAAGCCTTGCAGGCGCTCGCTTCGCCGGCAAGGCCCAGTTCGCGCGCCTCGTGAGGTTCGAGCAGGGAGACGATCGTATCGATGCCGGCGCTTTTCCAGCCGGCAAGTTCGTCCTGCAGCCAGTCGCCAGCACGCGGTCGTGCAGCCAGGGCCAGGCGCAAGGGTGCGATATCGCGTACCCAATAGAGGTCGGGAGTCATCGAGTAGGTTTTTGGTTGTTGAGTCGTGGATGCGACCTGCGACGCATTCAGCCGCGATTTCAGCGCGTGGCCGTGTCGAAAGCCGGACGAGCAGCGCGGCTAGCGTCCGGCCGCCGGAGGTTTGAGCCGCGCGAGATCGCGATGCGGGTCGATATGCGCCGGGTCGATTCCCAGTTCGCGTGCGAGATATGCGTAGCGTTCGTCGAATCGCTCGCGGTTGCGGGTCGGGTCGTAGTACGACGGCCCTTTCATCAGCGCCACTAGCGCGATCGTTTCGGCGCGGGTCAGCCGATCCGCCGACACGCCGAAGTAGGCCGGGGCGGCGGCACGCAAGCCGTGAGCCTCACGACCGAACCAGGCGCGATCCAGGCTGTAGTCGGCGATCTGCTCCGGCGACCATTCGTTGCTGAGCCGGATCATCGCCGCGATTTCCGCGGCCAACCGATTCGCAGAACGCGCCGGCTTATCCGATTCGAACGCGATCATGCGTGCCGCGCTGCTCAACATGGTGGATGAGCCTCTGGGACGGCCTATGCTGTCGTCGCGGCTGGCCTCCTGATAGAACGCCCAACACCATTTAAGCGGATCCAGCCGCTCGACGCGCATGGGGCCGCGCGCTCCCAGCGACACCCAGTAGACCGCGTGCACGTCTTCCGGATAGTGGTGTTCGATGCGCGGCAGGTCGCGCGGCAGTTCGCTCGCGCCTTGCCAATAGACGCCATAGATCAGCGACACGAACATCGCGATCAGCAGCAATCCCGCGCCGACGATCCGTTTCGGCCAGTCGCTCATGTCGTGGGCCGCGCGCTTACGCGGCCTCGTACGCCCCGTACCCGCGCAAACGCTCGTAACGGCGCTGCAGCAGTTCCGGAGTCGGAATCTTTTCCAGCGCGTCGAGCTCGTTCAGCAGCACGGCCTTGAGCCGGGTCGCCATCTGCTTGGGGTTGCGGTGGGCGCCGCCGATGGGCTCGCGCACGATCTTGTCGATCAGGCCCAGCTCGAACAGGCGCTTGGCGGTCAGGCCCAGTTGCTCGGCGGCGTCCTTGGCCTTCTCCGCGGTCTTCCACAGGATCGAGGCGCAGCCTTCGGGCGTGATCACCGAGTAGGTGCTGTATTCCAGCATCAGGGTGCGGTCGCCGACGCCGATCGCCAACGCGCCGCCGGAGCCGCCTTCGCCGATCACGGTGCAGATCACCGGAATCTTGAGTTCGGCCATTTCCAGCAGGTTGCGCGCGATCGCCTCGGACTGGCCGCGCTCCTCGGCGTCGATGCCGGGCCAGGCGCCGGCGGTGTCGATGAAGGTCAGCAGCGGCAGCTTGAAGCGTTCGGCCATCTTCATCAGGCGCAGGGCCTTGCGGTAGCCCTCCGGACGCGGCATGCCGAAGTTGCGCTTGATCTTGCTCTTGGTGTCGCGGCCCTTCTGGTGGCCGATGATGACCACCGAGCGGCCGTCGATGCGGCCCAGGCCGCCGACGATGGCGGCGTCGTCGGCGAAGGCGCGGTCGCCGGCCAGCTCCTGGAACTCGTCGCAGAACACGCGGATGTAATCCAGCGTGTAGGGCCGCGCCGGATGGCGCGCCAGCTGCGAGATCTGCCAGGGGCTGAGGTCGCGGAAAATCTGCGCGGTGCGCAAACGCAGCTTGTCCTGCAGGGCGTGGATCTCGGAATCGATGTCCACCGCCGGGCCGCTGTTGGCGTGGCGCAGTTCCTGGATCTTGGCTTCCAGGTCGGCGATGGGCTGCTCGAAGTCGAGGTAGTTCGGATTCATGCTCGGGCCGGGGCCGGAAAGGGGCACAGTCTAGCCCAGGGGCCCGGACCGTACCGAGAGGTTGGGTAGCGTATCGCGATGGCGCGATAAGCCCGTTCGGGTTTCTGTTGCGGAAAAAACGCGGCGATCAGTTCGCCCAGGGCTTGGTCAGGGTCAGCTTGACCGCGCGCACGCCCGGTTGGGCGCGCAGCGTGCCGACCAGGTCGGCATCCACGCGCACCGACTGGTTGCCGTTGAGGTCGAGCATGCCGGCCGCGCCCGCGCGCAGCAGGTCCAGGCGGATCGGGGTCTGGCCGGGACGGTTCTTGGCCAGCAGCGCATCCACGCGCTGCCAGGTGCCGGGCACGCGCAGATCCAGGCGCATCGACAAGCGCTGCGCGTGCTTGGCGCAGACCTGCGAATAATCCCAGCAGCGTTGCGCGCGCAGCGCGAAGCCGCCGCTGAAGGCGTCCTCGCGCAGGCCGCCCTGCACGACCAGCAGGCGGTCGCGCGCGAGCAGGGAGGCGAACTCGGCGTAGGTCTCGGCGAAGAAGGCGCATTCGAGGCGGCCGCGGCCGTCCTCGATCTGCACGAACATCTGGCTGTCGCCCTTCTTGCGCAGGCCCACGACCTGGCCGGCGACCACCACTTCCAGTTCCGGACGCCAGCCGCCGCGCGCGCTTTCGGGGCGGTTTTCCCAGATGCGGTCGAGTTCGCCCAGGTCGTTGCCGACCAGGCCGCGCAGCTCGTCGCGGTAGGGATCGAAGGGATGGCCGCTGAGGTAGTGGCCCAGGGTTTCGCGCTCGCCGGCCAGCAGCTGCGCCAGCGGCCACTCGTCGGCCTCGGACAGGTCCAGGTGCAACGCCGGCGCGGCGGCCTCGAAGCCGCCGAACAGCGACACCTGGCCGGCGTCGCGCTCGCGCGCGAGCTGATCGGTGGCCTTGAGCACCTCCGGCAGCTGCAGCATCAGGCTTGCGCGGTTCTTGCCCAGCCGGTCCAGCGCGCCGGCCTGGGTCAGCGCTTCCAGCGCGCGCCGGTTGAGCTTGCCGCTGTCGACGCGTTTGCAGAAATCCAGCAGATCGTCGAAGGGTCCGGCGCGGCGCGCGTCGACGATCGCCTCGCAGGCGCCGCGGCCGACGCCCTTCACCGCGCCCAGGCCGTAGCGGATGGTGCGCGCGTCCTTGGCCTCGAACATGTACGCCGACGCGTCCACGTCCGGCGGCAGCACGTCCAGGCCCATCACGCGCGCTTCGTCGAGGAAGCCGACGATCTTGTCGGTGTTGTCCATGTCCGAGGACAGCACCGCGGCCATGAATTCGGACGGGTAGTGCACCTTCAGCCAGGCGGTTTGATAGGCGACCAGCGCGTAGGCGGCCGAGTGCGACTTGTTGAAGCCGTACTCGGCGAACTTCTCCATCAGGTCGAAGATCGGGCTGGCCAGCTTGGCCGGAATGCCGCGTTCGGCGCAGCCGGTCTCGAACTTGGCGCGTTCCTTCGCCATCTCTTCGGGCTTTTTCTTGCCCATCGCGCGGCGCAGCATGTCGGCGCCGCCGAGCGTGTAGCCCGCCAGCACCTGCGCGATCTGCATCACCTGTTCCTGGTACACGATGACGCCGTAGGTCGGCGACAGCACCGGTTCCAGCGAATCGTGCGGGTAGGTGACTTCGGTATTGCCGTGCTTGCGGTCGACCCATTCGCGATCCATTCCCGAGCCCAGCGGGCCGGGGCGGAACAGCGCGGCGAGCGCGATGATGTCTTCGAAGGTGTCGGGCTTGGCGCGCTTGAGCAGCTCGCGCATGCCGCGCGATTCGAACTGGAACACCGCCACCGTGTCGCCGCGCGCGAACAGCTCGTAGCTGAGCTTGTCGTCCAGCTCCAGCGCGGTGATGTCCAACGGCGCTTCGCCGGCGGCGGCGCGGCGCTCGTTGATCGCCTTGACCGCCCAGTCGATGATGGTGAGCGTGCGCAGGCCGAGGAAGTCGAACTTGACCAGGCCGACCGCTTCGACGTCGTCCTTGTCGAACTGGGTGACGGGATTGCGGCCGCGGCCCTCGCCGTCGTGTTCGGCGAACAGCGGGCAGAAATCGCTGAGCGGCGACGGCGCGATCACCACGCCGCCGGCGTGCTTGCCGGCGTTGCGGGTCAGATCCTCCAGGCTCAGCGCCAGGTCCAGCAGGTCGCGCACTTCGTCTTCGGTGCGGTAGCGCTGGATCAGGTCGGCCGAGGCCAGCATCGGGTTCTGCTTGGCTTCGTCGCTGTTGCCCAGCGCGTCGTCCAGGCTGATGCCCAGCGTGTTCGGAATCAGCTTGGCGATGCCGTCGACGAAACCGTAGGGATGGCCCAGCACGCGTCCGGAGTCGCGCACCACCGCCTTGGCCGCCATGGTGCCGTAGGTGATGATCTGGCTGACGCGGTCGCGGCCGTACTTGGCGGCGACGTAGTCGATGACTTCGTCGCGACGGTCCATGCAGAAGTCGATGTCGAAGTCGGGCATCGACACGCGTTCGGGATTCAGGAATCGCTCGAACAGCAGGTCGTAGGGCAGCGGATCCAGGTCGGTGATGCCCAGCGCCCAGGCCACCAGCGAGCCGGCGCCGGAACCGCGGCCCGGACCGACCGGGATGCCGTGGTCCTTGGCCCAGTTGATGAAGTCCGCGACGATCAGGAAGTAGCCCGGGAACCCCATCTTGATGATGACGTCGAGCTCGACTTCGAGGCGGTCGTCGTAATCCTGGCGGCTCTTGCCCTCGGCCAGCGGCGCCTTTTCCAGGCGTTTTTCCAGGCCCTCGCGCGAGGAATTGCGCAGCCAGCTTTCGATGGTGTGTTCGCTGGGCACCGGGAACGCCGGCAAGGCGTACTCGCCCAGCTTGAGTTCGACGTTGCAGCGCGTCGCCAGCGCCAGCGCGTTGTCGATCGCGTCGGGCACGTCGGCGAACAGCTCGGCCATTTCCTCGCTGGACTTGAGGTACTGCTCGGCGCTGTAGTCGCGCGGCCGCTTGGGGTCGTCGAGCACGCGGCCGGAGGCGATGCACACGCGCGCTTCGTGCGCTTCGTAGCCGTCGCGGTCGAGGAAGCGCGCATCGTTGCTGGCGACCACGGCCAGGCCGCGCTTGCCGGAGGCGTGCAGCGCGAACGCGTTGAACGCGTCCTCGCCGTCGCGGCGGCTGCGGGTGAGTTCCAGGTGCAGGCGGTCGTCTAGCACGCTCTGCCAGTCGGCGATCCAGGCCTCGGCCAGTTCGTGGCGGCCGCCGGTCGCCAATCTGCCGCCCAGGCTGTGGCGCCCGGCCAGGGCGAACAGGCCGCCGTTGTCCTCGCGCAGCCACTCCGGGCGCAGCACCACGCCGTCGACGCGATGGCCTTCCAGCCAGGCGCGGCTGAGCAGGCGCGACAAGGTCAGATAGCCGCCGCGGTCGCGGCACAGCAGGGTCATGCGCGACGGCGTTTCGTTGCCGTCGGCCAGGCCGACGTCGGCGCCGATGATGGGCTTGATGCCGGCGCCTTCGGCGGCCTTGTAGAACTTGACCGCCGCGAACAGGTTGTCGAGATCGGTCAGGGCGACCGCGGGCTGACCCAGGGCCGCGCAGCGTTTGACCAGCTCGCCGATGCGGATCGTCGAGTCGGCCAGCGAGTACTCGCTGTGCAGGTGGAGATGAACGAAGCGTGCGGACATGCGACAACCGGCGTGACAGCGGGCAGGGTATCAGCCCGGCCGCCGGGTACAAGGCTTGACATCGCCGCGCGCGCGCCTGGGCCGCGCAGGCGGCCGAGGATCGGCGCCGTTGCGCGCCGATCGGCATGATTTGACGCGCGTTGGCGGATCCGTCGCCGGCGCAGGCGCGCCGTCTCAGGTGACCCGGAACGGCGATTCCGCGGCATGGAAGACGGGCGCGTAGTGATGCTCGTGGATGCGCACGCGCTGCTGCAGCAGGGCGATTTCGTCCAGGCGCTCGCGCACCCAGGCCGCACGCAGTTCGGCGCCGTTGCCGGCCGGCGCGCGGACCTCGCGATAGGCGCAGAAGTCGCGGTAGTCCTCGGCCTCCTCGGCGAAGGCCGGCCAGGCCAGTTCGATCAGCAGCACGTCGTCGAGCAGGCCCAGCAGCGGGATCCGGTCCGGGATCAGATCCTCGCCCTGGTCGACGTAGGCCAGCAGCTTGTCCAGGCGCGCGCGCACGGGCGGGTCGCAGTCCCAGTCGGGGTCGGCCAGCATCGCGCGCAGTTCCTGCAGGCGTTGCAGACGTTGGTCGACCACGGTGCGCGCCTGTTCGCGGGGCATGGCGCTGAGCCACGCGGCCAGGCGCTGCAGGCGGGTCGCGTCCACGCGCGCGGCATCGGGGTGCAGTTCGTGCACCAGCGCGTCGAAGGCGGCGATCGCCGCGGGTGTCATCGCCATCGCCGGCTCCAGCGGCAGGTCCGGCGGCGGCACGGGCGCGCGGTCGGATTCGAACGGCAGGGGCTGCGAAGTCGGGGTCGGATGGGGCATGCGCATGGAGCACCTCCGGAACCGGCCATGGGGGCGGGGCGTCGGGCACGGCCGGTGTGCGTCGACCCTCATCCTTAGGGATGCCGCGGCAGCATGCGTGGTTGCCTAGCCTGAGCGCGCCTGCGGGAAGTCGCTGTGACGTAGGGCACGTCGGGGCTGTTCAGCCGATGGGCGGTCGCCTTGGATGCGAACCGCAGCGGCGCGGCCTGGACGTAGGGTGTGGTGAGCGTAAGCGAACCGCACCGTCGCGCGACTCGGGTGGAGGGCGATGGTGCGGTTGTCACCGCACCCTACGGCGTGGGTTCAGCCGATCGCGACCGCTTCGGCGACCGGCGCCTGGCCCAGCGCCGCGCGCACCGGTGCGAAGCTGCGGCGGTGTTGCGGGCAGGGGCCGTGCGCGGCCAGCGCGGCCAGGTGCGCGGGCGTGCCGTAGCCCTTGTGTTCGTCGAAACCGTAGTGCGGCCACTGCGCGTGCAGCTCGCGCATATGGCGGTCGCGCGAGACCTTGGCCAGGATCGAGGCGGCCATGATCGCGCGGTCGCGGCCGTCGCCGCCGATCAGCGCCTCGGCCGGGCAGGGCAGGCCGCGCGGCAAGGCATTGCCGTCGATGCGCGCCAGCTCGGTCGCGTGCGCCACGGCTTCGACCGCGCGCCGCATGCCGGCCATGGTGGCCTGGAAGATGTTGATGCGGTCGATCTCCTCCACTTCGACGTAGACCACGCTCCAGGCCAGCGCGCGCTCGACGATGCGCGCGTACAGCGCCTCGCGGCGCTCGGCGCCGAGTTGCTTGGAGTCGTCCAGGCCGTTGACCGGCGTGCGTCCGGGGCCCAGTACCACCGCGGCCACCACCACCGGGCCGGCGAGCGGGCCGCGGCCGGCCTCGTCCACGCCGGCGATGCGCTGCGCGCCGCGCGCCACGCTCAGGTCCAGTGCGAGTTGGCCGATCGCCTTAGCCATGCCCGGTCGGCAGCAGGTCGGCGATGGCGTCGGCGGCCTGCGCGGACGCGTCGCGGCGCAGGCTGAGGTGGATGCGCTCGAAGCGCGCCGGCAGCGCCGCCGCGCGCGCGCTGTCGCGCAGCAGCGCCAGCGTGGTGTCGGCGAGCTTCTCGGGCGTGCAGTCGGCCTGCATCAGCTCGGGCACCACGCGCTCGCCGGCGAGCACGTTGGGCAGCGAGTAGGTGTCGGTCTTGAGCAGGCCGAAGGTCTTGACCAGGGTGTAGGTCAGCGGGGCGATCTTGTAGGCCACCACCATCGGCCGCTTGGCCAACATCGCCTCCAGGGTGGCGGTGCCCGAGGCCAGCAGGACCACATCGCTGGCGATCATCACGGTGCGCGCGCCGCCGTCGGTCACGTGCAGGGCCGGTCGCACGGTGGCGGCGTCCGGATGCGCGGCCAGCACGCGCTCGAACGCGGCACGCGCCTGCGCATTGGCCATGGGCGCGACGATGCTCAGGCGCGGCTCGGCCTTGCGCAGGCGCGCGGCGGCGGCGATGAAGTCGCCGCTCAGGCGCTCGACCTCGCCGACCCGCGACCCGGGCAGCAGCGCCAGCACCGGCGCCTCGTCGTCCAGGCCCAGGCACATGCGCGCGTCGTCGCGGTCGGGATGCAGCGGCATTTCGTCGGCCAGCGGATGGCCGACGAAGCGCGCATCGACGCCGTGGCGTTCGTAGATCGCCGGCTCCATCGGGAACAGGCACAGCACGCGGTCGGCCGACTGGCCGATCTTCTCCGCGCGTTTCTCGCGCCAGGCCCAGACCGAGGGGCTGACGTAATGCACGGTCTTGACCCCGCGCTGCTTGAGCCAGCGCTCCATGCCCAGGTTGAAGTCGGGCGCGTCGATGCCGATGAACAGGTCCGGCTTCCAGTCCAGTACGCGCTTGCGCAGTTCGCCGCGCAGGCGCAGCAGGCGCGGCAGGTGCTTGAGCACCTCGACCAGGCCCATCACCGCCAGTTCGGAGGCGTCGTACCACGCGTCCAGGCCGGCTTCCTGCATCTGTTCGCCGCCGATGCCTACGAACAGCGCGCCCGGGTGGCGGCGCTTGAGTTCGGCGATCAGGCCGGCGCCAAGCAGGTCGCCAGAGGCCTCGCCCGCGACCAGGGCGATGCGCAGCGGCGGCGGAGGCGGGGCGGGAAAGATGTCGTCGATGGCGTCGGCGGGGGCGGCGGTGGCATTCATCGGGTGGAAGGGCGCTCCAGTTCGGGTCCGTGGCGTGCGCGGTCGAAAGCGACGCGCGCCACGGGCGTCAGCTCGGGGGCTGAGCTGTCGCCGGCATTGTGCCCTGCCCAGGGGCGAACGTCGTCCATTCGGGTCACATGCTGCCAAAGCATGTGATGGGCGTCCGGTTCCATGGGGCTGAGTGCGCACGTGGCGTGCGGTGAGCGCCTGCGAACCGCGCCGTCGCGCAGTTCGGGGGATGGCGATGGTGCGGTTGTCACCGCACCCTACGGCGCTGGTCGTTGCGGTGTGCGTGGAGTGCCGACCGCCATCGCCACTCGTCATTCCGGCTTTCGCCGGAATGACGGGATCGGAATGACGGAATTAGGGCGGGCGGATCGGGCCGAGCCCGATCGCGGACGGCCGTCAGCGCAGCAGCGGCCTTTCGCCAGCGTCGATGAAGGCCAGCAGCGCGCGCACGTCGTCGCTGTCGCCGGCCAGTTCGGCCAGCTTGACGCGCGCCTCTTCCAGCGAGGTGCCCGACACGTACAAGGCGCGGTAGGCGCGCTTGATCGCGGCGATGCGCTCGGCGTCGAAACCGCGGCGCTTGAGGCCTTCGCTGTTGATGCCGCGCGGGCGGCCGTAGCCGTCCTGGGCCACCATCAGGAACGGCGGCACGTCGCCGTTGACGAACGCGCCCATGCCGATGAACGCATGCGCGCCGATGCGGCAGAACTGGTGGATGCCGGCGAAGCCGCTGAGGATCACGTGGTCGCCGACCTCGACATGGCCGGCCAGGGTCGCGTTGTTGGAGAACACGCACTGGTTGCCGACCACGCAGTCGTGGGCGACGTGGACGTAGGCCAGCAGCCAGTTGTCGTCGCCGATGCGGGTCACGCCGCCGCCGTTGCCGGTGCCGCGGTTGACGGTGACGAATTCGCGGAAGGTGTTGCGGTCGCCGATGACCAGCTCGGTGCGCTCGCCGGCGAACTTCTTGTCCTGCGGCTCGCCGCCGATCGCGCACTGGCCGATGAAACGATTGTCGCGGCCGATCCGGGTCGGCCCGCGGATCACGCAATGCGGGCCGATCGTGGTGCCTTCGCCGATCTCGACGTCGTCGCCGATGTAGCTGAAGGCGCCCACGCGCACGTTGGCGCCGAGCTTGGCGCCCGGCTCGATCACCGCGCTGGAATGGATCAGGTCGCTCATGCGGTCGCTCAGGCCTTGGCCTCGGCGCAGACGATCTCGGCGCAGGCCACCTGCTCGCCGTCGACGCGGGCGATGCCGGTGTAGATGGCGACGTTGCGGATCACGCGCTTGACCGTCACGTCCAGCTCCAGGCGGTCGCCGGGCACCACCATCTTGACGAACTTGGCGCCGTCGATCTTGACCAGGTAGAACAGGCGGCCGTCGGCGCTGGACTGGGTCGACAGCTGGGTCAGGATGCCGCCGGCCTGGGCCAGGGCCTCGACCACCAGCACGCCCGGCATCACCGGGTGGCCGGGGAAGTGGCCGTTGAAGAAGGGCTCGTTCGCGGTCACGTTCTTGTAGGCGAGCACGCGCTTGAAGGGCTCGAACTCGACCACGCGGTCGACCAGCAGGAACGGGTAACGGTGCGGCAGCAGGTTCTGGATCGCGGGCACGTCGATCGGGAGTTGCACGGTAGGGCTCATTTCGGTTCCTTGTCGGCAGCCGCCACCCGCCTTGCGAGCGCGTCGAGCTGCTTGAAGCGGGCGGCGTTCTTGCGCCAGGAGCGATTGTCCATCAACGGGGTGCCCGAGGAATACTCGCCGGGCTCGCGGATCGAGCTGGTCACCAGGCTCATGGCGGTGACTGTGACCCGGTCGCAGATCTCCAGGTGGCCCAGCACGCCGGCGGCGCCGCCGATCATGCAGTAGCGGCCGATGCGGGCGCTGCCGGCCACCGCCGAGCAGCCGGCCATGGCGCTGTGGGCGCCGATATGGACGTTGTGGCCGATCTGGATCTGGTTGTCGAGGCGGACGTCGTCCTCGAGCACGGTGTCCTCGATCGCGCCGCGGTCGACGGTGGTGTTGGCGCCGATCTCGCAATCGTCGCCGACCTGCACGCCGCCCAGCTGCGGCACCTTGATCCAGTGCGGCTCGGCGTCGGGCAGGCGCTCGAAGGCCAGGCCGAAGCCGTCCGCGCCCAGCACCGCGCCGGGGTGAATCAGCACGCGCCGGCCCAGGCGCACGCGCGTGACCAGGGTGACGCGCGCGACCAGTTCGCTGCCCGCGCCGACCACGCAGTCGTCGCCGATCACGCAGCCCGGACCGATGCTGGCGCCGGATTCGATGCGGCTGCGCGCGCCGATGCTGACGAAGGCACCGATGTGGGCGTCGTCGGCGATCTGGGCGCTGGGGTCGATCGCGGCCGAGGGATGGATGCCGGCCTCGCGCAGCGGGCGCGGCTCGAACAGGGCGGCCAGGTGGGCGAAGGCGACGTAGGGATCGCGCGCGATCAGGGCGGTGCCGGCGTAGCCGTCGGCGTCGTCCTCGCGCATCACCACCACGCCGGCGCCGCTGGCGGCCAGCTGGCCGCGGTACTTGGGATTGGCCAGGAACGCGAGCTGGTCGCCGCCGGCGCGCGCGAGCGTGCCGACGCCGCGCACCCGCGCCTCGCCGTCCCCGCGCAGGCCGAGCGCGAAACGCTCGGCCAGCTCGCGGGCGGTGTAGTCAGGCGTCAACACGGGGCGCCCGGCGCGACCGCCGCCGTCAGAACGTGCCGCCGAAGGTGAACTGCAGGCGCTCGAGCTCGTCGCCTTCCTGGATCTTGACGCCGGACGCGTTGTACACGGCGTCCTGCTTCTTGATCGGGAACGCGTAGCTGATCGAGATCGGGCCCATCGGCGAACGCCACATCAGCGAGATGCCGGTGGACGCGCGCAGCTCGCCGGCGTCGAAGGCGTCGTAGTCCTTGTAGACGTTGCCGACGTCGATGAACGCCGACACGCGCGCCTGCGGCGTGTCCAGCAGGGTCGGGAAGTACATTTCCAGCGAGCCCACGGTCTTGAACGAACCGCCGATCGGCTGGGTGAAGGTGCTGCCCGGCGCCACGCCCTGGCGCGGGCCGAGGGTGTTGTCGGTGAAGCCGCGCACCGAGCGCACGCCGCCGGCGTAGAAGTTCTCGAAGAACGGCAGGCCGTCGGCGGTGACGGTGCGGCCGGTCAGCGGGCCGGCGCCGTCCGGGTCGGGGATCACGCGCGTGACCGCGTCGCCGTAGCTGTCGCCGTAGCCGAGTTCGGCGCGGGTGTTGAGCACGAAGTGGCGCGAGATCGGCCAGAACTTGGAGATGTTGTAGTTGAGCTTGTAGTACTCGACGGTCGAGCCGGGCAGGGTCATTTCCAGCCACACACGCTGCTGCAGGCCGCGGGTCGGGGTCAGCAGGTTGTCCAGCGAGTTGCGCGACCAGCCGAACTCGGCGCGCCAGGCGTGGAAGGTGCGCGTGTCCAGGGCGTCGATGTAGTCGACCAGGCTGTAGGCGGTGAGGCCGCGCGTGGTCAGGATCTCGTTGCTGTCGATGCCGAACATCGCCGAGACGGTGTCGGTCTCGGTGATCGGCAGGCCCAGCACGACCTGCGCCGCGCCGCTGGTGGTCGAGTACTGGGCGGTGTTGTAGTCGGAGTTGTCGAACTCGCGCCACCACAGGTTGTAGCCCAGCGACATGCCGTCGTCGGTGAAGTAGGGGTTGGTGTAGGAGAAGTCGTAACGCTGCAGGTAGTCGTTGCGGCTGGCCTGCACGGACACGCGGTTGCCGCTGCCCAGGAAGTTGCTCTGCGACAGCTGGATCTGCGTGGTCAGGCCGGTCAGCTGCGAGAAGCCCAGGCCGAACACGAAGCTGCCCGAGGTGGTTTCCTTGACGTTGTAGACCACGTCGACTTCGTCGTTGGTGCCCGGCACCGGTTGGGTCTCGACGTCGACGGTCTCGAAGTAGCCCAGGCCCTGCAGACGGATCTTGGAGCGGTCGATCGCGGCCTGCGAGTACCAGCTGCCTTCGAACTGGCGCATCTCGCGGCGCATGACCTCGTCGCCGGTGCGGGTGTTGCCCTTGAACACCACGCGGCGCACGTTGACGCGCGGGCCCGGCACAACCTGCATGTTGATGGCCACGGTCTTGCCTTCGCGGTCCACGTCCGGAATCGGATTGACCTGCGCGAACGCATAACCGACGTTGCCCAGGGTGGCCACGATCGCGTCGGAGCTGATTTCCAGCAGGCGGCGCGAGAAGATCTGGTCGGGCTTGACGATCACCAGCCGCTCGATCTGGTCCTTCGGCAGCACGGTGTCGCCGGTGACCTCGACCTTGCTGACCTTGTACTGGTCGCCCTCGTTGACGCCGGCGGTGATGAACATGTCCTGGCGGTCGGGGCTGATCGCGACCTGGGTCGATTCGATGTTGAAATCGACGTAGCCACGGTCGAGGTAGTAGTTGTTGAGCTTTTCCAGGTCGCCCGACAGCTTCTCGCGCGAGTACTGGTCGTCGCGGCGGTACCAGCTGAGCCAGTTGTGTTCGCGCGATTCCCAACCGCCGACGATGTCCTCTTGCAGGAACTTCTCGTTGCCGATCAGGTTGATGTGGCGGATCTTGGCGGCCTTGCCTTCCTTGACCGTGATGGTCAGGTCGACGCGGTTGCGGTCCAGGCGCGCCACCGTCGGGGTGATCTCGACGTTGTACTTGCCGCGGTTGTTGTACTGCTTGGTGAGCTCCTGGGTGACCTTGTCCAGGGCCAGGCGGTCGAAGGTGTCGCCTTCGGCCAGGCCGGCTTCCTTGAGGCCGCGCAGCAGGTCTTCGCTCTTGATGTCCTTGTTGCCGGTCAGGGTCAGCTTGTTGATCGCCGGACGCTCGGTCACGGTGACCACGACGATGCTGCCCTGACGGCCGATCTGCACGTCCTCGAAGAAGCCGGTCTTGTACAGCGCGCGGATCGCGTCGCCGGCCTTGGCGCCGTCCATGGTGTCGCCGCGCTCGATCGGCAGGTAGGTGAACACCGTACCGGCGGAGATGCGCTGCAGGCCGTCGACGCGGATGTCGCTGACGGTGAACGAACCCGGTGCCGGGGCCGGCGCGCCGGGCAGCGCGAACGGGTCGGCCGACTGCGCCAACGCAGGAGCTGCCGCGGCCGAGGTCAGCGCCGTGGCGAGGGCGAGGGCGAGCATGCGGCGAGGAGGGGTTCGCGTCATCATTACGTCCGGTTGGGGTTCGTTGACGCCCGCAACGGGGCGCCGGTTCGAGGCTTCGGGGGCGTGCGGTCGGGAACCGAACAGTTCACGAACGCGCGATCGAGGCATCGGGTCGTCAGGCAGGGCCGGCATCAGCGCACCAGGTTGTTCACGATGTCGTTGTAGAACGCCAGACCCATGAGGCTGACGATCAGCGCCAGGCCGACATACTGGCCGGCGGCCATAACGCGCTCGCTGACCGGGCTGCCCTTGACCAGCTCGATAAGGTAATACAGCAGGTGACCGCCGTCCAAGATCGGGATCGGGAGCAGGTTCAGGATTCCCAGGCTCAGCGACAACAGCGCCAGCATCTGCAGATACCACGCCGGGCCGTGCTGGGCGTGGTCGTTGGCGGCCCGGGCGATGGTGATCGGGCCGGCGACGGTGTTCTCGACAGATAGCCGGCCGCTGAACGCGCGTCCGATCATCGCCACCATGTCGCGGGTCTGCTGGCCCATTTCGCGGAACGCGGCGGGGATGGCGTCGATCGGGCCGTAGCGCAGCACGGCGTCGGGTTGCGGCTTGCTGCGGGCCGGCTCCAGGCCCAGCACCCACTGGTACTTGCCGGTCTCTTCGATCTTGATCCGTTGTGGCGTCATCGGCAGCGCCAGGCGGTCGCCGCCGCGCTGCACTTCCACCATGGCTTCGCCGCCGCGCTGTCCCAGCGCGTCGACCAGGGGCGCGATGTCGTTCCAAGAGGCCACCGGCTCGCCGTCGATCGCGGTCACGCGATCGCCTTCGGCCAGCACCGCCCAGGCCGGCCGGCCGGGCAGCACGCGGCCGACGATCGCCGGCATCAGCTGCTGCCGCCAGATCAAGCCGGTGTTGTTCAACAGTTCGCGGTCGTCGATGCCGGCCGGCAGCTTCGACAGGCGCAGGGTGCGGGTGGCTTCGCGGCCGTCTTCGCCGCGCACGCGCAGCGCCACGTCGCTGCGGTCCAGCGCCGCCGACAGCAGGGCCAGGCCGGCCTCGCTGGTGGTGGGGGTGGCGCGCTCGCCCACCGCCAGCACGGTGTCGCCGCGCAGCAGGCCCGATTGCGCGGCCAGGCCCTCGACCTTGCCCACGGTGGGCGTGAAGTCGGGGCGGCCGATCACGAACATCAGCCAGAACAGCGCCACGCACAGGATCAGATTGGCGATCGGGCCGGCGGCGACGATCGCGATGCGCTTGAACACGTGCTGGCGGTTGAAGGCCTGCGGCGCCTCGGCCGGATCGACTTCGCCCTCGCGCTCGTCGAGCATCTTGACGTAGCCGCCCAGCGGGATCGCGGCGATCGCGAACTCGGTGCCGTTGCGGTTGCGGCGCATCCACAGCGGCTTGCCGAAGCCGACCGAGAAGCGCAGCACCTTGACGCCGCTGCGGCGCGCGACCCAGTAGTGGCCGAACTCGTGGAAAGTCACGAGCACGCCCAGGCTGACCAGCAGCCACCAGACCGAACCGAGGAATTCGCTCATGGCTGGGGTGCTCGCTGCAATCGTGCTTGTGGAAGCCGCGCCGCTGGTATCAGGCCCATGCGCTACGCCTTTGGTCGATGGCCTGTGCGGCATGCCTGCGGGCCTGCGCATCGGCATCGCGCAGCACCGCCAGCGAGGTCGCCGGGGTGGAGGGGAGCGCGGCGAGGGTGTCCTCGACCAGCGCGGGTATGGCTAGGAAACCGATACGCCGCTGAAGAAACGCTGAAACCGCCACTTCGTTGGCGGCGTTCAACACCGCCGGGGCGGTGCCGCCGGCGTCCAGCGCGGCGAAGGCCAGGCGCAGGCAGGGGAAGGCGTCCAGATCCGGCGGTTCGAAGTCGAGCCGGCCGTGCGCCAGCAGGTCCAGGCCGGCCACGCCCGAGGCGATACGCTCCGGCCAGCCGAAGCCCACCGCCAGCGCGGTGCGCATGTCCGGCAGGCCGAGCTGGGCCAGGGTCGAGCCGTCGACGAATTCGACCAGCGAATGGACCAGGCTCTGCGGGTGCACCAGCACCTGGATGCGCGGCCCGGCCACGCCGAACAGATGGTGGGCCTCGATCACCTCCAGGCCCTTGTTCATCAGCGTGGCCGAGTCGACCGAGATTTTCGGGCCCATCGACCACTTCGGATGCGCGACCGCCTGCTCCGGGGTGACCTGCGCCAGCGCGGCGCGGTCACGGCCGCGGAACGGGCCGCCCGACGCGGTCAGCAGGATGCGCGCCAGTCCGGCGTGCGCATGCGCGTCGGGCAGGCACTGGAAGATCGCGTTGTGCTCGCTGTCGATCGGCACGATGGTGGTGCCGGCTTCGTGCGCGGTGCGCATCAGCAGCTCGCCGGCCAGCACCAGCGATTCCTTGTTGGCCAGCAGCAGGCGCTTGCCCGCGCTCGCCGCGGCGAGCGTGGAATCCAGCCCCGCGGCGCCGACGATGGCGGCCACCACGGTGGTGCAGGCGTCGCCGGAGACCAGCGCCACCAGCGCCTCGTCGCCGCAATGCGCCTGCGTGTCCAGGCCGCGCGCGCGCAGGCCCTCGCGCAGCGCCGCGTAGCCGTTGGGGTCGGCGATCACCGCATGCGCGGGCCGGTGGCGTTCGCACAGGGCCAGCAATTGTTCGACGCGGCCGCCGGCGGCGAGCACGCTGGCGCGCAGGCGGTCGGGATGGCGCGCGATCACGTCCAGGGCCGAAGTGCCGATGGAGCCGGTCGCGCCGAGGACGGCGATGTGCTGCATGTTCAGAAGTCCAGCACGGCCTTGCCGAGCGCGAAGACCGGCAGCGCCGCCAGCACGCCGTCGACGCGGTCGAGGATGCCGCCGTGGCCGGGGATGAGGTGGCCGGAATCCTTGACCCCGGCATGGCGCTTGAGCAGGCTCTCGAACAGGTCGCCGACCACCGAGAACAGCACCGCCACGAACGCGACCAGGGCCACCGCCGGCAACTGCGCGGGCTGGACGCCGGCGAAGCTGGCGAAGGCCAGGCCGACCGCGACGCCGGCCAGCACGCCGCCGACCAGGCCTTCCACGGTCTTGTTGGGGCTGACCCGCGGCGCCAGCTTGAGGCGGCCGAAGGTGCGGCCGGCGAAATAGGCGCCGCTGTCGGCGGCCCAGACCACGGCCAGCGCGGTCAGCAGCCAGCGGTGGCCGTTGGGCTGCTCGGCGTGCAGCCAGGCCAGCGCGCACCAGGCCGGGATCACGCTCAGCGCGCCGGCGGCCAGCTTGAACGCGCGCGCATACGACTCGTGGTTGCTCGCGAATTGGTAACGCTGCAGCCAAAGCAGGGCCAGCAGCCACCAGATCACGCCGACCAGGGACGCGATCTTGAACAGCACCATCGACGGCGCCCCGGCAATCTCCGGTGCGCCCGAGCGCGAGGCCCAGACGATCGCCACCATCAGCGCCAGGTTGGCCGCCAGCAGCACGGTGCGCGACAGGGTGTCCTCGATTTCGGCCAGGTCGAACCACTCCCACAAGCCCGCCAGGAACAGCACCGCCGCCGCCGCCATCATCCAGGGCGTGGACAGCAGCAGGATCGCGGCGATCGCGACCGGGGCCATCACCAACGCGGCGATCAGGCGGATTCGGGTCATTCAGCGGTCTCGTCGGTGTCGGAGGAGCGCGCGGCGATCTGCGCGCCGGTCAGGCCGTAGCGGCGTTCCCGGCCGGCGAAATCGTCCAGGGCGCGCTGGAGTGTGGCCGCATCCAGTTCCGGCCACAACGCATCGGTGAACCACAACTCGGTGTAGGCCAGCTGCCAGAGCAGGAAATTGCTGATCCGGGTGTCGCCGCCGGTGCGGATGAACAGGTCCGGCGCCGGCAGGTCCGCCAGGGCCATGCGCGCGCCCAGCGCGGCCTCGTCGATGGCTTCGGGGGCCAGCCGGCCGGCGGCCACGTCCTGGGCCAGCGAACGCGCGGCCTGGGCGATGTCCCAGCGCCCGCCGTAGCTGGCGGCGATGGTCAGGTGCAGCACGTCGTTGCCGCGGGTCTGCTGCTCGGCCGCATCCATGCGCTGGCGGATCGGCGCGGCGAAGCGCTCGCGTTCGCCGATGAAACGCACCCGCACACCGCGCCGGTCGAGTTCGTCGACCTCGCGCTCCAGGGCGTTGAGGAACAGCTTCATCAGCGCGCCGACCTCGTCCTCGGGCCGGCCCCAGTTCTCGCTGGAGAAGGCGAACAGGGTCAGGGCGCGGATGCCGCGGGCGATGCAGAAATCGATGCAGACGTCGACCGCGCGCGCGCCGGCGCGGTGGCCGATCATGCGCGGCCGGCGGCGGCGCTCGGCCCAACGGCCGTTGCCGTCCATGATGACGGCGAGGTGGCGCGGGACGCGCGGCGCGGCGGGGGCGGAATCGGAAGGCATGGAGCCGGCGGCGGGACCTGGAAGCGGGTGGGGCGGACGGTGCGGGTCGGCGGAAGCCTCAGGGCCGCGGCGCGGGGCGCCGCCGTGGGCCCGGCGCGCCGGGCCTGCCCGGGCAGGTCAGTAGCGGACCGGCGCCGCCGGCGAAAGTTCGATCGCGGCCGCTGCGTCTGCGCGTGGAGCGAATCGCAACGGCCGGTACGGACTCAGACCGCCATCAGCTCCTGTTCCTTGGCCTTGATCACCTCGTCCACGTCCTTGATCGCGCTGTCGGTGATCTTCTGGATGTCGGTTTCGCTGCGGCCGGCATCGTCCTCGGTGATCTGCTTGTCCTTCAGCAGCTCCTTGACCTGGTGGTTGGCGTCGCGGCGGATGTTGCGGATCGCGACCTTGGCGTTCTCACCCTCGCTGTGCACGTGCTTGCTCAGCTCCTTGCGGCGCTCCTCGGTGAGGGCGGGCAGGTTGATGCGGATCACGGTGCCGGCGGTGTTCGGGGTCAGGCCCAGGTCCGAGGCCAGGATCGCCTTCTCCACCGGGCCGACCATCTGCTTTTCCCAGGGCGTGATCATCAGCGTGCGCGCATCGGAAATGGCGACGCTGGCGACCTGCGACAGCGGCATGTCGGAACCGTAGTAGTTGACCTTGAGGTGGTCGACCAGCGCGGTCGAGGCGCGGCCGGTGCGGACCCGGGTCAGGTCGTGGCGAAACGCTTCGACGCTTTTGGCCATGCGGGTCTGGGCGTCTTTCTTGATGTCGTTGAGCATCGCCGGCTCCGGTCCTTATGAACGGTAATCGCGGGATTATATAGGCCCGGGCCGCTTTTGCGGCCCGGCGGCGGCTCCGGCGGCCCGCCGCGGGCCGGGTTGCACGCCCATCGCGCGCCCAGCGCGGGCCCGCGCTCAATGATCGTGGGCGTGCTCGCCGTGCGGCGCGCGGTCGTGGCGATCGTGCTCGCAGGCGCGGCCGTGCTCCACCTGCAGGGTCGGGTGGTTGATGCCGTAGCGGTGGTCGAGCTCGTGGTTGAGGCGGTCGATGAAGGCGTCGTGGTCGGCGTCGTCGGGACGCACCAGATGCGCGGTCATCGCGATCTCGCCCGCGCCCAGCGACCAGATGTGCAGATGGTGCACCGCGGTCACGCCCGGCTGCCCGGCCAGGAACGCCGCCACCTCGGTCTGGTCGATGCTGCTGGGCACCGCGTCCATCGCCGCGTTGAAGCTCTCGCGCAGCAGGCCGAACGCGCCCACCGCGACCACCACGCCGATCAGCAGCGCGATCGCCGGATCCAGCCAGGTCCAGCCCAGCCACCACATGCCGACGCCGGCCAGCACCGCGGCCAACGACACCGCCGCGTCGGCGACCAGGTGCAGGAAGGCGCCGCGACGGTTGAGATCCTGCGCATGGCCGTCGCGCACGAACCAGGCCGCGCCCAGGTTGACCACGATGCCGAGCGCGGCGACCACCATCACCGGCAGCGCCGGGATCTCCGGCGGCGCGCTGAAGCGGCGGATCGCCTCCCAGGCCAGCGCGCCGGAAAACGCCACCAGCAGCAGCGCATTGGCCAGCGGCGAGAGCAGGGTGGCGCGGCGCCAGCCGTAGGTGTGGCGGTCGGTGGGCGCGCGTTTGGCCAGCACCGCCGCGCCCCAGGCCAGGGCCAGGCCGAGCACGTCGCCCAGGTTGTGCAGCGCGTCCGACAACAGCGCCAGCGAATTGGTGGCGAAGCCGTAACCGGCCTCGATGGCCGTGTAGGCCAGATTGATCAGGGTGATGGCGGCGAAGGCGCGGGTGCCGTTCGCGGGGCCGTGGCTGTGCGAGTGCATGGCCGCGATGCTGTCACGGTGGGGGCGGGGACACTATTACACCGGGTGGCGTCAGCCGGCGAGTCGTTCCACGCTGCGCGCCCAGAAGCGGATGCCCGGGCCGTGCTCGAAGCAGTCCACGCAGATGCGCGCGTGCTCCCAGCCGAAACCCGACACGTCCACGATTTCCAGGCCCGCGTAGGCGTGAGGAAAGCCCGGGGCGATTTCCAGTTCGTGCACGCCGTCGAAGCGCAGTAAGACGCGCGCACCGTCCTTCTCCAGCGTCAGATCCAGCGTGCCCCACGGCGGCGGGCCGGCGACGTAGCGGTACTCCACCACGTCGTAGGTGTCCGGTCGGGTCAATATCGGATGGTTGGGCGCGCCTGCCAGATTCGCCGCTTTAAGTGTGGGCATGGGCGGGTTCGTCACAGGCTTAAACGAGAGGGGGTCTTACCGCGCAGCCGTAGGATGCGGTGGCAACCGCATCGTCGCCAGAGGGCGTGGTGCGAAGGAGCGGTTCGCCCAAGACTCGCCGCGCCCTACGGTGGGCGCTTGGACGATACGAAAGAACGGCGTCGCTGGTTCTTTCGTTTTCCGTGGAGACTTAGCCGCGCCCCTGCACCAGCGTGCCGATATGTTCGCCGCGCAAAATGCGCAGCAGCACGCCGGGCTGGCTCATGTCGAAGATGCGCAGCGGCAGGTCGCTGTCGCGGCACAGCGCGAACGCGGCGGTGTCCATGACCTGCAGGTCGCGCGCGATCACCTGGTCGTAGCTGAGCTTGTCGTAGCGGACCGCGTCGCTGTGCTTCTTGGGGTCTTTGTCGTAGACGCCGTCGACCTTGGTCGCCTTCAGCAGCAGGTCGGCGCCGATCTCGATCGCGCGCAGCGCGGCGCCGGAGTCGGTGGTGAAGAAGGGGTTGCCGGTGCCGGCGGCGAAGATCACCAGACGGCCTTTTTCCAGGTGGCGGATCGCGCGCCGGCGGATGTAGTCCTCGCAGACGTCGTTGATCTTGATCGCGCTCATCACCCGCGCCTTGGCGCCGAGTTTCTCCAGCGCGTCCTGCATCGCCAGGGCGTTGATCACCGTGGCCAGCATGCCCATCTGATCGCCGGTGACCCGGTCCATGCCGCCGGCGGCCAGGCCGGCGCCGCGGAAGATGTTGCCGCCGCCGATCACCAGCGCGACCTCGGCCCCGGCCTGCTGGGCCTCGACCACTTCGCGCGCCAGACGGCCGATCACCTTGGGGTCGATGCCGTAATCCTCGTCCCCCATCAGCGCCTCGCCGGACAACTTGAGCAGGACACGGCGACAGGCGAGCTGGGACATAAGGACCTCGGGGTGAGCAAACCCAGCGATTCTAGCCGAGTGGGCCGGGTTCCACGAGTCGGGCCGCAACTCGGGATTGCGATCGGCGTCGCGGTCCGCCCGCTTGCGCATAGGCTAGCGCCAGCCTTTGAGGTAGCGAATTCCGTGTTACAAAGCTAGCGCAGCCGGTGCGGCGCTTCAGCCGCCGTTCCAGCGCGACCAAGCAACCCGCCACAGGGGCCAGGTGCAGATGAACGAACAGGTTTACAGCCCGGCAATGGACGCCGCATACCACGGTCCGCCGTGCCCGCGCCGTTCGGCGACGGTGGTTTAGGCCTTGGCCCGCCCCGTGCACGCCCAGATGGACGTCTACCCGGATCCGCCGCTGCCGGAGGAGCGCCCCGCGCCGTATCCGCGCGGCGACGACGGCTTCGAGCGTTTCGTGCTCGAACACCGCGACGCGCTGGTCCGCTTCCTGTGCAAGCGCACCGGCGAGGAAGACGCCAAGGACATCGCCCAGGAAAGCCTGGTCCGGCTGATGCGCTACCGCGGCCAGCCGGCCGAGCAGCTCAAGCTGCTGATGTACCGGATCGCGATGAACGAACTCAACGACCGCGGCCGCCGCCAGCAGAGCCAGCACGCGTCCGCGCACGTGAGTTTCGACCAACATTTCCACGGCCTGCCGTCGGCTGATCTCGCCCACGAGCAGCGCGTGGCCAACCAACAGGAGCTGGCACGCGTGCGCGAGGCGATCCTGCGGCTGCCGACCAAGTGCCGGCAGGTCTATCTGCTCAACCGCATCGAAGGCATGAGCTATACCGAGATCGCTCGCCATTGTGGGATCTCGGTCAAGGCTGTGGAGAAACATATCGGTCGCGCACTGGTGCTGTTGCGCTTGCGTCTGAGGGAAAATCTGTCAGAGACGGCAGGTGACGCATGAACACGGCAAGCGCGAACTCGAATCGGTACGACGAAACGGATCTGGACGAAACCGGCCCGGCCGAGGCCTGGGTCGCGCGCCTCAACGCCCCCGACAGCGACGGCCAGGACCGCGAGGCCTTCGAGCGCTGGCTCAGCGCCTCGCCGGCCAATACCCGCGATTACCGCGAAGTCGAGCGCATCCACCAACTGTCGGCCGAGCTGGGCGACGACGAGTTGCTGCGCGCGGCCGCGCGCGTGGCGCGCCGCGACAGCGCGGCCAGCCGGCATCGCGTCCACCCCTGGCTGGCGCCGGGGGCGGCGATCGCCGCCACCCTGGCGGTCGCGATCGGCGTGGCGGCCTGGATGCAGCGGCCGGCACCGGCGCAGATCGACCGCTACGTCACCGCCATCGGCGAGCAGCGCACCATCGCCCTCAGCGACGGCACCACCTTGCTGCTGGACACCCATAGCGCGGTGACCACGCGTTTCGACCGCGACAGCCGCACCGTCGAGGTCGCGCGCGGGCGGGTCCAGTTCGCGGTCGGCCGCGACAGCGGCCAGCGCAGCGGGCCGCGCCCGTTCCTGGTCAAGGCCGGCGACGGCACCATTCGCGACATCGGCACCACCTTCCAGGTCAGTCGCGACGGCAGCGCCGTCGATGTCGGCCTGATCGAGGGCGAGGTCGAGGTCGCCGTAGGCGCCGGCCAGACCCGCGCCACCAGCACCCTGGCCCCGGGCGAGCAGGTACGCATCGAGGGCGGCGGCACGCTGGCGCCCAAGCGTCCGCTGGACCTGACCGTGGCCCAGGCCTGGCCGCGCGGCGACCTGATCTTCAAGAACCGCCGCCTCGACCAGCTGCTGGACGAGATGAACCGCTATTCCAAGACCCAGCTGCGCCTGGAGCAGCCGTCGCTGGGCGCGCTCAAGGTCAGCGGCGTGTTCCACATCGACGACCAGGAGGCCTTGCTGGCGGCGCTGCAGCGCGGCTGGTCGCTGCAGGCGCGCAAGGTCGGCGAGCACGAGATCCTGCTGCACGCCGCACGTCAGTGAAATCCCGCGCGCCGGCAAGTGCAACCAATAGTGGCGCCGCGTTGCAGGCCTACCCGGGCTTCCGTATCGTGATCGCTCGGGGGATTAGACGCACCGGATGAATGGCCAGAGTTAGGCACACGTTAGCCATCTCGAGTGCGTTCTTGTTGTGCCTGGCAGCGCAGGGCACGCAGACCGCTGCGGCCGCGTCTCCGACGGTTACGCGATTCTCGATCCGCCCCGGCGCGCTCGACGACGCGCTGCAGGCCCTGGCCACCCAGAGCCGCGTCCAGATCCTGTACAGCCCGGCCCTGGTCGCGCGCAAACGCAGCGCCGGCCTGCGCGGCGAGCTCGCGCCGGCGCAGGCGCTGGAGCGCCTGCTGCAGGGCCAGGGTTTGCGCGTGGTCCGGGTCAACGACGACACCTTCCTGCTGCAGGCCGCGCCCAAGCCCGCGCCCGTGGCCAAGCCGGCACCGCCGCCGCGGCCGCCGCCGCCGGTGCCGCGCATCGAGGAACCGACCAACCTGGGCCCGGTCCACGTCACCGGCAGCCATATCCCGCGCAGCGACCTGGAATCGGTGCCGGTCTCGCCGATGACCCTGATCGGCCGCGACGAAATCGAGGCCAGCGGCCACCAGACCCTGTTCGAGCTGCTGCGCTTCCAGCCCGGCATGGTCGGCCACCACCCGGTCGCGGTCGCGGCCGAGGGCGGCGAACCCTACCAGCAGCCGTTCGCGGCCGCCGCCACCACCAGCCTCAACGCGCTGGGCCCGCGCGCCACCTTGTTCCTGGTCGACGGCCAGCGCATCGCCAATTACGGCCTGATCTCGGCCGACCTGGGCGGCCTGACCGACCTGGACGGCATTCCGCTCAGCATCGTCGAACGCATCGAGATCATCCGCGGCGGCGCCTCGGCCATCTACGGCGCCGACGCCATGGCCGGCGTGGTCAACATCATCCTCAAGAAGGACCAGCAGGGTTCGGAAGCGGTGGCGCGCCTGGGCGTGTCCGACCGCAACGACGCCAAGCAGCGCCGGCTGTCGGTCAGCACCGGCGTGGACCTCAAGCGCGGCGGCAACCTGTTCCTGAGCGCCGACTATTTCCAGCAGGACGGCCTGTCCGGCGCGCAACGCTCCTGGCGCAGCATGGACCGCAGCGGCGACGAACTCGGCGACTGGCGCATCGGCCTGGGCTATCACGACTACAACACCGGCATCACCTGGTCCTCGTGCCCGCGCCGTTACCAGGACGCCCAGCGCCTGTGCTACCTGGACACGGCCAAGCACGTGAGCCTGCAGCCGGAGTCCGAGCGCACTTCGTTCTACGCGCATTGGCGGCAGCCGATCGGCGCCGACACCGAGGTCTACGCCGACCTGCGTTTGGGCGAGGTCTCGCAGCAATTGCGCGGCGCGCCGTTCTACGCCGAAGTGACCATGTCCGGCGAGCATCCGGACGCGCTGTTTCCCGACGACATCAACTTCCTGCGCTACGCCTTCTACGACGTCGGCCAGATCCGCACGCGCAGCTCGGCGCGCACCTCGGACCTGAGCGCCGGCATCAAGCGCTACCGCGGCGACTGGGAATGGAGCGCGTCCTATGCCCACCACGAAAACTCGGTGGTCAACCGCATCGACGGCCTGGTCAGCCTGAGCGCGTTCAACGAATTGGCCAACGACCTGCGCTACCGCTTCAACGGCGCCAACAGCCGCGAGGTGCTGACGGCGCTGTCGCCGCGCCTGACCGCGCGCGGCAAGGCCGAGCTGGATCAGGCCACGCTGGGGGTGAACGGCCCCTGGTTCTCGCTGCCGGCCGGGCGCACGCGCGTGGCCGCGGGCCTGGAACTCGGACGCGACGCCCTGGAAAACCGCCCCGACCCGCGCATGGTCGAGCACGACGTCGCGCTCAGCCCGCCCAAGGTGCGCGTCGACGACAGCCAGATGAACGCCGCGCTGTACGCCGAGCTCAGCGCACCGCTGGCGCCGCGCCTGCAGGGCGAATTCGCGCTGCGCGCCGACTACCGCGAACGCTACCGCCACAAGCTGTCGCCGAAGATGGGCCTGAAGTGGAGCGCGCTGGACACGCTGACCTTCCGCGGCACCTGGGCGACCGGCTACCGCGCGCCGTCGCTGTACGAGCTGCGGCGCCCCAACGTCTCCGATCAGATCGCGGTGGTGCAGGACCACCAGGGTTTCGGCCCCTGCGACAATCCCATCGTCGGCCCCAACGGCGAGACCCAGTGCGTGGTCACGCGCAGCGCGTTCGAGAACACCGACCTCAAGCCGGAAACCTCGCGCAGCTACACCCTGGGCCTGGTGTGGGCGCCGAACCCCAGCTTCAGCCTGGCCCTGGACCACTTCGACATCCGCCGCCGCAACGAGATCCTGGCGGTGAGCGGCTTGAACACCATGACCACGCGTTCGTTCAAGCGCGACGACGAGGGCGAACTGGTCGGCGTGCAGGACTACTACGACAACATCGGCGAGACCCACGTGCGCGGCTGGGAGTTCGAGGCCGAGTACCGTCTGCAGACGCAGCGCTGGGGCCGCTTCTCGATGCGTCTGGCCGGCAATTACCTCGAACAACTGTCGCGGCGCATCGACGCCGAGAGCGAGGTGCTGGACTACGCCGGTTACGGCGCGCCGGACCGCACCGCGCTGGCGGGCCTGCAATGGGCCTACGGCAACTGGAGCACGACCTTGAACGCGCGCATGCTGGGTTCGTCGCGGATCGGGCTGCCCGACCAGGATTGTCCGAAGCGCAACGTGCTCGCCGGCCACTGCCGCAATCCGGGCGCGACCACGCTGGATCTGAACTTCGACTACAACGTCGAGCGCTGGCGCTTCTCGCTCAACGTGCACGATCTCGGCGATCGCACGCCGGTCAACTACGACACCAGCAAGGGCGGCTACGACATCGCCTACGACGACCCGCGCGGCCGCTACTACCTGCTGAGCGCGGCCTACCGCTTCTGAAGAAACCGTGCCTGTGAGCGCAGGTGTTGGCATCTTTTTGGCGCATTTATCGTTGAGTACTTCGGAGGCGGCGATTTCGCTGCGGGGAGCACGGCGCACGCGCGGGTAGGGGAGTGCGGCGCTACTGCGTTATTTGATGACAGGGGTCGCGCTGGCGACGGTCCGCATCCACCGGCGATCAGGGGAGCGGCTCGCGTCGCACCGCACCCCTCCTCATCCCCACGCGATCCCGTCGCGCCGCCCATCGAAGGAGCATCGGCAGCATGCAAAGCAGTGCAAGCGCAACACGTACCCGTCGTCAGAATCGGCAGCACGCCCGTTCGGCGCTGTCGTCGGCGATTCTGGCCGGCCTGCTGCTCGGCGCGGTGGCGCCGGCGATGGCGCAGGATGCGTACCAGGAAGGCGGCGTCATCGGCGACGCGGCGAGCTGGCGCAGCGGCGAGTTCAAGGCCGACTGGGGCCTGGGCGCGATCGGCGCGGAGTACGCCTACGCGCGCGGCCTCAGCGGTCGCGGCGTGCGCCTGGGCATCTTCGACAGCGGTTCGGCGTTGGCGCACTCGGAGTTCGGCGGGCGCGATCATCGCAGCATCCGCATCAGCGATCCCGACTGCCTGGCCAGCAGCGCCATCACCGGGCCCAACGCCTGCTTCTTCTCCGACGGCGATACCGCCGAGATCGACGCCTACTATCTCGGCGACACCATCCCGCCGGAGCTGTCGTTCGGCGGCAGCGGCATCCGCCTGATCCTGGAGTACGGCGATCACGGCACCCACGTCGCCGGCACCATGGTCGCCAACCGCGACGGCAACGGCATGCACGGCGTCGCCACCGGCGCCTCGCTGACCGCGTCCAAGCTGTTCTTCAACCGTATCTACGAGTACTACACCGGCGACGACGGGATCGCGCGGCGCACCCTGACCCAGGGCCCCGGCGAGGACGCGCTCAACAGCATGTTCGACCAGATGGCCGCGCAGGGCGTGCGCGCGATCAACCACAGCTGGGGCAACGGCACCGAGCCGACCACGCCGGAAGACATGGACCTGGAGTACGCCGCCTATCCGGAGTACTACCGCATCTTCGCCGACGCCTCGCTGCGCAGCGGCATCATCAACGTCTGGGCCGCCGGCAACGACTACGGCAACATCGCCGGCGCCTACGCCACCTTGCCGCGCTTCGCGCCGGAGATCGAGAAGTACTGGCTGAGCGTGGTCAACGTCGGCCGCGACCTCAACCTCGACGTCAGCTCCAGCATCTGCGGCCTGAGCAAGGACTGGTGCGTGGCCGCGCCGGGTACCGACATCCACTCCACCATCATCGGCGGCGAGATCGACGGCCGCGTGGTGAAGAATCCGGACGGCTCCTACAACCTGGAGATCGACGGCGCCGACACGCAGTACGGCTACGGCGACAACACCGGCACCTCGATGGCGTCGCCGCACGTCACCGGCTCGCTGGCGCTGCTGATGGAGCGCTATCCCTATCTCGACAATCCGCAGATCCGCGACGTGCTGCTGACCACCGCCACCGACCTGGGCGACGAGGGCGTGGACGAGGTGTACGGCTGGGGTCTGATCGACCTCAAGAAGGCCATCGACGGTCCGGGTCAGTTCCGCGTCGACACCGAGGTGGCGATGAACCAGCGCGCCGGCGGCGCCAAGGTCTGGGAAGGCGATGCCTGGGACGATTGGAGCAACGACATTTCCGGCCCCGGCCGGCTGACCAAGTCCGGCATCGGCTGGCTGCGCCTGAGCGGCGACAACAGCTTCGCCGGCGCCAGCGTGCGCCAAGGCCGGCTGGAACTGGCCGGCGGCAACAAGCTGTCCGGCTCGCTCGATGTCGACGGCGGCGATCTGCTGCTGACCGGCCAGCTCACCAGCACCGACCTCAACGTCGCCTCCGGCGTCGCCCGCATCGAGGGCGGGCTCCACGACCTGGCCTTCAACGTCAATGGCGGCTGGGGCCTGGTCGCGGCCGGCGGCGTGCTGGAAAACGTGACGTTCGCGGTCAACGGCGGCAAGGTCGCCTTCAACGGCGAACAGCGCGGCGGCAGCACGCTGATCGGCGTCGGCGGCGTGCTCGGCGGCACCGGCACGCTGGGCACGACCCGCGTCGAAGGCACCATCGCGCCGGGCAACTCGATCGGCACCCTGACCATCGACGGCGACTACACCCAGGCCGCCGGTTCGTTCTATCAGGTCGAACTGGCCGCGCCGTCGGCCTCGGACCTGCTGCGCGTCAACGGCCACGCGAGCTTGCTGGGCGGCACCGTGCGCGTGTTCCAGGGCCCGGGCACTTATCTGCTGGGCCAGCGCTACGACATCCTCTCGGCGACCTCCGGCATCGACGGCCGCTTCGCCGGCATCGACCACAGCGCGTTCTCGCCGTTCCTGAAGTTCGACCTGGCCTACAGCGCCGACAAGGTGACGGTGGACGTGGTGCGCGGCGCCAGCGTGGCCAGCGTCGCCAATACCTACAACCAGCGTTCGGCGGCCGGCGCGGTGGATGCGCTGGCGATCGGGCAGGGCCTGGTGCAGCCGCTGACGCAGCTGTTCCCGGCGCAGGCCCTGGACGCGCTGGACGACCTGAGCGGCGAACTGCACGCCAGCACGCGTTCGGTGTTGATCGACAGCAGCCGCCACGTGCGCGAGGCCGCCTTGGCGCGCGCGCAGGCCGGCCAAGGCGCGTTCGACGCCGCGGCCAAGGGCGAGGCCGAATCTGCGGCCTGGATCCAGTTGCTCAAGAACGGCGGCACCCTGCACGCCGACGGCAACGCCGGCGAAGTCGGCTACAACGGCGACGCCAGCCTGCTGGGCTACGACTACCGCTTCGGTAACGGCTGGCGCGTGGGCGTGCTCGGCGGCGTCGGCCGCAGCGACGCCAAGCTCGGCGAGCGCGGTTCGCGCGGCGAGATCCGTTCGCGTCACCTGGGCCTGTACCTGGGGCAGAACTGGGGCGGTTTCGGTCTGCGCGCCGGTGCCAGCTACGCCCGCCACGAGATCGAGATCGAGCGCAGCGTGAGCTTCCCCGGCTTCAGCGACCGCGCCCGCGCCGACTACGACGGCGACACCCGTCAAGTCTTCGTCGAGGGCGGCTACCGCATCGCCACCGGCGCCTGGGAGTGGGAGCCGTACGCGCAGTACGCGCAGGTGCGCGTGGGCAGCGACGGTTTCCAGGAAAGCGGCGGCGCGGCCGCGCTCAGCGGCGCCAGCGCCGACCAGCGCCTGGATCTGTCGACCGTGGGCCTGCGATTCAACGTCGGCCTCAAGGGCGCGCAGCAGGAGCAAAGCTGGTTGAACCTGCGCGGCGGTCTCGGCCGGCGCCATGCCGGCGGCGCGGAAACGCCGGCGGCCACGGTGGCCTGGCGCAACGGCGGCGCGTTCGACGTACACGGCGCGCCGATCGCCGAGGATGCGACCGTGTTCGAGGCCGGCCTGGCGGCACGGCTGGGCGACAACGGCCTGCTCGAGTTCACCTACAGCGGCCAGTGGGCCGACGAGGCGCGCGACCACGCGGTCAACGCGCGTTACTCGCTGCAGTTCTGAACCATCGCGCTGCGCGGCGCAGGATCGCCGCCAGCGCGGATGCGTATGTGCGGGTCGCAAGATCGGGATCTCTCCCAGCACCTCAGGCCGCCTCCGGGCGGCCTTTTTTTGTCATGCCGGCGCGCGCGCGGTCGCTTATGCTTCCGCTTCCACTAGCGCAGGACCGCACATGAGCATCAAGAACCTCAAGGATTTCGTCGAAGCCAGCAGCCAGAAGGACCTCAGCCCGGAGACCTTCGAGCTGGAGAGTTCGCATCTGTTGGAAGTCAAACTCAACGGTCGCGTCTGGGCCAAGGCCGGCTCGATGGTCGCCTACCGCGGCGGCGTGAAGTTCATCCGCCAGGGCATGCTGGAACAGGGCCTGGGCAACCTGCTGAAGAAGGCCATCAGCGGCGAAGGCACGCAGATGATGAAGATGGAAGGCCAGGGCCGGGTCTACATCGCCGACGCCGGCAAGAAGGTGACCCTGCTGCGCCTGGCCGGCGAATCGATCTTCGTCAACGGCAACGACGTGCTCGCCTACGAGGACGGCGTGGCGTCCGAGATCAAGATGATGCGCAAGGTGTCGGGCATGATGTCCGGCGGCTTGTTCAACATGAAGCTTTCCGGCAGCGGCGTGGTCGCGATCACCTCGCATTACGAGCCGCTGACCCTGGCGGTGACGCCGGAGCAGCCGGTGTTCACCGATCCCAACGCCACCGTGGCCTGGTCCGGCAACCTCAGCCCCGACATCGTCACCGACATCTCGCTGGGCACCTTGTTCGGCCGCGGCTCGGGCGAGAGCATCCAGCTCAAGTTCTCCGGCAACGGCTGGGTGGTGGTGCAGCCGTACGAAGAGGTGTACTTCCAGCAGCAGGGCTGAGCCTGGCGCATCGGCTCCCACGACGGGCGGCGTCCTGCGTCGCCTGTCCGGTGCCGGTGGTGTGGCTTAGATGAACAGTTCCGGCATGCGACCGGCTTCGGCCAGCCGTTGCGGGCCGCCGGACTCCGTTAAAATCGCGGCTGATTCCCCCGACAGGTCCGTACATGAGTCTGTGGCTCGATTTCCTCACCAATCAGGATCTGCTGATCCACAAGTGGAAGCACTACTTCCCGATCTATGAGCAGCACATGCGGCGCTTCCAGGGCCAGGACGTGCTGATGTTCGAGATCGGCGTCAGCCAGGGCGGCAGCCTGCGGATGTGGAAGCGTTTCCTGGGCCCGCACGCGCGCATCGTCGGCATCGACATCGATCCGCGCTCGGCGCCGGCCGCGGAAGATCAGGTGGAGGTGCGCATCGGCGACCAGTCCGATCCGGCCTTCCTGCAGTCGCTGATCGACGAATTCGGCGTGCCCGACGTGGTCCTGGACGACGGCAGCCATCGCATGGACCACGTCAACGCCAGTTTCGATTTCCTGTACCCGTTGCTGCCCAAGAACGGCGTGTACATGGTCGAGGACATGCACACGGCGTATTGGGAAGAGTACGGCGGCGGTGTCGGCGTGCCCGGCAGCTTCATCGAACGCTGCAAGGGCCTGATCGATAGCCTCAACGCCGATCACGCGCGCGGCGCGTTGCCGTCGGACGAATTCACCCGCAGCACGCGCTCGATGCACTTCTACGATTCGTTCGTCGTGTTCGAGAAGGGCGCCACCACCGGCAAGCATGCGCCGCGGGTGGGCAAGCCCTTGTTCGAGTAAGGGCGCCGGCGATCGCCGCGGGAGCAAAGAAAAAGGCCGCGGAATCCGCGGCCTTTTTCGTGTCGCTGGAAACTGCGGCGGCTTACGCCAGACCGGCCTGCTTCATGACTTCGGCGGCGAAGTCGTCGGTCTGCTTCTCGATGCCTTCGCCCACGGCCAGACGCTGCGAGGTCACGACCTCGGCGCCAGCGGCCTTCAGGACCTGCTCGACGGTCTGGTTGGTGTCCAGCACGTAGGGCTGACCGTACAGGGTGACTTCGTTGACGATCTTGGCGATCTTGCCGCCGATGATCTTCTCCAGGATGTCGGCCGGCTTGGCCTTGTCCTTGTCGCTCATCTTGGCCAGCTCGATTTCCTTTTCCTTCTCCACGAACTCGGCCGGGACGTCGCTGGCCTTGATGTGGGGCGGGTTCATCGCCGCGACGTGCATGGCCAGGCCGCGGGCCAGGTCCATGTCGCCGCCCTTGACCTCGATCAGCACGCCGATGCGGCCGCCGTGCACGTAGGCGGCGACGTTGTTCGGGCTGTCGATGCGGACCAGGCGGCGCAGCTGCACGTTCTCGCCGACCTTGGCGATGACGGCGGCGCGGGTTTCCTCGATGGTCTCGCCCGAGGCGACCTTGGCGGCCTTCAGCGCCTCGGCGTCGGCGGCGCCCGAGCTCAGCGCGACCTGGGCCACGGTCTCGGTGAAGCCGAGGAAGTTGGCGTCCTTGGCGACGAAGTCGGTCTCGGAGTTGATTTCGACCAGCACGGCCTTGCCGCCGTCCTGGGCGACCGCGATGCGGCCTTCGGCGGCGATGCGGCCGGCCTTCTTGTCGGCCTTGGCCAGACCCGACTTGCGCAGCCACTCGGCGGCGGCGTCGATGTCGCCGTTGTTTTCGGTCAGGGCCTTCTTGCACTCCATCATGCCGGCGCCGGTGCGCTCGCGGAGTTCCTTGACCAGGGAAGCGGTGATTTCAGCCATGGGGTTACCTCAGGTGTTCGTGTTGCCATGCAGGAGCGGCGGCACGCGCGACGGCGGCCCGCTCCCATCGGGGTGATCTAACAGCGTCGGATGCGGGTGGACGCAGCCGCGCAGTGTCGCGCGGCTGCGTGACACTGCGCTTACTCGGCCGCCGGAGCGTCCTTCTTGGCGCCGGCCGGGGCCGGGCCCTTCTTGGCCGGGGCGCGACCGCGCGGAGCGGCCTTGCGGTCTTCCTTCACGACCGGGTTGCCTTCGGCGTCCAGCTCGACGAACTCGTCCTCGCGCACGCCGGCGGCCGGCGCGGCGGCCTTGCCTTCCAGCACGGAGTCGGCGGCGGCGCGGGCGTACAGCTGCACGGCGCGGATGGCGTCGTCGTTGCCCGGGATGGCGTAGTCGACCAGGGCCGGATCGTAGTTGGTGTCGACCACGGCGATGACCGGGATGCCGAGCTTCTTGGCTTCCTTGATCGCGATGTCTTCATGACCGATGTCGATCACGAACAGCGCGTCGGGCAGACGGTTCATTTCCTTGATGCCGCCCAGCGAGGCCAGCAGCTTGTCGCGCTCGCGGCGCAGGCCCAGCACTTCGTGCTTGACCAGCTTCTGGAAGGTGCCGTCGGTTTCGCCGGCTTCCAGTTCCTTCAGGCGCGACACCGACTGCTTGACGGTGCGGAAGTTGGTCAGGGTGCCGCCCAGCCAGCGCTGGGTCATGTACGGCATGCCGCAACGCTCGGCCTCTTCCTTGATCGACTCGCGCGCCGAGCGCTTGGTGCCGATGAACAGGATGGTGCCGCGCTTCTGGGCGATGCTCGAGATGAAGTTCATCGCGTCGTTGAACAGCGGAACGGTCTTCTCGAGGTTGATGATGTGGATCTTGCCGCGGGCGCCGAAGATGTACGGGCCCATCTTGGGGTTCCAGTAGCGCGTCTGGTGGCCGAAATGGACGCCGGCTTCCAGCATCTGGCGCATGGTGATCTGGGGCATTGCATGACTCCGATAGGCAGTGGAACCGGCCGCCACGAAGAATGAGGGCGGTGCGCCGCAGGCGGGGCCGGCGGTGCGTGGTTCCGGGGTTGGGCCTCCCCGCTGCTTCCGTGTCCGAACCGCGTACGTCTAGCTGTACGAGGCACCCCGGCACGGGCTGTGGCAGCAGGTGTGTATTCGCCGGTGACGCCCGGCGTGGGCGGCGCGGAAGGTCGAAACCCTCCGCTGAGCCGGCAAAGTGTAGCCCGGACGGGGGCTTGGGGCAAATGGGGGCGGGTGGGCCTGCCGGCGCGGTGTTTCGGCGCCGGACCCCGTCGCCCCCCATATTCCGTCATTCCGGCGAAAGCCGGAACCCATTTCGCTCTGCAGGTTTGCTCTGCAGGGCACGAAAGCGGGTGGCGTGCTCAAGATCAAGATGGGTTCCGGCTTTCGCCGGAATGACGCATGGGGACACTGCGTCCCCTCGCTCCAGCCAGCCCCCTGGACCGGCGCCGCAGCGGCCTCAAGGCAGCGAGTCGTACACCGAGCCCACGATCTGCGCCGGCTTGACCCAGCCCTGGCCCCAGCGCGGGTCCAGGTCGGCGGTGGGCGCGGCCGCCAGCACCTGTTCGCGGGTCTGACCGGCGGCCTTGAGGCGGGCGACGCGGGCGCGGACCTCGGCCAGCATGTCTCGCGCGGCCTTGAGATCGGCCTTGCCGCCGACCGGGCCGTGGCCGGCGACGATGCGGGTGCGCTCGTCGGCCAGGCCCAGGCCCACGTCCAGCGCCGCGATCAGGCCGTCGACGGTGCCGCCGGTGCCGGTGTCGATGATCGGGTAGAGCCCGTTGAAGTAGCAGTCGCCCAGGTGCAGCACGTTGGCGTCCGGCAGGAAGGCCAGCAGGTCGCCGTCGGTATGCGCGCGCGGGACGTGGATCAGGCGCAGCTCCAGCCCACGCAGGCGGATCCGGCCGTCGCCGGCCAGGGTCAGGCCGGGCAGGGCGGCCGCGGGCCGGGCCGGCATGACCCGGTCGTGGTGCTTGAGGTAGGTGTCGGCGGCCATGCGCGCACGCGCGTTTTCGTGCGCGACCACGACCGCGCCGCGCTCGCTCAAGGCTTGGTTGGCGCCGACGTGGTCCAGGTGCCAGTGGGTGTTGATGGCGTAGCGCAGGGGCAGGCGGGTGCGCGCGTCCAGCGCCGCCAGCAGATCCGGCGTCGCCTTGGGCAGGTCGGTGTCGACCAGCACCGCGCCGTCCTCGCCGGCCGCCAGCAGCACCGCGCCGCCGGCGCCCTGGTAGACCCATGCGCCGGGCGCGAGCTCGGTGAAGGCGGGCGCCAGCGTGAGGGGCGCGACGGGCGCGACCGGCGGCGGCCTGGCGAGCGAGCGGGCCTGCGCGGCCGGGCCGGTCATGAACAGGCCGCACAGCGCGGCAGGCAGCAGCAATCGGTACAGCGGCATGGTCCTGGCTCCTGTCGGGTAAGAGACGGCGTTCCGGGGCGGTGGATGCACCGTCCCAGGCCCGCCCTGAATGGGCGCGGCGCAAATGAGCGATAATGCCCGCATGCCCATCACCATCAAAACTCCGGACGAGATCGAGAAGATGCGCGTCGCCGGCCGCCTGGCCGCCGAAGTGCTGCAGATGATCGCGCCGCACGTGAAGCCCGGCGTCAGCACCGAGGCCCTGGACAAGCTCTGCCACGACCACATCGTGAACGTGCAGCAGGCGATCCCGGCCAACGTCGGCTACAAGGGTTTCCCCAAGACCGTCTGCACCTCGGTCAACAACGTCATCTGCCACGGCATCCCGAGCGAGTCGAAGATCCTCAAGGAAGGCGACATCGTCAATATCGATGTCACCGTCATCAAGGACGGCTGGCACGGCGATACCAGCCGCATGTACATCGTCGGCGCGCCCTCGGTCATGGCCAAGCGCCTGGTCGACGTGACCCGCGAAGCCATGTTCCGCGGCATCCGCACGGTCAAGCCGGGTTCGACCCTGGGCGACATCGGCGCGGCGATCCAGCAGTACGCCGAATCCGAACGCTTCAGCGTGGTGCGCGAGTACTGCGGCCACGGCATCGGCCGCATCTACCACGAAGACCCGCAGGTGCTGCATTACGGCCGCGCCGGCGAGGGTCTGGTGCTGAAGCCGGGCATGACCTTCACCATCGAGCCGATGATCAACGAAGGCGCGCGCCACACCAAGCTGCTGCCCGACGGTTGGACCGTGGTCACCAAGGACCGCAAGCTCTCGGCGCAGTGGGAGCACACCGTCGCGGTAACCGACGACGGCGTCGAGATCCTGACCCGGCTGCCCGGCGACGACAACGACCTATGACCGGTAGCGCCGCCGCCGGGTCGGGTCCGGCGGAGCCGGGCGCAACGGCGCACAGCGCCGACCGGGCGGCGTCGATCCGTGCCGCATTGGCCGCGGTGGACGCGGCGCTGGCGCAACGCTTCGACGCCGGCGCCGAAGTCGACATCGACCGCCTGCTGCGCGTGCGCGCCGACACCGTCGACGCCGAAGTGCGCGCGGCCTGGCGCGACAGCGTGCCTGCGGACGCGCCGCTGGCGCTGTTCGCGGTCGGCGGCTACGGCCGCGGCGAGCTGTTCCCGCAATCCGACATCGACCTGCTGGTGCTGGCCGAACCGCCGGCGCAGGCCCAACACGCCGAGGCGCTGGGGCGCTTCTTCACCCTGCTGTGGGACGCCGGCCTGCCGGTGGGGCACGCCGTGCGTTCGGCCGCGCAATGCACCGAGGCGGCCGCCGACATCACCGTGCTGACGGCCATGCTGGAGGCGCGTCCGCTCGCCGCCGATCATCACGCCGGCGCCACCTTGCAGGCGGCGATCGCGCCGCTGTACGTGTGGCCGGCACGCGAGTTCTTCCTGGCCAAGCGCGAGGAACTGCGCCAGCGCCACGCCCGCTACGGCGACACCGCCGACAACCTCGAGCCCAACCTCAAGGAAGGCCCGGGCGGTTTGCGCGACGTGCAGACCCTGCACTGGATGGCGCTGCGCATCATCGGCACCGCCGACCTGGAATCCCTGGTCGCGATCGGCCAGCTCGGCGTCGACGAGCTGGGCACGCTGGAGCGCGAACGCCGCGCCCTGTCGCGGCTGCGCTTCGGCCTGCACCTGGTCGCGCGCAAGCGCGAGGAGCGCCTGCGCTTCGACTACCAGAAGCTGCTGGCCGAACGCCTGGGCCATGTCGACAACGCCGACACCCTCGCCGTCGAGCAGATGATGCAGGGCTTCTACCGCAGCGCCGCGCTGGTGCTTCGCATCGGCGAGCGCCTGCTGCAACGCTACGAGGAACAGATCGAGGGCGAGCCCACGCCGGTGCCGATGCGCGGCGCGTTCGAGGCCTTCGAGCTGCGCCGCGACTACATCGCCGCGCGCTCGCCGCAGTGGCCGCGCGACGCCGGCGACATCTTCGCCCTGTTCGCGGCCTGGGCCGAGCACGACGGCGTGCGCGGCCTGCATTCGCGCACCGCGCGCGCGCTGGCCGAATCGTTGTCGCGCATCCCCAGTTTCGACGCCGCCGACCCGGCCTTGCGCGAACGTTTCCTGGCGATCCTGCGCGGCCCGCATCCGGTGCATGCGCTGGAGCGCATGGCGCGCCTGGGCGTGCTGGGGCGCTGGATACCGGCGTTCTCGAAAGTCTCCGGGCGCATGCAGTTCGACCTGTTCCACGTCTACACGGTCGATCAGCACACCCTGGCGGTGCTGCGCAATCTGGCGCGCTTCGCCTCCGGCGTGGCCGACGAGCGCTTCAGCATCGCCCACGAAGTCTGGCCGCGTTTGCGCAAGCCCGAACTGCTGCTGCTGGCCGGCCTGTTCCACGACATCGCCAAGGGCCGCGGCGGCGACCATTCCGAACTCGGCGGCGACGACGCGCGCGTGTTCGGCACCGTGATGGGCCTGAGCGAGGCCGACACCGCGCTGATCGAATGGCTGGTGCGCCAGCACCTGCTGATGTCGGTGACCGCGCAGAAGCAGGACATCGCCGACCCGGAAGTGATCCACCGTTTCGCCGGCAAGGTCGCCGACCGCGAACGCCTGGACCATCTGTATCTGCTGACCTGCGCCGACATCGCCGGCACCTCGCCCAAGCTGTGGAATGCGTGGAAAGACCGGCTCATGGCCGACCTGTACACCGCCACCCGCCTGGCGCTGCGACGCGGCCTGGAGCATCCGGTCGCCGGCGCCGAGCGCGCCGCCGAAACCCGCGCCGCCGCGCACGCCATGCTGGCCGCGTTCGGCAGCGGCGACGACGAAATCGCGGCCTTGTTCGCGCGCATGCCGGAGATCGGTTTCCAGCGCGGCCGCCCCGACCAGATCGCCTGGCAGGCGGCGTCGCTGCGCGGCGTGCTGGTCGGCGACACCTGCGTGCGCGCGCGCCCGGTCAGCGCGCATGCCGGCGCGCTGGAAGTGTTCGTGCATTCGCCCGATCGCGACGGCCTGTTCGCCGCGATCGTCGCCACGCTCGATCGCCTGGGCCTGGCGATCCAGCAGGCACGCGTGCTCGACGGCCCGCAGGGCACCATCTTCGACACCTTCGAGGTCGTGCCCACCGATCCGCGCCATCCGCCCTCGGCCGAGGACGTGGAGCGGCGTCTTGCGACCACGCTGGCCGCGCCGCTGGACCGCATCCGCCCGGCGCGCCGCGCGCAGCCGCGCCACCTCAAGCATTTCCGCATCGCGCCGCAGATCGGGTTCAATACCGTCGATAAGTCCGGCAGCGACAGCGCCGGCGGCGCCGCCGAGCGCACCTTGCTCAGCCTGGTCTGCACCGACCGGCCGGGCCTGCTCGCCGACGTCGCCATGACCCTGCGCAACCAGGCGCTGCGCGTGCACGATGCGCGCATCGCCACCTTCGGCGAACGCGCCGAGGACATGTTCCAAATCACCCGCCCCGACACCGACGGGCGCGATCGCGCGCTCGACGAAACGCAACAGCAGGCGCTGCGCGACGCGCTGCTCGCCTGCCTGGAAGGAGACCACCGATGAGCCCCGCCAAGACCGCCAGCAAGAAGACCGTCCGCAAGAAGGCCGCGCCCAAGGCGCCGGGCGTGGACGAGCTGAAGTTCATGATCGACAGCGCGTTCGAGCGCCGCACCATGCTGACCCCGGACGAGATCGAGGGCTCGACCCGTCCGACCGTGGAACGCGTGATCGCGGGGCTGGAGCAGGGCGAGTTCCGCGTCGCCGAGCCGGACGGCAAGGGCGGCTGGACCGTCAACGAATGGCTGAAGAAGGCGGTGCTGCTGTACTTCCGCGTCAACGAGATGCAGCTGGTCGAAGCCGATCCGGCGCCGTTCTGGGACAAGGTGCCGGCGCGCTTCGAAGGCTATGGCGAGAGCGACTTCCGCAAGCTGGGCGCGCGCGTCGTGCCGGGCGCGATCGCGCGCCGCGGCGCGCACATCGGCAAGGACGTGGTGCTGATGCCCAGCTTCGTCAACATCGGCGCCCACGTCGGCGAAGGCACCATGGTCGACACCTGGGCCACGGTCGGTTCCTGCGCGCAGATCGGCAAGCACTGCCACCTGTCCGGCGGCGCCGGCATCGGCGGCGTGCTGGAGCCGCTGCAGGCCTCGCCGACCATCATCGAGGACCACTGCTTCATCGGCGCGCGCTCGGAAGTGGTCGAGGGCGTGGTGGTCGGCCACCACAGCGTGATCGGCATGGGCGTGTTCCTGGGCCAGAGCACGCGCATCTACAACCGCGCCACCGGCGAGATCAGCTACGGCTACGTGCCGCCGTACAGCGTGGTCGTGTCCGGCCAGCTGCCGGCCAAGGACGGATCGCATTCGCTGTACTGCGCGGTGATCGTGAAGCAGGTCGACGCCAAGACGCGCTCCAAGACCAGCATCAACGATTTGCTGCGCGGCTTGGCGGATTGAGTCAGCGAATCATTCGATGCCGGTGCGCTCGCTAGGTGCCCGGGGCTGTCATTCCCGCGAAAGCGGGAATCCAGTGACTTTAGACCGAATCCGCCGCATGGGTCGGGACTCCAACGAGGCGGCTGTCGCTAGCTCTTTCGCTGACTATCGCCATATGTGCCCCCACGCTGAAGTCACTGGATTCCCGCTTTCGCGGGAATGACGGCGTCGGCAGAACGGGAGACATCCGACCATGCGCCGCATCTCGTCGTCGATGTCCTACCACTTCAAGCGCACGATACCGGTCCTGGGCTTTGGCGCGTTCTGCGCAGCACTGGTGGCCGCGTTGCTCCAGCGCCCTGTACCTGTCGAGACGGTAGGGATTTTCGCGGTCGCCATCGTGGTTGGCGTGATCGTGACCTACCGCTACATGCGCGACGTGCTGGACGAGGTCTACGACGACGGCGACCGCTTGCTGGTCCGCAGCGGCGGCGTCGAGGACGCGGTGGCGCTGCGCGACGTGGTCGCCGTCAGTTCGACCCGCTGGCGCACCCTGGTGCGCTTGACGCTGACGCTATCCGCTCCCGGGAAATTCGGGGATAAGATCGTCTTTCTGCTGCGCGACACCTTCCTGGACGGGATGCCGTACGGACCGCCCGCGCAGATCAAGCAACTGGAAGACCGCATCGCGGCACTCAAACGCAATTCGACGGAGCAGCAATGACCACGCTTTATGGCTTGAACAACTGCGACACCTGCAAGAAGGCCCGCAAGTGGCTGGACCGCTTCGGCGTCGCCCATAGCTTCGTCGATTACCGCGATAACCGGCAGGCGCCGGAAACCCTGATCGGCTGGCGCGACCAGCTCGGCGGCTGGGAGGCGATGATCAACAAGTCCTCGACCACCTGGCGCACGTTGCCGCCCAACCGCAAGGAACCGGCCTCGGATGCGGAATGGAAATTGTTGCTCAAGGAATACCCGCAGCTGATCCGCCGGCCGGTGGTGGTCACCGACGACGGCACGGTCAGCCAGGGCTTCAGCGACAACGGGTTCAAGCAGCGTTTCGGGATCGGCTCGTGAGCGCCACGCCGACCGGCGATGCGGCACCCAGCGCGGTGCTCGCGCTGACCTGCGATCTGATCGCGCGTCCCTCGGTCACGCCCGACGATCTGGGCTGCCAACGCCTGATCGCCGAACGCCTGACCCAGGCCGGTTTCGCCTGCGAGCACCTGCGCTACGGCGAGGTCGACAATCTTTGGGCCGTGCACGGCAGTGGCGACGAGCCGACGTTGGTGCTGCTGGGCCACACCGACGTGGTGCCGTCCGGTCCCGTCGACGCCTGGGCCAGCGACCCCTACCTGCCGCAGGTCCGCGACGGCGTGCTCTACGGCCGCGGCGCGGCCGACATGAAAGGCAGCGTGGCCGCGTTCGTGATCGCGCTGGAGCGTTTCGTCGCCGCGCATCCGCAGCACGCCGGCCGCGTCGCGTTGCTGCTGACCTCGGACGAGGAGGGCGACGCGATCGACGGCGTGCGCCGCGTCGCCGAGACCTTCCGTGCGCGCGGCGAGCGCATCGACTGGTGCGTGACCGGCGAGCCCTCATCGACGGTCAAGCTCGGCGATCTGCTGCGCGTGGGCCGGCGCGGCACCTTGTCGGCGACCTTGAACGTGATCGGCGTGCAGGGCCATGTCGCGTATCCGGACAAGGCGCGCAATCCGATCCACCAGGCGATGCCGGCGCTGTCGGCGCTGGCCGCGCGGCGTTGGGACGAGGGCTACGAGACCTTTCCGCCTACCAGCTTCCAGATCAGCAACGTGCATGCCGGCACCGGCGCCAACAACGTGATTCCCGGCGAGCTGCAGGTGCTGTTCAACCTGCGCTACAACCCGAGCTGGAACGCCGAAGGCCTGGAGCGCGAGTGCGAGCAGGTGCTGCAAGCGCACGGACTGGAGTACGAGATCCGCTGGTTCCGCGGCGGCGAGCCGTTCTACACGCCCGAGGGTCCGCTGCGCGCGGCCGCGCGCGAGGTGTTGGCCCGTTTCGCCGGATCGGCGCCGGAGGAAAGCACCGGCGGTGGCACCTCCGACGCGCGCTTCATCGCGCCGCTGGGCGCGCAGTGCATCGAGATCGGGCCGGTCAACGCCAGCATCCACAAGGTCGACGAGAACGTGTCGGTGGCCGACCTGGAAGCGTTGCCCGATCTGTATCTGGCTTTGATCGAGCGCTTGCTGGTGCGGTGAGCGGGGCGCTGCGGTAAAAAGCAAATCCCCCTCAATCCCCCTTTTTCAAAGGGGGAAGCAAGTCAGGTCGGCAGGCTGCGCCTGCTGGCCGGGCGGGCGGGGGAGGAATGGCTCTTCGCGTTTCTGCGAGTAGCCGTCGCAGCTCACTGCGGCTTCAAGGTCATCCGATATTGGGTCTCGCCCGGCAGGAACGGCGACGGCCGGCCCTGCACCCAATCGTCGTGGCCCGCGCCCCAGTACGGCGACAACGGATGCCCGCTCTGGCCGCCCGGCATCTGGATGATGCCCTGCGCTTCGCGTCCGGGCGCCACCACCATGCGTTCGGACGCGCCGAAATCCTGGCGCTGCACGCGCGGCATGGCGACGTCGCCGGGCAGCTCGTCGGCCGGCATGCACAGCGCGGATTTGGCGAACCCGGGCAGGGCCCGCGCCAGCGGATGGCAGATCGCGGCGGTGTTGCGCTCGCCCCAGCGGCGCTGCGCCAGCGGACCTTGTTGGGCCAGATCGTCGCGGACCTGGCGCGCCGCATCCTCGAGCAAGGCATCCCACGACGGGTAGCGGCGCGGCAACAGGTGCGGCGGGCGCTGGCTGACCAGCGGCCAGGCCACGCCCTCGAACTGCGGCAGTTCCGGCAGCTCGAAGTCGCGGCCCTGGCGCGCGCGCGCCGGCGCGGTCAGTCCGTCGATCAGGCGGTCGTGTACGGCCAGTCGCCAGGCACGCACCACGCGGTAGCTCACCGACTCCGGCGTGGCGCGGCCTTCCCAGCGCGCGGAGGCGGCCGACAGCTCGGCCAGTGCCGGCGAGCCCTTGGCACGCGCCGCTTCCTCGCGCAGCAGCTTCCACCAACGCGCGAGGAAGATCGCGCGATCGTCGAGCTGCACGCGCAGCAGGTCGCGTTCGTCGAAGCGCTGCTTGCTCATCAGATCGTCGCGGATCTGCTGTGCGCGTGCGCCCAGCACCAGGCCGCCGTCGCCGATGCGCGCGAGCTCCGCGCCCTCCAGCGTGCGCGAGTTCGCCGTCCACAGACGCCCGCCCGGCGGATCGATCAGCTGCGGTGCGGCATCGGTGCGCAAGCTCCAGGGCGGGCAGTTCGCAGCCGCATCGGCGGCCAGCGGCACGGCGCCGTTGCAGCCCGCCGCGCGCTGCGGGATCGGCCCAAGCAGGCGCCAGCCGATGCGTCCGGTGCTGTCGCCGACCACCAGGTTCTGCACCGGCAAGGCGACGTCCTGCGCGTAGCGCATCGCCTCGTCCAGCGATTGCGCGCGTACCAGCTTGGCCAGGCCCAGGTTGAGCCCGCCGGGCAGATGCGCGGACCAGCGCAGCGCCAGCGCGCTGCCGTCCGGGTTGTCGTGCATCAGCGGGCCCCAGGCGGTTTCGCGCACGCGCAACACGCGCGCGGCCTCGCCCTTGACCGCGATTTTTTCTTCGAAGACGCGCAAGCCGGCGCAGGCTTTGGGCGCCTCGCCGGCGCAGCCGGGTGCGACCGCCCAGTCCAGCCAGTCGCCGTAGCTGTTGGTGAAGCCCCAGGCGATGTGGCCGTTGCTGCCCACCACCAGCGCCGGCAGGCCGGGCAGGGTGAAGCCGCTGGCGTCGATGCGGCCGCCCGGCACGCGCGCGTCGGCGTAGCGCAGGCGCGCGCGGAACCACAGGTTGGGCGCGCGCAATCCCAGGTGCATGTCGTCGGCGACGATCGCGCGACCGTCGCCGGTGCGGCTGCCGGCGACGGCGAAGTTGTTGCTGCCGACCTCGTTGCGGCGCGGCACCTCCACCGGCTTCACGGCGTCGGGCGCGGGCAGGGCGCGCAGGTCCAGCGTGGCCGCGTCCGGCAGCGCGGCGTCGCCGCGCGCATTGCCGAACAGCGGGGCGTCCCAGCTGCTGCCGTCGTGGGTGAGCAGGGCGTACAGCGCCGGCGGCAGGTTCGGGCGCAGCTTCCACAAGGCGCGTTCGCGCGTGTTGTCGGCGTCCTGCAGGTCGAAGTACATCGCATAGCCGACCAGCGCCGAGTCGGCCAATTGCCAGCGCTCGGGTTCGGTGCGCAGCAGCAGGTAGGGCCAGGGCCGCGCGCGCAAATCGCCCAGGCCCGCGTTGACGCCGTCGGTGTACGCCTGCAACAGCGCGCGCTGGTCGACGGCGAAACTGCCCAGGTGCTGTTCGGTGCGCGCGCGCAGGCGGTGCATGCGCCGGCGCTGGTCGACCTCGACCGCGATCGGGCCGAACAGGGCCGACAGTTCGCCCGCGGCGGTGCGCCGCAGCAGGTCCATCTCGAAGTAGCGTTCCTGGGCGTGGACGTAGCCCAGCGCCCGGATCGCATCGACCTCGCTGGCGGCGTCGATGGTCACCACGCCGTGCGCGTCGCGTTGCACGGTCGCCGGCGCCGACAGGCCGCGCAGGGCCAGTTCGCCCTCCAGCTGCGGCAGGCTGCCACGCAACAGCCACCAGGCGCCCGCGGCCGCGACCAACGCCACCACCAACAGCGCGAGCAGGCCGCGCTTGATCCAATGTGCCATGAGGTCCCCTCCGTGGCGCAGCTTATCCGATTGGCCGGTCGGTCCAGGCGGCCGCGTTGGCTGCCGGGCAGGCGGACCCTGGCGGCCGGGCCGGGGCGCTTGCAAACCGTCCCGACCTCAAGCAGGATCGAGCCATGAGCCGCCCCTTCGCCACCGTCCTGATCCGCAGCGCCGCCCTTCGCGGCCGCGCGGTCGTGGCCGCGGCGAACAATAACAATCGCAATAACGCCAGCCTCCCGCGGGCCGGCGATTAGCGCGCGCAACACACGCTCAATCGCTCAAGCAGCCCGCGCCGAAAAGCGCGGGCTTTTTGTTTTTAAGTCGTTCGTCCTTGAACAAGAGCCCGGCCATCCCTGGCCGGGGATTCAAAGAAAAGCGGTTCCCCCTCACGTGGAGACTTCCCGATGTGCTCGATCCTCGGCTTGTTCGACCTCCGCCCCGGCGCCGACCTGAGACCGCTCAGGCCGCTGGCCCTGTCGCTGTCGGCGCGCCAGCGCCATCGCGGCCCCGACTGGTCCGGGGTAAGCGTGGATCCGCGCGCGTTGCTGGTGCACGAGCGGTTGGCCATCGTCGATCCCACCGGCGGCTCGCAGCCGCTGCGTTCGCAGGACGGCGAACTGGCGCTGGCGGTCAACGGCGAGATCTACAACCATCGCGAACTCGAACAGCAGCTGGGCGCGCCTTACGCCTTCCAGACCAAGTCCGACTGCGAGGTCATCAACGCCCTGTACCGCGAGGGCGGCGATCCGGGCGCGATGCTCAACCGCCTCAACGGCATTTTCGCCTTCGCCCTGTGGGACGCGGCGCGCGGCCGTTACCTGATCGCGCGCGACCCGATGGGCGTGTGCCCGCTGTACTGGGGCCACGACGCCGACGGCCGCTTGTGGGTGGCCTCGGAAATGAAGGTGCTGGCGCGGCTGTGCGACGACGTCGCCGCGTTCCCGCCCGGCCACTACTACGACAGCGAAGTCGGCGTGCCGGTGAAGTACTACCAGCGTCCCTGGCGCGATTACGAGGCCACGCGCGGCGTCGAGGTCAGCAAGGAGGAGCTGCGCAACGCCTTCGAGCGCGCGGTGCACCGGCAGATGATGAGCGACGTGCCCTACGGCGTGCTGCTGTCGGGCGGGTTGGACTCGTCGCTGGTGGCGGCCTGCGCGGCGCGGTTCGCGCGCCGCCGCATCGAGGAGGACGACCAGGCCGAGGCCTGGTGGCCGCGCCTGCATTCGTTCGCGATCGGCCTGGAGGGTTCGCCCGACCTGGCCGCGGCCGAAATCGCCGCGCAGGCGCTGGGCACCGTGCATCACGGCTTCACCTACACCTTCGAGGAAGGCCTGGACGTGTTGCCCGATGTGATCCAGCACATCGAGACCTACGACGTCACCACCATCCGCGCGTCCACGCCGATGTTCCTGCTGGCGCGGCGGATCAAGGCGATGGGGGTGAAGATGGTGCTGTCGGGCGAGGGCAGCGACGAGATCTTCGGCGGCTATCTGTACTTCCACAAGGCGCCCAACGCGCGCGAGTTCCACGAGGAGCTGGTGCGCAAGCTCGACGCGCTGCACAGCTACGACTGCCTGCGCGCCAACAAGTCGATGATGGCCTGGGGCGTGGAGCCGCGCGTGCCGTTCCTGGACGTGGAGTTCCTGGACGTGGCGATGCGCATGGACGCGCAGGCCAAGATGGCGGGTAACGGCCGCATCGAGAAGGCGGTGCTGCGCGAGGCCTTTGAGGGCTATCTGCCCGATTCCATCCTGTGGCGGCAGAAGGAGCAGTTCAGCGACGGCGTCGGCTACGGCTGGATCGACGGCCTCAAGGCGCACGCCGAAGCCCAGGTCAGCGACCGCGACCTGGCCGCGGCGCCCGGACGTTTCCCGATCAACCCGCCGCAGACCAAGGAGGCCTATTACTACCGCTCGATCTTCGAACGCCATTTCCCCGGCACCGCCTGCGCCGAGACCGTGCCGGGCGGCAAGTCCATCGCCTGTTCGTCGCCGGCGGCCATCGCCTGGGACGCGGCGTTCGCCAACGCCGCCGACCCTTCCGGGCGCGCGGTCGCGGGCGTGCACCAGGCGGCGTTGGCCTAAGTCTGTCGCCTCAGGTAAACGGGCGCCGCGAACGCGGCGCCCGTCTCGTTAGCCGCCGCGCCGTTAGAACCCGCAGCCGACCCAGGTGCGGGTCAGGGTCTTGCTCTCGCTGCTGCCGCCGGGGCAGCCGACATTGACCGTGGCGGTGCCCTTGAGCTCGCAACCGGCGTCGATCCACATCCGGTAGCTGGCGTAGGCCGGCTGGGACGGAAAGCCGCCGTTGCCGCTGGTGGTATCGCTGTGGCTGTCCCAGGCCGGATGAGCGGTGTCGCGGTGCGCGGCGACCACGTAGGCCGAGTACCAGCGCGGAGGATCGGGCGGCGCCGGACCGAAGCCGGTCGGCGACAGATCGGCCGTGGCGACGACGCTGACGTCCGAGCCGCCTTCGCCGAAGTCCAGGTTGAGATCGACGTAGTAGGCGCCGCCGCAGACCAGCACGCCGGTATTCGCGTCCGGCGGTGGCGTGGCGTTGACGACCAGGGGCAGCGCGAACAGCGCGGCCGTCGCCAGCGCGACGGAAAGGGCGGTGCGGTGATTCTTCATGGGGCTGATCCTTAGCTTGAGTGGAAGAGTCGGCGACAGCGATCTTCTCGATCCGGCATTCCTATGCCGGAGGCCGTCGCCGGCCGTGGCGACGCGGACTTCAGGGTCCGCGCCGCGTGCGAGTTTAGCGTTCGCGTGTGGCGCGACACCGTCGCCGCATGCATCGGCGTGCGCTTCGCAACCGCGTCGCGTCATCGTCGGCGACGCCCGGTTGCGGGCGCGGCATGCGCGCCGGGCCGGTGCGCGGTATGGGTGCAGCGCTCGGTTATGATCGATGCCCCATCAGGCCCGGTTGCGCGCATGGACAGACGCCGATTTCTCGCCGTGAGCGGAGCGATGGCGGTCGCGCCCGCGCTGGCCCAGGCGCCAACGGCGGCCGTCGCCGGGGCAAACGCCGACGAGGCCTTGTTCAAGGCCGTCAACTTCTACGACGACGGGCTGGGCCTGAGTTCGCGCGAGTACGCGGTGCTGTTGGAGCGCATGAGCTCGACGGGCACGGGCATCGCGGCGGACAACTACTCCAACGGCGGCCTCATCGCCGAGTTGGAAAGCCGCTTCGCTCAGAAGCTAGGCAAGGCGGCGGCGATGTTCGTGCCCACCGGCACCCTTGCCAATCACCTGGCCCTGCGCAAGCTGGCCGGCGCCGACCGGCGCGTGCTGGTGCAGGCCGAAAGCCACTTCTACAACGACAGCGGCGACTGCGGCGACATTCTCAGCGGACTGAACCTGGTGCCGCTGGCGGAAGGGCGGACCATGTTCACCGTCGATGAGGCCGCCGCCTGGGTCGATCGTTCGGCGGGCGGACGCGTGCCGATCAAGGTCGGCGCGATCTCGGTCGAGTCGCCGGTGCGCCGCCGCGATCACGAGATGGCCGACTACGACGAACTGGTGCGCCTGAGCCGCTACGCACGCGGCGCCGGCATCCGCCTGCACCTGGACGGCGCGCGCCTGTTCAATCTGCCCTACCACTCCGGGCGCAGCCTGCAGGACTACGCGTCGCTGTTCGACACCGTGTTCGTCTCGCTGTGGAAACACTTCAACGGCGCGTCCGGCGCCATCCTCGCCGGCGACAAGGACTTCATCGACGGCCTGTACCACACGCGGCGCATGTTCGGCGGTTCGCTGCCGCAGGCCTGGCCGGCGGTCGCGGTGGCGGCGCAGTTCGTGGACGGTTACGAGGCCGACTACGCGCGTGCCTGGCAGGCGACCGACCGCCTTATCGCCTTGCTCGGGCGCGACCGCCGTTTCAAGTTGCGCAAGCTGCCGGCGGGCACCAGCCGCTACTTCATGGCGGTGACGGGCGATGCGGCGGCGTTTCGCGACCGCGCACGCGCGCAGGGCTTGCTGTTGTCGCGCCCGCATCCGCAGACCGGCGAGTTCGCGATGCAGGTCAATCCCAGCGTGTTGCGCACCAGTCCCGAAACGATCGCGCAGGGGCTGTCGGCGGCGCTCGGGGCTTGATTCGCCGCGCCGATGCGAAACGGGCGCCGCGATGGCGGCGCCCGTTGTGGCGAACTTGCGACGCCGGCGTCTTGCCGCGACGTCGGCGGCCGGCCGCTTACAGCCCGCAGCCTACCCAGGTGCGTTCCAGCGTCTTGTACTCCCAGTTGCCGCCGGGGCAATGCACGCTGACCACGGCGTTGCCGGCCAGCTCGCAGGTCGCGGAGCGGAAGGCCATCTTGGTCGCGCTGGCCGGCGAGGACGGATACGAGCCGTAGCCTTCCAGGTTCTGATCGTTGGTGGTCCAGGCCGAGGCCGCGTCCGGACGATGCGAGGCGGCGGCGTAGACCGCGTAGTACGGCGGCGCCGGCGGGAACGGACTGAAGGGGGTGCTGACCACCTTGGCCTTGGCGACCACCGTGGCGGTGGTGCCGGTGTTGCCGAAGTCCAGCGACATTTCGACGAAGTAGCCGCTGCCGCAGATCGGGATGCGCGCGGTGGCGTCCGGCGGCGGCGAGGCCGCGGCGATCGAGGGCAGGCACAGCAGAGCCGCCGCCAACAGGGCGACGCGATGGTTCGAGTGCTTCATGGACGCAGATCCTTGCGTTCTTGGGTTGGATACGCCGGTTGCGCGCGGCCGACGCGGTCGCGTCGGCGACCGCCGCCGGTGGCTGCGACGGCAGGTGCGGCCGTCGCAGCCAGTGTGCGGCTTCTCCATGAAGCCGTCACCCGCATTCGTCGGCGTATTCCGTGTTTCGTCGCATCGCAGCCGCAACGGGGACTGTGCCGCCATCGCGGGTTGCGCGGCGCGGTTCGATGCGTGGTATCAGCGTCGCTCTAACGCGTACACGATCGTTTCCAGCGCGCTCACGCCTTCGGCGACGAAGCTGGGTTGCTGGGCCAGGATGTCGCGGCGTTCCAGCGTGTTCACGCCCCAATCGCGCGCGTAGAGCGCGCGCACTTCCTGCTCGCCCACGCAGAACGGCGGGCCTTGCTTCTCGTGCTGCGGGTATTCCAGCGTGATCAGCAGGCCGCGGCAGCCTTGCGGCAGGCGCGGATAGAGTTCGCCCGCGTAGCGCCGCCGCAGCGGCGGCGGCAGCGCGATCAGGGCGGCGCGGTCGAACACCGCCGCGCAGTCGGCCAGTAACTCGGCGTCCAGCGCGAAGGCGTCGCCGCAGATCAGTTCGATCGCGCCGGCGCGGTAGTGCAGGCCGTAGCGCGACTCGGCGATCTCCGGCCGCAGGCCGTGCTCGGCGAAGAAGTCCTCGACCGCGATCCGCGACAGCTCGACGCCGAGTACGCGATGGCCCTGAGCCGCGAACCACAGCATGTCCAGGGTCTTGCCGGCCAGGGGCACGAACACGCGGCTGTCCACCGCCAGAGCCAGTGACGGCCAGTGCTTGAGCAACAGCGGCGAGGGCCGGTCCTGATGGAAGCCGATCTGGTTGTCTTGCCAGCGTTGTCGCCAGAATTCGGCTTCCATCGCGCGCTTACTCGACCGCCAAGCCTTCGACCTTCTGCCAGCCGCGCGGCAGCAGCCCGCCGCGGGTCGCGCGCGCGCCGACGTAGGCGTCCAGATCCTTCCACGACAGGCTCATGGTGCGCGCGCCGGAGCGCACGCTGAGCGTGGTGCCCGGCGCGACCACCGCCACCGCGACCACGCGCTCGGTGCCGAGCTTGGCCTTGGGGATGTCGATGATCTTGTTGCCTTTGCCCTTGTCCAGCTCGGGCAGTTCCGACACCGGGAACGCGAGCAGGTGGCCGACGTTGGTCACCGCGACCACGCGGTCCTGTTCGACCGCGCCGACCGCCGCCGGCTGCAGCACCTTGGCGTTCGGCGTCAGCGACAGCATCGCCTTGCCGGCCTTGTTGCGGCCGGTGAGGTTTTCGAAGCGGGTCACGAAACCGTAGCCGTGGCTGGACGCCAGCACGAAGCGGCTGTCGTTGTCGCCGCTGGCCAGGGCCTGGAACGAGGCGCCGGGCGCGGGCGAGAAGCGGCCGGTCAGCGGTTCGCCGTTGCCGCGCGCCGAGGGCAGGCCGTGCACCACGGTGGAGTAGGCGCGTCCGGTCGAATCCAGGAACGCGACCTGCTGCGTGCTGCGGCTCTTGACCGCGCCGAGCAGGCCGTCGCCTTCGCGATAGCTCAGGGTCGAGGCGTCGATGTCGTGGCCCTTGGCCGCGCGCACCCAGCCCTTTTCGCTGAGCACCACGGTCATCGGTTCGCTGGCGACCAGCTCGGTTTCCGACAAGGCCTGCGCGGCGTCGCGCGCGACCAGCGGCGAGCGGCGGGCGTCGCCGAACTTCTTGGCGTCGGCCAGCAGCTCGTCCTTGACCAGCTTCTTGAGCTTGGCCTTGCTGCCCAGGGTGGCGATCAGCGTCTCGCGCTCCTTGGTCAGTTCGGCCTGCTCGCCGCGGATCTTCATTTCCTCCAGGCGTGCGAGCTGGCGCAGCTTGGTTTCCAGGATGTAGTCGGTCTGTTCCTCGCTGAGGCCGAAGCGCGCCATCAGCACCGCGCGCGGGTCGTCCTCGGTGCGGATGATGCGGATCACCTCGTCCAGGTTGAGGAACGCGACCAGCAAACCTTCCAACAGGTGCAGGCGGCGCTCGACCTTTTCCAGACGATGGGTCAGGCGACGGGTCACCGTGTCGGTGCGGAAGGTCAGCCACTCGCTCAGCAGCGCCTTCAGGCCCTTGACCTGCGGACGGCCGTCCAGGCCGATCACGTTGACGTTGACGCGGTAGCTCTTTTCCAGATCGGTGGTCGCGAACAGATGGCCCATCAGCTGTTCGGCGTCGACGCGGTTGGAGCGCGGCACCAGCACGATGCGGGTCGGGTTGGCGTGATCGGATTCGTCGCGCAGGTCTTCCAGCCAGGGCAGCTTCTTGGCGCGCATCTGCTGGGCGATCTGCTCGATGATCTTGCCCGGCGATGCCTGGTAGGGCAGCGCGGTGATCACGAAGTTCTGCGCTTCCTTCACCCAGGTGGCGCGCGCACGCACGCTGCCCAGGCCGGTTTCGTACATCGCGATCAGGTCGGCGCGCGGGGTGATAATCTCGGCCGTGGTCGGATAGTCCGGGCCCAGCACGTGCTCGCACAGATCGCGCGTGGTCGCGTCCGGATCGTCGAGCAGGCGCACGCAGGCGCTGACGACTTCGTTGAGGTTGTGCGGCGGCACGTCGGTGGCCATGCCCACGGCGATGCCGGTGGTGCCGTTGAGCAGCAGGTGCGGCAGGCGCGCCGGCATCCAGGTCGGCTCTTCCAGGGTGCCGTCGAAATTGGGCACCCAATCGACCGTGCCGTGGCCGAGCTCGCCCAGCAGCACTTCGGCGATCGGGGTCAGCTTGGACTCGGTGTAGCGCATGGCCGCGAACGACTTGGGATCGTCGCTGGAGCCGAAGTTGCCCTGGCCCTCGACCAGCGGGTAGCGGTACGAGAACGGCTGCGCCATGAGGACCATGGCCTCATAGCAGGCGCTGTCGCCGTGCGGGTGGTACTTGCCGATCACGTCGCCGACGGTGCGGGCGGACTTCTTGGGTTTGGCGCCGGCGTTGAGGCCGAGCTCGCTCATCGAGTAGATGATGCGGCGCTGCACCGGCTTGAGGCCGTCGCCGAGGAAGGGCAGGGCGCGGTCCAGCACCACGTACATCGAGTAGTCGAGGTAGGCGCGCTCGGCGTACTCGCGCAGCGGGATCTGTTCGAAGCCGTGGAACACCGGTCGTACGGAATCAGTCATGGAACGCAATCAACTCGCTAAGGCGTGACCTCGCGATTCTACCCGGCGCGGTACGGCGCCGGAGCCGCGATCTGCGCCCGCGTGCGTGCGCCGGCATTGCGCGCGGTCGGCGGCTATGGCGGGCGCCGCCCCGATTCCTGCGCGCCGCGGGGGCGGTCCGGCCTTGCCGAATTCGGCGTTGAACCGGCGTTGTGACAAAACCGTTGACAGCGGCCTCACCGCACCGCAACATACGCCTCCCGCAGCGCCCCACAGCGTCGCGGCAGGCCCAGGTGGCGGAATTGGTAGACGCACTAGTTTCAGGTACTAGCGGGTAAAACCGTGGAGGTTCGAGTCCTCTCCTGGGCACCATTATTAAAGAAAAACCCCTGAGAAATCAGGGGTTTTTTGTTTTCCGCGCCGACGCCGGCAATGCAGTCGGGCTCGATTTCGTCGATCCCGGGAACGCAGCGCGGCTGCGTTCAAGCTCGCCACCCGAGCGCGGTGCCGCACGCGGCGATCCGACGCATTCGCCTGCCGCGGCCGGTCGGCCGCTTCCCACGAACCGCATTCGCGCATACGCGCTTCGGTTCGCCGCAAGCACGGCGGCACGCCTGGCCCGTCCGCGATGGGCGGCGCTATCCTGCGGTTGAAGGACGGGGCGCTTGCGGCCCACGCTGAGCGGTACATCCACAAGGAGAGCGGAATGTTCGAACGATCCGTCCGGCGCCAGGCCTGGACGATGCTGGGTCTGGCCTTGCTGACCTTGTCCGGCGGCGCCTGTTCGGCGCAAGCCGCGAGGCCGACGGCCGCGGCAACGCAGGAAGCCGATCCTTTCGCGGGCGACTGGAGTTTCAGCACGCGCTGTTACAAGGGGCACTACGTCGGCATCACGCTGCAGCGCGACGGCGAACGCTACACCGGTACTTGGAGCGACGGCACCGACATCTGGGGTTCGGACGGCTCCTTTCGCGGCGTGCGCAAGGACGGCAAGTTGGAAGTGGATGCGTGCACCACGACCGAGCAGCGCGGCGGATACGCGCGTTGCCCTGCTTACACCGACGACGCCGGTTACTTCGTCCGGCGCGGCGAGCAACTGGTGTGGTATCGCCAGTACGGCGATGTCATCAACGAATACCTCACGCTCGACCGCCAGCCCGCCGATCAGGGCGCCCGCGTCGATACGGAAGAAGTCTGCGAAGAATGAGCCCAGGAGGGGCCGCAATGACCGATACCCCCGATCCGCGTCCGGCAGCCAGGCCGGGCCTCAGCGATGCCGAACTGCGCGCGACGATCTATTTCGCGGTCGGCGTCACCTCCGAAAGCGGCGAGAACGCGTACCGCCTTGCGGTGGCGGGCGACAACCCGCGTACCGCGCGGATCGAGACCGCCGACAGCAGCGGCTACACCATCGGCACCATTCAGACCGACCTGGGACAGCACTACCAACCGGGCGTGCGCAACGGCGAGAACGTGCCGGCGGATCTGGTGAACGCTTACCAGGCCTGGGCGCGCGTGCAGCATCCGGATTGGGTGTTGAACAACGCGCAGGTGGCGCGCACGGTCGCGGACCTGGGACGCGACGGCCAGGAGATCGACGCCGCGCAGGGCCGCGATGTCGATGCCACCGTGCGCACGCGCCTGGACAGCTTCCTGGCATCCGATGCCGGCGTGACCTGGGTGCACGACCGCGACGTGGCCCAAGTCGACAAGCTCATGGATCGCGCGATCGCGCCCATGCAGCGCAGCCAGCTGTACCGCGACGCGTCCGGCGACGACCAGGTCAGGCTGACCGCCATGGTGGCCAAGGTCTACAACCAGAACGAAAGCCAGGCGCGCCCGATACTGAGCGCGTTGGAGCGTGGCCAGTACCGCAGCGTGGACGCCGTCAGCGACGCGATCGGCGCGCTCAATCCCAGCGCCACCGATTACTTCCAGACCGGTCGCGACAAGGCCCTGCACGGCGCCGACGTCGTCAATGCCTTGCGCAACTCGCACCCCAACAGTCCCCTGCATCCGGTCTGGGATCACGTCACCGCCAACCCCCTGATCAATCCCACGCGCCTGGACCAGGACCGCGCGCATCCCAACCTGCCCGGCGAGTACGCGACGGTGCGCCGCCTGTTCGTGAACTACGAGCAGGCCGAACCCTTCATCCACGCATTGGACCGCGGCGGCGCCTATCAGCAGGCGCGTACCAGCCAGACCCAGCCCGGCCGCTTCAACGACAACGGCGTGTACGCGGCCGGCAACGACTTCGTGACCTGGGACCGGCAGGGCAATGGTCATGCCTTCGTGCGCGGCGCCTGGAGCGAGGTCGACCGCGACGACCTGTCGCGCGTCAATCAGGCCAATCGCGTGGTCGACCTCAACATCGATCGCAACGGCGCCTCCGAGCGGCTGCTGCGGGTGGATCGCAACGCGCCGCCGCTGCGGCTGGAGCAGGGCGCGCCGGTGACCGCGCAACCGGCGCCCGTGACGGCGCCGCCGATCGCGAATCCGGCCGCTCCCGCGCACCCGGCACCGCATCGGCCGACGCCGGCGGAGATGGACCGCCGCGGCAACGAGATCGGGCCGATACCGGCGCCGGGCGGGCCGCGTCCGCCCGGCGAACCGCTGGGTGCCAACGACGCACGCGACCGCCACCATCCCGACCATGCCGCGTTCGGCAACATCCGCGGCGTGGTCGCCGCCGACGGGCGCTGGAACGCCGAGCAGTGCGACAACATCTCCGCCCAACTGCTGTGCCGGCATCGGGCCGATCCGCTCAGCCACGGCATCGACCGCGTCGCGATCGGCCGGCCGACCGCGAACGGCGAGGTGCACGTGTTCGCGATGTATTCGCCCAACGGCGAACGCGGCCCGCATTTCCACGCCCAGGTCGAGGCCCAGCAGGCCGCGCGCGTGCCCGCCAGCCAGAGCTTCGATCAACTGGCGCAGGTCAGCGCGCAGCAGACCCTGCAACAGACCCAGGGCATGGGTGGGCAGGACGCGCCGACACGTGGCGCGCAACGCATGAGCTAAGCGCGCCCCCGCCGGAACGGGGCCGTGTGGGTGTCGTCGGGAGCCGCCCGACGACGCCGCGTTCATGGCGATGTGCGACCATGCCGCGATGAGCAAGAAGACCCCGGCCGGGGGCAAGCCCGGCAAATCCACCCGCGCCTCCGGCGCGAAGGCCGGCGCCAAGCCGGCGAGCGGTAAGCAAGGCGCCGGCAAGTCCGGCGGCGGCAAGAAAAGCGCCGCACCGCGACCGGCCTGGCTGCCGGAAAATCTCCAACACGGCCCGCCCGCCAAGGGCGGCAAGCGCGGCAAGGCCGATGCGGCCGCATCGCCTGCGCCGCGCGCGCGCAGCGCGCCGCCGGCTTACAACGACCCCTACGCCGAGCGCGAGGCGCGCCGCTACGAGCAGCCCATCGCCAGCCGCGAAGCGATCCTGCAGCTGTTGGCCGCGGCCGACGGCCCGATGCGCGCCGAAGCCCTGGCCGAAACGCTGGATCTGAGCGCGCCGGACCGTTTCGATGCCCTGGGCAAGCGCCTGGCGGCGATGCTGCGTGAAGGCCAGCTGCTGCAGAACCGCAAGGGCGAGTTCGCGCCCGCAGCGCGCATGGACCTGATCGCCGGCGTGGTGATCGCCAATCCCGACGGCTTCGGATTCCTGCGTCCGGAAGCCGGTGGCGGCGACGATTTGTTCCTGCCGCCGTTCGAGATGCGCAAGGCCATGCACGGCGACCGCGTGCTGGCCAGTGTCACCGGCGTCGACCGCCGCGGCCGCCGCGAGGGCGCCATCGTCGAAGTGCTGGAGCGCCGCCTCAATCGGTTGATCGGCCGTTTCACGGTCGAGTCGGGCATCAGCTACGTCGTGCCCGACGACCGCCGCATCCAGCGCAATGTGCAGATCCCGCCGGACGCGCGCCTGGACGCGCAGAACGGCCAGCTGGTGGTCTGCGAGCTGGTGCAGGCGCCCGATGCCAAGCGTCCGCCGATCGGCCGCGTGCTGACGGTGCTGGGCGAGCGCCTGACCGCCTCGCTGGCGGTGCAGGCCGCGATCCACGGTCACGAGCTGCCGCACGAATTTCCGCAGGCGGTGTTGGACGAAGCCGCCGGCGTGGCGCTGACCGTGCCGCCGGAAGTGGCCGCGCAGCGCGTCGACCTGCGTACGACGCCGCTGGTCACCATCGACGGCGAGGACGCCAAGGACTTCGACGACGCCGTCTATTGCGAACCCAACCGCGACGGTTTCCGCCTGGTGGTCGCGATCGCCGACGTGTCCCATTACGTGCGCCCGGGCACGCCGCTGAACGAGGAAGCGACGCGGCGCGCGACCTCGGTGTATTTCCCGGGCTTCGTGGTGCCGATGCTGCCGGAGACCCTGTCCAACGGCATCTGTTCGCTCAAGCCCAAGGTCGACCGGCTGTGCTTCGTCTGCGACATGCAGATCGACCGCGAGGGTTTGGTGGTCGAGTCGAAGTTCTACGAAGCGGTGATGAACTCGCACGCGCGGCTGACCTACACCCAGGTCTGGAACGCGGTCGGCGAGGGCATCGAGGACGCCGCGCGCGAAGACGCGCTGGCCCAGATCGGCTCGCTGCTGCCGAACGTGCAACGCCTGCATCAGCTGTATCGGGTGCTGTCCAAGGCGCGTCAGCGCCGCGGCGCGATCGAGTTCGAATCCAGCGAAGTGCGTTTCGTGCTGGATCAGCGCGGCGAAGTGGTGCAGGCCGGCATGCTCCAGCGCAACGACGCGCACAAGCTGATCGAGGAATGCATGATCGCGGCCAACGTGGAGGCGGCGAAGTACCTGATCGCCGCGCACGTGCCCGCGCCGTACCGCAACCACGAGCGTCCGCCGGAGCAGAAGTACGCCGATCTGCAGGAGTTCCTCAAGGAGTTCAAGCTGCGCATGCCGCCGTGGCCGCAGGTGCAGCCGCGCGACTTCACCGAGCTGTTGAAGAAGGTGCGCGAGCGCCCGGATGCGGCCTTGATCGAATCGGTGCTGCTGCGCAGCCAGAGCCTGGCGGTGTACGCGCCGGGCAACGTCGGCCACTTCGGCCTCGCGCTGGAGGCGTATGCGCACTTCACCTCGCCGATCCGCCGCTATCCCGACCTGCTGGTGCACCGCGCGATCAAGTACGCGTTGGGCGGCGGACGTCCGGATCAGTTCCTATACTCGCCCAGCGGCATGGCCGCGCTGGCTCTGCAGTGCTCCGAGCGCGAGCGCCGCGCCGACGAAGCCGAGCGCGAGGTCGACGAGCGCTACCGCGCCGCGTGGATGGAGCAGCACGTCGGCGGCGAGTTCGAGGGCACCATCAGCGGCGTGACCAGCTTCGGCCTGTTCGTCGAGCTGGACGAGTCCAAGGTCAACGGCCTGGTCCACGTCACCCAGTTGCCGCACGACTATTACCACTTCGACCCGATCCGCAAAACCCTGCAGGGCGAGCGCAGCGGGCGCGAGTTCCGGCTTGGCGACCGGGTCTCGATCGTGGTGATGAAGGCCAGCGTCGAGGACCGCAAGATCGACTTCAAGCTGGTCGAGGATCGCGGCGCCAAACCGCTGCCGCCGCGCGGGCAGCCGGCCAAGCGGACCAAGCAGAAGTATTGAGCCGGTCGCTGAACCGCCCTCTTTGAATTCGTCGCCCCCTTTGCAAAGGGGGGCCGCGCCCGCGCCGGCATGGATTCGCGACATGGAACCGGAGCGCGGGGGATTTGCTTTTCGCGTTTGAGCTGGAGCAAGAGCAAATCCCCCCTAGCCCCCCTTTTTCAAAGGGGGGAACGCTGGCGGGGCCTCGTTTGAGCATGTAACGGGCTTGCGAGCCGCTGCTGGCTTAGAATCTCCCCCCTGTTCTCCCACCGCCCCGGCCCAGGCCGGCCGGCGGTCGCCCCCGTCTACGGAACCCCCATGAGCCAGAAACAATGGATCGCCGGCATCAACGCAGTCGCGTCGGCGATCGAGCACGATGCCGATAACGTGCGCGAGGTGCTGATCGAAGCCGGCGCCAAGAACCCGCGTCTGGCCGAGATCGAGGCCAACGCGCGCCGTGTCGGCATCGACGTGCGCAAGGTCGCCAGCCAGGCCGTGGACGGCGTCGCCGGCGGGCTGCGCCATCAGGGCGTGGTCGCGCGTTACGCCGCGGCCAAGACCTGGGGCGAAAACGAGCTGCAGGGCCTGATCGAGGCCGCCGAGGGCCGCGCGCTGGTGCTGGTGCTGGACGGCGTGCAGGATCCGCACAACCTCGGCGCCTGCCTGCGCAGCGCGGCCGCGGCCGGCGTCACCGTGGTGATCATTCCCAAGGACCGCGCGGTGCAGATCAACGCCACCGTGCGCAAGACCTCCGCGGGCGCGGCCGACAACGTGCCGATCATTCCGGTGACCAACCTGGCGCGCTCGCTGCGCGAACTGCAGGAGCTGGGCGTGTGGCTGTACGGTCTGGCCGGCGAGGCCGACGCCTCGTTCTACGATCTGGATCTGCGCGGCAACGTCGGCCTGGTGCTGGGCGGCGAATCCGACGGCATGCGCCGGCTCACCCGCGAGAACTGCGACCAACTGGTCAAGATTCCCATGCCCGGCGGTGCCGACGGTTCCTCGGTCGAGAGCCTGAACGTTTCCGTAGCCACGGGCGTCACCTTGTTCGAAGCGGTGCGCCAGCGCCTGGCTCCCGTGAAATAATCCACGGGCTGCAGGAAGCGGGGACGACCCCGCCTCTCCAATCGCCCGGGGACGGCCCCTTCGCGACAGGAGACCTGCCATGCCTTGGATCATTCTCGTACTCGCCGGCCTGTTCGAGGTCGGTTGGGCCATCGGCCTCAAATACACCGACGGTTTCAGCAAGCTGTGGCCCACCGTGGGCACGGTGACCGCCATGGCGATCAGCCTGGGCCTGCTCGGCATCGCGATGAAATCGCTGCCGGTCGGCACCGCCTACGCGATCTGGGTGGGCGTGGGCGCGGTCGGCACCGTCATCCTGGGCATCGTGCTGTTCAACGAGCCGGTCAACCCGCTGCGCATCATCAGCGTGGCCTTGATCATCGCCGGCCTGATCGGCTTGAAACTGGCCTGATCGCGGCAGGCGCTTAGCGGCGTTCCGGCGCGATGCCTCATCGCGCCGGAGACGCTGGAATCGCCTGCGGCATCTCATGAAGGACCAGCGAATGACCTTGCGCGCACGCACCCCCGACGATCACCCGCGCCTGCTGCAGGTCTGGGAGCGCTCGGTGCGCGCGACTCACGACTTCCTGGCCGAGGCGGACATCGCCGAGCTGCTGCCGCAGGTGCGCGACGTCTACCTGGACGCGGTCGAGATCTGGGTCGACGAAGACGCCGACGGCGTCGTGACCGGCTTCATCGGCCTGTCCGGCGCGCAGGTCGAGATGCTGTTCCTGGATCCGCGTTGGCGCGGGCAGGGCATAGGCACGCGCCTGCTCGATCACGCGCGGCAGTTGCGCGGCGCGCTCACGGTCGATGTCAACGAACAGAACCCGGCCGCACACGGGTTCTATCGCCGCTACGGTTTCGTCGACACCGGCCGCTCCGAAACCGACGGTCAAGGGCGGCGTTTTCCGTTGCTGCACATGGCGCTGCGCGATCCTATTTGACGGTGAAGCCCGTGCTGAGCGGCACCTCGACGCCGCGCAGCCGGTCTTTGAGCGTGACGCGCAAAGTCCAACGGCCCAGCGGATCGCCAGGTTCGGCGATGAATTCCAGGTTGGTCGCCGACAGGTAGATGTGGGTCGGATCGCCTTTCAGCTCGACCTTGAAGCAGGGCAGGTCCTTGGCGCCGGTGCTGGCGCTGCCATCGGGGCGCAGGATCAGCACGTCGCAGGCGACGTCGGTCATGCCGTCGTCGCCGACCTTGGGATTGGCCAGGAAGGTGAGCATGGTCAGGCGGCCGCCGATGCACACTTCGTCGGTTTCGTCGAAGCGCGGCGTGTGTTCGGCGGGCGTGTTCCACTTCTGCTCCCAGTCGCGGTCGGCGGTGAGCAGCAGGCGGCCGGCGAAGCCCTGCACCGAGCGCATGGCGTCGGTGTCGGGGACCGGCTCGCCGCTCTGGCTGCGCCAGCCGCCCGTCTCCGGTTCCGCGGCCATGCCGGGCAGGGCCAGCGCCAGTGCGAGCACGGCGGTGCAGTAGCGTTTCATGCGTTGCGCGATCCTTGCGGGCGGTGGCGGACTCAGCCGCCGGCCAGCGGCGACGGCCAGGCGTTGACGACCTTGCAGAACAGTTGCGCGGTGCGTTCGGCGTCGTAGACGGCCGAGTGCGCTTCCTCGGCGTTCCATTCGAAGCCTGCGGCCTGGACCGCGCGCGCCAGCACGGTCTGGCCGTAGGCCAGGCCGCCCAGGGTCACGGTGTCGAACACGCTGAAGGGGTGGAAGGGATTGCGCTTGTGACCGCTGCGCGCGACGGCGGCGTTGAGGAAGTTGAGATCGAAGTGGGCGTTGTGTCCGACCAGGATCGCGCGCTGGCAGCCGTGGCGCTTGATCGCCTCGCGCACCGGTGCGAACACCGCTTCCAGCGCGACGCGTTCGGGCTTGGCGTCGCGGAACGGGTGATCGATGTCGATGCCGGTGACTTCCAGCGATTTGGGGTCGATCTCCATGCCCAGCGCCGGCACCACGTGGGCGCTGGCGGTGGTGCCGGGAAACAGCAGGCCCTGGTCGTCGATCTCCAGCGGCACCACGGCGATCTCGAGCAGGGCGTGGCGGTTCCAGTCGAAGCCGCCGGTTTCTACGTCGACCACCACCGGCAGAAAGCCGCGGAAGCGGTTGCACAGGCGGGGCGGGGCGGTGGCGGTTTTGGGGGCGGGGCCGGCATCGATCATCCGGAAAGCCTAGCAGACGGCGATGGCGCGGCCCGCCGCGCCAGCCGGGTGCCCGCGTCCCCGCCGCCGCTCGCAAGCGTGAAGCGACGGCGGGGCGGGGCGTTGACGGTCAGGCGGACAGGCGGCGCGGCCGCAGGCGGCTCGCCGTCAGCAGCGTCAGGCCGCCCGCGGCCAGGACCAGGCCCGGCAGCGGCAGCAGCATCGCCGCGACGACGCCGAACAGCAGCAGGGCGACGCCCCAGCCGGTGGCGTCGTTGCGCGCCTGCGGCGCCGGCGGGCCGAAGCCGCGTTCGATCAAGGCGTCCACGCTGAGCCGGCCCGGACCGCGCAGGATCAGCGGCCACAGCATCACCAGGAACAGCAGCGGCAGCTTGTAATTGCCCGCGCCCTGGTCGGTGATCGCATAGCCCTGCGCCAGCTGGCTCCATCCCATCCAGTCCTGCGGCCAGTGCACCGCGGCGATCGCGACCACGGTCAGCACGAACAGCGCGGCGGCGAAGAAGCGCGTGCCCAGGCCGATCAGCAGGGCGATGCCGCCGATCAATTCGAACCAGGTCGCCATGCCCCAGCTCAGGTCGGCCGGCACGCGATCGAACGGGAACGGGAAGGTGGCCATGACGTCGGCGAACCAGTTTTCGCCCAACAGCTTCTCGCGGCCGGATTCGTAGAATTCCCAGGCCAGCACCAGGCGCAGGCCCAAGGGCGCGGTCCAGGCGCCCAGGCCTTCGAGACGGTCGCGCAGCGCGCAGGCGCAGCGAATCGGGGACGGCATAACGTGCTCCGGCAGGAAACGCGCTGGTACCGCCAGCGCTTTCCCTTACAGAGGCGCCTACGGGGCCAAACGGTTCGCGCGCACGCCGGGCACGACGCCGCTGGCGCGCATCTGCTCCAGCAGGGCGCGGCCGTGGCGGAGGAAGTCCTCGACATCCTCGCTGCCGGCCTCGGCGGCCAGCGCGCGCAATTGCTCGCGGCCGCTGAGCTCGGGGAACTCGCCCAGGCGTTCGATCAGGCGATACGCGAGCGGGCTGAGTTCGGAAAAGCGCACGTCGCCGTCGGGCTCGCGCCGCAGCAGCAACAGGGTCGGCTGCGGCGGCGGCGCGTCGGGCTGGAAGTCGGGGCCGATGCGGTGCACCGGCCAGGCATAGGCCAGCGGCCAGGCCAGCGGCGACAGCAGCGGCACGCCGTCGAGCAGATCGGCATCGGTATCGAGCGTGGACGGGTCCAGTGCGGCGTCCGACAGCTGCAGCGCCAGCTCGACCCATTCGTAGTGCGCCAGTTCGATCAGAAACGCCGGTTCCACGCGCTCCCGGTCTTCCAGATAACGCAGGAATTCGCGCGCGAGTTCGGGGAACAGCGGCGTGCGGCAGCGGTGATCGCGAAAAAAGCCGCGCACCAGCGCGGTCCAGCGCGCATCGCCCAGCAGGTCGCTGACGACCGGGAAGTTGCCGGCCAGCAGGCCTTCGACGTTGTTGAACAGCAGGTCGCGATAGACCGCCAGGCGGCGTTCCTCGATGCCGGCGGGGGCGGGGCTGGCCTGTGGATCGCGCAGGTGCCGGGTCAGTTCGAACTGCTGCGCGCGCAGTCGCGCGGGCGCCTGACCGCGCGGCTCAGCCATGGGCCTGGCGCGCCGCGGCGGGGGCGTGGTCGCGCAGCACCGCGCGCACGGTGTCCAGCTCGGCGACCAGTTCGGCGTACGGCGGGAAATTGAAGTCGCGCTCCAGCAGGGTCGGGCGCGCGCCGAAGCGGCGGTAGGCCTCGCCCAGCAACGACCACACCGCGTCCTTGACCGGGGCGCCGTGGGTGTCGATCTTGAGGTCGTCGGCTTCGTCGTAATGGCCGGCGACGTGGATATAGGCGATGCGCTCGCCGGGCAACGCGGCCAGAAACGCGCTGGCGTCGTAGCGGTGGTTGATCGAGTTGACGTAGACGTTGTTGACGTCCAGCAACAGGTCGCAGTCGGCCTCGGCCAGGACCGCGTTGGTGAAATCGATCTCGCTCATTTCCTGGTGCGGCGCGGCGTAGGTCGAGGTGTTCTCGACTGCGATGCGGCGGCCGACGATGTCCTGGGTCTGGCGGATGCGCGCGGCGACGTGGTGCACGGCTTCCTCGGTGAACGGGATCGGCAGCAGGTCGTAGAGGTGGCCGTCGTCGCTGCAGTAGCTCAGGTGCTCGCTGTACAGGCGCACGTGATGCTGGTCCAGAAAGCGGCGCACGCGGGTCAGGAAGGTTTCGTCCAAGGGGTCGGTGCCGCCCAGCGACAGCGACAGACCGTGGCAGACCAACGGGTGGCGCGCGGCCAGTTCGGCCAACGCCTCGCCATAGCGTCCGCCGACGCCGATCCAGTTCTCGGGCGCGAGCTCGAGGAAGTCGAAATCGCCGGACGCGGCCGATCGCAGCGGGCCCAGCAGGGCCCGCCGCAAACCGAGGCCGACGGCGTCCGCGCTCAGCGGACGCACGCCGTCCATGCCGCGTGGCTCAGACCGAGCCACCGCACTTGCCTTCGCCGCACTTGCCTTCGCCAGCCTTCTTCTCGCCGGTCTTCTTGTCCTTGTCGGCGCCGCACTTGCCTTCGCCACACTTGCCTTCGCCGGCCTTCTTCTTGTCGGCGCCGCACTTGCCTTCGCCGCACTTGCCCTCGGCGGCCTTCTTGTCCTTGTCGGCGCCGCAGCTGCCTTCGGCATGCTTCTTGTCGGCGCCGCACTTGCCTTCGGCGGCCTTGGCGTCGGTGGCCTTGGCATCGGCGGCCTTCTCGGCCGTCTGCGCCTGCTGGGCGCCGAGCAGGTAGCCCTGGCTGAGGTCGCTCATGGCGAAGGCCGAGGCGGACAGGGTCAGACCGCCGACCAGGGCGGCGCCGAGCGCGAGGGCGACGGGTTTCTTGATCTGCTTGGACATGCGCTTGCTCTCCATTACGTTGGCGATGATGACGGGGTGGGCCCGCCGGGGAAAAACACGGGGCGGAAGCGGGCGCAGTGTGCCCGGTTCCATGTTCGAAAACTGTTCATGAATCCAGATATTCGCGCGCCAGCAGACGCGCGCGGTGCAGGCGCGCCTTGACCGCCTCTCGCGTCAGCGACAGCTGTTCGGCCATTTCGGCGATGGTCAGGCCTTCCAGGTCGCGCAGCAGCACGACCTGGCGGTAGTGCTCGGGCAGCGACTCCAGGGCCGCGGCCACGTCGTGGCGCCATTCGGCCGGCTCGGGCAGCACGATGGGCAGGATGTTCTCGGTGATGGCGTCGCCGCTCAGCATGCGCATGCCGCGCTTGAGGCGGTTGCATTCGCGCTTGACGATGCGGAAGGTCCAGGAGACGAAGCACTCCAGCGAGCGCAGATCGCGCAGCTTGCGCGAGACCGTGATCAGGGTTTCCTGGACCGCGTCCTCGACGTCGTTGATGACGCAGTGGAACTCGGCGTAGCGGCGCAGGTCCTGGCGCGAGCGCAGCAGCACGCGCTCCAGCGCGACGCGATCGCCCGCGCGGGCCGCTTCCAAGTCGCCATGGGCCAACAAACCGCTCATGCCCTTCGTATCCCTCCGAATCCTTGCCACATAAACCGTAGCGGGGCGCTACGGACATGTACCAAGAGTTAGGGATTACGGCAAACGGTTCGCGGCGGAGGCGCGAAGGGCGGTTTTGTTGGGTTGGCGTTCAGCTGATCGGCGCTGGAAACGTTTGCAGATTTGCTGCGCTGCAGCGCAAGGTGGTGGCGGCTGCGAGGTTTTGGTTACGTGGCGCGGACTTGCGCGGGGCGAGGGGTTTGGCTTGGCGCGCGAAGGGCAAAAGCAAATCCCCCCTAGCCCCCTTTTTCAAAGGGGGGGGGAACAAGCGCGGGCTGGGGTGCGTCGCTCAGAGCGCGCCGGTGGTGTTGGTGTCGTCGCGCTTCTCGCGCGGCGGCAGCAGTTCCTCGCCCTTGACCAGGAACCAGACGTTCTCGGCGATGTTGGTGGCGTGGTCGCCGATGCGCTCGATGTTCTTGGCCATGAACAGCAGGTGCGTGCAGGGGGTGATGCTGCGCGCGTCCTCCATCATATAGGTCAGCAGCTCGCGGAACAGGCCGGTATAGGCCGTGTCGATCTCGGCGTCGCGCGCGCGCACGCGCTGGGCCAGTTCGACGTCGTTTTCGCGATAGGCGGCCAGCACGTCGCGCAGCTGCTTGACGGCCAGGGTGCCCAGCGCGTGCAGGCCGGCGATGTGCGGCAGCGGCGGCGACAGGTTGAGCGCGGTGGAGCGCTTGGCGACGTTGGCGGCGTAGTCGCCGACGCGCTCGATGTCGGAGGCGATGCGGATAGCGGCCAGGATCTCGCGCAGGTCGCGCGCCATCGGCCCGCGCAGCGCCAGCTTCATCACGTCGTGGCTGATTTCCTGCTCCAGCGCGTCGATCGCCTCGTCGTTGGCGATGATGCGCTCGGCGGCCTTGTCGTCGCGGCGTTCGACCACGTCCAGCGCGGCTTCCAGCTGCGACGCGGCCATCTCGCCCATGCGCAGGGTTTCGTCGAGCAGGCGGCGCTGCTCGTCGTCGTAGCTCTTGACGATGTGGTCGTGCATGTGGGTGCTCATGGGTGTGTCCGAAATTGATGCTTATTCTGGGTTGGACTGCGTTGCCATCCATGGCGAGACATTGGGTCTCCGGATGGTCCTGCCCGGCCATCCCTGGCCGGGCGTTCGGGACCGCGGCCGATGCCGATAGGGCATCGGCCGCGGTCCCTCACCCGAAACGACCGGTGATGTAGTCCTCGGTCTGCTGCTTGCTCGGCTTGGAGAAGATGATCTCGGTCGGCGCGTGCTCGATCAGGTCGCCCAGGTACATGAAGGCGGTGAAGTCCGACACGCGCGCGGCCTGCTGCATGTTGTGGGTCACGATCGCGATCGTGTAGTCCTTCTTCAGTTCCTCGACCAGCTGCTCGATGCGGCTGGTGGAGATCGGATCCAGCGCCGAGGTCGGCTCGTCCAGCAGCAGCACGTCCGGACGCAGCGCGACCGCGCGCGCGATGCACAGGCGCTGTTGCTGGCCGCCCGACAGGCCCAGCGCGCTCTGGCCCAGCTTGTCCTTGACCTCGTCCCACAGCGCGCCCTGGCGCAGCGCCTGTTCGACGCGATCGTTCATCTCCGACTTCGACAGCTTCTCGTGATGACGGATGCCGTAGGCCACGTTCTCGAAGATGGTCATCGGGAACGGCACCGGCTTCTGGAACACCATGCCGACCTTGCTGCGCAGGCGGTTCATCGGGTACTTCGGGTCGAGGATGTTCTCGCCGTCCAGCAGCACCTCGCCGCGCGCTTCCAGCTTCGGGTACAGCGCGTAGATGCGGTTGAAGATGCGCAGCAGGGTCGACTTGCCGCAACCGGAGGGACCGATCAGGGCGGTGACCTGCTTTTCCGGAATCTCCAGGTTGATGCTCTTGAGCGCGTGGAACTTGTCGTAATAGAAGTCCAGCCCGCGCGCGGCGAGCTTGACCGGCGCCGGTGCGGCGGCGGTGCTGTCCCGCTCGGGCGTGGCGAGATTGAGGCGGGCGTCGTTCATGGCCGGAGTCCGGTCTAGGTTGCGAAGAGAGAGGTCGGGGGTGCGCAGGTCAGTCATGGGACACCCGCTTGCGCAGGATCACGGTGCGCGCGAACAGGCTGACGAACAGCACGAAGCAGGTCAGCACCAGGGCGCCGGCCCAGGCGATGGTGTTCCAGTTGGCGTCGGGGTTGTTGGCGAAGTTGTTCATCGTCACCGGCACGCTGGCCATCTCGCGGAAGATGTCGGTGCTCCAGTACTGATTGCTCAGGGCGGTGAACAGCAGCGGCGCGGTTTCGCCGGAGATGCGCGCCAGGGCGAGCAGGATGCCGGTGACGATGCCGGCCGAGGCGCTGCGGTACAGCACCTGCACGATCACCTTCCATTGCGGCACGCCCAGCGACAGCGCGGCCTCGCGCATCTGGCTGGGCACCAGCCGCAGCATCTCGTCGGTGGTGCGCACCACCACCGGCAGCACGATGAAGGCCAGCGCCAGCGCGCCGGCCACGGCCGAGAAGCGGCCCATCTGCGCCACCACCAGCGAGTACACGAACAGGCCCAGCACGATCGACGGCGCCGACAGCAGGATGTCGTTGACGAAGCGCACCACGGTGCCGAACTTGCGCGCGTTGCCGTACTCGGCCAGCCAGGTGCCGGCGGCGATGCCCAGCGGGGTGCCGATCAGCAGCGCGATCACGCACATCACGGCGCTGCCGAAGAAGGCGTTGACCAGGCCGCCTTCCTGCTGCGGCGGCGGCGTCATCTGGGTGAACAGCGCCCAGTTGATGCCGCCCAGGCCCTTGGCGACCAGGGTCCACAGGATCCAGCCCAGGAAGAACAGGCCGAATACGGCGGCGGCGCAGGCGGCGACGATCGCGATCGCGTTGCCGATCTTGCGACGGCGATACAGCGCGTCGGCGGTGCGCAGTTCCTTGGCGGTGACGGCGGCCATCAGTTGCCCTCCTTGCGCGACAGCTGCATCAGCATCAGACGCGCCGCGGCGAGCACCACGAAGGTCACGATGAACAACACGAAGCCCAGCAGCAGCAGGGCCGAGCGGTAGGTTTCGGTGGCTTCGCCGAAGTCGTTGGCGATGACGGCGGCGATGGTGGTGCCGGGTTCGAGCAGCGAGGCGGAGAAGTTGACGCTGTTGCCGATCACGTAAGCCACCGCCATGGTCTCGCCCAGCGCGCGGCCCAGGCCCAGGAAAACGCCGCCGATCACCGCCGAGCGGGTGTAGGGCAGCACGATGTCCCAGCTGACTTCCCACTTGGTCGAACCCAGCGCATACGCCGACTCCTTGAGCCGGGTCGGCACGGTCAGGAACACCTCGCGCATGACCGAGGAAATGAAGGGGATGACCATGATCGCCAGCACGATGCCGGCGGTGAGCATGCCGATGCCCAGCGGCGGGCCCTGGAACAGCGGGCCGATCACCGGCCAGGTGCCGAGGTGGTCGTTGAGCCACGGGGTCACGTACTCGGTCATCACCGGCACCAGCACGAACAGGCCCCACATGCCGTAGATGATCGAGGGGATGCCGGCCAGCAGTTCGATCGCGGTGCCGATCGGGCCGCGCGCCCAGCGCGGCGCGACCTCGGTCAGGAAGAAGGCGATGCCGAAGCTGACCGGCACGGCGATGATCATGGCGATGATCGCGGTGACGATGGTGCCGTAAATCGGCACCAGCGCGCCGTACTGGTCTTCCACCGGATTCCATTCGGCGGTGATGAAGAAGTCGATGCCTTCCTTGGCGAGCACGGCGCGCCCGCCCCACAGCATCGACAGCGCCGCGCCGGCCAGCGCGATCAGCACGAAGACGACGGTGGCGGTGAGGACGTAGCGGAACAGACGATCGTTGCGCGCGTCGGCATGATCGCGCGCGAGCGGTACGGCGGGGAGGGCGGTCGCGTTCATTGCGGGGCGGGATCCGTCTGGGCCTGCGGTCGGGGGTGGTGCGGTGGTGCGTCTGTTGCTTGCGCGCTTGCTGTGTTTTTCGCTGTCGCTATTGCTGTTGCTCTGCTCGTCATTTCCGCGTAGGCGGGAATCCAGAGCTTCATCGCGACGGATCTTTCATGGAGCTTCGTGCTGAAGGCACTGGATCCTCCCTTTCGCGGGGACGACGCATCGGCAAAGCCGTGCCCGCAGAGCGGGCACGGGCCGATGCGTCACTTAAACTCCGCCGCCCAGTACGCCTCGACCTGCTTCACCAGCTCCGGCGGCAGCGGCACGTAATCCAGCGAGGCGGCCTGGGCCTGGCCGTTCTCGAAGGCCCACTTGAAGAACGCCAGCGTGTCGGCGCTGTGCTTGGCGTCCTTGGGCTGCTTGTACATCAGAATGAAATTGGTCGCGGTGATCGGCCAGGCGTCGGCGCCGCTGGCATTGGTGATCACCAGGTTGAAGTCCTTGGCGCCGGCCCAGTCGGCGCCCGCGGCGGCGGCCTGGAAGCTCTGCGCGTTGGGCTGGACGAAGTTGCCGGCCGCGTTCTGCAGCTGGGTGTAGCCCATCTTGTTCTGCAGCGCGTACGACAGCTCGACGTAGCCGATCGAACCCTTGATCTGCTTCACGTACGACGCCACGCCCTCGTTGCCCTTGCCGCCGACGCCGCCCGGCCACTGCACCGAGGTGCCTTCGCCGACCTTGCTCTTCCACGACGGGCTGACCTTGGACAGGTAATTGACGAAGTTGAAGGTGGTGCCCGAACCGTCGGAACGGTGGACGATGTTGATCTTGGTCGCCGGCAGCGCCGTGCCCGGATTGAGCGCGGCGATCGCCGGGTCGTTCCAGGTCTTGACGTCGCCGAGGAAGATGTCGGCCAGCAGCGCGCCGGTCAGGCGCAGCTTGCCGGGCTCGATGCCGTCGATGTTGACCACCGGCACCACGCCGCCGATCGCCGACGGGAACTGGCCCAGGCCCGCGGCGGCGAGTTCGTCGGCCGCCAGCGGCTTGTCGGAGGAGCCGAAGTCGACGGTACCGGCCTTGATCTGGGCGATGCCGCCGCCGGAGCCGATCGACTGGTAGTTGACCTTGGCGCCGGTGGCCTTGTGGTAGTCGTCCGACCACTTCGACAGCAGCGGATAGATGAAGGTCGCGCCGGCGCCGGTGATCAGCGCGGTGCTCTTGTCGCCGGCCGCCGGGGCGGCGGTCGTGGCGGCCTGATCGGCGCCTGCCTTGGGAGCGTCGGCGCCGGGCTTGCACGCGGCCACGGCCAGGGTCAGGGCGAGGGACAGGGCGGCGATACGGGCCGGCGAGGATTTCATGCGCAACTCCAAGAAGGTGCCGACGAGACTCGCCGGCGGGGCTGCGCCATTTGATGATCTTTTTGTTACAGCGCTATGACATCGTTCGGTAACGAATTTGTAGTGAAAGGCTGGGTGGGGCGGCGAGTGGGGTGGGACGGTCCAGGGACGCCTCAGGCACCAAGCTCGCAGCTGGCCCCTCTCCCGCTCGCGGGAGAGGGGGGGGGAGGGCCGAAGGCCGCCCCCAAAACGCAGAACGGGCCCGAAGGCCCGTCCCGTGCAACCCGATCCGCAAAGGATCAGTAGTTCATGTTCGCCGTCCAGTACGCCTCGATCTGCTGCACCAGTGCCGGCGGCAGCGGCACGTAATCCAGCGCCTTGGCCTGAGCGTCGCCATTGGCGTAGGCCCAGCGGAAGAATTCCTTGGCGTTCTTGGCGCCAGCGGCGTTCTTGGGCTGCTTGTACATCAGGATGAAGTTGGTGGCGGTGATCGGCCAGGACTTCTCGCCCGGGGCGTTGGTCATCACCAGGTAGAAGTCCTTGGCGTTGGCCCAGTCGGCGCTGGCGGCGGCGGCCGAGAAGGTCTCGTCGCTGGGCAGCACGTAGTTGCCGGCGGCGTTCTTCAGGCGCGAGTAGGCCATCTTGTTCTGCAGCGCATAGGACAGCTCGACGTAGCCGATGCCGCCCTGGATCTGCTTGACGTAGGCGGCCACGCCTTCGTTGCCCTTACCGCCGATGCCGACCGGCCACTTGACCGCGGTGCCTTCGCCGACCGAGCTCTTCCACTCCGGGCTGACCTTGGACAGGTAGTTGACGAAGTTGAAGGTGGTGCCCGAACCGTCCGAACGATGCACGACGGTGATCTTCTTGGCCGGCAGCTGCACGCCGCCGTTGAGGGCGACGATGGCCGGATCGTTCCACATCGTGATCTTGCCGAGGAAGATGTTGGCCAGGGTGGCGCCGTCGAGCTTCATCGCGCCCGAGGCCACGCCCGGGACGTTGATCACCGGCACTACGCCGCCGATCACCGACGGGAACTGCGCCAGGCCGAACTTGGCCAGCTCGTCGGGCTTGAGCGGGGCGTCGGAGGAACCGAAGTCCACCGTCGCGGCCTTGATCTGGGCGATACCGCCGCCGGAACCGATCGACTGGTAGTTGACCTTCTTCTGGGTGGCCTTGGCGTAATCGGCCGACCACTTGGACATGATGGGAAACACGAACGACGCGCCGGCGCCGGTGACGTCGGCGGCCTGAGCGTTGACGACGAACGCAGACGCGAGCGCGAGTGCGGCCAGGCGGAAGCGGATGGACTTGAACACGGAGGGCTCCTGGAGAGAGACGACGGGCATTGGCCCGCTCGGGGCGCATTTCATAACGGTTCGATGACAGCGCTAGGTCGGTTGTGTGACAGGTCGGTTACATCCGACATCTGGCCGACACGAGAGGCGCGGATCGACGGGGTGCGCGGGCGGCGAGCGGTCCTGCGGCTGAGGGCGCGCAAGCAAAAAGGGGCGCGGCAAAGCCGCGCCCCGAAGCGATTTGCAAACGTACAGCCAGAGAGGGGGAGAGAGTAGCGCTACCGCTTACCAGTAGAACTGCATGCGGACTTCGGTGATGTTCGGGTTGTCGTCGACGTAGCGACGGGTGGTGCCGCCGACCCACTTGCTGCTGTCGACCTTGACGTAGTTCAGCATGAACTTGAAGTTCGAACGCCAGTACCAGTTCACGCCCAGGGTCCACGCGTCCTGCTCGCCGCCGAGCACGCCGGTGGTCGCGCCGGTGGTGACGTTGCCGCTGCCGTCGTTGAGGTCGATGGTGTCGTAGCGCAGGCCCAGCTGCCACATGCCCGAGGCGGGGTTGTCCGGCAGGCCGGTGACCGGGGCGCCGGACTTGTAGGTCCAGGTTTCGCCGGTGATGTTCCACAGGCCGCTGATGTAGCCGCCGTCGAAGTCCACGTCCTGCGCCGTGCCGTAGCGCTTGACGCTGGTCTTCATGTACTCGCCCTGCAGCTTGAACGGGCCGCGCACCCACAGGCCTTCGACGCCGGTGGTGGCGACGCGGTCGGAGCGGGTGATGTTGCCGGTGCTGACCAGGGTCTGCGAGATGTCGGCCAGCGGACGCGCGCTGAAGGACACGGTGTCGCCGGTGTTGAGCGCCGCGGTGCCGCCCAGGTCGGCGTCGTAGTCCACGTGCGACAGGCCGAAGTGCAGGATGTTGCCGGCGTCGAGGATCGGCGCCCAGGTGCCGCGCAGGCCGAAGCCGTTGCCGTGCTTGCGGTTGCGGGTCAGCTCGCGGCTGAAGTAGGTGGCGTTGACGCCCCAGTTGACGTCGCCGTAGTAGTAGCCGACGCCGACGCGGCGGGCGATGCCGAAGGTGTTGGTGATCGAACCCTTGGCGACGAAGTCGTTGTTCTTCGTCGACGACAGCTCTTCCATGCTGTTGGGCTGCTTGAACTGGCCGACCTGGATGAAGTGGTTGGCGTTGTTGCCGAACTTGTACTTGACGTTGGCGTCGAGGAACTTGTCGTCCTTGGCGTCGTAACCCAGCACCCACTCGAAGTTGCCCGGGCCCTTGCCCTTCAGCACCAGCTCGGCGCGGCGCAGCTCGTTGTCCGAATCGGAGCCGTCCGGGGCGTCGACGTTGAGGTTCTTCAGGTCGTTGCCGTAGCTGTAGTAGTCGGCCTGGAGCAGGCCTTCGAAGCTGACTTCGGAGTTACCGATGACATCGAGGGCGACTTCAGCATGCGCGGCCGGCGCGACGAGCGCGGCGAGCAGCGCGACGGACAGGGTGCTGCGGGAGAGTTTCATGGCTAAGCCCTAGGGCGTGGTTGGATGCCGCGCAGGCTAGGGTGTGAAAGTTGCGTAAATATGACAGGACTGACTTATTTCGCTGCCATGACCGATGGATGACGGCCCGGAACGGGATCCCGCCAAGGCCGGCAACCCCCGCAAATCAAGCGGCGACGGGCTCCGGCTCGCCTGGGGTCTTGCCCGGATAGCGGCACAGATCGCGGATCGCGCAGTGCGGGCAGTCGGGTTTGCGTGCCTTGCAGACGTAACGTCCGTGCAGGATCAGCCAGTGATGGGCATCCTGCAGGTAGTCGGCCGGCACGGCCTTGAGCAGGCCGTCCTCGACCGCGCGCACGGTCTTGCCGGGCGCCAGGCCGGTGCGGTTGGCGACGCGGAAGATGTGCGTGTCCACCGCCATGGTCGGCTCGCCGAAGGCGGTGTTGAGGACCACGTTGGCGGTCTTGCGGCCCACCCCGGGCAGCGCCTCCAGCGCGGCGCGATCGCGCGGCACCTCGCCGCCGTGCTCGTCCAGCAAGCGCTGCGACAGCGCGACCACGTTGGCGGCCTTGGTGTTGTACAGCCCGATCGTGGCGATGTAGGGCTTGAGTCCCTCGACGCCGAGCGCGGCGATCGCCTGCGGCGTGTTGGCGACCGGGAACAGCTTGCGCGTGGCCTTGTTGACGCCGACGTCGGTGGCCTGCGCCGACAGCGCCACTGCCACCAGCAACTCGAACGGGCTGCTGTATTCGAGCTCGGTCTTCGGATGCGGATTGAGCGCCTTGAGCCGCGCGAACATCTCCTCGGCCTCGGTCGGACCGAGGCGGGCGGTTCGTCTGGCCGTTTTCGTCTTGGGCTTGGCGGCCGGCTTGGCGGTTGCGCTGGGCTTCTTGCCGGCGCCGCGCGTCGCAGCCGCTGGCTTGCGTTTGTCCGAGGGCGTCACGGCTTGCTGCGCTCCGCGGCCTTGGCTTTGGCGCGCGCCAGCGCGGCGGCCGCGGCGGAAGGCAGCGCCGGACGCGTCGTCGGTACCGCGCCGGCTTGCGCGACCGCTTCGGTCGCCGGGCGTGCGCCCGTGCGCTGCGCCGCGCGTTCCTGCGCGCGTTGCGCCAGCCGCGCATTGCGCGCGCGATAACGCGCACGTGCGGCCAGCGCATCGCGCCGCGCATCGCGCGCGGCGATCAGCATCGCCGTGCATTCCGGCGTGCAGCTTGCACAGGAGGGGCTGTCGAGCAGGCCCAGCGCGAGCGCGCTGTCCACGTCGTCGTCCGCCAATGCGGCGACGATCGTGTGGACCGCGCTCGCTTGCGCGCAACCGCAGCGGCAGGGCGCCGCCGCGCTCACGTGCCGGAGAACACCGGCTTGCGGCGTTCCAGGAACGCGCCGGTGCCTTCGCGCATGTCGTCGGTGGCGAACATCAGGCCGAACTGCGCGGTCTCGTATTCCAGGCCTTCCTCGATGCCGCATTCGCCGCCGACCGCGATGCAGTCGAGCACGCCGCGCAACGCCAGCGGCGCGGACGCGGCCAGCTGATCGGCGAGCTTGAAGGTTTCCGCTTCCAGTTCGGCCGCGGGCACCACGCGATTGACGATGCCCAGCTGACGCGCGCGCTCGGCGTCGATCGGCGTGCCGACCAGGCACAGCTCCAAGGTCGCGGCGCGGCCGGCCAGGCGCAGCAGGCGCTGGGTGCCGCCGAAGCCGGGGATCAGGCCGAGGTTGATTTCCGGCTGGCCGACCTTGGCGCTGTCGGCGGCGATGCGCAGGTGGCAGCCCATCGCCAGTTCCAGGCCACCGCCGAGGGCGAAGCCGTTGACCATCGCGATCACCGGCTTGGGCATTTTCTCGATCCGGCGCATCAGCTTCTGCCCGCGCAGCGAGAAATCGCGGCCCTGGACCGGGGTCAGGCCGTTCATTTCGGAGATGTCGGCGCCCGCCACGAAGGCCTTGGGGCCGCTGCCGGTCAGGACCACGCAGCGCACCGCCGGGTCGGCGGCGGCGGCCTCGAAGGCCTGCAGCAGCGCGTCCAGGGTGTCGGCGTTCAGGGCGTTCAGCTTGTCGGGGCGGTTGACGGCGATCACGCGTACGGCGCCGCGATCGCTGGTCAGCAGGGGAGATGAGGACATATGAATGGGTGGCCGGGCAGGGAATGGGGCGGGCAGGGCCGCCGCGGCGACGGAACTCCGGCGCGTTCGCGGGGTCATAGCCCGGGATGTCAGTGGCGGTTAAGCCTTGCGGCCGCTATCCTACCCCGTCCATCTGGGCGCTTACGACCCGATGGACCTTATCGTCGGGGCGGTCTTATCCGCCCCGTGTCATTACCGGAGATTCCAACGAATGAAGTTGCGTTTGATTGCTGCCGCCGTCGCGGCCCTGGCTCTGACCGCCGGCAACGCCGTCGCGCAGGACACTTCGTCCGAGAAAGGCAAGCTGAGCTATGCGCTGGGCTACGACCTGGGCCGCAACGCCGTCGAAAGCGGCGAGCAGGTCGATGTGAACACCATCATCAAGGGTCTGCAGGACGGTTACGGCAAGAAGGAGCCGGCGGTCGCCGTCGACCAGCTGCGCACCGCCGTGCAGAACATGCAGCAGCGCCAGCAGGCCAAGGCCAAGGCCGAGTGGGACAAGGCCGCCGCCGCCAACAAGACCAAGAGCGACGGTTACCTGGCCCAGAACAAGGCCAAGGCCGGCGTCAAGACCCTGCCCAGCGGCGTGCAGTACCGCGTGATCGAAGCGGGCACCGGCGCCAAGCCGACCCAGGCCAACACCGTGCAGCTGGAAGTCGCCGGGCCCTACGCCTGGGGCGAGCGTCCGGCGCAGGCGCGTCCGGCGCAGGCGATCCCGGCCATCAAGGTCAGCGAGATCGAGATGGCGGCGATGCGCGAAGTGCTGCTGCAGATGCCGACCGGCTCGAAGTGGGAAGTGACGCTGCCGCCGGCCCAGGCCTACGGCGCCGACCCGCGCACGCCGTTCCCGCCGAACGTGGCGGTGCAGTTCGAAATCAAGCTGATCAGCACCAAGTAAGCGGTTCGGGTTGTAAAGGTTGCGCCGGCCCTGCCGGCGCAACTTTTTTTTAGCGATCCGCCGGCCCGGCCGGGATAGCCTTACGAATCACCCGCCGGCTCCGCCGTCGGGCGTGGAACCCGGCTCCGGCCGGTGCGTTGCGGCCCGCGGGCCGCGTTGACGGCCGCGCGTGGACGCGCGGCTTGGTGGTGCGGTGAAATGACTTTCCAATTCCGGGCGGTGCTCAGTCCCTGCATCGGCGTTTGCTCGCTGGACGAGCAAGGCCTGTGCGAAGGCTGCCATCGCACCACGTCCGAGATCGCGCGCTGGTCGCAGATGAACGACGACGAACGTTTACGCCTGATGGAACACGTGCTGCCCGAGCGCGAGTCGCGGCGCCGGTGAGCGCGCTGTCCGACTATCCCCGCGATTATCCGCGCATCGGCGAGGCGCTGTATCCGCTGACACGCGAGCCCACGGGCGACGCCTGGAACCTGGACGAACTGCAGGGCCTGCTGCCCGAGGCCGCCGAACCGGCGCGCGCCGCGGTGCTGGTGGGCCTGGTGCCGCGCGCGGACGGCACCCGCGTGCTGCTCACGCGGCGCACCGATGCCTTGCGCCAGCATGGCGGCCAGGTGAGCTTCCCTGGCGGCCGCATCGAAACCACCGATAGCGACGCGGTCGCCGCGGCCATTCGCGAGACCGGCGAGGAGATCGGCCTGGCGCCGGCGCAGATCGCGCCGCTGGGCTACCTGGATCCCTTGGCCACCATCACCGGTTACCGCGTGCTGCCGGTGGTGGCGACGATCGACCGCGATTACGTGGCGCGGCCGGACCCGAACGAAGTCGCGGACGTGTTCGAGGTGTCGCTGGCCTATCTGATGGATCCGGCCAACCTGGCCACGCACACGCTGGACTACCGCGGCCGCGCGCGTCAGGTGCTGGAGTTCCGCTATCCGGACCAGCGCATCTGGGGCGCGACCGCGTCGATGCTGTTGAACCTGCGGCAACGCCTGGAGGCGATCGTATGAGCGACTGGACCACGTTGGTGTCGGCCGAGGATCTGGCCGCGCAGCTGGGGCGCGAGGATCTGATCGTGATCGACGCGCGCGCCGGTCTTGCCGATCCGGACGCGGGCGAGGCGGCGTATGCGCAGGCGCATATTCCCGGCGCGCGCTACGCCCACCTGGATCGCGATCTGTCCGATCACCGCAAGCGCAACGCCGGCCGCCATCCGTGGCCGGACGCGGCCGATTTCACCGCGGTGCTGCAGCGCTGGGGCGTCACGCCCGAGCATCAGGTCGTGGCTTACGACCATGGCGACGGCGCGCTGGCGGCGGCGCGCGTGTGGGCTTTGCTGCGTCTGCTCGGCCACCGCCGCGTGGCCGTGCTCGACGGCGGTTGGCAGCGCTGGAGCGCGCTGGGGCTGCCCAGCGATGCCGAACGGCCCGTGCCGACGCCCAGCCAATATCCGGGCAGTTTCGACCAGCGTCGCCTGCTCGATGCCGACGCCGTGCGCGCGCATCTGGACGCCGGCAAGCTGCTGATCGACGCACGCGCGGCGGAACGATTCCGCGGCGAGGTCGAACCGCTGGACCGCGTCGCCGGCCATGTCCCGGGCGCGCGCAATCTTCCGTATGCGCAGAACCTGCGCGACGGCCGCTTCAAGCCCAGCGACGAGCTCGCGCAGGGTTTCGCCGCGGTGATGGGCGACTACGCGCCGGAACATACGGCGGTGATGTGCGGCTCCGGCGTGACCGCCTGCCATCACCTGCTGGCGATGGAACACGCGGGCCTGCAGGGCGCGGGTTTGTTCATGGGCTCGTGGAGCGGCTGGATCGACGATCCCTCGCGCCCGATCGCAACCGGCGAAGCCTGAAACCCAGCCCCAGCCTCTGCTTCGCCCTTGCTTGTCTTCCCCCTTGGAAAATGGGGATTGAGGGGGATTTGCTTTGCATTGAGGGGGATTTGCTTTGCAGCGTCTACGCAAGCGGTCCGACAGGTTCTCCGCCAACGGATCCTGAAGCTACCCAGCGTCGTAGTTCGGTAGGGTGCGGTGAGCGAACGCGAACCGCGCCATCGCACCCTCCGGACCCACGCGCCGGTGCGGTTATCACCGCACCCTACGAGCTCTGCTTCGCCCCTTGATTGTCTTCCCCCTTTGAAAAAGGGGGATTGAGGGGGATTTGCTTTGTCGTAGCCACGCAGGCGATCTGGCAAACATCTCGAGCGTAGGGTGCGGTGAGCGAAGGCGAACCGCACCATCGCACCCTCCAGCCCACGCGCCGGTGCGGTTATCACCGCCCCCTACGAATTTACTTCGCGCTGCATCCAGCCGTTGCGGCGCGCTCGGCGCGCACGTAATACGCGGTATTGCCGGTGCGTTCGTCGTACAGCGACAGCCGCTCGTCTTGCGGCGCGAACGAGGGCGTCAGCGTGATCGGTACCAGCCGGCCGCCCGTTTGCACGAGCACAGACACTTTGCCGTCGCTCAGGGTATAGACGAACGCGACCTCGCTCTGATCGCGTATCACCTTGCCCGACCCGTCGTCGCCGAAGCGCAATTGGTCCGAAGGCGATCCGTCCGGGTCTTCGCACAGCACCCAGTCGCCGATCAGACGGGCGTCGCCGTCGGGCGCGGCGGGCGCGGCAGTTGCTGTGCCGGCAACACTCAGCAGCAACGCGGCGAGCGCGCGCCTCACTTGCCCAGCCGCGCGATCAGCGCCTTAAGTGCGTCCTGCGTCGACGGCTGATACCACGCCTCGATGAAGTGCTGCAGACGAATGTGCTCGGGCTGCAGCGCCTCGATGATGTCGGCGCGCGCGATAGCGCGCGTCTGCAGCACCGCCTGGCGCGGCAGCGCCAGCAGCTGTTCCAGCCACACGCGGGCGCGGGTGGCGACGTTGTCGATCTCGGTCAGCTCGTCGACCAGGCCCGCCTGCAGCGCCTGTTCGGCGTCCAGCATCTCGCCCGCGACCAGCAAACGCTCGGCGCGGTAGGCGCCGACCACGCGCCGCATCAGGCGCTGGATGCCTTCCGGCGCGACCAGGCCGACCTGGGTTTCGTTGAGGCCGATGCGGAACGGGCCCGACGCCATGACGCGGTAGTCGCAGCACAGCGCCAGCACGCAGCCGCCGGCCGGGGCGTGACCGGCCAGCGCGGCGACCACCGGGATCGGGCTGGCGGCCAACGCCAGCGCGGTGTCGAAGAAGGCCTGCCAGGCCGCCATCAGGGCATGGCGGTCCTCGCCCAGCGACAGCAGGTGCGGCACGTCCAGGCCGGCCGAAAACACTTTGGGGCCGCCCGACAGGACGACGCCCTGGGCGCCGTCGGCGATCGCCCGGCCCAGCGCGTCGCGCAGGTCCGTGCACAGGCTGGGATTGAGCGCGTTGACCGGCGCGCGCGCCAGTTGCAGTTCGACGATCTCGCCGTGGGTGGTGGCGGTGACTAGGCTCATGGGCGCTCCTGCGCGGCGGCGTTGATACGGCGATTCGGGGCGGAAACTTCAGGCGCTATCATAGGCCGATGAAGCCGCTCCGTTACCGCACCGCCGTCCACGTTCTGGCCCCGCTCCTGGTTCTCGCCGCGGCGCTCGGCGCCGCGCCGACGGCGCAGGCGCGCGGCTGCACCGCGCGCATCGTCGAGGGCTGGGTACGGCTGCCGCCGGCGCAGATGCCGATGATGGCCGGCTTCGGCCGCATCGAGAACCGCTGTCCCACCCCGATCACCATCGTCGGCGTGAGCAGCCCCGCGTTCGGCGACACCTCGTTGCACGAGACCCGCATCGTCGACGGCATCAGTCGCATGCGCGCGCTGCCGGAACTGCGCATCGCGCCCGACGGCAACGCCACGCTCAAGCCCGGCGGCATGCACCTGATGCTGATGCAGCCGCACGCGCCGCTGAAGCCGGGCAGCAAGGTCGTGGTCGAATTCAAGCTCAAGGACGGCGGCGTGCTGCGCGGCGAACTGGAAGCGCGCAAGCCCTGAGCGTGTGCTTCTTCCCCCCTTTGGAAAGGGGGGGATTTGCTTTTCGGCCGCGTCTGCGGCTCGCCACGATTCGCCGCGCCTCAGCGCGCGATCGCCTCCAACACCGCCGCCGGCAACGGCACCGGCCGCCCGCTGGCGCGGTCGATCCACACCACCACCACGTGGCCGTCGCAGTACAGCGCCTGGCCGTCCTCGGACACGATGCGGTGACCGATGGTCATGCTGGTGCTGCCCACGCGCTGCGCGTACAGCTCCACCGCGACCTTGGACGGATACGGAATCGGTAGCCGGTAGTTCAGCTGCACCGCCGCCAGCAGCGGCGCGATCGCGTCGCTGACCCATTCGCCGCCCCAGCTGTCGAACCAGCGGATGCGGCTTTCCTCCAGGTAGGTGAGGAAGTTGGAGTTGTTGACGTGGTTGAACGCGTCCAGATCGCGCCAGCGCAGTTCCAGCGGCATGCGGAACAGCAGCGGAGATTCGGTGGCGGCGGTGTCGGTGCTCATGCGGCGGATTTCTTCTTGCCCTTGGCGGTGGCTGTTTTGCTGGCAACGGTCTTGGCCGTGTCGGACTTGGCGGCGGCCTTGCGCGCCGGCTTGGCTTCCGTGCGCGTGGCCGGGCCCATGCCCAACAGCGGCGCCAGGAAGTGGCCGGTGTGCGAATGCGGCAGCGCGGCGATCTGCTCCGGCGTACCGGTGGCCAGGATGCTGCCGCCACGATGGCCGCCTTCCGGGCCCAGGTCGATGACCCAGTCGGCGGTCTTGATCACGTCCAGGTTGTGCTCGATCACGACCACGGTGTTGCCGTCGTCGCGCAGGCGGTGCAGCACCGCCAGCAGGTGCTCGATGTCGTGGAAGTGCAGGCCGGTGGTGGGCTCGTCGAGGATGTACAGCGTGCGTCCGGTGTCGCGGCGCGACAGTTCCTTGGACAGCTTGACGCGCTGCGCCTCGCCGCCAGACAGGGTGGTCGCGCTCTGGCCGAGCTTGATGTAGCTCAGGCCCACGTCCATCAGCGTTTCCAGCTTGCGCGAGATCGCCGGGATCGCCTCGAACAGACCCAGCGCATCCTCGACCGTCATTTCCAGCACGTCGTTGATGTTGTAGCCCTTGTAGAGGATCTCCAGCGTCTCGCGGTTGTAGCGCTTGCCGCCGCAGACGTCGCAGGGCACGTACACGTCCGGCAGGAAGTGCATCTCGACCTTGATCAGGCCGTCGCCCTGGCAGGCTTCGCAGCGGCCGCCGCGCACGTTGAAGCTGAAGCGGCCCGGCGAGTAGCCGCGCGAGCGCGCCTCGGGCACCTGCGCGTACAGCTCGCGCAGCGGCGTGAACAGGCCGGTGTAGGTGGCCGGATTGGAACGCGGCGTGCGTCCGATCGGCGACTGGTCGATGTCGACCACCTTGTCGAACAGCTCGATGTTCTCCACCGCCTTGTACGGCGCCGGCGTGTGCGAGGCGCCGTTGAGCTCGTTGGCCGCGATCGCGAACAGGGTGTCGTTGATCAGGGTCGACTTGCCCGAACCCGACACGCCGGTGACGGCGGTGAACAAGCCCGATGGGATCGCCAGATCGACGTCCTTGAGGTTGTTGCCGCTGGCGCCGCGCAGGTGCAGGGTGGTCTTGGGATTGGGCTTGTGGCGCTGCTTGGGAATTTCGATCCGGCGCTTGCCGCTGAGGTACTGGCCGGTCAGCGAACGCGGTGCCTTGAGGATGTCGGGGAACAGGCCCTGCGCCACCACCTCGCCGCCGTGCACGCCGGCGCCGGGGCCGATGTCGACGATGTAGTCGGCCAGGCGGATCGCGTCCTCGTCGTGCTCGACCACGATCACCGTGTTGCCCAGGTCGCGCAGGCGGGTGAGGGTGCCCAACAGGCGTTCGTTGTCGCGCTGGTGCAGGCCGATCGAGGGCTCGTCCAGCACGTACATCACGCCGACCAGGCCGGCGCCGATCTGGCTGGCCAGACGGATGCGCTGGGCTTCGCCGCCGGACAGCGAATCGGCCTTGCGCTCCAGGGTCAGGTAGTCGAGGCCGACGTCGACCAGGAAGCGCAGGCGGTCGGCGATTTCCTTGACGATCTTGACCGCGATCTCGCCGCGCCAGCCGGGCAGGTTGAGCGACTTGAAGAAGCTCAGCGCCTCATCCACCGGCAGCACCACCAGCTCCGGCAGCGGGCGCTCGGCCACGAACACGTTGCGCGCGGCGCGGTTGAGGCGCGCGCCGCCGCATTCGGTGCAGGCGCGTTCGCTGATGTACTTGGCCAGCTCCTCGCGCACCGCCGCCGATTCGGTTTCGCGGTAGCGGCGCTCCAGGTTGGGCACGATGCCCTCGAAGCGGTGCTTACGCTGGCTGCGGCCGCCGTTCTCGGTGATGTAGCTGAAATTGATCAGCTCGTCGCCGCTGCCGTACAGCACGGCGTTGCGCGCCTTTTCCGACAGCGATTGCCAGGGCGAGTCGACGTCGAACTTGTAGTGCTTGGCCAGCGACTGGATCAGCTGGAAGTAGTAGGCGTTGCGGCGGTCCCAGCCGCGCACCGCGCCGGCCGACAGCGACAGCTCCGGGTGCACGACCACGCGCGAGGGATCGAAGAACTGCGCCACGCCCAGGCCGTCGCAGGTCGGGCAGGCGCCGACCGGCGAGTTGAACGAGAACAAGCGCGGTTCCAGCTCCGGCAGCGAGTAGTCGCAGACCGGGCAGCTGTACTTGGACGAGAACAGCAAGGGCGCGGCGTCGGCGTGGTCCAGCGACATGACCTGGGCCATGCCGTCGCCGAGCTTGAGCGCGGTCTCGAAGGATTCGGCCAGGCGCTGCTTGATGTCCTCGCGCGGCTTGAAGCGGTCGATCACCGCCTCGATGGTGTGTTTGACCCGCAGCGCTAGCGGCGGCACCGCGTCGATCTCGTACAGCGTGCCGTCCACGCGCACGCGCACGTAGCCCTGCGCGCGCAGCTGCTCGAAGATCTGCGCGTGCTCGCCCTTGCGCTCGCGCACCACCGGCGCCAGCAGCATGTAGCGCTGCTCCGGATCCAGGCCGACCACCTGGTCGACCATCTGGCTGACCGTCTGCGCTTCCAGCGGGTAGTGGTGGTCCGGGCAGCGCGGCGAGCCCACGCGTGCGTACAGCAGGCGCAGGTAGTCGTAGATCTCGGTGATCGTGCCGACCGTCGAACGCGGATTGTGCGAGGTCGACTTCTGCTCGATCGAGATCGCCGGCGACAGGCCTTCGATGTGGTCGACATCGGGCTTTTCCATCACGCTGAGGAACTGCCGCGCATAGGCCGACAGCGACTCCACGTAACGGCGTTGGCCTTCGGCGTAGATCGTGTCGAACGCCAGCGACGACTTGCCGGAGCCGGACAGGCCGGTGATCACGATCAGCTTGTCGCGGGGGAGGTCGAGATCGATGTTCTTGAGGTTGTGCGTCCGCGCGCCGCGGATGCGGATGAAATCCAGCGCCATCGTTTGCCTGCAAAGGGGGAGGGCGGCCGACGCACGGGGCGACGGCGAACAGAAGAGCGTATCGAGTGCCGAACATGGGGGCAAATCTGCGGAACGGAAGGGCCGCGGAGAGGGTTCGTCGCAGCTGCGAGCGCGACATGGGGCGTTGCCGGGTGTCTGGGTGAGAGCGTCCTGAACGGAGAAGCAAATCCCCCTCGATCCCCCTTTTCCAAAGGGGGAAGACCAGCCGATTCCACAGGGGGAGGACCGGCAGGCGGTTTCTTCCCCTGAAGCCGCGGGCGCAACTGCTTCCTACCAAACAGGCCGCACCGTTCCCCCCTTTGAAAAAGGGGGGGCTAGGGGGGATTTGCTTTTGCCTCGCAAAACCACCCGCCCAAAAAAATCGCCGACGCAAACCGCGCGTCGGCGAGGGCCTGGAGAGAGGCCGTTGACCGGGTCCGGTCGGCCGGCGCGAGCGCCGGCCGCCGCCCTATTTGACGAGTTTGAAACTGATGCCGCGGCCGCTATCGGCGCCGGCCGCCTTGGTCTCGATCGCGCCCGGACTGACGCCGTTCACCACCAGCAGCACCTTGACCGCCTCGGCGCGCTGTTTGGACAAGGCCAGATCGTCCTCGCTGACGCCACTGCCGCCGGCCGGGCCATAGATCTCGACCCGGGTTTGTGCGGGCGCGGCCTGGATGGCCTTGGCCGCGTCGCCCAGGGCGTCGAGGCTGGACGCGGCGATGCGCGCGCTGTCGCCTTCGAACGCGATCGGGGTCTGGTTCAGCGCCTTGACCACGTCGGCCGCGCTGGCTTTGTCGCCCAGCGTGGCCAGGGCGCTGTTGGCGGGGGCCGCGCCCACGCCCTCGAACAGGCCGGTGTAGGCGTAGCCGGGGTAGAGCGTGCGCGCCTGTTCCAACAGCGCGGCGCGGTCAGCCTCGGCGACCTGACCGCTGAGTTCGATGCGCTGGCCCTGGAAACTGACCGCCGCACCGGGCTGTTTGAACGCGGCGGCGAACTGGGGCAGGTTGGCCGCCCAGTCGGCCGGGCGCGCGTAGCGGTCCACGGCGAGGTCGCCGGACACTTTCTCGGCGCCGTAGGCGTGGGACAGCGCGGCGATCACCGCCTGCTTGGCGGCGTCGCTGTCGACGTTGCCGTCGTAGCGCAGGCTGCCGTTGTTGTTGACCAGGCTGAGCTTGGCGTCGTAGCGCGGTACCGGCGCGGCCTCGGCGGTCTTGGCCGGTTCGGCGTCGCCGGCGGCGGGACCGCGGTTGCAGGCCGCCAGTCCGGCCACGCAGGCCAGCGTCAGCAGCACGGCGCCGGCGCGATGCCGGCGCGAAAGGATGGGGTGGGAATGCATGCAGGCTCCAGAACGGTACTAGGTGAGCGTTGGACCGGACGCAGGCCGCGCGGCGCGGCGCTCCGGTAGCGGAGGGCCCGGCGTACCGGGCCCTCCGTGTTGCATGCCGCGATCAGCGCTTGGAGGAGGCGTACTCGATCTCCACCGGGTCGGCGCATTCCTGCGTACCGTTGTTGCACAGCTTGTAGCTCATGGTGCCGGTGCCGATGATCCGGAAGGTATCGGTGGCGGCGCCGTTGTTGCGCACGGTCTTGAGGATCGCGCCGTTACGGTAGATGTCGATGTTGCGCTTGCCGGCGCCCCAGGTCAGATCGACGCGGGTGCGGTGGTTGGTCAGCGGAGTCGCCTCGGCCTCGACCGCGCGCGGCCAGTTGGCGTCGGTGAAGCTGGGGTACAAGGACACGCCAGCGGAGTTGCTGAAGCCCTTGATCGTCACGTACCAGATGCCGCCCTGCGGCGCCGGGAAGAAGCAGTTCTCGTTGTTGCCGGAACTGAACGGACGGCAGTCGTAGGAGGTGTTGGTCGGAGCGCTGCCGCGCTTGACGTAGATGTCCGCGTCGCCGGTGCCGCCGTACATGGCGAACAACAGGTTGGACGCGCCGTTGGGCACCAGCAGCTGATAACGCACGGTACCGCCGGCCAGCACTTCGATGCCGGTGACGGTGACGCCGTTGGTCAGCGGGGTGGCCGGTTCCGGCGCCGGCGGCGGCGGCGGATCGGCCGGCAGCGCTTCGGCGCCGGAGGCCACGGCCACCGCATAGCGGGCGTCGATGATGCCGGTGCCGCAGGGCTTGTCGTAGTTGCAGCCGCTCGGGAAGCCGCCGGAGGCGTAGGCGGTGTTCTCGAGGATCTTCTTGATCTGCGCCGGAGTCTTCGGCGTCGGTGCGGCGGCCTGCATCAGCGCGACCACGCCGGCGACGTGCGGGGACGCCATCGAGGTGCCCGCCATCCAGGCGTAGCCGTCGCCTTCCTGGCCCTGCAGGCCCAGGTTCAGGGTCGAGAGGATGTTGTCGGCCGCCGGATTGGCGCCCGAACCGCCGGGCGCGGCCACGTCGACCACGCTGCCGAAGTTCGAGTAGCCGGCCAGCGCGCCGGTCGGGCCGACCGCGGACACGGTGATCACGTCGTTACAGCTCGCCGGCGAGTAGCCGGCCGCATCGGCCGAGGAATTGCCCGCCGCCACCACCACCGTGGTGCCGCGCGCGGCCGCCGCGGTGAAGGCTGCCTGCTCGGCGACCGAACACGCACCGCCGCCGCCGAGGCTGAGGTTGATGACTTCCGCCGGCGTGGCGTTGGCCGGCACGCCGGTCACGGTGCCGCCGGACGCCCAGGTCACCGCGTCGATGATGTCCGACTCGTAGCCGCCGCACTTGCCCAGCACGCGCACCGGCTGGACCTTGGCGCCGAACGCGACACCGGCCACGCCGACGCCGTTGTTGGTCGAGGCGGCGACCGTGCCGGCCACGTGCGTGCCGTGCCAGCTGCTGTCCTCGGGGATGCCGAAGATGTTGCACTCGCCGTCGTGCCAGTCGCCCGGATCGTTCGGGTCGGCGTCGCGGCCGTCGCCGTCGACGCTGACGTCGGTGTCGATGATGAAGTCGTAACCGGCCACCAGGTTGCCGACCAGATCGGCGTGCGGGGTGATGCCGGTGTCGAGCACGGCGACCACCACACCGTCGCCGGTGCTCAGGTCCCAGGCCGGTTCGGCGTTGATGCCGCCGGGGCCGTTCTTGTAATGCCACTGCTGCGCGTAGCCCGGATCGTTCGGGACCAGCAGCTTCTGGCGCAGGCGATCGGGCTCGACCGCCAGCACGTTGGGATCCTTCATCAGCTCGATCATCAGCGCCTTGCTGGCGGCGCTGTCGAGCTTCTTGTCGGTGCGGATCAGCGCGCTGCCCGTGGCCAGCGTGCGCATCGGCGAGATGCCCAGGCCCAGGGCCTTGGAGGCGCTGGCGAGCTGGGTGCCGACCTTGGCCGCGGCGATGCCCTTGGCATTGGCCGAGCCCTTGTAGGTGATGATGAAGCGGTCTTGCAGGACCGGCTGTTCCTTAGCCGCCTTCGCCGCTTGCGGGGACAAGGTCGAAACCTTGGTCTTGTTGGCCGTCGGCAGCTTGCCGCCGGAGTAGGCCGCCGGAGCGACCACGATCGCGGTGGCGATGGCCAGTGCGGTCCATTTCATTGAACGTACTTTGCGAGTCATGACAAACATCCTTGATTTCGTAGCTCATGATCCCCGACGCATCCCCTGATAGCGTCGGGCGCTGGTCCGCGGCTATGACATCTTTCCTCGCCGCGGGACTTCGGTACGCAAGCTGCGCGCGTGCGCCCGTCCGGGGCATCGCGCAGTCGCGGTAATGGGGGTGACAACGTGTCGGAAGGACGAGGGCGCTTCCGAGCGGGATGCAGGATCGCGCAGGCGCGTCGCTGTGGTTGCGACGGTCGCGAACAGTGCGTTGGCGGAGAGAGTGGGGTTCGAGCTGCGCGAGCGCGCAACGTCGCCACGCGCGGATGCGCATTCGATTCGGGAAGCGTTGGCGCGCGCACTGCGCTCGCCGCCGCGGAAAGACGTGGGAAGGCTGGATGAATCCAGTCGCATGCAGAGGCCCCCTGTGTGTAGAACCGACGCGGTCCGCCGCGGTCGCGCGCACAGCGCAGCGACTCAGCATCCGTGCTGGTTCGATCCCGACGCGACCCCCTGCAGGCGCGTCCATTGCAAGCTAATTCAAGCTTTGCGAGCTGCGCAAGTGGCACGCTCTACGACTAAAGCATGCGTCGACGAGGCATGCGTATGTAACGCCGCATGTAACGTGGATGCGTTCGCAATGCACAAATGCGCGACGACTCTGAATTCGCAGCGAAAAACGTCGTTCTTCACAAACGCGAACAGGCGAGCGGTGCGTGCATGCGGCATTCGCGCTCGCGTGCGAACGCCATGTCGATAGTGTGAACTGCGTCGCGCCGCGATTGCGGCTTAAGTCGCGCGCATGCGGCGTGCGACGCGTTCAAACGCGCAGCCACCAGGCCAGCGCCGACAGGAACGCGAACAACAACAGCCACGGCCACAGCCGGCGCGCGAACGACAGCAGCGGCGAGGGCGGCGGCGGATCGTCGTCGGCGCGATACAGCGGCGCGGGTTCCGACGAAAGCGGGCCGGGTGCGACGTCGCGGATCGGATGAAGGCCGCCCGGATCGGTCGTTGATGCTGCGCCGGGCGCGGGCGCGGCGAAGGGATCGGTTGCGTGCGGGTGAGGATCTGGACTGGCGATGTGCGGATGGTCGGGATCGTGCGCATGAGCGTCGCGCCAACCCGCCTCGGGCCGATGAGCGTCGCTGCGATCAAATTCACGCCGATCAGGATCTGACCGATGAGGGCCGGCTCCGCCGCCATGCCAGCGCCCGTCCTCGCCCAGCGTGTCCACGGCCTCGGGCAGGATCGCCGCCGAGGCGCTGGCCACGGCGGCCGCGGGCAGCGCCAGGGCACGGGCGAGGGCGGCGATCTCGCCCTCGCCGAAGACCCGCTCCAGCTGGTCGGCGGTCAGCGGCCGGTTCGGGCCCGGGGCGATCCAGGATTCGGCCAGCTCGGCCAGGCCCTGCTCGCGGAAGGCCTGCACGAAGCCGGCGGTGCCGCCGCGGGCGGGGTCGAAAATGCGCTCCAGCCAGGCGGCCAGCAGGCGCCGGCCCTGGTCCGGGCTGAGGCCGTGGCGGCTGGCGACCTGGTCCAGCAGGTGCTCGAACATGGGCGGTCCCCGGGCGGAATGGGCGGCCACGGGGTCCTTCGCAGCATGCTCACTACAGCATGAGACGCGTTAAGGCCGCGCTACCCGGCGCCGGCCGGCCGGGCCCGTCGCCGGCACTGGGGGATAGTTGCTCTAACTCGCTGAACCGCCTACAATTCCGCTTCTGTCCGCCCGCATTGGGCGCGGCAGCGACCAAAATAACTACAGAGGAATACCGGTCATGTACGCAGTACTGGTCACCGGCGGTAAGCAATACCGCGTGATGCAAGGCGAGACGCTCCGCGTCGAGCTGCTCGATGTCGAAGCCGGCAGCGAGATCAAGTTTGACACCGTCCTGATGCTGGGCGACGGCGAAGGTGTGAAGCTCGGCGACGCGCTCAAGGGCGCCAGCGTCACCGCCAAGGTCGTCGGCCACGGCCGCGCCGACAAGGTGCGCATCGTCAAGTTCCGCCGCCGTAAGCACCATCGCAAGCAGATGGGCCACCGTCAGCACTACACCGAAATCGAGATCACCGGCATCGCCGGTGGCGACAACAAGTAAGGAGCAGCAGCCATGGCACATAAAAAGGGCGTAGGTTCTACCCGCAACGGCCGCGACTCCAACCCGAAGTACCTGGGCGTCAAGATCTACGGCGGCCAGGCCATCGAGGCCGGCAACATCATCGTGCGTCAGCGCGGCACCCAGTTCCACCCGGGCGCCGGCGTCGGTCTCGGCCGCGACCACACCCTGTTCGCGCTGGTCGACGGCAAGGTCGAGTTCTCGACCAAGGGCCCGAAGAAGCGCCGCACCGTCAGCGTCGTCGCCTAATCGCGACGCGCGGTACGCGAAGGGCCCCGCTTCGGCGGGGCTTTTCGTTTTTAGGTCGGCGCTGGGCGGGCGGGGCGGCAGCCGATTCCCGCTTGCTGTGCGGCCCTGCACGCGGGCGGCGCTAAAATGCCGTCGTAACGCTGCACCGATTCACTTACTCCTTATCGAAACCCAGCGCTCATGAAACTCGTCGACGAAGCGGAAATCCAGGTCATCGCCGGCAACGGCGGCAACGGCTGCATCGGCTTCCGTCGCGAGAAGTTCATCCCGCTGGGCGGGCCGGACGGCGGCGACGGCGGTGCCGGCGGCAGCGTCTGGCTGGTGTCGGACGAGAACGTCAACACCCTGGTCGATTTCCGCCACCAGAAGCAGTTCCGCGCCCAGCGCGGCGAGAACGGCATGGGCCGCCAGGCCTACGGCAAGGGCGGCGACGACCTGATCATCGTGGTGCCGGTGGGCACCGTGGTGACCAACGTCGAGACCGACGAGGTCATCGGCGACCTGACCGCGCACGGCGACCGTCTGCTGGTCGCGCGCGGCGGCAAGGGCGGCCTGGGCAACATGCATTTCAAGAGCTCGACCAACCGCACGCCGCGCAAGGCGCTGCCGGGTCTGCCGGGCGAACAGCGCGAGCTCAAGCTGGAGCTCAAGCTGCTGGCCGACGTCGGCCTGCTGGGCTTCCCCAACGCCGGCAAGAGCACCCTGATCCGCGCGGTCTCGGCGGCGACGCCGAAGGTGGCCGACTATCCGTTCACCACGCTGTACCCCAACCTGGGCGTGGTCAGCGTCGAGGCGCACCGCAGTTTCGTGATCGCCGACATTCCCGGCCTGATCGAAGGTGCGGCCGACGGCGCCGGCCTGGGCGCGCAGTTCCTGCGCCATCTGCAGCGCACGCGCCTGCTGCTGCACCTGGTGGACATCGCGCCCATGGAAGGCGGCGTCGAGGGCGTAACGCCGGCCGAGCAGGTGCGCGCGATCGAGCGCGAGCTGGCCAAGCACGATCCCGAATTGCTGGCCAAGCCGCGCTGGCTGGTGCTCAACAAGGCCGACCTGCTGCTGGAAGAAGAGCAGAAGGCCGCGGCGCAGGCGATCGTCGACGAGCTGGGCTGGAAGGACCGTTGGTACCTGGTGTCGGCGATCGGCCGCGAAGGCACCTGGCCGATCATGCTCGACGTGATGGCCTTCTTCGATCGTCAGCGCGAAGACGCCCTGGAAGCCGCGAACGCCGCCGGCGACCATGCGCCCTGAGCCGCGGGCTCGGCGTTCAATCTCTTTCGTTCGCGGCGCCGCATCGGCGTCGCCCATCGCAGCGCGCAGGCGCGGGATCGCTGCGCTTGCCGTCGCGGCGGGCGAGGGCGCGCGCGACTTCGTGCTGACTTCACCGGCGGCGCCGACGATGCGCCGCATGCCGACCGCTCATGCCCGCGCTTCGCTCGCTACGCTGCAGGTCGGCGGCGCGCGTTCGTTCGCGGTGCGTGCGCTGGTGGCGCGCGCAGGCGACCGTAAAAACAAAAACCCGGCCGAAGCCGGGTTTTCGCTGGCTGCCGCGGCGCAGGCCGCGGCGGCGTCGGCATCAGGCGGCGGACAGCGCCTTGATGCGGGCCGACAGGCGGCTCTTATGGCGCGCGGCCTTGTTCTTGTGGATCAGACCACGGGAGCTGAAACGGTCGAGGATCGGCTGAGCGACGTCGAACGCGGACTTGGCACCGGCGGCGTCGTTCTCGCCGAGGGCCTTCAGCACCTTCTTCACGGCGGTACGCAGCATCGAACGCTGGCTGGCGTTACGGGCATTGCGCACGACCGTCTGCTTGGCGCGCTTCTTGGCGGACTTGATGTTTGCCACGGGTGGTTTCCTGGAGAAAATTTAGTTGGAAGCTGGATGGAACTGACTGCAAAAATGCAATCGCGGAAAATCAGACCCAAAAGTATGGCCGATTCAGTGACTTGCGTCAACTGGGCCGTCCTGGCGCCGGGAACGGCCGGAGGCGGGCGATGAGCAAGGGCGGTTTGCTGCGTTCGTCGGTGGTTTTCAGCGCCATGACCTTCGTTTCGCGGGTCTCCGGCCTGGTCCGCGATCAGGTCTACGCCTGGCAGTTCGGCGCCAGCCCGGCCATGGACGCGTTCTTCATCGCGTTCCGGATCCCCAATTTCCTGCGCCGGCTCTCGGCCGAGGGCTCGTTCTCGATGGCCTTCGTGCCGGTCCTGGCCGAGTACAAGGAGAAGCAGGACCACGCCGCGGTCAAGGCACTGGTGGACCGGGTCACCGGCACCCTGGCCGCCGCCCTGCTGGTGCTGACCGCGGCGGTGGTGCTGGCCGCGCCCTGGGTGATGCAGCTGTTCGCGCCGGGCTTCGAGCCGGGCAGCGAGCAGTACCGGTTGGCCACCCAGATGCTGCAGATCACCTTCCCCTACGCCTTGTTCATCTCGCTGGCCTCGCTGGTCGGTGGCGTGCTCAACAGCTACGGCCGCTTCGCGATCCCGGCGTTGTCGCCGGTGCTGCTGAACCTGTCGATGATCGCCGCGGCCGTCTGCGCGGTGCCGCTGATGCGGCCGCTGGGCCTGGAGCCGGTGCTGGCGCTGGCCTGGGGCGTGTTCCTGGCCGGCATCCTGCAGCTGGCGTTCCAGTTGCCGGCGCTGGCCAAGCTGGGCCTGCTGCCGCGCCCGCGCTGGGGCGGGGCGCATGCGGGCGTGCGCAAGATCATGCGGCTGATGGTGCCGACCCTGTTCGGTTCCTCGGTGGCCCAGCTCAATCTGCTGCTGAACACCGCCCTGGCCTCGTTCCTGATCGCCGGCAGCGTGACCTGGCTGTACCTCACCGACCGCCTGCTGGAGTTCCCGCTGGGCATGTTCGGCGTCGCCATCGGCACGGTGATCCTGCCGCATTTGTCCAAGCGCCACGCCGCCACCGACCCCGCGGGCTTTTCCAAGGGCCTGGACTGGGGTTTCCGGCTGTGTCTGCTGATCGGCATCCCCGCCTGCTTGGGCCTGGTGCTGTGCGCCGAGGCGCTGATCGCGACGCTGTTCCAGTACGGCCGCTTGAGTCCGACCGATACCGCGATGATCCGCCTGAGCCTGATGGCGCAGTCCACCGCGGTGCCGGCGTTCCTGCTGGTGAAGGTGCTGGCGCCGGCGTTCTACTCGCGTCAGGACACCAAGACGCCGGTCAAGGCGGCGGTGGTGTCGGTGATCGTGAACCTGGCCACCACCGTGGCGCTGCTGCTGGGCGCGCTGTACTTCACCGAGATCGGCCAGGACGCGCTGGCGCGCAGCGGCGGCCACCTGCGCGAGGCGCTGGGCCTGGTGCCGGGCGCGCATGCCTGCCTGGCGCTGGCGATCGCGATCGCCGGCTGGGTCAACGCGCTGCAGCTGGCCTGGTACCTGCGCCGCGCCCGCGTCTATGCGCGGCAGCCGGGCTGGGGCCGTTTCCTGCGCCAGATCGCGGTGGCCGCGCTGGTGATGAGCGCGGTGGTGCTGGCCCTGCTGTGGCTGTGGCAGGGCTGGACCGGCTGGCCGTGGTGGGAGCGCGGCTGGAAGCTGGCCGTGGTGGTCGGCGGCGGCGGCGCGGCCTATGCCGCGACCCTGTGGCTGCAGGGCATCCGCCCGCGCGATCTGCGCGGGCATTGACGGCGCGGTCGGAGCGGGGCGGCTTGAGAGTCGCCCGCGACGGCTATACTTCCTGATTCATCCTTTTGAACGCTCCTTTCGAGCCGGTCCCCCGCGCAATCCAATGAGCAGGCTGTTTCGTGACGTCGAGGGCGGGCCCCGCTGCCCGCACGGCAGTGTGGTCTGCATCGGCGCCTTCGATGGCCTGCACCTCGGGCATCGTGCGCTGGTGCGCCACACGGTCGCGCGTGCGCATGCCTTGGGCGTGCCGGCGGTGGCGTTGAGCTTCGAGCCGCTGCCGCGCGAGTTCTTCGCACCGGCCGCGCCGCCGCCGCGTCTGCTGCTGCCGCGCGCCAAGGCCGAAGGCCTGCTCGCGCTGGACGCCGATCAGGTCGGCCTGCTGCGCTTCAATGCGCGCCTGAGCGGACTGGACGCGGAAGCGTTCGTGCGTCGCGTGCTGGTCGATCGCTTGAACGCGCGCGAGGTCTGGGTCGGCCCGGAGTTCCGTTTCGGCAAGGCCCGCGGCGGCGATATCGAACTGCTGCGCCGGCTCGGCCAGGACTGCGGCTTCGAAGCGCACGAGATCGAACCGGTGCACCACGACGGCGAGCGCGTCTCCAGCACGCGCATCCGCGCCGCCCTGCTGGCCGGCGATTTCGCCGCCGCCGCCGGGCTGCTCGGCCGCCCCTATGCGATCGGCGGGCGCGTGGTGCGCGGGCAGCAGCTCGGCCGCACGCTGGGGTTTCCCACCGCCAACCTGCGCTTCGGCGGCAAGACCCCGGCCTTGTCGGGCATCTACGCCACCTGGGTGCACGGCGTCGGCGATCGGCCGCGCGCGTCGGTGTCCAGCCTGGGCACGCGGCCCACGGTGGACGGCGTGGAGCCGCTGCTGGAAGCGCATTTGTTCGATTTCGACGGCGACCTCTACGGGCGCCGCATCGAAGTCGAGTTCGTCGCCCATCTGCGCGCCGAGCTCAAGTTCCCCGACCTGGCGTCGTTGACGCAGCAGATGCACCGCGACGCCGCGCAGGCGCGCGAACTGTTGCGGCTGGACGCGCAACGCCGCGCGCTGCCGGCCAACGACGAACACGAACTTTCGCAACACGACACTCGACGTGCGTCTACGTCGCCAGCCCGTACCGCCGACGCGGCCGGGAACACTGCCTGAGACCCGCTGTGACCAACGACCCCAGCCAATCCGCCCCCGGCAACGCCTACAAGGCCACCTTGTTGCTGCCGGCGACCGATTTCCCGATGCGAGGCGATCTGCCCAAGCGCGAGCCGGAAACCCTGGCGCGCTGGGAGAGCGAAGGTCTGTACCAGCGAATTCGCGAAAAGACCGGCGGCCGCGAGCGCAGCTTCGTGCTGCACGACGGTCCGCCGTATGCCAACGGCGAGATCCACGTCGGCCACGCGGTCAACAAGGTGCTCAAGGACATCGTGGTCAAGTCCAAGCTGCTGGCCGGCTACGACGCGCCCTACGTGCCGGGCTGGGACTGTCACGGCCTGCCGATCGAACACAAGGTCGAGAAGGAGTTCGGCAAGGTCGGCAGCACCGTCGACGGCGCCGTGCTCGACGCCGCGACCTTCCGCGCCAAGTGCCGCGAGTACGCCACCACCCAGATCGACCTGCAGCGCCGCGGCTTCAAGCGCCTGGGCGTGACCGGCGATTGGGATAACCCTTATCGCACCATGGATTTCCGCTACGAGGCGGACATCATGCGGTCGCTGGCCAAGATCGTCGATCGCGGCCACCTGGTGCGCGGGTCCAAGCCGGTGCACTGGTGCTTCGACTGCGGCTCGGCGCTGGCCGAGGCCGAGATCGAATACCAGGACAAGGAATCCACCGAAATCTACGTGCGCTATCCGGTGCTGGACCGCAAGCGCGTGTTCGACGCCTTCGGCATCGCCGACGACGGCGCGCCGCTGTCGGTGCCGATCTGGACCACCACGCCGTGGACCTTGCCGGCCAGCCTGGCGGTGACGCTGGGCGCGGAACTGAACTATGTGCTGGTGCGCGTCGAGCCGGGCAGCGAAGGGCTGTTCCGCGAGGACGGCGCGCGTCCGGAATACCTGCTGGTCGCGCACGATCTGACCGCCGGCTTCCTCGGCACGCTCGCCAACCGCGACGCACTGAAGGCCGGCGCCAGCGTGGAAACGCGCGAGTGGGGCCCGCGCCAGGGCGCCGAATTCGAAGGCCTGCGCCTGCAGCACCCGTTCTACGAGCGCGAAATCCCGGTGCTGCTGGGCGACCACGTCACCGTCGACGCCGGCACCGGCGCGGTGCACACCGCGCCCGGCCACGGCCAGGAGGACTATGCGGTCGGCCTGAAGTACGGCCTGGTCGAGCGTTACAGCGCGGCGCAAATCAATCCCGTGGACGGACGCGGCCTGTACCTGCCGTCGACGCCGCCGGCCGACGGCCACGAACTGGCCGGCCAGCACATCTTCAAGATCGATCCGGTGATCGTCGACGTGCTGCGCGCGCGCGGCGCGCTGCTCGCCGCCGGCCGCATCAAGCACAGCTACCCGCACTGCTGGCGCCACAAGACGCCGGTGGTGTTCCGCGCCACGCCGCAGTGGTTCATCTCGATGGAGCAGGCCGGTCTGCGCCGCGACGCGCTGGCCGCGATCCCGGGCGTGTCCTGGGTGCCGGGCTGGGGCGAGGCGCGCATCTACAACATGATCGAAGGCCGTCCGGACTGGACCATCTCGCGCCAGCGCTACTGGGGCGTGCCGATCGCGCTGTTCTATCACCGCGAAACCGGCCTGCCGCATCCGCGCACCGGCCAGATCATGCGTCAGGTCGCCGACGCCGTAGAACAGCAGGGCGTGGACGCCTGGTATGCGATGACCGCCGAGCAGCTGCTCGGCGCCGAGGCCGCCGACTATGAGAAGGTCAACGACATCCTCGACGTCTGGTTCGATTCTGGCACCAGCCACGAGTGCGTGCTCGCGCAGCGTCCGCAGGACGGCCTGCACAAGCCCGCCGATCTCTACCTGGAAGGCTCCGACCAGCATCGCGGCTGGTTCCACAGCGCGCTGCTCAGCGGCGTGGCGATGGACGGCGTGGCGCCGTACCGGCAGGTGCTGACCCACGGCTTCACCGTCGACGAACACGGCAAGAAGATGTCGAAGTCGATGTTCAACGCGCTGGCGCCGGAGAAGGTCACCGACACCCTGGGCGCCGACGTGCTGCGCCTGTGGGTGGCGTCGACCGAGTTCCGCAACGAGATGACGGTCTCCGACAAGATCCTCAAGCAGAACGCCGACGTCTACCGCCGCATCCGCAACACCGCGCGCTTCCTGCTGGGCAACCTCAGCGGTTTCGACCCGGCGCAGCACCTGGTCGGTCTGGATGAGATGGTCGCGCTGGACCGCTGGATCGTGCACCGCGCCGCCGAACTGCAGGACCGCATCGCCTCGGCCTACGAGCGCTACGACTTCGCCGAGATCGTGCAGGCGCTGTCGAACTTCTGCAGCGTCGACCTGGGCTCGCTGTACCTGGACGTCACCAAGGACCGTCTGTACACCATGCGCGAGGACTCGCGCGGCCGCCGTTCGGCGCAGAGCGCGATGTACCGCATCGCCGAGGCGTTCGTGCGCTGGATTGCGCCGATCCTGGCTTACACCGCCGACGAAATGTGGCGCCACCTGCCGGCCACCACCGCGCACGGCGCGCGCGAAGGCAACGTGCTGTTCACCACCTGGTACGACGGCCTGGCCCTGCTGCCCGACGACGCCGCGCTGTCGGCCGAGGACTTCGCCCGCCTGCTGGCGCTGCGCGACGACGTCAGCAAGACCCTGGAACCGATCCGCGCCGAAGGCAAGATCGGCGCCGCGCTGGAGGCCGAGATCGCCTTGCGCTGCGGCGTGGCCGATCAGAACTGGCTGGCGCCGTTCGCCGACGAGCTGCGGTTCCTGTTCATCAGCGGTGATGTAGAAATCGTCGCCGACGATGCCATCCAGGACATCGCCGTCACCGCCGTGCCGACCGCCAAGACCAAGTGCGTGCGCTGCTGGCAGTATCGCGCCGACGTCGGCGTGGACGCCGCGCATCCGGAGCTGTGCGGCCGCTGCGTGAGCAACGTCGACGGCGAAGGCGAGGATCGTCGCTGGTTCTGAGTAGCCGGTTTGATTGGTTAGGTCCGACCCGTCTGCGCCCGACCGGCGCGGGCGGGGTGCATTCCCCTCAGGCCCGCCGCGCGCGGGCCACCGTCCGGATTCCGGCCCGCCGGAACCAGGAGCGCAACACGATGTCGCAACCGCATAGCAAGAACGCCCTGCCATGGCTGATCGTTTCGGCCCTGGTGATCGTGCTAGACCAGCTGACCAAGGCCTGGGTGCTGGCCTCGCTGCCCGAGTACACCGCCATCCCGGTGGTCGAAGGGTTCTGGAACTGGTACCGCACCTACAACACCGGCGCCGCCTTCAGCTTCCTCAGCGACGCCGGCGGCTGGCAGAAGTACTTCTTCGTGGTCCTGGCCATCGCCATCAGCGGCCTGCTGGCCAGCTGGCTGCGCCGCACCGCGCGCGGCGACTGGAAAACCGCGCTGCCGTACGCGCTGGTGATCGGCGGTGCCGTGGGCAACGTGATCGACCGCCTGCTGCACGGCCACGTGGTGGATTTCATCCAGTGGCACTGGCGCGACCATTACTGGCCGGCCTTCAACCTGGCCGACGCGGCCATCGTGGCCGGCGCCGTCGGCATCGCCCTGGTCGGCCTGTTCGCGACACCCCCGGCCAAGCCCAAGGCCTGAGCCAGGAGTACAATCGGCCCATGGACGTCCTGCTCGCCAATCCCCGCGGTTTCTGCGCCGGCGTCGACCGCGCCATCGAAATCGTCAAGCGCGCGATCGAGACCCTGGGCGCGCCGATCTACGTGCGCCACGAAGTCGTGCACAACCGCTTCGTCGTCGACGACCTCAAGCACCGCGGCGCGGTGTTCGTCGAGGAACTGGACGAAGTGCCCGACGGCGCGACCGTGATCTTCAGCGCCCACGGCGTGTCCAAGGCCGTGCGCGAGGAAGCCGAGCGGCGCGGTCTGAAAGTGTTCGACGCGACCTGCCCGCTGGTCACCAAAGTGCACCTGGAAGTCTCGCGCCACTGCCGCGCCGGCCGCGACGTGATCCTGATCGGCCACGAAGGCCATCCGGAAGTCGAAGGCACCATGGGCCAGTGGCGGCGCGAGGCCGGGTCCGGCCGCATCTACCTGGTCGAGGACGCCGCCGACGTCGCCGCGCTGGAAGTCGACCAGCCCGAGAACCTGGCCTACACCACCCAGACCACGCTGTCGGTGGACGACACCCGCAGCGTGATCGAGGCCATGCGCGCCAAGTTCCCGGCCATCCAGGGTCCGCGCCACGACGACATCTGCTACGCCACCCAGAACCGCCAGGACGCCGTGCGCGAACTGGCCGCCGAATGCGACCTGGTGCTGGTGGTCGGCTCGCCCAACAGCTCCAACTCCAACCGCCTGCGCGAGCTGTCCGAGCGCGAGGGCGTGGAGGCCTACCTGATCGACGGCGCGGTCGAGATCGACCCGGAGTGGGTCAAAGGCCGCAAGCGTATCGGCATCACCGCCGGCGCTTCCGCCCCGGAAGTGTTGGTGCGCGGCGTGATCGAGCGCCTGCGCGAGCTGGGCGCCCAGCGCGTGAACGAACTCGACGGCGAGCCCGAGGACATGGTCTTCGCCCTGCCCAAGGAACTGCGCCTGCGCCTGGTCAGCTGAGCCCGGATTGACCCGCCTCGGCCGCAACCCTACAATTTGCAGCCCCGCGGCCCGCCCGCCGGGACCGCAGCACCGCCGGAATAGCTCAGTTGGTAGAGCGGCGCATTCGTAATGCGTAGGTCGTAGGTTCGATTCCTATTTCCGGCACCATTGCACAGAATCCGGCAGCTACGGCATTGCCCGGATTCGATCTCAAACGCCCGCCCCGTAACGGTTTCGGGCGTTTTCTTTTTCCGCCCCTGCCCGCGTTCGCCCGGGTTCGGACGTACCAACTCCCCAGTATTTCCCCATACCATGGGCCATGGCGAGCATCCGTCCCTCTGGTTCGAAGTGGCGTGTACAGGTCTATGTGGCCGGTGTGCGCGACTCGCAGATTTTCGCGACTCGGAAAGAAGCGGCGACGTGGGGCCTCGAGCGCGAGGCAGAGCTGCGCGGAGCTAAGCTGCCCGACAAGACCTTCGGCGACGCGATGAAGCGCTACCAGCACGACGAGGCACCGAAGCGCGGAGGGGCGCACTGGGAAGCGATCAGGCTGAAGGCGTTCCGCGAAACCCCGATCGCGAATCGCCGACTGGCCAGTCTCGATGGCAATGATTTCGCCGACTGGCGCGATCGCCGGTTGGCTCAGGTGAAGCCCGGCACCGTGGCGCGGGAGATGAACCTGCTACGTGCGGTCCTGGAAGTGGCGCGCCGCGATTGGCGGTGGATCCGAGCCAACCCGATGAAGGACGTGCGGTGGCCGACGACTCCGAAAGGCAGGGCGAGAAGGCTTTCCCTCGAAGAGATCGAGGACCTGGCAATCGGATTCGGAGTGTGGGACAAGCTGCGGGCGAAGACGGCGACCCAGCGAGTGGGGCTCGCATTTCTCCTGGCCATCGAGACCGGCATGCGCTCGGGCGAGATACTGTCCCTGACCTCGCCGAACGTTCATCTCGACGAGCAATACGTCAGCCTGCCAAAGACCAAGAACGGTGACGCGCGCGACGTGCCGCTATCGAAGCGCGCCGTGGAGATCCTGCGAGCCTTGCCTCTCCGGTTTGGTCCGATCTTCGACATGGATGCCAGCATGCGAGACACGCTATTTCGCAAGGTTCGGGACAAGACTAACCACCGCGCGGTCCACTTCCACGACAGTCGGTCGGAGGCGATCTGGCGCCTCTCCAAGAAGCTCGACGTGCTGCAGCTGGCTCGCGTAGTCGGCCACCGTGACATCAAGAGCCTGATGATCTACTACAACGAGCCCGCGTCTGAGCTGGCTAAGCAGCTCGGTTGATCTTTCGCTCGTCCTCGGCCCACTGGTCGACCTCTGACTTCTTCCATTTCTTCTCGTTGCCGATCACCAGCGGTACCGGGAAGCTGGGGCGACACGCAACTCGCTCAAGAAATCCGCGGCGGTTGATCTCACCCTTGGGGTTGAACATGCCCAAGTGAGCGGCGGCAGCGTCCGCAGAGAGCCAGCGATCGCCGGCGACGAGTGCGGTAATGACCGCCAAGGTTTGATCGAATTCAGGCATTGCTCGCGCCCTCGGAGGGAGATGGCAGCAGCCTCTGCGCCTCGATGTGCTCGATTACGGACACGCCGCTGGGCAGCATGATGTGCGACAGGAAGGCAGCTTCGAAGGACAGCATGCCGATCTCGATTGCGGTCACCTGGCCTTTGACCCAGTCGCGCAGGATCGAGTAGACGGCGATTCCGCCGATCTTCAGTGCCCTGGCCTGGTGCTCGGCCTTCGACCCCTTGGTGCGGGGGCCAAAGGGATGCTCCTTGAGCCACGCTGCCGCGTAGCCGCGTGCGCTGGCCTTCAGGAAAACCTGCCTGCCGCGATGCTCGAACTGGACGAACAGTTCGCCTGTTTCGAAGTCCTCGCCGGTGCCGAACTTCGTGCAGCCAAAGCCGCGCAGCATCTTCTGGATCTCGGTGATCGCGTTATTGCCACTGGAGCTATTCTCGTAGGGAAGTCCCATCACTTCACCTTCTGGGTGATCGCGTTGATCACGTCAGTCGGCGTATCAACCTGCAACAGTTGAGGCTGCAGCGGTTGGCCGAAAGTCAGGACGCTGTGCCAGAGGCGTCCGGTTAACAGCAGCCGCAGCCGTTCCCGCCACGTCAGGTGCCAGCAGCAAATGATCTCGCCCTCTTGGCTGTTGAGGCGAAGGGCCGGCAGCGGCAGGTACTCGGGCTGATTCTCGGCAAAGACGACGTTGTGGCCCTCGAACTTGATGAGCTTCATTGCGATTCCCCTTCCGCCGGCGAGACGGTGCGCACCGCGCGCACGAAGGCGAAGTTCCCTTCCTTGCGGTAGTTGCCGGTGGAGCCGCTGAAGAAGTCCACGATCCACACGTCGCGATCGCTCATGGCCGCGAGCGGCTGGCTGGTCCAGTAGGCGCCGCTCTGGGTCTCGGGGAAGAGGTCCGTGTCGATGGCAGGGCCGGAGCGGTCGTAGCGGACTAGGCTAAGCAGCTCGGTCAGCGTCGGCACGCGCCAGCCCGGCCCGAGGTCGGCACAGGCCTGCACCGCAGTGGCATGGTCGACGGGGGCGCCGTCCAGGAGCGTCAGCGCGCTCCATTCGAGCGCCGGCAGTTGTACGTTGGCGCCCGCGACGGTGGCGACGGAAGAGTTAGGCATGGGGTTGCTCCTTAGGCCCGCGAGCGATCGGCAGCCTGACGGGCCGATCCTCCAGGCGGTGGTGGAAGCGGCGCGGCCGCGTGGCGGTCCGCAACCAGGGGAACTGCCGGTGCAGCCGCCGCTGCATGCGGTGGGTGTCGGCGTGCCGGAAGTGGCCGGCATAGCTCGCCGCAGTGCTCTGCACAGCGCGCAGGGCCGCCGGCGTGGCCTGGATGGCGTCGCCACTCACGTGCGCCCGCTGCCAGGCCGCCAGCGCCTCCCTGGCGTGCGCCAGAACGCGAGGACGCACCAGGGTGTGGGTGGGGCGGACGACGTAGCCCAGGAAGTCGATGCCGTCGGCGAGCGGCCGCAGCTTTTGATCCGCCTTCAGGGACAGGCGCAGGCGCTTGGCCAGGAACGCTTCAATCTGATCACGCCACGCCGCCAGCTGGTGCCGGTCATGGTGGACGATCACGAAGTCGTCGACATAGCGCAGATAGCGCTTTGCCTTCAGCTCGTGCTTTACGAACTGATCCAGGGCGTCCAGATATACGTTGGCGAAGAACTGGCTGCTGAGGTTGCCGATGGGGAGCCCGCAGCCCGTAGGAGCATTGGCCAGCCGCTTGTGGGCGGGAACCTGGGCGGCTTCCTCGTCCGTCGCGCGCAGCACGACACCGGCGGCGCGCGGCGGCCGGCGAAGCAGGGCATGGGTAGCGCGGCGGGCTACCAGCGGCAATTGCGCGCGCTCCATGACAGGCTTGAGCAGCCCGTACAGCGTTGCCCGGTGGATCGAGTTGAAGAAGTTGTGGATATCGAGCTGCAGGTAGTAGCCACCGCCCTGGCCGGTTTGGATCTCGCGCACGAACTGCTGGAGGCGGCGCACCGCGGCGTGGCTGCCCTTGCCGCGGCGGTTGGCGTAGCTGTCGTGGATGAACCTGCGCTCCCAGATGGCCTCCAGCTGCGGCACCAGCCAGTGGTGCACGACCCGGTCGGCGAAGTGGGGAGCGTGGATCTCGCGGGCCTTCGGCCGCGTCGCGATAAAGCAGGTGCTGCGCCGCGGCCGCCAGCCGCCTGCGTTCAACTCCCTCTGCAGCTGCAGCAGCCCATCCGCCCAACGCGCATCGAACGCGAGTTGGTTGCGACTGGGCTTCTTCCCCCGGCGCGCATCGCGCCAGGCGTCATACAGGGCGCGCAGGGGCAGTTCCCTTGCGCCCGCACCCTGATACTCACCGGCCGGCACCGACCGCACCGCGCGCACGCGCGCGTTGTTGTTGTCGCGGTGGTTGTAGTTGCAGTTGCCGTTGTTGAAATTGACGATCCAGGCGTAGGACGGATCCGACGCATCCCTGCGCACTTGCGACCCGGCCCTACAGTCCTTGTTGGAGTAGCGAGGCTTCGTCATGGATTGGCCCCCGTGGAGGCGGCGCAGGTACTCAGTATCTGGGCGCACTCCGGTGCGGCACTGCGCGCCGGATTCTGGCCCTTGGGGTGCTTCTGCTGCTGGCGCTTCCAGCCGCCAGCCTGCTTGCCCACGTCGTCGGCCAGACGGATGAGCGCTTCGAACTGCCGAAAGCTCTGGTACGCATGGACCTGCTTCGCAATCTGGAGCAGTACCTTCAGCTCATCGATCGCCCAGACCAGGCCATCCAGCCACCTGAGCTGCTGGTCGCGATCGCGCCAGGCCCGGTTGCACAGCTTCACGACCTCCATCGCCTGCTCGCGCAGCTGCGTGCCCACGGTGTACTTGTGGTAGCGCGGAAAGGCCCTGACCGCCCGCTCGATATCCACGAGCAGGCGTTCGGCCAACTTGGCGATGGGAGGGAGGTCGTAGGCCATGATGGTCTAGGTCAAAAAGGCCGAGTTACTGACCGGCCGGCACCGACCGCACCGCGCGCACGCGCGCGAGGTCGCTGCCGCGGTGGCCGCAGAGGCAGCTGCCGTAGCTGAAAAGGACGATCCAGGCGAGGGACGGATCCGACGCCAGCGGGGTGCTGGCCCAGTACCAGTCGGACGCGGTGTCGGGGAAAGCATCGGTGTCGATCGCCGGCTTGTAGCGCGCGCGATCCACGAGACTCAGCAGCTCGTGGTCGGTGGGCAGGCGCCAGTCGGTATAGCCGGCCAAGTCCAGCTCGGTGCAGATCTTCTCAGCCTTGGCGTGAGTGACGTCCTTCGCCGACAGCGTGGCTTTGGACCACATCAGACCGGTTATGGAATCGGTGACAGTACCGTCGCCGGTGTCGACAAATCGGGCGGGCTGCGCTTCGTTGCTTACTGCGTTCATTGATTGCTCCTTAGAAGCTCAGAGAGGCAAAAACTACTGACCGGCCGGCACCGACCGCACCGCGCGCACGCGCGCGAGGTGGTAGTCGCGGTGGTCGTAGAAGCAGTAGCCGTCGTTGAAACCGACGAACCAGGCGTAGGACGGATCCGACGCCAGCGGGGTTCTGGTCCAGTACGCAGCGCACTGCGTGTCCGGGAAGCGATCGGTGTCGATAGCGGGGTCGCTGCGGGTGTCGTCCACGAGGCTCAGCAGCTCGACACGGGTCGGCAGGCGGCCACCCCACGAGGCTGCAGCTTTCTCGGCGTCGGCGTGATTGACGCGCTCACCGCCGCAGAGCGTCTCGCTCCACTCCAGCACCGAGGGCGCCTGTTCGACGATGCGGGCGGACAGCAGATTGATGGAGCCCAGATTGACCGCGTCGTTCGCGGCGCTGTTAATCTCGATGGTCTGGTCGGACCCGCTGTTGTGGTCCTGGATGCGGAGGGTCAGGTTCACGAGGATTCCTTCGGTTGGCGCCTGAGGCGCAGAGAGAGGCGTCGCCACCAGGGCGTGCGCAGGTGATCGATCAGCGCGCCGCGGCGTTCGAGTTCGGCGGCCGCGTCCGCCAGCTGCTCGCGCAGTTGGCCCTTGGTCGGCTGTTTCATTCGCCGCGGCGGCTTGGGGAACAGTTCGGGCACGTCGACCTCGGTGTGATGGGGGCCCGGCTGCGGATCGGGCGGTAGAGCGTTCAGACGTCCGGGGGAGACGCCTGGGCGCCGCAGCTCGCCGGGGGAGGGTCAGTGGCGGTCGGTCGGCGTGATGGCGTGGCGCCGCTTCGAGACCGGGATGTAGGCGCCGGTGCGCTCGCGCAGCGACGGGAGGTCGGCGGGATCGAGCGCTGTCGTCTCCAGAGCGTCCAGGTGGCCCTGCCACTCGTCCGCGCGCCGGCGGTAGATGTCGGCGTTCTCGTGGTTGTTGAGTGCCGCTTCCTGGTCCGCTACCGCGCGCAGGAAGTCGGGGCCGGTCATGTAGTCGTGGTCACGTCGCATAGTCAGAACTTCACGGTGTGAGTGGAGAGGGAGTGCGCGGCTTCGTGTCGGCCTGCGCGGAGGTAGTAGTTGGCGATCCGGAAGCTGTTCGACATGGAGCGAGGCTCCCTGGTGATCGGCGCACGAAGGCCTCGGGCCGCGTAATGCCGCGCCCACGCACGATCCCGCGCAACCTGGTCACGGAACTCAGGCTTGCAGCGGCGGATGGGCTCCAAGACTCGCCGGAACACCAGCTCCAGTTGCTTCGTGGCGGGCGCGAGCATTACGCGGCCTCCGGACCGGGCCGGAGGGCGACAGGGACGCGCTCAGGGCGCATGTCCTGATTGCCCATGCAGATGGCGACGGCGGTGGAGCGACCCTCGCGCAAGGCACCAAGGGCGACGCCCAAGGCGTGACGGCGCGATTCGTCGCTGGCGCTGATGTTCCTGGCGCGTTCGTTCACCGCGGCGCGCACGACATTGAACAGCCGCAGGTCGCGAGTGGTAGAAGCGAGTTGGATGACCTGTCCCATGGTTAGACTCCCGTGGATTCGGTATCGCGGGTGAAGTTGCTGCGGTCGTCCGGCACGTCCTTGGTCGGCCACAGCGGTTTGGGAAGCACGGGCTTAGGGATCTCGCCGAGCACTCGTGCGAAGTCCGTATCGAGTTGCTGGAAGAAGGCGTTCACGCCTTGGCGCTCCAGCCGAGGATCGCGTCCAAATCCTTCTCGGCCTGCTGGTGCAAATTGCCCCAGCGATTGAGGTCGTCCCGCATGCCCGCGGTCTTGTTCCGGTACTTGCCGATGCGGCGGATCTCGTCGGTTGCCTTTCCGCGGAGGCGCCAAGCCTCTTTGGCGCGCGCCAGCAGGTCGGCGGCGTCGGATGCGGGCTGGGTGGCCAAGCTGCTCACGACGTCACCCCGCAGCGGGCGAGAGCGGCGCGGCGCTCGTGGAAGCGCGTGGTGCCTTCACCGTCGAGCCCGGCAGCGATTACTTTCTGTTCGAATTTGCGCTTGGCCCCAGGCGGTAGCGCATTGAGCGCGACAAGGATGATCTGATGAGCTTTCTCAAGCTCAGCGATCAGCTCTGCCACGGCGGCGCGGGCCGCGATGCTCAAACCCTTGTTGTGGTCGGCCACGACTTGAGCATCACCCAAGTGGCTGGACTTGATCGATACCCGATAGTGGTGCGCGGCTTCCGCGTCCCTATCGAACACTGCGAGAACATCCACTCGCTCAGTCATGGTGCACCGCCCGCGCATTCAGGGCGCTAGCGACAGCGATCGCGCGTTCCTTCGCCTGGTCCGGTGAGTCGCCAAACACACGGGCGAGGATCACGTCGCGATCCGGCCCGATGCGCAGCTGCACCCACCAGTCCCCGAGTCCCGGATACTCGGACTGGTTCATGGTCGGGAGACGACCGACAGAAACGGGAGCCAGTTCGCATGCCGCGGGAGATGCGGCCAGGCTGTCGCTCAGAGGCGCAGGGGCTTCCTCCCCATTTACGTGGAACAGGGCTTGCCGGACTGCATCGAAGTCCTCCTCGCGCACCAGCAGGCCATACGGCGTATTGGTGAGGGGAAGGCTGCCCACAGCACGCGCGAGCCGCTCAAAAGCCGAGTGCGCGACGCGGGCGCGGTCCAGTTGGTGAACGGTGAATTCGACGGTGCGCTCGGCGGCATCCGCAGCCTCTGGGCGGCGCTCCTTCCAGCGGCGCGCCTTGCGGATCTTCCGCCGGGCTTTGCGCTCCAGCAGCTCGATCAGGCCGAGGAACCATGCATCGACATCGAACGGGGCTGGCGCGCTCATTTCGCCACCTGCTGGCCGATCTCGGCCACACGCGAGTTGACCGCTTCCTGCCGCCGCTCGTCGACGCGAAGGTCTGCGCCGATCGCTGCCCACTCCTCGTCATCGCCGCGGCGGGTGAGGATGCCGTGCCACATGCCGCGCAGCTCGTCGTCGCTGACGGCTTCGAACGGGATGGGCGTGATGTCTTGCCCGGCGTCGTCGGTGACCTTGTGGGCCTCGCCGGTTTCAGCGGCCCAGGCGTTGGCGGTCTCGACCGCAGCGTCATAGCCGGCACGGTTGGCGACGTGCTTCCAGACGCCGTCGTGCTTGCGCCAGACCTGGAAGGTGAGGTCGATAGGGGAGGCGATCACAGCGCCTCCCCGCGCGGCATGCGCTCGATCTGGATCGAAGGGGACGAGAGCCGATAGACGAGGTCGTCGGGCACCGGCATCGGCAGCGCCTGCTCGGCGGTGCACTCGGTGACCACCCAGATCACCTGGGGCGCGGGCTCGGCAGAGGCCCACTCGGGGATCGGTATGGGCTCCATGGCGATCTGGTCGCCGCCGAGCGGCAACCACGCCCGCACCGCCATGGCGAGGAGAATGCCCGCCACAGTGCTGATGCTGACGAACGCCGCCCGCCGGCGCGCGACGCTAGCGCTACTAGCCAGCCAGCCGGCGAACAGAGTGGGGGCAGCGGATGCCCAAAGCGCTAGCGTCACTAGCGCGTGGAACGACGCGTATGCGGTGTCCATAGCGGCCTCCTCAGAAGCGCAAAAAGGCCGAGTTACTGACCGGCCGGCACCGACCGCACCGCGCGCACGCGCGCGAGGCTGTTGCCGCGGTGGAGGATGTCGCAGCTGCCGTAGTAGAAAACGACGATCCAGGCGTAGGACGGAACCGACGCATCGCCGGTGCTGGACCAGTAGTAGCCGCTGGCGGTGTCGGGGAAGAACGCGGTGTCGATCGCCGGGCTGTAGCGGCTACGGTCCGCGAGGCAGAACAACTCCTCGACGGTGGCCAGGCGCCAGTCGGCGTGGTCGCCGAGGGTGAGGGCCGCGCAGGTCTTCTCCGCCTCGGCGAAGGTGACGCGCTCGCCGCCGTGCAGCGTGTCCTTGGACCACATCAGGCCCGCGGCGGCGTCCGTGACCGTGCCGTCGCCGTTGTCGATGAAGCGGGGGGAGGTGGCCGCGGAGGCCGAGGTGTTGCCGGTGGATCCGTTCATGCCCGTCTGTCCTGTGGACGGCCCCGGAGTGGGGCGACGGGATGAACATTAGCGCCACTTATTGCTCAAGTCAATAGGGGCGCTTATATTTGTATCCGTTACGGATGAAGGGTCACTTATCCACAGGCGATTTACATCTTCAACCTCCAGCTCACGGGGGTTCCTTGGGGCCTTCGTGCGCAAGCGGATGCGCCGGGCTCTTCGACCGCGGCGCCTCGCAAGATCGAGCGGTAGACTGCCGAGCAACATGCCGAGATCGCAACTTGCTCATCGGAGTCGGCGCTCATGAAGAGGGTCCCCTCTGAGATCATGAATGGCCGCACTCCGGTGTAGCCACCAAAGGCATTCCTAGCATTGACTAAGCCACATGCGACACGGCTTTCTGCTTCGCCTGCTACGTGCACGTTCCCAGTGGAAAAGTCAGCGCTGGCTGGATCCTTCAGGTGCGCTCGCACTATGTCCTTGGCGGCCCTTTCGTCTGATGCGCATCCCGTCACAATGGTCAATGCAGCCGCGAGAGCTAATCTTCCCAGCTTCCAATCCATCGGACTCTCCCGATTATTTCGAAGTCGTCGCCTTCCTTCACTAGGATAGGCTTTCGCCACTGCGGGTCGTCGCGGTTATCGCTGACAATGAAAGTGAACTCGCTGTGGACCTGTAGGCGCTTGACGAAAAAATGCCCGTCAAAACGAATGAAATAGATGCGGTCGTCCACCAGGCGGGTGTCGCCGCGGTCGACCAGAATTGCATCTCCGTCCTTGATTCTCGGCTCCATTGAGTCGCCCGAGCCATAGTAAATTTCGAGCGCCCCTGGTCTTAGACCCTTGCGGCGCAGGCTCGACCTTTTGAACTTCAGGCTGTGTGCCTCGGCATACTCATCCGGCGCTACGCCCGCGCCTAAAGCGACACCTTGGGTGGACGCCTGCACGTCTTCGAAGTCGTCTTCAGGTTCAAGTTCCCGGGGTAGGGCATCCAGATCAGGCCGGATCTCCGATGGCGCCACATCCAAGAATCGAGCGAACTTAAGTGTCGCCCCATAGCCCAGCGGAATAGCCCCCGCAAGGTACTGGCTGACCGCCCCTTGCGTTATGCCGCCCATCTCAGCCCCGGCGCTCTCCTGGGTAAACGACGTGCCAGCGGCTTTGGACTGTGCCTTCTTGGCGTCCCAGAGCAGGCGCAGGCGTTCAGCAGCGGCTATGTCAGACGGGGTTGGTTTCGCCTTTCTGTTCATATCAGGGACGCTAATTGTTAGGCCGACAGCTATCCATGAGCGGCGCTATTGCAATTCTTCAATAGTGGCGCTAATGTTTTGCCATGGACATCCAGACGTACCGCCGCACCCACAAGCTTTCGCAGGCCGCGTTCGCCAGTCTGCTCACCGCTGCTGGATGTCCAGCGACCCAGGGCCTGATCTCGCAGTGGGAATCGGGCTCGGTCTCGGTGCCGGCCGAACGTTGTCGCCGAATCGAGTCCGCGACTGGCGGGGCCATCCGTCCGATCGATCTGCGACCGGACGTCTTCGGACCGACCCCACCCGCCGACTCGGAGGCCGCCTGACATGACCACTCTCCGGAACTGGCTCCGCCGCTGGCTGGGCGTCGAATCGATCGAGACCCGGGTAGGCGTGGTTGAAGCGATTGCAGAGCACGGGGTGGACCGAGCGGCGGTCGCGGGGGAGTACGCGACCACCGCCCAGCAGAACGCTACGTGCGCTGGGAAAGCCGCGCGACGAGCCCTCGCTCGAATATCGAGCAATCCACGCGCGCAAAGCGCATCTGGGGAGTGAGTTCGTCCATGGGCAACTCGTCCTCGCAGTCCTCCTTTCGCAGGCGCTGGAACTCTTCCAGGAGCGCCGCGGGTGCGGGGTGTGTCTGTGCGACCGCCAGGGCAAAGGTGGTGAGCAAGCTCACGCGCTCGCGGAGCAACTGGACGGCCACGGCCGTCATGAATTCGACGTCGTCGTACAGGGCCATGTGCTCTTCGGTGACTTCCATTTTCGGCTCCGTTGTGGGTGCGGTTGGGTTGCACCTCCAGGCCTACAACGGAGCCCCTACCGGTGCGGAGGCAGCCTGATATGGAGTCGCTGCCGTTCTCGGTCAGTTCGTCGGCCCTGGGGGAGACGACATCCCGGCACTTTCCACCGTATCTGCCGCCCGGAGCATGGCGTGTGCCAGCTCGCGCAGCTGTGCTGTGTGAAAGAGGTAATTGGGGGATGGATGAGCGCCCGTTGGGGCCTCCATCGGACTCACGAGGTAGCGAATCGTGAGGGCCACGCCCCCTAGGTGGTTGATAGCAAGCAGGTCCCAGCCGGCGGCGGGGCGCAATTCGATCTGTTCGTCCATGGCGGTCTCCGGCGTTGCGTTGGTCTTGGCTCCCCAAGCATACGCCGGTGCCCGCCACCTCCATTTGATCTAGCTCCATACGGCTATTCCACCGTCAGCGATACGAGGTCGCAATGACGTACATCCTTCAGGAGCGCGAACCGCGCTCCCGCACCGTCCTCCGCCATACCCGTACTGCGATCCGAGACGGCCGCCTGAAGCCGCTGCCGTTCTCCGAGCGTGTGGCCGACCGCTACCTGGCAGAGGTCGACCCGGAAGACCGGACCGTCAATCTGCGAGAGCAGGGCAGTACGGTGGAAACGGCCCTCAAGGCCAAACGGCACAACCATCAGGTCATCGACCGCTTGATCCAAGGCGTGGTGAAGGGCTTCCCGATGGACCTGGAAGAGGCCTGGATTGCTGAGTTGCCGCAACCGTACCAGGCGCAGTGCGTCAGGGATCTGGCGGCACGCCGCGGCCATGTGGCGATCGTGGACCCGCGCGCCAACACGGCGCCGGCGCAGCAGGCCGGCGAGCTGTCTGACCTGGCCCGCGAGTTCGGCGAGTGCATGGTCAAGCTGGCGCCGATCTACGCCGACGGCAAGGTGGACGCGGACGACATCCCGCACATCGCGGCGGCGGTGACAGAGCTTGGAGACCTGATCACGACCACAGTGCAGGTGCATGTGCGCCTGGTGCGCGTGCTGGCCGAGGGGCAGCCCCAGGCCGGCAACGTCACCAACCTGCAGCGGAGGGCATGACCATGGCCCTCCGCTGCGTTGCTATCGCACAAGGCTCAATCGGCCGTGCCGACGCTCGGACGCCGCACAACCTCGTAGACGTGCCTGTAGGCCTCGCTGATGGCCTTGGCATAGAGGGAAGCGCGCCCGTCGGCGGCTATGTCGATCTGCAGGTGCAAGGACCCGCGGCAAAGGGCAATGCCGGCTCGTTCGAGCAGGCGCTGCGCTTCGCGTGGTGGGCGCACCAGCTGCACAAGTTCCCCAACGTGCAGCAGGTGATAGAACACTTCGACGTCTGTCGCGCCACGGCGTACCGCTGGCGCAACGCCCTCGCGGCCGCGCACGGCATCGAATGCCCGCGGGACGACAGCCCCGACGGGACGATGGGGGAGGTGCCCCGTGATTGACCTTGACTCCTACGAGCGATTCCTACGCGCTAAGGTCGCGATCGCGCCGCGCGTAGGCTCGTCGGTCGCCACGGCAGACGTTAGCCCAGTCCTGAAGGCGCACCAGCGCGCCGCGGTGCAGTGGATGGTCGACGGCGGCCGGCGGGCCTGTTTCGCGGCATTCGGGCTCGGCAAGAGCGTGATGCAGCTGGAGTCGGTTCGGATCGCGCGTGAGCGCGCCGGCGGTCGCGGGCTGATCATCCTGCCCCTCGGCGTGCGCCAGGAGTTCGTTCGCGACGCCGCAATGCTGGGTGTGCCGGTCCAATTCATCCGGACCATCGAAGAGGCCAGCAGCTACGAACCTATCTACCTGACCAACTACGAGACGGTCCGGGACGGGAAGCTCGACCCGCGGGATTTCGCCGCGGTTTCGCTGGATGAGGCAAAGATCCTTGCGGGCTTCGGCGGGAGCAAGACGTTCCGCGAGTTCATGGCCACCATCGCCGGCGACGACCGGAAGAGCGGCGTTAAGACGCCCGGCATCCCTTATCGCTTCGTAGCGACGGCCACGCCCAGTCCCAACGAGTACATCGAAATGCTGGCGTACGCCGCGTTCCTGGGCGTGATGGACGTCGGCCAGGCCAAGACCCGCTTCTTCAAACGCAACAGCGAGAAGGCCGACCAACTGACGCTCCACCCCCACAAGGAGCGCGAATTCTGGCTCTGGGTCGCGTCCTGGGCCCTGTTCATGCAGAAGCCTTCCGACCTGGACCCGAGCTTCAGCGACGACGGCTACGACCTCCCGCCGCTCGACCTGCGCTGGCACGAACTGCCGACTGACCATGGCACCGCCGGTGCCGAGAAGGACGGCCAGGGCCGCCTGTTCCGAAACTCAGCGATCGGCGTGCAGGATGCGGCGCGTGAGAAGCGCGAGAGCCTACCCGCACGCGTGGCCAAGGTGATGGAGCTGCGCGCGGAGGATCCGGCGGCGCACAGGTTGCTGTGGCACGACCTGGAGGACGAGCGGCGCGCGCTTGAGGATGCAATTCCAGGCTTGGCCACGGTTTACGGGTCCCAGGATTTGGACGCGCGCGAGAAGACCGTGATCGCCTTCAGCGACGGTGAGATCCAGGAGTTAGCCGGCAAGCCCGTGATGCTCGGCAGCGGTTGCAACTTCCAGCGGCACTGCCACTGGGCAATCTTCATGGGGATCGGGTTCAAGTTCGCCGACTTCATCCAGGCGATCTATCGCTTGCTCCGATTCCTGCAGGACCACGAGGTCCGGATCGATTTGATCTACACGGAGGCCGAGCGCGAAGTGCGGCGGACCCTCGAGCGCAAATGGCGCCAACACGAAGACATGGTGCAGAAGATGACGGAAATCATCAGGACCTACGGACTCTCGCACGCAGCCTTAGACGGCATGCTGGAACGGTCGCTGGGTGTGGAGCGGGTCCAGGTGTCAGGTGACGGCTACACGGTCGTGAACAACGACTGCGTGCTGGAAACGAGCGCCATGGAGGCGAACAGCGTCGACCTGGTCGTGACCTCGATCCCCTTCGCGACGCAGTACGAATACACGCCCAGCTACAACGACTTCGGCCACACCGACGACAACGCCCATTTCTGGGAGCAGATGGACTTCCTGATCCCCAGCTTGCTGCGGATCTTGAAGCCCGGCCGCGTGGCGTGCATTCACGTCAAAGATCGAATCACGCCTGGCGGGTTGAATGGCCTGAGCTTCCAGACGGTGACGCCCTTCAGCGACGAGTGCGTGGCGGCCTTCACCCGGCATGGCTTCGCGTTCCTCTCCCGGGTCACCGTGGTCACCGACGTGGTCAGGGAGAACAACCAGACCTACCGCCTGGGCTGGACGGAGCAGTGCAAGGACGGCTCGCGCATGGGCAATGGCATGCCGGAGTACGTGCTGAAGTTCCGGAAGCCGCCAACCGACACCGGCAACGGCTACGCCGATATCCCAGTGCGCAAGGACAAGGCCACCTACACCCGTCCGCGGTGGCAGTACGACGCCCATGGCTTGTGGCGCAGCAGCGGCGACCGACCGCTTATGCCCGAGGACCTGGACGGCCTAGACCAATCCGCCGTGTTCCAGCTGTTCCGCAAGCACTCGCTTCGGGAGGTCTACGACTTCCGGCACGAGGTCCGTATCGCGGAGCACGTCGACCACGCCGGCTGGCTCCCCACCACGTTCATGCTCCTGCAGCCCCAGTCCTGGCATCCCGAGGTGTGGACAGACATCACCCGCATGCGGACGCTCAACAGCACGCAGGCGGCGAAGGGCAAGGAGATGCACCTTTGCCCGCTGCAGTTCGACATCGTCGACCGTGTGATCGAGCAGCACAGCATGCCGGGCGAGACCGTCCTTGACCCGTTCGGTGGGCTGGGGACCGTCCCGTACTGCGCACTGAAGCTCAAGCGAGTCGGCTACGGCATCGAGCTCAACCCGGGCTATTTCCTGGACATGGCCGCCTACTGTGCCGCGGCCGCGCGTGAGCGCTCCATGCCTGGCCTGTTCGACGCTTTGGACGCATCAGCCTTGGATAAGGCCGCATGACCGACCCCCTCGTGCCCGCCGCGGTGGACCTGCGCGACTTCCCGTACATGCCGGTGGAGTTCGGTCGCCTGTTCGCGAGCGAGACTTGGGTGCTGTCGAGCGACGCCGAGAAGGTGGCCGCCCTGACGCTCTGGGGCCGCTCCTGGATGGAGGAGCCCGCAGGCTCCCTGCCGAGCGAGGAGCGGATGCTGGCGCACCTCAGCGGCGCGGGGAAGGGCTGGAAGAAGGTGCGGGAGATGGCCCTGCGCAACTGGGTCGCCGCCAGCGACGGGCGCCTCTATCACCCCTACGTGTGCGAGAAGGCCCTGGAAGCCTGGATGGAGAAGCTGGCGCAGCGCCTGAGCAGCGGCGCCGGCAACGCCAAGCGCTGGGGCACCGAGTTCGACGCTAGCGCGCTGGAAGCGGCCATAGTCGAGGCACGCGCCTTCCTGTCGGCACTCAATCCGCAGTCCCGGGTGTTGGGCAAACGCAAGTCGCCGGGAGTCCCGTCGGGATCAAATGACAGTCCCGACGGGAATCGCATCGGCATCCCGTCGGGAGTCCCGTCGGGATCGCAAGGGAAGGGAAGGGAAGAGAAGAGATCTAAGAGCAAACCCCCCATACCCCCCTCCGGGGGGCTCAATCCGGGGCACGACGAGACGGCAGGGGATGCTGGCGATACGCCTGCGGTTGTGCCGACGGGAAAAATAACCTTCGGCACGTTCGTTGAGGCGTGCCGCGCCGCTGGCGAGAAGGCGATCCCCAAGAACCACTCCGTGTTCGACTTCGCCGAGTCGGCGGCGATCCCCCGGCTGTACGTCCGCCTAGCCTGGACCGAGTTCGCGCGAAACTACTCCGACAGCCAGAAGAAGCAGGCCGGCGTGCGCGGCTGGCGGCTGAAGTTCGAGAACTGCGTTCGGCTGAACTGGTATCGCCTCTGGTTCTTCCCGGAAGAGGGCAAGTGCGAGCTGACCACGGCCGGGGTAGGCGCCAAGCGCGACTTCCAGAGCCAGGCCCAGGCGGCTGACGACGACATGCCGGAGGCCGCATGAAGGCTAAGCGCGCCGATGCCGCGGTCCAGAAACTGCGCGTGCCGCCGCAGTCAGTGGAGGCAGAGCAGGCGGTGCTGGGCGGCCTGATGCTGTCGCCGGACGCCCTGACCAGCGTTGCCGACCTGCTCCAGCCGGAGGACTTCTACCGCCGCGACCACCAACTGATCTTCCAGGCCGTCAAGGAGCTGGACGAGAAGAAGCGCCCCTTCGACGCGGTGACCCTAGGCGAGTGGTTCGACTCGATGGGCCTGTCCGAGCAGGTCGCCGGCGGCGCTTATTTGATCGAGCTGGCCAGCACCACGCCGTCGGCGGCGAACATCCGCGCCTACGCCGAGATCGTCGCCGACAAGAAGGGTCTCCGGGATCTGATCGAGTTCGGCACGGGGGTCGTCAACGACGGCTTCGACTCCGCCGGCCGGGACAGCAGCGAGATTGCCGCGGCCGCCGCCGCGCAGTCGGCGCGCCTGGCGAGCAAGAACACCGGCAACGGCGGCCTCCGGCTGGTCCGCGGTGCCATGAAGGCGACCTGGACAGAGATCCGCGGCCGCAACGACGGCTCGCTGTCGCCGGGCCTGCCGCTGCCGCACGCCAATGCTCGAAAGCTGATCCCGGGACTCGAAGACACGGACCTGATGGTGATCGCCGCCAGGCCCGCCATGGGAAAGACCGTCATCGCGCTGGAAGTCGCGGACTACGCAGCCGAGCTGGGGCGCAACGTCGCGGTCTTCTCCCTGGAGATGGGCGAGAACCAGCTGACCCAGCGCCTGCTGTCGCGCCGGAGCGGCGTGAACGGGCAGCGCATGCGCGAGGAGGGTGGATTGCAGGACGAGGACTGGAGCCTGCTGCAGGTCGCCACCGAGGAGCTGCTACAGCTGCCGCTGGCGATCGACGCCACCGCCTCGCTGACCGTCGAAGCTATCCGCGCGCGGTGCTTCCGGATGCACAACCAGGTCGCCGGTGGCCTCGGGCTAGTGGTCATCGACTACCTCCAGCTGATCACCGGCAGCAACCCCAAGGACAAGCGCCACGACCAGGTCGCCCATATCTCCCGCAGTCTGAAGCTGCTGGCCAAGGACCTGAGTTGCCCGGTCGTGGCCGTGTCGCAGTTGAACCGCGGTTCGGAGACCCGCAACGACAAGCGCCCAACCATGGCCGACCTGCGCGAGTCGGGCGCGATCGAGCAGGACGCCGACATCATCGTGTTCGTGTTCCGAGACGACTACTACACGAAGGAGGAATGCAGTGCGCCGGGCATCGCCGAGTTCATCGTGGCCAAGAACCGCACTGGCGGCACAGGCACAATTTTCCTGCGGCATGAGCTGGAGTGCAGCCGCTTCCGGGACTACTTCGGGCCGCGACCGGTCTACAAGAAGAAGGCTGTGGACGGCGGCGGTGGCGGCGATGACGAAGACGGCTTCGATGAGCCACCGCGTCGCCGTCGTCGCAGAGGGCGAGACGCAGCTGCCGGCGGTGACGCATGAAGCGCGGCCGTTCCACGGGAAACCCCACGAAGGCGCAAGTCGCGCGCTGGGACTTCATCCGAGAGATTGGCTGCGTGTGCTGCCGGATCAACGGCATCGTGCGCCTGCCCGAGATCCATCACATGACGGTCGGCGGCAAGCACGGCCAGAAGCGGCTGGGCCACGACTTCACCTTCGGGTTGTGTGCTTGGCACCACCGCGGCGTCAACGCCTGGGGCCGCGAGGGGTGCGGCCGCTTCGCCTACGGCCCCAGCTTCGCCCTGGAGCCGACCGCGTTCCGCAAGATCTTCGGCACCCAAGAGGAGCTGCTGGAGTTCCAAAACCTGCTGCTGGCTGGCTTCGAAAAGGTCCGCACGACCGGGAGGGCTGCTTGAGCCGGAGAGCTTCCAAGGACGCAAACCACGACGAGATCGTGGAGCACTTCGAGCTGCTGGGCTGCTCGGTGGCCGAGCTGCATAACGCCGGACTCCCGGGCTGGCCCGACACCGTGGTGGGCTGCATCGGTGTGAATCACCTGGTCGAGATCAAGAACCCGGCCACGGCCTATGGCCGCCGCGGCCTCAACCCGAACCAGCAGCACTTCAGCCGGGACTGGCGCGGCGAGAAAGTGTGGGCCGTATGCAGCACCGACGAAGCCACGGCTCTAGTCCAGAACTGGCGCAGCAACGCAGCCAACAAGAGAGGATCGGAATGAACGAGAAGAAGCGCCCGATCGAAGAGCGCGTCGCCGCCATGCTCGGCCGCAGCGCCTATGCCGATCTCAGGGAGGGCACCGGTGGTACTTGCCCGCTGCAGATTCGGGACCAGGACATTGCCGCAGCACTGGGCTGGGTCTCCCAGAAGGTGGGCAAGCTGGCGCCGCTGGCGCTGGAGACCTACTACGGTTCGACGCTCGTCCACCAGAACACCCTGATGCGGGCTTGGGAGGAGAAGGAGGGCGGCCAGACGAGGGAGCAGCTGTCCCTCACGCGGCTCAGCGGCGCGCTGGCCGTGCGCGAATTAGCAGGCGCCAAGCACTGCACCACCGCCTACGCCGAGTACGCGTACCTGATCGTGTCCCGTCGAGAGGTCCTGCAACAGCGGGTGCGCGCGGCCGGAGCCTGGCTGGAAGACCTGAAGTCGACGGGCCTTCGGGAGCTCAGGGCGAAGCTTCGGGACATCTGGGAGGAGCAGGCGAAGGAGCGCGCCAAGGAGCTGGCCAAGCGCGCGGCGGCGTGAAACTGCACGCGGCACTTGACGGGACAGAAAAGACCCCATAAATTCCCAGCATCCATACAAGCCCCTGGCGAAAGCCGGGGGCTTTTTCTTTGCGGGCCTGGCCGACTGGTTAGGCAACAGCCTTCCAAGCTGATGAAGCGGGTTCGATCCCCGCGGCCCGCTCCAGCCATGCCCGGCCTCGGCATCCTCGTCAGCCGCAGCAGCGCCCGAAAGGGTCGCCGGGCACCTATAGAGGCCAGACCATGAAGGCGATCACCGCCGACTTGCTCGTGCGCGCTGTTGGCTGCACACGGGCGATGGCTGCTGTCTATGCGCCTCACCTCGCCGAGGGCTGCAGGCGCTTCGAGATCAACACGTCCGCTCGGCTGGCGGCGTTCCTGGCGCAGATTGGACACGAGTCCGGCAGCTTCGGCCGGGTGGTCGAGAACCTCAACTACGGCGCCGAAGGACTGCTCGGCACGTGGCCCAGCCGCTTCACCCGGGTGCAGGCGGCGGCGATGGCGCGTAAGCCGGAGCAGATCGCCAACTACGTCTACGCAGGCCGGCTGGGCAACACGGCGCCGGGCGACGGGTGGCGGTACCGCGGCCGAGGCCTGATCCAGAACACGGGGAAGGCGAACTACGAGGGGATCGGTGAACTGCTTCGCCAGTCAGTCGGCGGCACCCCTGACTTCGTGGCGCATCCCGAACAGTTGGAGCAGCCGCGGTGGGCGGCGCTCGCCGCATGCGCTTACTGGGCCGACCACCACCTCAGCCAACTGGCCGACAAGGGCGAGTTCGACAAGATCACTACGCGGATCAACGGCGGACAGATCGGCCGCGCCGACCGGCGCGCGCGCTACGAACAGGCCAAGAAGGCGCTCGTGTGATGGATCTGCAGCGGAGGGGAAATGGCCTGCTCCACTTCTCGCTCGGCCCCGTTGAGAAATGGGTGGCTGGAATCGTCGCCTCAGCTTTCGTGGCCGGGTGCTGGTGGTTTGTCAGCAACGTGACGGAGCAGTTGGAAAAGCTGAACTCCGCTCAGGTGACCCAGAGCACGCAGCTGCAACTACTGAACCAGCAGCTTCAGACCCTGAACCTGCAGCTCGCCGACATGCCGACGCTTCGCCAGAGCATGGTGGAGCTGAAGGTGAGGGTCGAGAAGCATGACGAGGAAATCAAGGAGCTTCGCTCCGTGAGGAACCTGAAATGAAGTTCACCACCGATGCGAAGAAGTGGCACCGGAAGTGGTCGACGTGGCTGGCACTCGCCGCGGCGTCGTCCGCCGGCGGCCTCGGCGCTTACGCAGTAGCCCCTACCCGTGCGCAGGACATGGTCCCGGACTGGGCGCTGGGCGCGCTTATCACTATCGCGATCGTCACGGCGATCCTCGTCCCGGTGGCGACCAGCCTATCTCAGGCGAAGCTTGAGGATGCCCCGTGACCAGGCTCGATCCTATCCGCCCCTATTTGGCCCTGATCAAGGTTGCCGCCGCGCTCACGATCGCGTTGGTCATGTTCGTCACTGGATGCAACCACGGCAAGCGAGAGCAGGCGGCCGATGACCGCGCGCTACTCGACGAGAAGGACCATGCCCTGCTGGAGGCGCACACCGCGCTCGGCACGGCCGCGGCGAAGTTCCGCGAGATCAGCGCCAACACCCAGGTGCAGGCGGTTGCGGCGAAGGCGCGGGCCCAGTTGGCCGATGCAGCGGTGCAGGCTGCCAAGGTCCGCGCCGATACGCTGCAGTCTCAGCTCAAAGCCGCGCAGCACGAGCTGGACGAGGCCATGACCGACCCGGACTGCCGGAAGCTACTGGAGACGCCGTCATGCGCTGCATTTCGCTGATCGCCATTGCGGCGCTTCTGTCCAGCGGCTGGACGTCCTGCTCGCGCCGCCCCGAGGCGCCGGAGCTGCCGAAGGTGGTGTATGTGCCGGTCGAGAAGATCGTCGACGTGCCCGCCGAACTGACCGCGGACTGCGAGAAGGTGCCGAAGCGTAACAACAGCCTCGCCGAGGCGGTGCGCCTGGCCAACGCACGCGACTTGGCGAACGACGAATGCACCTCCCGCATGCGCCAGATCAGGGGTCTGAAGCAGAAGCCAGCCGCCGATGGGATGTAAGTGCAATGAGCGCAGAGAAGCAATCCGCAGAAGGTCAGAGCGAGCATGGGACGCTGCCGCCGAGCGCTTTGGCTGGAAGCTCCCCAACCCCTTCCGAGTACCAGAGCCTGGCTCAGGCCGTGCAGGCTCAGGCCAGAGCGATAGAACTCCTGGTGGCGCAGAACACGATGCTCCTGGCGCTGGTGACCCAGGCCGGTGAGCAGGATCAGGATGAGGTAGATGATGCAGGCACTGGCGGCTTCGATCTCTCAGGCAATCGGATCAAGGTGACCTGATGCCCAGGTCTGCACCACGGCACAGACCCCTGCCGGCGTTAGCCAGGGTGCATCAGGCCCAGGAGTGCAAGGGGGCCTACGGTCAGGGAAGAGGCGGCCGGCCTTGGCGTCGCAAGCGCGCGCAGATCTTGCGGCGCGATTGCTACCTGTGCGTGCCATGCAAGGCTGCCGGACGCCTGACCGTGGCTACGCAAGTCGACCATGTCACGCCCAAGGCAGAAGGCGGGACGGATCAGGATAGCAACCTGCAGGCGATCTGCGACGGTTGCCACGCGACCAAGTCGCAGGCCGAGGCGGCCCGGGGGGCGGGTCGAAAGTCAGGGCAGTGATCGCCGGACACCGCCCGCCCAGTCATTTATTCACACCGTCAATTCGAAAGTCTCAGATTTTGAGAAGGTCATGTCTCGAAGCAAAAGGCCCCACAACCTGAAAGTGGTGGCCGGAACAGCCCGACCCGACCGCGGCGGTCCGCCCCTAGTGGAGTTGCCGCTAGTCCCGGATATTCCCGGGCCGCCGGACTGGTTGCCGAACGGGCATGCGATCAAAGAATGGGAGCGGCTGGCGCCGATCCTGCACGCGAACAAACTGCTGACCGAGGCGGGGCTGTCGACCCTGGGGATGCTCTGTGCCCTGCACGGGAAGATCGTGCAGCTCTACGCCGCGGGCGAGGCGCCAGTCGCGTCGATGGTCGCCCAGCACCGGGCACTGTCCAACGACTTCGGCCTGACCCCAGTAGCGCAGGGCAAGGTGAGGCCCAATGGCGACACGGAAAAGCCGAGCAACCCGTTCGGCGCGCTCGGCAAGCCCGCCAGCAAGACCAAGTGACTACGTCGATGTTGCGATCGCGTACGCGCGCGATGCTCAGGCAAACAGAGGAGGAAAACATGGCCGGCTCATCCAGCTCGCGGCCAAGCGTTTTCTGGACGACCTGACACGTGCAAAGAAGCGGGGCGGCCCCTTCTGGTTCTCCTCCGAACACGCGAATCATGCGTGCCAATGGATAGAGCTTCTGCCGCACGTCGAGGGCAAGTGGAAGAACGCTGACGGAACGGATCAGCCGCACATCCGTCTGCACCCGTCCCACGTGTGGTTCGTGGTGCAGCTATTCGGATTCCGGAAGGCGGACGGGACCCGTCGCTTCACTTCCGCGCTCTTTGCTGTAGCGCGAAAGAACGCGAAGTCGACGCTGTCAGCGGCGATCCTGCTTTACTGCGAGTGCTGCGAGGAGGAGGAGGGGGCGCAGGTCATCTCCGCAGCAACGACCGGCAGCCAAGCGCGCATCATCTTCAACGTCGCCAAGCGGATGGCGGAGAAGACAAGGGACCTTCGGGAAGCGTACGGCCTGGAGTGCTGGGCCAACTCGATCACGCGGTTCAGCACCGGCGCCAGCTTCAAGCCGATCAATGCCAAGGCTTCGACACAGGACGGTCTGAACCCGTCGCATGTGGGGCTTGACGAGATCCACGCCCACAAGACGGCGGATCTGCTGAACGTCCTGCAGTCGGCCGCGGGCGCGCGGAGCAATCCGCTCTGGCTGTTCACAACGACTGAGGGGTACGCCAACCCCGGGCCGTGGTCCGAACTTAGGCAATTCGCGAAGCAGCTCCTGGAGGGGGTGTTCGGCGATGCCGCTGACCACTTCCTGGTGCTGTTCTTCGCGGTGGACGACGCAGACGGCGACTTTGACGAGAACGCCTGGGCAAAGGCCAACCCGCTCGGTGACGCCAACCCGCACCTGCTGGCGGCGATACGAAAGGAAGCTGTAGAGGCGAAGGCGATGCCTTCGAGGCTCGCCGAGTTCCAGATCAAGCGTTTGAATCGCCCGGCGGCGGCGGCGAACGGGTGGATCCTGCTGCCGAAGTGGCGGAAGTGCGACGGGTCGGTCGACCTGCGAGCGCTCCGCGATGTTCCCTGTTGGGCTGGGTTAGACCTGGCCAGCACGCGCGACCTTACTGCACTGCGCCTCGTCTGGCGGGTTGACGAATTTCTGTTTACCTGGGGCCGGCGCTGGGTGCCGGAGGCAGCCGTGGCGCAGAGAACCGAGCGCGGCACGGTCCCATACGCGGGCTGGGTCGCGGCCGGTTTGCTGGAGCAGACCGAAGGTGACGTGACCGACAACCGGGCGATCGAGCAAGCGGTTCTGCAGGTTCGCAACGAGTTCAACCTGCAATCCGTGGCATTCGACCGGTGGAACGCTTCCGAGCTGGTCACCCGGCTTATTGAGGCGGAGGTTCCCATGGTCGAGTTCGTCCAGGGACCGAAGTCCTACCACCCGGCCATGCAAGAGCTGGAACGTAAGTACATCGCCGGAAAGCTGGCACACGGCGGCGATCCGATCCTGACCTGGTGCGCCGCTAACCTTGTTCCGCGCCGGGACGTGAATTTGAACATGGCGCCAGACAAGAGGCGCTCTGCCGAGAAGATCGACGACATGACCGCACTCCTGATGGCTGTTGGCGTGAGCCTGGCCGCGCCGCAGGAGCCTGACCTGCGTGACTTCCTCGGGAGCCCGGTGATCGGATGAAGACTGCAAAAATGAGCGGTCGCGGCTTCATCCAGGCGGCCATCCGCGGCTGTGCGCGTTGGGCAGGTATTCCGGTCGATGCTGGCGACGGCTTCGCCTACAACGCAGACAACCCGCTTCGGCCGGATCGGCCGTGTGTCTCTGCTGGCTCAGTGCTCCAGCTTTCCGCGGCGTGGGCGTGCGTGAGTCTTCTTTCGGACACGATCAGCACCCTGCCGATCGGGTTTTACGAGCGGACCAAGGACGGCCGCCGGCCGGCCGAGAATCACCCGCTGTTCTACGCATTGCGTCGTCAGCCCAATCGGGACATGACGAGTACCCAGTTCATAGGGGCGACGGTCGCTAGCCTGCTGCTCTGGGGCAACAGCTACTCGGAGAAGCTTTACCTTGGGCAGACCCTGGTCGGGCTTCGGCCGCTGGTTCCCGCCAGGACCACTAAGAAGCGTAAGCAGACCGGTGCCTGGGAATACCAGTACCGTGATCGCGACGGCAAGGTCAGGACGCTGCCTGCGTCGCGGGTGATGCACATCCCGGCGTTCTCGATCGACGGAGAGTGCGGACTCAGCCCGATCCAACATGGAGCCGGCGTTTTCAGTGCCGCCCAAGCCGCCCAGGACGCTGCCAACGCCACCTTCTCCAACGGCCTTCAGCCGACGGTGGCTTTCAAGTTTCCCCAGGTCATGCGCCAAGACCAGCGCGATGACGCGCGCGAGGCGATCAAGAAGCTGAGCGGCGCAATCAACGCCGGCAATCCGGTGATTCTGGAAGCCGGCACGGAAGCTATGGAGATCGGAATCAATCCGCAGGACGCGCAGTTGCTGGAGTCGCGGGCGTTCTCGACCGAAGAAGTGTGCAGCTGGTTCCGGGTCCAGCCCTTCATGATCGGCCGCGCCTCAAAGGGCCAGACCAATTGGGGCACCGGCATCGAACAACAGATGATCGGCTTCGTGACGTTCACTCTGGGGCCATGGCTGCGACGCATCGAGCAGGCCATCGCGAAAGACTGCCTCACGCCGGAGGAGCAGGGGCGCTACTACGCCGAGTTCGCAATTGAGGGCCTGCTGCGCGGCGACAGCGCTGCGCGCCAGGCCTTCTATGCATCCGCGCTGCAGAACGGCTGGATGAGCCGGAACGATGTGCGCCGCCTAGAGAACCTGCCACCCATCGAGGGCGGCGACATCTACACCGTCCAGTCGGCGTTGGTGCCGCTGGATCAACTCGGCCTCGCCGACTCTGCCGAGGCCCGGGCCGCTGCTGCGTTGCGCGACTGGCTTCGCTTCGATGAATCCGACCAGAGGAACTCTTAATGAGCGTCAAATCCTTGCCCGCTGCCCCCGAGGGCAGGATGCAGGCCGCGATCACCACGCCGATCCAACCCAGGGCCCTGGATCGATGGAATCCCGGCATCTGCGCGGCGGAAAAAACGGCCGACGAAGACCGAAGCATCAGCGTCTACGACGTCATCGGCTATGACTACTGGACAGGCGAAGGAGTTACCGCGAAGCGTGTGGCTTCTGCACTTCGCTCCATCGGCGAAGGCCCCGTCACCGTCAACATCAACTCGCCGGGCGGCGACATGTTCGAAGGCCTGGCGATCTACAACCTCCTGCGCGAACACAAGGGCGAAGTGACCATCAAGGTTCTGGGTCTCGCTGCCTCTGCGGCTTCGGTCATCGCCATGGCCGGCGACAACGTGCAAATCGCCCGTGCCGGATTCCTGATGGTCCACAACGCGTGGGCGGTGGCCATCGGCAACCGACACGACTTCCGGGCGTATGCCGACTACCTGGAACCGTTCGATAGGGCCATGGCGGACATCTATTCCGCCCGGACAGGCCTGGATGCCAAGGCGATCGCCAAGCTCATGGACAAAGAGTCGTGGATCGGCGGCGCCGATGCGATCGAAGACGGATTCGCCGACGAGCTGCTGCCGTCCGATCAGGTCGCGAAGAAGGACTCGAAGGCCAGCGCGTCCGCCGTGCGGCGTGTCGAATGCGCCTTGCGCGCGGCCGGCATGCCGAAATCCGACGCCATGCGGCTTATTTCCGAACTGAAGTCCAGCGCGGGTGATCCCGCTGGCAGCGGTGAGGGTGATCCCACCGAACGCGGCCGCACGGCCGTAGCAGGACAGGAGGCCCTTCTGGCCGCCCTGAAATCCCTCACCAGCTAGAGAGAATCCACCATGGAACTGAAAGACCAGATCAAGGCCGAGCTCGACAAAATCAGCGACTCGGTCAAGGAACACGCCGAGAAGGCCCTCGCCGAAGCGAAGTCCGGCCGCGTCATGGCCGAGTCCACCAAGGAGCAGGTTGATCTGCTGATGACGCAGCAGGGCGAGGTGCGCAACCGACTGCAGAACTTGGAGCAGACCGTCGCCGACACCAGCCGCGGCGGTGGCGAGCCGACCAACGAACTCCGGGCCGCGCTCGATGGCGGCCACGAGAGCATCCAGAACTTCATCAAGGCCCGGAACCAGAGCGCCCAGATCAATATCCCGGTGCCCCGCGCCGCGCTGACCAACACCGGCCCCACCGGCAACGCCCTCAACTACCCGGGTCAGCAGATCCTGTCGGCGCCGCTGCAGCCGCTGCTGCGGCGCCTGACGATCCGCGATCTGATCGCTCCGGGCCGGACCAGCAAGGCGGTCCTCTTCTACCAGCGCGAGACCGGCTTCACCAACGCGGCGGCTCCGGTGTCGGAGGGAAGCCTGAAGCCGAAGTCGGAGATCACCTTCGAGCTGATCACCGAGCCGGTTCGGACCATCGCGCACCTGATGGACATCTCGCTGCAGATGCTGGACGACGTGGAGTTCATCCAGAGCTACGTCGAGACCCGAATGCGCTACGGATTGGCGCTGGTCGAGGAGGCCCAGTTGCTCAACGGCTCCGGCACCGGCCAGAACCTGGAGGGCATCTACACGGCCGCAACGGCGTACAGCCAGCCCGCGGGCTCCGAGGTCACCGCCGAACAGGACCTGGACAAGCTGCGCTTGGCGCTGCTGCAGGTCGAGCTGGCCGAGGCATTCGCCACCGGCATCGTGCTGCACCCGACCAACTGGGCCAACATCGAGCTGCTCAAGGACGCGAACTTCCAGTACCTGTTCACCAACCCGCAGAACACGACCACCGGCCGCATCTGGGGCCGCGACGTGGTATCGACCCAGGCCATGACCCTGGGTCGCTTCCTGGCTGGCGACTTCGCGATGCACGCGCAGATCTTCGACCGTCAGGACGCCAACTTGGCCATCTCGTTCGAGAACAAGGACAACTTCGAACGCAACATGGCCACGCTGCGCGTGGAAGAGCGGCTGGCGCTGGCGATCTACCGGCCCGAGGCCTTCGTGAAGGGCACTCTGGAGTCGGCCAGCTAAGGGGCCGGTAACGCCACCGTAGGGCTGGGCGGTTGAGGCCGCCCAGCCCGGGAGCATGCGATGAGCAAAGTCAGAGTCACGGCGATCGAGCCGTTCAACAGCTACAAGCCGGGTGAGTCGTTCGAACTGCCCGAGCGCGAAGCAGAGCAGGCGCTGGCCAAGGGCTTGGTAAGGGTCGGCGGCGTAGCGACCAGCAAGGCGGCGAAGGTATCGGCCGAAGGCGTCAACCCTTCTCTGGCCGCTGGAGGGGGCAGGCGGTCGTCTGCATCGCCAGCGGCCCGAGCCTCTGCGCGGAAGACTGCCGGGCAGTCGGCCAATGGCGGACCGGAGGCGAAGGACGGCGCGTAATCGCCGTCAACAACAGCTGGCGACTGGCGCCGTTTGCGGATCTGCTGTTCGCCATGGATCGGGCTTGGTGGAACGAGTGCGGGGATCAAGTCGAAGGTGACTTCGAGTTGTGGACCAGCAGTCAGAGCGCCGCCTCGATGTGGGGATTGAACTGGGTTCGATCTGAGCCTGGAGGCGGCATGGGCCGTCGCCCAGATCGCATTCGGCAGGGCGGCAACAGCGGGTTCCAGGCGGTCAGCTTGGCACTGCATTTCGGGGCGTCGCGCGTAGTACTGCTGGGCTACGACATGCAGTTCACTGGCGGACGGAAGCATTGGCACGGCGACCACCCCGACAAGATGGGTAATCCGCTGCCGAAGCGGTTCCTGGACTGGCGGCAGCGCTTTGCGGAACTAGCGCAGCAGTCTACGGTGCCGATCATCAACGCAAGCCGGGAAACAGGCTTGAGCTGCTTCCCGAGGATGGACCTGGATGCGTGCTTGGCTGAATCTGCGACATGCGGTGCCCGCGCGACGTGAGGCTTTCGCGCGAGGCTTGGGGCGTCTCGGATACACCGTAATCGACGGGTTGACCTTCAGGCCCGGCGCCAGCGACATCCTGGTCACCTGGAATCGCATCCGCGACGGGCACACCGCGGCCTGCGCCTTCGAGTCGCGAGGCCTGCCGGTGCTGGTTGCGGAGAACGCGAGCTGGGGCAACGATTTCCAGGGCGGTCATTGGTACACGCTGGCGCGCGGATTCCACAACAAGGCCGGCGCCTTCCCGGTGGAGGGTCCCGAGCGGTGGGACGCGCTCACGGTGGAACTGGCGCCGTGGCGAAGGAGTGGCGAGACCGTGGTCTTGCCGCAAAGGGGCATTGGCCCGCCGGGCATCGCAATGCCGCTCAGTTGGACGGAGCGTGTACACCGCGAGGTCGGCGGCCGCATTCGGAAGCACCCCGGCCAGAGCGCGGCACGGCCACTTTGCGAGGACCTGGCCCAGGCGGGACGGGTGGTGACCTGGGGTAGCGGCGCCGCGATCCGGGCGCTGATGTGGGGCATTCCGGTGCGTTCGGATATGCCGGGCTGGATCGGAGAACAGGACAACACCGGCGCCGGGCGCTTGGCAATGCTCCGGCGTCTGGCTTGGGCGCAGTGGCAGCTGCACGAGATCGCAACCGGAGAGCCGATGCGGAGGCTGCTGTCGTGAATCTGCTGGTGACCGGAAAGGGTGGTGCAGGCAGTTGGACCGTCCGCGGGGAGCAGCTCGGAACTGCGCTCGGTGCCACGGTCCGCCCGAACGCCAGCCGGCAGGACATTGAGCAGTGCGACTTGGCCGTGGTGGTCAAGCGCACACCAGAGCCGCTCATTGCCGCGCTGCGCGCCGCGCGCCGGCCGTGGGTACTGGACGTGGTCGACTTCTATCCGCAGCCCCTGGCGAGCCAGTGGAGGCGGGCCGAGGCCATTCGGTGGGTTCGGCGCCGGATAGCAGATCTGGCGCCGACCGCGCTGATATGGCCGAACCAGCAGATGGCGGACGACTGCGGGATCGATCTTCCGTCGGTGGTGCTGTACCACCACCACCGGCCAGGCATCGACCCCAATCCGATTCGCGCTCAGGTTGGAACGGTCGGTTATGAGGGCGCGCCGGCATATCTGGCCGAGTGGCAGCCGGTACTGGAAGCCGAGTGCCGGCGGCGCGGTTGGCGGTTTCTGGTGAATCCGCCTCGGCTGGCGGACTTGGACATTGTGATCGCGCTCCGCGGTGGCCAGTGGTCTGGATACGTGCCGGCGCACTGGAAGTCGAACGTGAAGCTGGCGAATGCCCACGGCAGCAGTACGCCCTTCATCGGACAAGCCGAGTGCGGCTACCGGGAGACGGCGGTCGGCGGCGAGCGATTCGTGTCGACGCCGGCGGACTTGCGTGAGGCGCTGGATGCGTTGACGCCGCATGCCGCGCGCTTAGCGGCGCATCGGCGGTTCGCGACCGGCCGATACCAGGTTGAGGACGCTGCGGCAGATCTGCGGCGGTTCCTGCATGCGCTGTGAGCTGCTGCTGTCGGACGAAGCGATGGCCGATCGCGGCCGGAAGATGCTGGAGGCGATGGCCGCGGCTGCGCCGGCCGCCGGCATCGATCTCGTAGTGTCCAAGAAGTGGAGCCGCGCGGCGCCGGTGCTTATGACCTACGGCCTCGGGCACCCCGCGCGCCGCGAGTGGACCCGGAAACATGTCGCCGCCGGCGGCCGGCTCATCGGCTGGGACCTGGGCTACTGGGACCGGGATACTCCATTGCGCTTCCACATGCGGCTGACCCTAGACGCCGAGCACCCTCACCGCTGGATCCAGCCCGAGCCAGCCGAACGGTTCGATGCAAGCGGGATTGTGCTGCGCGAGGACGCCGATCCGTCGGGTCCGATCGTCCTGTGCGGGCTGGGCGCGAAGCAGCGGAAGCACAAGGGATACACCGGTCAGGCTTGGGAGTTGCGGACCCTGGCGCGGCTGCGCAAGCGGTTCGGTCGGGGGCGAATCGTCTATAGACCCAAGCGCCCGGAGCAGGGGCTGCCGGGCTGCCCGGTCTGGAATGGGCAGCTAGAGGACGTGCTGCGCGGCGCGGCACTGCTGGTGTGCAGTCATTCAAATACCGCGGTGGACGCGTGCATTGCTGGCGTGCCGGTGGAGTGCGAGGACGGTGCCGCGCTGGCGCTGTACTGCGGCAACCCCTACCCGAGCCGTGAGCAACGGCTGGAATTTCTCAGGAGCTTGGCCTGGTGGCAGTGGAAACCAACGGAGGCAGCAGCAGCTTGGGCGTTCATTCGGCAGAAGCTGTGCGCCTGAATCTTGGCGCCGGCCACAAGAAGATCCAGGGCTGGACCTCGGTCGACCTAACCGGGGAACCGGACGTGCGCGCGGACGTGCTGCACCTGCCGTTCCCGGATAACTACGCCGACGCCGTGATGGCGATCCATCTGCTGGAACACCTCTTCCGCTGGGATGCACCTGCCGCGCTGCGGGAGTGGCGCCGCGTACTGAAGCCCGGTGGTCTGCTGATTCTGGAACTGCCGGACCTGATCAAGTCCTGCCAGAACGTGATCGCCGAGGCCGGCCAGCGCATGGGCGTGTGGGGCCTTTACGGTGATCCGGGCTACCGGGAGCCGCTGATGGTTCACCGCTGGGGCTGGACGGCCGAGGAGCTGGCCGGCGAGCTGCGCGCGGCGGGGTTTGTCAAGGTGAAGCGGCGCGAGCCGGAGTTCCACAAGAAGGGGCGCGACATGCGTCTGGAGGCGAGGGCGTGATCCACCTGTTCTGCGGCTACGAGGCGCGCGAGGCGCTCGGGTTCCATGCCTTCGTGGCCAGCGTGCTGTCGCAAGCCAGCCAGCCCGTCAGCATCGTTCCGCTTGCCGAGATGGGGCTGCCGCGAGGGAGCAACGCGTTCACGCTGTCGCGCTTCCTGGTGCCATTCCTGACGGGTTACCGCGGCCATGCGATCTTCGCCGATGCCAGCGACATGCTGGTGACGGCCGACATCGCCGAACTCGACGCCTTGTTCGACCCTCGCTTCGCAGTGCAGGTTGTGCAGCATCCGAACTACCGGACCCGCCACCAAATTAAGTACCGCGGCACGGCTCTGGAGACCATCAACACCGAGTACGCCCGCAAGAACTGGGCGAGCGTGATGCTGATCAACTGCGAACATCCGGCATGGAGCGGAATCACACCGGACAGCCTTGCCGGCGCCAAGGTCCTGGACTTGCTCCAGCTGGTGCACTGCGATGGTGCCGTCGGCGCGCTGCCGGATTGCTGGAACCGTCTGGTGGACGAAGGCCACCCGGTGGAGGGGGCGAAGCTGATGCATTGGACCGCAGGCATCCCCGGATTCCCCGCCTACCAAGACGCGCCGGGGGCGGAACAGTGGTTCTCGGCGATGCGCTCAACCGACTTGAGGGCTGCGGCATGAGCGTCGTGACGGTTGCCCAGGTAAAGAAGCACCTGCGCCAGTTCCACGACATGGACGACAACTTGCTGCAGATGCTGTTGGACGGTGCCGAGGACGAGCTGAAGCGCTACCTCGACCGCGACGAACTGCCGCGGCGCGACGACGGCTGCGCCGGATGCGAGTCCGATAGCACCCTAGACCCAGCTTCCGACTCGGACGACCTGGCGCCTTCCGTTCGCATGGCGGTTTTCTGCTACGTGCAGGCCATGTACGACGGCACCAGTCCCGAAGACCAGATCAAGCTGCGGGAGGCGGGCCGATCGATGTGTGTCTCCTACCGCTGCCAGTTGGGGGCCTGATGCTCACCCAGCGGCTGCGCCACCGGATCGACATTGAACAGCTGGTCGACCTGGAAGACTCCAACGGCTTCGCCCAGCAAGGCCCGCAGGGCGAACCCCTGCGGCAGTGGGTCGCTGTTCTGGAAGGCGTGCCGGCCGAAGTGGCGCCAAAGTCGGCGCGCGAGTTCGTTGAGTCAGCTGCACCGCAAACCGAGACCGCCGGTCGAATGACCATCCGCACACCCTCTGTGCCGATCACCAGCGACATGCGGGTGGTGTGGCAGGGGAAGACCTACAAGCTGCTGGGCGTCTTGCCTGACCCCAGCGACCGCCGATGGCTGACCCTGATCTATAGCTTGGGATTGAACGATGGGGAGTGAGTCGTTCATCAAGGGCGCAGCGGAGGTAGAGCGGAAGCTCCGTGCCCTGTCGCCCCAGCTACAGCGCAAGGCGCTGAACCAGGCAATGCGCAAGGGCATGGCGCCGGTAAAGCGAGCTGCAGTGACGCGCGCGCGCGCCTTCGACGATCCGGCAACGGCGCAGAGCATCGCGAAGGAGATCGTGATCCGCTCGAACCGCCGGAAGGGGCGGCAGCTGGGAGGCTTCGTGGTCCAGGTGGGCGTCCGCGGTGGCGCTAGGGCCTACGTCAGCAACAAAGGCAACCGGCGCGCCGGACGCGTAGGCAAGTCCTACGAGGGCGGTGGCAACGTATTCCACTGGCGATTCCTTGAGTTTGGTACGGCCAAGATGCGGGCCCAGCCTTTCATGCGGCCGGCTTTGTCCGAGAACGTCGATGCCGTCACCAACATCACAGTGAGCGAACTGAGCGCGGCAATCGACAAGATCATCGCCAAGGGGGGCTTCTGATGTACCCGCCGCTGTTCGATACGTGTGAGGCGAGCCCGGAGGTTCGTGCGCGCCTTGGATTCGCGCCCGTTCGGATCTATCCGCACGGTGCAGCGCCTCAGGGCGTCGCCAGGCCGTACGCGGTGTATCAGATCGTGACCGGCCTCCCGGCCAACTACCTCGGCGACCTGCCGGACTGCGATTCCTACACGACCCAGGTCGACGTCTATGGAAGCGATCCCGAGTCCACCGCCGCGGCCGCGCGGTCGATGCGCGACGCGTTAGAGCCAGTTGCCTACGTCGGCGCCTGGCGCGGTCAGTTCAAAGACCCCGACACGACCCTTTACCGGTACAGCTTCGACGTCGACTGGCAGGTCCTTAGACTCTGAATCCCCACCCCCGGCACGCGCGCCGGGACCAAGGAAAGCAAGCCCGCCTCGTGCGGGTTTTTTGTTGCGCATGACACAAACCCTACCGAGGAACACACCATGGCCAAGCTGACCAAGGGGACGGTGCTCTACGTCATCGACCCCGCCGACGATTCCATCCTGATCGTGGGTTGCGCCACGAACATCGACGGGATCGACACCACCCTGGAGCAGGTGGAAACGACCTGCCTGGAGGACTCGGCTCGCACCTACGTCGCCGGCATGGCGACGCCGGGCGCCGCGACCTTTACCATCAACTTCGACCCCGACGACGCCTCCCACGTGCGCCTGCACCAGATGAAGGTCGCCGGCCTTACGCTGAAGTGGGCCGTCGGCATCGGCATCGGCGATCCGCCCACCGCCGTGGACAGCAACGGCGAGTTCGAACTCCCTGGCACCCGGCCGTGGATCGAGTTCGAAGGCTTCATGAACAGCTATCCCTTCAGCTTCCCCCTGGCCGGCCTGGTCACGTCCAACGTCGGGATCCAGGTCTCGGGCGAGCCGACGATCACGCCGCGCTCCAATCCGTAACGGCAGCTTTCCCCTGGGGTGTCCGGCACTGCGCCTGCCGTCGCATCCGGCCCCCGCCTAACGGCAGACCATCATGGACCTGAAACAGCTTCAGGCGATGGGCGCGTTCGTGCCCAGGACCCTGTTCAAATGCGATATCGCAGTCAGGTATCGCCCGCTGAAGCCCACAGAGGAATGGGCAGACCCGGGCGAGCCGGAGCGCCAGGAGGAGATCGTTGAGGAGACGATCACGACCTGGGTGCGCAAAAAGTCTTCGGCCGACTCCATCGAGATATTCCAGGCCGACGAGCGAGAGCGCCCCCTGGTGGCGGTCTACCGCTGCATCTGCAATGCCGACGGTTCGCCGCTATTCGAGAGCCTGGACCAGGTCCACCAACTCGAAGATTGGCTGATCCTGCCTCTGATCATCGAGGTCAACAAAGTCAATCACTTCGCCGCAAAAAAATCAGTGCCGAAGACGAGTTCTGGTGTGAGTTCGCGCTCGCCTTCGGCGGCCGGTCGATTGCGGAATGGCAAGAAGCGATAAGCGATGAAGAGCGAGCCGTGTGGCTCGCGTACCGCGCCAAGCGCGGGCCGCTGAATCCCATGCTCCGGACGGATGCGGCCTTCGGCCGCCTCTCCGTCTTGCTGAGCCAGGTCCACCAGTTGAAGCACCAGAGCGGCCGCCCCTTGGGCATGGCCGACTTTGTCCCGTACGCGAGCGATGAGGAAGAAGAGGCATCGATGGAAGAGCTGGCCGCACTACTGACGGGGCCCCAGCATGGCTAGTCGCAGCCTCGGTACCCTGACCCTGGACCTGGTGACTCGCATTGGCGGGTTCTCGGATGGGCTCAGCAAGGCTGCCCGGACCATGGACTCGCGCTCGAAGGAAATCGAGCGGCGCGCCAAGGCAATGGGCAAGGCAATGGGCGCGGCGATCGCCACCGGCGCCGGCGTGGCCGCGACCGCCCTGGGCATCTACATCAACAACACGATTGAGGCCGAGAAGGTCCAGGCGCAGCTCGCCGCGCGCATTAAGGACACGTACGGCGCCGCCGGCCGCTCCATCGAGCAGCTCAACGCGCAGGCGGAGAAGCTGCAGAACACGACCATCTTCGACGACGAGTCGATCGGTCAGGTGCAGGCCATGCTCCTGACGTTCAAGAAGATCGAGGGAACCAACTTCGACGACGCCACGGCCGCGGTGCTGGACCTGTCGACGGCGATGGGCACGGACCTGAACTCTGCCGCTTTGCAGCTCGGTAAGGCGCTGAATGATCCGGTGAAGGGCCTGGCCGCGCTGTCTAAGGCCGGTGTGCAATTCAGCGCCGATCAGAAGCAAATGATCAAGGACATGGTTGCAGCTGGCGACGTCGCCGGCGCGCAGCGCGTGATTCTGAAGGAACTTGAGGGGCAGATGGGATCTGCGGCCGAGACCGCGCGGGACACGCTCGGTGGCGCGCTCAAGGCGCTGCAGAACAGCTTCAACAACCTCCTGGAAGGTGACTCCGGTTCTGATGGAGTTCGGGGTACTCGGGACGCCATCGAGGAACTTATCAAGACCCTGAATGATCCCGACGTAAAGTCTGGAGTAGACAGGATGGTAGGTGGTCTGGTTCGGATCACAAGCGCTGCCGCAGAACTGATCGCCAAGGTGGTGGACGCCGGCGACGCATTATCCGAGTTCTTCTCTGCAAACGAGGGCAAGAGCACCATTGCGCTGGAGAACCAGCGTGAGGAGCTTGATCGTCAGTTCTCAATCCAGTCGCGCGTCGCTAGGAGGTTCGCCTTCGTTCCTGGCCTGGGAGCGTTGAGCCAATATGACCTGAAGAACACGAAGGAAGCGATTGCTGACCTAGATCGTCAGATTAGCGAGCGCTACAGGCGGGGGATGTTTTCCGACATCGTTTCCACGGTGGATGGAACATGGATGAAGCCCAAGCCAGAGCAAGCCGATGCAGGCGGGGGGGGCACTAAGGGCGGAGGCGGGAAGCGTCGATCTGCTAAAGCAAACGAGGCAAAGCCGGAGCCCGAGTACGACTTCGACGCTGCACTGCGCGAATCCCAGGCCAAGATGAAGAAGCAACTAGATGAGGTGCTCGAGTCGCAGAACGAATCCATCGGCAAGTGGGCGGAGCTTCGCGCCGAGCTTGCCGGACCGCTGGCAAAGGCCGAGTTCGAGCACATCCAGCGCCTGGAGGAGATCGACCAGCTGGGCAAGCGCGCCGGCGCGACGGCGGAAGAGATCGCCGCGGCGAAGGCCAAGGAGACGGCCGCGCACGAGAAAAACACGGAGGCGATGAAAAAGCAGATCGAGGTCGCGAAAAACCCGGATCTCGTCGAGGCTTTGGACAACTTCCGGCAGATCGGGTACGACTTCCTCGTTGACCTCCCCCGTGAAGGGCTGGGCTCGTGGAAGAACATGCTCCGCGATCTGGAATCGATGATCACGCAATGGGCGGCGAAGGGGATCATCGACAAGCTCTTCGGGCCGGCCGGCGACACCGGTCAAGGCACCGCGGGTGGAGACCTTCTCAATCGCTTTGGTGGTTGGCTATCCGGCCTCTTCGGCGGCGGCATGGCCAGCGGCGGCACCACCTTCCCCGGCACCTTGTACCAGGTCAACGAACGCGGACCGGAGCTGCTGAGCGTCAGCGGCAGGGACTACCTGATGATGGGTGCCGGCGCCGGCCGAATCACGCCGAACCACGCACTAGCCCGCGGCGGCACCGGACGGATCATCCAGCAGACCTTCAACCAGGTCATCAATGGCCCCATGACGCGCCGCACTTCCGAGCAGGCTGCGCGCGAGAACGGTCGCAACGCCCGCCGCGGACTCGCTAGGACCGGCTAATGAGCTTCGTCAATGTGAGGATGCCCACCTGCGTGGCCTACGGCTTCACGGGTGGTCCGGCGTATTCAACGCTTGTGGTTCCGCTGGAGAACGGCCGGGAACAACGCAACCGCCAGTGGTTTTACCCCCGGCATCAGTACTCCGCCCAGTATCTCAATCTCGACCTTGAAGCTCAGCGGCTGGTGCTGGAGATCTTCCACGCACTGGTCGGGCAATTGCACTGCTGCCGGTTCAAGGACCACAACGACTACCAGGCCTTCGACGAACCTCTGGCGCCAGCTATCGGCACGTCTACCGCAGTCCAGCTGATCAAGACCTATTCCATGGGGCCGCAGGCCACCACCAGGCTGATCCAGGCGCCGGTTGCTGGAGCGGTGATCAAGCGTAACGGCGTGGCCGTCGCTGGAACCCTGGACGTGGAAACGGGCCTCTTCACTCCTGACGCGCCGTGGGCCAGCGGAACCTACACCTGGACTGGCGAGTTCGATGTCTGGGTGCGGTTCGCCTCGGACTACAACGCCTTCCAGATCGGAAACGTGGATGCCCACACCGCTGATATCGAGCTGATCGAGGTGCGCCGATGAAAAGCATCCCGATCGCGCTTAAGAACCACTTGGCGCTCTCGGCCACCACCTGGTGCTTCCTGCTGTTGGTGATCTGCAAGGACGGCACGCAGCTCGGCTTCACGAACCTCGACGCCAATCTGACATATGACGCCGGCGGCGGCGATGTGGTGTACCAGGCCAGCAACGGTTTCACACCATCGCGCCTGCAGATGTCGGCCGACATGTCGGTGGACAACGCCGAGTTCGAGGGCTGGGTCATGGACTCGGGCATCACCGAGGCTCAGATCCGGGCAGGCTTGTTCAGCTTCGCTCGTGTGCGCGGTTACCGCGTCAACTTCATGGACCTATCGCAAGGCCATGAGGTGCTGCTGCGCGGCACGCTGGGTGAGACCACTTTCACCGAGACCAGTTGGGTCACGGAGTTTCGCAGCCTCACCCAGCAGCTGATGCAGGCAACGAATGCCCGGTACTCGCTGACCTGCCGCGCGCGGTTCGGCTCTCAGGTGGGCGATGAGCGCTACCCCTGCACCAAGCCATTCACCTGGCTATCCGGCAGCGTCACGGCGGTGGACGGCCCGGAGCCGCAGCGCGTCTTCACCGACTCAGCGCTGTCCCAGCCGGATCACCACTTCCGTCCTGGCGTCGTGCACTGGCTGACCGGTTCCAACGCCGGCGCCGAAGTTGAGGTGGACGACAGCGACACGGGCGTAATCGAGTTGACCTTCGATCTGCCGTATCCCATCGAGATCGGCGATGAGTTCGAAATTCGCCAGGACTGCGACAAAACCTTCGAGATGTGCCGCGACGTGCACGACAACGTGCTGTTCTTCCGCGGTGAGCACCTGATCCGGATCGCCGACGCCGACAAGGTGATGGTCCCCGGGGCACAGATTCCCCGCGTCGGCGCATGAACCACGTCAAGGCGGCACGCGAGCTGGTGGGAACCCCCTGGGTCCACCAGGGAAGGGGAGCGGACGGAGTGGACTGCATAGGCCTCCTGGTGCGCGCGTTGCACGCGGCCGGCGTGAACCTTGGCGACGTGACCGACTACGGGCGAAACCCGCATGGTGGGCTCCTGGAGGGCCACCTCACGCGCGAGTTTGGACCCCCGATCCTGAGCGGCAGCGGTATCTGCGCGGCCAGCCTGCTGGTGGGCGACTTGGTGGTGATCGCCTTCAAGCGCGCCCCTCGGCACGTCGCCATCGTTGGGGATCACTGCCAGGGCGGCTTTTCCCTGATCCACACCTACCAATCGACCGCTGTCAATCGCGTGACCGAGCACCGTCTTGATCATCGCTGGCTCCGCCGCCTGACTGGCGTTTGGCGCGTTCCATCTGAGAGGTTCGCCTAATGTCCGGCTCTACCATTGGTGGTGTTGTCGGCGCTGTGGTCGGCAGCTTCATTCCCGGCGTAGGCACGCAAATCGGCTGGATGGTCGGCTCCGCAATCGGCGGCTACGTTGATCCAGACGTCATTAAGGGGCCGCGCCTCACCGACGCTACGGTTCAGACCTCGACCGTGGGCGGCATCATCACAGACGGCGACGGTGCGTTCCCGACGACCGGAAACCTGATCTGGTGGACGGACCTGAAGGAGACGAAGAAGAAGGAGCGTAGCGGTAAGGGCGGTCCGGTCCAGGTCACCTACCACTACTCCCGAAGCTATGCGATCGGCATCTGCCTCGGCCCAATCGCCGGCATCAAGACCATCAAGCGCAACGGCAAGGTGGTCTACGAATCTGGGACCAACACCGAGAACGAGTACGTTGACGGGAACGGCAGTCCGATCTCCGAAGCCGTCGCCACGGCCATCCGTGCGAACAACGCCAAGTTCCTGGACAAGTGCACCATCTACCTCGGCACCGATGACCAGATGCCGGACCCGACCATCGAGGCGGTCGAGGGGGTAGGCAACGTCTCCCCATTCCGCGGCCTGGCCTACGTCGTCATCCACGACGACGACTTGACCGACTTAGGCGGTGCTGTTCCGCAGTACGAGTTCGTGGTGGTCACCGAGGGCGCCGCGGTCGAGCACGACTGCGAGCGCAATGTCTTCTTCGCCGCGCCGGCGCCCGATGGCGAGCTGTACACCACGCAGGATCCGAACAATTGGTCGAACGCGAACAAGATCGACACAGGTCTGGATTCCGTCGACATGGCCTATGCCAAGGAAGGGCTGATCTTTGCCTTCGGCACTCTCGACGGTGTTGGATCCGGCCGCGTCAGCAACAACTCTGGCTTCAGCTGGAACGACGTCGGCAACATGCCCAACGACACGGTCAATTCGATGCTGTGGGTTAGCGACGCGAATCGCTACCTGCTGAGCACGCAGGTCTCTGGGCTCTTTGCGGTGACGTCCGGCGGCGCATTGACGTCGCTCCCCGCGGAGATGCCGCGGTCCTACTACGGCCTCGCGGCCATCGGGCTGACCGTCATCGCAGCCAGAACCGGTGGTGTGGAGCGATCCATCGATGGCGGGTCTACCTGGTCTGCTGTCTCGCTCCCGGCCGGTGTCGATGTTCACTACGTCTGTGCGAGCGGATCTGCATTCGTGGCGTTCTATGCCACCGGAGGGATCAGTTCAAGTCCTACCGGTGCGCCGGGAACGTGGACGGACCGAACGAATCCTGCTGGGTTTGAAACAGCATCTGGCTTGGCCTTCGGTAACAACACCTTTGTTGCTGTCGTCGGCGCTGGCACTGTCATTCGAAGTGGCGACAACGGCGCTACTTGGGTTATCAGTGCGGATGCCGTCAGCGACGGCGGGTTCGGCATGACTCAAAACCTCTATTACGACGCCGTGAGTGAGGTTTTCGTCTGGCTGGGCAGCACCGCGGCCGCGTTCACGTCCTACGACGCGGACATCTGGACCGAGACCGCAACGACGGGCGTCGGCGGTATCGAGTATGTCACCTCGCTTAGCGATGGCCTGCCCCCGGGCGTGGAGATTCCGGACGCACCAGGGTTCTACGTGATGCCCGACGGCACGATCCGCACCAACTGCACCGGGGGCACCATTGCTCGCGACCGCATCGTTCTTGGAACTGTGGTGGCCAAGCTCTGCCGCAGTGTCGGGCTGCAGGACGAAGATTTTGATGTCAGTGAACTTACCGACCTATTGGACGGGCACAAGCGAGCCGCCGACTCGACCCCGGGCGGCTACATCAGCCAGCTGTCGCAGACGCACTTCTTCGACCCGAGCGAATGGGATGGCCAGCTGCGGTTCAAGAAGCGCGGTGGCAATCCCGCGTTCGTCCTGGATCTCAACGACCTGGCTGAGCGCGACGGCGCGGCGATTGAGGAACGGACGATCCAGGAGCCCGAGCTCCCGCGCAAGATCACGGTGGGCTACATCGATCCTGGCGCGGGATTCGCAGTGAACACCCAAGCCTGGGAGCGCCGCGCCGGTACGGTTGAGGCTAAGGCCGAGACCAGCTTCGAGGCCGCGATTTGCATCACTGCGGACGAGGCCGCGGGCATAGCCGAGAAGCGCGGCAAGGTGGCGTGGTCGGAGGGCGACGAGTTCAAGTTCCACTTGCCGTACGCATGGAGTCACCTGACGCCCACCGACGTCGGCACGATCACAGACCGCCGCAACGCCACCCATCGAATCCGCCTCATGCAAGTCGAGGAGGAGGGCGGGGTGCTCATGGTGCAGGCGTCCAAGGACCGGGCCCGGAACTACGTATCGACGGCCATCGGCGTACTGCCGCGACCGCCAGTGATCAACACGCCCGGCTTGATCGGCAGCACGATCCTGGAAGTCCTGAACATCCCGATCTGGAATGACGCCGACGACGAGCTGGGCGTCTACGTTGCGGCGCGCGGCGCGCTCCCGGGCTGGACCGGTGCAGAGCTGCAGCTGAGCAGCAACGGCGGCGCGACCGGAGACCCCGTCGCCCAGCTCACTGAGGCCGCCACCATTGGCTACACCCTGACGGGCCTGGCCGCGGCCTTCGCTGAAGCGCCCAGCCTACAGACGGTGGACGTATGGCTGCCGGATCCGCCGGAGAGCGTGGATTACGCGACGCTGCTGCGCTACTACAACCGCGCTGTCATCGGCGACGAGGTGATCCAGTACCAGACGGTGGCCTCGCTGGGGAATGGGCAATACCGCCTCAGCGGGCTGCTGCGCGGCCGCTACGCGACGGAACCCGTCCAGCAAGCCGCCGGCGTGCGCTTTGTCTTGCTGGACTCCGCCGTGAAGTTCCTGCCGATGCAGCGATGGATGCTTGGGCAGCCGCTGCAGGTGCGGGCGGTGTCCTACAACACCAGCCCGGACGCCTACGCCTGGATTCCGCTGCAGATCGACACCGCACAGTCCCAGACCGAGTGGGCTCCGTTCATGGTACGTGCGAACGTGGTTGGTGCGGATCTAGTCGTGACCTGGGTTGGCCGCGGTCGCCTGGGCGTGGACAGCAACGCCTACCACTCCAAGTACTTCGCGGGCTACCGGATCACCTACGACGACGGCAGCGGCCCCGTCAGCTACGACATCACCGGCACCACGCACACGCTCGCCGGCGGCGCCTCAGGCGGGCCGCGGGCGATCACGGTGGCCGCGCTCAACTCCATCACGGGCGCAGGCCCGGCAAGCGAAGAGATCACCGCATGAGCATCCCCTACACGGAATGGCCCAGCGGCGCGCTGCAGGGCAGCGCTCCGGTCAACGACACGTTCCAGATCCTTGGGTGCCTGGTGCAGTGCGCCGTCGAGACCGAGACGGCGACGCCGCCGACTCCAGGCCCAGAGGACGACGTGGGCAAGGCCTGGATCGTCGGCGCCAGCGCCACCGGTGCCTGGGCCAGCCACGACACCGCCATTGCCCTATACACGGGCATCACCGACGCGCCGTGGCGCTTCCTGGCCGCGCGAGAGGGTTGGCTGGCCAGGGACAAGACGGCGAACCGGCACAAGGTCTTCGACGGCTCTGCGTGGGCCCCGTTCACTACCGGCGAGCTGAACTTCGCCGCGGTCACCGACATCAGCGGAACCAGCCATGACCTAGCCCTGGCCGAAGCCGGCTCCTACCTGCGTTTCAGCAACGCCAGCACCAAGACGCTGACGGTGCGCGACAATGCAGATATCGCAATCCCGGTGGGCTACGAGTTCCACGGCCGCAACGCCGGCGCTGGTCTGCTGACCATCATTGAAGACACCGCCGTCGATATCGCGCTGCCGTCAGGCGGAACGCTGGAAGTGCCCGAGGGCGGTACCTTCACGCTCAAGAAGGTCGCGACGGACACCTGGGACCTGTTCGGCGTCACGGTGGCAGCGTGATCCCCGGGATCGTCGCCGGCGCCGCGATCGACAGCGGCAGCTTGGCCACGCTCTACAGCGAGACGATTGCGGATTCTCCCGCGCTCTACCTGCGCTTCGGCGATCCTTCCGGCACAACCGCCACGAACGAGGTGGGGGCGAGCGGCACGTACTCGGCGGGCATTGCATTAGCCCAGACCGCGCTCTATCCCGGTGGTCTAACGTGCGCGCTGTTCACCGGCGGCACCCAGGCGGTCACGATTCCTGCGTCGACTCTGACCGCCGCGACCAACATGACTCTGCGCTACATCGTCAAGCCGACTTCGGTGTCGGGTTTCCAGATGCTGCTGTGCCGGGACAACTTGGCGTCGCCCCGCAAGTTCCAGTCCCGCATGAACGGCGCCAGCCTGGAGTTCGTGAAGATTTCCGGTGGGGTGGAAACGATCTCAAAGGCCAGCGTGTTCGCGGCCAATGTGACGACGATGATCCACATCGTCATCAACGGCGGGGCGGGGACCATCAAGTTCTACCAAGACGGGACCGAGATCCACAGCACCACGATCGGGGCGACCGACTACGGAGACGCCGTGCAGGATCTGCGCTTCGGCTACAACGCCGGCGGCGCCGCGGGCTACAACGGCTATGCCTCAGAAGTGGCGGCCTTCCCCAGTGCGCTGAGCGCTGCTCGCGTCTTAGTTCATGCCCAGATGGGTGGGTTTGCCTGACCATCGGTCGCAGCCCTTGAGACGCCCGGCGCTATCCTGGCCCGGTGATCGACCCCGCTGACCCTTTGCTGCCTCCGCTGCCTGCCGGATTCACCTGGGTCCAGCCCAAGGCGGTTGGACCCATGACAGATCGCATTGCCGCCTGCCTGGGCGACATCGAAGTGGGCACGGTCTTCGAGCGCCTCCAGGAAGGCTATTTCAGCCAGGTGGGGCGGCATCGCGACATGCAGACGCTGCAGACGCAAGGGTTCCATGAATTCGAGCCTGCCTGCCGCTGGGTGGCCAGATGGGTTGAGCTGCGCGAGCCTATGATTCGCGCGGAGGTGCAAGCTCGGCTGGATCGCAGGCGTGGCTTCGGGCAGGGGAACTAGTACGTGGGATCACACGTCTTGCGCGCAAGCGCTGGGGACTTAGCAGAATTTCCCCAACGTGTCCCGGAAACCCCGCTGTGACGGCCTCTCCGGGTCCTATTTCCGGCACCAATACCGCAAAGGCCCGCTCACGCGGGCCTTTGTTTTTGGAGCAGCCGGTGCGGACGCGCCGTCCGTCACCGCTTGCGAACCGATACGTCGAATGCGTCCGCTCAGTAGGGCACGTAGGCCTGGAAACCCTTCTTGTTGGCGATGTACTGGAAGCTGCCCGACGCGATCTCCTTGCCGTTGGCTCTCGCGGTCCACTGGTACGTGCCCGGGTGCATGCCCGCATCGGTGAAGTCGTCCGGATAGGTCACACGGCCCGCGCGGTCTCCGTTGTTGACGGGGGTTGCGGTCGCTTTGGACACCTTGCCGCTGGGTTGGGTCACCTCGTAATAGACGACCGGTTCGCGGTCCGCGAACTTCAGACCTGCACTGAGCGAAACCGAGGCGTGGACGCTGAGCAGCACTGCATCCTTTTCTTTAGCAGCGCTGGCTGTCGAAGCGAACAGGCAAGCCGATAGGAACGTGGCGGCGAGAACGTGTGCTTTCATCCTGCAGCTCCCTTGAGATTATGCGGCTTCAATCGCGGCCGGCCCCGGAAACACGCGCGCATCCGCATCGGAGGTGTCCCACAAAACCCGGGGGGCAGATGCAGATTGCCACCGAGTCACGAAGGCTGGCCGACTGCCAGCTGAAGCCCTCTGGCGTTGATTCGCCGGCAATTTGTGCGGTTTCTGCGCGTAAAACGTGCGCGTAGTCGTTCGACGCCAGACAGACACGGATCGCATCCTCTCTCGGCGGCAGAGCGTTCGCTGGGCGCGCCGGAACGTGTGCTCACGGGTGATCGGCCGGGGCGCCGACTGCTAACCTGATGGCAGGGGGCCGCAACGCGCGGCAGCAGGGATAGAGACAAATGGCATCGTACGGTTTGCGCTGCGAAATGTTTGCGGGTTTGGGGCTGGCGCTTTGCCTGCTGTTCGCGCCCGCGCCGGTCGGCGCCCAGACACCGTCGCCGGCAACCGGTGCCACGCCGGAATCGGACACCGCCAGGTTCGTACGCTACACGCGCGCGCTGGAGGTTTCGCCCGATCGCGCCGACGCGCGCGAACTTCGCCAATGGCTGCTGAAGTGGGCCGTCGAAAGTCCCGACTACACCGTCACCGTCTGCGACCTGCTCGACCTGGACAACGTCGACGAGAGAGCCACGCCGCATGCCGGCGAGGTGCTGCTGCAGACGATGTACGGCAATGCCGCGTTTCAGATCGAACACGGCGCCGACGCCGACGAACTGTCCAAACAGGTGGCCGCGGTCGAAAGCGCGCTGCGCGTCTACACCGCGTACGTCGCCCAGAACGCGAAAACCCGCATGCCGCATCTGGATGCCTTGATCGCCAAGCGGGACGCGGGCGCGCTGCGCGCCTACCTGTCGCCGATGGTGCAGGCCAAGTGCAAGTCCGCGACGGCGGGCGCGGCGGCTGAAGCGGCGAAGCCGTCGTCGCCACCGTTCCTGGGCGGCTTCCTGCGCGAATCGCACGTGGTCTATCCGCTCAAGCTCGACGGCTGGGAGATGCTGGGCGAGCAGCGTTACGACTCCCAGGAAGCCGGCGCGTCCGTGCGCTTTCAGCATGCCAAGGACCAGGCCGGCTGGATCGACGTGTTCTTCTATCCGGTCGGCGTGCTGTCCGAGGCCGAGATCGCGACGATGGCCGGCACCGAACGGCAGAGCCTGATCGACGCCTGGGGCAAGGCGATGCCGGATCCGCAGGGCATGCCGAGCGTGGCGGCCTTGCGCGTGCCGGCCGGTGCACGCCCGCCATCCGACGCTAGCCGGACTGATGGGATCGCCGCTTATGCGGTCGATTTCGCCTATACCCGCGACGGCAAGGCGCTCAGTTCGGCGATGGTGTTCGCGGTCCACCGCATGTACGCGATCAAGTTCCGCTACAGCACGGAGGCGGCGAAGATGTCGCGCGCCCAGGTGCGGCAGGCGTTGGAGCGATTCGCACGGCAGCTGCTGCCGCGCCTGGAGATCACCAGCACCGGCGGCTGCTGGTCGTCCCCGAAAAAGAGCCTGGCCAAGGGCGGCCAAGACGCGCAAGCGCCTCAGTACGATGGATGCGCCGGTGCCGAGCCGATGCATCCCGACGTCAAGGACGGCATGCGCGAGTTGCGCTTCGAGTACCGGGCCGCAGACCCGGCTCCGGCGAACCGTCCGTTAAGGGCCGGGCGTTCGGGAGCAGGTTGATGCCCGAGCGGCCCGCAATGCGCCAGGACGGTGCCTGAAACGCCCCGTCCGATGGACAGAAGCTGCCAGCCCGGCACTAGAATCGCGCACCAGCTCAGGGGCGAAGGGAAGCTAGGCGATGGGGATACGCTTGATGGCCACGGCCGTGGCATTGGGGTTGAGCAGCTTGGCCGGCCTGTACTGGCTTGCATCGCAACCCGAGGCGCAGCGGCCTTCGCCGCAGCGCGAGCGGCTGCGTACGGCGCCGTCTGCGCCACGCGTGCAGCCACCGCTGGCGTATGCGCCACGCGCACCCTCGACGGCCAGCCTGCCGGCGCAGGCGACCGCCGATCCGGCGGCCGCCCTGCAGCGTTTGGCTGTGCTGTCGCTGGGCAGTCCCGTCGATGCCGTGTCCATCGGCGACGTCACCGGCGACGGCCGCAACGATGTCGTGGTGTCCACGCACCAGAACGCGGCTGGATCGGGCAATTCCCACGACGGCGATTTCAAGGTCTCGGTGTTCGTCCAGCAAGCCGACGGCACCCTGGCGGCCCCATTGACGGCTCCGTTCCCCGGCTTCCTGATGCACTTGGAGAACAAAAGCCTGGCCCTGGTCGATCTGAACAAGGACGGCCTGCGCGACATCGTGCTGGCCTACGGCGACGGCCTGTACGTGTTCGAAGGCGCCGCCGCCGGCCAGCTCAGCGGGCGCGCCGTGCCGGGTTTTAGCAGCGAGGTGTCCGCGCTGGCCACCATGGACGTCAACCGCGACGGCAACGCCGATATCGCCGCCTTCGACGGTTTCCGGGTCCGCATGTTCCTGGGCGACGGCCAAGGTGGGCTCAGCCTTGGCTACACCTTCTCGACCACGCCGGTGGGCGTGACCAACCTCAACTCGCATATGGCGGCGGGCGATCTCAATGGCGACGGTCTGGTCGATCTCGCCTTTTACGACGGCAACAATCAGGGCGCCATCTACTTGCAGACCTGGGCCGGCCTGTTCGAGCTCTGGCCCTACATGTTCAATCCGTACCCGGCGGTGTATTTCACCGCGATGGCGGTGGCCGACTTCGACGCCGACGGCGATCAGGACTTCCTGCTCGCCACGCGCCAAACCGACCGTACTCGCCCTACCTCCAAACTCGACTTGTACCCGCAATCCCATGGGCAGTTGCAGGCGCCCGTGCGTTGGGGCCAATACCACGTAGCCGCTTCGATGATCGGCGCCGACATCGGCGGCGATGGGCGTCAGGACTTGATCGCGGTGCGCAGCCTGCCCAACGAGAACGCAGTGATCGGCTACTCGCGGCAAAAGCCCGAGGGCGGCTTCGACACCGAAGTCTGGTTTCCGCTGACGCGCTTCATGTACAGCACCAGCCCACGCGGACTGGCGGCAGGCGATTTCACAGGAGACGGTTGCACTGACATTGCCGTCGGCAGCGGCAGCGATCTGGTCCTGTTCAAGGCGCAATGCGAACCGCCGATGACGACCGGAGGCCGGTTGCCGCCCGAACTGCTGGTGGCGCCTGGCGGCGCTTCCGCCGGCGCGGTTTCGTTGCAGGCTCCAGTGGTCAGCCAGGGCAGGGCCAACCGGGCGTGGCGTACGTCGAGCTCCCGCACCGAGTCGCATCGAACGCAGCTGCGCTGAAGCCCATGGGGCACGCGATTCTGGCTTTCATCAAATGGTTCGCCGCCGCGGCGGTCGTCGGCTTGATCGCCGGTGGCGTGGTCGGCGGCATGATGGGGCACGACGTCGAGTCGTCGCGGCAGGCCGGCCGTGCGCTGGGCATGCTGATCTGGCCGCTGGTGCTGGCTGTCGCGTTGCTGGGTACGGTGTTCAGCGTGTCGCGCGAGAAGAAGCGTCGTGCGAAGGAGCTGGCTGGGCCGCGTATCAGCGAGCAGTTTCGCTCGGGTAGTAACGGCGCACCCTGATCGCGGCAGCGAGACGTCTGAAATGGACCCTAGCACCTTCCAGCTTCGCAGCTACGTCTGCAGAAGCGGCTGCGGCTACTTCGTGTCGAAGCGCCTGGACGAAGTGCCGTTGACGCCGGTGGTGCCGCCGCCCCCGAAGTCTTGGCGGGGCAATTGCCGGTCAGGTCGGCCCAAATAATGGGTAACCTAATCTTCCGTCGCGTTGAAGGGCGATTCAGGCGCAAGTTCAGGGGAACCGTATGAATTCATCTTACGCGTTAGCTTGGAACGACTATCGACGGCGTGTTCGCTGGTTCCTGGGTGTCTGGTTGGGCGGCTTCGTGATCGCGGCAGCGGTGGGTATGGTGCTCGATCATCTGTCGACCGGAGAGTGGGCGATGATCGCGGTAGGCGGGATCTGGCTATCTTCGTTTGCGATCGCGGGTTTCCGCCTTCAGGCCTTCCGCTGTCCCCGTTGCCAACAACCGTTTTTCAACCAGCGGTGGAGCTACTGGCCGTTTGCTGGAGCATGCTTGCACTGTGGCCTGCCTCGGACGCAGGGCATCGAAAAATCTTAGGACGAGAGGTGTTCATGAGCGTTCGATGGCTACCGCTTTTGCTGCTACTGGTGCTGCCATGCGCAGCGCGCAGCGCGGACTCGCGGCCCGACATCGTAGGGGCCTGGACCTGCGGTCCGTACGAGACGCAGGGCCCGGAACTCGCGATTTCGGCACTGGATCGCCGCGTCTACTCCGACGACGGCCACTACACCCAGCACGATTTCGCCACCTACACCCGCGCGGATATCAAAATCCACACCGAAGCCCGGCACACCGGCACTTGGTCGCTGCAGGGCGACATGATCGAGGTCCGGTTCACCTCGTCGGAATTTCTGTCGTCCGATCATCCTGCGGTCACGGTCGCCAAAGGGCAGGCCACGCTGGACGCCATGCGCGCGCATAAGAACTCCGAGGCCAAGCGCATCCTCAAGTTCGACCGGCAAAGCATGACCACAATCGCGGTGGACCCGACAGACAAGCAGGCCGCGGTAGAGGTGTCCTGCCTCAAGGGTTAGCGGAGGGGGCGACGCAGGCCGAACCGGCGTGCCCGGCTGGTAGGGGCCGGCAAACCGCCCTAAGACCTGCGGCCGCCGCTACCTGCTTTCGGGGATTCATGCCCAGTCGGGCCGTCCGTACCTTGTGAGCGATCAACACGCATCGCCGTGTCCATCGCGCATACAAGGAGGCATCCGATGGGGAACGTCACCAAGGGGCAATCCACGACCGGGAAAACGGCCGTGCAGAAAGGTACCGAACAGATCGTTCGTGACGCCTGCCAATACTCGGGCCACTACCAGACTCCCTGCGCCGACAACATCAGCTATGCAGGGCTGAGCGCGTACCTGAATCTGGAAGCAGGCAAAGCCATGTCCTGGCGCCCTGTTACCTCCGACGAACGGATCGCCCATTACCGTGCAGTCGAGAAACTGTCCAGCGAACTCGGCATGAGCGACGGCCATCGCCTGGACGTGCTGAAGGAAGGTTATGGTGCGCTCAACGGCAGCGGCCGGACCAAACACCTGGAGAACGCACACATCCCCGCACCCTCGCTGGCGCGGCCGACCGACGCGGCCCAGGCCAGCAGCAGTGCGCCCGCCGCCAGCAGCAGCGCACCCGCGCAGCCCGAGCACGCGCCCAAGACGGTGGAAGACCTGGACACGCTGTTGGCCAATCCGCGCAGCTACGTATCGCTCAGCGGGCAAAAGCGCGAGCACCTGTTGACGCTGCAAACCAATCGTCTGGCGGAGGTCGTCAACGCGGATTCGGACTTCGTCGCCAAATCGGGTCCGTACTGGAACCTGGAGCCATCAAAGCAGCAAGCCACGGCCGACCACGTATCAGACAACTTCAACGCGGAGCTATGCCACAAGGTGGGCGCGGCCTTTGCCACCAATGCGCTCCCCTCCGCGGCGTTTGTGGCCGGCAAGGACGCAGCGATGAACGCGGTCCACCTGGGCTACAACCTGTATGGCCAGGATGCGTCAGGCGCGCCGGCGGCGCTCAAGCTGTTCGGTCAAGCCGCCGTGGCCATCAATCTGGCGGCCAACCCGCAGACCACGATGGCCGGGCGCGGCGTGGACAGCATCCAGGAACTCAGCATGGGGTTCAGTCCGGATGGCCATAGCAATGCGCCGATGCGCAGGCACTGAAGCTGCGAGCAAGATAGCGCGCTCGGCTTGCTCCTCGGTCAGCGACGAAGCAGGGGCGAAGTAAGCAAGGGAAAAGTCGACTTTCCAAAAGCCACTCTGTCCGTGTTTCGTACTGACGATGCGCGTGGGATAACGCGCGCCCGGACCTAGTTGTGCGAGCGTTCGACCTTGAGCCGCGCACGCGACTTCTCATCGCCCAGCGCCGCGCCGCGTTCGAGCAGCGCGAGTGCGGCTGCACGGTCTGCTTCGCTCCTACGTTCCAGTCGCATGAGCGCGGCGTTGTACGCGGCGATGGCGCTGCCTTTTGCCGCGGCGTGCTCGAAGCCGGCGAGCGCTTTGTCCGGGCACAGGAAAAAGACGTCCCAGCCTGCGGCGGCGCGCGTCAGCATGTCGGCATCGTCTTCAGCGACCTGGTCTTGAACGTAGGCGGGCCAGCCGGCGGCCAACGGAACGAGCACCTCGGAGCCCTTAGGCACGAAGTAGCTGCCAGCTCCCTCGCGGACGGTGAACGCCTGGCGCGTGGTGCGCCGCGTCCCATCCTTGGCCAGCCACAGGAAGCCGTCCTCGCCCTTGACCGGAAAGCCGTTGAGGGCTTTCGAGACCTGATCGGCCAATGACGGCACGCCTGGTTCCGGCGACACGCCGCTCCACGACGCGATAAGTTCGACGCGCTCCACCTTGCCGTCGAGCTTGGGTCTCACCGCGTCCGCTATCTCGTCGATGGTGAGGATGCGCATATCTCCGTCGTACAAACGCCAGGGGCTCGCCTGCAGGCCGATCGTGAAGAGCGCGTCGCTGTCCGGTACCGCCTCCATGTATTCGTACACCGCTTGGCTGGCGTAAACGCAGTCGGTTGCGTCCTGTTTAGGGGAGCAAGTCGTCACGCTGATCGAGCCCGACAAAGGCAGGTGCGATGTATCGCAGGCCAGCGTGGCGGGACTGAGCAGGCAGAGGGCGAGCAGGGCAAGTTTCTTCATGTGGGAATCATGAAAAAGTGGTGGATAAGCGCTGCGGCCAGAGTGCGCCATCCATACCGTCTCGGCAACTCGATCTGAGGCCTGCCCGTGGCGAGACCTGCTCTGCAAGATGCGGCTCTGCAGCAGATGACGGCCGCCGCAGGTGCCGTGCTCGCGCCCGAGCAGCTCAACTGGGCCCGGATCCCGGCCGCCTCGATCATGCCTGGTCAAACCCTGCCGGCAGCTTTGTTAGCTGCGTCCTACGCGCATCGTCCCGTGCTGGCGCTGTGTCGGCAGTCGTCGTCGATCGCGCCCCGTGCGGTTCACGGCGCAAAGACGGTGGCGTTTATCCCTTCAGCACCGGAGCGAAACCAGCGGGTTCGGCGTGCGCGAATGCTGCGCGCCGTGTCCTGGCGGCAGTACCTGCGCCCGCGCGATTCGCGGAGCCGTACATCGGCGCGCCAGGGCTCGCCGCAGTTTGCGAGCGGTCCCGGCGCGCCCATCCACCACCAACAGGAGCGTGCCATGGGATGGGAAAACGTTTATCCGAGTAAAACCGACATCAAGAAGCCCTTGCAGCAGCAGAGCATCTACGCGCTGGTGTATGAGCACCTGCAAACGGTGCCGGCGACTCCGAAGGCCGAGTGGGACAAGCAGATCCGGGCCTTGCCGGGCAGCCTCCAGCAGCCTTACATCGACAACCTGCGCAAGTGCGCCGTCTGCGTGGCGCAGGTGTGGGGCGTGTTCGCGCAGATGAGGGAGGCGCTGGAGTCGATGGGGCCGATGGTGAGGGCGCTGACGGCCTTCGTGCCCTCCAGTGGACCCGCCAGTTGGAGCGATCTGGTCTCGATCGCGGCCGATGTGGCCAGCGACTACCTCGGCAGCTATCGCAATGCGGTCACCACCAAGATCCAGCCCGACGCGCTGTCGCAGGAGCAGCTGGCGATCCTGGCCCTGCTCAATCCGGCCAACTGGAAGCCGAACCAGACCGTGGGCCAGTGGGCGACGGAGCTGCTGGACATCGGCGAGTATGGGATCCGGCTGGTGGAGTCGGCGAAGGATCCCAGCCGCATCCATAAGGTCAACGTCGATGCGATGGCGGAGTACATGCGCGTGGTGCGGCCGTTGCTGTATTGCTATGTGCGCGATCGCGGCAACCTGCCGTTGACCAGCGTGCACTGACGGATCTGCAGCCACGCGGCGGCGTTCGTCTGGGCGAACGCCGCCTGCAGGGCCTGGCCGCCGCTTATTTCACCGGCTTGCAGCTCAGGGACGTGCCGAAGAAATCCAGCGTCGCCGTGCCCTGATGTTCGCTGAAGTCCACGCCCTCGACCGCGTAGTGGGTGCCGCTGGCGCTGGGCTGTTGCAGCGCGATGGCGCGGTCGCCGGCCCAGGTCAGCACGACGGCCTTGGGTTCGAAGTCGTTGTAGTACACGGCGCTGAGGCGGCTGTCCTGATCGCCGCAGTCGTAGCTCACCGCAGGCGGCGTCGTCACGTCGGGGCGCAGGAGGTTCAGCTCGACGATGCGCACTTGGTAAGACTCCCGCACGCAGCGGTGCTTGTCTTCCGCTTTCCAGCACTCGTCGCGGCCCTTCACCCAGCCGCGTTGTTTGGCGGTCTCGCTGGCGGGCGCGTTCGGGCGGGCCTGCGTGTCGGCCCAGAGCTTGGCCAGTTGCCTGTCCAGCGCGGCCAGTTCGGCGTCGTTGCAGACCAGGGTTTCGGCCTCGCTTTGCGCCTTGGCGCAATCGAACGAGGGCGGGGACAGCGCAGGTGGCGCGGCTTTGTCGATGGTGACGGCCGTGGTCGCGTTGTTGGCTGACGAGGCGGCGGGTGCGGTGGTCGCGGTTGCGGCAGGCGTCGTCGGTTCGGCGGCCGGTTTCGGCTGGCAGGCGGTCAACAAGACTGCGGTGGCTGCGAGGCAGGCGATGCGGTGCATGGTGCGGTTCTCCAAAGGCCGTGACGCCGAATTATAGAAACGCGACCGCGTGTGTCTGCCGGGTTATTCGGAGGCTGGCCGGCTGCGGTTCATTCCCAGGCGACAGATGCACAAAACAAGCGCTTTCGGACTGGACTCTATGCGCGCTTGGCATCGCTCGCTGCCTGGGCTCAGCGCCTGCCCGATCCCGCAGTGCGGATCGTGTACCCAAGCAAGCCCAGCCACACGCCCAGCGCCACCACGGTGGGCACCTGGAACTGGCTGGAGCTGCCGAGGGTGAAGCTGCGGGCGGTGAAGAAGATCATCGCCCATAGCGCGAGGTTCACGCCCACGACGGTCCAGCGCGCCTTGTGGCGGGTGAGCAGGGCGATGATGGTCGGCATCAACGCCACGGGTGCGGTGGCGCAGAAGAACAGCAGGAACAGGGTGTGGGTCATGGCGGCGGGCGTCCGGGCTGCGGGCGCGATGCGCGTCGCGTTGGGCTTGTGCGGCGCCAGGATACCGGGGGACGGCCGGGCTTGCGAACCGCAACCGCGCTCAGCGTTGCGAGCGCGCGGCCCAGCGGAACAGCAGCGCCGAGCCCGTCCACAGCGCGATGAAGACGCCGGTCAACAGCGCTTCGTAGCCGTAGCCCAGGGCCACGGCGATGCCGGCCGTGGCGGCCTGCGCGGCGGCGGTGGCGGCCAGCGCCCAGGCCATGCCGCGCGGGCGGAAACGCGCGGCCAGCGCGCCCAACACCGGCACCAGCAGCACGCCGTCGAACATCCAATTGGCGGGGTTGTGTTCGCTGCCGATGATGCCGACCGCCAGATTGACCCAGATCACCATGAAGCCGGTGGCCGCCGCCACCGCGATGCCGGCGCGATAGGCGAGGTGGTCGTTCATGCGCGCGCCCAGCTCCATCACGCCGCAGGCGCACAGCACGATGGCGGTGAAAACGATGAAATCGCCCAGGCCCCAGGCGACCTCGGCGGTGAGCTCCATGGCCAGCCAGGGCAGCAGCATCACCGTCACGGCGGCGCCCCACATCGCCACGCGCCAGGGGCTGCGCGGCCAGTCGTTGCGGACGGTCTCGGTCATGTTCGGGCCCCTGTCTGCGTGTGCAGGCAGGTTCGGGCCGGCGTGTGCGAGCACGATGGCGGTTGTGTGAAGTCAGGGCGAAGTGGCGGCCGCCTGCGCCAGCCAGGCCTGCGTCAGCGCCGGGACGCGTTCGGTAGCCTTGCCGCGTTGGAAATCGAAACCGTCGGGCACGCTGTCCATCTCCAGCGACACCAGCACCTTCTCGGCGGTGGCGTGGGCGGCCCAGACCAGCGAGGCGGCCGGGTGCACGCTCAGCGAGGTGCCCACCACCAGCACCTTGGCCGCGTCGGCGACGTGCGCGCGAGCCTCGTCCATGTACTGGGTCTGCTCGCCGAACCAAACGATGTCCGGGCGCAGTTGGGTGCCGTCGTCGGCCAACTGGCCCAGTGCGATCGGCGCATCGTCGATGCGATAGCGCTTGGGCTGGGCGGCGGTGCTGCGCGCGTAGGCGAGTTCGCCGTGCAGGTGGATGACCTGGGTGGAGCCGGCGCGCTCGTGCAGGGCATCGACGTTCTGGGTGATCACGATCACCTCGTACGCGGCCTCTAGCGCGGCGATGGCGGCATGCGCTGCATTGGGCTGCGCGTGCCACGCCTTGTGCCGGCGTTCGTTGTAGAACGCCAGTACCGCCTCAGGGCGCGCGCGCCAGCCTTCGGGGCTGGCGACTTCGTGCCAGGCGTACTGGTTCCACAAGCCGTTGCTGTCGCGGAAGGTGGGCAGGCCGCTTTCGGCGCTGAGGCCGGAGCCGGAGAGGACGACGATCTTGTTGGCTTGCACGGCTGTGGGCATGGGCGGTCCGGATCGGGAACTAGAGGGCGTACACCGTCGGCTCAGGTCGCGCGCGCGTCGTCGGCTTCCTGGCGCAACCAGCGACAGAAGGCCGCCACGGCCGGCGACGCGACGCCGGGCTTGCGCACCATCCAGAACGCGTAGGCGTTGGGCAGGATTTGATCGAAGGGCCGAATCAGACGTCCTAGGCGCAGATCTTCCGCCACCAGCGGCGCCACGCCCAATGCGATGCCGTGGCCGGCGATGGCGGCTTCCTGCGCCAGGTAGATGCTGGAGAACACCGGGCCGCGTTCGGCCTCGATGGGGTCGACGCCGGCGGCGCGCAGCCAGGCCGGCCAGTCCGGCACGCCGCTGCGACCGGCCGCGCTTTCGTCGTGCAGCAAGGTGTGGCGGCGCAGGTCGTCGGCTTGCGTGAGCGGACGCTCGCTGTCGTGCAGCAAGGCCGGTGCGCAGACGGGAAACGCCGGTGCGTCCATGAGTTTCTCGGCCTCGACGTACCCGCCGGCGCCGTAGCGGATGGCCACGTCGACGCCGTCGCGCGCGAAATCGCTGTGTTCGTTGCCGGTGTCGATGCGCAACTTGAGTTCGGGATGATCGCGGTGGAAGCGGTGCAGCCGCGGCGCCAGCCATTTGGCGGCGAAGGATTCGACCGTGCTCACGCGCAGGTGCGCGGCGGTGGGCGCGGTGGCGCGGTCCAGGGCCAGGTCGAGCAGACCGAAGGCCTCGGCCAGCGAGTCGGCCAGCGCCGCGCCCTGCGCGGTCAGCTCAACCGCACGATGGCCGCGATGGAACAGTTTGACGCCCAGGTGTTCCTCCAGGTGCTTGACCTGGTGGCTGACCGCGGCCGGGGTGACGAACAGCTGCGCGGCGGCGGTCTGGAAGCTGAGGCTGCGCGCGGCCGCCTCGAAGGCCCGCAGGGCGTTGAGCGGAGCGGGGCGGCGCGGCTTCACGGGCGTCTGAGCCTGCGGTGACGGGGCTTCATCCTATCAAGTTAGTTTTGCTAACGCGGTGGCGAAAATTGATCGTTTGTCGCGCGCGCAGGCGCTGGCAAAGATGGCGTCCTCGACCTGGAGGACGGCGACGATGCGGGTGCAACCGGTAGCGGAGCAGGTGTGGATGTTCGTCGGCGACGACCACGAATCGGTGGCCACCGCCTTCATCGACGGCGACGACGCCTTGCTGGTGGACGCGCTGGGCAGAACCGACGACGCGCTGCGTCTGCGCCAGCTGCTGTGCGAGGAGCGCGGCAAGACCGTGCGCGCGATCGTCGCGACGCACTGCATGAGCGACCACATGGCCGCGCTGCCGCTGTTTCCGCAGGCCCTGCGCATCGCCCAGCGCCATTACCGGCATACCTTCCTGCACCAGAACCGGCGCGAGGACGCGTACTACCTGGAGCCGCAACTGGTGTTCGACCATGCCATGAGCCTGCGTTGGGGCGCGCACGAGCTGCGCCTGCTGCACAACCCCGGCAAGACCCTGGACCACATCAGCGTGGACGTGCCCAGCGCCGATCTGGTTTGCGCCGGCGACAACATCGTCGGCCGCATCGTCTACCTGTCGCGCGCCGATCCCATGGCCTTGCGCGCGGCGATCCTGCGCTTGCGCGAGTTCGGACGCGGCAGCGTGATCGGCGGGCATATCGGCTGCTTCCCTGCGGTGGTATTGGACCAGGCCTTGCACTACCTCGACCGCTTGCGCGACACGGTGGTGGGCATCCGCGCCAGCGCCACGTCGCGGCAGGCCGATGCGCGCATCGCCGCGATTCCGATCGAAGCCTGCCTGGCGCCGCAGGTGCAGGCGCTGGCGTTCGAGCGCGACTGGCACGCGCGCAACCTGGAGGCGATCGTGGCGCAATCGGTGTTCGCGCTGGATGCGGCGATGGCGCTGCGCGAGGCGCGGGCATGAGCGTGCACGATCGCGGCGGCGGTACGCGTTGCAGCCGCCGTCAGTTCATCGGCGCGGCGGCGGGACTGACGGCGCTGGCGCTGCTGCCCGGCGGACGCGCGCGCGCGGCTGCGGGCGGCGCGGGCTTGCGCATCCAGCGCCTGGCCTGGGCCGGCGTCCGTCTGCAGCTGCCGCAGGCAAGCTTGTTCATCGATCCGCTGATCGATCCCGATGCCTGGGGCGCCGCTCTGAAGGACAGGCTGATACCGGTGAACGATGCCTCCGCCGAGGCCTACGTGGCCGTCACTCACACCCACCCCGATCACTTCGATGCCAAGGCGGTGGCGCAGGCCCTGGCCCAGGGCGGCACGCTCGCCTATCCCGCGGGCACGAGTCCGCTGCCGCTGCCGCCGCGCGCACGCGTACGGCCCAGCGCCTTGTGGGAACCGCAGTTGCTGGGCGACTACACCGCCACGCCGGTGCCGGCGTCCGACGGTTACGGCGACACCCAGGTGTCGTGGGTGGTGTCGGCCGGCGGGCGGCGCATCTTCCATGGCGGCGACACTCTGTGGCATGGCTATTGGTGGCGCATCGGCCGCCAGTTCGGTCCGTTCGATGCGGCCTTCCTGCCGGTCAACGGCGCGCGCTTCGGCTGGCGCAAGCCGGTCAGCGGGCAGCCGGGCGTGCTCACGCCGGAGCAGGCGGTCGCGGCGGCGACGATCCTGGGCGCACGGCGGGTGGTGCCGATCCACTACGGCGTGTCGAGGTCGGAGGAGTATGTGGAAGTGGACGATCCGATCGGCCGCCTGCGCGCGGCCGCGCGCGATCGCGAAGTGCGCATCCACGCGCTCGCGCCCGGCGAATGGTTGGACTGGGACGATTGAACGCGGCGCGCGCATGCCGCGGCGCCGCCCGGGCTCAATAGCGGTAACGCAGCGTCAGGCGCGGCGAGCGCGGTTCGAACGCGTGATAGTGGATGTCGTCGACGCCTGCATCGGGTTCGCCGGGCAGGCGCGAGGCGAAGTAGTACTCGATGTCGCGGCCCTTGCTGCCCAAGGCGTTGAACAGATCCAGGTGCAGGCTCCAGCGCTGCCATTGCCGGCCCAGGCGCAAGTTCAACAGGGTTGCCGCGCGCGATTCCACCGAGCCGTCCTCGATCAGCGGCGTGGCGCCGAAGTGGCGCAGGTGGGCGCTGAACTGCCAGTCGCGCTCGCCACCGACGCTGACGCCCGCGCCGATCACCCACGGCACGGCACCGGGCACTTCGCGTCCGGCCGGGTCGCGGTCGCGGAAGCGGGCGTGGGTGTAGGCCAGTTCCAGTTCGGCGCTGACGCGCTCGCTGCCGAACCAGTACAGGCCGGCCTCGATGCCGTCGCGGCGGCTGGGGCGGCTGGCTTCGGTGTTGCCGGCGTCGCCGACGAACAGCAGTTCCGAATCCAGCCGCAGCGTCCACAGCGCGACGGTGCTCTGCAGGCGGTCGCTCAGGTGCAGGCGCGCACCCAGTTCGGCGCCGCGTGACCCGACCAGCGGGTCGACGCGGTCGGCGGGCTCGCCGCTGACCGGATCGATGCGCAGCACCGCGCCGCGCGCGTCGTTGGAGTGGAAGCCGGTGCCGTAGCTGGCGTATAGATCGACCGCGTCGCCGGGGCGGTAGGCCAGGCTGGCCTTGACCGAACTGCGGCCGGCGCTGCGCACGCCGGAATTCGCCGTCAGATCGCTGTCGACCTCGAAGCGATAGCGGTCGTGGCGCAGGCCGAGGTAGCTGCGCAGGTCGGGACTGAAATGGAACTCGTGCAGGGCGTACAGGCCCAGGCTGCGTTCGTCGACGCGGTCGTCACGCACGCTGGACAAGGTGCGGCGCTGGCGGGTGCGGAACAGGCCGACGCGGTCGATGTCGTCGTAGCGGCCCTGCGCGCCGATGCGCCAGCGGCTGCGACCCGGCTGCCATTGCTGGGCGAGGTCGAAGCCATAGAGGCGGCGGTCGTCGAGCTGACGGAACTGATCGCCGTTCACCGGGTCGTCGAGGAAGTAGGTGAAGTTGGACCACAGGCTCATGCGGTAGGCGATGGCGTAGGCGCTGGCTTCCAGTTCGCCGCCCCAGGCCGGGCCGTGCCAGCCGCCGGAGAGGCTGTAGCGCGAGCTATCGCCGCCGTCGCTGGGATCGATCTGGCCGTAGCGCGAGATCAGTCCGCTGACGACCGCGCGCTGCGGAATCTGGTCCGGCGAATTCCATCGGTTGCGGTAAGCCATGACGTTGAGGTGCGCGCGACCGCCGCCGACATCGGCGCTGTAGCGCAGCAGCAGATTGCGCTTGCGCACGTCCTCGTCCAGGTCGGTCCAGGGGCCGTCGTAGCGCTGCAGTTCTACCGCGTAAAGCAAGTCGCCGCCGGCCGCGGACGCGGAGTCCATCAGCAGCGCGCGCTGGTGGCCGTAGCGGCCCAGTTCCAGCTGGGCGACACCGCGCGGTACGCGGTCGGCCAGGCCGAAGCGCGCCGAACCGGCCGAGGAGAAGTCGCCGACGTCGGCGTGGTACGGGCCTTTGCGGTACGACAATTCCTGCACGGTTTCCGGGATCAGGAAATTGAGGTCGGTGTAGCCCTGGCCGTGGCCGTGGCTGCGCAGGTTGGCCGGCATGTCGTCGACGAAGCTGGCGAAATCGGTGCCGTGATCCAGATTGAATCCGCGCAGGAAGTACTGGTTGGCCTTGCCGCTGCCCGAGTGCTGGGTGGCGACCAGGCCCGGCACGAATTCGAGCAGATCGCCGGGCCGCAGGCGCGGGCGCTCGTCGATCTCGTCCGGGCCGACCACCCCCTCGGAGGCGCTGATGGCGGCGCCGACGAGATTGGCGCGGCGCCCGGATACGGTGAGGGTGTCCAGGGTGGTGGCGTCGTCGTCGGTTTCGGCGGCGATCGCCGGCAGCGACAGCGGCAGGCATAGGCTCAAGGCGAACAAGCTGCGGTGCATGCTCACTTCTCCACGAACGCGCGTTCGTAGACGTAGTGCCCGGGCACGCCGATGCGCGGCGCGGCGACGAAGCCGCGCGCGTCGAGGATGCGGCGCAGGTCTTCGAGCATGGCCGGGCCGCCGCAGATCATGGCGCGATCGCACTGCGGGTCCAGCGGTTCCAGGCCGAGGTCGGCGGCCATGCGGCCGCTGTCCAGCAGTTCGGTGAGGCGCCCGCGATGCGGATGCGCCTCGCGCGTGACCGCCGGGTAGTACAGCAGCTGCCGCGAAATCGTTTCGCCCAAGTGCTCGTGACGCGGCAGCTCTTCGCGGATGCGGTCCTGATAGGCCAGGTCCTGGGCGTGGCGCACGCCGTGGGCCAGGATCACGCGCTCGAAGCGTTCGTAGGTGGCCGGGTCTTTTATCACCGCCAGAAACGGCGCCAGACCGGTGCCGGTCGCGAGCAGGTAGAGATTGCGGCCCGGCAGCAGATCGTCGACCAGCAGGGTGCCGGTGGGCTTGCGCCGGATCAGCACTTCGTCGCCGACCTGCAGGCGCTGCAGGCGCGAGGTCAGCGGACCTTGCGGGGCCTTGATGCTGAAGAACTCCAGTTCCTCCTCCCAATGCGCCGAGGCGATGGAGTACGCGCGCAGCAGCGGCTTGCCGTCGACGGGCAGCCCGATCATCACGAACTGGCCGCTGAGGAAGCGCAGCCCGGCATCGCGCGTGGTGGTGAAGCTGAAGTAGTTGGGCGTCCAGTGACGCACGCTCAACACGCGTTCGGTTTCGAGCAGGGACATGGGGAACACCTGGGATTAAGGGGCGATTTCGACGCGCTCGACCGGCACGGCGGCGCGCTGGGAGGCTCGCGGCGCGACGGTGTCGGTCCATTCGGCATAGGCGGGCGTGGTGACCAGGACCTTGCCGTCGCCGGGCAGAGCGGCCACGGCGATGGCGTCGGCGATGGCGTGCATGGGATAGCGGTGCGCGACCGGCAGCTGCAGACGGCCGGCGCGCATGCAGTCGCCCAGTTCGCGGTACAGCGGCACCAGCTGTTCGTAGTCGCTCTCGGCCAGCGTGCGGGTCAGCCAGAAGCCGTGCACGCGGATGTCGCGGAACACCAGGTCGCGCACGTCGATCGCGCAGGGCTGGCCCTGCAGGCCGCCGTAGCAGACCAGGCTGCCGCGATCGTCCAGGCAGGCCAGCAGACGCGCGGTGGCGCTGCCGCCGACCGCGTCCGCCGCCAGCGGCAGGCGCGCATCGCCCACGGCCGCACGCACCGCGGCTGGCGCCTCTTCGTCGTCGAGCAGGGCCAGGTCGGCGCCGTGCGTGCGCAGCGCCGGCAGCAGCTCCGCGCGCCGCGCCAGCGCCGCGGTGCGCACGCCCAGCAGGCGCGCAAGCTGGATCAGGCTGCGGCCGACGCCGGAATTTGCGGCGTTGAACACGATCCAATCGCCGTGATCGAGGGCGACGAAACGCGTCAGCAGCATCGCGGCGGTGGCGGGATTGACCTTCAGCATCGCCAGTTGCAGCGGATCCACCGAGGACGGCACCGGCATCGCCTGCGACCAGTGCACCTGACGCAGCTCCGACCAGTTGCGCTGGCCGAGCAGGATCGCCAGTTCGCCCACGCGCAGGCGATCGACCTGCGCGCCGACCGAGATCACCCGGCCCACCGCCTCCAGGCCCAGCGTGGCCGGCTCCGTCGCGGCGCCGGCGTAGCGCCCTTGCAGCGTCAGCAGGTCGGCCTGGTTGATCGGAAACGCCAGCACCTGCACCCGCACCTCGTCGGGCTGCAGCGGCGCGGGCGGGTCGGCATCGACGCAGCGCACCACCTCGTGCGCCGCGCCTTCGCCCTGTAATCGGATCTGTTTCATTGCGGCGACCTCCGTGTCGTCGTGTTGCGTATCGTCAGAACGCGCGCTGCACGAACCACACCGCGCCAGCGCAGGCCGTGGCCAGCGACGCGACCGCGGTGACGCGCTGACGCAGCCATGGCGAGCGGCGCAGGCCCAGCTGCGAAATCGCGCCCAACGCCGCCAGCGCCAGCACGACCACCACCAACTGTCCGAGTTCGACGCCGATGTTGAAGCCGGCCAGCGCGGTGACCCGGTGCGTGGTCGACAGCAGCAGGTCGCTGAGCAGGGCAGCGAAGCCCAGCCCGTGCAGCAGCCCGAAGCCGAACACCAGTGCCGCTTCCCAGCGCGGCCGTAGGAACGGCACCAGGTTGTTGGCGGCGGTGACCACGATGGAGGCGGCGATGCCGGCCTCGATCAGGCGCGAGGGCAGACTCACCCATTGCAGCGCCGCCAGCACCAGGGTCAGCGAATGCGCGAGGGTGAACAGGGTGATCAGTTTCAGCAGGCCCCAGGCGCGGCTGCGCACCGCGACCATCGCGCCGTCCTGTTCGCGCGCGCGCATCGCCGACAGCACCAGCGCCAGCACGAACAGCACATGGTCCCAGCCTTCCAGGATGTGCTGGAAGCCGTACTTCACGAAGCCCGCGAATGCGCTCCAGGCCGAGCTGCGGCCGAGCTCCAGCTGCAGCATGCCGCCATCGGGCGCCGCCACCGAGGTGCGCGCCTCGCCCTGCGCGGAACGCACGGTCACGATCGCGCGGTGCTGGGCGTCGCGCCGCGCCTGGAAGCCGTAGCGCAGCTGCAGCGCGTCCAGGCCGACGTGGCAGCGGTAGCGCAGGTCGAGCACGGCGTAGGGCTCGCCCTGATGGCTGTCGACGCGCAGGCCCGGCGCGCCGGTCGCGAGGCAGGCGTGACCGGCCTGCTCCAGTTGCACCTCGCGCGCGAACACGGCGGCGATCGGCGCCGCGTTGGCGCGCAGCTCGCCCCAGGTGATGGCGCGGTCGCCGTCGCGGTCCAGTTCCAGGTCGGCGACTTCGTTGAGATCGGTCAGCGCGACCGACCATTGCAGCCGCAGATCCTCGCCCTGCGCCTGCAGGTCCAGGTAGGCCAGGCTGTTGGTATGCGCATAGCCGGGCGCGATCTGCGCGCACAGCACCAGCAGCAGGCAGGCGAAGACACGCTTAGCCGCGCGCATGGGCGACCCCGCTGACGTGCGCCTGCGAGGCCGCGCCGGGATTGCGGCGCAGCCATTCGTTCAGCTGCGCCAGGGTGACGCCGTCGGCGGCGGCGGCCGCCGCTTCGCGCAGCTGACGCGCCGCCAGCGGCGATTTGATCAGGCGCCATTGCGCGTGCGCCAAGGCTAGCGCGGCGGGTGGGTCGTCGAACAACAGCAGCTGCGCGCGGATCTCTTCGGGGTAGTAGGGCGAGTCGCCGAGCAGGACGCGCTGGCGCAGGCGTGCGGCCAGATCGCGCCGCGCGGCGAGGGCGCGCGCGTCCTTGAGCGCATGCAAGGCGAGCGCGCGGCGGGTGGCGACGGCGACGGTGTCGGGCGCGGCGGCCAGCAGTTGCAGCGCTTCGCGCGGGCGCGCGCGTTCGAGCAGGAAGTCGCTGTAGGCCATCAGCGTGTCGTGGGCGGCCGGCGCCAGCGGCAGGGCACGGCGGTAGGCCGCTTCGGCCTGGTCGGGCCGGCCCAGTCGCGCCGAGGCGTCGGCTGCGGCCAGCCAAGCCCAGCGGCGCAACCCGGCGCGGGTGTCGGGGATGCGTGCGGCGAGGTGGTTCAAGCGACGCTCGCCGGCGGCGAGGTCGCGGCCGTTGGCGTCGAGGTAAGCCAGACACAGTTCGGCTTCTACGGCATCGAGGCCGGCGATCGCCTCGCATGCGCGCGCGGCGGCGGCGCTGTCGCCGTCGCCCAGGCGCAGCAGCGCGAGTTCGAACCAGGCGCGGCTGTCGTCGGGTGCCGCCGCGAGCAGCTGGCGCAGATCGGATTGGGCGCCGGCGAACTCGTGGTAGTACTGACGCACCGCGATGCGGCTGCGCAACAGCGACGGCGGCAGACGGCCGGCGCTCAGCCAGGGGCGCAACGCCGATTTGGCATAGCCGTAGTAGCGCGCGTCGTCGGTACGCGCAGCCAGGCCCAGATAGAGTTCGGCTAGCTCCGCCGCCACCGCGGCATCGCGCGGCTGGCGCTCCAGTTTCGCGGCCAGCAGGCGCAGGCGCGTGTCGGCCTGGCCGCGTGCCGGCGGCAGGCGCAACAGGACTTCGTCGTCGCGCGCGGGCGTGCGCGGGCCGGCTTGCGATACCGTGGCTAGCGTCGCCAGTAACAGCGCGGCGGCGATGCGCGCTGCGTGGCGGCGCAGCGCGGCGAGGCATGCGGCGCGCGCATGCGTGGGGCGTTCCATGCGGGGGGTGTCCTCGTTTGCGGTGATGCGGCCGGCGGGCACCGGACCTGGACTCAGCCGGCGGCGTCGCCCATGGCCCGGTGCAGCCATTCCCTTAGCAGCTCCGGCTCCTCGATCACGTCGGCCGGCACTTCGTAGTAGCGCTTCACCTCGACTCGGCCCTTGCGGGTGGCGTAAGAGAACGGCCCCATGCCCCGCGCCTCGAAGTGCCGGCGGTTGCCGGCACTGACACAGAAGTACAGGGCATCCTTCATGACCATGCCGAACTGCTGGCCGTGAGCCAGCAGACCGGTGCCGCCGAAGAAGCGTTTGGAGCGCACCTCGCCATGCGGCGCGAGCAGTTCCAATACGTAGTCGAGGTAAGGCGATTCGGAGCTCATGCGTGCCTGATCGGAGAGACGGTGGGCGCGGTCACTCGGCCAGCACGTGCGGCGGCGCGAGGTACGGGAAGCGCGTGCTGTTGGGCACGTCGTTGCGGCGCACGCCGTCGAGATCGCCGGGCGCGTAGGCGATCGGGGCCTGCAGGTTGAACCAGAACATCAGGTCCAGATCGTCGTCCAGGGCGCGGCCGTTGGGCGAGCGCGTCGGCTGGCGCGGGTCCAGGGTCAGGGTGTCTGGCACCAGGATCCGGGTGAGCTGGCCTACGGTCGCTTCGTCCAGGCGGAACAGCGTGCGCGCGCTGTTCTGGATGGTGCTCTTGAACAGGCGCGCGTCCTGATGCGGCGACGTGGCGTTGAACAGCGCGGTCATGGTGTCGGGCACGTAGACGCCCTTGACCGCCGGATTGCCGACGCGTTGCACCTGCCGCCAACGGCCGTCCAGGCCGCGCTCGTCCACCGTCGCCCACAGGCGCAGCGGGCGGCCGCGGTAGACCGAGGCCAGCGGGATCTCGACCACGATCGCCGATACGTTGTAACCGGCGAAGCGGTCCTTGCCGGAACGGAACTTGGGCTGCACGCCGGCGAAGGTACGGTCGGAATCGACCACGTCGAAGAAGAACGGATCGTCGCGGGTGCCGGCGAACACACGCGCGCCGCCGCCTTCGACGATCACCGGCGGAAACGCCCGGTCGAACACCGGGCTGGCCGGGGTGGTCATGCCCGACAGCAGGCGCTGCGGACCCATCGAGAAGCCGGCGAAGAACTTCTGCGACTTGTAGTCGGTTTCGCTGGTGAAGGTCGCGTATTCCTCGCGGCTGAAGCGCATCGACACCAAGTGATCGGTGCGTGCATCCCCGTCGTTGTCGATGTGGAACTTGTAACGGCCGCGGTCGGAGAACAGATAGGTGTGCGCCGGCGGGCCCAGGGCGAAGCCGTTGACGGTCATCACCATCACCAGCTTGCCCGGATCGGAGGGGCTGATGAAGCTGTAGAAATCCTGGACGTCCAGGGTGGGCTGGTCGGCGATGCGCGGGGCTTCGCGGTGGTCGCCGGCGTGGGCCAGGCCGGCGACTAGCGCAAGCAGGCCCAAGGCCCAACCGATCGCGCGTCGGGATCGGTGAGTCGTGTGATTCATGGCACGGGCTCCGGTAAGGATGCGGTCAAAGTGGGTCGCGCCCGCCGCGCGGCGGGCGCGTTGCGGTCAGTACATCGGCGCGGTATGCGGCGGCGCCAGATAGGGGAAGAACCAGCTGTTGGGCACGTCGTTGGCCGCGACGCCGTCGAGCTGGCCCGGGGCGTAGGCGATCGAGCGATTGAGGTTGAACCAGAACAGCGGATCGATGTCGTCGTCCGGGCCGCGGCCGTTGGGCAGGCGGATCGGCTTGGTCGGATCCAGCCGCAGCACGTCCGGCGATACGATCGCCAGCAACTTGGCCAAGTCCTCGTCGTTGACCTGGAACAGGTAGCGCGCCGAACCGGCGATCAGCTGCGAGAAGTTGGCCGGGTCGTCGACCGGCTCGGAGGCGTTGAACAGATCCTTGTACGGCGCGGTGATGTAGACCGCCTTGATCGCCGGATTGCCGTCGCGCTGGATCTGCTTCCACCGGTAGCGCCCGCCGCTGAACTCCGGCTTCTCGGTGCTGCACCAGATGTGCAGCGGCCGGCCGCGGTAGTACATGTTCAGCGGCAGCTCGATCACGATCGCCGAGACGTTGAAGCCGGCGTTGCGGTCGATGGCGGCGCTGAACTTGGGTTGGCGGCCGTTGAGTACGCGGAACGAGCCGGTGCTGTCGAAGAAGAAGGGATCGTCGCGTTGGCCGGCGAACACCTGGATGCCGCGCTGGCCGGTGCTCACGATCGGCGCCAGCGGGATCGGCAGCACCTGCGAGGACGGCGTGACCGGTCCGCGGATCGGCCGCACGCGGTCGCTGAAGCTGGTGACGAACTGCTGGCTGGGCATCAGCGTGCCGGTGGCGTTGAACTGCGGGAACTGTTCGTCGCTGAAGCGCACTTCGATCTCATGATCGGCGAGGTAGTCGCCGTCGTTGTCGACCTTGAACAGATAACGCGCGGTCGAAGAGAACTGGTAGGTGCGCGACATCTCCGGCGCGGTCGAGGGGCCGACGGTCATGCTGAGCACCAGGCGGCTGTGGTCGCGCGGATTGAGGAAGGCGTACAGGTCGGCGATGTCGGTGGACGGATCGGCGGCCACCGACGGCGCTTCCTTGTGGTCGGACGCCAGGGCATTGCCCGCGCACAGCAAGGCTGCCAGCGCGATGGCGGTGTAGAGCTTCATAGGGATCTCCGTTAGGCCGTGGCCGCCAGCGGCGGGTCCACGGTGGCCGGGTTGGTGAGGCCGAGGGCGTCGGTGTAGGCCTGACGGTCGAAGTAGGCGCGGATGGCGTGGATGCGGCCGTCGCGGATCTCCAGCACGTCCACGCCGGGCAGGGCGACGCTGCGGCCGGTGGCCGGATGGGCGTCGCTGTCGCCGGTGTTGCGGCCGTGCATCACCCACTCGAACAGGGCGAAGTCGCCGCCGTCGCGGATGCGCTCGACTTCGAAGCGCAGGTCCGGGAACGCGGCGATCAGCTGGCCCACGTAGTCCGACATGGCCGGCAGCGGGATCGGCGTCGGGCCGACGATGGGGTCGAGGTAGCTGATGTCGGCGCCGAAGATTTCGCCGAACGCGGCGAAGTCGCGTTCGTTCCAGGCGTGGATGTAGCGCTGCGCGAGTTCGACGGCGGTCATGCGGTGGCTTCCAGCGCCGAGTCGGCGTGCTGGCGCAGCAGTTGGCAGACCGCCTGCGCGACGCCCGCGGCGGAGGCCGGGTTCTGCCCGGTCACCAGGCGGCCGTCGCTGACCACGTGCTCGCCCCAGGCCGGGCCGCTGCGGTAGTCGGCGCCGCGCTCGACCAGCTTGTCCTGCAGCAGGAACGGCACCACGCCGGTCAGGCCGACGATGCCTTCTTCCTCGTTGCTGAAGGACGTCACGCGGCGGCCGTCGAGCAGGTAGCTGCCGTCGGCGCGGCGCACGTTCACCAGGCCGGACTGGCCGTGGCAGACCGCGGCGATGACCTTGCCGTTGGCGTCGGCGTCGCTGAGCAACTGCTGCAGGTGGCTGTTGCCGGGCAGGTCGAACATGGTGCCGTGGCCGCCGACCAGGTACACCGCGTCGTACTCGGCGACGTTGACGTCGGCCAGGCGCAGGGTGTTCGAGGCCAGCGAGACGCGTGCCTTGATCGCTTCGTCGCCGAGGCTGTTGGGATCCACCGGCGCATCGCCGCCGGCCGGCGAGGCGACATCGACCTGGTAGCCCTGTGCCTGGAACACGTCGTAGGGATGGCTGAGCTCGGACAGGAACAGGCCGGTGGCGTTGCCGGTGTTGCCGAGGCGTGCGTGGCTGGTGACGATCATCAGTGCTTTCATCGGTGGAGCTCCGGTTCGGTTGGGGGTCAGGTTTCGGCGGTGGCGGTGGCGGGGGCGCGGTTGCGCCCCATCCAGTGGCGGGCGGTCACGGATAGGGCACGCGCGAACGTCCCAGGGGAGAGGAGTTCGCGCGTGCCCGTGGTGCCCGCGAGGAAGCGTTGGACGATGCCGGCCATGGCGTCGTCGCGCGTGGCGGCGCTGAACAGCAGTTGCTGCGCGCGCGGCATGGGTTCGGCGCGGGCCATTTCGGCCATGATCTTGAAATGCGGCCAGACCTCGTTGCGGCGCGCGCGCTCGTAGGCGGCGACCTCGCGTTCGGTCGAGCGCCCGGCGAGCAGCGCCGGCGCGGTCTGCGCGACCAGTTCCGAGGCCGACAGCGCGGCCCAGGAAATCCCGAAGCCGTGCAGGGGATCGGTGGTCATCAGCGCGTCGCCGACCAAGGCCACGCCGGCCGGCGCGCGTTCGCGCAGCAGCATGGTGTTCTTGGTGTTGATCATGAATTCGCTGATGCGTTCGGCGCCGTTGAGATCGGGGCCGCTGGGCAACGCGTCGACGATGGCGCGGAAATGCCGCTCGCGATCGGCCTTGAAATCCTCGACACGGTCCTTGGTCGGCATCAGCGCGATCAGGGTGGTGTCGTCGTCGTTGGGGAACTGGTAGGCGATGTAGGGATCGAGCATCCACATCTTGGAGACGTCGCGGGCCTCGTTGCGGATGCCGCGGTAGAAGGCGAAACAGGAGAAGCGCTGGTTGGGCCACTCGCGCGTGGGCACGGCGGCGATCTCGGCCAGGGTGGATTCGCGGCCGTCGGCGCCGACCAGCAAGGCGCAGGGCAGTTCCCGCGTTTCGCCGGAACTGGTTTCAAAGCGCGCGCCCACCACCGTGCCGGCGGCGTTGCGCACGGTCTCGCGCAGGCTGTGGCCGTCGATGTAGGTCACGCCGGGCGTGGCCAGCATGGTCGCGCGCAGCAGGGGGTCCAGCGTCTGGCGGCGAAGGTTGGTCGCGTGCGCCTCGCCCAGCGCCGCGTTCGGGATCCAGCCCCAGCGGGTGTAGATGGCGATGGTGTTGCGCACCGCGCCGGCGTCGGCCAGCGCGTCGTAGATGCCCAGTTCCTGCCAGGCCGGCAGGCTGCAGGGTTGGATGTAGTGGGTGCAGATCGGCTTGTGGAAATCGGCGCTGCGGCGCTTGTCGACCACCGTCACCGGTATGCCGCGGCGCGCGTACAGGATCGCCGTCGCGCAACCGGCGATGCTGGCGCCGACCACGACCACTCCCTGGGCTTGCTGTTGCTTCATCGCACACTCCCTTGTTTTGCGATTCGTGCTTGCGGTTGGTATTTGCGATCGGCGCCGGCGCGAGGCCGGCGGCCGGGACGGCGGTGCCGTCGGGCTAGGCGATCTCCGGCGCGGGCTGCTCGGCGGGTTGGGGCGCGTCGCGCAACTTGTCCATGCGTCCGCGCGAGGTCTTCATGCCGCGCGCGGCCGGCACCAGGTCGAAGATCCGGCCCAGGCCGAACGGCGGCATGTTGAGATAGACCGATTCGTAATTGCCCGGCGCGATCCGGTACGCCTCGTGGTAGATGCCGACATCGCCCTTGAGCGCGATCGCCTTGAAGAACCAGCCCCACATCGGCTGGTGCGCGAGCTCGCGATTGGCGGCATAGGCCTCCAGCCGGTCGTAGGAACGCCAGTACTGCACGAACACGATCGGATTGCCGACGCTGCGGTACTCGCCGCCGAGATAGCCGGTGTCGCCGGGCATGGCGCCGAGTTGGCGCACCATGCGACGCATCGACCAGGCCACCGGCAACCACTTGTGGACCTTCCACCAGCGATTGATGCGCATGCCGATCAGCAGCACGACGAACTCCTCGCGCTCGTCGACCGTCATGCGCTCGTGCAGGATCTTCGCCATGCTCAGGCGACCCCGGCCAGGCGGCCTTCGCAATGCGCGAGCAGACCGGCGCGGATCGGCTCCGGCAGGGCGGCGGCCTCGCCGGAACCGGCGACCCACACGCAGTCGACCTCGCCGACCGCCAGCTTGGTCAGGCGGCCGTCGGCGGCGCGGTGGTGGTACTCGAAATGCAGGCGCAGCCCGTTCGCATACAGCTGCTTGAGCGCCATCGAGACTTCGATGTCGTCGAACGGCATGGCCTCGCGCAGGTGCTGCACCTTGCTGCGCATGCAGTGCAGGGAGCCGCCGGCGCTGTCGCGGAACAGCTCCGGCGCCAGCGCGTACAGACAGCGGTCGATCAGGCGGCTCTGCCAGTGGTAGTAGTTCGAGAAGTAGATGTTGCCGACCAGGTTGGACTCTTCCAGCGAGGTCGCGAACACGCGCCTGGCCAGTTCCGGTTCCACCCTCGGCGCCGCCGGCGCGGTGTACAGCGGCGCGCCCGCGAACGCCAGCGCGGCCAGCGGCTCGCTCATCGGCCGGCGCAGTTCGACCGGGGCGCTAGGCAACGTCGCCACCGGCAGGTAGCCGCGGGTGAAGTCGCGCAGGTAGTCGGGGAACGGCGCCAATTCGACCTGGCCATGGCCCTTGATCGCGACCCAGGTGGTGGCCATGTTGCTGTAGGCGATGCGGCTTTCGCTGCCGTCCTCGCCGATACGCACCCAGTCGAAATGCATGTCCACCGACGAGTCGAGCTTGCCGTAGACGCGGCTGATCCACAGCCGGCCCTCGACGCGGTCCAGGCAGGCGGCGTCGCCGACGATGGCGATGTCGGAGTGGTTGGTGACCATGCCCCAGGCGCCGGAGGTGAAATCCGGCACCAGCTCGCGTCCGATGCCGACGATGCTGAGTTCGCGCAGGTTGCCCATCCAGTCGGCGAACACCGGGAAGCTCAGGCCATGGCGGCGGCTGGTCACGTCCTTGAAAGGCACGCGGAAACGGCTGGCGGTGTAGGTTTCGCCGTAGCCGCCCTGGCCGGTGTACAGGCGCAGGCTGTCGTCGTCGCTGGCGCCGGGCGGCAGCGCTGCCGGCAGCGTCGCCGCTGCGGCGATGCGCGCGGTGGCGGTCGCCTCGTCCGCGCTTACGGTGGCGACGGTGAAGGCGAACATTTTCGGCCGCGGCCGGGTCGGCGTCATCGGGAAGGTGATCAGCGCCGCGCGCGCTTCGCCGATGGCGGCCGACCAGGCCACCGCATCGCCGTCGCGCGCGCCCAGTTCCAGCGCGATGGTGCCGGCGCCCAAGGCCTTGCGCGCGGTTTCCAGCGCGCACCACAGACGCGTGCCGGCGATATCGCGTTCGTCGCCTGCCGCCATCAGCGCGCGCATCAGCGGCATGCGCGCGTCGCCGAGCAGGGCGCGCCAGGTGTCCTGCTCGCGCGCGACCACGGGCTCGATGTCGCAACCCTGCGGTTCCGGTCCGCAGATCGCCAGGCAGTGGCTTTCGTCATGCGACAACGACAGGCCCAGGCGACGGTCCTGCAGGCCGGCCAGCAGCGGCTTGCCGCTGTCGTCCCAGTGCACTTCCAGCTCGCCGCTGAGCGCGCGCTCGCCGACCGGCAGCACGGTGTTGATCGCGTCCAGGAACAAGGGCAGTTCGCTGAGGCGGCGGCGCGCGCGGTCCATGCGCGACAGGTGCGGCGCGAACGCGAACGCCAGCTGCGGCGGCCGCGCGCCCAGCGCCGAACACGCGCGTTGCAGCGCGGCCTCGAGCAGGCGGCGGTCGCGCTGGCTGGGATCGCGCCAGTCTTCGGGCTGCGGCGAAGCCAGATCCAGGTGCATGCGCTTGAGCCGGTAGCCGAGCAGGCGCTCGACGATGCGGCCCTGGTCGTCGTAAGCGGTGACCTCGCATTCCAGCGTGTCGGCGCTGCGCGCGGTGATGCGGTTGTGCACGCGCAGGGCGCCGTCGATCGCGCCCGCGCGGTCGTGGACCTCGATCGCGGCGATGCCGACGGGCAGGAACTGGCCCTGTTCGGACAACTGCGCGGTCTGCAGCAACCCGTCGCGGAACGAGGGATCGCCGGCGGCCAGCGCGGCGGGCAGGCCGTCGCCGAAATAGCGCGCATCCAGATGGCGCGCGATGCGCGTCTGCGAGCCGTCGCGGTCCAGGTCGTAGACCGTGCGCAGGCGCTGGAACACCTCGCCCTGGAACAGCAGGCCGCCGTACAGGTCGACGGCCGGATCGAGCTGGTCCAGCGGCTCCAGCGGTTGCGGCAACTGCGTGTCCACGGCCGGTGCCAGCGGCTCCAGCACCAGCACGGCGGCGAAGTGGTCGCGCTTGAAGCCGCTTTGCTCGGTGCGGATGCCGACCTCGACGCGCAAGGGTTCGCTGGCGTCGGTGCGCGGACGCACCCAAGCGCGCAGTTCGATCTGCGTGCCGCGGCCGCCGTCGACCACGATCGGCCGTTCCAGCTGCACCGATTCGAAACGGTAGCTGGGACCGACCTCGCCGCCGGCCACCGCCAGTGCCGCCTGGGTCATGGCTTCCAGGCCGAACACGGTCGGGAACAGGTAGACGCCGCGGTAGTAGTGGTCGCGCAGGTAGAGATCGCTGCGTAGATCCAACTGCGCGCGCGCGATCAGTTCCACGCCCGGCTCGAACACGTCGACGCGTTCGAGGAAGCGTGCCGGACGCTGCAAGGCGCTGCGATCCGGCTGCCAGGTGTCCAGGCCGTGCAGGCGTCCGGCCACGATGACCTGACGCGACGGCGTTCGGTTTCCGACCAGGGCCAGGAACTGTTCGATGCCGGCCGCGCTGGATATCGCGCTGATGCCTTGCTGGGCCAGGCGCTGCACGCTGCCCAGGCGCGCGCCCATGCCGACCTCGGCCCAGACGCTGTAGGCCAGGGTCAGCACCGCGGTGCCGGCGTGGCGCGACTGGAAGTTCGCCAGCGCGGCGTCCAACGCCTGGTTGGAGAACGCGTACCAGGCGTTGCCCGGCATGCCGGTGACGCCGATGATCGAGCCCAGCGCGACGATGATCTTCGGCGGCTGCGATTCCAGCGCTTCGCACAGGTGCAGCAGGCCGCACAGCTTGGGCCGGATCTCGTCCAGCGCCTGCTGCGCCGTGGCCTGTTCGACGCGTCGCGGCTTGTTGTGGCCGGCGCCGTGCAGCACGCCGGTGATCGCGCCGTCGCGACGGTGGATTTCCTCGACCAGGGCCGCGACGGCGTCGCGGTTGCCCAGATCGCAAGCGTAGTAACGCGCGGGCAGGCCGGCGGCGGCGTAGCGGGCCAGGGTGGCTTCCACCTCGGCGCTGCCGGGGTCGCCGCTGCGCAGCGGCGTGCTGCCGACCAGCGCCATGCAGGCGCCGGTGCGTTGGGCGAAGGCGAATGCGAGCTCGGCGGTGATGCCCTTACCGCCGCCGGTCACCAGCACCAGGTCGTCGGCCGACCACTGGATCGGACGCGGCGGCAGCGCCGCGCTGTCGAGCACACGCGGCACGAAGCGCCAGCGCTGGCGTTCGGCGTCGATGTGCACCGCACGGTAGCCCGGCTCGCCGTCCAGCGCGGCATGCAGGTCGGCGGCGATGTCGGCGTCGCGCGCGAGTGCGTCGAAGTCGAGCACGCGCAGCGCCCAGTCTGTGCGTTCCAGGTGCACGCTGGCGGCGAAGGCCTGCGCGCAGGAACCGTCCAGCGAGACCGTGCCGGAGCGCGTTGCGTCGGACGCGCGCGCGCCGGACCGCTCGCGCAAATCGCTGCCTAGGCCGAATTGCACGAACGCCAGGCTGCGGCAGCGCAGCCGCAGGGCGGCGTCGGCGGCGCGGTGCAGCGGCGCGATCAGCGCCGGCACGTCTTCGGCCTGGGCGTGGCCGTGCAAGGCGCTGACCTGCGGCAGCAGCGCGACGTAATGATCCAGCGCCGCCTCGCCGAGTTCGGATTCTTCGCGCAGCACCTGCGCGCCGGCCTCGCTCAGGCGTGCGCTCAGGGCTTCGGCCAGGCGTGCGTCGTCCGCGTGCGCCTGCAGGAACACGCGCGCGCCCTGCAGTTCGGGCAGGGCCGTGACCGCGGCCGGTTCCGCCGCCAGCGTCAGGGTGTAGGCGCGCGCCCAGGTCGGCGCGTCGGCCTCGGCGCTCGCGTGCACCGGAGCGGGCGAGGGGATCGCGGCGGCGGTGGGCGTGGCCAGCGATTGCAGCCACTGCGCCAGCTCGCCGATGCTGGCGCCCGCGCGTTCGCTGGGGTCGACCGAGCCGGCCAGGCCGAGCGCGCCGGCGACTTCCGCCACCACCGCGCCTGCTTTGATCGAATCCAGGTTCAGATCGTCGACCATGCGCAGCTCCGGTGCGATCTGCGCCGGCGCGAAGCCGGTCAGTCGCGCCAGCGCCGCGGTCAGCAACGCCAAGGCGTTGCCGTTCGGCGTCGCTGCGGCGGTCGGTGCAGCGATTACGGGGCGCAGTTGCTCCAGGCGGGTGGCGATGGTGTCCAGATCGGCGCCGGCCAGTTCGCTGGCATCGAGCTGGCCGGCGACGCCGAGCTCGCGCGCGGCGTCGGCGATCAGGGCGCCGGCCTTGATCGAATCCAGATTGAGATCGTCGGTCAGGCGCAGGCCGTCGTGCACGCTGGCCTCGGCGAAGCCGGTGACCTGCGCGACCAGACGCCGCAACAGCGCGCGCACGTCGGCAGCGGTTTCCTGCGTTGCCGACGCAGCCGGCTCGCGCAAGACGTCGATCTGCGCGACCAGATCCGCCAGCGGGCGCTGGGCGAAGTCGGCTGGATCGAAGCGGCCGCCCAGGTCGTAACGCTGCGCGATACGGGCCACGACTTCGCCGGCCTTGATCGAGTCCAGATTGAGGTCGTTGCCCATGCTCATGGACAGCGACAGGGTGGAGGCGGCGAAGCCGGTCGCCTGCGCGACCTGTTCGAGCACGCTCGCGGCGGTGGATTGCGCCGGCTGAGTCATCACCGTCGCAACGGCCGTCGCTGCAGCGGGCGTGACGGCCAGCGCGATGGGCGCGGCGGTCTGCGCCACCAGCGGCGCCATCACCGCCGGCGCGATCGTTTCGGGCGCGCGCGGCGCCAGGCCGCGCAGATCGGCGCGGATCACGTCGGCGAGGAACTGGCCGCGTTGCGCCAAGTAGTCCTGGAAGTGCGCGATCGCGGTGTCGACCAGGACGCCGTTGGCGGCCAGCGGCGCGGCCGCGTCGGCGTTGGCCGCGCGCGGCAGGGCGAGGGCGTCGATGGGGTTGGCGGCGGCCAGGGCGCGGCTCGGGATCGCGGCGGGCACGTCCAGCGGGCGCTCGCAGGGATTGACGATGAAGCTACGTTGCGCGGCTGGCACGAACGGGCGCAGCACGCGTACCGAGTACAACGCATCCCAGGCGATGTCGGCGCCGTGCACGTGCGCGGCGGCGAGGGCGCGGTTGAGATCGGCATGGCCTTCGGCCTCGCCTTCCAGCGGCAGGCAGGCGATGCCGCCGGCGCCGGAGATGCGGCCCAGCAATTGGCTCAGCACGCGTCCGGGGCCGACTTCCAACAGTAGGTCGCAACGGCGCGCCAATTCGCTGGCGGCGGTGACGAACTCCACCGGCCGCAGGATCTGCTCGCCGAAGTGCGCGCGCAACGCGCAGTCGGCCGTGACCGCGCGGCCGTCGCAGCTCGACAGCAGCTCGCGCGTCAGCGCGAGCGGACGCTCCGGCAGCGGCGCGTGCTCGCGCAGGTGCGCGGCGGCGTCCTCGACCAGGCGCGAATGGAAGGCATTGCTGACCGCCAGGCGGTGCGTGCGCACGCCCTCGCGTTCGGCCAGCTCGATCACCGCTTCGATCGCCGCGGCTTCGCCGGAGACGATGGTCTGTTCGTCGCTGTTGATGTTGGCCAGCACCGCATAGCCGTGCGTGGCGCAGGCCTCCAGCAGTGCGCTGGCGCGTTCGCGCGCGCAGGCCAGGCTGGCCATGGCGCCGGCCGCGCCGTCGCGCGCGGCCATGCGCTGGCCGCGCAGCACCGCCAGCTGGATCAGCTCGCGCGCTTCGAAGGCGCCGGCGGCGTGGAAGGCGGTGAGTTCGCCCAGGCTGTGGCCGAGCACACAATCGGCCTGCAGGCCCAGGTGTTCGAGCTGGCGCAACCACAGCAGCGCGGCCAGGGTGATGGCGGGCTGCGCGAGTTCGGTCTGGCGCAACGCCAACATCAGCGGTTCGCGTTCGGCCGGCAGCGGATGGCGGTCGAGGTTGGGCCAGATCGCTTCGGCCAGGCCGGGCGTGCCGGCCTCTTCCGCCCAGCGCTGGGCCTGCGCGCACAGGTCGCGCGCCCAGCCGTAGCGTTCGATCAGGCCGCGCGCCATGCCCAACTGCTGCGAACCCTGGCCCGGGAACAGGAAGCCGATGCGCGGCACCTGCGCGCGCTGGCCGATCGCATAGCCCTGCGCCAGTTCCAGTCGCGGCTGCGCGGGCAGCGGCTGGCGCAAGGCCTGGGCGACGGCGTCCAGGCGTTCGAGCAACTCGGCCGGGGTCGCGGCCAGCACCGCCGCCCGGCAACGCAGCGCCGGCGCGGTCGTCGCGGCGCAGTGCGCCGCCAGGTCGGCCAGTTCGGCCTGGCTCATGCCCAGGGCCTGCTCGCGCAAGGCGGCGACGCGCGCGCTCAGGTCGGCCTGGTCGCGGCCGGCCAGCACGAACAGCTCGTTGTTCTGCACCGACGCCATGCTGGCGCGCGCGTCCAGCGCGCCGCTGAGCGTGGCTTGCGGCGGCGTCTGCGGCGAGGCCAGGGTGACGTGCACGTTGATGCCGCCGAAGCCCATCGCCGACACGCCCGCGCGCAGGCGCGACTGCGCCGGCCGCGCTTCGCCGCGCAGCAGCGGATACATCGTGCGGCCCTCGCCGGCGAAGACCGGATGCGGTTGCTCGCAGCCGGCGGTCGGCGGCAGCACGCGCTGGTTCACCGCCATCACGCCCTTGATGAAGGCGCCGATACCGGCCGCGGCCTTGGTATGGCCGACGATGGACTTGAACGAGGTGACGCCGCAGTGGCGATCGCCGCCGCTGCCGCCGCCCAAGGTCTTGGCGATCGCCAGCAACTCGGTCTTGTCGCCCAGGCTGGTGCCGGTGCCGTGACCTTCGATGAAATCCAGCGCGCCCGGATCGGTGTCGGCCTGCCGGTACGCGCGCGCCAGCGACAGGTGCTGGCCGTCGACGCTGGGGGCGGTGATGCCGCCGCGGCCGTCGGAGGACATGCCCCAGCCGTCGAGCACGGCGTAGATCTTGTCGCCGTCGCGTTCGGCGTCGGCCAGGCGCTTGAGGCCGACGAATCCGCAGCCTTCGCCGGGAATGAAGCCGTTGCCGCGCGCGTCGTACACGCGCATCGCGGTCGGCGTGAGCGCGCCGGTCTTGGCGAAGCCGACCAGCTCGAACGGGTCCAGGCTGATGTCGACGCCGCCGGCGATCACGAAATCGCTCTGGCCGGCGGCAAGGCTGGCCGCGCCGGTATACACCGCGATCAGCGAGGCGCAGCACGCGCCGTCGACGGTGTAGCCGCCGCCGTTGACGTTGAGGTAGTTGCTGATGCGTCCGGCGATGGTGTTGGCCAGGCCGCCGGCCAGGGTGTCCTCGGTGACCGGCGCGAACGGCGACTTGAACACCGATTCCATCTGCCGTTCCAGCAGCTCCAGCATGTCGGCCGGCATGCCCGCGGCGGGCGCGGCCGCGCGCAGGGTCTTGCGCACGAACGGCCAGCGTCCGCGCAGCGTGTTGGAGCGGGTGAACTCGCCGGTGAGGGTGTTGCCGACGATGACCTGGGTGCCTTCGCGCGGCAGGCGCGCGGCGTCGTAGCCGGCGTCTTCCAGCATCTGCAGCGCGGTGTCCAGCGCCAGCCAATGCGCCAGGTCGGTGGCGTCGGCGGTGCCCTTGGGAATGCGGCGGCCGGCCCAGTCGAACTCATAACCGTCGATCACCGCGGCCAGGCGGCCGTAGGTGGTGTCGGGGTGGCGCGGATCGTCGTGCTGATAGTCGGCCATCGGCAGGCGCACGTCCGGCATCGGCCGGAATTGCTGCCTGCGGGCCAGGATGTTCTGCCACAGCTGGGTAGGGGATTCGGCGCCGGGATACCGGCAACCCAGGCCGACGACGGCGATCGCCGGAACATTGCCCACACTCGTACGGCCGGCGGATGCCGGCGCGCGCTTTTGCCTTGCCATGTTGATGCCCTTCCTTAGGTTAGAACTCCGGATACTCCACGCGTCCTGGCGCGTCCCCTGGCTCCGGCGCTTGCGTACTTGAGCGTATGCTCAAACAATCTCCATGGGACCGATCTTATTTGAGCGTTCATACAAAATGCAAGTACAGCTAATCAGCGGAGGAATACAGGGCCATGACAAGAGGAAAAAGTTTCGATGTCGACGTCGCCCGGCGGGAGGTCAGTCAGCTGTTCCGCCGGCGCGGTTACGCCAGCACCTCGATGAAGGACATCGAGGCGGCGACCGGCCTGTTGCCGGGCAGCTTGTACAACGCGTTCGGCAACAAGCAGGACTTGTTCCTGAGCGCGATGGACTACTACCTGGCGGACGTGGTCGATCGCCGCATCGCCGCGCATCTGAGCGGCGACGATCCGGCCGCGGCGGTGCGCTCCTTGTTCACCTCGACCTATGACGTGGCGATGGGCGAGCACCGCGGCTGCCTGCTCACCAACACCGCCATCGAAGTCGGTCCCAGCGACGAAGAGATCCACCGCAAGGTCGCGCGCGGGATCCGCAAGTTCGAGGCGGCGTTCCTGCGTTTGATCCGTCGCGGGCAAAGCGCCGGGCGCATCCCGCGCGGCAAGGATCCGCGCGCGCTCGCGCAGCATCTGACCACCAGCTATCAAGGCATCCTGGTGCTGGTGAAGGTGATCCGCACGCCGCGCATCCTCGACCGTTACACCGAAAGCGCGATCCGCATGCTCAGCGCCTGAGCCCAGGCGACTCGCCCCACAGACCGGCCGCAGGGACGCGCCGGCCCAACGGCCAAGGCGGCCGACGGCGTTTGCGTCCGCAGTGCGTGCCGACGCGTCGCGAGGCGGCGCGCGTACGACCCGCCGGGCGCAGTGTCGCGGCCCTCTTCACGGACTTCACCGATTCGAGCCGCCAGCCCACACGCGGCGGACGATGCGTCGGCGCGAACGCAACCCAGGATGGGCGCCGACATCGCGCCGAACATGCGTATGACAGCGTGCCGGCACGGCCGCGACCGGCCGTGCTAGGCTCATGGCCGTCCGGACGCCTTCACTCCAGGGACGGTTCATGCGCAAGCCAGCGATCACCTTGGCGTTCCTATCCCGATGCGCGCCGCGCGCGCGGATCGGCGTCCTGCTCATTCCCTTCCTCTTGACGGCCTGCGCCATGCACGAGAACGCGAACTTCGATTCGGCTGCCTGGAAATCGCAACGCGGCGCCAAGCCGCTGGACAACCAACGCGGCGCGATGGTGCCGGCGCTGACCAAGGCGATCGCCGACGGCATGACGCGCGAGGAAGTGATCGGCGTGCTCGGCGAGCCGGACTCCAGCGACGGCGCGACCCACGTCGACATCTACGAACTCGGCGTCTCCGATGCCGGCATCGACGAAGAGTATTACGAGGTCCGCTACCAGGACGGGCGCGTGGCATCGCGCCGCTGGGCGCGCCGGTAAGGTTCCCGGCCGCGCGGCGCGCGGCGGCGTACGAACGCAAGCGAAAAGGAGAGCGCGATGTCGGACCCACGCCCCAACCTCAACGACATTCGGACCAACTATCAGGTCGCCGACGATGAAGTGATCACCTATCGTCCGCGCGCGTTCGGCGCGATCGATATACCGTTCACCGACGGCCGGCAGATGACCAAGACCGAGGGCGAGCTGCTCGACCGGCTCACCCGCGATCGCGGCCTGGTCGGCTTGAGCGGTTTCCGCGACATCGCGCGCGAGGCCTTCGCCGAAGGCGAGCGGCGTTTCCCCGACAACGCGGTGCCGGCCGGCGTTCCCGCCGACCGCGCGCGCGAGTGGCAGGGCAACGACGGCCACCGCGACGCGTTCCGCCATGCCTACTGGAGCGCGCGGCTCGCGCAGGAATACGGGCCGGAGTGGGGCAAGGCCTTCACCACCGCGCACGAAGGCCTGCCCGGCAACTGGGCCAATCGCGAGGCGATGGACCTGTACAACAATTCCATCGGCAACCAGATCGGCGCCGCCAACCGCAACGCCACGCCCGAGCAACTGGCCAACCTGATCGGCCAGCAACTGGATCAGGGCAAGCTGGTGGTGATGAACAGCAGCGGCAGCATGGAGTGGAGCGATCGCGTGCGCGTGGGCCAGCACGGCCTGTCGCCGGACGACGTGATCGGCCCCAAGCTGCCGACGCCGGGCGCGGTGTCCACCGACAGCCGCCAGGCCAGCCTGACGCCCGACGCGGCGCCCGGCGAGGCGCGCGCCGCGCTGGCCGCACTCGACCCCAACGTCGCGCGCATGCGCGAAGACCCGATGTACCAGCAGGTCGTCGCGGCGATGCGCACGCACGGCATGGCCGACGAACAGCTCGCGGCCAATCTGTATGCCGGCGCGAAGTTGAAGGGGTTCGAGGGCGTGACCGGCATCCAGCCCGGCAACGCCATCGTCGACGCCAGCGGCCAGCCGGATCGCAACATGTTCGTGTTCGACGGCAGCAAGGGGCCGACCGGGCCGAACTACGCCATGGTCAGCGAGAACCAGGCGCGCGGCGTGCGCGAACAGGACGCCGCCACGGTCGCGGTGCAGGCGCCCGTACCCGCGCAGGCGCAGGTTCAATTGGCGGCCGCGCAGACCGCCGAACAGCCCGAGCATCGCAAGGCGATGGGCTGAGCGGCGCATCGCGCCGCAGGGCCGGGCGGTCGCGCGATCGCCTGGCCATACACGCTTGCACGACGACGCGCCACCGCCTGGCAACGGCGGTGCGGCCGTGTCCGCTTGCGCGCGCGCGCCACGTTCGCAACGTGAGCTAGGCCTGAATCGAACCGTGCACGGTCGCGGAACCCGCGTGGGCCGCGCCGGTCAGATTTGCCAGCGCTAAGTGCCCGCCGCCGTTGCAGTGTCATCCGGTGAGACGCGCGCTGCCTAGCCTCGTTGCCCGCCGTCGCCGACGTGCCCTCACAGGAACCGCCGTCCATGCATTACACGTCCGCGCAGATCGAAGACGAAGTCCAGCGCCTGGATGCGACGCTCGCCCGCGTGAGCGCGCGTGCCGGGCGCGGGCTGGACTACGAACTCGAACGCCGTCTCGATGCGCACCGGCGCTCGCTCAGCGACATGGTCGGCGCCGACGGCGTGGTGCTGGTGCTGGACACCGTCAACGCCGCCAAGCACGCGATGGGGCAGGAGCGTCCCGGCGACTACCTGGCCGCGATGGAATCCTCGCGGCGGACGCTTGCGCTGGTGTTGCGGCGCCTGCTCAGCCGTCTCGAAGCCGCCTGAGTCGCGCCGACGCCTGCGCATGGCGCGAGAACGGATCGTTCTGCGATCCATCGCGCCGCAGGCCGCAGGATTCACCAATCGGCCATCTTTCTTTCACGAAATTTTTCTTTCGCGATCGCCACCATGGCGCGCCGTCGAGCGGTGGGACCGCTCGGGCGTAGGTTTGTGCAAGGAGTGATTCGATGCGTGTGGACGTGTTCGTGGTGGGCGACGAAGAAGGCTATGTGGTCGCACCCGCGGGGCGGCCCCTGCCGCTGGACGAGATGTTCGCCCTGGGCGCGCTGCGCTTCGGCTGGACCGTCGAAAGCGCGATGGCCGCGCCGCGCCTGGACTGGCGCAGCATCGCCGCCGATATCGACGCGCGCGGCTACGGCATCGTCGCGCGCGCCGACGTGTCCGGCCTGCTGGCGACGCCGCAGCGCTGGCTGCCGGCGCTGTACCCGGAGCATCACCGGCCGCTGGCGGCCTGAGTTTCGGCGTGGCCTAGGTATCGCTGGCGTCGGGCGTTCTTTGTTGCGATAGCGCCGGGTCGGGAAACTCCTACTCGCGCCCTCGGCCTCCGGCTACGCGCGTTCGGGCGCTTGCCGTCTCGCGCGTTGCGACGCCATCCCGGTACAGTGCTAGCCGGTTTCCGCACTTCGTCGCCATGTCCAAGCCCGCCAGTAAGCCCGCCGCCAAGGCACGCACCGCCTACGTCTGTTCCGAATGCGGCGCCGACCACACCAAGTGGCAGGGCCAGTGCGGCGAGTGCGGGGCCTGGAACACCCTTAGCGAGTTCGTGGTCGAGCCCGCGGCTAAGGGCGGCGGCGTCGCGGCCACGCGCCGCAGCAGTTGGGCCGGGCGCGCCGACGCGCCGGCGGTGACCGCGCTCAAGGACGTGCAGCACGGCGAGGAATCGCGCGTCAGCACCGGCATCGGCGAGTTCGACCGCGTGCTCGGCGGCGGCCTGGTGCACGGCGCGGTGGTGCTGGTCGGCGGCGATCCGGGCATCGGCAAATCGACCCTGCTGCTGCAGGCGATCGTGCGCATGGCCCAGAGCCTGCCGGGCCTGTACGTGACCGGCGAGGAATCGCTGGCCCAGGTCGCCGGCCGCGGCGCGCGTCTGGGGCTGCCGCTGAACGGTGTGCACGCGCTGGCCGAGACCGGCGTGGAGCGCATCCTCGAACACGCCGTGCGCATGAAGCCGGCGCTGATCGTGGCCGATTCGGTGCAGACCTTGTGGACCGAACAGCTCAGCGCCGCACCGGGCTCGGTCAGCCAGGTGCGCGAGAGCGCCGCGCGGCTGGTGCGCTACGCCAAGGAAACCGGCACCTCGGTGTTCCTGGTCGGCCATGTGACCAAGGAAGGCGGCATCGCCGGTCCGCGCGTGCTCGAGCACATGGTCGACGCGGTGCTGTACTTCGAAGGCGAGAGCGGCAGCCGTTTCCGAGTGCTGCGCGCGTTCAAGAACCGCTTCGGCGCGGTCAACGAGCTCGGCGTGTTCGCGATGGGCGACAAAGGCCTGCGTGAGGTGCCCAACCCGTCGGCGATTTTCCTGTCCGGCAGCCGCAGCCCGCAGCCGGGCAGTTGCGTGATGGTGACCCGCGAAGGCACCCGGCCGCTGCTGGTCGAGGTGCAGGCGCTGGTGGATTCCTCGCCGCTGTCCAATCCGCGCCGGGTCGCGGTGGGCATGGAGGGCAACCGCCTGGCCATGCTGTTGGCGGTGCTGCACCGCCACGGCGGGGTCGGGGTGGGCGATCAGGACGTATTCGTGAACGTGGTCGGCGGCATCCGAGTGCAGGAGACCGCGGCCGACCTGCCGGTGCTGCTGGCGGTGCTGTCCTCGCTGCGCGACCGGCCGCTGGCCGATCAGACCGTGGCCTTCGGCGAGGTCGGCCTGTCCGGCGAGATCCGCCCGGTGCCCAACGGCGAGGAGCGCCTGAAGGAAGCCTCGACCCACGGCTTCAAGCGCGCGATCGTGCCCAAGGCCAACGCGCCCAAGAGCGGGCGGGTGGGGGAGATGACGGTGATCGGCGTGGAACGGCTGGCCGATGCGCTGGAGGCGTCGGCGGACTGAGGGCGGGCGATGGCGCGCCGCGGCGAGCGCGCCGGATGGCCGACGTGCTGCAGGCGTCGTACCGCGGAGCGCTCCGTCGGGCTGGCGTTATCCGGCCGGCGCGGGCGACGGGGCAACCGTCGGCTCGGGCGCGGGTTCCGGCATCGTCACCGGCTTGGGCTCGGCGGCCTGCGCGCGCTTGGCTTCTTCCACGCTCGGCAACGGTATGTCCTTTTCCTCGGTCGGCAGGCCCAGGCCCTTGCGGCTGAATTTGATGGCGTCGGGCATCGGCGGCGGGCTGAGGCCGCGGGCTAGCGCGAACATCTGGCACTTACGCTGCCATTCGACCATGTGAGGTTTCACCGGCAGCCAGAAGATGCTTTCCAAAATCGGCTTCCGCAACGCCAGCTTGGCGCCGTCCTTGGTATCCGGCGGCACCCACATGCTCCTGCCCGGATCGGCGCCGTGCTGCAGCAACCAATAGGCTTTGTCGAAATTGCCCAGGCGCGCGTACCAATTGAGTACGGTGTCGTGGCCCTCGTAGCTCTCCGATTTGGCGAACAAGGGCTCGTTGATGCGTGCGCCGCGCTGCAAAAGCAGTTGTATGTTCTGCCAGCGGCCGGCCAGATAGGCCACGTGCATCAGCGACTCTTCATTGGAGCTGAGCGCGTTCGGGTCGCCGCCGTGGTCCAACAGCAGTTTGAGATAAATCGGATTCTCGGTGCGCGCCGCCAGCACCATCGCATTGTTGCGATACTGTCCCCGTTTGCGTTGCGGGTCGTATTTGCGCGCGTTCGGGTCGGCGCCGTTCTCCAGCAGCAGACGCAGGCCTTCGGGGTTCTCGTTGAACACCGGCCAGGCCACCAACGGCATGTCGCCCTTGTCGAACAGCCGATCCGGATTGATGCCCTGGTCGTGGATCATCCAGCGGATCTGTTCTGCCTTGCGACGATCGCTGGCCAGCGCCAATTGCAGCGCCGGACCCTCGAAGTAATCGCCCGGATCCCAGGGCAGCCGATCGCCACCGGCGGGCGGCATCGCCCAGCACGCGGTCAGCGCGCACAACATCAGGCCGGCGAGCCACCAGCGACGTAGCGGCGAGGGCGGTAGCGGCAGCGTCATGGCGGCGGTCGTCCTTGGCGTGGGGCGGCCCGAATGTAACAAAGCCGACGTTTGACAGGGGCGGGGCGAAGTGGCAGTTTCGGCCTCAGCTTAGCGCCGTTCAGGGATAGAACCGCCATGTCCACGCCCGAGCAGGAACTCCCGTCGCAAACCCCGCGCACGGTCGAGGAGAAGATCGCTCAGCTGCGCGAACAGCAGGCCCTGCTGGCCTCGATGCGCGCCGGCGGCGACCGCGAGTCGATGGCCCAGGCGGATGCCTTGCAACGCCAATACCACGCCCGTGAAATGGCCGGTCTGGCCGCCGATGTCTACCGTTCCGCCGAGCATGTCGGACAGCCGCCGCCGGGCTGGTTACGCGGCAGCGAACATCCCGAACTCCTGCGCGGCTCCGGCGTGGCCTGGAACAACGCGCGTATCGATCAGTTGCTGCAACCTGACGATTCCGCGTTCCGGGCCGAGATCTATTTGCCCGACCCTCGGGTGTTCGGCCCCGAAGTGAAGCCGGTGCTCAGCTACAAGGGTTCCAACGGCCCGGTCGTGTTCGATGAGGGCGGCAGGCAGGTGACGCGCGAATCCGCGCCAGAAGACTGGATGAACAACGGCAGGCAAGGCCTGGGGCTGCAAAGCAACTACTACGACCGGGCGATGGAGGTTGCGGTCGAGTTCAGAAACTCCGGAGTGGGCAGTAATTTCGAAATCGTCGGCCACTCCCTCGGCGGCGGCATGGCCTCGGCCGGTTCGGCCATCACCGGCGTGCCCGCCACCACCTTCAACGCCGCCGGCCTGCACCAAGCCACCGCGCAGCGCTACGCGGATCAGAACGGCCTGACCGTTCACAACCCCAACCAGAACGTTGTCGCCTACCAGGTCACCGGCGAGGTGCTGACCGACGTGCAGACCAGCATCGACCGCATGAACGGTCTGCGCCGGGCCGAACTCGGTCGCGTCGCCAATCAGGCCTCGGACCTGATGCGTCTGCCGGGCGCGAAGGAACTGCTGGGCCAGCAACTCGCGCAGCACCTGCCGTACAGCCGCGAGGCGCAGGCCGATGCGCGCGGGCTGGTCGACGCCTTGGCCACGCAGTCGGGCAACCGCGCCCTGCGCGAGATGCCGCTGGCGGCGGGCCAGGTGCAGCCCTTGCTGACGCCCAAGACGCGCGATGCGCAGGGCAGCCTGATCGACCGCCCGCAGGCGATGTCCTTGGGGCAGGCGGGCGAATTCGCAGGCCCCTTGCTGCGCGTGGCGACGGTGTCGCTGGCCGGCGCCCAGGTCGGCCGGCAGGCCGGCGAAGTGGTCGCCGGCGGTGGCCGCGTGGTGGATCGCGGCCTGGACCTGGCCGGCGATGGCGCCCGCGTGGGCCTGCAGACCAGCGGCCGCGTGGCCCAGGCCGGCACCCACACGGTCGGCCAGATCGGCAGCTGGCAGGTGCGCACCGGCGGCGAAGCCGTGGCCCAGGTGCAACTGGTGTCCGGCCGCGCCGCGGCCGCGGTCGACATGGTCCAGTGCGAAGGCGCCAAATGGACCAACAGCGCCACCAACAGTTTCCTGCGCGGCGCCGGGCGTTGGGTGCCGATGCTCAACGACATCGCCGACCAGCGCGACCGCGCCACCGCCCAGTATTGCGAAACGCAGCGCGGCGAAGCGCGCGCGGCGCTGGCCGGCTCGCAGCAGGCCGCCAATAACACCCGCGCCAGCGCCAACCAGGGCGCGCGCGCGATCGAGCAGACCGCCGACGCCCTGGGCGCCAACGTGCGCCGCGCCGCCGACGGCGCCGGCCATTCCATCGACGCCACCCTCGACGCCACCGGCTACCAGATCCGCCGCACCACCAGCTACGCGCCGCTGGGGTTCGCCCTGACCGGCGCGACCGTGGCCGGCATCGGCGGCGCGGCGGTGACCTTCGATCCGACCCGTCCCAGTGGCATCGGCAATATCGTCCAGACCAAGGTGCTGTTCGACAACATCGGCCAGGCCGCCGGCGAGGCGGTGCAGCGGCACGGCATGGTCGACACCGTGCTGCCCAGCCTGGATTTCCGCACCCGCGAGATGGAGCAGGCCGCGCTCAGGCGACTGCCGACGATCGCGCCGCCGGGCCAGGACGCGCCGGTGACGCCGCAGCCCGAGCCGGGCGCGCGCGGCGCGAACGCCACGCCGACCGGCGCGCGGTCCAGTCCCGACGGCGACGGCGTGCTGCTCAACGACCCTCGCCATAGCCAGTATCCGCTGTACCGCGGCGCGGCCGAAGGCGTATATGCGCTGGACGCGCGCCACGCGCGCGCGTCCGATCCGCGCAGCGACCAGCTCGCCGGCTCGCTTGCGGTGGCGGCGATGCGCAGCGGCATGCAGGAAATCCACCACGTCGAACTCAGCCGCGACGCCAGCCGTGTGTTCGCGGTGCAGGGCCGGCTGGACGACCCGGCGCGCCTCAACGCCAGCGTCGAGACCGCGCGCGGCATGGACACGCCGTTGCGCGAGAGCACCCAACGCGCGGCCGAGATCGAAGCCGCGCGCGCACCGGCCCAGGCGCAATCGCAGCAGCAGGGGCAGGACGCGCAGAGCGCGGAACGCGCCGCACGCCGCGCCTGATCGCCGCGCGCGGCGACGCGGCGCGCATTCGTCCGCGCCGCGTCGGCCAGTCGAAGATCGCCGTCCGCATCCGCCGGAATCCGGCACGCCGTTCGTCGGCAAGCCGCTAGTCGGCACCGCGGCCGAGGCCTGCCGTTCGTGCACCCAACGCGGCCTCGCGCCGCATCCGCGCCCGTTCCCACGCAGGCCTGCGACTCGGTATCCGACCGCCGTCCAGGTTTGACCGGTCCGCCGCGAAGAACGCGTAAGAACTGTGACTAGGGAGCGAGTTTGCCCGTCGGCCTTGGCCGACAGTGAAGTCACACGGACGAACAAGGACTGTTCGATGGCACTGCGCATATTGCTCTTGTGCACGGCGTGCAATGGACTGTCGCAGCTGGCCGCATGCCGGCTGTCGGAGCTGGGCCACGACGTCGTCATCCAGGTCGCCAGCGACCCCGAAACCATGCAGCAGGCGGCGCAGCGCGAGCGCCCCGACCTGATCGTGGCACCGATGCTGAAATCGGCGATACCCGAGGCGATCTGGAATCGCACCACCTGCCTGATCGTGCATCCCGGCATCGTCGGCGATCGCGGCGCGTCCTCGCTGGACTGGGCCATCCTCGACGGCGAGCGCGAATGGGGCGTGACCGTGCTGCAGGCGGCGGCGGAAATGGACGCCGGCGATATCTGGGCCAGCGCCACGTTCCCCATGCGCGAGGTCGGGAAGAGCGAACTGTATCGCCACGAAGTCGCGCAAGCCGCGATGCGCGCCTTGCTGCAGGCGGTAGAACGCTACGCCTCGGGCCTGCACACGCCGCGCGCGCTGGACTACCGCGACGCCGACGTGCGCGGGCGCCTGCGTCCGTCGATGCGCGCGGCCGACCGCGCGGTCGACTGGGATCTGCCCAGCGCCACCGTCCTGCGCCGCGTGCGCTGCGGCGACAGCGCGCCCGGCGCGCGCGCGATCCTGGCCGGGCTGCCGTGCCAGCTCTACGACGCGTGGCCGGAAGCGCAACTGCGCGGGCGGCCGGGCGACCTGCTGGCGCAGCGCGAGGGCGCGGTCTGCGTGGCCAGCGGCGACGGCGCCGTGTGGCTGGGCCATCTGCGCATCAAGGACGGGGTCAAGCTGCCGGCCGCGCAGGTGCTGGGGCCGCGGCGCATGGCGCGCGTGCCGGAGCGATCGCTGCCGATCGACGCGCCCGATCGTGGCGACACCTGGCGCGACATCCACTACCGCGAGGACGGCGCGGTCGGCTACCTGCATTTCGACTTCTACAACGGCGCCATGTCGACGCGGCAGTGCGAGCGGCTGCGCGCCGCGTTCCTGCATGCGCGCGCGCGGCCCACGCGCGCGATCGTCTTGATGGGCGGCCGCGACGTGTGGAGCAACGGCATCCACCTCAATCAGATCGAGGCCGCCGCCGATCCGGCGCTGGAATCCTGGCGCAACATCCTGGCCATGAACGCGCTGGTGCGCGAGATCGTGCTGACCGACAGCCACCGCGTGGTCGCCGCGATGCAGGGCAACGCCGGCGCCGGCGGCGTGGTGCTGGCGCTGGCCGCGGACCAGGTCTGGGCGCGCGAGGGACTGGTGCTGAATCCGCACTACAAGGGCATGGGCGGCTTGTACGGCTCGGAGTACTGGACGTATCTGCTGCCGCGCCGTGTCGGCGTCGCGCGTGCGCAGGAACTCACCGACAGCCTGCAGCCGTTGACCAGCGAGCATGCCGAACGCATCGGCCTGATCGACGCCGCGTTCGGCGCGGATGGCGCGGCGTTCCGCGCGCAGGTGGAGACGCGGATCCAGGGCCTGATCGAGCCGGACGCCTGGCGCAAGGCGATGGGCGTGAAGCGTCGCCGCCGCGCCAGCGACGAGCGCCGCAAGCCGCTGGAGAGCTACGCCGCCGAGGAACTCAGCCACATGTACCGCAACTTCTTCGGTCCCGATCCCGCCTACCACGAGGCCCGCCACCGCTTCGTGCGCAAGGGCGCGGCGCTGCCGTCGGCCGAGCCGTTGCGCGACCCGCACACGGCGCCGTCGCTGGCTTGAGCCTAAAAAAACAGGGCCGGAACAATCCGGCCCTGTTCGTATGCGCGCCGCGTCGCGCTTAGTGACCGCCGCCCGCCGGCGCGCCGGCCTTGGCCTGGAACGGCGGCTTGGCGAACCACACGAACACGATCACGCCCAGGAAGATCAGTCCCAGCAGGTGGAAGATCTCGTTGAAGCCGATCTGCGCGGCCTGGTTGGAGATCATCCGTTCCAACATCGCCGCGCCGGTCTGCAGATTGCCGCCGCCCATGCGCGTGGCGGTCTCGATCAGGTTGGGATCGTAAGCCGACAGCTTCTCGGTCAGGTGGGCGTGGTGCACCGCGCCGCGCTCGGTCCAGGCGTAGGTGGTCAGCGAGGCGGCGAAGCTGCCGCCCAGCGTGCGCATGAACGTCGCCAGGCCGGAGCCGGCCGCGATCTCGTGCGGCTGCAGGTCCGACAGCAGGATCTGCAGCACCGGCATGAAGAACAGCGCCACGCCGAAGCCCTGGAACAGCTGCACCATCGCGATGTGGTTGAAGTCGACGTCCAGGTTGAAGCCCGAGCGCGCGAAGCTGGTCAGCGACATCGCGATGAAGGCGAACGTGGCCAGCCAGCGCAGGTCGAACTTGTGCGCGTACCTGCCCACGAACGGTGTCAGCAATACCGGCAATATGCCGATCGGCGCGGTCGCGAAACCGGCCCAGATCGCGGTGAAACCCAGATTGCGCTGCAACCACAGCGGCACCAGGATGCCGACGGCGAAGAAGGCCGCGTAGGCGATCACCATGGCCGCGGTGCCGGCGGCGAAATTGCGGTGCCGGAACAGGCGCAGATTGACGATGGGATCCTTGTCGGTGAGTTCCCAGATCACGAACACCGCCAGCGCGATCGCCGACACGATCGCCAGGATCACGATCAGGTTGGAGCGGAACCAATCCTCGTCGTTGCCCAGGTCCAGCAGGATCTGCAGCGCGCCGACGCCGATCACCAGGGTGATCAGGCCGATGTAGTCCATCTTCGGCTTTTCCAGCTTCTCCGGCCGGCCGCGCAGCTGGCTGCCGACCACCAGGCTGGCGAAGATGCCGATCGGCACGTTGATGAAGAAGATCCATTCCCAGCTGTAGTTGTCGGTGATCCAGCCGCCCAGGATCGGGCCGGCGATCGGCGCGACCACGGTGACCATGGCCAGCAAGGCGATCGCCTGTCCGCGTTTGTGCGGTGGATAGATCGAGATCAGCAGGGCCTGGGTGATCGGGTACATCGGGCCGGCGACGAAGCCCTGCAGCGCGCGCGCGGCCACCAGCAGGCCCATGCTGTTGGCCAGGCCGCACAGCAGGGAGGCGATCACGAACAGGAACGTAGCCCACACGAACAGCTTGCGCTCGCCGAAGTGGCGGGTCAGCCAGCCGGTCAGCGGCAGCGCGATGGCGTTGCTGACCGCGAAGGAGGTGATCACCCAGGTCGCCTGATTGGCGCTGCCGCCGAGGTTGCCGGAGATGGTCGGCAGCGACACGTTGGCGATGGTCAGGTCGAGCACCTGCATGAACGACGCCAGCGCGAGGCCCAATGTGGTCAGCGGAATGTTCGGCGGCCGGAAGCCGGCTTGCGGGGCGGGCGCGGCGGCGGTGGCGGTAGCGGACATGGGTCGGCCTTGAAATGGAGCGGCGTGCGTTGTGTTTGCTCGTCATTCCCGGCGATGCGGGAACGACGAGCCGATACCGAAGTGACTAGCCAATGCCTTGACGACGAACGGAACCGGCGGGGGGGCGAATGCGCTGGCGGCGAGACCGTTCAGCCGTGACGGTTGGGCAGGTTCTCGTTGACGATCTTCTCGATCAGCGCATCGGCGTCGGCCAGCTGCTTGGCGTAGGCATCAGTGGTCAGCACCGGCTTGGCCGGCGCAGCCTGGGCCAGCATCGCGCCGTCCTGGCCGCGGATGTTGACGTCCACGTGCATGCTCAGGCCCAGACGCAGCGGGTGTTCGGCGACCTGCTTGCGGTCGACCTCGATGCGCACCGGCACGCGCTGCACGATCTTGATCCAGTTGCCGCTGGCGTTCTGCGCCGGCAGCAGGGCGAACGCGCTGCCGGTGCCCATGCCGATCGCGGCGACCTTGCCGTCGAAGGCGATGTCGCTGCCGTAAAGATCCGAATGCAGTTCCACCGGCTGGCCGATGCGCATGTTGTTGAGCTGGGTTTCCTTGAAGTTGGCGTCCACCCAGACCTGTTCCAGCGGCACGATGGTCATCAGCGTGGCGCCCGGCTGCACGCGCTGGCCCAGCTGCACGTTGCGCTTGGCGACGTAGCCCGAGACCGGCGCGACGATCGCCGCGCGTTGCAGGTTGAGGTAGGCCTGGCGCAGCTGCGCGGCGGCGGCGGCGACCTGCGGCTGCTTGCCCAGGGTGGTGGCGTCGACCAGCGCGCGGTTGCGCGACAGCGTGCCGCGCGAGGACGACAGCGAGGCTTCGGCGGCGGCGAGTTCGTCGCGCGCATGCGCCAGTTCCTCGGCCGAGACCGCGCCGCTGGCGACCAGGCCTTCGCGGCGCTTCACGTCGGCGCGCGCCTTCTGCACGGCGACTTCGCGCGCGCTCAGGTCGGCCTGGCCGGCATCGACCGCGCTGTACAGGCCGCGCACTTGGCGCACCGTGTTGGCGAGGTTGGCCACCGCCTGTTCGTAGGCGACCTGGGCGTCGTTGGGATCGAGCTGCACCAGCACCTGGCCGGCCTCGACTTTCATGCCGTCGTCGGCGCCGATGCTGACCACGGTGCCGATCGATTGCGGCGTGATGCTGACGACGTTGCCCTGCACGTAGGCGTCGTCGGTGTCCTGATGCCAGCGCGCGACCAACAGGTACCACGCCGTCCATGCGATCGCGGCGATCACCACCACGGCCAGCAGGAGGAGCAGGAACTTGCGGCGCTTGCCGTTGGTCGGCGCGGCCGGAGCCGCGGCTTGCGGATTGATTTCGGTGGTCATGGCGTGGAGGCCTTGGCGATGTCGGAGTTGGAAACTTCGGTAGTGGGAGCGGCCAGCACGAGCCCGCCGCCGAGCGCGCGATCGAGGTCGATCGAGGCGCTCAGGCGCTGCGCGCGCAGCGCGGTGATCTGTTGGTCCAGCTGCAGCAGCGGGCGCTGCGCGGACAGCACGTCGAGTTGGGTGCCCAGGCCGCCGCGGTAGCGCGCCGTGGCCAGCTGCCAGGCCGCCTGCGCGGCGTCGCGCGCCTGTTGCGCCGATACCAGCTGCGCATCCAGCGAACGCGCGGCCTGCAAGGCGTCGGCGACTTCGCGCAACGCTCCGACCAGGCTCTGGTTGTAGTTGGCCACGGCCAGGTCGTAGTCGGCGTCGCTCTTAGCCAGTTGGTTGCGCAGGCGGCCGCCGTCGAAGATCGGCATGCTGATCGCCGGGCCGCCCTGCAGCAGCAAGGCGTCGCTGGAGAACAGGTCGGACAGGCCGCCCGATGCCAGGCCGATCATGGCGCTGAGGTTCACGGTCGGATAGAAGTCGGCCTTGCTGGCGTCGATGCCGTGCGCGGCGGCTTCCACGCGCCAGCGCGCGGCGACCACGTCGGGACGGTGGCCGAGCAATTCGCTGGACGCGACCGAGGGAATCGCCGGTGCGGCGGCGCTGAGCAAGGCCGGCTTGGCGATGCTCAAACCGCGGTCCGGGCCCTTGCCGAGCAGGGCGGCGATCGCGTTGCGGGTGGCGTCGATCTGCTGCTGCGCGGCCTGCGCCTGCTGCTGCGCGGCGGCGACGGTGCTTTCGGCGTTGCGGATCTGCAGTTGGTTGTCCAGGCCGGCCTTGACGCGCTGGCGGCCAAGACCGAGCAGACGGCTGGCGCGCTCCTGCTCGGCGACGGCGACGTCCTGCGCGGCATGCGCCTGCGCCAGCGAGACGTAGGCGCGCGCGATGTTCGACGACAGCGTCAGACGCGCGGCCTGCGCCTCTACCTCGGCGGCGCGGGCCTGGCCCAGGGCCGATTGCCAGCGCGCGCGGTGGCCGCCCCACAGGTCGGGGCTGTACTTGAAGCTCAGCGACAGCAGTTCGACGCCGCTGTAGTGGCCGCCCAGCGGTTCCGGGGCGACGGTTTCGGGTATGCGCACGCCCGCGTACTGCGCGCTGGCGCCGACCGTGGCCTTGCGCGCGGCGTCGGCCAGGCCGGCCTGCGCGATCGCCTGGCGCACGCGCGCGTCGGCGGCGTCCAGGCCGGGCGTGCCGGCCAGGGCCTCGGCGATCAGCGCGTCGAGCTGCGGATCGCCCAACCCGGTCCACCAGTCCTGCTTGGGGAACGCCGCGTCGGAGACCGCATAGGCGCCCAGGCTGCGCTGGCTTTCCAGCGTATCGGCGTCGAGCGCACGGCCTTCGGGGGACAGGCCGTGGGTGCTCGCGCAGCCGGCCAGGATCAGCGCGGCGGCCAGGGCGGTGAGCAGGGGACGCAGCGCGCGTCGGGGCGGGGCGGTGGTGTGCATGGCTCAGGAACCGGAGGGAGTGAGGTTGTCGCGCACCTGTTCGAGCAGGCGCGTGAGGGTGTTGCGTTCTTCGTCGCTCATGCCGCTCAACGCCTGCTCGCGCACGCGCTGGCCGCACTTGTTGATGTCCTGCCAGATCGTTACACCGGCGTCGGTGAGATGGATGTTCAAAGCCCGGCGATCCGACGGATCGGCGACGCGCTCGACCAGGCCGCGCGCTTCCAGCTTGTCCAGCAGACGGGTCATGGCGCCGGGGTTGAGCTCGGCGGCCCGGGCCAGGTCGGTCACGCCGGCGGTGCCGTCGGCCAGCTTCTTCAGGGTGATGTACTGGCTGAACGTGAGCTCATGGCCGGCGGCGGCCAGCTCGCGTTCCATCTGCGCCCACATGGCGTCGCGGACTTGGCGGAACAGCAGGCCCAGGGTGGAGCCGCTGCAGGCGATAGGGGGAGGGGCGGTCGTCATGGGGCGGCATATTGCTACCCCGTGCAATAGTTGTCAATGCAAATATTGTTACGTCAATGGAACGCCGTGTCGCGACGCGCGCAGGCGCCGCCGCTGGCCCCGGAGCGGGGGCGACGATTCTGGGTGTAAATCAATTAAATCAGTCAGATAGACTGAATTTATCGGCTAGGACAGGGCCGCGAACGCAATCGCATCGAGCAGGGCATGGGCCAGCACCAGCGGCCACAGGCGCCCGCTGCGGGCGTACCAGCCGGCGAAGATCAGGCCCATCGGCACGATCCCCAGCACCCCGGCCGAGCCCTGATAGAGGTGGTAGGCCACGCGGATCGCGGTGCTGACGTGGATCGCCGGCCACAGACCCCAGCGCTCGCGCAGCGCCACCAGGACATAGCCGCAAACGAACAGCTCCTCGTAGAGGCCGTTCACCGCCGAGGCCGCGAGGATCAGGATCCAGTTCACGCCCGGCGTCATCTGCGCCGGCTTGAGTCCGGCGCCGCTGGACAACGCCAGCGCCGCGAGCAATTGGAAGGACACGATCGACACCGCCACCAGCGCCAGCGCCGGCAGCAGATCGCGCGCCTGCGCCGGCGGCCCGAAATGCGCGAGGGTCCAGCCGCGCAGGCGCAGGAAGTAACCGAGCATCGCAATCACCGTCAGCTCGACGATAAGCACGCTCCACAAGTCGGCGGCGCTGAAGGTGTAGGCCGCGTCCGCCTGCGCCGACGCGCCGGACAGCACGCTCTGCAAGCTGGACAGCAAGGCCCAGCCGAACGCCAGCCCGATCACCACCACGAACTCGCTGCGCGGCGACAGCGAGCGTATCCAGTCCTGCATGCGGATTACCGTTGGTTGGGCCTTGGACTCAGGAGCGGCGCAGCACCAGTTCCAGCACGAACTTGCTGCCGAAGAACGCCAGCACCAGCAGCGCCATCGCCGCCAGCGTCCAGCGCACCGCGGTGCCGCCGCGCCAGCCGTAGCGCCAGCGTCCGACCAGCAGGCCGCCGAAAGCCAGCCACGACAGCACGCTGAGCGCGGTCTTGTGCACCAGATGCTGGGCCAGCAGGTTCTCCACGAACAGCAGACCGGTCAGCAGGGTCGCCGTCAGCAGCACGAAGCCGACCGCGATGGTGCGAAACAGCAGCGTCTCCAGCTCCACCAGTGGCGGCAGCCCGCGCAGCCAGCCGTGGAATTCGCGCCGTCGCAGCGCGCGTTCCTGCAGCCACAGCATCACCGCCAGCAGCGCCGCGATCGCCAGCGTGGCGTAGGCGAGCAGGGCGAACCAGGCGTGCAGCTGCAGGCGCCAGTCCAGCGGCTCGGCCAGCACGTGGCCGTAGCTGTGATAGCCGATCAGGGTCAGCGCGGCCAGCGGGAACACCACCACGCCCAGCGCCGCCATGCGCCCGGACGCGCCGACCACCGCGGTCAGCACCGCCATGCCCAGGCCGACCAGCGACAGCGCGGCGAAGAAATGCAGATCGGCGCCGCCGGCCAGTTTCCAGGCCATCAGGTGCGCCGCGCCGTGCAGCAGCACCGCCAGGTCGGCCGGCAGCAGCCACAGCCGGGCCTTGCGCCCGCCGTCCTTGCGCACGGCCGCGACCAACAGCCCGGCGGCGACCAGATAGAGAGCGACGGCGATGAGAACGATTGTCATCGCCGCAGTGTGGCATATCGGCCAGGATTCGGGATTCGCTTTCCTCCCCTTTGGAGAAAGGGGATCGAGGGGATTTGCGTTTCGCCCTAAGAACCCCGCCCACAGCCTCCCGCCCCTCGGACGCTATACTTGGCGATTCCGCCCAACGCCCCCGACGCCCCATGTTCGAATCCCTGACCCAACGCCTGTCCGGCACCATCGAGCGCCTGCGCGGCCGCGGCCGGCTGACCGAGGAGAACATCCGCGAGGCCACCCGCGAAGTCCGCATCGCGCTGCTCGAGGCCGACGTGGCGTTGCCGGTGGTGCAGGCCCTGATCGAGCGCATCAAGGTGCGCGCGGTCGGCCAGGAAGTGCTGAAGTCGCTGACCCCGGGCCAGGCCCTGATCAAGGTCGTGCGCGACGAGCTGACCGCGGTCATGGGTTCGCAGGCCGCCGACCTCAATCTCAACGTGCCGGCGCCGGCGGTGATCCTGATGGCCGGCCTGCAGGGCGCGGGCAAGACCACCACCGTCGCCAAGCTCGCCAAGCACCTCAAGGAACGCCGCAAGAAGAAGGTGATGGTGGTCTCGGCCGACGTCTACCGTCCGGCCGCGATCGAACAGCTCAAGACCCTGGCCGAGCAGGTCGAGGTGCTGTTCTTCGCCTCCAGCGCCGACCAGAAGCCCGAAGCCATCGTGCGCGCGGCCATCGACGACGCGCGCAAGTCCTACGTCGACGTGCTGATCGTCGACACCGCCGGCCGCACCAGCATCGACGAAGCGATGATGGCCGAGATCAAGGCGCTGCACGCGGCGGTGACGCCGGTGGAAACCTTGTTCGTGGTCGATTCGATGACCGGCCAGGACGCCGCGGTCACCGCCAAGCACTTCAGCGAAGCGCTGCCGTTGACCGGCGTGGTGCTGACCAAGACCGACGGCGACGCGCGCGGCGGCGCCGCGCTGTCGGTGCGCTACATCACCGGCCGTCCGATCAAGTTCATCGGCGTCGGCGAAAAGCCCGACGGTCTGGACGTGTTCCATCCCGACCGCGTCGCCAGCCGCATCCTCGACATGGGCGACGTGCTGTCGCTGGTCGAGCAGGTCGAGCAGCAGGTCGACAAGGACAAGGCGCAGAAACTCGCCGAGAAGGTCGCCAAGGGCAAGAAGTTCGATCTCAACGACATGAAGGACCAGCTCGAGCAGATGCAGAACATGGGCGGCCTGCACGGGCTCATGGACAAGTTGCCGGGCATGGGCCAGATCCCCGACGCGGTCAAGAACCAGGTCACCGGCAAGGAAGTGCCGCGCATGGTCGCGATCATCAACTCGATGACCAAGAAGGAGCGCCGCAACCCGGCGCTGCTCAACGGCTCGCGCCGCGCGCGCATCGCCAAGGGGTCGGGCATGACGCCGGCCGACGTCAACAAGCTGATGAAGCAGTTCCAGCAGATGGAAAAGATGATGAGCAAGCTCTCCGGCGGCGGCATGAAGGGCCTGATGCGCGGCATGAAGGGCATGATGGGCGGCCGCGGCGGCATGCCGTTCCGCTGATCGGCGCGATAGCGCGTTGCACATGAAACGGCGGCCGATGGCCGCCGTTTTCGTTTGCGGCTGGCGCGGTGTCAGGTCTTCGCCAGTCGACGCTCGCGGCACACGGCACACGGCACACGGCACACGGCACACGGCACACGGCACACGGCACACGGCACACGGCACACGGCACACGGCACACGGCACACGGCACACGGCACACGGCACACGGCACACGGCACACGGCACACGGCACACGGCACACGGCTAGCGGCTAGCCGCTCGAGCCCGCGATAGCGCGTCACGCATTCTGTGGGAGCGGCGTAAGCCGCGATTGCCCCCCGATCGCCTGGTCAACCGGCTCAATCGCAAGCGGCGCATGCGGCGAACGCAATGCTCCTGGCCCGCGTCGTCGTTCGCCTTTCGCTATCGCGGCTCACGCCGCTCCCACAGAAAGCCGCGCGCCCGCTTCGGAGTAGGAGCGGCGTAAGCCGCGACCGCGAAACCGCATGCGCGAACGCAAGCTCGACGGCCTCGGTCCTCACCGTTCGCCACGCATCGGCATAGGTACACCACACGCGTATCGCCCATTGCGATTACGCGCGCCGCGCATCGCCGGACAGGCGGCATCCGCAGTCTCGGTCAGGGAGACGCCCGAATCCGATCATATCCCTCGTCGCGCGATGCAGGACCGCAGCGCACGACGGAGTCGCCACGACTCGCCGCCGTCGCATTCGCGCCGGCGCATTCGCCATAGGCCGAGCCGTTCCCGTCCCGGGAGCCGCCGGCCGCCCTCAAGGAGTGAACGAGCCCATGACGAAGTTCCACCCGACCTGTTTTGCCGCTGCTCTCGCGTTCGCAAGCGTTGTCGCCGCGCCCGCGCAAGCGGCCACGCTGTTCTCCACCACCAGCCAGCCCGGCGATCCCGTCGGCCTGGGCCAGTCGGCCGTGTACACCGATGCCGACGCCAGCCTCACGCTCGACGCCGATGCGCGTTCGATCCGCCTCATGGTCTCGCGCGACGACGACAGCTGGTACGTGTCGCTGGGCGCGCCGCGCGACCGCAAGTTCGAGGTCGGCCGCTACTACGACGCCGAAAACCCCACCCGCCGTACCGGGCGCGCGCCTTACGTTTACTTGGCCAACAACGGCCGCCGCTGCGACGACGCCTGGGGCGAGATCCACATCCAGCAACTGGAACTGGACGCCGACGAGCGTGTGGTCGCGTTGGAGGCCACGGTGCTGCAGCACTGCAACAGCGCCGACGCGCCGGTGCTGGCGGCGGTGATCCGCCACAACGTCGCGCCGCTGTCGCTGAAGATCGACAGCGACCCCGGCGACGTGGTCGGCGAAGGCCTGCAGAAGTCGTACTACGGCGACACCTCGGTGTTCGAGCTGTGGGGCGGCGGACAGTCGGCGATGTTCAACGCCCACGGTCAGCGCGACTACTGGCGGGCCAGCCTGTTCGCGCCCTATGGGCAGACCTTGCAGGTCGGCACCTACGCCATCGGCGACACCGCGCCGGCCGGCAGCGCCGTGTTCGTGTTCGAGCGTCCCAACCGTCCGTGCATGCGGGTCAGCAGCGGCACGCTGCGCATCGAGGCGGTCGAGTACGACCCCGATGGCGTGATCACCGCGCTGCACGCGCAGTTCGAGCAGCACTGCGACGGCGCGGCCGAGGCGCTGCGGGGCACGATCCGCTACCGCCTCTGAGGAATCGCCTACAGCCCTGCCAGGGGAAGGCGGGGCCGGCCACGGACGGCCGAACAACGAGTGGCGTGGCGGGCCAGGGAGGGCCCGCCGCGCCACTCTTCTTTTTTTGAGCGCCCCTGCGCCTGGGCTGCCTGGACGGACAGGGCTCCTGCAGCGCGGGGAGGCAGGGCGGGGGAGGGGTCGGGCGCCTCCGGTCGGGCCGGCAGCGCAGGGTGGGCAAGGTTCGCGAGGAAGGCGCAGGCCGCTCCGCACCGTGCCAAGGCCCCCGCAGGAGGCCGCTGAGGCCCGTTTCAGGACCCCACGGGCCGGTCAGGCCGGGCCGCAGTTTGCCTAAGCCCACGAATCCGCTACAATTTCCGGCTTACCTCGCCAATCCGGCGACTGGGCAACACAGGAACTGTAAAGATGGTCAAGATTCGCCTGACTCGTGGCGGCGCCAAGAAGCGTCCGTTCTACCACATCATCGTCACCGACAGCCGCAGCGCCCGCGACGGCCGCAACATCGAGCGCGTCGGTTACTACAATCCCGTTGCCACCGGCAACGAGAAGCGCGTCGAGCTCGACCTCGAGCGCGTCAAGCATTGGGTGAGCCAGGGCGCTCAGCTGACCGAGAAGGTCGCCAGCCTCTACAAGCAGGCCGGCAAGGCCGCTCCGGCCGCCTAAGCCGTTTCGCCGCGCGCCCCGTGCGCGCGGCGACCGCCTCACGGCCGCATCGCAATGACCGATTCCACGCGTCGCATCCTGCTGGGCAGGGTGCTGGGCGCTTTCGGCATTCGTGGCGAGCTCAAGCTCGAGTCCTGGACCGAGCCGCGCAGCGCCATCTTCCGCTACCAGCCCTGGATCGTGCGCGACCCGCAAGGCCGCGAGCGCGAACTGTCGGGCGTGCGTGGCCGCGAAAGCGGCAAGTACCTGATCGCCAGCTTCCCCGACGTCGCCGACCGCGACGCGGTCGAAGCCCTGCGCGGCACCGAAATCTACGTCCCGCGTTCGGCCCTGCCGCCGCCCAGCGAAGGCGAGTACTACTGGGTCGACCTGGAAGGCCTGCGCGTGGTCACCGTCGACGGTGTGGCGCTGGGCACGGTCTCGCATCTGTTCGCCACCGGCGCCAACGACGTGCTGGTGGCGCGCGACGACGAGCGCGAGCGCATGATCCCGTTCGTGGTGCCGCAGTACGTGACTTCGGTGGACTTCGAGCAAGGGCTCGTCACCGTCGATTGGGATCCTGATTTCTGAGACAGTGAGCCTGGAGCCGTGAGTGGCGTACGCGCCGCTTGCGTTTGCTTACTTCTCACTCCTCCACGCTCACTCCTGGCCCATGCGCATCGACGTCGTCAGCCTGTTCCCCGAATTCGTCGCCCAGTGCGCCGCCTTCGGCGTGGTCGGACGCGCCGTCGAGCGTGGCCTGCTGTCGATGCAGGGCTGGAATCCGCGCGACTACGCCGAGGGCAACTACCGCCGCGTCGACGACCGTCCCTTCGGCGGCGGTCCCGGCATGGTGATGCTGATCGACCCCTTGCGCGCCAGTTTGCGCGCCGCGCGCGCGGCCGACCCGGCGCCGGCGCGGGTGATCTACCTCAGCCCGCAGGGCGCGCGCCTGACCCAGGCCAAAGTCCGTGAGCTGGCCCAGGCCGAGCGCCTGATCCTGCTGTGCGGCCGCTACGAGGGCGTGGACGAGCGTCTGATCCGGGCCGAGGTCGACGAGGAACTGTCGATCGGCGACTACGTGCTGTCCGGTGGCGAGCTGGCCGCGGCGGTGGTGGTGGACGCGGTCGCGCGCCTGCGCGAGGGCGTGCTCAACGACGCCGAATCGGCGGTCCAGGACAGCTTCGAGGACGACGGCCTGCTGGACTGCCCGCACTACACCCGTCCGGTCGAACACGAGCTGGGCGCCGTGCCGGAGGTGCTGATGTCCGGCAACCACGCCCGAATCGCGCGCTGGCGGCGCCAGCAGGCGCTGGGCCGCACCGCCGAGCGGCGCCCCGATTTGCTCGACGAAGCCGGATTATCCAAGGTGGATCGCGGCTTGTTGGCCGAATATCGTGCCGAGCGCGCTGCCGAGGCCGCCGCCGGGGCGGCCGCCACAACGACACCAGCGGCGGGCGAGGGCGCCGGGACCGACCCGGTCGGTCCGGCCGAATCGGCTAAGCCCTAGTCACGCAACGAAAAAGGCCGTTATAATGCGCGGCTTCATTGCTCCATCCATGCCATGACGCGGGTCCTCGTGCACTCGCGCAACAACTAATCCAACAGGCCGTGCCATGAACAAGCCCTCGCTCAATACCCTGCTGCAGAATTTCGAAGCCGAACAGGTCCAGCGCCAGCTGCCCGACTTCGGCCCCGGCGACACCATCGTCGTCAACGTGAAGGTCAAGGAAGGCAACCGCGAACGCGTCCAGGCCTACGAAGGCGTGGTCATCGCGAAGAAGAACGCCGGCCTGAACTCCTCGTTCACCGTGCGCAAGATCTCGCACGGCTTCGGCGTCGAGCGCGTGTTCCAGACCCACAGCGCGATCATCGACTCGGTCGACGTCAAGCGCCGCGGTAAGGTCCGCTCCGGCAAGCTGTACTACCTGCGTGGCCTGGAAGGCAAGAAGGCGCGCATCAAGGAAGACCTGGCCGCCTACGCGCGCGCCAAGAACGCCGCCGAGTAATTCCGCCTCGCGCGCATTGCGCGCAGCGCAGAAAACGGCCGCCGCGAGGCGGCCGTTTTCGTTGCAGCGGACGCGCGCCGCCCACGCGTGCCGCGCAACTGTTCCCCCTTTTTTAGTTCCCCCCTTTGAAAAAGGGGGGCTAGGGGGATTTGCTTTTACTCTTGCCCCCGCCCAGAAAAGCCAACAGCAAATCTCCGCTAATCCCTCTTTTCCAAAGAGGGGAACCCAATGCGAGCTCTGCGTGCCTCACGCCGGCTTCGAAGAGATCCGAGCGGCGGCGATCGCGCCGTCATGGCATGGCATCTCGTCCAAGCCTCTGAATGCAGCGCTCAACGCAACGCCGCTATCCCGGTCGCGGTCCATTGCGATCGCACACGCCCGGCCCCAAAGTCCTGATAACGGACGCCGCATCCTCTACCGTCAATCGCGTGCCGCTACACCCGTTGCCGATCCGCCCATCGCCTCACTCGCCAAGCTCATGAAACCGAACGCCGACGCTTCCTCCTCTCCCGCGACCGCGACCGCGGCCAGCATGCGTCTGGATCTGTGGCTGTGGGCGGCGCGCTTCTACAAGACCCGCAGCCTCGCGCGCACCGCCATCGAAACCGGCAAGGTCGAGGTCGGCGGTCAGCGCGCCAAGGCTTCGCGCGCGCTGCGTGCGGGCGATGGCTTACGCATCTCGCGCGGCGAGGAACAGTTCGAGGTCCACGTACTCGCGCTCAGCGACACGCGCGGGCCGGCCAGCGTCGCCCAAACCCTGTACGCCGAGACCGAAGCATCGCGCGCCGCGCGCGAAGCCGCGCGCGCCTTGCGCGCGGCCGAACGCAACGGCTACCAGGCGCCGGAGACCAAGCCCGACAAGCGCGCGCGGCGTCTGATCCGCGCCCTGGGCGACATCGACGCGCTGTAACGGCGCTGGCGCGAGCGGCCGCAGCCCCGCAATCGCGGCTCACGCCGCTCCCACAGAAAGCCAGTAGACGCCGCGGCCGCAGCGCGAACCGCACTTACCGCACGGGCTGTAACGGCGCTGGCGCGTGCGGCCGCAGCCCCGCAATCGCGGCTCACGCCGCTCCCACAGAAAGCCAATAGGCGCTGCGGCCGCACAGCGCACCGCACCTACCGCAAATGCCGCACCGCCCCTGTAGGAGCGGCGTAAGCCGCGACCGATCCAGGCCGAACCCCAGCTATCGCGAATGCCACGCAGCCTCTTGTAGGAGCGACGTAAGCCGCGGCCCGATCCAGGCCGATCCGTTTCTTCGCCGCGAACGCCGCGCTGCTGCTGTGGGAGCGACGTGAGTCGCGATCGATACAGGACGCCGCTCGGCCGCCACAAATGCTACGAGTCCAGCTTGGCGGCCGGGCGGCCGCGCTCCCAATCCGCAGCACGCGCCCCAAAACGACTGCGGCCGCGTCGAAACGCGGCCGCAGTGGCGTGCAAGTCGGCCGATACTCGTCAGCGGTTGCCGCCGCCGCCCAGCAGGCCGCCGCCGATCTTAAGCAGATCGCCCAGGCCAAGCTGGCCGTCGCCGTCCTGGTCCAGCACCGCCCCCAGCAGGCCGCCGGCGCCGCTGTCCTGCTGGATGCGCTGGCGCTCCTGGCCGAGCACGTCGCCCAGCGCCTGCGGCGAGGCCGCCGCGGCCTGGCCGCCGCCGGAGAACATGCGCTGCGCCAGATACGACAGCACGATCGGCGCCAGGATCTTGAGCAAGGTGTTGGCCTGGCCGCCACCGAGGCCGGTGGCCTGGCCCAGGCCCTGGGCCGCGGTTTCCTGGCGGCCGCCGAAAATGTGGCCGAGGATGCCGGCGCCGTCGGTCTGGCGGCTGGCACCGCCGCCGCCCAGCACCGCGCCCAGCACGCTGCCGATGTCCAGGCCGTTGCCGCCGGCGTGGTCGCGCTGCAAGGCGCCGAACAGCGCCTCGGCGCCCTGCGGCTGGCTGGCGTTGCGGCCCAGCGCACCCATCAGCAGCGGCAGCGCCGCCGACACCGCGCCCGCGGTCTGCGACTGCGACAGCCCGAGCTGACTGCTCATCTGCTCCAGCGGCTGGCCCTGGAGTTGGCGGAGGAGGTCGTCGGTCAAAGAGCTCATGGGGGCGCGTCCTTATGGCAGTGGAAGCCGATCCTAGCGCCGTTTGAGGCGCCCGTGGTGACGCCGCCGACGCGTCCGTCGGCGGGTGTGGCCGCGCGCTCGCGGGCGCCTCGCGGAATGGCACAAGAACGGTGCCGGTGGATCGATCATGTGCGGCCGGCCGGGTGCGAGATCGATACCTGGTCGTGCCGACGCAGGCCGACCCCCCGGTTCGATCTGGCCCATGTCGCTCGCGGCTTCGACGGGTTCGCGGCGAACCGAACGGCGGCTTGCTGCGTCGCCGAAACGAAGGCAGGGAAGGAGCGACCGCTCGCGCCGCGCAACCGACCGATCCGGTATCCCCCTCGACGTACGACTGCGGTCACGATAGGCACTCAGCCTGTGCAGCCAACGCACACTCGCAGGCACTCCGTGCCCGCCCACGACTCAAGACGAGCCGCCACGCCATGACCGAATCGCCCACCGCCCCGCGCGCCGACCTGTCCAGGCCCGATCCCGAGAGCGCCCTGCGCCCCTGGCGTCAGCGCTGGAATCTGCACGCCGACGGTGCCGCGTTCGACACCCCGTCCAGCGCCCTGCAACCGGTGCTGCTGGCCGGTGCGCCGGCCATGCTCAAGCTGGCTTACGACGCCGAGGAGCAGTGGGGCGGCGCGCTGATGCGCTGGTGGAACGGCGATGGCGCCGCGCGCGTGCTGGCCTACGACGGCCACGTGCTGCTGATCGAACGCGCGACCGGCCGCGACTCGCTGCTGGCGATGGCCTCCGACGGCCGCGACGATCAGGCCTGCCGCATCCTGTGCGAGGTCGCGCGCCAGCTGCACACGCGCACGGCGCCGCCGCCGGACGGCTTGCAGCCGCTGGCCAGTTACTTCGAGTCGCTGGCGTCGGCCGCGCAGGCGCACGGCGGCCTGTACGCACGCGCGTGGCGGATCGCCGAGCCGCTGCTGCAGGCCGGCGCCGATCCGGTACCACTGCACGGCGACCTGCACCACGAGAACGTGCTGGACTTCGGCCCCCGGCGCGGCTGGCTGGCGATCGATCCCAAGCGGGTGATCGGCGATCGCGGCTACGACCACGCGACGATGTTCGGCGACCCGCTGCAGTTGGGCCGCGAACTGCCGCGCCGCCTCGAGCACCGCCTGCAGGTGGTCGCCGACGCCAGCGGTTTGGCGCCGTCGCGGCTGCTGCGCTGGATCGCCGCCCAGCAAGGCCTGTCGGCGGCCTGGCATCTGGAGGACGACGAAGCCGAGGAGGCGCAGTTGCCCTTGTCGGTGCTGGCCGCGGCCCTGGCGCTGGGCGCGGACGAACGCGACGACTGATCGCGCGCGCGGCGCGCGCAAAAAAAGGGCCCGGCGGTTGCCGGGCCAGAGGTGCTGCACAGGAATCGGAACGATGCGGCCGCCAGGCATCGCGCCCGACGGCCGCTGCGGGCGTTACGCGAGGTCGAACCGGTCCAGGTTCATCACCTTGGTCCAGGCCGCCGCGAAGTCGTCGACGAACTTGTCCTTCGCGTCCGAGCTGGCATAGACCTCGGCCAGCGCGCGCAGCTGCGAGTGCGAACCGAAGATCAGGTCGGCGCGCGTCGCGGTCCACTTGGGCGCATTGGTTTTGCGGTCGCGGCCTTCGAACACGTCCTTGGCGTCGGACACCGCCTTCCACTGCGTGCCCATGTCGAGCAGGTTGACGAAGAAGTCGTTGCTGAGCGTGCCGACGCGCTGGGTGAGCACGCCGTGCTGGCTGCCGCCGGCGTTGGCGCCGAGCACGCGCAGGCCGCCGACCAGCACGGTCAGCTCCGGCGCGGTCAGAGTCAGCAGTTGCGCCTTGTCCACCAGCAGCGCTTCGCTGGACACGCCGACCTTGCCCTTGAGGTAATTGCGGAAACCGTCGGCGATGGGCTCGAGCACAGCGAAGGAATGCGCGTCGGTCTGCTCCTGCGAGGCGTCGGTGCGCCCGGCGGCGAAGGGCAGCTTGAGCTCGCGCCCGGCCTGCTTGGCGGCCTGCTCGACGCCGGCGTCGCCGGCCAGCACGATCAGATCGGCCAGCGACACTTTCTTGCCGCCCGACTGCGCAGCGTTGAAGTCGCGCTGTATGCCTTCCAGCGTCTGCAGCACCTGCGCCAGCTGGGCGGGCTGGTTGACCTCCCAATCCTTCTGCGGCGCCAGCCGGATGCGCGCGCCGTTGGCGCCGCCGCGCTTGTCCGAACCGCGGAAGCTGGACGCCGAGGCCCAGGCGGTGGACACCAGCTGCGACACCGACAAGCCGCTGGCCAACACCTTGGCCTTGAGCGCGGCGACGTCCTGCGCGTCGATCAGGGCGTGATCGACGGCCGGCACCGGGTCTTGCCAGATCAGTTCTTCGGCCGGCACTTCCGCACCGAGGTAGCGCGAGCGCGGGCCCATGTCGCGATGGGTGAGCTTGAACCAGGCGCGTGCGAAAGCGTCGGCGAACTGGTCGGGGTTTTCGAAGAAGCGACGCGAGATTTTCTCGTAGGCCGGATCGAAACGCAGCGACAGGTCGGTGGTCAGCATGGTCGGCGCGCGCCGGCCGGTGCCGAACGCGTCGGGGATGGTGCCCGCGCCCGCGCCGTCCTTCGCGATCCACTGGTGCGCACCGGCCGGGCTCTTGCTGGGCTCCCATTCGTAGCCGAACAAGTGCTCGAAGAACTCGTTGCTCCACTGGGTCGGGTTGCGGGTCCAGGTCACGTCCAGTCCGCTGGTGATCGCGTCGCCGGCGATGCCGCTGTTGTAGCTGCTGGCCCAGCCCAGGCCCTGCTGCTCGATGTCGCCGCCCTCGGGCTCGCGGCCGACGTGCGATTCCGGACCGGCGCCGTGGGTCTTGCCGAAGGTGTGGCCGCCGGCGATCAGGGCCACGGTTTCCTCGTCGTCCATCGCCATGCGCGCGAAGGTGTCGCGGATGTCGCGCGCCGCCGCCACCGGATCGGGATTGCCGTTCGGACCTTGCGGATTGACGTAGATCAGGCCCATCTGCACGGCGCCCAGCGGGTTCTCCAGGTTGCGGTCGCCGCTGTAGCGCTGGTCGCCCAGCCAGGTGGTCTCGGCGCCCCAGTACACCTCTTCGGGCTCCCACACGTCGGCGCGGCCGCCGGCGAAACCGAAGGTCTTGAAGCCCATCGATTCCAGCGCGACGTTGCCGGTGAGGATCATCAGGTCGGCCCAGGAAATCTTGTTGCCGTACTTTTGCTTGATCGGCCACAGCAGGCGGCGCGCCTTGTCGAGGTTGCCGTTGTCCGGCCAGCTGTTGAGCGGCGCGAAGCGCTGTTGGCCGGCGCCGCCGCCGCCGCGGCCGTCGATGGTGCGGTAGGTGCCCGCGCTATGCCAGGCCATGCGGATGAACAAGGGGCCGTAGTGGCCGAAATCGGCCGGCCACCATTCCTGCGAATCGGTCATCAGCGCGGTCAGGTCGCGCTTGAGCGCCTGCAGGTCGAGCGTTTTGAACGCCGCGGCGTAATCGAAGTCCGGGTCCATCGGATCGGACTGCGGGGTTTGCTGGTGCAGAACCTTGAGGTTGACCTGATGCGGCCACCAATCGCGGTTCGAGGTACCGCCGCCAGCGGTGTGGTTGAACGGGCACTTCGCTTCGTTGGACATGGGTGGTTTGCCTCTTCGCTGTTGACGATGCGGACGCAACGATTGGGTAGGTGGAAGCGGGATGCCGATGGACAGGAGGAATCCAGTCCGGCGATCGCGGGCGCGGTGCCCGGCGCGGCGCAGGAGCCACGACCTTAATCCGGCCGATCATTCATGGGAAATAGATCGTTTCGACAGCATCGATAGGGGTGGGCTATGAATGCGGTTCGCAACCTCCTACGGGTTGCGTTCGCGTCCACCGCCGCGAATCGGCGCCGCGGCTGGGCTAAGGTCGGTGCGTGCGTGGGCCAGGGATTCGGGCGCAGCGCGGGCCGGGCCGATACGCATCGCAGCCGTCATGGAGGATCACACGATGAAGCGTTTCCGCATCCGTTATCTGGCAGTGGCCTTGCTCGCCTTCGGGCTGGGCTTCGGCGGTACCGTGTTCGCGTTCGGCGACGACCCGTTCTGCGTGGCGTCGTGTCAGGAGCAGTTGAACGATTGCCGCGCGCAGAATCCGGGCAACAGTTCGCACTGCGGGCCGATCTATCGCGCCTGCATCGCCGCCTGCGACGCTCAGTAGGATCGAGACGCGAGGGCATCGCGACAGGCGGCGATCCGGCCGCCTGTCGCGTTCCGGATCTAGGCCAGCGCCTTGATCCGGTACAGCGCTTCCAGCGCCTGCTTGGGCGTGAGCTCGTCGGGGTCCACCGCGGCCAGCGCATCCAGCGCGGCGGAGGACGGCGCGAACAGGCCGAACTGCTGCGGCTGATCCAGCGCGGCCTGGGCGAACGACGGCGTGGGGTTGTCGCGGCCTTGCTGCTCCAGTTCGATCAGGCGCCCGCGCGCCTGCTTGACCACCGACTTGGGCAGGCCGGCCAGCGCCGCCACCTGCAGGCCGAAGCTGCGGTCGGCCGGACCGTCCTTGACCGCGTGCATGAACACCAGTTGCTCGCCGTGCTCGACCGCGTCCAGATGCACGTTGGCGATGCCGCTGCCGGGTTCGGCCAGGGCGGTGAGCTCGAAGTAGTGCGTCGCGAACAGGGTGTAGGCGCGATTGTGCTGGGCCAGATGGCGCGCGCAAGCCTCCGCCAGCGCCAGGCCGTCGTAGGTCGAGGTGCCGCGGCCGATCTCGTCCATCAGCACCAGCGACTGGTCGCTGGCGTGGTGGAGGATGTAGCTGGTTTCGCTCATCTCGACCATGAAGGTCGACTGGCCGCGCGCGAGGTCGTCGCCGGCGCCGATGCGGGTCAGGATGCGGTCGATCGGGCCCAGCGTCGCGCGCGCGGCGGGCACGAAGCTGCCGATGTGCGCCAGCAGCACGATCAGCGCGTTCTGGCGCATGTAGGTCGACTTGCCGCCCATGTTGGGGCCGGTGATGACCAGCATGCGGCGGCCGTTGGCCTCGTCCAGGATCAGGTCGTTGGGCTCGAACGGCTCGCTGCGCACCGCCTCGACCACCGGATGGCGGCCGCGTTCGATGCGCAGGCCGGGTTCGTCGCGCAGTTCCGGCGGCGACCAGTCCAGCGATTGCGCGCGTTCGGCGAAGCCGCACAGCACGTCGAGTTCGGCCAGCGCGGCCGCGCAACGCTTGAGCGGCGCCAGGCGTTCGTTGAGCGCGTCCAGCAGTTGTTCGTACAGCAGGCGCTCGCGGCTGAGCGAGCGCTCGCGCGCCGACAGCACCTTGTCCTCGAACTGCTTGAGCTCCTCGGTGATGTAGCGCTCGGCGTTGCTCAGGGTCTGACGGCGCGTGTAGTGCGTCGGCGCCTTCTCGGCCTGGGCCTTGCTGACTTCCAGGTAGTAGCCGTGGACGCGGTTGTAGCCGACCTTGAGGGTGGGAATGCCGCTGGCGACGCGCTCGCGCGCTTCCAGGTCGACCAGGAACTGGTCGGCGTTGGTCGAGAGCGTGCGCAGTTCGTCCAGCTCGGCGTCGAAGCCGGTCGCGAACACGCCGCCGTCGCGCGCCAGCACCGGCGGCTGCGGCACGATCGCCTGGGTCAGCAAGTGCGCATGTTCGGCGTGTTCGCCCAGTTCGGCCGCCAACTCGTTCAGCAGCGGCGCGTCCAACGGCGCGAGCAGGCCGCGCACGTCGGGCAGCAGGCACAGGCCGTCGCGCAGCGTCGACAGGTCGCGCGGGCGCGCGCTGCGCAGGGCGATGCGCGAGAGGATGCGTTCGAGATCGCCTAGCGCGCGGAAGCGTTCGCGCACGCCGTCGCCGGCGCGCGAGTCGATCAGGGTCGCCACCGCCTGATGGCGCAGGCGCAGGGTGGGGCGGTCGCGCAGCGGGCGGTGCAGCCAGCGCCGCAGCAGGCGGCCGCCCATCGGCGTGACCGTGCTGTCGAGCACGCCCAGCAGGGTGGTGCGGCTGTCGCCGTCGATGCGGCTGTCGAGTTCGAGGTGGCGGCGGGTGGCCGCGTTCATCGCGATCGCGCCGTCGCCGGATTCCACCGCGATCGAGGTCAGGTGCGGCAGGCGCTGCTTCTGGGTTTCCTCGACGTAGCCCAGCAGCGCGGCGGCGGCGGCGATCGCCAGCGGGCGGTCCTCCAGGCCGAAACCGGTCAGGTCGTGCAGACCGAAGAAGCGCAGCAGCTGGCGGCGGCCGCTGTCGACGTCGAACAGCCAGGGCGCGCGCCGGCGCAGGCCGCTGCGCTCGGCCACGAACGGGGCCCAGCCTTCCTCGTCGGCGATCAGGGTCTCGGCCGGTTCCAGGCGCGCCAGTTCGGCCTCCAGCGCATCCTCGCTGGCGACTTCGTTGACCAGGAAGCGGCCGCCGGCCAGATCGGCCCAGGCCACGCCGTAACCGTGCTTGCCGCGCGCGATGGTCAGCAACAGGGTGTCGCGGCGCTCGTGCAGCAGGGCCTCGTCGGTGACCGTGCCCGGGGTGACGATGCGCACCACCTTGCGCTCGACGATGCCCTTGGCCAGGGCCGGGTCGCCGATCTGCTCGCAGATCGCCACCGACTCGCCCAGCGCGACCAGGCGCGCCAGGTAGCCCTCGGCCGAATGGTGCGGCACGCCCGCCATCGGAATCGGCTGGCCGGCCGAATTGCCGCGCTGGGTCAGGGTGATGTCGAGCAGCCGCGCCGCCTTGCGGGCGTCGTCGTAGAACAGCTCGTAGAAGTCGCCCATGCGGAAGAACAGCAGCACGTCCGGGTGCTCGGACTTGGCGGCGAAGAACTGCCGCATCAGCGGGGTGTGTTCTTCGTGGCCCTTCCCTGAACCGGTCTTTGGATTGTTATGCATTTGATTCAAGGCTTTACGAATCTCGGGTTCGGTGGAGTGCGGGCGGGCGCCAGGACGATGGCGCTCGCGGCCACGGCGGCCTGGGACAGCGCGGGTTCGCGCGTATCCCGTCATCGGCGGTACCGGCAAGGCCGTCAATTTTGCCCCGAATACGCCCCGGTAGCGCTATGCGGTGTTCGGCGACCACCGGTACGCAGCACTCGGGCTCGGGCGGAGGTCGTGCCAGGGCATGAAAGTCGCGATCGGCAGCGGCCGGTTGCGGTCCCTGTCAAAACATACGCATGCGTACTGTTCGACTCTTGCCAGCGCCCGCACGCGGGTTGGTTTGCTCGTTTCGCAGGGGCGCGAGCACCGCCGCTTGCAAGCCACCGACGTTGGGGCTGCCGCTCCTTACCGTGCCCCGCGGTCCGAAGGCGTCCCTGGATCGCGTTGTTCTTGACGTCATGCGCCAGATATTCCATGCCGCCGTGCTGCTGGCCTGCTGCTGGACGGGCGGCAGTCCGGCTGCGCAGCCGGCATCGCGGGCTGCGACTTCGCCGGACGCATCGCCGCGCGCGAGGGGCGGATCCGCTACGCCGCCGAATATCGACGCCGTCCGCGATTCGATCGCCGGCCCCTTGATCGACGCGATATCGATGCGGCTCGGCGGTCGTGCCGTGGAGCTGCGATTGGGGGCCGTCGATATCCGGGCCATCGACGGCGATGAACGCGCCATCAGCGGCACCGGCGACGCGCAGATCATAGGGCTGCAGGGCTGGATCGGCTTTCGGTTCGGCTTGCGATACGACGGCCGCCTGCGCAGATTGAGCGCTCCGGATGTCAGCATCGATCGCGTCGCGGCCGGAGAGCGCGATCTTCCCAACGACCCGCTGCTGGTACGGCAGCTCGAAGCCCTGGTGACCGCGGATCTGGCCCAGGAGTACCGCAAGCCGTCGGCCCGGCTCCATCTCGAACGGGTCTCCACGGTCGAAGGCGATGGCCAGCGCCTGCGGATCGACGCACAGGCCACCGCCTACCTCGATCCTTATGGCCCCGGCATGCCGTTGACCGTCGTGGCCCTCTACGATCGTTCCGGCGGCGCCTGGCTGAAGCTGGAATACCGCCCCGGCCTCGATGCCGCAAGCCATGCCTGGGATCGGCAAGCGTCGGCCCGTTGATGCGCCATGGCCGCGGCGCGCACCGGTGCATCGGCGCGCCGCCCGCGCAGGCGCGGCGGATAGCGCCGACACGTCGCCCGCCTGAGCCGGGGTTGCGGCCGGATGGTTTCGATGACGATGGGCAGGATCGACGGTCCCCGCGCATCCGACGGCCGGAACGCCACGATTCTGTCGTTGCTCAGGTTGAGCCAGCCCGTTTGGATAGCGAGCGTCCTTTGCCCGGGAACGGGGTAGCCAGGAGTGAGGGCTACGTATCGGCAGGTAGAGCGTCATGAAGGGCCACCCGGCAGCGTACCTTCGCTTCGATCCTAGTTCAGCGCGGAAACCAAGCAGACCACATCCGTCGTCGCGTGCGTCGCACGCAAGGCGGGTGGCGTCGTGAGCATCGCACTGGCCAGTCGCAAGAATCGCGCGTTGCTGCTGCTTTGGCTGGGCGAGACCTGGCTGCTGATCCTGTCGGTCATGGTGGCGGCATGGCTGCGCTTCCAGGACACATCGCAAAGTTTGTTCAGCTTCTTCCAATGGGCGCCCGTGCGCGCGTTCGTGTTCGCCGTCTTCATCACCGTGTCGATGGTGGCGTTCGGCTTGTATCAGGTGCACGTGCGCCACAACCGGATGGAGTTCTTCGTCAGGTTGCTGCTGTCCTTCGCATCCGGCGGCATCGTGTTGCTGGTGCTGTACTACGTGGCCCCCGCCGCCTATATCGGCCGCGGCGTGTTGGCGATGGCATTGGTGATCGGCTTCGTCGTGGTGGCCGCGCTGCGTATGATCGTCGAGCGGGTGTTCAAGACCGATTTGTTCAGGCGCCGGGTACTGGTGTTCGGCGCGGGCAAGAACGCCGATCTCATCAATACCCGCTTGCGGCGGGGATCCGACCGGAGATCCTTCGTGGTCGTGGGCTTCGTGCCGGTGCCGGGGCAGCCGGTACTGGTGCGCGAGAACCTGCTGCTGAGTACGGATTTCGCGTTGTCCGAAATCGCGGAGTGGCTGCACGTCTACGAGATCGTCGTTGCGCCCGACGAGCGACGCGGCGCGCTGCCGATGGAGGAGATGCTGACGTGCGCGCAGCGCGGAGTCACCGTGACCGATCTGTCGACGTTCTTCGAACGCGAGGCCGGCATGGTGAAACTGAACGTGGCGGACCCGTCGTGGCTCGCGTTTTCGGGCGGCTTCGACCACTCGATGCCGCGCCGCCTCAACAAGCGCTTCTTCGACCTGGCCGCGGCTTGCGCGCTGTTGCTGGTCGCCTGGCCCTTCATGCTGCTGGTCGCGGCATGCATCACGCTGGAGTCGCGCGGTCCGGTCCTGTATCGGCAAACGCGGATCGGTGAGAACGGACGCACGTTCGAGCTGATCAAGTTCCGCAGCATGCGCGTGGATGCGGAATCCGACGGTGTGGCGAGGTGGGCTACCCAGAACGACGATCGCACCACCCGGGTCGGCAAGATCATCCGCCTGTCGCGCCTCGACGAGCTTCCGCAATTGTTCAATATCCTGCTGGGGGAGATGAGCTTCGTCGGCCCGCGGCCTGAGCGGCCGAAGTTCGTCGACATGCTCAACCAGGAAGTGCGCTACTACAACGTCCGCCATTGCGTGAAACCCGGCCTGACCGGCTGGGCGCAACTGCGCTATCCCTACGGCGCGTCCGTGCAGGATGCCGAGGAGAAGCTCACGTTCGATCTGTTCTACGTGAAGAACCACGGGCTGGTATTCGACCTGCTGATCCTGCTGCAGACGGTCGAGGTGGTTCTGTTCCGCCGCGGTTCGCGCTGATGCCGCCGGCGTGCGCTGGCGCCCGTTCCCGAGATCAGTTCGCAGGCTCGGATGCGTCCGCGTCGTTGTGCATGCCGGCGAAGGAGAATCGCACTTCGCCGTAGCGTTTCGCGATGTAGTTCAGCAGCGCATGGATGAAAACGATGACGCCTGTCATCTCCATGCCTTCTTCCAGGCTGACCAGCAGGTGATAGGTGAGGTTCCTGTGTCCGTGCGCCTCGCGCCACCATCCCTCGACGAGTTCGACGCCCAAGGCGCCGCCCAGGTAGATCGCGGCGGAAATCACGAAGGCGATCGCCGTCCGGCGCGGCAGGCGGAACAGGAAACGCAGGAAGAACGCGCCTAGGGCGGCGACCAGCGCGAAGCCCGGAATCACCCAGGCGAAAAAGAAGATCCCCAGGTGCTGGCCGCCGAGCAGCGTGCGCAGCGGCGCGATCAGCAATTCGTGGAACGACAAGTCTTCGTCCAGGGTCATCAGCATGAAGCCGGCGGCGAGAATCGCCCACTTCGACACGTCGACACCCTCGTGCTGCCTTTCCAGCACGGCGATCAGCGACAGGGTCAGCGAGGCGCAGAACAGCAGCAGGGTCGAAAACAACGCCGGCAGGTTGTTTTCTCCGTCCAGACTGATCATCGCCAGGCCGACGACATGCTCCTGGTGCGCGATCAGCCGATAGGCCTGCAAGCTGATGTTGGCGGCCACCAGCAAGACCGTCGCGAGGGACAGGGGCCCGGTGATGGCCCATGGGTTGAGCGGGATCTTCCTGGCGTCCATCGTTTCACCAGTCGCCTGTGTGGTTTGGTTTCCGCCTCGCGCCTGCCTCATGAACAACGGGCCTGGGCCGCGTCTGCGGACATCGCGACCAGGTGTGGCGCCTTCGTAAATGCGGATGCCGACAGGCGCGGATGCGCGATCGCGGGCCTGCTACCTCAGCCATTCCCCGGAGGCGAGCGCCAGCAGGCCGAACAAGAGGATCAGGACCGCGACCGCCAGTACCAATGCGGCCCGCGACGGCGCGGGCGGGCTAGGGTCGGAGGAAGGGCGGGACTCGACAGGGCGTGAGTCGAAAGGGCGAGACTCGTAAGGGCGTGGGCTGTAGGCGGCATAGGTCCGAGGCGCGCCGGCCTGCGATGGACCGCCACCGCCGATCCGGCGCGGGGCTTCCCCGGGCAGGCGCCCGTAGCGGCGATGGAAGCGGGTGGCCGTGGTGTAAAGGCCGATCAGATCGCACAGGTAAGCCGATTCCTGCGATGGCAGCTTCGCTCCGGGGCGCCGGGGGTGCAGCTCGGAAATCCGCCGGCGATAGGCAAGCTGAAGTTCCTCCAGGCTGCAGTTGGGCCTCAGCCCCAGTTCGGAGTAGAGCAGCGTCAGGTCGGCTTTCATCGGAGACCTCCCATGGCCCCATCGTAGCGCGCAGAGCGCGCGTGGGAAGCGATTTGCCTGCAATTCGCGCATGGCCGCATGGCCACCCCGACGGCGTTTGTCATGACATCGACGCGCGATCCTGACCCTGCCGGATGCCGAAAGGGGAGACACGACTGGGATGTCATCACGGGAGGGTCGCCAGGTGCTGCGGGCGAGGGCAGGGGAAACATGGGTAAGAACGAACTATCCGATGATTCTTCGCAGTACCGCCCGCTCGCCTGCATACCGCAACTGGTCGAACAGCAGGCGGCCGCGCAGCCGGATGCGATCGCCGTCAGCTGCGACGGCGCCAGCCTGAGCTATCGCGAGCTGAACCGTCGTGCCAACCAGCTCGCCCATCGCCTGCGTTCGCTTGGGGTGGGGCCGGAGACCTTGGTGGCGATCGGTTTGGAACGCTCCTTGGATATGGTGGTTGGGTTGCTCGGCATCCTGAAGTCGGGCGGCGCCTACCTGCCCGTCGATGCCTCCTATCCGCGCGATCGCGTGCAGTTCATGTTCGAGGACGCGCGTCCCGCCGTCTTGCTGACATCGACGCGGCAGCGCGACGCCTTGCCCGCGACCGGCATAGCGACCTTGATCCTGGACAGCGACTGGGCCGAGTTCGCCGCGGAGCCGACGCACGATCCCGAGCCGCTGGCGCAGCTCGAAAATCTGGCCTATGTCATCTACACCTCCGGCTCGACGGGAACGCCCAAGGGTTGCCAAGTCACCCATGCCAACGTCGCGCGACTGTTCGTCGCGACCCAGCCCTGGTTCGGCTTCGGCCGCGACGATGTGTGGACCTTCTTCCATTCGCATGCCTTCGATTTCTCGGTGTGGGAGATATGGGGCGCCCTGATCTACGGCGGTCGCGTCGTGGTCGTGCCGTTTCTGGCCAGTCGCTCGCCGGAAGCGTTCCACGCGCTGCTGCTGCGCGAGCGGGTGACCGTGCTCAATCAGACGCCGTCGGCGTTTCGCGGGCTCATCCACGCCGACCTCGCGTCCGCCAGCGGCCCCTCGGAGCTGGCGCTGCGCTACGTGGTGTTCGGCGGCGAAGCCCTGGAACTGCAGATGCTGCGCCCGTGGTTCGAGCGTCACGGCGACCGATCGCCGCGGCTGATCAACATGTACGGCATTACCGAAACCACGGTCCATGTCACCTACCGGCCGATCGCGCTCGCGGACGTGGAGCGCAACGCGGGCAGCGTGATCGGCGACCCCATCCCCGACCTGCGCCTGTATGTGCTCGATCCCGAACTCGTGCCGGTCGCGGTCGGGGAAGTCGGCGAGATCCACGTTGCGGGCGCCGGGGTGAGCCGCGGCTATCTCAATCGCCCCGATCTGACCGCCGAACGGTTCTTCCACTGGCGCTCGCCCCAAGGGCAGAGCGTGCGTCTCTACAAGACCGGCGACCTTGCCCGTTCGCTGGTCGATGGCGATCTGGAATACCTCGGCCGCAGCGATCACCAGGTCAAGATCCGCGGCTTTCGCATCGAGACCGGCGAAATCGAGAGCGTGCTGGCGAGGCACCCGTCCGTCCGGGCCTGCGCCGTGATCGCTCTCGACGACCGCGCCAGCGGCGAGGCGCGGCTGGTCGCCTACATCGTTCCAGCCGACGCGCACGCTTCCCACGCGTCCTTGCGCGACCATCTCGCGACGGTCCTGCCGGACTACATGGTCCCTAGCGCGTTCGTCGAACTGCAGGCGCTGCCGTTGACCGAAAACGGCAAGCTCGACCGTCGCGCGCTGCCGGCCCCGACCCGGCAGCGGCCCGAACTCGCCCATGCGTTCGAGCCGGCGGTCGGTGCGCTCGAGGCCGCGCTGTGCGCCGCGTTCGGCGACATCCTCGCGGTCGACGACGTCGGGCGGAACGACAACTTCTTCGAACTCGGCGGCGATTCATTGCTGGCGGCAAGGCTGCTGCAACGGCTCCAGCAAGCCGGAGCGCACGCCAGCGCCATTCCGACCGCGCAACTGTTCCGCTATCCGACGCCGGCGACGCTGGCCGACTCGCTCGAAGGCCGCGGCGCTGCGGGGATCGATCCGGCACGTTATGCGTCGGCGCATCGGAAGCAAGGCGGCGGGACCGTCGCCGAGCCCATCGCCATCGTCGCCATGTCGGGGCGCTTTCCGGGCGCTACGGATGTCGAGGCGTTCTGGCGCAACCTCTGCGACGGACGCGATTCGATCACGGTGTTCGGCCCGGAGGATCTGGATCCCGCCGTCGCTGCGCGCGATCGCGACGATCCGGCGTATGTGCCCGCGCGCGGCGTGATCGACGGCGTCGAGCGGTTCGACGCGGCGTTCTTCGGCATCGGTCCGAAGGAAGCCGAGCTGATGGACCCGCAACACAGGATCTTCCTGGAACTCGCTTGGGAGTGCCTGGAGCGCGGCGGCCACGTGCCCGACGCCAGCTCGGCCCCGGTAGGCGTGTTCGGCGGCATGTTCAATGCCAGCTATTTCCAGCGGCATGTGTCCGCGCACCCGGACCTGGTCGACAAGGTCGGCGCGTTCCAGGTGATGTTGAACAACGAGAAGGACTTCGTCGCCACCCGGGTGGCGCATAAGCTCAATCTGACCGGCCCGGCGGTCAGCGTGCATACGGCGTGTTCGACATCGCTGGTGGCGATCTGCCAAGCCGTCGACAGCCTGACGCTCGGCCATTGCGACATGGCCCTGGCCGGCGGCGTCGCCGTCACTTGCCCGCCGCGCAGCGGCTACTTCTATCAGGAAGGATCGATGTTGTCGCCCGACGGCCACACCCGGCCGTTCGATGCGAGCGCGCAGGGCACCGTGTTCAGCGATGGCGCGGCGATCGTGCTGCTCAAGCGCCTGTCCGATGCCTTGGCGGACGGCAACCCGATATTCGCGGTGATTCGCGGCAGCGCGGTCAACAACGACGGCGCCGGCAAAGCCAGTTTCACCGCCCCCAGCAGCGAAGGCCAGGCGGCGGTCATTTCCATGGCCCACGATCGCGCGCACGTGGATCCGCGCAGCATCGGCTACGTCGAGACCCACGGTACCGCCACGCCGGTAGGCGATCCGATCGAGATCGAGGGCCTGACGCGCGCATTCCGCAGGGGCACGCAGGAATGCGGCTTCTGCAGGATCGGCTCGGTGAAGAGCAACGTCGGTCACCTGGTCATAGCCGCGGGCGCGGCCGGCGTGATCAAGACCGCGCTGGCATTGGCCGAACAGCGCATTCCGGCAACCGCGCATTTCAAATCGCCGAACCCGGCCATCGATTTTTCCGGGTCGCCGTTCGTAGTCAACGACGCGCTGACGGACTGGCCCGCCACGGACGTCCCGCGTCGAGCGGGCGTGAGTTCGTTCGGCGTGGGAGGCACCAATGCGCACGTCGTGCTGGAGGAGGCGCCGACGCGGCCGGTCTCGGACCCGGCGCATGGGCCGCAATTGCTGGCGCTGTCCGCGCGCACGCCGGCGGCGCTCGCGCGCGCGGCGACGCGCCTGGCCGACCATCTGGATTCGGATGCGACCATCAACCTGGCCGATGTGGCGTGGACGCTGGCCGTGGGCCGCAAGGCGTTCGCACATCGCATCGCCGTCGTCGCCGACGACGTCGCCGGTGCGGTCGCGCAGCTGCGCAGTCCGGAAATCGCAGCGGCTGCGGCACGCGGCCAGCCGGTACGGCAGGGCGAGGTGGTGTTCCTGTTTCCCGGACAGGGCGCGACCTACCCGGGCATGGGGCGTGGCCTGTACGGCACCGAGCCGGCCTTCCAGGCAGCGTTCGACGATTGCGCCGATGCGCTGCTCGCCGAACTCGGCTTCGACCTGCGCGAACGCGTTTTCTCGGACGACCCGGAAGCGCTGCTTCCCACCGCGATCATGCAGCCGGCGACGTTCGCGATCGAGTACGCGATCGCGCAACTGTGGATGAGTCACGGCATCGCGCCGAAGGCGATGATCGGACACAGCATCGGCGAATTCGTCGCCGCGACGCTGGCCGGCGTGTTCACCTTGCCCGACGCGCTGAAGCTGGTTGCGCGGCGCGGCGCGCTGATGCAGGCGCAGCCGGCCGGCGGCATGCTGTCGGTACGGCTGGCGTTGGACGAACTGCTGGCCGCAATGCCAGCGGACCTGTCGCTGGCCGCCGAGAACGCGCCGGGCAGCGCCGTCGTATCGGGCAGCTTGGAGGCGGTTGCGCGCTTCCAGGCCGAACTCGAGGCCCAGGGCGTTGCATGCCGCGCGCTGCGTACCTCGCACGCCTTCCATTCGCAGATGATGGAGCCGGTGGTGGCGCCGTTCCGTGCCGAGGTGGCCGCGCTGAAACTGTCCTCGCCCCTGATTCCCATCGTTTCGACCGCGACCGGGGATTGGCTGGAGGCACAGTCGGCGAGATCTCCCGACTACTGGGCCTCGCACCTGCGCGAACCCGTGCGCTACGCGAAAGCGCTAGCCAAGGTGCTGGAAACACCGGCGCGGGTGCTGCTCGAAGCGGGCCCGCGCGCCACCCTGAGCACGCTGTCGCGTCAGCAGCCTGCGATGCTGAAACAGCAGGCCACGGCGGTGCCGTCGCTTGCCGACGACCCTGCGCTCGAAGCTGCCAGCATCCTGTCCGCCGCGGGTCAGCTGTGGTGCCGCGGCACGCCGCTCGACATCGCCGCGTTCGACCGTCGCCACTCGCGTCGGCGCGTATTGCTGCCTACCTATCCGTTCGAACGTCAGCGCTACTGGGTCGAGGCTGCGGCCAGCCCGGGCGTCGTCCAACTCCCCGACGCGGGTGTTGCGCCTGCGGTTGCGTCGGCGCCCGCACCCGCTCCCGAGGATGCGGCCGTGTCGGCCGCCGTGGCGGCGCCGGATCGGCGGACGAGGCTGGTCGCGCGGCTTTCGGACATCTTCGAGGACGTGGTCGGCTTGGACCTGTCCGAAGTCGACGACGAAGCCAATTTCATGGCGCTGGGCTTGGACAGTCTGATGCTGACCCAGGTGGCGCTGCGCCTGCAGAAGACATTCTCGGTCAAGCTGACGTTCCGGCAACTGATGAGCGAGTGCAGCAGCCTGCGAAGCCTCGCGACCATGCTGGATGCGCAACTGCCGCCGGAGCCCGCGGGCGTGCCGGTGTCGACGGCCGTGGCATACGGGCCGGAGAGCGCGGAAGACCCGGCGCGCCGTCTGCCGGAACAACAGAAGCCGCCGCTGCAGCAACCGCTTGTCGGGCTCGATCCGTCGAAGGACGCAGCGGCATGCGCGGCGTCCGGCAACGACGCCACCGAGCTCGTGCATGCCGGCTACGACCTGTCCATAGACGGCGCCCTCGTGCGCGTCGCGCCGACCACGGAGCCGCAGCGCGAGATTTGGCTCGCCGATCAGCTCGGGCGGGATGCGTCGCTGGCCTTCAATCTGTCAGTGTCGCTGCGGTTCCAGGGCGGGTTGAACCTGGAGTTCATGCGCGACGCACTGCAGGAGCTGGTGGATCGGCACGAGTCGCTACGCGCCAGCATCGGCCCGGATGGCGAGAGCTTCCGTGTCCTGCAACGGTGCGCCGTTCCGCTGTCGATCAAGGATCTTTCGTCGTTGGTTCCCGCCGACAGGCGGGACGCCGTCGACGAGAGCATCCGGATCACCGTGGAAACGCCCTTCGATCTCGCCCAGGCGCCGCTGTTTCGCGCCGAGCTTCTGCGCCTGGCGGAAGACGACCATCTGTTGTTGCTGACGGCGCACCACATCGTCTGCGACGGGTGGTCGTGGTGGGCCATCGTGCGCGAGCTCGGCGCGCTGTACGGAAAGCGCTTCGAAAACGCGGCCTCGACACTGCCTGACGCATCCTCGTTCGTCGCCTACGCAGTGGCGGAAGCCGGGCATCAGAACGACGCGGCCCATGCGGCCGACGAGGCGTACTGGCTCTCGCGTTTCGCCGCCGGCACGCCCGTATTGGAGCTTCCTACCGATCGGCCGCGGCCGCCGATCCGGAGCTTCGCCTCGGCGCGCCTGGATCACGTGCTCGACGCCGGCTTACTGGATGGCCTGCGCCGGCTGGGCGCGGCTCGCGGCGTCGGTATGTTCGCCACGCTGCTGGCGGGGTTTTCGGCGTTGCTGTCGCGTCTGTCGTCGCAGTCGGACGTGGTGGTCGGGATTCCCGCGGCGGGGCAGGCGATCTGCGGCGCCGACCACCTGGTGGGCCACTGCGTCAATCTGCTGCCGCTGCGCTTCGAGCTGGATTCGGCGAACTCGTTCGCAGACGCGATCGACGGCGCGCAGGCGATGCTGCTCGATGCGCTGGAGCACCAGCGCTACACCTTCGGCACGCTGCTGAAGAAGTTGCGGATACGGCGCGATCCCGCGCGGATACCGCTGGTGAGCGTGCTGTTCAACCTCGACCAGGCCATGGATCAGGAATGCACCGCGTTTCACGGCGTGTCCATGGAGTTCGATAGCAATCCACGCAGCTTCGAGACGTTCGAGCTGTTCGTGAACGCGGTACAGGTTCACGGCCAGCTGCGGCTGGAATGCCAGTACAACCGCGACCTGTTCGATGCCGCCACCATCCGGCGCTGGCTGTGCGCCTATGAAGCCTTGCTGCGCGCCGCGGTAGAGCGCGAGACGGCGGGCTTCGCGAGCCTGCCGCTGGTCGATGCGGTTGCGCGGCAGGAGCTGTCGTCGTTGCAGCCGGTTGCGGTCGCCTACGACCGCGAATGCAGGATGCACGAGTATTTCGAGGCCCAGTGCGACCGTGCGCTGGGCGGTGTCGCGCTGCACGCAGGTCGGGCGTCGGTGAGCTACGCCGAGTTGGAGGCCCGCGCCAACCGCGTTGCCCATGCGTTGCGCAGCCACGGCGTCCGCCGCGGCGCCTTGGTGGGCCTGGCGCTCGATCGCGGTCCCGACATGCTGGCCGCGCTGCTGGGCATACTCAAGGCAGGCGCGGGCTACGTGCCGCTGGACCCGCAATTCCCGCCGGAACGCCTGGCCTACATGGCCGCCGATGCCGGACTGGCCCTGCTGCTGACCACGCGCGAGCATGCCGCGAACTTCGATCTGCGCGGCAGACCGGTGCTGTTGTTCGACGAACCCGCGCCCGAGCTTGCGACAGCTGCGACGACGCGGCTTGGCCGCGACGAACACGCCGCGCAGCCCGAGGATCCGGCCTACGTGATCTACACGTCGGGGTCCACGGGCCGCCCCAAGGGCGTCGTCGTGCCGCATCGGGCCGTGTCCAACTTCCTCGACAGCATGCGCCGCGAGCCGGGGCTGGTCGCGCAGGACCGGCTGCTGGCGCTGACCACGCTGTCGTTCGACATCGCGGTGTTGGAATTGCTGCTGCCGTTGGCGGTCGGCGCGCAGATCGTGCTTGCGGATCGCGAAACCGCCGGCGACGGAGCCGCGTTGCGCAGGCTGCTGGAAAGCAGCGGCGCGACGGTGATGCAGGGCACGCCCTCGAGCTGGCGCCTGCTGATCGATGCGGGCTGGCACGGAGGGCGCGAGTTCAAGGCCCTGTGCGGCGGCGAACCGATGGCCGTCGATCTGGCCACATCGCTGTTGTCGCGTTGCGGATCGCTGTGGAACGTCTATGGGCCCACCGAGACCACGGTGTGGTCGACCTGCGCGCGCATAGTCCCGGCTGACGATGGACAGGCGCCCGACATCCATATCGGCCGACCGATAGGCAACACCAGCGTGTGGATACTGGATGCGCACGGCGAGCTTTGCCCGCTCGGCGTGCCGGGTGAGATCTGCATAGGCGGCGAAGGCGTCACCAAGGGCTATCTGGAGCGGCCTGAGTTGACGGCCGAGCGCTTTGTGGCCGACGGCTACACGGCGACAGCCGCCAGCACGCCGGGGCGCGATGTCGCGGCTTTGCTCTACCGCACCGGGGATCGCGGCCGCTGGCGCGCGGACGGCAATCTCGAGCACATGGGCCGTCTCGATCACCAGGTCAAGGTGCGTGGCTATCGCATCGAACTGGGTGAGATCGAGACCAACCTCGCCACGCGCGAGGAGGTCGCCCGTGCGCTCGTGATCGTGCGCGAGGATCGCGCGAACGACCAGCGCCTGGTGGCCTATCTGGTCGCCGCGCCGGGCGCGAGCATCGACGAAGCGGCCTTGCGCGCGCATCTGCGCGGACTGCTGCCGGCCTACATGCTGCCGCAGCATTTCGTCGTGCTCGAAGAGATTCCGCTCTTGCCCAACGGCAAGATCGACCGGAACGCGCTGCTGCCGCCAGTCGCTAAAGAGGAGGCGGTTGCGCCTTCTCCGAGCGCGACTGGGGCGGCAGCCGACCCACGTGTCCGTTACCTGTCGCAGATCTGGTCCGAGTTCCTGGGCCTGCCTGCAGGCCCCGACGACAACTTCTTCGAACTGGGCGGCCACTCGATGCTTGCGGTACAGATGGCCAATCGCGTCGAGCTCGATACCGGCAGGCGGATCAAGTTGATCCGCCTGGGCGTGGAGACCCTGGCCCAGGTCGCCGCGGACCTGCCCGTTCCCACGGACGGCGCCATACCCGCAGGCGGCGTGGGCGGGCGCATCAGCAACGGTTTGCGACGCCTGTTCGGACTGCATCAGGGATCCCGCCCATGAACCTGGCTGCCTTCAACTGCGATCCCGACAATGCGCGGAGGCGGTGGCGATGAGCCTCGATGGTTGGGAGCCGTTCTGGCTTGGACCTGCGTCGCACCGGCTGTATGCCGCGCTCCACGCCGCGTCGGGTGCGCCGGAGACCGGCGTCGTCCTGGTGCCGCCGTTGCTGCATGAAATGCCGCGCAGCCGCCGGTTCGTCACCGAAGTCGCCAGCGAACTGGCGAGCCTGGGCCTGCCGGCCCTGCGTTTCGATTTTCACGGCACCGGCGATTCCGCGGGCAGCGGGGAGGGATTGGATCTCGCCTCGATGCATCGGGATCTGGATTTGGCGACGGCCGCGCTGCGCGAAAAGACCCGGATCCGGCGGCTGGTTCTGATCGCATGGCGCGGCGGCGCGCTTGCGGTGCGCGGATGGCTGGAGCGCGGCGGTTGCGCCGACCTGATCCTGCTTTGGGAGCCGATAGTCGATGGCGGCGCCTGGGTGCGGGAACTGGTGGAGGGCGATGCGCGCGAACGTGCGCTGCGTCCGCCGCCGCGTGCCGGCGTCGCGCGCGCGACCGATCCGTCGGACGGCCAGTTGATGGGCTTCCCCGCGCCGTCGCGCCTGCGTGCCGACCTGGAGAAAACCCGCCTGGACGACGGCATGCATCGCCACGCCGTACCCGTGTGGGCGATCGTTCGCGACGATCTGGCGGCGCTCTCCATGAACATCGCCAGGAGATTGCCGCTGCCTGCCAATGCGCCCAGCTTCAGTATCGGCGCGGCGATGGACGCGACATTCTTCCTCACGCCTCCGGTTCGCGAGCTGGTCGGCAAGTTGGGACAAGCGGTTCGCGAGGAAGCATGGGCATGAATGCGCTGCTGGATGCCGCGCCCGTCGAGGCCGCCGCGGCCGAGGATGTGTTCGTGCGCTTCGGCCCCGGCGGACGCTTGCACGGCGTACTCAGCGGCGCGCCCGGCACCGGGCCGACGCTGCTGTTGCCCAGCGCGGGCCTGCAACCTCGATCCGGGCCGTTCCGATTGCATGCGCTGCTGGCCCAGCAGCTCGCGGCGCGGGGCATTCGAAGCTTCCGATACGATATTCCCGGCGTGGGAGAGGCGCCGCGCATGCCGGAGTGCGACGCCACGCAGGCGACGATCGCCGCCTTGGACCAGCTCGAGGCGATGCACGGCTGCCGCGTCTTCGCGGTGGGTGGAATCTGCAGCGCCGCCGATACCGGCTGGGATGTCGCCAACATCGATGCGCGGGTGTCGGCGGTATTGCAGCTGGACGGTTTGTGCTTCACCGGTCCCTGGTACCACTACGCGCGTACGCTCGAGCTGCTGCGTCGCCTGCCCAGGGAATGGCGGCACTTCGCCCGCAAGATGCGCGGGCGCATGCGCGGAAACGCCGGTCTGGATTCGAACGCGTTTCGCACCTGGCCCAGTCATGCGCAGGCTCGGGAACAGTTCGCGGCGATGGTGGCGCGCGATGTCCGCCTGCTGTGCATCTTCAGCGGCGGCTTCGCCGATCGGTTCCTGCATACGCGCCAGTTCGAATGGGCCTTCGGCGCCGCGGCGCGCGACCCGCGCGTGACGATGCACTACTGGCCCGATTGCGACCACACTTATTTCGGGCGGACGCAGCGCGAGCGCCTGATCGCAGCGATCGTGGACTGGATGGCCCGGTTGCCGGGGCGGCAAATCGGATGACAGGCATCGGCACGCGAGCGCGAACCCCGCTCTATCCCGCGCCAACGGTCGCCGCGCGGCCGTTGCGCGTAACCCTGGTAGGTCCGCCGCAGGTGCCGGGCTGGTTACGGGCATTCCACGGTCTGGCGGCCGACTATGCCTGGATCGAGCTGACGACGCTGATCGCCGACGACGCGGCGCTGCCCGAGGTCTCCGGAATTCCCGGAAGCGTCCGCGCCTTGCTTGCGTTCGAGCATGCCTTGCTCGGCGGCAGCCGCAGCCTGGCGGCGACGCCGATGCCGTCCGATCCGCAAGAGGCCACCGGACGCGGACGCGAGGTCTCCCTGCCTGACCGCATCAGCGGATCGCACCCCGATCTCGTCATCGTGCTCGGTACCGAACCCTGGGCGTCCGCCCTGGCCAGCCGGATCGAATGCGCTTGCTGGCATATCGACGCGAGCCTGCTCGACCCTCGCAATGCGGGGCTCTCGCTGCTAGGCCCGATGATGCGCCGCGAAACCGCGACGCAGATGGCTCTGGTCCTGCGCGAGCCGAACCAGGCTCCCATCGACCTCGCCGCCAGTTGGGGCCGGACCCGGGCGACTTCATTTCTCAAACAGCGCGAAGATGCGTTCCGCAAGCTGCCCGCCTTGCTGCTGCGCGCCCTGCATCGCAGGGCCCGGGAAAACCTCGCCGCAGGCTCCGTTTCGATGGCGACGTTGGAACTTCAGCCGCAGGCGCCGATCGGGCGATCCGCCGGGCTACGCGCATTCGCGTCGATCGTGCGTGCGTCCCCACGTTGGCTGACCGGCTGGTTCAGGAACGCTCGCGTCGGCTGGACGCTGGTGCTGCGCCTGGGCGGAGCGCCGCTGGATCCGCAGTCGCCGGTGATCGGATCGCATGCGCTGCTGAAAGCGCCGAAGGGGTGGTGGGGCGACCCCTTCGTAGTGATGGCGCAGGATCGCAGGCTGCTGTTCGTGGAGGAAATGCTGGACCCGCGCCTCAAGAAAGCGACCATCGCCTGCGTGGAACTGACGGCGGGGCGCGCGCGCGCGCTCGGCGTCGCCTTGGACGAGCCCGGGCACCTGTCTTTCCCGCAAGTCTTTGCCTCCGATGGGCAGTGGTACATGACGGTAGAGTCCAGTTACGACCAGCGCGTCAGCCTGTATCGGGCCACCGACTTCCCGTTGGGATGGACGCGGGTGCGGGATCTCGTCACCGGACGCGTCTGCGTGGATCCCACCCTCCATCATCACGAAGGCCGTTGGTACCTGTTCGCCAACGTCGCGGAGAACCAGAACAATACCTGCGACGAACTGTTCCTGTTCGTCGCCGATAGGCTCGACGGACCGTACGTGCCGCATCCGGAATCTCCCATCGTCTGCGACGTGCGCCGCGCACGGATGGCGGGAAAGCTGTTCCGGCGCAACGGCAGGTTGATCCGGCCGGCGCAGGATTGCGGGCCGGGCTATGGCAATGCGGTCGTATTCAACGAAGTGCTGGAGCTGGGGCCCACTACGTACCGCGAGCGGCCACTTTCGCGGCTCGCTCCCTACCTGACGCGCAGTGTCGATGGATGCCATACCTACAACGCGGCCGGCGGCGTCGAAGTCCTGGACGTGCTCGGGCGCCCGCCGAACAGCGCGTATGTGGAGGTGCTGGACGAGCGGGCCGCAATGGACGCAGGTGCTCGCGCGTCGTTTGCCGGCCCAACGCAGTCGGTGGCGGCTCCCCATCCGGCGTCGGTCAACGGCCCGGCTCATCCGGACTCTCCCCGGCGGTGATGCGAAATGGCGTTCCACGGCGATCGAGGTTACGCGGTATGAACGGTTCGGCCGAGCGCGCGTCGGGCGCGGACGAAGGCATGCGCACCATGCCGCGGGAGCGGCCAAGCATCATTACCCATTACCTGCGCTACTCGATCTCCAACGGGCTGGTGATGTTGGCGGGTTTCATCTCGTTCCCGATCCTGACCCGCTTTCTCGACAACACCCAGTTCGGCATTCTCCGGTACTACGAAACCATGATGCTGCTGGGCGTTGCCATCATCAAGCTGGGCACGCCGCACGCGATCGTGCGCTTCTACCCATACGACGGAGACGAGCGGCGAATGCAGGAGTTCGGCACCAACATGGTGCTGCTGCCCCTGATGCTGTCCGGCACGATATGGCTCGCGGGGGTGTCCGTCATCGCGCTCTGGTCCTGGCTCGGGGAAGGCGCGTTCTCGCCATTGGTCTGGTGCGCGGTGGTGATGATGCCGATGTTGGCGGCCGTCAATATCGTGCAGATGGTGATACGCGCCAGCGAGCGCTCCGACATCGTCATGGCCATGCGCGTCATCGGACGCATGCTGGAGCTGGTGCTGGTGTTGGGCGCGGTGATCCTGGTGCAGAGGAGCGCTTTGGCGGTATACGGCGGCAAGATCGTCGCCACCGTGCTGTTGCTGGCCTGGCTCGCGCACTGGATGTACCGCAACGTCAGCGTCGCGCGCGGTGCGTTGGATTGGCATGCCGTGCGTAGCGGATTGGTCTATGGGCTACCACTGATGGCGCATGAGCTGGCCTTCAGCATCCTGGCCAACGTGGATCGCGTTCTGATCAAGCAGATCACCGGCGATTTCGCGGCCGTCGGCATCTACGCCATCGGCTATTCGCTGGCGATGCAACTGAACGTGTTCATAGACGCGACCCTGTCCGAGGCGTTCACGCCGGTGGTCATGCGCGCCTACGAAACCGGCGGCAGCGACGCCGTGCGTGCGCTCAAGGAGAAAGTATTGCTGCCGATGACCTACGCGGTGGTGGCGGTGATCGGAATTCTGCTGGTGTCGGGACAGGACCTGTTGGTGGCGCTGAGCGGGCACGACAAGGCCGCATCCGGCGAAGTGTTCATCGTGATCGGGATCACCGTGTCGACCTATGCCGTGCTCGCCATCTCGAACTACGGCCTGCAATTGAAGAAGCGGACGATGCAGGTGCTGGTCATCACCCTGGGCGCGGCGCTGCTGAATGTCGTCATGAATTTGATCCTGATTCCGAGAATGGGCTACATGGGCAGCGTGTGGTCGACCGCGATCGCCTACGGCGCGTTGGCCGTCGCCCAGTTCGCGATCTGTCCCAAGGGATTGGCGCGCCTGCCGGACGCGCGTGCGGTCGCGGTATCGCTCGCATGCCTGGTGGTGCTGGTGTGCGTGGCGCGCAGCACCGACCTGTTCGGGCTGCACGTCGTTTGGCAGCGGTTGGCGGTCGCCGGCTTGCTGTTCGTGTCGTTGTATGCGTTGCCGGTCATGGTCCTGGATCGAAAAATGCGCGGGATGGCGATGGCCCTGATCGCGCGGTCGCGATGAGGTGACGACCTGGCTGCTCTCTCCGCTCGCGTGGCTGTTGCTGGCGGCTGCGGCGATGCCTTGGGCGTGGGGCCGTCGCCAGCGCCGGCGATGGCCGTTGATCGCGAGCGCTACGCTGGCGGTCGTAGCGCTGGCGAGCATGACGCCGCTGGTGGCCAATCTGCTCGGGAAGCCGCTGCAAGCTCCGGTCGCTGCGCCGCTCGCGTGCCGAACCGCGCCGCCGTCGATTGCCGTCGTGCTGGGTGGCGGTAGCGACGGGCGCCCGCGCGGCCCTGCCGATTTCTCCGTGCTCAATCTGGCCTCGCGGCGACGGATGGACCGCGCGGTCGCCTGGTGGCGCGAGCGCGAAGGGCGCCTGCTGGTGCTGGAAGGCGGCGAGCCCCGCGGCGGCATCGGCGTGGCCGAGCTGATGGCGGCGTATGCGCAAACGCAGGGCATTCCGGCGGCGGCCCTGCGCGTGGATAGCCGATCCGACGATACCTGGGACAACGCTCGTCATGCCGCGGGCTTGTCGCCGCCGCTGCCCGGCCGCATTGTGCTGGTGACTTCGCTGATCCACATGCCGCGTGCACGCGCGGCGTTTGCCGGTGCGGGTTTCGAAGTGTGTCCGCTGGCCACGGATGCGCGCAGCTTGCCCTCGCGCCTGCCTTGGGCGCTGGTTCCGCGAACCAGCGCGCTCGCCAATACCGAGCTTGCCCTGCACGAGTGGGTGGGGATCGCCTACTACCGCTGGCGCGACCACGGCGAGCGGCCCGCGAGCCGATGAGGAGCGCGCAGCGCGTCGGGCCGCGACCATCCCGCCGGTGAAAAGATCGGCGCAAAAAAAAGCCCCGGATAGCCGGGGCTCTTTCTTGCTTCGGTACGGCCGCTTACTTGTAGACCGAGAAGGTCGTGGTTGCCGTCTTCGTCAGGCTGCCGGAGGTGGCCACCGCCGAGAGCTTGTAGGTACCGATCGAGCTGGAACCCACGCCGGAGGTGAAGGACACCTTGGCATAGCCGTTGGCGTCGGTGGTGGCGCTCAGGATCACGTGGTTGACGCCGTTCGGCTTCAGCGCGTCGAACGCGACGCTCGCGCCCGAGACCGCCACGCCGTTGTTGAGAACACGGGCGGTGATCGACACGACTTCGCCGGCCTTGTAGCTGGCCTTGCTGGTGCTGACGGTTTCGGTCAGGCCGACGGCGGCCGCGGCGACGTTATAGGTGACCGAGGCGTTGCCGGTATGGGTCGCACCGTTGGCGCTGCTGGTGCCCACGCCGATGCCGTAGCTGCCGACGGCGGCCTTGGTGTTCGACATCACGGCCAGGGTCGCCGTGCCGCTGGCGCCAGGAGAAAGCGCGATCGCGGTCGTCGACAGTTCGCCGGTCCAGCCGCTGGGAACGCTGCGGGCGATAGCGAACGAGGTGTTGGCGCAGGCGCTGCTGTCGTTGTTCTTCAGGCTCAGCGTGTACTTGTTCTCCGTGCCGGCGGCGACTGCGGCGGTCGGACCCGTGAGGGTCACGGTTGGCGCTGCGCGGGTGCAGGTCGGAGTCGGCGGCTGCGGCGGCTGCGAATTGCCACCGGCCTGGACTTCGTAGGCGCCCACGTCGTTGGCGGCACCCGAAGGACGCGGCTGCAGGACGAAGTCGGTGGACATGCCGCTGATCATCGGGGCCTTGTCGGTCACCGGGCTACCGGCGAGCGGCTCGGCATCGAACGCCGCCAGGGTCATGTTGGTCAGCTTCGGGTCCTGGGTGCAGGTGGTTCCGGTCTGGCAGGTGCGCACTTTCCAAGCCATGTTGCCGGAGAAGGACTTGGCTGCCGGAGCGCTGCCGCCGCTGAACAGCGTCGCGGTGGCGTTGTTGGCGTAGTACGGGAAGCCGACCACCAGATTGTTCTGGATGTTGACCTTGTCGGTGGAAGCGCCTTCGCCATAGGCGATCTGCGCATCGCCTTCGCCGGCGATGGTGTTGTGGCGCACGGTCGCGGTGTCGTTGCCGGTCAGGATCAACAGCAGCGTGCTGCCGTAGGCGCGGCACAGGTCGGCCTCGGCCATGTAGTACTTGCCGTGGAAGTAGGTACAGTTGCCCACCAGGACGGAGTTCTCGATCAGCGAGTTGCCCTTGATCTTGACCTGGTTGCCGGCGTTGGCGACCGAGTAGATGCGGCGCAGCGTCACGTTGGTGGTGTCGGCGCCGTTCATGTAACGCAGGTCCAGGCCGTCGGACGTGTTGTGGTGGATGAAGGCATCTTCGATCAGCCACTGGCCGCCGGTGTCGACGGTACCGAAACCGTCGCCGTAGCCGCCGGTGGTCTGCGCCCAGCAGGCCCACGGCTCGCCGGTCGCGACGCGCTCGCCGCAGCCGTTCCAGCCGATCTCGATGTCGCGCATGATCATCTGGCCCGAGTTCGAACCGGTGCCGACGTTGCCGTCCCAGCCAGCGCTGCCGTTCTTGTTCATCTTGACGCGTTCGAGGGTCCAGTTGGACAGGCCGCCGGCGTTGAAGCCGCGCGCCGCCATACCGTGCACGTTCACGTCGTGCATCCACACGTTGTCCGAGGCCGTGGCGTAGACGCCCACACGGGCCCAGGCCATCGCGCTGGTGCAGGTCGCGGCGGAATTGGAATGGTTGTAGACGCAGTCGCTGTTGTCGGTGATTTCGAGATTGCCGACTTCGACGTTCGAGCTGCCTTCGAGGTTGAGCACGCGATGCGTGCCGGCGACGCCGACCAGCTTGGTGCCGGCCTTGCCGAGGATGCGGGTGCGCGAGGCCGAGTTCGGGCCGCTCGGAATCTTCTGCATGTAACCGCCGCTGCCGATCTGGAAGCTACCGGCGCCGATCAGCAGCGTGTCGCCGCCTGCGATGCGTGCGCTACCCGAGGAGGGCATGGCGATGTTGGGGTTCTTCCAGGCGCAGGCCTGGGCGGTTCCGCTACCGGGATAAGCCGCATCGGCGCGGCCGTTGCACTGGGCGGCATCGCCACCGTCGGTGCGGACGTAGAAGGTTGCGGCTTGAGCGGTGCCGAATGCGGCGAAGCCAAGCGACGGAAGTAGAAGCGAAAGAAGAACTCTGGGCAGCTTGTGGCTGCGAAGGGAGGATGGGGACATTTAGACTTGCGACTCCGTAGGGTTCGGGTTGGCGATTGGTGGCACCTCCTTTGTGGCCGGGGGCGGATGCTAGGGACGGGGGGCTGTTTTTTTTGTGACATTCATCGCAATTCACACGATCTTCACGTGTCGCAGATCAGCCAAGAGTGACTTTTGTGACGCAGAACCTGACAAATTCGGTCATATTCAGCTGGGGTTCGAAGACATAAATGCTGAACGGGGCGTTTTCGGCAAAGTCTGCGGCATGGCGCGGCTTCGCTCGGCCGTGTTGGCCTTAAGCGCCTGATGGCGGGGTTGCGCAAAAGCCGGCTCGGATAGACCCGGAATAGAGCGTGCCAAGGGACGGGCACGTCTTCACCCGTCAGTGACTTGGCTGACTCCGTCTGCGGCGCTTGCGTCGCATTTGCGGGTGAGACGGGCGCCCCCAAAGCGCGTCTGCGCAGACGTTCGCGGGTACGACGGAGACGGGTAGGGCGCCTGGGACGGCACCGTCACGCAGGGTCGTTGCGGTCGCGGCCGGCGGGGTCCAGGCCGATCCTCGGGCGGCGAAAGGACGGCCTGGCCTTAGCCCAACTTTCCGTCGTAATCCGTCCTGTTGACGTAACCGGCCGCCCCCGCCTGGGAGATGATTCTGCCCGGTATGCCGACCACCACCGAGTCGTCCGGGATGTCGGTCGTGACCACGCAGTTGGCGCCGATCGCCACGTTGTCGCCGATACGCACGCTGCCGGCGATCACCGCTCCAGGGCCGATATAGATGTTGTTCCCCAGGACCGGATAGCCCTGATTCCTGCCGCGGTTCGCGCGCCCGATCGTCACGCCCTGGGAGATGTTGCAGTTGCGCCCTATCGTGGCCTTCTGGCTGACGACGATGCCGCCGAAGTGGCCGATGTAGAAGCCGCTGCCGATGGAAGTGCCGGCAGGGATGGAAATTCCCAGCTTGTAGACCAGGTGCCCGAGCACGAGGCGCGCGAACGGATAGAGCGTGTACCTGAGCAGGGGATTGCCCTTCGCGTAGGCGCAGGTGCGCATCCAGAAATTGTATCGGTACGACTCGCCGTGGAAGATGTAACGAAGCAGCGAAGTCCGTTTCGCGTTTCCGGTGATCCGATAGAGATCGGAAAGCACCAGGAACCGGTACTGCGAAAACGTCATGGGCGTTCCCGCCTGCGCGCGTTCCGAGGACGTGTGGCCGATCCTGGAGACATCGTTCGACGGGCGCGCGCTGTCGTCCATCAGCCGTTCGCCTTGATGTGCGAAATCACGGCCTTGAATTTGCCGTTCGCCGATCGCGGTATCGATTCGACGGGCTCGACGATCACGCTCACGTCTCCAAGGCGCTGGCGAACGCGCTGCGCGATGTCGGCGGCATCGGCAGGGCCGTAGGCCGCGGCCGGCACGATCTTCACGCGGATACGGTCCAGCGCCTCCTGAACGATCTGGCCTTCGACGACCTGGTCCTGGCCGACGAAGATCCCGTGGAACCGGACCATCTGACGCCCGTCCGGACCGACCACCACGTCTTCGACCCGGCCGATCACTTCCTTCAATACCGGCATTGGGCGGCCGCAAGCGCATGGCTCCGGATCCCAGGCCGCGACGTCGCCGACGCGATACCTGATGAAGGGCTGGTACTGGCGTACGAAGCCGGTGGCCACGACTTCTCCGGCTTCGTCTGGATCGCAGGCGCTGCCGTCGGGGCGCAGGATCTCGACGACACCCGCATCCGGACTCACGTGGAGGCGGTGATGCGCGCATTCGCTGGCGAAGACGGCGTTCTCGACGGTGCCGTATTCCTCGAACACCGGGCACCCGTAGGCCTGTTCCATGACCGTGCGCATGCCCGCCGTGAGCTTTTCGCTGGTCGTCACGACGGCCTTCAACGGCGGGACGTCGAGGCCAAGGTCCTGGATGTGGCGCGCGAGCAAGTAGTACGAGACGGCGTATCCCGTCAGCCACTGCGTCTTGTGGCGCCGCAGCGCCTCCACGTATCGGCCGGCGTTGGCGCGGCTCAGATGGAAGGCCGAGAAGTAGACCTGGTTTTCCACCCCGTTGTAGCGATGGAACGGGCCATCGCTGTTCGCGTCGGGAACGACGATGCGCCCGGAGAAGGTCGCGCGGCCCTCGCTGAAGGAGGTGCCTGCCCAGTTCGCGGATCGCGCTTCGCGCAGCGCCCTGGCGTCGCGCGCTTCCCGGGCCGTCCACAGGGTCGATACCGGCGTGCCGGTCGATCCGCTGGTGAGGAAGCGGTAGCGCAGCAAGGGACGCGCATCGTCGCGGGCGAAGTCCTGCGGATGGCTGCGGATCGGATCCTTCGACAGCAACGGAAGCTCCGACAGGCGTCCCGCGCGTGCCGCGGCTTTTTCGTCGGCGCTCCAACTCCGCCGGTAGTAGGGAATGTGGTCGGCGGCATTGCCGAGCATGACTTTCAGCCTTTCCGCCTGGTACGCGGCGAAGCGGTCGAGCGGCCAAGCGTCGCGATCGCGGTAGCCACGCAGCAGGTCGGCGTATCCCGGTCCCGAGCGCAGCCAATGGCGATAGAGACCGAACGCGGATGCGGCCACGTCCTGGCCCCGTTGCGGCAGATGCGCGTAGATCTTGTCCGTCAGGCCCATGGTGGATTCCGGTCCGTCAGCGGAGAGGTTGCTTGCCGCACGACACCGCGCCGGCCTTGCCGCTGGCGGGGCTGCCGGCCAGCGGTTGCGCATCGAAGGCGGCCAGCGTCATGTTGGCTAGGCGCGGGTTCCGGTCGCAGACCGTGTCGCCGGGGCAGGTGCGCACGTTCCAGGCGAGGTTGCCGGCGTAGTGGACGATGGCCCAGGTCCGGCCGCCGCTGAACGCGGTCAGGTCGCCGGGGCGCAGGTAGTACGGCGATCCGATCACGAGGTTGTTCGAGACCTGGATGCGGTCCGTCGGATTGCCCTCGCTGTGGCCGATCTGCACTGCGCCTTCGCCGCTGAGAGTGTTACGGCGGACGATCGCGGTGTCGTGGCCGGTCGTCACCAGTTGCAGCGTGCTGCCATCGGCGCGACACAGGTCGCGCTGCGTCATGAAGAACTTGTCCTTGAAGTAACTGCAGTTGCCCACGAGCACCGAGTTCTCGATCAGGGAGTTGCCCTTCACCTTGACCTGGTTGCCCGCGTTGGCCACGGCGCGGACGCGACGCAGCGTGACCCGGGTCGTGTCGGCGCCGTCCATGTAGCGCAGGTCGAGTCCGTCGGAGGTGTTGTGGTGGACGAATGCGTCCTGGATCAGCCACTGCCCGCCGGTGTCGGTGGTGCCCAGGCCGTCGCCGTAGCCGCCGGTCTGCTGCGCCCAGCACGCCCAGGGTTCGCCGGTGGCGACGCGTTCGCCGCAGCCGTTCCAGGCGATCTCGACCTGTCGCAGGACGATCCTGCCGGAGTTGGAACCGCCCTGGCCGATGTTTCCGTCCCAGCCCGCGGTGCCGTTGCGGTTGAGCTTGACGCGCTCGACGGTCCAGTTGCTGAGACCGCCCGCGTTGATGCCGCGCGCCGCGAGTCCGTGGATGTCGAGGTCGTGCAACCAGACGTTGCTGGAGGCACGGGCGTACAGCCCCACGCGCGCCCAGGGCATGGCGCCGGCGCAGGCCGCAGCGGGGTCGGGGTGTTTATGGACGCAATCGCTGTTGTCGGTGATTTCGAGATGGCCGACTTCCACGTTCGAGCTGCCGTCCAGGTTGAGCACGCGATGCGTGCCCGCGACGCCGACCAGCTTCGGTGTCGCGCCGGGTTTGCCCAGCAGGCGGGTCGGATTCGCGCGGCTGGGTCCGCTGGGGATGGCCTGCAGGTACCCGCCGTTGCCGATCTCGTAGGTGCCAGCGCCGATCAGCACGGTGTCGCCGCCCGCGATGCGCGCGGGACCGGAGGCGGGCAGGGCGATGGCCGGACTGTTCCAGGCGCAGTCGTTGGCGGCGCCGCGGCCGCCAAGGGCGACATCGGCGCGGCCGTTGCATTGGCCGGCATCGCCGCCGTCGGCGCGGACGTAGTAGGTTCTGCCGCCCGCCGATGTCGTCGCTATCGGGATATCGGACTCGCCAGGGAGACCCGACGGACACAGTTCCGATGGGGGTTCGGTTTCGTCGGCGCACGCGGCCAAGGACGCGAACGCGAACGCCGCGAGCGCCAGTCGTCGCGTTCGGCGATGCGCGTTCCCGATGCGGCCGCAATGGTGATGGACGATGCTGATGGCTAACCCCCTGGCCCGCGCACGAACGTCAACGGAACAAGCGCCGCGAACTTGCGGCTTGCGCGAGACGCGGCAGCGCACGGGCCGCGAGCGGGAACCGTTGGCCCGCAGGTATCGGCGTCGGAGTGGGCGCGTCGCGGACCGCCACCTCCTGGCCGGCCTGCGCCTTGAGGATGCCGTAGCGCTCCATCAGCCCGCACAGGATCCAGAAGTTCGCCATAACGACGCTGTCGAAGAAGGGGCTGCCGTACATGTTGCCCAGCGCCATCGACAGGACCGCGAACGTGAAGCCCAGCTCCAAGGTGCGCGGCGCCGACGGCGCCAGGGCAGCGGCGGAACGACGCAGCGAACCGGCCAGCCGCCATAGCCGCCAGAACACCCAAAGCAAGGCCAGCAGGCCGAGCGGCCCGCACTCGGCCAGGGTCAGCAGGAAGCCGTTGTGCGCGTCCTTGCCGGCGTAGTCGGTGTAGTTGCCGATGTGATCGCTGAAGCGTCCCAGGCCCACGCCGGCGGGATGGTCGCGCAGCATGTCGATCGTGCCGTTCCAGATCGAGAAGCGGCTGGTAGTGCTGACGTCGAGCGTCACCGAGCCGGTGCCGGAGACCTGCTGGGTCTGCTGGACGCGGTCGACGACGCTATTGGGCAACAAGGTCGCCGAGGTCGCCACGATCAGCAATGCGGCGAGCATCGCCGCAGGAATGCTGCGCGATACCAGCAGAACCATGATCGAGAACAGGCCGATCAGATAGGACTGGCGCGAATAGGTGAGCAAGATGGCCATGGCCAGAATCGCACTGCCTCCGAACGCCGCCCAGCGTACCCATCGGCGCTGCCGGAACTGCAGGGTCGGTGCGAACAGCATCGGCAGGAACATCGCGAAGAACACGCCCGCGCGGTTCGCCATCTTGATCTGGCCGAAGGGCCCGGTGGCGCGCTGGGTTTCGGAAAACTCGCCCAGGTTGAACGACCGCCCTTGCAGGACCGCTTCCAGGCCCGCTGCCACGGCGACCAGCAGCACCAGCAGGATGAGTTGCCGGGTCTGCTTCATGTCCAGGCCGCATTTCCGGTAGGCGATGTACAGCAACGGATACAGGACCGCGACCTTGGCTTCGCGCAGATCCTTTTCCACGTTGGCCAGGTCGTGCCAATGCGCCGCGATGAACCCGATCAGCATTGCCAGGAGCAGGGCGAGCAACGGCGGAATCAGGTAGGCCGGACGCCTCAGGTAGGTGGGATCGCGCTCGCCGACGAGCATCGCGATCACGAGCAAGGCGACCGAAGTGCCGACGCTGACGTCCGGCGGCAGGTGCGCCGTGTTCGGCAGCAGGATGATCGGAATGGCATAGAGCAGGCGCATCGGATCAGTCCGTCCCGCCGGCGGTGCCGGTCGCAGGTGTCCTGGATGAGGATGCGGCGTTCATTTCGCCTGGCCGCGGGCAGCGCGCACGATCGAGTCGTTGTCGGCGGAATCCTCCGTCCGCAGGCAGCGCTCGTAAACGGCCGATGTCGCGGCGCCGAGCGCGCGCTGGCTATGGTGCCGGCTCACGTGTTGGGCGGCCGCCTGTGCGAGCTGCGAGCGCAGTAGCGGGTCGGCCATGCGCGAGATCGCGGCGGCCAATGCGTCGGCGTCGTCGGGGCGGAACAGCAGGCCGGTACGCCCATCGTCGACCAGTTCGAGATTGCCGCCCACGGCCGAGGCGATCACGGGACAGCCGGCGGCCATGCTTTCGAGCAGCGCGTTCGAGAGCCCTTCGAAATGCGAGGGCAGCACCAGGAAGTCGGCTGCCTGCATCAGCGCCGTCGTATCCGAGCGCTCGCCCAGGAAGCACAGATCCGCTTCCACGCGATGCTGCACTGCCAGCGCTTCGATCGCGACCCTCAGCGGCCCGTCGCCGGCGAGCGCGATCCACGGGCGCTCGCCGGGCCGCATGATCGCCAGCGCGCGGACCAGACAGGGCAGGTTCTTGGCCGATACCAGCCGCCCGACGAACAAACCGAACGGGCGCCCGTCCGGTGCCCCGAGCGAGCGCCGGATCGACGCACGTTCATCGCGGGAGATGGCTGCCGGAATGCCGACGCCGTTGGCGATGGTCACGAACATCGCTTCAGGCCTGCCTGTGCGGCGCGCGGTAGCCTGCGCGCCCGCCTTCGAGTTGGCCACGACGGCGGCGCTTTGGCCGACGACGAGGCGCTTGAGCCACCAGAACCAGGCCGGCCTGTCCAGCGCGAAGCTGCGCTCGGATGCGACCAGGGCCGGTCGCCGGCGCGATAGAAGACGCGCTAGCACCGTCGACCATTCGGCGGTCAACGAGAAGGCGTGGACGATGGCGTAGTCGCGATCCCGCAACAGGCGTGCGTACGCGAGCAGGAACGCAAGGTCGATCCGGCGGCGCTTGGGCAGGTAGTGGACCGGAATGCCGTCGCGCCGGATCGCGTCGGCCAGGAAGGAATCGCAACGGAAGAACGCCAGCTCGGGTTCCCACCGCTGGCGATCCAGGCCTGTTAGCAGATGCTGCACCTGGCGCTGGCTGCCGCCAACTTCCATGCCGTCGATCACCACCAGCAGCCGGTCACGCCGCATTGTTGATGGCCCCCGCCATCAGCCCATGCAGCTTGAGCGCTTCCTGGCGAGCGTCGAATTCCAGTTCGACGCGTTGCCGGGCCGCGATCGACAGCCTCCTGCGCAGCGCAGCATCGTCCAGCAATCGCTGCAAGGCGTGCGCGAGCGATTCGGCGTCGCGCTCGGCCGCCAGCAGTCCATGCACTTCGTTGCCGATCAGTTCCGGCACGCCGGACACCGGGCAGCTGACGACCGGGCAGCCCGCGGCCATCGCCTCCATCAGGGCCACCGGAATACCGTCGCGGCTGCCGTTGGCGGCGATCTGGCAGGGAAGGGCGAACACCGTGGCTTTTTCCAGCGCGGCGCGCACGTATTCCTGCGGTTGCGCTCCGGCCAGTTCCACATGTTGCCGCAGCTGGTGGCGATCGATCAGGCTCTGCAGCTCCTGACGCGCCGGGCCTTCGCCGACCAGGGTGCATTGGAACAGCGTGCCGTTGTCGCGCAGTATCGCCAAGGATTCGATCAGCGTGTGGAATCCCTTTTCGGGAGACAGGCGGCCGACGCCGAGTATCCGGTTTCCGGACGGGTCTTGCGTTCTCATGGAAATCTGCCGCAGGTCGACGCCGCAGTGCACGACCTTCAGTTTGTACGGCGCCAGCGCGGAGATGTTGCGATCGAGCCAGCCGATATTGTGGCGCGAAATCGTGACCGCCAGCGCCGCTTCGGCGATCTTGCGCGGCAGCAACTGGTGGTTTCGAAATACGTCGTGCGCATGGCAGGTGAAACCGAACGGACGCCCCATGGCGCGCGCCAGCGCCCAGGCGGCTGTGGTCGGATACGTCGACCAGTGCGCGTGAATGAACTGCGGGTCGAACGCCTGCAGCCAGGTAATCTGGCTCAGGCTGCGGGTCAGGGTCGCCAGCGATTTCGCCAGCACGGCCGGCGTGCGCCAGGTGTCCACGGCGATCGTGGCGACAGCGCTGCCGACACGGACGGGATGGGCGAACAGGACGCGCAGGGTGTTCCATACCGTCGGCAGCAGGGCCGGCGGCTGGCGAACGCGATCCAGCAGCGCCGCGGCGTCCGCCTGCACCATGGTTTCGTCGGAGCGTTTCAGGGAAAGAATCCGTACGTCGACTCCGACCTCGATCAGGGTGCGGATTTCGCGAACGATGAAGGTCTCCGACCAGCTGGGAAACTGCGAGACCACGTACACGACCCGTTGCAATGGCTGGTGCGAAGCCGGCGCGAACTCCGTGTAGGCCGAGTCCTGCGGCATCGCGGCCGCAGCGCCTTCGGAGCTGGAGAAGTCATGGGTGGCCCGCGACCGCATTATCGTTACCCGACTCCTGTTCAGTAGAAACAACGTTGCCTGGCGCCATCGACGGCCAGTCGGGCGAAGGCGTCACGCTCAGCGTTGCGGCGTCCAGGTCACGATGCGTTCGCCGCGCAGGAACCGGAACAGACTGACCGCGGAGGCCAGGTTGGTCAGCAGAAAGTAATAAGGCTTGGCAAGCAGGCGCGATCTTTCGGCCAGGCGCAGCGACGTGAATCCGAGCAGACCCGAGAACAGCAGCAGCAGCTGCAGCGCCAGCAGCCACAGGTAGCGTCCCTGCAGCGCGAGCGCCAGGTTGGCGAGCAGGGCGATCGTCCAGAACACCGGCGACAGGTACCTGAGCAACTTGTGCGACCACAGCTGCCAGGCGAAGGCGCCGAATCTGAACGGGTTGAGAAAGCGCTTCTGACTCGCCAAGGCCGAGAGGCTGCGCATGCCGACGCGCACGCGCATGGCCAGTTCGCGGTCGGGATGGTCCAGGGTCTGTTCGTAACACATCGCATCGGGTTCGAGTACGGTGCGCAGGCCTTGCTCCCGGACCACCATCGCGACGACGAAGTCGCTGATCAGTTCCGGGGTGATCTCGCGGTAGGCGCCGCGACGGACCGCATACAGGCAGCCGGAAACGCCGATGAGCGAACCCAGATCGCTTTCCGCCATCCGCAGCGCGATTTCGTAGTTCCAATAGGACGTTCCGCCGCGCCCGGTCGCATCGTCGTGCTGTGCGACGTAGCTGAGGCGTCCGGCGACGCAGCCCACTTCGGGGTCGTGAAAGTTGCGCGTCATCGCCCGCAGGGCCTGCGTCTCGATCCGGGTCGTCGCGTCGGTGAAGAGCAGGACGTCCCCCGATGCCGCGGCCGCGGCCGCGTTCTGGCAGGCCGTCTTGCCCTGGCGCCCCTCGACGCGAAGCAGACGCACATTGGGAGCGTCGATATCGCGCACGGCGCGGTCGGTCCCGTCGCTGGAGGCGTCCGAGGCGACGATGACGTCGATCTGCTGCGGCGGATAGTCCAGGGCCAGCACGTTCCGGACCTTCTGCGCGATGTCCTTCTCTTCGTTGTAGGCCGTGATGATCACGGTGACGGACGGCGTCATGGCTTGCTTGCGCGACGCGCGCGGGCGCATGCGGGCCAGCGCGACCGCCAGAACCGGATAGCCCGCATAGACGTATCCCAGCACGCAGATCGAACCCCAGAACAGAACTTCGAGCATGGCCCCGGGTCCCTGCGTCAGCGTTGCCACCAGACCGTCAAGAACACGGAGTTCTCGGTATAAGCCTGATCCGGATCGTTGGACGTTCGTTTGTTGCGGATCGCCTCGGCGCTCCAACCCCAGTGCTGGGTCATCCGATAGCTGAAGCCCAGGCTGTACACGCGATCGCGGTCTTCTTCGTTTCGCGACGTGAACTCGCGATTGCGCAGCGAGCCGCTGAGGAACATCGTGACCTGGGGGCCCAGCCGATAGTCGAGCTGGAAGAACGCGCCGCGCTCGGTGCGATCGGCGTCGCCGCGATCGATATAGCGCAACTGCCTGTACAGCGGACGTACGCGGAAGCCGACGATTTCGCCGCGGTAGCGGTAGTCGAGTTCCAGATCGCGCTGCCGGTACACGCCGGACGACACCAGCGAGGACGAGGAGTCCACCAGGTCGGGAACCAGGCTTTCGTCCGGGTCGCGCAGCCGGACCACCAGGTCCTGGACCTGGTCGGCGAACTGATGGCGGGCACGCAGACGAATGCGATTACGCGAGTTCGGCTGCCACTGCACCGTCGCCCGGGCGATCGTGGTCGTGGGGTCCTCGCCGACGTCCCGGTTCAGACGCGAATGGCCCAGGTCGAACTCGTACTCGAGCTTGCGCAGCCTGCCTTGGTAACGGACGAAGGCGTCGTTTCGCCGGTAGTCGACGGCCGTCGCGGCGTCGTCGAACTTGGCCCTCGTCGATACCAGGTTGAGCGAGGCTTTCGAGATCGGGTTCAGATCGCGCTGCAGGGAAGCGGCCGCGCTATAGCGCTTGCCGTCGAAGTCGGGCGCCACCTCGGCGTGCGTGCTTGCCCCTCGCAGGTCCAGCTGAAAGCGGGTCGCATCGCCCATTCTGGCGAAGAAGCTGGGGCCGGCGAGGAAGATGTTCACCCGCTGCAGATTGCCCGGATAGCGTCCGCCGCGGAAGTTGATCGGCTCCTCGCTCAGATAGTCCTCGGCGACGAGGTTCAACCGCTGCGGCAGCAGCGACCAATTGAGCTGGCCGGCGAACTCGCTGCGGGTCTCGTCGTCGAACCGGCTGCCGAAGTAGTGGCGGCGCTCCAACTCGCCGCGCGCCTGCAGCTCTAGCGATGCCCCTTCTTCCTTGAAGTTGAAGGTCACGCGAGGGGACAGCACCGTTTCCTTGGCCTGGTTGTCTTCGCTCAGGTTGATGTTGTCGCTGTGCAGAACTTCGACCTCGAAACGATAGTCGAGCTTTCCCGCGTGCGCGCTGCCCGCGAACGCGGCCGCCGCAAGGATCGCCACGTGCAGCTTCGTCAGACGCGCGCGCGTCCGGGGGAGGGTGGGGCGCCCAGTGCGGCGATCAGGCGCTCTCATTGAAAATAACGCCGGCGAACTTAGCGGGATCGAAATTGGCGGCAGCTGCGGCGATTTCCGCGGAGGTGTTCCGGCCGTATCCCGCGACCAGGACCACGACGTCCGCCAGCTCCGAAAGGATGCGCGCATCGGGCGCACCCAGCGTGGGCGGGCTGTCCAGGAAGATGTAGCGATCTGAAAAACTGCTTTTCAGGGAATCCAGCAGAAGACGCATGCGGAACGAGGAGAAGTGCTCGGTCTCCATCTCGCTGTAGGCCGACCGTCCCGCCGGGATCAGTTTCAAGCGCGGGATGACGGTGCCGTAGATCATGTCGTCCACATCGGCATCCGGGTCTTCCAGGTAGTTGATCAGGCTGCCGCGAGAATCGTTCACCTTCAGCACCGAATGCTGGACCGGATGCAGCAGGTTGCAATCGATCAGCAGCGCGCTCTTCTCCTGCTCGAGGGTGATCGTGAGCGCGAGATTGCGCGCCACGAAGCTGCCCCCGCAGCCCGGTCCGACCGGCGCGACCAAGGTGATGAAGTTGTCCGTCGCGGTCGCCAGCAGGCGCGTTCGCAGCTCCCGGAAAGCGTTGACCAGCTGCCGGTTGGCGCCGTCGGCGAAAGGAATGATCGAGCGCTCGACCAGTTGCTCGGGCGTCAGAGTCGTGCCCCCGTCGCGGCGCGCAACGCTTTTGTTCCCATGTCTGATATCAGTCATCTTGGCCGATGCATCTGCTGCGTGGCGATTGAAATCGTTCATAGGACATCCGTCATCTTCAGGACGAACACGAGGCCGTAGATCACGGGCACGGCGGCGAACAGCATCGTTCCCAGCCGCAGCCGCTTGGCGTGCCGCTCGGACTGTTCGTGGGTCAGATGCAGCGGGATGACTCCGAGCACCGGCAAGCCCGCGTCGCGTTCGATCTGCAGCGGCGAGCGCACGCGTGGGTCATGCTTGACCAGCATCGACAGCATCGCCAGCGGGACGACGATCGCCAGCAGCAGACCGGCCACGGCGAAATGCATCAGGCGCAGGCCCGTGGCCTGCAGCGGGGTCGAGGCGGGCTCCAGGATCTGGAAACCGAGGCTGCGGCCGTCCGCGTCCAGGCTCATCGAAACACGCGCGTTCTCGCGCCGCTTGAGCAGGTCGTCGAACATCTCCTTGTTGACGTCGTGCACGCGAGTCAGCGCGGTGACGGTGCCCTCGTTGCTGATGATGCGGTTGCTGCGCTGGAGTTCCTCGCGCAGCAGCGCCTGCGCCGTGGCCAGACGCGATGCGGAGGCGGCGCCCTGGCGGCGAACTTCCGCCAACTGGGCGCGCAGCTGCTGGTAGACCGGATTCATCGACGCGGTATCGCCGGGCAGCACCGCCATCGCGGCCGAACTCGCCCCAGGATTGTTCTGCAGTTCGCGGATCTGGTTGCGGACCCGGACCACGTCGGGATGCTGGGCCGTGTAGCTCAGCATCAGACGATCCTGCTCCGCTTGCAGCGTGGCGAGCCGGACGTTGGTCTGGGTCGAGCGGGAGACGGTGTTGAGCTGGCTTTCGCGCGACAGCAGGCTCATCACCTGGCGCTCTTGCGCACCGACGTCGGCCAGATCCATGTTGGCGTTGTCGGCCGCGCGGCGCAGCTCGGCGATGCGGGCGGAAACGTCGGTGTCGACGCCCGGCATCGCGTCCGGGTTCGCGCTGCGGTACTCGCGCAGCTTGCGGTCGGCTTCGGAGAACGCGCGTTGGTAGTTCTCCACCTGCGCATCGATGAACTGATACGCGGAGCGGCTGGCGCGCGCCCTGGAGTCCAGAACCTGTTCTATCAGCGCTTCCGAGAACCGCTTGGTCACGGCGTAGGCGCGCTTAGGGTCGGAGTCCGAGTAGGTGATCTTGACCAGGCTGAGCTTCGGATCCGTCGAGCGCGTCTGGGCGCGATCGGTGACCGTGATGTCGGTGCTGTTGATGATGGAGTTGATCAGCTCCTGCTTTTGCAGCGGACTGGGGTGACCTTCCAGCCATCCGCCGGCCTTCAGCACATCCTGCATGACGGCACTGCCAAAGAGCACTTCGCGTGAAATGACGGCGCGCGCGACCTCGTTGGGCGCGGCGGTGCGTCCCTCCATGAGCGGTGCGATCGGGGTGTTGTCCTGGACCAGCACCATCGCCGACGACTTGTACGTGGACGGATTGAGCAGTCCCCACGCCAGGAACAGCAGCGCGATGAAGGCGAAGATCGTGGCCAGCGGCAGCAGATAGCGCCGGAATTCCCTGCGGCCGACCGACAGCATGGTCAGCGTCGGCAGGCGTTCCCCCGAAGGCCCCGGCAACAGCGGTTGTCCGTAGGGACTGTTCACAAGACGCGCTCCGGTACCGTGATCACGTCGCCGGGGGCGACCTTGTAGTTGGTGCTGAGATCGCCGGCATTGAGGATGTTGTCGAGCTGCACGCCGTAGGCCTGCGCGCCGTCGCCGTTCTTGCGGTGCAGGCTGGAGCGGTCGGCCGCTGCGAATTCGGTGACGCCGCCGGCGGCGAGGACCGCATCCAGCACGGTCATGCCCTGGCGATAGGGAATCGAGACCGGCGTGCGTACCGCGCCGGTGACCCGCACGCGCGACAGGTATTCGTGGCTACGCAGTTCGGTGACGATCACCGTCACCTGCGGCTCGATCACGTAAGTCGCGAGCTTTCCCTGCAGTTCCTTGGCGACGGCATCGGGGGAGCGGCCGCCGGCCATGACGTCGCCGATCAGGGGCACCGAGATCTTGCCGTCGGGACGGACCGGCGCGGTGATGCCCAGTTCGGGATTGCGCCAGACCGAGACCTGGACGATGTCGTCGACGCCGATCTGGTAATCGTCCGCGACCGGGACGACGGCCGGCGGGGCGCCCGAACTGAGCGGCCCCGAACTGGCGCAAGCGGCGAGCAGTAGGGGCAGACCCAAAGCCAGAAGGGAGGCTGCAAGGCGCATGGCGATTCTCCGATTGACCCCATTTGAACAACGCCGAGCACCGATGCGCCCGGCCAGATCCAGCGGTGGCATGAGCCCGTTCCTTCAGGCGCCGTAGTAGTCGCGGTACCAGTCGACGAACCGCGCGACGCCGACCTCGACCGGGGTCGACGGCGAGTACCCCACGTCCCGTCGCAGCGCTTCGACGTCGGCGCAGGTATCGGGCACATCGCCGGGCTGCATGGGCAGCAGGCGTCGTTCGGATTTTCGCCCCAGGCAACCCTCGAGCACTTCGATGTAGCGCAACAGCTCGACCGGCCGGTGGTTGCCGATGTTGTAGAGCCGGTAGGGCGCGTGGGAGCGGGCGGGGGAGGGCATCGCCAACGCTGGGTCGGGGTCGGGGGAGGGGACCCGATTCAGCGTGCGGACGATGCCCTCGACGATGTCATCGACGTAGGTGAAGTCGCGGCTGTGATGGCCGTGATTGAACAGGTCGATCGGCTCGCCGGCGAGGATCTTGCGCGTGAAGACGAACAGCGCCATATCCGGGCGCCCCCAAGGGCCGTAGACGGTGAAGAAGCGCAGCCCCGTGGTCGGCAGACCGAACAGATGGCTGTAGGTGTGCGCCATCAGTTCGTTTGCCTTCTTGGTCGCGGCGTACATGCTCACCGGATGGTCGACGTTGTCGTCGACCGAGAACGGAAGTTTGCGATTGGCGCCGTACACCGAGCTGGACGAGGCGTACACCAGGTGTTCGACGCCGCGGTGGCGGCAGGCTTCCAGGATGTTCAGAAACCCGACGACATTGCTGTCGATGTAGGCGCGCGGGTTTTCTAGCGAGTAGCGCACGCCGGCCTGCGCCGCCAGGTTCACGACCCGCTGGGGCGCGAACGCGGCGAATGCCTGGTCCACGGCGGCGCGGTCCTCGAGCGAGCCCAATACGAAGCGGAATTTCGTATGCGGCAGCAGACGCGCCAGGCGCGCCTGCTTCAGGCTCGGGTCGTAATACGCGTTCATGTCGTCGAAGCCGAACACTTCGTCGCCTCGCGCGAGCAGCGTCTCGCTCAGCTTCGCGCCGATAAAGCCCGCTGCCCCTGTGACCAGGACGCGCATGGCCGTTACAGACAACCGTCGACGCCGGCGCGCGGCAAGGCGCGCTTGACGTCGAAGAGCACGGCCCCGGGCACGCCCAGGCGACGGATCCGCTCCACGCCCATGGCGACGAACTCGCCATGGGCCACCGCAAGCACGATGGCGTCGTAGCGGCCAGGCTCGAGCTCGGCGACCAGGTTCACGCCGTACTCGTCGTGCGCATGGCCGGCATCGACCCAGGGGTCGTGCACGTCGACGTGGGCGTTGTAGCAGTGGAGTTCGCGAATAATGTCCACCACCTTGGTATTGCGCAGGTCCGGACAGTTCTCCTTGAACGCCAGACCCAGCACCAACACCCGCGCTTGGCTCGGTTCCCGATCGCGCTGACGCATCAGCTTCACCACCCGCCGCGCGACATGGCCGCCCATGCCGTCGTTGATGCGGCGTCCGGCCAGGATCATGTCCGGGTGATAGCCGATCTGCTGCGCCTTGTGCGTCAGGTAGTAGGGGTCCACGCCGATGCAGTGGCCGCCGACCAGGCCCGGACGGAACGGCAGGAAGTTCCACTTGGTGCCGGCGGCTTCGAGCACCTCGTGGGTGTCGATGTCGAGGCGGTGAAAAAGCAGAGCCAATTCGTTGATCAGGGCGATGTTGACGTCGCGCTGGATGTTTTCGATGACCTTCGCCGCCTCGGCTACGCGGATGCTGGACGCCTTGTGGGTGCCCGCCTTGACGATCCGCCCGTAGAGCGCGTCGACGAGCTCGGCCGCTTCCGGCGTCGAACCGGAAGTGACTTTCATGATGGTTTCCAGGCGGTGCTGCGGGTCGCCCGGATTGATGCGCTCAGGGCTGTAGCCGGCGTAGAAGTCCTGGTTGAATCTCAGGTTCGATTCGCGTTCGACGATAGGAACGCAGATCTCCTGCGTCGCCCCGGGATACACCGTCGACTCGTAGATGACGATGCCGCCGCGCCCGATCGCCCGGCCCACCGTGCGGCTGGCCGACTCCAGCGGGCGCAGGTCGGGGCGTTTGTACTCGTCGATGGGCGTCGGCACGGTCACGATGAACACGTTGCAGCCGGCCAGCGAGGCCGGGTCGCTGCTGAACGTCAGCAGCGCGGCCTCGCCCAGCGCTTCGGCCGACACCTCGCGGGTATGGTCACGGTGCTGCTGGAGCTCGGCCACGCGCGCGGCGTCGATGTCGAATCCGACGGTCGGGAACCGCTTTCCGAAGGCCGCGGCGAGCGGCAGGCCAACGTAGCCCAGGCCCAGGACCGCGATACGGGCCTCGTGCAACGAGACTAACGGCGCATTGCTTGCCAAGCGGACCTCCCCCCGATGGTCGACTTCCAAGCCGTGGTTCTGCGTCCGTACTTGCTGCTTAACGCCAGCCGCGCGCAATCACGGACAAGCGGGCGACGGACGGACGGAAGGAAGGGGGGCGGCAAGCGGCCGCAAGGCTGGACGCCCGGGCCCGCATTCCGCGTTGTCCCGGAAATACGGGCAGCAGCGGCGGACCCAGATGGCCGGCCAGACAACGATGTGCGTCCTGGTATGCGGTGGCGCCGGCTACATCGGCAGCCACGCCTGCGTTGCGTTGGCGGAGCGGGGGCATCGCGTCGTCATCGCCGACAACTTCTCGAACAGCTCGCCGCGCGTCCTGCTGCGCTTGCAGCGCATTATCGGCGCGCCGGTGGAGTGCGAGCGCCTGGACTTGCGCAGCAAGTCGGCCGTGGCCCGGTTGTTCGCGCGCCATCGCTTCGACGCCGTGATGCACTTCGCCGCGCTCAAGGCCGTCGGCGAGTCGTTCGCGCAGCCGTTGGCGTACTTCGAAAACAATATCTGCGGCGCGATCAACCTGCTGAGGGCCATGCACGAAGCGGGCGTGGCGCGCTTGGTGTTCAGCTCGTCGGCCACCGTGTACGGCGATCCGCAGAGCGTTCCGATCAACGAACAGGCGCGGCTGGACGTGACCAATCCCTATGGCCGCACCAAGCTGGTGATGGAGCAGCTGATCGACGATCTGTGCGGTACCGATGCGTCCTTCCGCGCCGCCAATCTGCGCTACTTCAACCCGGTGGGCGCGCATCCCTCGGGTCTGATCGGCGAGGATCCGTCGGGCATTCCCAACAACCTGATGCCTTACATCTGTCAGGTCGCCGCGGGGCGGCGCAGCAAGCTGAGCATCTTCGGCGACGACTACCCGACCCCCGACGGCACCGGTATACGCGACTACATACACGTCATGGACCTGGTCCGGGCGCATGTGGCGGCGCTGGACTACCTGATGCGCGGCGAAGGCAACCTCACCGTCAACCTGGGCACCGGACGCGGGATCAGCGTGCTGGAGCTGGTGCATGCCTTCGAACGCGCGTCCGGATGCAGCATCCCCTACGAAATCGTGGCGCGTCGCCGGGGCGATGTCGCGCAGGTCTACGCGGACCCGTCGCTCGCCCATCGCCTGCTCGGATGGCGCACGCGACTGGACGTACATGCCATGTGCCGCGACGCGTGGCGCTGGCAGTCGATCAATCCCGATGGCTATCAACGACCGCTGGGGAAGCTGAAGTCGTTGCCGCTCGACGCCATAGAAACAAAGGCTTGAGCCATTCGGACTGAACCGCCCGGGCGGCTGTCGGCCGTTCTGTGCGCGCTGCCTTTCCAAGGCTATCGGGCCGCCGGCGTCGCAACCCTGCCGTCGTCCGCGGTGATGGCCCAGCTCGCCGACCGGCCCGATCCGGATGCGGGGGGCGCTTCGGGCGGCAGGGCACCGCCGCCCGCGTAGGCCCGGACGCCAGGCGCGTGCGGGATCGACGGTGCGCGGCCTCAGTGGCCTTCGACCAAAAACTTCAGGGCCTCTTGGCGACCTTCCTGCCTGAGCCCTTCGCCGTGCGCGGCGAGCAGGTCGGCTTAGAAGCCGAACCAGGCGGGGTGTTGCGCAGGGTGACGTCGACGACCGGCCGCCCCGAGCCTGGCGGCGCGCAGGCGGTCTTGAACCGGTCCGTCTGGCGGTAGCTCATCGCATCGTTGACGTACGTACGCATCCCACATCCGCTGCCATGGCAGGCTGATGCAAGTCGCGGTCGGTGTGCTGGGCGTCGCCGCGCCCGAGGCGGTCTGCGCGCTTCGCGGACGAACGGTCGTGCGATTGCTGCTGCGCCGCATGACGCAGGCGACGGGCATGCTAGCTTCGGCTATCTTTTTGTGCGCAGCGTCAATTAACCCGACCGTCGTCCCGGTTCGGTGGTGTCGATGCAGCCGTTCGCACGAAGCGCGTCTAGGGGACGCGGGCGCGGTACGCGCCGCAGTCACGCAGGGTCGTCAATTCGCAGGGCCAGGTCTCCGCCGGCAGGTGCCGGCGGTTTAACAATGTCAGGGGAGGTCGCGATGAGTGCTCGCAAGTCGGCTAGCCAGGGAACACGGAACCATGGACGTCGGCGTTTGTCTTTCGCGGTGGCGGCGGCATTGGCGGCGATGACCGCCGCGCCGTTGCATGCGCAGGACACGCCGCCGGACGCAGCCAGCAAGAGCCAGGAGGAGGAAGCGACCACGCTGTCCGGGCTGACCGTGACCGCGCAGAAGCGCGAGGAAGCGCTGCAGGACGTGCCGATCGCGATCACCGCGCTGCCGCAGCAACTGCTGCAGGACACCGGCGTGCGCGACGTCAAGGATTTGCAGGTGCTGGTGCCCGGCCTGACCGTGACCAGCACCCAGAGCGAGGCGCAGACCACCGCGCGCATCCGCGGCATCGGCACGGTCGGCGACAACGCCGGCCTGGAATCGTCGGTGGGCATCGTGATCGACGGCGTCTACCGTCCGCGCAACGGCGTCGGCTTCGGCGACCTGGGCGAGATCGAGCGCATCGAAGTGCTCAAGGGCCCGCAGGGCACCGTGTTCGGCAAGAACACCTCGGCCGGCGTGATCAACGTGATCACCCGCCGCCCGGACTACAACACCAGCGTCGAGGGCGAGCTCACCGTCGGCAACTACGGCGCGCTCGGCGTGTCCGGCGCGTTCAATACCTCGATCGGCGACAACGCCGCGTTCCGCGTCTACGGCGCCAAGCGCGAGCGCGACGGTTTCGTCGACGTGCGCACCGGCGCCGGCCCGCGCCAGGAAAAGGAAGACTTCGACCAGAACTTCCATACCCTGCGCGCGCAGCTGCTGCTGGAACCCACCGAGAACCTGGACATCAACCTGATCGGCGACTTCACCAGCCGCGAAGAGAACTGCTGCGTGGGCGTGACCACCGTGCGCGGCGCGACCGGCGCGATCATCGACGCGCTGTCGCCGGATTCCGGCGTGGCGCCGGTCGCCGATCCCTACGCACGCATCGCCTACAGCAACCGCAGCACCGAACAGGACATGAAGGACAAGGGCGTTTCGGCCGAGATCAACTGGATCACGCCCTGGTTCAACAACGCCACCCTGACCTCGATCACCGCCAAGCGCGAATGGCGCGCGATCAACGGCCTGGACTTCGACTTCAGCAGCGCCGATCTGCTGTACCGCAACGCCGACGAAGACGAGTCGCTGACCGAGTTCAAGACCTTCAGCCAGGAGTTCCGCCTGACCGGCTCGACCGACAAGGTCGACTGGATGTTCGGCCTGTTCTTCTCCGACGAGGATTTGAACCGCAACGAGACCTACCGCATCGGCAACGCCTACGAGCCCTACCTGTCGACCGCGCTGCTGGCGCTGATCAACCCGGCGCTGGCGCAGTCGCCGACCGCGGCGACCTTCCTGTCGCAGACCACCGGGCGCCCGTTCGGCACCGCCTTCGCCGGCTTCGGCGCCGACGACAAGTACCGCCAGAACTCCAAGACCAAGGCTTTCTTCACCAACAACACCTGGCACGCGACCGACGCGCTCGACGTCACCATGGGCCTGCGCTACACCCAGGAGAACAAGGAGCTGGATTCGCGTTACAGCAACCCCAACGGCAGCATCGGTTGCGCGTCCTACTTCGGTCCCAACGGCCAGGTCAGCCCGGCCGCGCAGGGCCGCATCGCCGCGGCGCTGACCGGGCGCGGCCTGCCGTTCGCGTCGCTGCCGCCGGCGCAGCAGGCCGCGATCATCAGCAACATCGTCGGTTTCAGCTGCCTGCCCTGGGCCAATCCGCTGCACAACGGCCGCGTCACCCATCAGGAAAGCGACGAGAAGGAATGGTCGGGCACGCTGAAGCTGGCCTACCGCTGGAACGACCACGTCATGACCTACGTGTCGGGCGCGCGCGGCTACAAGGCCGGCGGTTTCAACCTCGACCGCGTGCAGTCGGCGAACGGCCTGTCCAGCGCGGGGCAGGGCATCGTGCCGGTCAACGACACCTCGTTCCCGGGCGAGTTCGTCAACAGCTTCGAGCTGGGCGCCAAGACCACCTGGGCCGACGGCAACCTGCTGCTCAACGCGACCTTGTTCCACCAGACCTATTCGGACTTCCAGCTCAACAGCTTCCTGGGCACCAGCTTCGTGGTGCGTTCGATTCCGGAAGTGATCTCGCAGGGCATCGACACCGAAGTGCTGTGGCAGCCGCAGAAGGGCCTGATGATCCAGGCCGGCCTGACCTATGCCGACACGCGCTACGGCGACGAGCGTCCGGGCGCCGACTTCGTCGCTCCCGGCGGCACCGCGCCGGTCGGCGCGCTGTACAAGCTGCCCGGCAGCCAGGTCAGCTTCGCGCCGTACTGGTCGGGTTCGGCCTCGATCACCTACGACTGGAATTTCGCCAGCGACCTGGTGGCGCGCTTCAACGTCGGCGCCAAGTACATGTCCGACTACAACACCGGCTCCGACCTGGATCCGGAGAAGGAGCAGGGCGCGTTCACCGTGGTCAACGCACGCGTCGCCATCGGCCGCCGCGACCGCCGTTGGATGGTCGAGCTGTGGGGTCAGAACCTGTTCGACGAGGAATACGCACAGGTCGGTTTCGACGCGCCGCTGCAGAACGTGTCGCCGCTGCCCAACAACGCCTTCAACTCGTTCAACGCCTTCCTCGGCGCGCCGCGCACCTACGGCGTGACGTTCCGGGTGTCGTACTGAGTCCGGCTCGACGCGGCGCCGGCCGCTAGCCGGCGTCCACCACGCAACCAACCAAGACGCGCGGATCGAAAGGTCCGCGCGTCTTGGCTTTTAGGCTCATCGTGGCGGCTGAGCGACGGCGCCGATCAGCAGCTGACGGTCTGCCCGCCGACGTAATCGGCCGTCACGGTGCCGGTCACGGTGATTTCGCCGGTGCACGGGTTGTGCACCGCGTGGCCGACGACCTGGCCGTCCTGGAAATAGGTGTAGGCCCAGCCCGGAGGCGGCAGCTTGCCGCCGGCGGCCGATGCGATGCCGGCGATGCCGGCCAGAACCAGGCCCAACCACAGAGTCTTCCTGCGCATGACGAACCGTCCTCCTTGATGCACGGCTGAATGCCGTGTCCGCAGGGTGCTTGCGCGGTAGCGGGTTTGCACGTCGCATCGCGTCAAAACCCGGCGCAGTTGGTGCGAAACATTCGTCGCGACGGAGCATGTTCATGTTCGCGACGATCGCTTGCGCGCGCCGCGCGACGGCGACATCGGCGCGGCGGCAACGAGACTGGCGGATCGACGCCGCGGCCGGACACCGGCGCATCGTTCCATCTCCGCCCCCCCCCGCGTTGCCCGATCGGGCAAAGCAGCCGCGCCCGCGGCCGCTATAGTGCGCGCATGACCGACGTCTCCGATGCCGCCCTGCACCAGCTCGCCGAGCAACTCGGCGAGGCCGCCCGCAGCCACCACCACATGCTGGTCACCGCCGAAAGCTGCACCGGCGGCTGGATCGCCAAGACCCTGACCGACATCGCCGGTTCCTCCGGCTGGTTCGAATGCGGCATGGCCGCCTACAGCTACGAGGCCAAGCAGTCGCTGCTGAGCGTGCGGCCGCAGACCCTGGAGCAGTTCGGCGCGGTCAGCCGCGAGACCGTGATCGAAATGGTTTCCGGCGCGTTGGCCAACACCGGCGCCACGCTGGCGGTCGCGGTCACCGGCATCGCCGGGCCGGGCGGCGGCACCGAGGACAAGCCGGTCGGCACGGTCTGGATCGCCTGGAAGCGCCGCGGCGGCTACCCCAAGGCCGAGGTCTTCCATTTCGCTGGCGACCGCGAGGCGGTGCGGCGCCAGACCGTGGCGGCCTCGTTGCAGGGCATGCTGGCGCTGGCGACCTGAGCCCGGTCGCCACGCCCATCGCTCAGTCCAGCGCGCGTTCCCATATCTGGCCGACCAGGTCGTGGCCGAAGCTGTGGTGCGGGTATTGCTCGATCAGGTGGAAGCCGCGTTGTTCGTAGATCCGGCGCGCGCCGATCAGGATGTCGTTGGTCCATAGGCGCATGCGCGCATAGCCGGCCGCGCGCGCGAACGTCAGGCAGGTATCGACCAGGCGGCCGCCCACGCCCAGCCCGCGCGCGCGCGGATCGACCAGCAGGCAGCGCAGCTGCGCGGTGTCGGCCTGCTCCTGGTTGCGCACCACGAACACGCAGCCGACCCGTTCGCCGTCCAGTTCGGCGATCCAGCAGCGCTCGCGCTGCGGATCGTGCTGGTTGGCGAAGTCGGCGAACAGCTTGGCGACCAGCGCTTCGAAGTCCTGATTCCAGCCGTATTCGTCCGCATACAGACGGCCGTGGCGCTCGATGGCCCAGCCCAGGTCGCCGATGCCGCGCTCGCGGATCAGCAGGCGCTGTGCGGCCGGCAGGGTCTGCGGCGTCAGCGCGTCCTCGATGTCGACGAACGCGTGCAGCAGGCGATCGCGTTGCGGCGGCGACAGCGGCGCGAGCATGTCCGCGGTGAGTCGGTGCGAGCTGCGATCGAGTTGCGCATAGGCTTCGCGCCCCAGCGCCGAGAGGGTCAGCACGTAGCTGCGCGCGTCCTGCTCGGAACGCGTCTTGGCGATCAGCCCCGCGTCGACGAAACCCTGCAGGATCCGGCTCAGGTAGCCCGGGTCCAACTCCAGCGCATCGCCGATCGCGCGCGCCGCCACCGGTTCGCGCTGCGCGAGTTCGAACAGCACGCGCGCCTGGGTCAGCGAGTAGCCGCTGTCCAGCAGGCCTTCCCGCAGCACCCCGATGCGGCGCGTGTAGTAGCGATTGAAGGCGCGGACGGCTTCGACCTGGGCGGTCTCGACTTCGGCGGCCATGGCGGTCTCGGGGCGGGGTTGGGCGTCCACTGTCCGAGATATATTTGACTTAGTCAAATAAAATCCGGACGAGCGGCCTTGATCCGACCGGTTGTTAGTAGTAATACTGCTAACCATGGACCTGACCGATACCCAGCAAGCCATGCTCGCGCTGATCGCGGAACGGATCGAAGCCGAGGGGTTCCCGCCGTCGCAGACCGAAATCGCCAAGGCGTTCGGCTTCAAGGGCGTGCGAGCCGCGCAGTACCACCTCGAGGCGCTGGAGGCGGCGGGCGCGATCGAGCGCACCCCGGGCCGCGCGCGCGGCATCCGCGTGCTGCAGCCGCCGCCCTCGCAGCAGGGCCGGCTGGCCCTGCCGGCCGCCAACGACGAGGCGCTGCGCCTGCCGGTGCTGGGCCAGGTCGCGGCCGGCAGGCCGATCGGTTCCGGCGCTCAGCTCGACGCCGACAACTACGTCCTGCTCGACCGCAACATGTTCTTTCCGTCGCCGGACTATCTGCTCAAGGTCAAAGGCGATTCGATGCGCGACGAGGGCATTTTCGACGGCGACCTGATCGGCGTGCACCGCACCGGCGATGCGCGCTCGGGCCAGATCGTGGTCGCGCGCATCGACGACGAGATTACCGTCAAGCTGCTGAAGATCGGCAAGGACCGCATCCGCCTGCTGCCGCGCAACCCCGACTACGCGCCGATCGAGGTCCAGCCCGATCAGGATTTCGCGATCGAGGGCTTGTACTGCGGTTTGGTGCGGCCCAACCGGTGAGCGCGACCGGCACGAATGCTCGCTCGCGGTTCGGGTATGGGCTGGGTCGCGTCGGAATTTCCCGGCGCGCGCCGCGGAGAAATCCGACAAGCGCGTGGGGGCTAGTCCAACTGCGGCGCCCCCGGCCGGCGACATAAATTTTCATCGAGGGCGCGACGGTCTCAATCCGTGCGATCCGCGTCCTCTACAGTGACTTCCAACACGACACCGACTCTTTAAGGACACACCACGATGGACGAGAACAAGAAGCGCGCCCTGTCGGCCGCCCTGGGCCAGATCGAGAAGCAGTTCGGCAAGGGCTCGGTGATGCGCATGGGCGACCGTGCGGTCGAAGCCGCCGAGGTCATCGGCACCGGTTCGCTGATGCTCGACATCGCGCTCGGCATCGGCGGCCTGCCTAAGGGGCGCGTGGTCGAGATCTACGGTCCGGAATCCTCGGGCAAGACCACCCTGACCCTGCAGGCCATCGCCCAGTGCCAGAAGAACGGCGGCACCGCCGCCTTCATCGACGCCGAGCACGCCCTGGACCCGATCTACGCGGCCAAGCTGGGCGTCAACATCGACGACCTGCTGGTCTCGCAGCCCGACACCGGCGAGCAGGCGCTGGAAATCGCCGACATGCTGGTGCGTTCGGCGGCGGTGGATATGGTCGTGGTCGACTCGGTCGCCGCGCTGACCCCCAAGGCCGAAATCGAAGGCGAAATGGGCGACCAGCTGCCGGGCCTGCAGGCGCGTCTGATGTCGCAGGCGCTGCGCAAGCTGACCGGCAACATCAAGCGCTCCAACACCCTGGTGATCTTCATCAACCAGCTGCGCATGAAGATCGGCGTGATGATGCCGGGCCAGAGCCCGGAAACCACCACCGGCGGCAACGCGCTCAAGTTCTACGCCTCGGTGCGCCTGGACATCCGCCGCATCGGCGCGATCAAGAAGGGCGACGAGATCATCGGCAACCAGACCAAGATCAAGGTCGTCAAGAACAAGATGGCGCCCCCGTTCAAGCAGGTCGTCACCGAAATCCTCTACGGCGAAGGCATCTCGCGCGAGGGCGAACTGATCGACATGGGCGTGGAAGCCAAGCTGGTCGAGAAGTCGGGCGCCTGGTACAGCTGCGGCGACGAGCGTATCGGCCAGGGCAAGGAAAACGCACGCCAGTACCTCAAGGAAAACCCCGAGGTCGCCACGCGCCTCGAAGCCGCGCTGCGCGAGAAGTTCGTGCCGGCCGAGGCCAAGCGCGACGAAGCCGGCGAGGACGGCGCGGAAGATTGAGGCAGGGGGCGCCGGCGGGATCCGCCGGCGTCCGGCCTGGGCCTGAGACCGACTGGACATGCACGACGACCCACCGCCGAAGACCTCGCCGCAGGCCGATTCCGGCCAGGACGGGGCTCCCGAGGGCGAACGTTCCGGGCGCCGCCGCGGCGGTCGCGAGCAGAGCCCGACCCAACGCGCCCTGGGTCTGCTGACCCGGCGCGAGCACTCCAGGAAGGAGCTGCAACGCAAACTCACCTCGCGCGGCATGGACGCCGCGCAGGTCGAGACCGCCATCGAGGCCCTGTCCGGCCTGGGCTGGCAGGACGACGGCCGTTTCGCCGAAAGCCTGGTCCGCAGCCGCGCCAACGGCGGTTACGGCCCGATCCGGGTCCGTGCCGAGCTGGCCACCCACGGCCTGGACAGCGAGGCCATCGCCCGCGCGCTGGACAGCTACGACGGCGACTGGCTGGAGAACGCGCGCGACCTGGTCCGGCGCCGCTACGGAGAGGCCTTGAGCGAGGATCCGGCCCTGCGCCGCAAGGCCGCCGACTTGCTGATACGCCGTGGTTTCGACGGCGAACGGGTGCGAAAAGCGACTCGTTTCGATTCGGACGACTGAACGCAAGCCGAAAACGGCTGCGGACCCCGCGCAACCTGGCCCGGAGCCTGTTAGGCTACGCGGCTTTCGGGTTTTGGGTTGCCTGTTCCAGTCGACGCCCCCATCGTGAGGGCAGAGGGCCTGGGCCATCAGTCCAGACCGGTCCTATCGAGTCGAGTTCGCGCGTCAGGCATGAAAACCACCAACGAAATCCGTAGCGATTTCCTCGAGTTCTTCCGCGGCAAGGGTCACACCATCGTTCCGTCTGCGCCCCTGGTGCCGGCCAACGACCCGACCCTGCTGTTCACCAACTCGGGCATGGTCCAGTTCAAGAACGTGTTTCTCGGCAGCGAGAAGCTCGGCTACGTGCGCGCGGCCGACGTGCAGCGCTGCCTGCGGGCCGGCGGCAAGCACAACGACCTCGACCAGGTCGGTTACACCGCGCGCCACCACACCTTCTTCGAGATGCTGGGCAACTGGTCGTTCGGCGACTACTTCAAGGAAGACGCGATCGCCTGGGCCTGGGAGCTGCTGACCGGCGTCTGGGGCCTGGCGCCCGAGCGCCTGCTGGTCACGGTCTACCACACCGACGACGAAGCCTTCGACATCTGGCACAAGAAGATCGGCGTGCCCGCCGATCGCATCGTCCGCATCGGCGACAACAAGGGCGCGCCCTACGCCTCGGACAATTTCTGGCAGATGGCCGACACCGGCCCCTGCGGCCCGTGCACCGAGATCTTCTACGACCACGGCGAGCACATCGCCGGCGGCCCGCCGGGTTCGCCCGACGAGGACGGCGATCGCTACATCGAGATCTGGAACCTGGTGTTCATGCAGTTCGACCGCCAGCCCGACGGCAGCCTGGTGCCGCTGCCGGCGCCCTGCGTCGACACCGGCATGGGCCTGGAGCGTCTGGCCGCGGTGCTGCAGCACGCGCACAGCAACTACGAAATCGACCTGTTCCGGCGCCTGATCCAGGCCGCCGCGGAATTCACCTCCACCGCCGACCTGGACAACAAGTCGCTGCGCGTGATCGCCGATCACATCCGCGCCTGCTCGTTCCTGATCGTCGACGGCGTGCTGCCGTCCAACGAAGGCCGCGGCTACGTGCTGCGCCGGATCATCCGCCGCGCCCTGCGCCATGGCTGGATGCTGGGCCAGAAGCAGCCGTTCTTCCACCGCATGGTCGCCGCGCTGGTCGAAGTCATGGGCGACGCCTATCCGGAACTGCCGGCCAAGCGCGAGCTGGTCGAGCGCGCGCTGCAGGCCGAAGAGGAGCGCTTCGCCGAGACCCTGGACTCGGGCATGCGCATCTTCGACGAGGTCGCCGCACGCTCCCAGGATGCGATCCCGGGCGCCGACGCGTTCCGCCTGTACGACACTTACGGTTTCCCGGTCGACCTGACCGCCGACATCGCGCGCGAGCGCGGCCTGTCGGTGGACATGGCCGGCTTCGACGCCGCGATGGAAGAGCAAAAGCGCCGCGCGCGCGAAGCCGGCAAGTTCGGCAACGCCACCACCATGCCGGCCGAACTCGCCGCGCAGCTGGCGCCGACCCAGTTCCTGGGCTACGAGCGTCTGACCGAGGGCGGCCTGGAAGTCGTGGCCCTGCTCAAGGACGGCCGCCCGGTCGATCTGATCGAAGCCGGCGACGAGGCCGTGGTCATCCTCGACCGCACCCCGTTCTATGCCGAAAGCGGCGGCCAGGTCGGCGACGCCGGCGAGCTGGACGAGGCGGGCACCCGTTTCCTGGTCCGCGACACGCAGAAGTTCGCCGGCCAGTTCCACGGCCACGTCGGCCGTCTGGCGGCCGGCACCCTGCGCCGCGGCGACCGCGTGCTGGGCGCCGTCGATGCGCCGCGCCGCGCCGCCACCGTGCTCAACCATTCCGCCACCCACCTGCTGCACGCCGCGTTGCGCCAAGTGCTGGGCGACCACGTGGTGCAGAAGGGCTCGCTGGTCGCACCCGACCGCCTGCGTTTCGACTTCGCCCATTTCCAGCCGCTGACCGATGCCGAACTCGCGCAGATCGAGCGCCAGGTCAACGCCGAGGTGCGCGGCAATCACGCCGCCGAAGTCCATCAGATGGGCATGCAGGAAGCCCTGGATTTCGGCGCTCTGGCGCTGTTCGGCGAGAAGTACGGCGACCGCGTGCGCGTGCTGCGCATGGGCGAGACCTCGACCGAGCTCTGCGGAGGCACCCATGTCTCGCGGACCGGCGATATCGGACTGTTCAAGATCCTCGCCGAAGGCGGCGTGTCGGCCGGCGTGCGCCGGATCGAGGCGCTGACCGGGCAGGGCGCGCTGGATCACGTCGCCGAGGAGGAGCAGCGCCTGGAAGAGGCCGCTCGCCTGCTCGGCGGCAACCCGTCGGACCTGTCCGACAAGCTGCGGGCGCTGTTGGACCGGCAGAAGAAACTCGAACGCGAACTCGAAACCATCAAGGCGAAGGCGGCCTCCGGGGCCACCTCCGACCTGGCCGCCTCGGCGGCCGAAATCCAGGGGGTCAAGGTCATCGCGACCCGCCTGGAAGGCTTCGACGCCAAGGCCCTGCGCGAGGCGGTCGACCGCCTCAAGCAGCAGCTGGGCGACGCGGTGATCCTGCTGGCAGGCGCCAGCGAGGGGAAGGCGGCCTTGGTCGCAGGAGTGAATGGAAGCGCGACCGGCAAGGTCAAGGCGGGGGAACTGCTCGCCCACGTAGCCGGTCAGATCAACGGTAAGGGCGGCGGCCGCGCCGACATGGCGCAGGGCGGCGGAGACGACGGCCCTGCCTTGTCCCAGGCCCTGGCGGGTGTCGCGGGCTGGGTCGAGAGTAGGTTAATCTGAACGGCGAACAGTGACTTCTATCGCTTGCGGCCGATTTTGGCCGCTGGCTAAGATGGTTCACGTTTGTGTACAAAACTGTAAGCGCTTTCTGCGACTTTTGTGTGCGGATTGTCGCCAACGCCGGCAAACGAATTGCCGGCACGAGGAGGTTTTCCAATGCTGATCCTGACGCGTCGCGTCGGTGAGACCCTGATGATCGGCGACTCGGTGACCGTCACCGTGCTCGGCGTCAAGGGCAACCAGGTGCGTATCGGTATTACCGCACCGAAAGATGTCGCTGTGCATCGCGAAGAGATCTACCAGCGCATCCAGCGCGGCGAAGAACCGGCTGACGATTCGGGCAAGAACGCGGCAGGCTGATAAAAAGGTTTGCCGCGCGCGGGACGAGCCGTTATGCTTCCCGCCCGCGATCGCTGTATGTGTTTCCGCGGAGACTTGCCCGAGAGGCCGAAGGGGCTCCCCTGCTAAGGGAGTATGGGGTCAAAAGCTCCATCGAGGGTTCGAATCCCTCAGTCTCCGCCAGTTGTTACGAAGGCCGCCTTGGGGCGGCTTTTGTCTGCGGATGGTTTGATTCGCCGGCTTGAATGCGAAGCAAATCGAATGCAGAAAACGCATCGAAAGATTTGACGATTTCATGCAGTTCCGTCATAATTCTTCGACTGCGCGCCCGTAGCTCAGCTGGATAGAGCACCAGGCTACGAACTTGGGGGTCGGAGGTTCGAATCCTTCCGGGCGCGCCACTTACAAGACAGCAAAAGGCCGGCAAGCAATTGCCGGCCTTTTGCTTTTGCGCGCCTGACACATAGCCCCGAACCCACCGTAGGAGCGGCGCAAGCCGCGACCGCGCCACCCACACGCCAACGGTCAGCGCACAAGCGCGGAACCGGACGCTTCCGCGCACACCTTCAGGCTCTCTGTGGGAGCGGCGTGAGCCGCGATCGTCACTCACACGCCGAGATCACGCACGCGCGCACACCCGAACGCCACCGCGCATCGCTACCGGCTCCCTATAGGAGCGGCATAAGCCGCGACCGCGACACCACACATACGTCGCCACCCGCATCCAATCCCGGCGCCCCGCTTTGAGGTAGCAGCGGCGTAAGCCGCGACCGCGCCACCCACACGCCAACGGTCAGCGCACAAGCGCGCAACCGGACGCTTCCGCGCACACCTTCAGGCTCTCTGTGGGAGCGGCGTAAGCCGCGATCGTCACTCACACGCCGAGATCAGCGCACGCGCGGGCACCCGAACGCCACCGCGCATCGCTACCGGCTCCCTGTGGGAGCGGCGTAAGCCGCGACCGCGACACCACGCATACCTCGCCACCCGCATCCAAGCCCTGCGCCGCCGAAGCGCTGAGACGACGATTCGCACGCCCGTGCCGACGCAGCGATCCCTGCAAAGCCCATCCGCCTCACCGCCGCTCGATAAACCGCAGCCCCACCCCCGGTTCGGTGACGATGTAGCGCGGCGCCGCGGCATCGTCGCCGAGCTTGTGCCGCAGTTTGCCGACCAGGATGCGCAGGTAATGCGTGTCGTGCTGATGCGTCGGGCCCCAGAGTTCGCGCAACAGCTGCGGCTGCGTGACCACGCGGCCGGCGTGCTGGACCAGCAGGGCCAGCAGCGCGTACTCCTTGCGCGCCAGCGCGACGCTTTCGCCCTCCAGGCGCACTTCTCGCCGCGCCAGGTCTACGCGCAGGCGGCCGTCGTCGAACACCGGCGGCGCCTCGCCCTGGGTCGCGTGCGAGCGCAGCAGGGCGCGTACGCGCGCCATCAGTTCCTGCACGCCGAAAGGCTTGGTCACGTAGTCGTTGGCGCCGGCATCCAGCGCGGCGACCTTCTCGGCTTCGCCGGCGCGCACGGTCAGCAGGATCACCGGCACCGACGACCACTGGCGCAGCTCGCGCAGTACCTCGTGGCCGTCGCGATCCGGCAGGCCCAGGTCCAGGATCACCAGATCGGCGCCGTGCGTCGCCAGCGCCTCCAGTCCGCCGCCGCCGCTGTCCGCGGTTTCCACCGCATAGCCCTGCGCGCGCAGGCTGATGTCGAGGAACTTGCGGATCTGCGGCTCGTCGTCGATCACCAGCACGCGTGCGGTCTGCGAGGCGATGGCGGCGGCGGGGTCCTGCGTCATGGGATAGCGGGTGCGGCGGATTCGATGGGGGGCAGGGTAATGCGGATCGTGGTGCCGCGACGATCGTCGCCGTCGGGCGCGCCGGGCAGCGCCTCGACGCTGCCGCCGTGGGCGCCGATCATGCCCTGGCAGATCGCCAGCCCCAAGCCCGTGCCCTGGCGGCCGCGGTCGCCACGCTCCACGCTGTAGAACATGTCGAAGATGCGCTTGCGCTCGTCCTCGGGAATACCGGGCCCGCGATCGCGCACGTCGATGCGCAACTGGCCGTCTACACGGCGCGCTTCCACCGCGACCGCGGCGCCGGCCGGCGAGAACTTGGCGGCGTTTTCCAGCACGTTGAACAAGGCCTGTTCGACCAGGGCCGGATGCACCCAGATCGGCGCCAGCTCCGGCTCCAGCCGCACTTCGAAGCGCGCATCGGGCTGGTAGCGCTGCAGGCGGGTGACCGCCGAACCGATCAGCTCGTCGACGCCGATCCAGTCGCGGTTGAGGGTGAGCCCGCCGTGGCCGAGCCGGGTCATGTCGAGCAGGTTCTGGATGTAACGGTCCAGGCGCTCGCCTTCGACCCGGACGGTGTCGAGCAGGCTGTGGCGGTCCTCGCGGCTCATCGCCTCGCCGTAGCTGTCCAGGCTGCTGGCGGCGCCGATGATCGCCGCCAACGGCGAGCGCAGGTCGTGCGACACCGACGACAGCAGCGCCGAGCGCAGGCGTTCGGTCTCGCCGCTGACGCGCGCGTTCTCCAGGTCGGCGACCAGACGCGTGCGGACCGCCGCCTGCGCGATGTCCTCGGCCATGGCCTCGGCGAGGCGTTGCTGTTCCTGGCCGAGGCGGCCGACCGTCGACGGGAAGCGCAGGCCGATCACGCCGCCGGAATCGCCGCTGGCCAGCGGTAGGAACCACCAGTCCGAGCCGGCGAGAGTGTCGGTGTAGCGCCCCGCGGGCTGGCGATGGCGCAGGCTCCAGTCGGCCGCGGCACGGTCCTTGTCGTTCAGTTCGGGCGCCTGCGCGCCGGTCCAGTCGGCTTCGCCGATGCGCACGATCGCGTCGGCGCCCAGCGACGCGCGCAGCGCCTCGCGCCCGGCCCGCGTCACCTGGCCGAGGTCGGCAGCGGCAGCGAGCTGCCGGCCCAGCGCCTGCAGCGCGATCGCGTGCGCGTTGGCCGCGCGCAGCGCCAGCACCTGCATGCGCAGCTTGGACGCGAGCCGGCCGGCGACCAGCGCCGCGACCAGGAACAGCACCACCGTGGTCACGCCCTGGCTGGCGCCGATCAGCAGCGTGTAGCGCGGATCGATGAAGAAGAAGTTGTAGGCGAAGAAACACAGCACCGCCGCGATCACCGCCGCGGCCATGCGCGTGCGCGCGGCCACCACCACCACCGCGACGATGAAGATCAGCGACAGATCGTCCAGGCCGATCCAGCGTTCGGCGACCCAGGCCAGCGCGGTGGCCGCCGCCGCCGCGATCGCGGCCAGACCGGCATCGGACCGCGTCAGCAGGCCGCCCAGCGGACGCCGCGCGCGGCGCGCCTTGGCGCGCGCTTCCGGCGTGCTCACGATGGTCAGCTCGTAGTGCGCGCCGCGCTGGATCAGCTGCTGGGTGAGGGTGCGGTTGAACATGCGCGCGAACGGGCGCTCGCGCGTGCGCCCGAGCACGATCGCGCTGGCGCCGGCGCGCGCGGCATGGTCGAGCAAGGCATCGACGATGCTGGTGCCGTGCAGCAGCACCGCGTCGCCGCCGAGCCGTCGCGCGAGGGCGAAGGCGCGGTCCAGTTCCAACTGCCGCGCGTCGTCCGCCGCCGCGCCGGTCTGCACGGTGACCACGGTCCAGGGCGCGTCGCGGCGCTCGGCCAGGCGCCGCGCGATCCGCACCAGGTATTCGGACTGGCCGCGGCCGTCGATCGCGACCAGCACGCCGCGGCGCAGCGGCACGCCGGGCAGGCCGCGCGCGGTCTGCGCTTCGCGCAGGTCGTTGTCGACGCGGTCGGCCGCGGTCTGCATCGCCAGTTCGCGCAGGGCGGTCAGGTTGCTGGGAGAGAAGAACGCCTGCAGCGCGTGCGCGGCCTGCTCGGGCACGTAGACCTTGCCCTGTTGCAGGCGCTCGATCAGCTCGCGCGGCGGCAGGTCGACCAGGACGATGTCGCGCAGGCGGTCGAACAGGGCGTCGGGCACGGTCTCGCCGACGCGTACGCCGGTGATGCGGTGGACGACGTCGTTGAGACTTTCCAGGTGCTGGATATTGACCGTGCTGTAGACGTCGATGCCGGCGTCCAGCAGTTCGGCCACGTCCTGCCAGCGCCGTTCGTGGCGGCTGCCGGGCGCGTTGCGGTGCGCCAGCTCGTCCACCAGCGCCAGCTTGGGCCGGCGTGCGAGCAGGGCGTCCAGGTCCATTTCCTGGAGGGTGCGTCCCTGGTAGTCCACGCGCTTGCGCGGCAGCACCTCCAGTCCGTCGAGCAGCGCACCGGTTTCGGCGCGGCCGTGGGTCTCGACGATGCCGACCACCGCGTCGATGCCGCGGCGCTGCAATTCGCGCGCGCGGCCGAGCATGGCGTAGGTCTTGCCCACGCCGGGCGCGGCACCGAGGAAGACCGTGAGGCGGCCCGCGCCCTGGCGTTGGAGCTCGCCGATCAAGGCGTCGGCCTGGGCGCTGCGGGCGTCGGTCATGGCGGGCATTGTGCGCTGATGCGAGGTGGGCGGCGAATGAAACCAGCGTCGCGGCGGCGCGCGCCGCGACGCCGTGGCTCAGCGGCGGGCATCCAGGGCCAGATTGAGTTCCAGCACATTGACGCGCGGTTCGCCCAAGACGCCGAACTGACGCGGCTCGGTATGCGCCACGAGCATCGCATCGACCGTCGCCGGGTCCAGGCCGCGCGCGCGGGCGACGCGCGCGACCTGCACCTGGGCCGCGCGCGGCGACAGGTGCGGGTCCAGTCCGCCGCCCGATTGGGTGAGCAGTTCGGCCGGCACTTCGGTCGCGGCGATGCCGTCGCGCTCGGCGACGGCCAGCGCGGTGGCGGCGATGCGCTTGCGCAGTTCGGGATTGCTGCGCGCCAGATTGCTGCCGGCCGCGGCCATCGGGTCGTAGCCGGCGGCGGAGGGGCGCGGCTGGAAGTAGCGTGCGTCCTCGAACGGCTGCGCGATCAGGGTCGAGCCGCGTACCCGGCCGTGCTCCACCGCCAGGCTGCCGGTGGCCTGCCAGGGAAAGGCGAGGCGGCCCAGCGCGGTACCGAGCAGGCAGTACAGCAGGCCGAAGCCGAGCAGGACCAGCAAAGCGAACAGCAGCGGTGCGCGCAGCGCGATACGGTCGTCGATGACCGCGGCTTGCGGGTGGGAAGAATCGTTCATCGCAGTTCCTCAGGAAATCGCCGCCAGGGCCATGTCGATCAGCTTGATGCCCGCGAACGGCAGCAATACGCCGCCGAGGCCGTAGACCAGCATGTTCCGGCGCAGCAGCACCACCGCGCTGGCGGGCTTGAAGCGCACGCCGGCCAGCGCCAGCGGAATCAGCGCGGGAATGATGAGCGCGTTGAAGATCAACGCCGCCAGCACCGCATTGGTCGGACTGGACAGGCGCATCACGTTGAGCGCGGCCATTTGCGGGATCGCCGCGGCGAACAGCGCCGGCAGGATCGCGAAGTACTTGGACACGTCGTTGGCCAGCGAGAACGTGGTCAGCGCGCCGCGCGTGATCAGCTGCTGCTTGCCGACCTCGACCACCGCCAGCAGCTTGGCCGGATCGGAATCCAGATCGACCATGTTGCCGGCTTCCTTGGCCGCCTGCGTGCCGGAGTTCATCGCCAGGCCGACATCGGCCTGGGCCAGCGCGGGGGCGTCGTTGGTGCCGTCGCCGACCATCGCCACCAGCCGGCCGCCGGCCTGCTCGGCGCGGATGCGCGCCAGCTTGTCCTCCGGCCGCGCCTCGGCGATGTAGTCGTCGACGCCGGCCTCGGCGGCGATCGCCGCCGCGGTCAGCGGGTTGTCGCCGGTGATCATCACCGTGCGCACGCCCATCGCGCGCAGACGCGCGAAGCGTTCCTTGACGCCGTGCTTGACCACGTCCGACAGCTCCACCACGCCCAGCACGTGCCGGCCTTCGGACACCACCAGCGGCGTGGCGCCACCGCGCGCGACCTGTTCGATGCGTGCCGCCAGTTCCGGCGCCGCCTGGCCGCCCAGCGACTGCACGTGGCGGGCGATGGCGTCGCCGGCGCCCTTGCGGATCGCGCGCCCGTCGTCGAGATCGACGCCGGACATGCGCGTCTGCGCGGTGAACTGCAGGTAATGCGCGCGCTCGGGCTCGGCGACGGCGCTGCGCTGCTCGCGCGCCAGGCGCACGATGGATTTGCCCTCCGGGGTCGGGTCGGCCAGCGAGGACAGCAAGGCCGCATCGCGCAGCTGGTCGCGGTCGACGCCGGCCAGCGGATGGAACGCGGTCGCCTGACGATCGCCGTGGGTGATGGTGCCGGTCTTGTCCAGCAGCAGCACGTCGACGTCGCCGGCCACTTCCACCGCCTTGCCGGACTTGGCCAGCACGTTGGCCGACAGCGCGCGGTTCATGCCGGCGATGCCGATCGCCGGCAGCAAGCCGCCGATGGTGGTCGGGATCAGGCACACCAGCAGCGCGATCAGCAGCAGCGGGTCGAGCTGGGCGCCGACGAAGCTGGCCAGCAGCGGCAGGCTGGCGACCACGATCAGGAAGGTCAGCGTCATCGCCGCCAGCAGCATGGTCAGCGCGATCTCGTTGGGCGTCTTCTGCCGATTGGCGCCTTCGACCAGGGCGATCATGCGGTCGAGGAAGCTGCCGCCGGGCTCGGCGCTGACCCGCACCACGATCCAGTCGGACAGCACCTTGGTGCCGCCGATCACGCCGGAGCGGTCGGTGCCGGCTTCGCGCAGCACCGGCGCGGACTCGCCGGTCACCGCCGCTTCGTTGACGCTGGCCATGCCTTCGACGATTTCGCCGTCGGCGGGAATCAATTCGTTCTCCGACACGATCACGTGATCGCCGGGCTTGAGCAGGGTCGCGGCCACGCGCGTTTCGATGCGGCTACCGCCGGTCTCGTTGCCGTCGATGCGGCGCGCGACCAGATCGCGGCGCGCGGCGCGCAACGAGGCGGCCTGGCCGCGGCCGCGCGCTTCGGCGACCGCCTCGGCGAAGTTCGCGAACAGCACGGTGACGAACAGGACCAGCGTCACCGCGATACCGAAACCGGTATCGCCGGGCACGACAGCGGTGATCAGCGCGGACAGGACCGTGCCCAGCAGCACGATCGCCATCACCGGGCTGCGCTGGGCCTGGCGCGGCGACAGTTTGCGGAAGGAGGCGAGGGCGACGGCGCGCAAGGCGTCGGCGTCCAGGCCCGCGGCGAGGCGGCGTTGGCCGGCCGGATGGATGTGTTCGCTCATGGGATTACCTCACAGGGCCGGCGACGGCGCGGTCGATGCGGCGGCCAACGACAGGTGGTCGGCCACCGGGCCCAGCACCAGCGCCGGCATGAATTGCAATACGGTCAGGATCGCGATCACCGCGATCAGGGTCAGGGCGAAGGTCGGCGTCTCGACGTGCAAGCTGCCGTTGCCTTCCGGCGCCACGCGCTTGCGCGCCAGCAGTCCTGCCACCGCCAAGGGCACGATCAGGGCCGGATAGCGCCCCAGTGCCAGCACCAGCGCGCAGCTCAGGTTCCACCAGTAGCTGGCGTCGCCCAGGCCCTCGAAGCCCGATCCGTTGTTGGCGAACGCCGAGGTGTACTCGTAGAACACCTGCGAGATGCCGTGGAAACCGGGATTGGACGTGCCGGCGATCGCCGGCAGCGCCAGCGTCAGCGCGGTGAAACCCAGCACCGTCAGCGGCTGCAGCAGGATCAGCAGCGCCAGCAGGCGCACCTCCGGCGCTTCGATCTTGCGTCCGAACAGTTCCGGCGTGCGGCCGGTCATCAGTCCGGCCAGGAACACCGCCAGCAGCAGGTACACCAGGAACTGTTGCAGACCGCAGCCGATGCCGCCCCAGATCGCGTTGACCAGCATGTTGACCATCGCCACGCCGCCGGTCAGCGGCGCCAGCGAATCGTGCATGGCGTTGACCGAGCCGTTGCTGGTCTGGGTGGTGACGGCCGTCCACAGCGCCGACGCGGTTGCGCCGAAGCGGACCTCCTTGCCTTCCATCAACGCGACATCGGCCGCGCTGGACGAATAGGCTTCCGACCACACCGTGGCGGCGGTGGACAGTGCCGACATCAGCAGCATGCTGCCGAACACCATCGCCGTCAGCCGGCGGCGGCCGGTGAAGGGGCCGATCATGAACGTCACCGCGATCGGGATCAGCACGATCGCCAGCATTTCCAGCAGGTTCGAAAACGGCGTCGGGTTCTCCAGCGGCACCGCGCTGTTGGGGCCGTACCAGCCGCCGCCGTTGGTGCCCAATTGTTTGGCCGCGACCATCGGCGCGACCGGGCCCAGCGGAATCTTCTGCTGCTGCATCGCCACCGTGGCGTCGACCGGTTGCGCGCTGGGGCCGGCGGCCAGCGTCGCAGGCACGCCTTGCGCGGTCAGCAGCAGCGCCCACAGCAGGCACAGCGGCAGCATGAAACGCAGCGTGGCGCGAGTGACGTCGACCCAGTAGTTGCCCAAGTCGCGGGCGGTGGTCGGCGCTGCGGCCTCGGTGTTGCCACCGGCCGAGCACGTTTCCCTTCGCCCACCGAACAAGCCACGCAAGGTCGCCACCACCATCGCCAGCCCCATCATCGGCGTGGCCACCTGCAAACCGACGATGCCGACCATCTGCGACAGATAGCTCAGCTGCGCCTGGCCCGAGTAGTGCTGCTGATTGGTGTTGGTCAGGAACGACACCATGGTGTGCAGCGCGGTGTCCCAACGCAGGTTGGCGACGCCGTCGGGATTGAGCGGCAGCCAGGCTTGGGTCATGAATTGCAGCCACACCAGAATCGCCAGCACCGCGTTGCTGAGGGCGAAGGCTTTGGCGTAGCCGGACCAACTCATGCCGCGCGCGGGGTCGGTGCCCAGCGCGCGGTAGATCGCGCGTTCCAGCGGACCGAACACGAGGTCCAGCCTTGAGGGCGCGCCGCGCATCACGCGCGCCAGGTACAGGCCCAGGGGCCAGCCCAGGGCGATCGCGAGCGCGAATACCAGAAAAATTTCTATCATCGTCGTCAGCCAGACAGTGAGTGAGTCGCGCCGTTGGGTCCGTCGGCGGCGCGGAAACCAGGGCCCGCAGCGACCGGGCTCAGGCGATCTTTGCGTCGCGCCGCCGTATCGGCGCCGCGCGACGCGGCGGCGCCCTAGAAGTCTTCCGGACGCAGCACGACGTAAAGCAGGTACGCGGCGGCCACCACGGCCGACACCGCGCACACCAGGGCAAGCCAGGCGGGCATGGTCGTGTTCCTCAGAAGGACGCTTGCAGCGCCGCTTCGATGCGGTCGCCGGCGTAGTCGTCGCCGAAGATGCGTTCGGCCGCGGAATCGGTCGCGTGCGCGGTCAGGCGCAGCTCCAGCGGCGCCTTGATCGCCCACACCGAGCTCAATTGCGCATGCGCGTAGCTGTCGCCGTAGACCTGCTGCAGGCGGTAGTAGCCGGCGGCGGCTTCGACGCGCAGGCGCGGGTTGATCGGGTAGCGCGCGCCGATCTGGGTGTAGAGCCCACCGTCGCGGCTGCCCAGCGCTTCGTTCGAATAACCCAGCGCGAGCCAGTAGCGATCGGCGTAGGTGAGGCTGCCGTTGAGCTCGGTCCAATTGAGATCGCGCGTGGTCGCGGGGTAGCGGTAGTGCAGGACGTTGAGGTCCAGCGCCCAGTCCGGCGCCAGCTTGCCGGTCCAGCCCAGGCTGAGGTCCAGCTCGCTGCTTGCATGGGTATCGGGCGCGAACTCGACGTTCGAGCCCCAGACCGATGCGTAGAAGCCGGAATCGCTGGCCAGCTTGAAGCCGGCCTGCGCGGCCGGATCGCCCTGAGTCTGGGTGCTGCCGCGCCACACGTAGTCGGTGGTCAGCGCGGCGTTGCCGGTCAGCGTGGCGGCGTCGGCGCGCGCGCCCAGCGCGAGCAGGCTCAAGCCGCCGCAGACGGCGAAGCTCAGGGGAAGGGACGCCTCGCGCAGGCGCAGCGGTCGCATCGACATGTCGGGTTCCGAGGTACTGACGAAGCCGGATCGGCCACCACGTCATTGTCGAAACCCGCGCCGTAAAACCTCCATTCCGGCGGCGACGGCGCGCGTAAATTCGGCGTAAAACCGCTCTGTCTTGCTCAGCGCATCAACGAGGCGGCGACCGCATCGGGTCGCTTCATCCAAGCGAAGTGATCGGCGCGCGCACCCAGCGCCTGCGCGTCGAGCGTATCGACGCGCGCCTGCGCGCGCGGCAGCTTGGACAGCAGGAACCGCAGCGACGATTCCGGTGCCAGCCAATCGTCGTCCAGCACCACTGCGTCGGTGTCGACGTCGACCTGCGCCATCGCGGCCTCGAGGTCGGCCTCTACGCCGACCGCGGCGTAACGGCCGCTGAGCGCGCTGCGCGCCCAGTCGCGTATCAGGCCGCGCGCCTCGTCGCCGCCGAAACCGACGCGGCGACCGGGCAGGGCGCCGCGCCGATCGGCCAGCCAGGGCAGGAAGCGGTAGGCGAACGGCAGCCACCAGCGCGTGCGCGCCGGGAACGCGCGCCAGTACGGCGCGCCGCTGGCGACCAACCACAGCCGCGTGGGCCGGTCGGCCGCGGGTTGATGCGCCAGCAGGCCGAGCCGGCAACAGGCGAGCTGTCCGCCCAGGCTGTGGCCGCCGAGGATGCGCGGCAGTCCCGGCAACCGCGCCGCTATCGCTGCTTCGCTGTGCGGCAGATCCTCCAGCAGCAGTTCGCGGTAGCCCCAGTCGTGGGCGCGATCGGCGCGCAGGCTGCTGCCGCCGTTGCCGCGCCACTCGTGCACGAACACGGCGATGCCGCGCGCGGCGAGCGCTTCGGCGAAGGGCAGGTAGTGTTTGGCGGCGACGCCCAGCGCGGGCAGCCACAACAGGCTGGCGCGCGGGGCGTGCGGCAGGCGCGCCAGCAGTTGCCAGCGGTGGCCGTCGCCGGCCTGCAGCGGCAGTTCGCAGGCTTCGATCGGATCAGTCATGCGTGGCGGCACCGTAGTGGTCGAGCACGACGATATCGCTACGCCCCGGGCGATACCCTTCGCGCAGCGCGGCATGCACGTAGTCGGCGGCGGCGTCGCAGGCCGCGCGCAGTTCGCTGCCGCGCGCCAGCCGGGCCGCGACCGCGGAGGCGAGCGTGCAGCCGGTGCCGTGCGCTTCCAGGCGCAGGCGCGGGTGCGCGATCGCATGCAGGCCGTCGTCGTCGCCCAGGTAGTCGACCACCTCGTCCTGGTCGGGCAGGTGGCCGCCCTTGAGCAGCACCGCCTGGGCGCCCAGCGCGCGCAGGTCGGCGATCGCCTCGCGCATCGCCGCCCGGTCGCCGATCGCGCGGCCCAGCAACAGCTCGGCTTCCGGCAGGTTGGGCGTGATCACCGTCGCCAGCGGCAGCAAACGGTCGCGCAGCGCGGTCAGGGCTTCGGGTTCGAGCAGGCGCGCGCCGGAGGTGGCGACCATGACCGGGTCCAGCACCACCTGCGCGGGGCGGTAATGCTCCAGCGCGGCGGCCACGGCGTCGATGACGGCCGCGCTGGCCAGCATGCCCAGCTTGACCGCGCCGATCCGGAAGTCGTCGAAGCAGGCGTCGATCTGCGCACGCAGAAAGCCGGGGTCGGGCACGTGCACGGCGCTGACGCCGCGGGTGTGCTGGGCGGTCAGGGCGGCGATCGCGCTCAATCCGTGCACCCGGTGGGCGGCGAAGGTCTTGAGATCGGCCTGGATGCCCGCGCCGCCGCCGGAATCGGAACCGGCGATGGTGAGGGCGGAAATCGGAGCTGGGGTCATCGGGGGGCAGGGCGGGGCTTCGCAGCGGGTCGGGAGACGATATCGCATCGTCCGGCCACGGGCAGCGGCGCGAAGCTGCGCAAAATCGGTTTCCGCCGCTGCGCGGGCCGGGCGAAATCTCGCCCGATTATGTGCCGATTTCGCGGGATGTTAATTCGTCTTGACAGTGGGGGTTTATCCCCAGTGGCGAGCTCAATAGTTTCTCGATACCAATGAGATCAGTAAGACAATTTGTTTTCTGATCTGGAAAGGTATTTTCCGCAGGGCTTCCAAACACTCCGATTCAATATCGTCCTGCGCATAATCGTCGGTGCGCATCGCCGGGGTCCAGGCGTCCTCGCCGGGTTTGACCGGGCCGCGTCCGGTGCCCAGCCATTCCAGGCAAACCCCGGTAGCGACGGCGATCGCGATCAAATGGTGCATCGAGGGGTGGCTGCCGTCCTTGCGTTCCCACTGCGCGACCGCGCTGCGTTGCACACCCACCATGTTGGCCAGCGCCAGTTGGGAAACTCGGGACAAAGTACGGGCGCGCCGTATGCGCTCCGGTAGAGCCGCCATGAGTATTCTCCCCTAGTTCGGTCATGGATCATGCCCCAGCATTTCGCTAACGCGATAGCGGTTCGAGGCACGATTGGTGTGGATTGAGTAACGCGTCACACGTGGAGCCGCATATTGGCGGGAGCTGCCCCATAACGTCACCCCTAAAGCTATTCACGTTAGTGAAATCAGACGTTGCGGCATTATCAGGCGCTGGATAAGCATTCTCGCTACCGATGCATGCGCCCGCATCCGGTGTTTCTGGTGATTATTTCCTGCTGGTCAAACGCAACCTGGCGCCCTCTCAAAATTACGGATACGGGGGTTATATGCGTAAGAAAGGCAAACTATTGATCGCCCTGCTGGCTGTGGTCCTGCCGGCGGCGGCCGTGGGTGTCGGCTTCTTCGGCACCAACACGACCGGTTTGGCGCCGGAAGGCATGCGGGCGGAACTGGCACAGGACATCGTGGCGCGATGGTCGCCCTATGTGGAACGCAGCTACGGGGCGATGGGGGCCGGCTGGGGCGAGCGGATGGAGGGCACACTGCAGGGCGCCGACATCGCCAACCTGGAACTGGCCGCCAGTGCGGGCAGCTTCGAGGAGATGAACGCGGCTTTGCTGGGCGGCGGCGTGGGCGGTGGCAGCGGCATGAGCGCCGCGACCGGCCAGCCGAACGTGCAGCCGATGAGCCTGGGCTCGCCAGGCCAGGATCTGGTGTTCACGCCCATCAACCCCTGCCGCATCGTCGACAGCCGCATCGTCGGCGGGCCGATCGCGGCCAACGGCACGCGCAGCTTCAAGGGCTACACGGCCACCGATTTCACCTCGCAGGGCGGCGATGCGTCCAACTGCAATTTGCCGCAGAACGCGTCGGCGCTGGTGGTGAAGATCGCGGCGGTCAATCCGACCCACAACGGCTACTTCACCGCGTACCCGTTCGATGAAGCCAAGCCGCTCGCGGCGTCGCTGAACTACGTGGCGAACATGGTGCTGTCCGACGAATCGACCGTCCGTCTGTGCCGTCCGGCGTGCCCCAGCGAGTTCAACGTCTACACCTTCGCCCAGTCCGAAATCGTCATCGACGTGACCGGTTACTTCATCGAGCCCGAAGCCACCGCGATCGACTGCACCGTCGCGCAGGAAAGCGGAAGCCTGGCCCTGCTCAGCGGCCTGCAGACCAAGGACGTCCAGTGCCCGGCAGGCTACACCGCCACCGGCGGCGGCTGCGGCGGCGTGCTCGGCATCGGCATCAGCAACTCCCAGCCGATGGTGGTCAGCGGTCAGCCGGTGGGCTGGCAGTGCGATCTGGTCGGTTCGTTGCTAAGCGTGCTCGGTTACCAAGTCAACGCGACCTGCTGTCGCGTGCCGGGACGCTGACGGAACCCGCAAACGCAAGGATGCGTACACGAGGAAGCCGGCCGCGAGGCCGGCTTCCCTTTTTGCGTTACAGCACTTCCGAAGCGTAGTCCGCTAGGCGCGAACGCTCGCCGCGGCGCAGGGTCACGTGCGCGCTGTGCGCCCAGCCCTTGAAGCGGTCGACCGCGTAGGTCAGACCGGAGGTGGTCTCGGTCAGGTACGGCGTATCGATCTGCTCGACATTGCCCAGGCAGACGATCTTGGTGCCCGGACCGGCGCGCGTGATCAGGGTCTTCATCTGCTTCGGGGTGAGGTTCTGCGCCTCGTCCAGGATCAGCCAACGGCTGAGGAAGGTGCGTCCGCGCATGAAGTTCATCGAGCGGATCTTGATGCGCGAGGCCAGCAGGTCGTTGGTGGCCGCGCGGCCCCAGGCGCCGCCTTCCTGGTTATGGGTCAGCACTTCCAGGTTATCGGTCAGCGCGCCCATCCACGGCGTCATCTTTTCCTCCTCGGTGCCGGGCAGGAAACCGATGTCCTCGCCTACGCTGACCGTGGCGCGGGTCATGATGATCTCGCGGTAGCGCTGCTGGTCCATGGTCTGGGCCAGGCCCGCGGCCAGCGCCAACAGGGTCTTGCCCGTGCCGGCGGTGCCGAGCAGGGTGACGAAGTCGATCTCCGGGTCCATCAGCGCGTTGAGCGCGAAGTTCTGCTCGCGGTTGCGCGCGATGATGCCCCACACCGCGTGCTGGTTATGCCGGTAGTCGTCGACGATCTGCAGGGTCACGCGGTCCTCGCCGACCTTGCTGACCTTGAGCTCGGACTCCTCGTCGCCGGGCAGGAACAGGAACTGGTTCGGATACCAGTCGTCGTCCTGGGTACGCGCGATCTCGTAATAGGTGCGGCCCTTCTCGGTCCAGGACTTGAGGTCCTTGCCGTGACGCTGCCAGAAGTCCTCCGGCAGCGCGGTGGCGCCGGTGTAGAGCAGGCTGAAATCGTCCAGCGCGCGGTCGTTCTCGTAGTCCTCCGACGCGATCCCGGCGATCGCCGCCTTGATGCGCAGGTTGATGTCCTTGGACACGAACACCACCGGCACGCCGGGCTCGCTCTCCTTGAGGGCGAGGATGGCGCCGAGAATCTGGTTGTCCGGGATCACCGCGCTGAAGCGCTTGCCGGCGTCGAAGGAACCGGTCTGGAAGCGCAGCTTGCCGATGCTCTGCTCGCCGCGCAGCTGCAGGCCCTGCGGCCGCTTGAGGGTGATGCCGACGGCGATCTTGTCGGTGCCCTCGGCCTCGATCAGCTCGTTGAGGAACCGGCTGACCTGGCGCGCGTTGCGGCTGGCTTCGGAGGTGCCTTTCTTGCCGTTGTCGAGCTCTTCGATGACCTGCATCGGCAGGTAGACGTCGTGCTCCTGAAACTTGAACAGCGCGGTCGGATCGTGCATCAGCACGTTGGTATCGAGAACGTAAATGCGCTTGCTTCGGGTCATTCCGATACCTCTTGGCAGGTGGGTACGGCGCGGTGCGGATACGACGGATGGAACGCGGCGGCGCCGGCGAACGCGCAAGGCAGCGCCGCCGTGGCCCGCGTGGCGGGACGGCGAATGGCGGGGATCGGAGGGGCGGTCACTGGGTCTGTGCAGCCTTTAGTGCGTCGAGTACGGCCTGGGCATGGCCGGAGACTTTCACCGGGCGCCATGACTGGGCGATGACGCCCTTGGGGTCGATCAGGAAGGTGCTGCGTTCGATGCCGATGTACTTGCGGCCGTACAGGCTTTTTTCCTTGATCACGCCGAAGGCCTGGCACAGCGCCTCGTCCTTGTCGCTGATCAGGTCGAATTTGAAGCCCTGCTTGGCGCAGAAGTTCTGGTGCGACTTGAGCGAGTCGCGCGACACGCCCAGCACGGTCGCGCCGAGCTTCTTGAACTTGGGTAGCAGGGCGTTGAAGTCCAGGCCTTCGGTGGTGCAGCCGGGCGTGCTGTCCTTGGGATAGAAGTAAAGCGCCAGCCATTGGCCGGCGTAGTCCTTCAGTCGCGCGGTTTCGCCGCTGGACAGCGCCAGGGGCAGGGAAGAGACGGTATTGTCGAGGCGGTTGCCGGTGTCGAGCATGCGGGGTGTCTGATCCTCAGAACTTCATCGGGTCCATGATGGCGTCGAGATTCAAGTGATCGCAGAACTCCAGGAAATCGTCGCGCAACGCGGCGATGTGCATGCTCGACGGAACGCCGATCGTCACCTGCGCCGAGAACATGTCGGCACCGGTCTGCATGGCGCGGTAACGCGAGCAGTGCAGGCTTTCGATGGTGATGCCCTGGCGGTCGAAGAAATCGGCCAGCTGGAACAAAATCCCCGGCTTGTCGGCGGCCACCACTTCGACGATGTACGGCAGCAGGTTGGACTGCACCTGCTTGGGGCCGGTGCGGTACCAGACCAGCTTCAGGCCTTCCTCGCGCTCCAGGCGCGTGAGCATGGCCTCGAGCTTGGCGACCGCGTCCCAGGAGCCGACCGCCAGCGCGGTCACCGAGACGTCGCGACCGACCGTGGACAGGCGCGCGTCGACCAGGTTGCAGCCGGAGTCGGCGATCCGGCGCGTCACCGACAGCAGCGGCGACTCCGGATGCGTCGTATAGGCGTTGATCAGGAGGTGGTTTTCGTTCGGCGACGGCCGGGCAGCGGAGTCTCTGGCAGCAGAATCGGTCAAGGCGGCGCCTGCAAGGGGAGCGTGTGGCTCGGATACTGAACGGCGGCCCGCGCACGGGCTGCGGCTTGAAGCCAGCATACTTGCCCGCGCTTTCGGCCCGCAAGTAACATCGCAAAGCAGTAACATCGGTCGTTGGCGGCTTACCGTGCCGCCGCTCACATCAGCGCTACGCGCGAAGGCCCTCACTTGCGACTTACCGGCAGCATCACCGCGCTGGCCACGCCGTTCGACGCGGCCGGCGAAATCGACCTGGACGCCTGGCGCGCCCTCCTGGCCGCGCAGCTCGACGGCGGCACCCAGGCCATCGTGGTCGCCGGCTCCACCGGCGAGGCCGCCGCGCTGCACGACCCCGAATACGACACCCTGCTGCGCCTGGCGGTGGAGCAGGTCGCCGGACGCATCCCCGTGCTCGCCGGCACTGGCCTGTCCAACACCGCCAAGACCATCGAACTGACCCGCCGCGTCGCCGCGCTGGGTGCCGACGCCGCGCTGGTGGTGACGCCGCCGTACGTGCGTCCGACCCAGGCCGGCCTGGTCGCGCACTACCGCGCGATCGCCGACGACGGCGCGCTGCCGCTGGTGCTGTACAACGTGCCCGGCCGCACCGGCTGCGACCTGCTGCCGGAGACCGTGGCGCAGATCGCCGGCCACCCGCGCATCGTCGGCATCAAGGAGGCCCGCAGCGAAGCCGAACGCATGAGCGCGCTGCTGGCATTGCAGTCCGGCGATTTCGCCGTGCTCAGCGGCGACGACCCGACCGCGTGCCGCGCCATGCTGGCCGGCGCCGACGGCATCGTCTCGGTCGCTTCCAACGTGCTGCCGGCCTCGTTCCGCCGCCTGGCCGATCTGGCCCGCGGCGGCCGCCGCGACGAGGCCCAGGCCTGGGACGCGCGGCTGGCGCCGGTCTACGACTTCCTCGGCATCGAATCCAACCCGATCCCGGTCAAGGCAGTGCTCGCGCGCCAGGGCATCGGCCACGGCCTGCGCCTGCCGCTGACCGGCCTGTCGGCCGCCCACCAAGATGCCGCCGCCAGCGCCCATGCGCTGGTACGCGAACTCGAACACGACTGCCGCGCTACGCTCGCGGCCTGAACCCCGCAGGAGATTTGCCCATGCGTTCCAACGTTTCCATGTCCCGCGTCGCGGTCGGCGCACTGCTGATCGGCCTGATGGCCACCGCCGGTTGCAGCTGGTTCCGCAAGGGCAGCAATCCGCTGTACGCCGCCAGCCCCGAACAGCGTCCGCTGGAAGTGCCGCCGGACCTGGACCGTCCGCGCACCGACGGCGCGATGGCGATCCCGAACGGTTCGGTCAGCGCCTCCGAGCGCGCGCCGACCACGGTCGCCGCCGCCGCGTCGCCGATCGGCTTCACCACCGCCGGCAGCCGCGACGAGGCCTACGCCAAGGTCGGCGAGGCGCTGGGCAAGGTCGAGGGCCTGACCGTGGCTAGCCGCGCCCAGCTGCTGGGCGCCTACGACGTCAATTACGAAGGCGCGAACTTCCTGGTCCGCGTCAGCGCGGTCGAGGCCGGCGCCTACGTGTCGGCGGTGGATCCGCGCGGCCTGCCGGCCAGTGGCCAGCCGCCGATCAAGCTGATCGCGGCGCTGAAGGAAGCGCTGGGCAGCAAGTGATTCTTGCTCGATAGCGGAAGCGAGAACGGGCGCCGCGAGGCGCCCGTTTTTGTTTGCGTGGTGAGTAACGTGACTTAGCGGCTGGGGCGCGCAGACGCGGCAGATGGCGCTGAAGTCACTGGATCCCCGCCTTCGCGGGGATGACGGATCGGTATAGGCGACGCGGCTTAAGCTCTGCCAGATTCCAGATTCCAGATTCCAGAGCCCTCAGCGCTCCAGTAGATCGATCTTGCCGGTCTTGCCTTCCCAGTCCTTGGCGTCGGCCAGCGCGTCTTTGCGGGTGGTGATCACCGGCCAGGCCTTGGCGAGTTCGGCGTTGAGCGCGACGAAGGCTTCCTGTCCGGCCGGCACGTCGTCTTCCGGGTAGATCGCGTTGATCGGGCACTCCGGTTCGCACAGGGTGCAGTCGATGCACTCGTCCGGATCGATCACCAGGAAGTTCGGGCCTTCGTGGAAACAGTCGACCGGGCACACCTCGACGCAGTCGGTGTACTTGCACTTGATGCAGTTCTCGGTGACGACGAAGGGCATGGAACGGTCTTCCGTGGGTGAGCGGGCGCGGCTAGTTTAGCGACAGGCGAGGGCGCAAACCTAGCCGATCGCGCCGCCTCGGCCGTTGTTGCGAGCGACTCTCAATTGCCGGTGTGCGGCCGCCGCCGGGCTAAAGAAAAAGCCCGCGCATCGCTGCGCGGGCTTCGGTCTTGGAACGTTCGCACCGGTGAGGGTGGAAGGCCGCGGGCGGCTCGCATTCCGAATTTGGCGCTCCCTACGAGATTCGAACTCGTGTTTTAGCCTTGAGAGGGCCACGTCCTAGGCCTCTAGACGAAGGGAGCTGGGTAAACCCGCATCCGACTCTCAATCGTATGCGGCCTGCTAGTATAGGGGGCTGAATAGCGCTCGGCAACCGGTCTGGACCGGCCGCCGTTCACCTTCCCACAGCGATCCACTGCCCCGCAGCAGCGATCCCAACGCGGCGACGACCGCTCGATGCAGCCCGAAAATTCCAACGGTCACGACTACGTCCATCCGCAGCTGCGGGTGATCCCGCGCGAGCAGCACAATGTCTCGCGCAAGGAGATCAGCCCCAACGCGCTGCGCGTGCTGTACCGGCTGCGCGACGCCGGCTTCGGCGGCTACCTGGTCGGCGGCGCGGTGCGCGACATCCTGGTCGGCGGCCACCCCAAGGACTTCGACGTCGCCACCGACGCCACGCCGGAGCAGGTCAAAGGCCTGTTCCGCAACTGCCGCCTGATCGGCCGCCGTTTCCGCCTGGCGCACGTGGTGTACGGGCGCGAGATCATCGAGGTCGCGACCTTCCGCGCCAACAGCGACGATGGCAGCGGCGACCGCGAGACCGACAACGGCGGCCGCCTGGTGCGCGACAACGTCTACGGCAGCATCGAGGACGATGCGGTGCGCCGCGACTTCACCGCCAACGCGCTGTATTACGCGGTCGAGGATTTCTCGGTGCGCGACTACGTCGGCGGCTTCGAGGACGTGCAGAACCGTCTGATGCGCCTGATCGGCGATCCGGAAACCCGCTATCGCGAGGATCCGGTGCGCATGCTGCGCGCGGTGCGCCTGGCGGCCAAGCTCGGCTTCGAGATCGAGTCGGCGACCGCCGCGCCGATCCCGGGGCTGGCGCCGCTGCTGGCCGATGCCGCGCCGGCGCGCTTGTTCGAGGAATGCCTGAAGCTGTTCCTGTCCGGCCACGCCGTGCAGAGCTTCCTGGGCCTGGAGCGCTACGGCCTGCTGCCGGCGCTGCTGCCGGAAACCGCGGCCGCGCTCAAGTCCAACCGCAGCGGCGCCTTGCGGCGCATGTTGCTGGAAGGCCTGCAGGGCACCGATACCCGCGTGGCCAACGACGAGCCGGTGTCGCCAGCGTTCCTGTTCGCGATGCTGCTGTGGCCGGCGTACTGCCGCGCGCTGATGGCGCTGCAGGCGCAGGGCATGCACGCGGTCGAGGCCCAGCGCCGCGCTGCCGACCGGGTCACCGTGCACCAGCTCGAACGCATCGCGCTGCCGCGCCGGTTCTCGCTGCCGATGCAGGAGATCTGGCTGCTGCAGACGCGCTTCTCGCAGCGCCAGCGCAAGCGCGTGTTCCGCCTGCTGTCGCACCCGCGTTTCCGCGCCGCCTACGATTTCCTCAATCTGCGCCTGGCCGCGTCCGACGAGCATGCCGCGGACGTCGCGTTCTGGCGCGATGCGCAGGGCACGCCGGGCGACGAACTGGCCGCGCAGTTGGACGCACAGCCGCCGTCGGACGCCGAGCCGGGCAGCGCGCCGCGCAAGCGCCGCCGCCGTCGCCGCAACGGCGGCAGCGATGCCGCGGGTAGCGCCGGCCACGACGGCGAATGAGCACGGCCGAGGTCGCGTTCGTCGGCTTGGGCAGCAACCTGGGCGACAGCGCGGCGCTATTGCGCGCGGCGTTCGATTCGCTGGCGGCGCTCCCGCACACGCGGCTGCTGCGCGCATCGGCGCTGTACCGCACCCCGGCTTGGGGCGTCACCGCGCAGCCGGACTTCGTCAACGCCGTGGCCATGCTGGAAACCCGGTTGCCGCCGCAAGCCCTGCTGACGGCGATGCTGGCGATCGAACGCGAGGCCGGCCGCGACCGTCGCGACGACGGCAGCGACCGCTGGGGGCCGCGCACGCTGGACCTGGACCTGCTGTTGTACGGCCAGCGCAGCCTCGACGAACCGGGCCTGCGCCTGCCGCATCCGCACCTGCACGAGCGCGCGTTCGCGTTGCTGCCGCTGCTCGACGTCGCGCCCGATGCGCGCATTCCCGGGATCGGCGCGGCGCGCGACGCGCTGGCCCGGCTCGAGATCGGCGACATACAAATCCTGGCTTAGGCGGTAAGTTATAGGGCTACCCCCGCGAGCGTCCGGCGACAGCCCGGGCGAGACCCGACCCATGTACACCTCGGCCCCCACCGATACCCCGCGCAAGACCGCCTGGACCGTGCCCATGCTCGCCGACGCCAAGCGCGAAGGCCGGGCCCTGGTCATGCTGACCTGCTACGACGCCGGCTTCGCGCGCACCATGGACGCGGCCGGGATCGATCTGGTGCTGATCGGCGATTCGTTGGGCATGGTGGTGCAGGGCCACAACAGCACGCTGCCGGTGCGCGTGGCCGACATCGCATACCACACCGCCTGCGTCGCGCGCGGCCTGTCCAAGGCGCTGCTGATCGCCGACCTGCCGTTCCAGTCAGACGCCACGCCCGAGCGCGCGCTGGAGGCCTCGACCGCGCTGCTGCAGGCCGGCGCGGCGATGGTCAAGCTGGAGGGCGCCGGCCACAAGCTGGAGGTGATCCGTTTCCTGGTCGAGCGCGAGATTCCGGTCTGCGCGCACCTGGGCCTGACCCCGCAGTCGGTGTTGCGCCTGGGCGGCTACAAGGTACAGGGCCGCGACGAGGCCGCCGCGGCGCGCCTGCGCGAGGACGCGCGCGCGGTGCAGGAGGCGGGCGCCGCCTTGCTGGTGCTGGAGTGCGTGCCCACGCCGGTGGCCGCGGCGATCACCGCCGATCTGGCGATCCCGACCGTCGGCATCGGCGCCGGTCCGCAGTGCGACGGCCAGGTGTTGGTCCTGCACGACCTGCTGGGCGTGAACTCGGGCCATCGCCGGCCCAAGTTCGTCAAGGATTTCCTGGCCGAGGGCGGCTCGATCGAAGGCGCGTTCCGCGCTTACGCCGACGCCGTGCGCGAGCGCCGTTTTCCCGACGACGCGCATTCCTACGCCGGTTGAGGCCGGCACCCGCACTCCGGCGCCGTTCGAACCCAGCGTTCCGGCGCCGGCGTTGTGATCGCCGCCGCAAGCGCGTGTAATCCCCAGCCTGCGGCGCCGGCTCCGGCCGCGCCGCCGCCGTCCCCGACTTCCTCCGAATTTCCGCCGAGCAAGACATGCTGACCGTCGACGACCTGGCCGTACTGCGTTCCACCCTCGACGCCTGGCGTCGCGACGGCCTGAGCGTCGCCTTCGTGCCGACCATGGGCAACCTGCACGCCGGCCATCATTCGCTGGTACGGCTGGCGCGCGAGCGCGCCGACCGGGTGGTGGTCAGCGTGTTCGTGAATCCGACCCAGTTCGGCCCCAACGAGGACTACGGCCGCTACCCGCGCACGCCGGAGGCCGACGCCGCCGGCCTGGCCGCCGCCGGCGCCGACCTGATGTGGCTGCCGACGGTGGACACCATGTATCCCTACGGCCCGCAGGCGACGGTCGAGGTGCGCGTGCCGCACGTCACCGACGGCCTGGAGGGCGCGCACCGCCCCGGCCATTTCGACGGCGTCGCCACCGTGGTCGCGCGCCTGTTCAACCAGGTCGGTCCCGACGTGGCGGTGTTCGGCCGCAAGGACTACCAGCAACTGGCGGTGATCCGCTATCTGGTGCGCGACCTGGCGTTCCCGATCGAGATCGTCGCCGCCGACACCCTGCGCGAGGCCGACGGCCTGGCGATGAGCTCGCGCAACCAGTACCTGTCCGAGCAAGAGCGTCCGCGCGCGGCCGAGATCCATCGCTGCCTGCAGTGGATGCGTCAGGCCGCGCAGGCCGGCAGCGCGCGTGAGGCGGTCGAGGCCGAGGCCGTGCAGCGCCTGCAAAGCGCCGGCTTCGTCGTCGACTACGCCGCCATCCGGCGCGCCGATCTGGGCCTGCCCGAGACCGGCCCGGCGGATGCGCCGCGGGTGGCCCTGATCGCCGCCCGGCTGGGCCGGACCCGCCTGATCGACAACCTCGAATTCGCCGCCTGAACGCCGATACAGCGTTCCAGGGGCGGCGCCGGGCGGCTATGTTGCACTGCGCCATGCGCTGCTAGACTTCGACCTTTCGCGCCCGCGCGTCCGCGGACGGAGTGAGACACATGCAACTCAACCTGCTCAAGGCCAAGATCCACCGCGCCACGGTCACCCACGCCGAGCTTCACTACGAAGGCTCCTGCGCGATCGACGGCCGCCTGCTCGACATCTCCGGCATCCGCGAGTACGAACAGGTCCACATCTACAACGTGAACAACGGCCAGCGCTTCGTCACCTACGCCATCCGCGGCGAAGAGGGCAGCGGCGTGATCTCGGTCAACGGCGCGGCCGCGCACAAGGCCCAGCCCGGCGACCTGGTGATCATCTGCGCCTACGGCGTCTGCGACGAGGCCGAAGCGGCCAAGTTCAAGCCGACCCTGGTCTACGTCGACCGGCACAATCAGCTGACCCACACCAACACTTCGATGCCGGCGCAGGCGGCCTGAGACCACGCATGAGCGACGCATCCCGACTGAGCCAACTGAGCGCCCAGGCGGGGCGCGTCGCCAACACCAGCCTGTCGCAGCTGATCGCGGCCGATCCGGCCCGAGCACGGGATTTCGCCCTGCGGGTCGGACCGGTCTACGCCAGCTTCGCGCGCCAGCACTACGACCGCGAAGCGCTGGCGCAGCTGTTCGCCGCCGCCCAGGACGCCGGTTTCGCGCCGCGCCTGCGCGCGCTGTTCGACGGCGAGACCGTCAACGTCACCGAAGGCCGTCCGGCGCTGCATACCGCGCTGCGCGGCGATTTCTCGCCAGCGTCCGTCGCGCGCGACGCGCATGCGCAGGCCTTGCAGGCGCGCAAGCGCATGCGCGCGATCGTCGAAGCGCTGGAGGCCAGCGACGTCACCGACATCGTCAGCGTCGGCATCGGCGGCTCCGACCTGGGTCCGCGCCTGGCCGCCGATGCGCTGATCGGCGCCGCGCCCGGCCGGTTCCGCGTGCATTTCCTGTCCAACGTCGACGGCCACGCCGCGCAGCGCATCCTCGCCGGCCTCGATCCGGCACGCACCGCCGCGCTGCTGATCTCCAAGACCTTCGGCACCCAGGAAACCCTGCTCAACGGCGCCGTGGTACGCGACTGGCTGGGCCAGCACGCCGCGCAGCGCCTGTACGCGATCAGCGCCAACGTCGACCGCCCGGCGGCGGCGTTCGGCATTCCGCCCGAACGCATCCTGCCGATGTGGGACTGGGTCGGCGGCCGTTACTCGCTGTGGTCGGCGGTCGGCCTGCCGATCGCGCTGGCGATCGGCATGGACGCGTTCGAGGCCTTCCTCGACGGCGCCGCCGAGATGGACGCGCACGTGTTGAACGCCGCGCCGGCCGACAACCTGGCCGCCTGGCACGCGCTGACCGCGATCTGGAACCGTAACGGCCTGGGCTACGCGACCCAGGCCGTGCTGGCCTACGACGACCGCCTCAAGCTGCTGTCGAACTACCTGCAGCAGTTGGTGATGGAAAGCCTGGGCAAATCCACGCGCCTGGACGGCAGCGCCATCGTCGCCGACACCGTGCCGGTGTGGTGGGGCGGGGTGGGCACCGATACGCAGCACAGCTTCTTCCAGGCGCTGCACCAGGGCAGTTCGATCGTGCCCGGCGACTTCATCGGCGTGATCCGCAGCGATGCGCCGTATTCGCAGAACCATCTGGCGCTGCAGTCCAACCTGCTGGCGCAGACCGAAGCCTTCGCCAACGGCCAGGGCAGCAACGATCCGCACCGCGCCTATGCCGGCGGACGGCCCAGCACCACGATCCTGCTCGACGCGCTCGACCCGCGCTCGCTGGGCGCCTTGCTCGCACTGTACGAGCACAGCGTCTACCTGCAGTCGGTGTTCTGGGACATCAACGCTTTCGACCAGTTCGGCGTCGAACTGGGCAAGCAGGTCGCCAGCCGCCTGCTGCCGGCGCTGGCCGGGGAAGTCGAAGCCGACGATCCGGTGACGCGCGAGTTGATCGCGCAGCTGCGGGGTTGATGCGTATCCGCTGACCGATGTATCTGCCTCGTAGGATGCGGTAAGCCACAGGCGCACCGCATCGACCGGGTGTGAGCGCGCGATCTCCCGATCCGTCATCCCCGCGAAGACGGGGATCCAGGGACTTCAGCGCGCTTCACGATCGTCCGACGCAGGCGCCATGGACGGTCGCGGCTTACGCCGCTCCTACCCCAAAGCGTCGCGATTCGATCGCCTTGTCCTCAAAGCGCGCCATGCCGCGCCAGCGCCCACTCCACATGCTCGCGCACCACCGCGCTGTGCGTATCGCGGCGCGAGCGCAGCGCCGCGATCACCTCCGGCGTGGCCGGCGCATTGCCCAAGGCCACCGCGATATTGCGCAGCCAGCGCTCGTGCCCGCTGCGGCGGATCGCCGAGCCCTCGGTGCGCTGCAGGAACTCGTCCTCGCTCCAGGCGAACAACTGCACCAGAGTCGCGCGGTCGAGGTCGTTGCGTGCGCGGAAGTCCGGTTCGTCGGTGCGCTTGGCGAACTTGTTCCAGGGGCAGACCAACTGGCAATCGTCGCAGCCGAAGATGCGGTTGCCGATCGCCGGCCGCAGTTCTTCGGGAATCGCGCCCTCGTGCTCGATGGTCAGATAGGCGATGCAGCGCCGCGCGTCCAGGCGATGCGGCGCGACGATGGCCTGGGTCGGGCACACGTCGATGCAGCGCACGCAGGTACCGCAGTGCGCGCTGGCCGGCGCGTCGATCGGCAGCGGCAGATCGACATAGATCTCGCCCAGGAAGAACCAGGAGCCGCCGTCCTTGTCGATCAGGCAGGTGTGCTTGCCGATCCAGCCCAGCCCGGCGTTGCGCGCCAGCGCGCGTTCCAGCACCGGCGCCGAATCGACGAACACGCGATGGCCGAACGGCCCCACGGTCTGGCCGATGCGGTCCGCCAGCCGCTGCAGGCGCTGGCGCATCAGCTTGTGATAGTCGCGGCCCAGCGCGTAGCGGGCCACGTACGCGCGCTCGCGATCGGCCAGCGTCGCCCAGGCGTCCTCGTCGTCGTTGCGGCCGTAGTCCAGCCCGACCGAAATCACCCGCAGCGTGCCCGGGATCAGTTCCTGCGGCCGCGAGCGCAGCTCGCCGTGGCGCGCCATCCAGTCCATCGAGCCGTACAGCCCCTGCGCCAGCCAGTCGCGCAGGTAGTCCTCGTCCGGCCCCAACTCGATGCCGGCGATGCCGCAGCGTTGGAAGCCCAGTTCGCGCGCCAGTTCGCGGATGCGCACGGTCAACGCCGCGTAGTCGGGCGCGGAAGGCGAGGGGTCGGGGCTGGCTGGGCGCGGGCTCACGATGCGGCAAGTATAGAATCGGGCGATGCCGGCGGCTGCGTCCAATCCCGATTCCGCGCTTTACGACGCTGCGGCGCTGCGCGCGGTCGAGACGCGCGCGGCCGCCGACCTCGGCGATGCGTTCGAACTGATGCGCCGCGCCGGCGCCGCGGCATGGCGCGAGCTGTTGCGGCGTTGGCCGTCGGCGCAGCGGATCCTGGTGGTCTGCGGACCGGGCAACAACGGCGGCGATGGCTACGTCATGGCCGCGCATGCGCAGGCCGCGGGCCGTCAGGTGCGCGTGCTGCGCCTGGATGCCCACGCGCCGCGCAGCGAACTCGCGCAACGTGCGGCGGCCGAATATGAGAAGGCGGGCGGCCGCAGCGAGATTTTCGACGGCGCTGCGCTCAGCGCCGACGTGGTGGTCGACGCGTTGTTCGGTATCGGCCTGTCGCGCGCGCCGGAACGCGATGCGGCGGCGCTGATCGAGGCGATCAATACGCAGTCGGCGCCGGTGCTGGCGCTGGACGTGCCCAGCGGCGTCGACGCCGACCGCGGCAGCGCGCATGCGCCGGCGGTGGTCGCCGATGGCACGATCGAATTCATCGCCCGCAAGATCGGACTGTCCACCGGCGCGGCGTTGGATTGCGCCGGCGAGCGCGCGTTAGCGGACTTGCAGCTGAGCGTCGATACCTTCGCCGTCGCGCCGGTCGCGCACGCGGTGCAGGCCACGGATCTGGCGCGCTGGTTGCGGCCGCGCGCGCGCGACAGCCACAAGGGGCGCAACGGCCGCGTGCTCTGCATCGGCGGCGATCGCGGCAGCGGCGGCGCGATCGTGCTGTGCGCGCAGGCGGCGTTGCGCAGCGGCGCGGGTCTGGTCGAGGTGGCCACGCGCGGCGAGCATGTGACGGCCTTGCTGTCGCGCCTGCCGGAGGCGATGCCGAGCGAGGTGGGCGATGCGACGCGTTTGCGCGACGCCTTGCAGCGCGCCGATATCGTCGCACTGGGCCCGGGTTTGGGGCAGGGCGATTGGGGCCGCGGGCTGTATGCCGCTGCGCTCGCCAGCGAGCGTCCCCTGCTGCTGGACGCGGACGCGCTGAATCTGCTGGCGCAACAGCCGCAGCGCTTGCGCGCCGACAGCGTGCTGACGCCGCATCCCGGCGAAGCGGCGCGCTTGCTCGGCATCGATACCGCGCACGTGCAATCGGATCGTCTCGCGGCCGCGCATGCGTTGTTGGATCGCTACGGTTGCGCGATCGTGTTGAAAGGCGCGGGCACGGTCGTGGTCGCTCCGGACTCCCCGGCTCACGTGATCGGCGCCGGCAATCCCGGCATGGCGGTGGGCGGCATGGGCGATGTGCTCAGCGGTACCGTCGCGGCCCTGCGTGCGCAAGGCATGGACGCGTTCGACGCCGCCGTCTGCGGCGCCTTGCTGCATTCCGCCGCCGCCGATGCCGCCGCGCGCGAAGGTGGCGAGCGCGGTTTGTTGCCTACCGATCTGATGCCTTGGTTGCGACGGCTGGCCAATCCTGAGAGCGTGCGTTGACGGCTTCCGATTCGAGGCGTGCGTTCGTCGGCGTTATGCCGTTGGCGCGATGCCGCAAACACGGTTCCGATCGCTACGATTTCATCGGCAAAGATTTCCTCCGGTACGATTTTTGTTCGGCGCCGTTCCGATAAACTCGAATCCACATGCACGCGTACGAACACCAAGCCACCGACCTCAGCCTGCGCGACGCCGACGCCACCGACGCGTTGGGCGCCGCGCTCGCGCGCACGCGTCCTGCGCGCGCGGTCGTGCATCTGAGCGGCGATTTGGGCGCCGGAAAATCCACGCTTGCGCGCGCGTTGCTGCGCGCGCTGGGGGTGCAGGGCGCGATCCGCAGTCCGACCTACACCCTGGTCGAGCGCTATCCGCTCGCCGACGGCGGCGAGGCCTGGCATCTGGATCTGTACCGCATCGGCGACGCCGGCGAGCTGGAGTTTCTGGGCCTGGACGGCGACGAGGCCGTGTTGTGGCTGATCGAGTGGCCCGACCGCGGCCGCGGCGCGCTGCCGCCGGCCGACCTGCGTGTGGAGCTGGCGGTGGCCGGGGCGGGGCGTTCGGCCCGCCTGGTGCCCGCGTCGGCGGTGGGGGCGGCGTGGATTCGGGCGGCGACCGTCGCGGCGTAGCTTGCGGCCGACTTCTGAACGTTTCCACAGGAAGTGGCGGCAGGTACCGGATTCCAAAGGGAAAAGTGCTTGCTTTTCTTGGGCGCTGGTGCTTGACTACCGCCCATGCGCGTAAAAGGGGCCACCGTTCAGAAATTCCTGCTCGGCATGGCGCTGCTGTCGGCGCTGGCCTGGAATCTTGCGCATTCCAGTGAAATCAAGGGTTTGGAACTCGGCAGCGGCGCCACCGGCACCCGCGCCGAGATCGCCCTGGACGGTAGCGGCGAATTCAAGCTGATTTCCCTCAAGGGTCCGGACCGCCTGGCGGTCGACCTGCCGGCGTCTTCGCTGGCCAAGGGCCTGCGCCTGCCGACCGCCGGCGCGGGCATCGTCAAATCCGTGCGCACCGGCCAGCCGGCGCCGGGCACCGTGCGCATCGTCTTCGATCTGACCCAGCCGGTGGCGGCGCTGAAGCCGCGCATCGAGCCGACCGCCAACGGCGCACGCCTGGTGCTGGAGTGGCCGGGCGACGGCGTGGAGCCGAAGCCGGTGGCCGCGGCGCCGACCTCGTCCATGGCCGCGCAGACCGTGCCGCCTGCGTCCGCGCCGTCGACCGTCGCCCAGGTGACGGCGCCGCCGTCCGCGACCGCCGCGGTCGTGTCCGACAGCCGCGGCGTCGATCAAGCCGCCGCCTCGGCCGCGGCGACCACGCGCCTGATCTCCGAGCTCGCCGCGCGCAACGCACCCGGCGCGCCGGCGCCGCAGAGTGCCGCCCCGCAAAACACCGCATCGCAGCCGGCGTCTTCCAACACCCCGCTGGTCGTGACCAATAAAGTGGCGACCGCCTCGGTGCCGACCACCGTCGCCACCGGCGTGCCCACCCGCATCGCCACCGGCGTGCCGACGCCCACGCCCGCCGCCGCGAGCGCGCCGCCGCCGGCCGACGACCTGACCACGCCGGGCGCGGTCAAGACCATGAAGGACGTGATGCGCGGCCGCGGCATGCGCCCGCTGATCATCGCCATCGATCCCGGCCACGGCGGCCAGGACCCGGGCGCGGTCGGCCAGGCCGGTAAGCGCGAAAAAGACGTGACCCTGGCGATCGCGCGCGAACTGGCGCGCCAGATCAACGCCACGCCCGGGCTCAAGGCCTATCTGACCCGCGACAGCGACGTCTTCATCCCGCTGCCGCGTCGCGCCCAGCTCGCGCGCCAGGCCAAGGCCGACATGTTCGTGTCGATCCATGCCGACGCCGCCGAGAACCGCGCCGCCAAGGGCTCCTCGGTCTACGTGCTTTCGCTCAAAGGCGCGTCCTCGCAGCGCGCGCGCTGGCTGGCGGACAAGGAAAACTCGGCCGATCTGGTCGGCGGCGTGCGCCTGCAGGAAGCGGACAACACCCTGACCTCGGTGCTGCTGGACCTGACCCAGAGCGGCCACATGAAGGCGTCCGAAGACGCGGCCGGGCACGTGCTGGACGGGCTCAAGCGCGTCGGCAACAACCACAAGCCGCATATCGAGCGCGCCAACTTCGCGGTGCTGCGCACCTCCGACATGCCGGCGATGCTGGTCGAGACCGCCTTCATCTCCAACCCGGACGAAGAGCGCCGCCTGACCGACCCCGCGCACCAGCGCGCGCTCGCGCGCGCTGTGCTCGACGGCGTCAACACCTACTTCACCCGCCAGCCGCCACCGGGCACGCTGTACGCCGCGCGCGCCGATGCCCAGCCGGTGGCGATGGGCGCGGGCGGCGGCAGCCCCTGAACCTCGGTGCGGCCTGATCGGGCCGCGATGAACGCCTCCCCGCGATAAGACTCCGCCGTCGCGGTGCGGCGGAACGGGCCTGCGTCGCGAAAGCGCGAAACGGATCGCGGAAGCCCGCGCCGAACGGCTATCATCCAAGCCGTATTCCCACGGCGCCACGGCGGCGCCCGGTCGCTCAGTGGCTATCCGTCAACTCCCCGACACCCTCATCAATCAGATCGCGGCCGGCGAGGTCGTGGAACGCCCGGCTTCGGTGGTCAAGGAACTGGTCGAAAACGCGCTCGACGCCGGCGCGACCCGCATCGACATCGACCTGGAAGAAGGCGGCGTACGCCTGATCCGCATCCGCGACGACGGCGCCGGCATCGCCGCCGAGGAACTGCCGCTGGCGATCTCGCGCCACGCCACCAGCAAGATCGCCTCGCTGGACGACCTGGAAGGCGTCGCCACGCTGGGCTTCCGCGGCGAAGCCTTGCCGTCGATCGCCTCGGTCAGCCGCTTCGCCCTGGTCTCGCGCCGCATCGATGCCGAGCACGGCGCCACCTTGGAAGTCGACGGCGGCCGCGTCGGCCAGATCACGCCCAAGCCGCACCCGCAGGGCACCACGGTGGAAGTGCGCGACCTGTTCTTCAACGTGCCGGCGCGGCGCAAGTTCCTCAAGGCCGAACGCACCGAACTGGGCCATATCGAGGAATGGCTGCGCCAGCTCGCGCTGGCGCGCCCGGACGTGGAACTGCGCGTGTCCCACAACGGCAAGCCCTCGCGACGCTGGAAGGGCGAAGGCGATCTGCTGTCGGATGCGCGCATCAACGAAACCCTGGGCGAGGAGTTCGCGCGCAACGCCTTGCGCGTGGATCATGCCGGCGCCGGGCTGCGCCTGCACGGCTGGATCGCCCAGCCCGCCTACAATCGCGCCAGCGCCGACCAGCAGTACCTGTACGTCAACGGCCGCGCGGTGCGCGATCGCAGCGTCGCCCATGCGGTCAAGCAGGCCTACGCCGACGTGCTGTTCCACGGCCGGCAGCCGGCGTACGTCTTGTTCCTGGAGCTCGATCCGCGCCGCGTCGACGTCAACGTGCATCCGGCCAAGCACGAGGTGCGTTTCCGCGACTCGCGCCTGATCCACGACTTCGTCTATCGCACCTTGCACGACGCGCTGGCCGAGACCCGCGCCGGCATCGCGCCGCAGCCGGGCATGCCCGACCCTGCGGGCCTGCAGCCGGGCATGGCCGCGCCCATCGGCGGCGCGCAGCCCAGCTACAACTGGAGCGCGCCCACGCGCCCGCTCGGCTTCCAGGTCGCGGAAACGCGCAACGGTTATGCGGCGCTGTATGGCGCGCCGGGCGACACCGCGGCCGCGCCGGCGTATTCCGATTACGCGCCGCTGCCGGCCTTCGATGCCGGCGCGCCGCGTCCGGCGCTGCCGCACAGCGACGACGCCAGCCTGCCGCCGCTGGGCTACGCGATCGCGCAGTTGCACGGCATCTACGTGCTGGCCGAAAGCGCCGAGGGCCTGATCGTGGTCGACATGCACGCCGCCCACGAGCGCATCGGCTACGAAAAGCTCAAGCACGCCCACGACGGCGAGGGCCTGCGCACCCAGCCGCTGCTGGTGCCGGCCACGCTGGCCGTGTCCGAGCGCGAGGCCGAGGTGGCCGAGCGCGAAACGCAGACGCTGGATGCGCTGGGCTTCGACGTGACGCGCAGCGGTCCGCAATCGCTGACCTTGCGCGCGGTACCGGCCTTGCTCGCGCACGGCGACGTCGAGGCGCTGCTGCGCGACGTGCTGGCCGACCTGCGCGAACACGGCGAATCGCGCCGCGTCGCCGCCGCGCGCGACGAGCTGCTGTCGACCATGGCCTGCCACGGCGCGGTGCGCGCCAACCGGCGCCTGACCCTGCCCGAAATGAACGCGCTGCTGCGCGAAATGGAAGCGACCGAGCGTTCCGGCCAATGCAATCACGGCCGGCCAACCTGGGCGCGTTTCAGCTTGTCCGAAATCGACCGATGGTTCCTGCGAGGACGTTGAGAATGCGACTGCCGACTACGCCGCGCCAGCGGCTGCTGTGCCCGATCGTGCTGTGCCTTGCGCTGGCCGCCTGCGGCGGTGGCGGACGTTCCGAAAGCGACCTCGACGCGGCCGGCGGCGACGCCGCGGCGGCCAAGGAAGCCGAACCGGCGCCGAGCAAACCCACCAGCGCCGCCTTCGTCGGCGAGCAGCAGGTCTGGCGCGAGGAGCGCAAGGCCAACCTGACCAAGCCCGACGGCTGGACCAGCCTGGTCGGACTGCACTGGCTGGACCCGGGCCCGCATTATTTCGGCAGCGAGCCCGACAACGGCATCCGCGTGGCGATGGGCCCCGGCCACTACGGCTTGATCGACTTGAAGAAGGACGGCCGCGTGCGCTTCGTGCCCGAGCGCGGCACGGTGTTCACGCTGGACGACCAGCCGCTCAAGGGCGCCACCGAGTTGCGCGTGGACACCGACCCCGCCGGTCCGAGCAAGCTCGGCTTCGACGAGGGCAAGGGCATCCTGACCGTGATCAAGCGCGGCGACCGCTATGCCTTGCGCATCAAGCACGCCGACGCCGCCACGCGCAGCGGCTTCAAGGACATTCCCTACTGGCAGGCCGATGCCGGTTGGGTGGTCGACAGCAAGTTCGTCGCGCATCCGGCGGGCAAGACGCTGGCGATCGCCAACATCGTGGGCACCACTGAGCAGGTGCCGAACCCGGGCTACGTGGAGTTCGAGCGCGGCGGCAAGAGCTATCGCATCGAAGCGCTGGACGAGGGCGGCGACGAGCTGTTCCTGGTCTTCGCCGACCGCACCAACGGCCACGGCAGCTATGGCGCCGGCCGTTTCCTCGATGCGCCCAAGCCGGGCATCGGCGGTCGTGTCATGCTGGACTTCAACAAGAGCTACAACCCGCCGTGCGCGTTCACCGCGTTCGCGACCTGCCCGCTGCCGCCGCAGGAAAACCGTCTCGACCTGGCGATCACCGCCGGCGAGAAGGCCTACGCCGGCGCGCACTGACCGATTCCAAGGACGAACACCCCATGCTCCTGCGCCATCCCAGCTTGAAGCGCCTGCTGCCCTGCGCGCTGATCCTCGCCGCACTGACCTCGGCGATCGCCTCGGCGCAGGACAGCGCGCCCGTGACCGGCGCCAAGCCCGCCGCCGCCGCACCGGCCAAGGCGCCGCCGGTGCCGCTGCTGTGGAAGGTGTCCGACGCCGATAACGCGGTCTACTTGCTGGGCTCGTTCCATCTGCTCAAGAGCGACGATTACCCCTTGTCGCCGGACATCGACGCCGCGTTCGCGGCCGCCGACAAAGTGGTGTTCGAAGTGCCGCCGGAGCAGATGACCGACCCGGGCACGGCCGCCAAATTCATGGCCGCGGCCGGCTACGGCGACGGCCGCACGCTGAGCCAGGTGCTGCCCGCCGACTTGCGCGAAAAGCTGACCCGCCTGATGGGCAAGCAGGGCGTGCCGGTGGCGGCGCTGGACGGCTACGAGCCGTGGTTCGTGAACCTGTCGCTGATGCTGGGCGTGTCGCAGGCGATGGGCTTCAGCCCGCAGATCGGTCTGGACATGCACCTGATGAAGCAGGCCGCCGACGCCAAGAAGCCCACCGCCGGCCTGGAAACGATGGAAGCGCAGCTGGCGGTGCTGGACGGCTCGCCGATGCCGGAGCAGATCGAGGGGCTGCGCGACTTCCTCGACCGCGCGACGGAGATGCCGGGCATGCTCGCCGACATGCACAACGCCTGGCGCGACGGCGACCTGGCCAAGCTCGACGAACTCACCCGCACCGAGATGAAGGACAAGTCGCCGCAGACGTATCGCATCGTCAACGTCGAACGCAACGACGCCTGGGTGCCGCAGCTGGCGAAAATGCTGGACGAGTCCAAGAAGGACGACACCCTGGTGGTGGTCGGCGCGCTGCACCTGCTGGGCGAGGACGGCGTGGTCGAAAAGCTGCGCGCCAAGGGCTACAAGGTCGAACGCGTGTGTTCGGCCTGCGCGCCCGATACCGCGGATCTCGCGCCGCCGGCCGAGGCCAAGCCGGCCGTCGCTCCGGCGGGCGGCGCAAAGGCCAAGCGCTAACGGGGCAGCGCACGCGCTGCCGCGATGCCGCTGGCAGCGCAGCTGCGACGAACATGGGCGGGGCGAGGGGCGCGCGATGCGGTTCGCTGCGCTCACCGCATCCTATGTAAGGGCGCGGCTCAGCGCGCGGGCACCAGCTCGATGCAGTCGACCGGGCAGGCCGGCACGCACAGCTCGCAGCCGGTGCACAGCGGTTCGATCACGGTGTGCATATGCTTGGCTGCGCCGATGATGGCATCGACCGGGCAGGCCTGGATGCACTTGGTGCAGCCGATGCAGTCGGCTTCGACGATCAGCGCCACCGGCGCGGGCTTGTGCGTGCCGCGGCTGCGGTCGTACGGGCGCGCGGGCACGCGCAGCAGGCGCGCCAACGCGCGCGCGCCGGCATCGCCGCCGGGCGGGCAATGGTCGACGCCGGCCTCGCCCTGCGCCATGGCCTCGGCGTAGGGACGGCAGCCGGCGTAACCGCACTGGCCGCATTGGGTCTGCGGCAGCAGGCGGTCGAGCCGCTCGACCAGGTCGGCGGCTTTCAGGCTGTCGTGAGGTGTGGAGGACATGGCTGCGGCCGTGCCGGGCCGTGGCTGCGCCGGTCTTACTTGACCGGCATGCCCGGCTGCGCGCCGCCGTCGGCGTCGAGCAGGTGCAGGCCGTCGCCGTCGAAACCGGCCGACAGGATCATGCCCTCGCTGATGCCGAAGCGCATCTTGCGCGGCGCCAGGTTGGCGATGAACACCACGTTGCGGCCGACCAGCTTTTCCGGCTCGGCGTAGGAACCGCGAATGCCGGAGAAGATCTGGCGCTTGCCCAGATCGCCCGCGTCCAGCTCGAAACGCAGCAGCTTGTCCGAGCCTTCGACGAACTCGCAGACCAGCACCTTGCCCACGCGCAGATCGAGCTTGGCGAAGTCGTCGATGCCGATGGTCGCGGCGGCATTGGCCGCGGCGGCCGGTGCGGCGGCGGCAGGCGTGGGCGTGGCCTTGACGGCCGGCGCGGCGGCGCTGGTCTCGGTGTCGGCGGGCTTCAGCGATTCCTTGGAGGCTTCGATCATGGTCTCGATTTGCTTGGGGTCGATACGGGTGAACAGCGGCGCATAGGCCTGGATGCGATGGGCGAGCAGCGGCGCATCCAGATCGCTCCACAACGCGACCGGCGCGCCCAGGAAGGTTTCGGCTTGCGCGGACACGCGCGGCAGCACCGGCCTGAGCGCGGCGGCCAGCACGCGGAACAGGTTCAGCCCCTGCGTGCACACCGATTGCAGTTCGGCGTCGGCGCCGTCCTGCTTGGCCAGCACCCAGGGCTTGCGCTCGTCGATGTACTTGTTGGCCTCGTCGGCCAGCGCCATGGTCAGGCGCAGCGCGGTCGCGGCTTCGTTGCGCGCATAGGCCTGCGCGATCGGCTGCAACTGCTCGACGAAACGCGCGTAGGTCGCCGGCTCCGGCAATGCATCGGCGAGGCGGCCGTCGAAACGCTTTTCGATGAAGCCCGCGCAGCGGCTGGCCAGGTTGACGAACTTGCCCACCACGTCGGAGTTCACGCGCGCGACGAAATCGGCCAGGTTCAAATCGACGTCGTCGACGCCGCCGCCGGTCTTGGTGGCGAGGTAGTAGCGCAGCGCTTCCGGCTCCAGGCCCACGTCCAGGTAGGTGCGGGCCTGGATGAAGGTGCCGCGCGACTTCGACATCTTCTCGCCGTTGACCATCAGGTAGCCGTTGACGTGCAGGCGGGTCGGCGCGCGGAAGCCCGAACCGTGCAGCACCGCCGGCCAGAACAGGCCGTGGAAGGTGACGATGTCCTTGCCGATGAAGTGGTGCAGTTCGGCCTGGCTGTCGCGGGTGAGGTAGGAGAAGAAATCCAGGCCCTCGCGCTCGCACAGCGCCTCGAAGCTGCTCAGGTAGCCGATCGGCGCGTCCAGCCACACGTACAGGTACTTGCCCGGATGGCCGGGAATCTCGAAACCGAAGTAGGGCGCATCGCGCGAGATGTCCCAGGCGCGCAGGCCGCCGTCGGCGTCCAGCCATTCCAGCAGCTTGGCCTTGACGCCCGGAATCGCGACGTCGCCGCTGAGCCATTCGCGCAGGAAGGCCTCGAAGCCGCCGATCTCGAAGAAGAAGTGCTCCGACTCGCGCAGTTCCGGCGTGGCGCCGCTGACCACCGAACGCGGCTCCTTGAGCTCGGTGGGCGCGTAGGTCGCGCCGCAGTTCTCGCAGTTGTCGCCGTACTGGTCGGGCGTGCCGCAGTTGGGGCAGATGCCCTTGACGTAGCGGTCGGGCAGGAACATGCCCTTGACCGGGTCGTACAGCTGCGCGACCGAGCGCCGCGAGATATGCCCGTTGTTGTCGAGCTTGGCGTAGATGGCCTCGGTCAGCGCGCGGTTGCGCGCCGAGTTGGTCGAGTCGTAGTGATCGAAGGCGACGCCGAAATCGGCGAAGTCGCGCTCGTGGCTGGCCTGGATGCCGGCGATGAACGCCTCCGGCGTGACCCCGGCCTTCTCGGCCGCCAGCATGATCGGCGTGCCGTGGGTGTCGTCGGCGCAGACGTACCAGGCGCGGTGGCCCGACATGCGTTGCGCGCGGCACCAGATGTCGGCCTGGGTGTAACCGACCAGGTGGCCTAGGTGCAGGTGCCCGTTGGCGTAGGGCAGGGCGCAGGTAACGACGAACTCGCGGGACATGGGCGGCGTTGCGGTGAGGGATCGAGAATTATGGCACGCGCCCGGCGCAGGTCCCGTGCAGTCCGCCTCCGCAGGTGCGCCGCCGACCGCTCTGGCTTGCTGCGGGAGCGGTGTGAGCCGCGATGGAACTCGGCTACCGGTGGACAGGCCGATGCACCGCCCAATCCCGGCCCCAAAACGCAACGACCCGGCCGAAGCCGGGTCGCCGATACCGCGTATGCAGCGCCTGCGCTTACTGGCGTACCCAGGTCTGGGTGCGGCCCAGCAGCGAGAAGCCCATGAAGCCGCGCACGTCCAGCTTCTTGCCGCCGTCGACCGGCGTGATCTTGACCGAATAGACCTTGCCGCTGGCCGGGTCGAGAATCTTGCCGTCTTCCCAGCTGTCGCCGTGCTTGCGCACGCTCCACAGGATGACCATGCCCTCGACCGGCTTGTTCTTGCGGTCGCCCGAGCACTTGTCGCAGACCGGATTGGGGCCGCGGTCGGACTGCAGCACCTTGGTCACGCGGCCGGCCAGGCTGCCGTCCTTCGCCTCGTAGATTTCGACCGTCGACTTCGGCTTCTGGGTCTTGTCGTCGATCGTCACCCAGGTGCCGACCGGCGTGTTCTGCGCGAACGCCGCCATCGGCAGCGCGAGCAGGAGCAATGCAAGCAGTTTGGTACGCATGTTCCCCTCCCAGGGATAGGCATGATTCCGACCGGGCGGCGCCCGCGCGGCTGACCTTCTTTATACCGCATCCGTCGGCGTATGGAAGGCCGGGCCAGCGCGGCCCGGCGGCCGGCGTTTAGGCAAAAAGAAGCCCGGCTTGCGCCGGGCTTCTGGGGACAACGTAAAGCGTGGATCAGTTGAACTTGTACTCGACCTGGGCCGAAATTTCGCGGCCGGTCGGGCTGAACGAACGCCAGAAGTACGGGTAGCTGTTGAAACCGCGATCTTCCGGATGCAGCTTGTTGAAAACGTTGTTCACGAACAACGTCAGCTCCAGCTTGTCGGTGATCTGCTTGCTCACGTTCGCGTTCCACACGATGTACGGTGCGATACGGCCGGTTTCCTGCCAGTTCGGCAGGCTGCCGTAGCGGATCATGAACAGATTCGAGGTCCAATCGCCCTTCGACCAGCCCATCGACGCACGGATGCGGCTACGGAAATCGAAGTTGCCCGGATCGTCGCGCCAATCCTTCTCGACCGGATCGGTCGCGACCAACTGGCGCTCGCTCTTGAGCGTGTGCGAGTAGGCCAGGTTCCAGCGGAAGTCGCCCCAGCGGTCGGTGTCCATGCGGTAATCGACTACCGCATCGATGCCCGCCACATGCAGCAGCGACTGGTTGACCGGGCCGCTGCGGATGTTGGTCACGCGGTCGGTCGGTTCGCCCGGCGCCGGAGTACGGGTGACGCGGCTCAGGATTTCCTGGCAGAACGCCGAGTTCGACGCGAACGGGAACGGCCTACGCGTACGGGTCAGGCCGGTACGGCAGCCGCCCTCGTTGTCGATGATGTAGGTGCTGCTCAGCGTGGTGACCGCGCCTTCCAGTTCGATGTCGTAGTAGTCCACGCTCATCGACAACGAATCGCCCAGATCCCACACGAAGCCGGCGCTCCACGACTTGCCCTTCTCTTCTTCCAGCGAGGGCTCGCCCTGGCTGGTGGCGAACATCGAGTAGGTGTAGGTGGTGGTGGTGCAGCCCGACTGGCCCGGGGTCAGGCCGGCGTTCAAGCAGCGATAGGTATCGAGCACGTTGCTGAAGCTGCCGCTGCCCTCGTTGTAGACATAGTGCATGTCCGGTGCCTTGAAGCTGGTGGCGTAGTTGCCGCGCACCAGCAGGCTTTCGAGCGGACGCCATTCCAGACCGGCGCCCCAGGTACGGGCATCGTCGACGTTGGTGATGTCGTCGTACTTGTCGTAGCGGCCGGACAGGCTGAGCTTCAAGGAATCCAGCACCGGCACGGAGAACTCGACGCCGAGCGCGTAACGGTCGCGATCGCCGCCGCCGTTGGTGCCGGTCAGGTTGTACACGGTGCGGTTGGTCGGCAGGATGCCGTCCGGCGACTTGAGGTCATAGCCCTGCTGGGTGCCTTCCAACGTGGCGGCGAAGCCCAGCGGGCCGGCCGGCAGATCGAACAGATCGCCCGACAGCACGAAGCTGCCCTGGGTGACCCAGGATTCGGCTTCGTACTTCAGGATCGACGACATCGAGCGGTACTGCTCAGGCGTCAGCGGGGTGTAGAAGCGATCCAGGTTGATCAGGTAGCGCGGCGTGCCGGTGGTATTCAGGCGCGGACCGAAGAACCAGTCGGTCAGAGCCGAACCGTCCAGGCGCGGACGGGTGCGGTCGGCGCGATACTCGGCGCGTCCCAAGGTGAAGTCCCAGTCGAAGCGCTCGCCGAAGGTGCCGCGCGCGCCGACCGCCAGGTCGATCGACTTCTCGTTGAACTTCTGCATCGTCGCTTCCAGGCCGCCCACTTCCTGCGGCGTGAGGATGCGCTGCAGGGTGACGTTGGTGTTGATGCCCGGGTTGGTCGCGAAGATCGTGGTGAAAGTGCCGGTGCCGTCGATGTGCGGACCGTTGAAGAACTCGACGCCGCCGCTCAGCTTGGACTTCGAGTTATAGCCCTGCAGGCTGCCCCACAGCTCGATGCCGTTGTCCAGGTTGTAGGTGCCGTAAACGTAGGCGGAGAGGTCGCGGTTGCCGTTGGCGATGGTCTGATAGCCGACATCGTCGTAGTAGCCGCAAGCCTGGCCCAGCGTGGTGACCACGCCGGTGGTGGTGTTCTGCGAGCGGAAGGTGTGGTCCACATATTCGCCGCCGAACTTGGCGCAGGTGCCGGCCGGCGGAGCGAAGTAGGAATTGGCACCGCCGGTGGAGCGGCTGATGCGCAGGGTGCTGGCGGGCTGGTTGCCCAGGAAGCCGGGGAACGGGTTGTCGCGGCGCGAATCCATGAAGTCGCGCTGGTAGGCCCACATCGGCTCGTCGGCGAAGTACTCGAACGCGTAGGTCACGCTCCAGTTGTCGCCGGTCTTGCCGCCGACCCACTGGATATCGCCGAAGTCGCCACCGCCTTCGCTGGTGGTGCCGCCGCGGACCTTGACCGTGTTGCCCTCGTAGTTGGTCTTCAGCACGACGTTGACCACGCCGGCCACGGCGTCGGAGCCGTAAATGGCGGACGCGCCGCCGGCCAGCAGCTCGATGCGGTCGACCGCGGCGGCCGGGATGGCGCCGAAGTTCTGGAAGTTGCTCTGGCCGTTGTACGGGAACGGATAATCCGCCGCGCGGCGACCGTTGATCAGCAGCAGGGTGCGGCCCGGGCCGAGGCCGCGCAGGTTGACCGGGCTGCCGTTAGGCGTGAAGCCGCCGGCCGAGTTCAGTTCGTTCTGAACCGCGCCGCCGTTCTGGGTCAGGGTTTCCAGCGCGTCGAAGACGGTGGTGAAACCTTCCTTCTCGATCTGCGCCGAACTGATGATCGTGACCGGCGACGGACCTTCGATTTCCGCGCGCTTGATGCGCGAACCGGTGACGACGACGCCTTCGATGTTGGTCGGCTTGTCGCTGCCGGCCGGGGGCGTCGTTTGTTGCGTGTCCTGAGCAGCCGCCGCTCCGGCGGTGGTCAGGACCAAGGCGCTGATGAGCGCCGCCGTCAGCCTGCTGCGCTGCAGGCCGTGTGCGTTGCGAACTGCCATTAGGTTGTCCCCCAAAGTGAACTTGACGTGTTGCTCTGTTTGCCGACCTTGGCATGAAGCTGTCCCCTTATAGGCGAACTTAACATGGGGTTAACGTCCATGTCATCACGCCATCACACTTTTTTGGCATGCGCGAGGCGTTATGTAATATGTTGTTTTGTATGGATTTTATGCTTTATGGCAATGTGAAGTTGTAATTTTGTGCACTCGTAACGACGAGGTTGGGCCGTGGGAGCGTATTGAGCCGGCCCAGCTCGCCTGATCGGGCGCACACCGCCGGCCGTTGGGGGCGCTTGCGACCCTCACCCGGTGCCTTGCGGACCCGCATGCATCGCGCCCATAAAAAAAGCCCGGCTTGCGCCGGGCTTTTTCTGTTGCGTTTTGCTTGGATCAGAACTTGTACGACAGGCGCAGGAAGAACGCGCGGCCGTACGGGTCGGCACCGATGAACGGGTTGAAGAACGGATAGCCCGTGTTGCTCGGATCCTTGCGGTGGGTGTTGTCGAGCACGTTGTTGACGACGAACGCGGCTTCCATGTTCTCGCCGAACTTCTTCTCGATCGACAGGTTGTAGAGCATGTACGGCTGCAGACGGGCGCCGTAGTACACGCCCGTCACCGCATCCCGACCGGAGGCTTCGGCCGCATTCGGCGCCGAACCCAGACGCTGACCGAACACGGTCGTCGTCCAGTCGCCCTTCTCCCAGGTCACGCTGCCGCGCACGCGGCTGCGCTGGTTGTCGTTGTCCAGGCGGTCGCGGTAGTCGATCAGATCGTCTTCCTCGAACTGCCTGTACTTCTCACCCAGGCTCAGGCTGTAGGCCAGATTGAAGTCGAAGTTGCCCCAACGGTCCGTGTCGAAACGGTAGCGCCAGGTCGCGTCGATGCCGGTGTTCTCCGAGCGCGACGCGTTGATGTAACCGGCGCGGACGTTGACGACGCGGCCGTCCGGGTTGCCCGGGGCGACCTGACGGGTGACGCGCGACACGATGTCCTGGCAGAACGCCGAGTTCTGGCCCTGCGGGACCGGCGAACCGTCCGGCAGCGTGCCGAGACGGCAGTTGGCCTCGTTCTCCAGGATGTAGTCCAGGCTCAGGCCCGTGGCCTGGTCGTCCAGGACGATCTTGTAGTAGTCGACGGACATCGACATACCTTCGATCAGGTCCAGCACGAAACCGGCGGTGAGCGACTTGCCCTTTTCTTCCTGCAGGTCGGGGTTGCCGACGGTCTGGTTCAGCGTCTGGTACTGGCTGGGGTGGTTGTTGGCACGGCACTCGGTGACCGTGTCTCCGCCACGGCGGCAGCCGTAGTAGTCGACGATGCCGGCGAACGAGGCGACGCCTTGCGCGAACACCAGCGGCATGTCCGGCGCGCGGAAGCTGGTGGAGTAGTTCGCACGCAGCAAAAGGCGCTCGATCGGACGGAACTCCAGGCCCAGGCCGTAGGTGAATGCGCCGTCCACCTGGGTGATGTCGTCGTACTTGTCGTAACGGCCGGCCAGCTGGGCGCTCAAGGTATCCAGCAGCGGCACGCGGAACTCGGCGCCGATCGCGTAACGGTCGCGTTCGCCCTGGATGTTGCCCGAGCTGACCAGGTTATACGGCGTGCTTGCGTCCGGCGTACGTGCGGGATCGGTGCGCGGATCGCTCTTGAGGTCGATGGTCTGACGGCCGAACTCCATGGTGCCTGCGAAGCCCACCGGACCGGCCGGCATGTCGAACAGATCGCCGCTGATGACGAAGTTCGCCTGCGCCGACGTGGTGTGGCCCTTGTTGACCACGCGGGTCGACATGCTGCGGTACTGCTCCGGGGTCAGCGGCGTGTGCCAGCGATCCAGGTTCAGGGTGTGGTGCGCATAACCGTAGTCGTCGATGGTCTGCGGGCCGAGGAAATAGTCGTGCACGGCCTTGGCGAGCAGGCGCGGCGAGTCCGACTTGTAATCGTAGCGGCCGTAGGAGGCCGACAGATCCCAGTCGAAGCGGTCGCCGAAGTCGCCGCGCAGGCCGGTGGCGAAGTCGTAGCTCTTTTCCTTGTACTTGGTCACCACGGCGGTGTTGCCGCCGACTTCCTTCGGCGTCAGCACGCGCTGCAGCTGGACATAGGTGCCCAGGCCTTCATCGAAGTAGAAGCTGGCCGGCAGGAACGGGTCGCCGGCGGTGCCCCAGAACTCGGTGCCGCTGCTGGAGGTCGACTCAGAGTTGTTCAGCATCAGGCTGCCCCAGCCCTGCATGCCGTTGCTGAAGTCGTAGGTGCCGTAGGCGTAGCCCGACATGGCTTCGCGCTTGTTGGACAGCGAGCGCGATGCGACGGAGTCGTAGGAGCCGCAGATCTGGCCGCGGGTGGCGGACAGGTAGGGCGAGAAACCGAAGCGGTCGCAGACGGCGTCGCCCGGGTAGTACGCGGCGCGGTTGCGGTTGAGCAGGTCGATCGCGACCAGCGACAGGCTGGGGCCGACGCGGTTGCCGCGCGGACCGTCGCGCAGGTCGTCCATGAAGTCGCGCTGGGAGGCGAAGATCGGCTCGTTGTAGCTGTACTGCAGCGCGTAGGTCGTGCTCCAGTTGTCGCCGACGCGGCCACCCGAGTACTCGAGGTTGACGCTGTCGCCGCCGCCCGCGCCGGTCGTGCCGACCGTGCCGCGCAGCAGGTTGCCGTCGAAGTTGGTGCGGGTGACGATGTTGACCACGCCCGCGACCGCGTCCGAACCGTAAATGGCCGAGGCGCCGCCGGCCAGCACTTCCACGCGCTCGATGATCGAGGACGGGATGGCGCCGACGTTCACCGAGGAACGGTCGCTGTTGTAGGGCTGCGGGTAGTCGGCGATGCGACGGCCGTTGACCAGGACCAGGGTGTAACCCGGGCCGAGGTTGCGCAGGTTGACCACCTGGGCGTTGGGCGTGAACCCGTTGACGGCGAGGTCGCCGGTGAACGAGTTGGTGGTGTTCTGGGTCAGCGACGACAGCATGTCGGAGACCGTCTGGAAGCCTTGCTTATCGATGTCGTCGCGGCTGATGACGGTGACCGGCGCCGGGCCTTCGATCTGCGCGCGCTTGATGCGCGAACCGACCACGGTGACGCCGTCGACGTCGGTCGGCGTGTCGCTGGCAGGCTGAGGCTGGGCAGGCGCGGCGTCCTGGGCGAACGCACCGCCGGCGGCGGGCGCGATCAAAGCCGCCAAAAGTGCTGCAGTCAGACGGCTGCGCGGCAGCCGCTTCTCGGTTACTTCCATGAGTTATCCCCTAACTTTTTGGATGGTGGGCCTGTCCTTGGCCATATCTATGTCAGTCAATCCCCCCGACAAGGCCGAACGTAACATGGCCTTAACGTAGTTTGCATGTGCTTATCGAACGGACAGACTAGGCAAAGTGTGCCGAACCGTTTTGGCGCAACGGGGTGGGGGGGTGATGGCCGCGTTCCGTTGCGCGCTCAGCGAGGCTTGCATTAATCGGTCTGAAGAAAAGGACTCAATGGGGAGAATGTGTGCCGGCAGGCCACGGCGGTCGAGTGCGTGCCGGAGCGAGTGTCCCAACCTGGGCACTGCTATCGCTGCGTCGGGCGACAGGTGGATGCGTAAATAACGTACCGAACCTTTTATGGAATGCACGTCCGCCGACGGATTAACTTCCCGCCGGAAAAAAAATGAGCGATGGCGCGCAGGCGGTTTCAGCGGGCACCCAACTGGGGTCGATTCTTCGAATAAGGAAAGCGCTCGGCGATAATGGTTCGGGCGATACCGAATGCAGCCGGCGGTTCGCGTAAACGCCGCGTGCGGTGGGTCTGGATCGCAACGGCGCACCACGCCAGCGGTGTCTAGCGCTGCTTAATGCTTCGCGATTCGAGGGGCGTGCGATCGTTCCGCTATCGGACTCGACTGACCGGAGGAAGCGCCGCGCTATCATGGCGTCTCGCGTGCCCAAATGCTGTCCAGGCACATTCGATGCGCTTCCCCCTAGGTGATTCGTTGAACGAACAATTGCAAACCAGGATCGCGGCGCTGCCGCTGTCCGACACCGCATTCAGCCTCGCCGAGGCTGGCGTCAAAGTGCGTGCCGCGGATGCGGACGGCCGCGTCGCCGTGTCCATCGGCGCCGGTTTCCCCTTGCAGGGCCTGGAGGCGGACCTGCGCGAGCGCATCGCTGCCGTGCTCGCCGCCGAAGGCAAAACCCTGGCCACCCTGGAACTCACCACCCGCATCACCTCCCACGCCGTCCAACCCAACCTGTCCCCGCTGGAAAACGTGCGTAACCTGATCGCGGTCGGGTCGGGCAAGGGCGGGGTGGGCAAGTCGACCACGGCGGTGAACCTGGCGCTGGCGCTGGCGGCCGACGGGGCGCGGGTGGGGGTGCTGGACGCCGATATCTACGGCCCCAGCGTGCCGACCATGCTGGGCCTGAGCGGCAAGCCAGACAGCCCGGACGGTAAGACCATCGAGCCGATGCGGGCGCACGGGATCGCGGCGATGTCGATCGGGCTGCTGGTGGAGCAGGACACGCCGATGATCTGGCGCGGGCCGATGGCGACCTCGGCGCTGACCCAGTTGCTCAACGAGACGCGCTGGGGCGAGCTGGATTATCTGATCGTGGACCTGCCGCCGGGCACCGGCGATATCCAGCTGACGCTGGCGCAGAAGATTCCGGTCGCCGGCGCGGTGATCGTGACCACGCCGCAGGACGTGGCCACGCTGGACGCGCGCAAGGCCTTGAAGATGTTCGAGAAAGTGCAGGTGCCGGTGCTGGGCCTGGTGGAGAACATGGCGGTGCACGTGTGCTCGAACTGCGGCCATGCCGAGCATGTGTTCGGCGAGGGCGGCGGGGCGCGCATGGCGGCGCAGTACGAGGTGCCGTTGCTGGGCAGCCTGCCGCTGGAGCTCGCGATCCGCGAGCAGGGCGACGCCGGCGTGCCGGTGGTCGTGGCGGCGCCGGACTCGGCGGCGGCACGCGCCTACCGGGCCGCGGCGCGCAATCTGGCGGTGCGGCTGGCGCTGCGGCCGCGGGTGGCGCCTTCGATTTCGGCGTCCTTGCTGGGCTGAGCCCGGCCGGCGGGCCGGCCCCGGGCCGGCTCGCTTACAATCGCCGGTCACGGCGCTTTCGCCCCCGCACGCCCCCGAGACCCCTGCATGAGCATCAAGTCCGACCGTTGGATCCGTCGCATGTCCGAGCAGCACGGCATGATCGAGCCGTTCGAGCCCGGTCAGGTCAAGCATGCCGCCGACGGCCAGCGCATCGTCAGCTACGGCACGTCGAGCTACGGCTACGACGTGCGCTGCTCGCGCGAGTTCAAGGTCTTCACCAACATCAACTCGACCATCGTCGACCCGAAGCACTTCGACCCGGGCAGCTTCGTCGACATCGAGAACGACGTCTGCATCATCCCGCCCAATTCCTTCGCGCTGGCGCGTACCGTCGAGTACTTCCGCATCCCGCGCGACACGCTGGTGGTCTGCCTGGGCAAGAGCACCTACGCGCGCTGCGGCATCATCGTCAACGTGACCCCGCTGGAACCGGAGTGGGAAGGCCACGTGACTCTGGAGTTCAGCAACACCACGCCGCTGCCGGCGCGCATCTACGCCAACGAAGGCGTGGCGCAGATGCTGTTCTTCCAGTCCGACGAAGTCTGCGAGACCTCGTACAAGGACCGCGGCGGCAAGTATCAGGGCCAGACCGGCGTGACCCTGCCGCGTACCTGAGCTGCAGCACCACGGTCGCAAGGAAGGCGTACGCATGGTCGAAGACGAGAATCCCTACCGCAGCCCGCAGGCGGCGCTGTCGGATCCGGTGACGGAGGACGGCGAGCTGGCGAGCCGCGAGGGACGGCTGGGCGCGGCGATTCTGGATACGATCATCGCCCTCGTCATCACCCTGCCGATCATGTACTTCGGCGGCTATTTCGATCAGATCGAAACCAACAGCGAGGCGGGCCAGATGTTCATGCCGATCGGCGTGCTGGCCCTGTGGGGCGCGATCGGCTTCGCCTTGTTCGTGCTGATCCAGGCCTATCCGCTGCATGCCAGCGGCCAGACCTGGGGCAAGCGCGTGTGCAAGATCAAGATCGTGCGCATGAATGGCGCCCAGCCGAGTCTGGGACACCTGTTGCTGCGCCGCTACCTGCCTATCAATGTCATTTCCATCGTGCCGGTGCTGGGCAATGTGTTCGGCATTGTCGACGTGCTGATGATTTTCCGCGCCGACCGCCGCTGCGCGCACGACTGGATCGCGGACACCCGGGTGGTGCGAGCGCACTGAGCGCGCTCACGCAAGCCGGCGGAGCCATCGCGACTCACGTCGCTCCCACAGAAAGCGAAGGCGTCGCTGCTGCCCCGGGAGCGTGCGGCTCAGGGCTTCTGGTAAGTCACGAAGAAGCCCTGCAGGTCGCCGTTCTCGATGTAGGGCTCGACGCTGACCACGTTGTAGCCGCGCGTGGTGAAGGCCTGGTGGGCGCGGCTGAGGTTGTTGGCGGCGCCTTGATTGCGAAAACCCCAGCTGGCGTCGACCCACAGGGTGACGGCACGCAGATCCTTGGCAACGGCTTCCTGCGCGACCTGGTCGGGGTTTTTGTCGAACAGGCCGGCATGGGCGGCGGGCAGGGCGAACACGGACAGGGTGCAGAGCAGGGCGGCGGACAGGCGAGGATGCATGGCGTTCTCCAGGGGATGCGATGGGGCATGTTCGCTGCTGGCGGGAGAACGGGAGCGGAACGCGGTCGCGATTTACGGCGTTGTGTGCGCCGAGCGCGTAGCCGATCTCGCTCTTTGCGGGGATTTGCCTTTCTTCGCAGCAAATCCCCCTCAATCCCCCTTTTTCAATGGGGGAAGACAAGCGCGGTGCCAAGGTTAGCGTTCGCTGCCAGCAGCGATGCAGGGGTTCACCTACGTCCCTACGCCATCACGCGCTGCAATTCCCCCCTTTGAAAAAGGGGGGCTAGGGGGGATTTGCTTTTGCTTGGAGCAAATCCCTCAACCCCCCTTTTTCAAAGGGGGAAGACCAGCAAAGGGGTGGATCAGTGCTCGCTGCCCGCCGCGATGCGCTGATCCACGCGCACCGTCAAGGCGGTCGCCAGCGCGATGCGCAGGCCTTCGACCACGGTGTCGACCGACAGGCTGGGTGCGCCCGGATGGCGCGCGGCCTGGTCCGGCGAGTAGGGAATGTGCACGAAGCCGCCGCGCACCGGGCCGTCGCGCAAGGCGTGCATCAGGCCGTAGAAGACGTGGTTGCAGACGTAGGTGCCGGCGGTTTGCGAGACCTCGGCGGGGATGCCGGCCGCGCGCAGCGCCGCCAGCATGGCCTTGATCGGCAGACCGCTGAAGTAAGCCGCGGGGCCGTCGGCGATCACCGGTTCGTCGATCGGGCGCGCGCCCTCGTTGTCGGGGATGCGCGCGTCGTCGACGTTGATGGCGATGCGTTCCAGGGAGAGCTGCGCGCGGCCGCCGGCCTGGCCGATGCACAGCACCAGCGCGGGTTCGCTGTCGGCGATCGCCTGGCGCAAGGCCTGCAAGGATGCGCCGAACGCGACCGGCAGGCAGCGCGTGACGACGCGATGGCCGCGGATGGATTTGCCGGCCAAGCGCTGCACGGCCTCCCAGGCCGGATTGCTGTCCTCGCCGCCGAAGGGCGCGAAGCCGGTCAGCAGTACCGTCGGTTTGCGCGCGCTCATCGGAACGCGATCCAGTACATCAGCAGCACGTTGCAGGCCAGCAGCAAGGCGCCGGTGGGCCATTGCGCGCGGATCACGCCGTAGGGATCCTTCAGTTCCAACAGTGCCGCCGGCACCAGGTTGAAATTGGCCGCCATCGGCGTCATCAGGGTGCCGCAGTAACCCGAGAGCATGCCGATCGCGGCCAGCGAGGCGGCCTCGGCGCCGTGCTGCTGCACCAGCAGCGGCAGGGCGATGCCGGCGGTCATCACCGGGAACGCGGCGAAGGCGTTGCCCATGATGATGGTGAACAGCGCCATGCCCAGCGCGTAGGCGACCACCACCACGAAGGGGTTATCGACCGGAATCACCGAGCGCACCACCGCCGCCGTGGCCTGGCCGACGCCGCCGGCCTCGAACACGCTGCCCAGCGAGGCCAGCAACAACGGCAGCAGCGCGGCCCAGCCGATCGAATCGACCAGGCGGCGCGATTGTTCTACGCCGCTCCACGGAGTCTGCCGGGTCAGTCGGCACGCGGCCGCCAGCGCGATCACGCAGGCGACCGCCAGCGAGACCAGGGTGACGTTGGCGGTTTCCAGCAAGGGCGTGGCGCCGAATTGGATGCGCTTCAGGCCCAGCGCGCCGATCAGGGTCACCGCCGGAATCAGCAGCGCGGGCCAGAACAGGCGATTGCCCAGGCGCCGCGCTTCGGTGTGTTTTTCCTCGGCGCTGCTCTGGTGGTAACGGCCCATACGCAGACCGCCGAAGCCGGCCAGCAACGCCAGCAGCACCACGATCGCGCCGACCAGCTTCGGCGGCAGGCGTTCGGCGGCGAACAGCAGGAACGACAGCAGGCCCCAGAACAGTGCGGTGGTGTGGCGGCGCGCATTGTCGCGGTCGCGCCAGCCGCGCCAGGCCAGGGCGGCAAGGTAGGCGCCGAGCAGCCAGTAGACGTGAGTGAGGGTGATCATGCCGGCGGCGCCTTCGCGTCGGCCGCGGCGATGCGCTTGGCCAGGCGGCGCTCGAAACGCAGGATGCGCACGGTGTGTATGGCAAAGGCGCAGACCGCGGTGGGGATGCCCCAGAACGCGATCTGCAGCGCGTCCAACTGGATGCCGTGTTCGGCGTAGAAACTTTGAATCAGCAGCACCGCGCCGAAGGCGATGAAGATGTCCTCGCCGAAGAACAGGCCGACGTTATCGGTGCCGGCCGACATGGCGCGGATGCGCTGGCGTTCGTCCTCGGGTAGTTCGCCGTGGCGGACCTGGGCCGCGCCCTCGGCCATCGGCGCCAGCAGCGGGCGCACGGTCTGCGGATGCCCGCCCAGGCTGGTCAGGCCCATGGCGGAGAACAGCTGGCGCATCAGCAGGTAGGCGATCAGCAGGCGGCCCATGGTGGCGCCGCGCAGTCGGGCGATCCAGGCCTGGGCGTGTTCCTTGAGGCCGTGGCGCTCGAGCAGGCCGATCACCGGCAGGGTCAGCAGGAACAGCAGCAGGAAGCGTTTGTCGGTGAAGGCCTTGCCCAGCACTTCCAGCACGTCCAGCGGCGACAGCTGCGCGGCCAGGCCGGTGATGAAGCCGGCGGCGACCACCACCAGGGCGGGATTGAGGCGCAGGGCGAAGCCGAGTACGACGGCGGCGACGCCCAGCAAGGGCCAGTAGTTCATGTGCGAATCCTGCTAGCGAAATTTTTTGGTCGACTCAAAACGTTTACGGGCAAGCTTGACCCTATGCTGCGATTTCCTTGCCCCGTCATTCCCGCGAAGGCGGGCTTCGCTTTACTTCGACGGAGTCGAACATCCAGTGCCTTCAGAGCGTGGCGCCACGCATGTCTACGGTTCCATCGAAGCGATGGCGTTTGAGAGCAAGTCGCTCCAGTGGTCGCGTCATTGCATCCGAGCTACTGGCTAAAGTCCCTGGATTCCCGCCTTCGCGGGAATGACGGCAAAGAAAAGAGCGCTGAGCTCTCGGAGTGCAATCATTCGCGACGGTAATCACGGGCGATCGACCGCCAGGATGCGCACGCCATCGGCCTCCAACGCGGCGCGCACCGCGCGCGCGAACGCTGGCGCGTCGGCGCGGTCGCCGTGCAGGCACAGGCTGTCGGCGCGCAAGCGCAGGACGCTGCCGTCGGCGCAGATCACTTCGCCGCGCGTGGCCAGGCCGTGCACCTGCGCGATCGCCTCGTCCAAGGTCTCCAGCACGGCGCCCGGTGTGCCGCGCGGCAGCAGGCGCCCGTTGGCGGCGTATCCGCGCTCGGCGAACACTTCGTGCACGGCATGTAGGCCGGCGGCCTCGGCGGCGGCGGTGAGTTCGGAGCCGGACAGGCCGAACACCGACAGCGTGGGATCGAACGCGGCGACCGAGCCGACGATGGCCTGCGCGACGATGCGGTCGTCGGCGGCCAGGTTGTAGAGCGCGCCATGCGGTTTGACGTGGCTCAGGCGCAGGCCCTCGTCGTCGGCGATCGCAGCCAGGCGCGCGAGCTGGCTCAGCACCAGCATGCCGATCTCGTCGCGGTCCAGCGGCAGCACGCGGCGGCCGAAATGCTCGCGGTCTTCGTAGCCCGGATGCGCGCCGATCGCGACGCCGTGCTGGCGGCACAGGCGCAGGGTCGCGCGCATGGTCGCCTCGTCGCCGGCATGGCCGCCGCAGGCGATGTTGGCCGAACTGACGTAGGGCAGGATCGCGGCGTCGTCGCCGCAGCCCTCGCCGAGGTCGCAGTTGAAGTCGATGCGGGGGCGGTCGGAATCGGTCACTCCGCGATGATGCCTCAAAGCGGCGTGGACACGCCTTAGTTGTCCTGGCGGCGATTGCGCCTGAACAGCAGGCTGATGCCGACCACGATCAGGATCGCCGGCCACCAGGTACGCATCAGTTGGCCCAGATGGAGATCGGTCAGGCCGAGATTGTTGAGCAGAAAAATGGTGCCAACCACGATCAGGACGATCGGGGCGATCAGATGCGGTCTCATCGCAAACTCCGTTTGGACGCTGTCGGCAGGCTAAACCAGACGGGCCGCCGGTGGGCGGCCCGTCGGTCGGATTCAGCCGCCTGCGGCCGGCTTGGCGGCCGGTGCGGCCTCGGCCGGAGCCGCTTGCGCGGGCGCGGCGGCCTGCGGCGCCTGCCACAACTTGGCCTCGGCAGGACCGCCCATCATCTGCCCGCGCACCAGCGGCACCGGCGGGCCGCCGTAGCTCAGGAACTGGTCGTGGAAGGCCTTCCAGCCGCTGCGGCCGCCGCGGCTGGCGGTCCAGTCCTCGCGCAGCTGCATGATCATCAGCTTGCCCAGGGTGTAGTTGAGGTAGCCCGGATCGTAGGTGCCGCGCGCGGCCTGCTGACGGGCGTTGCCCGGGTCCTGGAAGGCCTTGTCCTTGAACATCTGCTCGGACTGGGCGACGGTCATGCCGCCGGTGTGCAGGCCGATCGCCGAGATGAAGCGCACGTCGCGCAGCAGGGCATTGCTGAGCTGGCCGATGTGGATCTCCGGCGTGGCGCCGCCGACGCCGGCGTCGTACATCATCTCCTCGGTGTAGTGCGCCCAGCCTTCGGCATAGGCGTAGCCGACGAACAACTGCGCGAACTTCCACTGCGAACGATTGGCGTGCAGGAACTGCAGGAAGTGGCCCGGCCAGACCTCGTGCGCCGAGGTGAACAGCAGGTCGGCCTTGCCCGGCACGTAGGCGTCCTGCTCGGCCTTGGGCCACTTCGGATCCGGCGGGGCGATGTAGTAGACCGAGGGCAGGTTCTTCTCGTACGGGCCCGGGATCTCGATGTAGGCGAAGTTGGTGCGGTTGAACGGCGGCGCTTCCTCCACCCGCGCTTCCTCGGTGCCTGGAATCGTGACCAGGTCCTTGTCGACCAGGAACTTGCGCAGATCGACCAGCTGCGCGCGCGCGCCTTCGACCGCGCCGCCCTGCGGCTTGTCGGCGTTGACCTTCTCGATGCAGGCGTTGATGGTCTGGCCGGCGGCGTACTGGTCGCAGGCGGCCTTCAGCGCGGCCAGATTGCGCGCCAGGTCGGCCTCGCCGATCGCCTTGAGCTGGTCCAGCGGAATGTCGACGCGCTCGGTGGCTTTGAGCATCTTGGCGAAGCGCTCGGCGCCGATGGCGTAGTCCTGGGTGGCCTGCGGCTTCTGCGCGCTCAGCCAGTCGGACAGGCCCTGCATCGCCTCGATGGCCTGGGCGTTGGAGGCCTTGAAGCGCGCCTGCAGCGCGGCGTCGGGCACTTCGGCGAAGGCCTTGGGCGCGTCGTTCTTGAAGAACTCGGCGAGTCCGCCGAAGACGATGTTGCCGAACTCGATATAGCTGGCCGGCAGCGGGCCCTTGAGGTTGGCGCGGATCTGCTCGGCGGCCTTGGGCAGGGCTTCCTGGTACGCGGCGAACGCGGCCATGCGCTGCGGCAGCGGCGCGTAGGGCCGGGTCAGGTACATGCTGGGCGAGAGGTCGCCGGCGTAGAAGGCCGGGTTCTTCTGCGGAAAGCCCGAGTCTTCCAGGTAGAACAGCTGGCCGTCGATCACCGACAGCGCGTACTCGCGCTGGAAGCGCTGCGCGGGTTCGAGTTTGTCGTCGCCGAAGCCGACCAGCTTGGCGCGCTGCTCCTTCAGCCAGGCGCCGGTGGCGGCCATGGCCTGCGGCGACCAGTCGGGCAGCTTGCCGTCGAATTCGTGTTTGCCGGCGTTGGCGGCGGCGGTGGGGTAATGCTGGAAGTAGCCGTCGATGAAGGCGTCGACCGCTGGTTGCCAATCGGCGTTCGCCGTCGCGGTCGCCGCAGGGGCGGTGGCGTCGGTGGCGGGTGCGGGCGTTTCGGGCTTGCAGCCGGCGACTAGCGCGACGGCGATACAGGCGGACAGCGACAGCAGGCGCAGGCTGGGCATTGCGGTTCTCCGGTAAGAACGGCGGGGCGTGAGCGGCGGAACTGAGCGGCCGACCGGTCGCAGGACCGGTACCGCCGCCGATCCTCGGCGCCCTGACCGCGCTTGACCAGTGTCTTTCAGCCTATCCGGCGCTCACCGCGTTGCGCGCGGGAGCGGTGCAGGCGGCGGCTTTGCGGTTGGTTTCTTCGATGTCGGCGCCTGCGATGAAGCCATCCTCGACCGCGTTCGGCAACCGGCCGCGGCCTTGCAACCCGTCGCGGTACGCGTGCACCGCCCGCGCGATCGGCGCATTGGGCGTCAGTGCGGCCGACGCGATGCGGACCGCCTCGGCCAAATCCGCATCGGCCTGCCCGCGGCGGCAATCGCGCAGCGCCAGCACCGAGCGATAGGTCAGCGCTTGCGTCAGCAGCCCCGCATGAACGCGCTGGTTACGGTCGCTTCGCCGCGCGTCCGGCGCCGCGGGCAGGAAGCCGCGCTCGCGTTCGACCACGGCGGCGAAGCCCGCGTCGGCCTGGGCATCACGGCCGCGCCGGAACAGCAGCAGTTGCTCGTAGTAGGCCGCCTGCGAGGGCTGCGCGTCGCCCTGGGTGGCGTAGCGCCGGGTATCGACGCGCGATTGGATGAGCTGGCGTTCGGCTTCGTCCCATTGCGTCGGCGCGCCGTACAGCAACAGGCCGCGCACCAGTTGTATGCGGTCGTAGGGCGCCGGCAGGCCCAATGCCTGTTTGCCGGCGATCACGCGCCGCAACAGCGCGCTGCCCTCGGCGATGTCCTGTGGCCGGCGGTAGCGGTCGGGCAGCAGCAGGAGATCCTTGCCCAGATTGCCCTGTGCGTTCAGCGTCAGCTCCGCGCGCGGTCCCTGGGTGCGTTCGAGGATGCCGATGGCCTCGGGCAGCAGGCGGACGTTCTCGCGCGGATCGCGTGCGATCGCCCAGGCGCTGGCCGACAACGCCCAGCCGTACTCCGGGTGTTCGCGGCCGTAGGCGCGCTCTATCGTCGCCAACGCGGCGCGCAGCGCCGCCGGCGATTCGACCTGCGGATAGCGGCTCAAGGCCACGCGCACGCGGGCGCGGGCTGTCGAGGGGTGGGCATCGCCCAGACTGTCACGGCGGCGCTGCAGCAGGGCGTCGGCCAGCGTGCGCTCGTGCGGACTGATGCGCCGGGCGTTGAGCAGCACGCGCTGCTCCAGCGCATCGTCGGCGAGGACCGGGTGGGTCGAACGGACCAGGGCGATGGCTTCCAGCGCGTCGCGATCGGCCTGCTCGAACCGATACAAACGGCTCAGGAAGTTCGAGCGCAGTATCAGCACCTGCGCCAGCCACTCCCGATGGCCGGCGCCCAGCGCGCGCATCTGCCGCACCAGGTCGTCGGCCGTGGCCAACGCGGCCAGGGTCTTGCCCTGGCCCCACTGCGCGCGTGCGAGTTCGGCGCCGAAGGTCACCCGGGTCATGCGCGCCTCGGTGCTGCTTGCCTCGCCCAGGCGCTGCAGGCGCGCCAGCGCGCGCCGTTCGGCCTCGGCCTGGCCGTTGCCGGTATTGAGCATCGCCACCCAGGTCGCGGCGACGAAGTCGCCCTGGTCTTCCGCGTCGCCGAGCGCGGTTTGCGCCTGCGCGGCCAGGGCTTCGGCGCGGCGGTACTCGCCGATGACGGCGTAGCTGCGCGCCAGCGTGGCGAGGCTGCGCGCGCGCAATTGCGGCTGATCGTCGAGCGGCAGCTTGCGCAGCTCGCGTTCGGTGCGTTCCAGCAGCGCGCGCGACGAGAACGGCACCGATCCCAAACCCGACAAGGTCGCCGTGCCCAGGGTCGAGGCGAACAGCTGACTCACCGCCTGGCTGGCCTCGAACGCGCGCGCGGCCCGGCGTTGCTGCCAGTAGGCCGCGCCGATGCTGGCGCACACCGCCAGCAGCACGGTGACGCCCAGCGCGGCCGCGATCGGATTGCGCTGACGCCATTTGCGCGCACGCGACCGCCAGCCGCCCGGTGCGGCATGCACCGGTCGGTGCGCCAGCCAGCGCTGCAGGTCGTCGGCGAACTCGCGCACGCTGGCATAACGGTCCTGCGGTTGCGGTGCGACCGCCTTGAGCGCGATGGCCGACAGATCGCCGGCCAGCGCGCGCCGCAAGGCCGAGACGCTGGCGACGTCGCGTCGCGCAGCGAGCGCCCGGTCGTCGTCGCCGAGCAACCGTTCCATGGGCTGCGGCGCCGGCCACTGCGGGAGTGCCGCGGCTGCCGGCAGCAACTGGCGCAGGTCGTGCATGGGCACGGGCCAATGGGCGCAGAGCAGGCGATAGGCGAGCACGCCCAGCGCGTACAGATCGGTCGACGGCGCGCCCGCGCGGCGCCCGCGCATTTCCGGCGCCGCGTAGTCCGGAGTGACCGCGATGCTTTCGCCGGGGGTGGCGAAATGCGTGGCGATGCCGAAATCCAGCAGGTGCACGCGGCCGTCGTCGTCGACCAGCAGGTTGGAAGGCTTGATGTCGCCGTGGACCACGCCCTGCGCATGCGCGTAGGCCAGCGCCTCGCAGGCCTGGATCAGCAGTTCGACGCGTCCGCGGACGGTCGTGCGGCGGCCGTCGCACCACGCGTCCAGGGGTTGGCCGTCGACGTAGCGCAGCGCGAACCAGGGTTGCCCGTCGTCGCCGACGCCGCCGTCTATCAGCGGGGCGATGCCGGGGTGGTCCAGGCGTGCCAGCAGGTTGCGCTCCTCGCGGAACGCGGCGACCAGCCGTGGCGTCGCCAGTTCGGCGCGTATGCATTTGAGCGCGACGCGCCTTTCGTACTCGCCATCGTCGCGCCGCGCCTCGTACACGGTGCCCATGCCGCCGCGTCCGATCACGCGCTGCAGTCGCCAGGCGCCCAGGCGCGTGCCCAGGCGCGGATCCTGCGCGGGTTCCGTCGCGTCGTCGGGCGCCGGTTCGGACTGTTTGCCGGCGAGCACCTCGGCGGGCGATCGGTCCAGCACGCCGATCTCGTCTGCTTCCAGCAGCGAGCGCAGGGCGGCGTGCAAGGCCGGATCGCGTTGCATCAGTTCCCTGAGCGCGCGTTCGCGTTCCGCCGGTGGCAGGTCGGCGTACTCGTCGAACAGCGCCAACGCGCGGGCGGTCGGCGCGGTCACGGCCCGCGACGCCGGCTCGTGCGCCGCGGCCTCGGCCGACCGGGGCCGGCACGCTGCGCTGCAAGAAGACGCTTGCTCAGAGCGTCACCCCCGGACCCGCCGCGCGTCCAGCGGCTGTCGGGTACGGACCGATGCAATGGCGTGCGCGTCATGTCCGGATGGCTGGGTCATCGGCGATGTGTCTATGGATTGGGCCGTGATTTGCCTGCCGTGATACGCCTATTGACGGCGGTTTGTCCAATGCGTGCCCGCCGCCACGGATGCGGTGTGGAAGGAAGGCGTCGCGCTGATGTCGGGCGCGCATGTGCCGGCACCGGTTGGGCGCGCAGGTGCTGGATTTCGAGTGCGTTGCGCGTGATGCGCGCTGGACTATGCGGCGCGAATTACGCGCCCAGGCGCGTTGCAATGGCCCATTCCAATCGCGCACGCTGCGCGCGTGCGGCGGCCGCGGCGGCCTGCGCTTCGGCCGCGTTGCAGGCGCGGAATCGCAAATGCTGGTTGGGGCGCAACTGCGCCAGCCGCGGCAGATCGGCGGCGATCACATGGCCCAGGCGCGCGTAGCCGCCGACCGTCTGCGCATCGGCCAGCAACACGATGGGGCGGCCGTCGGAAGGCAGTTGGATCGTGCCCGGTGCGACCGGCTCGGACAGGCCGCCGGCGTCGGGCGCCTGCAGCGCCGCGCCGTCCAGGCGCAGGCCCTGGCGGTTGCTGGCGGCGTGCACCTGCCAGGGCTGCCGCGACAGCTCTTGCGCGGGCGAGCGCATTGCCGCGGCTTCGCTTGCGATGTAGCGGATCGGTTCTTGCGCAAGCTGGCCGGCGCGCGGGTCGATCCACCACGCGGTCGCCTGTGGCGCGGCGACGTCGATGCCGGTGTGCGCGCCGATCGGCAACCGGTCGCCCTTGCGCAAAGCGCGGCCGTCGACGCCGCCGAAGCCGCCGCGCAGATCGGTGGCGCGGCTGCCCAGGACCGGCGGCACGTCGATGCCACCGTACACCGCCAGCCAGGCGCGCGCGCCCTCGCGCATGCCGCCCAGCGCGAGCGTGCCGGCGGGCAGCCCGACCGGGCGCGCCAGCGGCAGCGCTTGGCCGTCGAAGCGCGCTTCGCAGGCGGCGCCCAGCACCGCGATGCGCAGCGGTTGCGGCAGGCGCAGCGTCGGCCCTTGCAGGGCGAATTCCAGCACCGCGGCACCGGCATGGTTGCCGACCAGCGCATTGGCCAACGCCGCGCAATCCGGGTCCAGTGCGCCGCCACGGCCGACGCCGAGATGGCGCCAGCCGTCGCGGCCCAGGTCCTGCACCAGGCTCAGCGGGCCGGCGTTGAGCACCTCCATGCAGGCGTCGTCACGCTTGCGGGCCGTACTCACGGCGCGGCTTCCAGGTGCTCGAACTCGGCTGGGTCGATCGACCGGAAACGCACACGGTCGCCGGGTTGCAGCAGGCTGGGCGCGGCGCGCGCGGCATCGAACAACCGCAGCGGCGTGCGCCCCAGCAATCGCCAGCCGCCGGGACCGGGGCGCGGGTAGATGCCGGTCTGCGCGCCGCCGATGGCGACGCTGCCGGCCGCCACATCGGTGCGTGGCGTGGCCAGGCGCGGCAGCGCGAGTTCCGGCGCCAGGCCCGACAGGTAGGGGAAGCCCGGGGCGAAACCGATCATCGCCACAGTGTAGAGCGCGCCGCTGTGGCGTTCGGCCAGCGCCTGCGGCGACAGACCCAACTCCTGCGCGCTGGTGTCCAGGTCGGGGCCGTAACGGCCGCCGTAGGCGACCGGAACATCTACGGTGCGTCCCGCCGCGGCGGCCGTGGCGGCGTCGCCGGCCGCCGCGCATTGCATCAGCAACCACTCGCGCGCGTCATCGGCGCCGACCTGGGCGGGGTCGAAGAACAGCGCCAGGCTGGCGTAGGCGGGCACCAGGTCGCGCAGCCACGCCGGTGCGCACGCACGCAGCTGCGCGCACCAGGCATGCACGCGCGCGTTCGCGTCCGCATCGATGGCCGATCCCAGGCGCAACAGCCAGGCGTCGTCGGCCAGCGCCTCGCAGTCCGGCGCGGCGGCGCTCACGTCGCCAGCGCGTCCTGCAGGGCGCGGATGCGCCGCACCAGCGCCTCGGGCGAGTAGGGCTGGGCGGTGGCCATGCCCCACACCGGGCGCGGCCAGGCGATGTCCTCGCGGAAGCGCGCGATCACGTGCACGTGCAGCTGCGGCACCAGGTTGCCCAGCGCGGCCACGTTGAGCTTGTGCGGCGAAAACGCGTTCTGCAGCGCGCGGCTGGTCACGGCGATCTCGCGCATCAGCTCGATCTGCTGCGCCTCGTCCAGATCGATCAGCTCCACCGCGTCCTCGACGCGCGGCACCAGGATCAGCCAGGGGTGGTTGGCGTCGTCCATCAGGCGCAGCTCGCACAGCTTGAACTGGGCGATCGGGTGGGTGTCGTCCGCCAATTGCGGGTGCAGGTGCCAGGCGTTCATTTCAGTGCGTCCGCGAAGAAGTCCAGGGTGCGCCGCCAGGCGAGCTCGGCGCTGTCTGCGTGGTAGTCCGCGCGCAGATCGCAGTTGAAGCCGTGGCCGGCGTTGTAGAGATAGATCGGTGCGGTCGGCAGCGCCGCGCGATGGGCGTCGATGGCCTGCGGCGGGATGCTGGCGTCGCGTTCGCCGAAGTGGAACAGCATCGGCGCGCGCGTGGGTTCGCCCAGGAACGGCACGGTGCGCGCGCCGTAGTAGCTCACCGCGGGCAGGCCCAGGCGGGTATTGCACAGGAAGGCCAGACTGCCGCCCCAGCAATAGCCGACCGCGCCGGTGCGCAGGCCTTCGTCCTGCAGCCGGTGCGAGGCCACGCCGGCGATATCGATCGCGCGGTCGAAGCCGACCGCGCTGCGCAGCTCGCCGCCGCGCGCGGCGTCGTCGCTGCCGTAACCCAGCTCGACGTGCGCCTGCACCGGGGCGAACAGGTCCGGCGCCAGGGCGACATAGCCGGCCTGGGCGAAGCGCTCGGCCACGGCGCGGATGTGCGCGTTGACCCCGAAGATCTCCTGCAGCACGACCAGCGCGCCGCGCGAGGGGCCGGTGGGTTCGGCGCGCCAGGCCGCGACCGGGCCGTGCGGGGTGTCCAGATCGGTCCAGTGGCCCATGGGCGGCCTCCGTTCAGCTGCGGGAATCCAGTCCAGTTTAGCGCCAGGGCTATAATTCGCGACCCCGGCCGCGTAGTTCCGCCCGCAGCCGCGTTACCGCCTTCCTCACTCAGCCAGTACGTCCGGCCTCGCGCGCATGCGCAACCGCGCGTCCCGCCAGGCCTTACCGCATGTCCCTAGCCAATCCCAAAGTCGGTTTCGTCAGCCTCGGTTGCCCCAAGGCCCTGGTCGATTCCGAGCGCATCCTCACCCAGCTGCGTGTGGAGGGCTACGACATCGTGCAGAGCTACGACGCCGCCGACGTGGTGGTGGTCAACACCTGCGGCTTCATTGACTCGGCGGTGACCGAGTCGCTGGACGCGATCGGCGAGGCGATCGCCGAGAACGGCAAGGTCATCGTCACCGGCTGTTTGGGCAAGCGTTCGGAGCTGATCCGCGAAACCCACCCCGACGTGCTGTCGATCAGCGGCCCGCAGGACTACGCCAGCGTGATGACCGCGGTGCACAGCGCGCTGCCGCCCAGGCACGACCCCTTCGTCGACCTGGTGCCGCGCCGCGCGTTCGAGGGCGAGGAGGGCATCGGCGTCAAGCTCACGCCCAAGCACTACGCCTATCTGAAGATTTCCGAAGGCTGCAATCACCGCTGCAGCTTCTGCATCATTCCCTCGATGCGCGGCGACCTGGTCTCGCGCCCGGTCGACCAGGTGCTGCGCGAGGCCGAGAAGCTGGCCATGGGCGGCGTGCGCGAGCTGCTGGTGATCTCGCAGGACACGTCGGCCTACGGCGTGGACGTGAAGTACGCCGAGCGCGAATGGCGCGGCAAGACCTACCAGACCCGCATGAAGGCGCTGTGCGAGGGCCTGGGCGAACTCGGCCTGTGGACGCGCCTGCACTACGTCTATCCGTATCCGCACGTGGACGAGATCATTCCGCTGATGGCGCAGACCGGCGCCAACGGAATGCCGATCCTGCTGCCGTACCTGGACATCCCGTTCCAGCACGCCAGCCCGCGCGTGCTCAAGCTGATGAAGCGGCCCGGCGCGGTCGACAAGACCCTGGAGCGCATCCAGCGCTGGCGCGGCATCGCGCCGGACATCACCATCCGCAGCACGTTCATCGTCGGATTCCCGGGCGAGACCGAGGCCGAGTTCGAGGAGCTGCTGGACTTCCTCGACGAGGCCCAGTTGGACCGCGTCGGCGCGTTCGCCTATTCGCCGGTGGACGGCGCCCAGGCCAATGCGCTGCCCGATCCGCTGCCCGAGGAGGTCAAGCAGGAACGTCTGGCGCGCTTCATGGAGCGCCAGGCCGAGATCTCCGCGGCCAAGCTGGAGGCGAAGGTGGGCAGCGTGCAGCGTTGCATCGTCGACGCGCTGGACGGCGAACTGGCGATCGCGCGCAGCATGGGCGACGCGCCCGACATCGACGGCCTGGTGCAGATCCAGAACGGCTTTGAGGCCGGCTTGCAGCCTGGCGAATTCGTCGACGTGCAGATCATGGGCAGCGACGAACACGACCTCTACGGCGAGGTCGCGTTCGAGGATTGAGCCGGTTCTAGGCGGTGGCCCAGGTCGCCGCGGCCGCCGCCGCGGCCATGCCCGCCAGGCCGGCGCCCACATGCAGCGCATAGCGGCGGTTGCCGCTGGCGAAGGCCAGCACGGTCTTGGCCGCGGCGCTGGCCGCGAGCAGACCGACCACGCCCCAGCGCGCATGGTCCAGGCTCAGATCGCCGGCCTGGGCGAGCTGGGCCACGCTGGCCGCGGCCGCGTGCAGTTCCGCCAGCGCCACCAGCATGGCGGTGACCAGGGCGCCGGTATCGCCGAACAGATGGCGCATCCACGCCGACAGCAGCAACACCGCCGCGATCACCGCGGCCAGCAACAAGGCCTGGCCCAGCCGGAACGCGCGTGCGGGCGGCGCCTTGGGCAGCGCATCGCTGCCGGCGCCGCGGTGCAGTCCCAGCGCGGCGGCGACCACCAGCACCGACGCCGCGGCGGCCAAGGGCCAGGCGCTGGCGCGCAACAGCGTCGGCGCGGCGGTGCCGATCACGCCCGCGAACAAGGCCAGCGACGCCAGATTGGCGAGCAGCACCGCCGCCGCGGATACGCCGGTCAGACCGGCCTCGCCGCGGCTGCGTTCGCCGAAACCCGCCACCGCCGCGGTTGAGGACGCGAAGCCCGAGAAGAAACCGGCCACCGGCAGTCCCCAGCGCGCGCCGACGCCGCGCAGGGCGATATGCCCCAGCATGCCCACCGCCATTACCAGCACCACCAGGCGCCACAAGGCCGACGGCACCAGCACGCCCCAGGGATCGACCGGTGTGTCCGGCAGCAGCGGCAGCACGATCAGCGCCGCCGCGGCCAGCAGCAGCGCATCCTGCAGTTCGCGCTCGGACACGACCTTGCGCGCGAAGGCCTGCAGCGGCTGCTTGGCGAACAAGAGGCCGGCGACGATCACGCCCAGGCCCGCGGCCACGGCCGGCTCGCCTTGCGCGTAGGCGGCGAGCAGCGCGGTCGCCGGCAGTGCGACTTCGCCGGTCAGGCCGGGATCGTCCCCGCGCGTGGACAGATAGCTGGCCAGCGACAGCGCGCCGATCACTACCACCAGCGCCGCCAGCACCGCGGTGCCCAGCGGAACGGCGACGGCGGCCGCGATCGCGACCACCGCATGCGTGCGCACGCCGGCCACGGCGGTGCGGTCGCCGGCATGGGCGCGCTCGCGCACGACGCCGATCAGCAGGCCGATCGCGATCGCGCTGAGCAGGCCCTGCCATCGGGCGTCGAATTCCAAATCGCATCTCCGGTTGTCGCGGTCATCTTAGGCGGCGCGCGGCGTGGCGGTCATCACCGGCCTGTCCTGGACGATCCCGATTTCGCGTCAACCAGGGAAGCGGCGCAGGCGTAGGATCGGCGCCAGGGACCGGCACAGGGGATGGACGATGCAGCGCGCTATGACGATGTGGGTGGGGATGGGGCTGGTGCTGGCGTTCGCCGGCGCGGCCTGGGCGCAGGAGCCCAAGCTGGAGCCGATGACGACCCAGATGTTGCTGGACTATCTGCCCGACGACTCGCACGTCGAGAATCGCCTGGACGGCGACTTCAATGGCGACGGTATCGGCGACACCGCCTACGTCGGCGGCAACGACGAGAAGCGCCTGCTGAAGGTGATGCTGGGCTACAAGGACGAACTCGACTGGGGCCATTCGCCCACGGGCGAGGCCGAACTCGAAGTCGCACCTCTCGGATCGGCCTCGCTGTCGTTCAAGAAGGGCGTGCTGATCGTCGAAGACCTGACCGGCGGCACCACCGCCACCGCGACCACCTACCGCTATCGCTACGACGCGCAGACCCAGCGCATGCGCCTGATCGGCCTGGACGCGGAGCGCTACAGCCGCACCAACAGCCACGACAGCCTGAAGTTCAGCTGGAACCTGTTGAACGGCGCGCGCATCGTCCAGCGCGGCCACGTCAACGACAGCGGCCAGGGCGACGAAGCCTATCGTTACGGTCCGGAGCGCAAGCTGTCGAGCAAGTCCGCGCCGGTGTACATGGAGGACACGCCCAGTCCTGATGCGTTGTTGGATGCGGAGGCGGGCGCGGGCGGTTAGCCCGCTCGTTCGGTCGCCCGATTCGCCGACGCTGTCCTTTATTCGCGACGCCCTTCCAATCCGTCATCCCCACGAACGCGGGGGTGCCGTGACTTCAGCGCCATCTCTCGATCCGTCATCCCCGCGAAGGCGGGGATCCAGTGACTTTAGCGCGCCGCCATGCTCTCGCGGCTCAACTGCCCTCGTACCGCACTTCGACGATCGCAAACCGCGTCGCGCCGCCCGGCAGTGCCGCCTCGAATTCGTCGTCGACGCGCTTTTTCAGCATCGCCCGCGCCAGCGGCGAATCGATGCTGATATGCCCCAGGCGCGCATCGGTCTCGTCGGGCCCGACGACGCGATAGCGCTGCAGATCGCCGCTGGCGACATGCTCCACTTCCACCCAGGCGCCGAAATACACCGCGTCCGGATCGCTGGGCGCGGTCTCGACCACCTTCAGCGCGGGCACGCGCTTGCTCAGATAGCGCACGCGGCGGTCGATCTCGCCCAACTGCTTCTTGCGATAGGTGTACTCGGCGTTCTCCGAGCGATCGCCCTCGGCCGCCGCGGCGGCCAGGGCTTTCACCACTTCAGGACGTTTGACGCGCCATAGCTCGTCCAACTCCTGTTTGAGCCGGTCGAAGCCCTCCCGCGTGATCAGCGCGGTGCTTTGCTGCGCGGGAGGTCGCCATCGGCCCATGCGCGCTTACTGCGCGGCCTGGCGCTTCAGGCTGAGGTTGGCCTGGCTCTCGATGGCCTTGCCGTCCTTGTCCAGCGCACGGATCTCGTCGGCCGAAACGACCTGGTACAGGCGGTCTTCGTCGCTCTTGCTGTTGGGGTCCAGGCGGATGCGCGCGCCGGCTTCCTCGGCGGTCCAGGTGCCGTCGCCCTTGGTGTTGCCGTCCTTGCGGTCCTGATAGACGTCCTCGACGGCGTAGGTGCCATCGGCCTTGAGTTCGAGCTTGGTGTCGATGCCCGGGCAGTCGGCGCAGGGCAGGGTGCCGCTGAAGGTGCCGGCGAAGGCCTTGGCGTCCAGCGCGGGCACGGCCGGCGGCGCCGGTTCCGGCGTCGCGGCCGGGGCCACGGCGGCATCCGCCGCGGGCGCCGCTGCGACGGGTTCGGCCGGCTTCTTTTCGCAGGCGGCCAGAGCGATCACGGCGGCGCTGGCGAGCACGAGCAACTTCGGATTCATACGGTCAGGCTCCTTGTGGACGATCGGAACAGGGGTTGGGGGAACGGATGGCGGCGCGGCCTTACTTGCGCCCGCCGAAAATGCCGCCCAGCAGTCCGCGCAGGATCTGCCGGCCGATCTGATTGCCGACGGTGCGCGCGGTCTGCTTGGCCATGGTCTCGACCATGCCCTGACGGCGCTTGGTGCCGAACACCGCGTCCTTGACCGACTGGCCGAAGCCGCCTTCCTCGGCATCGTCCTGTTCGCGGGTCTTGGCCGGCGGGGCCTTGGCCTGGACGGCGGCGGTTTCGGCGCGCTTGCTCAGCATTTCCGCGGCCGACTCGCGGTCGATCGCATTGTCGTACTTGTGCCCGACCGGGCTGCCGGCGCGCACCTGCGCGCGCTCGGCCTCGCTGATCGCGCCCATGCGGCAACGCGGCGGCGCGATCAGGGTGCGTTCCACCGGCATCGGCACGCCCTTGTCCTGCAGGGTCGACACCAGCGCCTCGCCGGTGCCGAGCTTGGAAATCGCCTCGGCCACGTTCAGCGCCGGATTCGGCACGAAGGTCTCGGCCGCGGTCTTGACCGCCTTCTGATCGCGCGGCGTGAACGCACGCAGCGCGTGCTGCACGCGGTTGCCGAGCTGGCCGAGGATGTCGTCGGGCACGTCGTCGGGGAACTGCGAGCAGAAGTACACGCCCACGCCCTTGGAGCGGATGATGCGCACCACCTGTTCCACGCGCTGCTGCAGCGCCGGCGGCGCGTCGTCGAACAGCAGGTGGGCCTCGTCGAACACGAACACCAGCTTGGGTTTGTCGAGATCGCCGACCTCGGGCAGGTTCTCGAACAGCTCCGACAGCAGCCACAGCAGGAAGCTCGAATACAGCCGCGGCTTCATGATCAGCTGTTCGGACGCGAGGATGTTGATCATGCCGCGGCCGTTGGGCGCGGTGCGCATCAGGTCGGTCAGTTCCAGCGCCGGTTCGCCGAAGAAGGCGTCGCCGCCTTCCTGCTCCAGGCGCAGCAGCGAGCGCTGAATCGCGCCCACCGACTGGGTGCTGACCAGGCCGTAGGACGTCGAGATGTCCTTGCGTTCCTCCGCCACCAGCGCCAGCAATGCGCGCAGGTCCTTGAGGTCGAGCAGCAGCAGGCCGCGGTCGTCGGCCAGCTTGAACACGATGTCGAGCACGCCGGACTGGGTGTCGTTGAGTTCGAGGATGCGCGACAGCAGGGTCGGGCCCATCTCGCTGACCGTGGTGCGCACGGGGTGGCCGAGCTTGCCGAACAGATCCCAGAACACGGTCGGGCTGGCTTCGGAGGTGTAATCGGGTACGCCGAGTTCGGCGACGCGCGCCAGCAGCTTGTCGTTCGGGGTTCCGGCGACGGCCAGGCCGGCCACATCGCCCTTCACGTCGGCCAGGAACACCGGCACGCCCAGGCGCGAAAAGCCTTCGGCGATCGTCATCAGGGTCACGGTCTTGCCGGTGCCGGTGGCGCCGGCGACCAGGCCGTGGCGATTGCCCAGCTTGGCCTGCAGGTAGACCGGGCCGCTCTCGGGCGTGGTGACCGCCTTGCCCAGGAGGATGGCGTTCTGCGTCGAGTCCATGTCCGCGTCCGTTGGAAGATGCGCCGATTCTAGCCTCAGCCCCGCGGCGGCGTGGCGTGGCTGGAGCAGGCAGGATGAACCGGCACAGTGTCCGTGCTCACGCTTCCTTGCCCCGCATGGACCCCGCGGCTACCCTGCCAGGACCTTCGCTGCCCTTGTCGTCCATGCCCGCATTTGCCTCTGCTTGCCGCGCCTTCGCGCCCGTCGCCGTTCTCGCCCTGACCGCGCTGTCCTTCGATGCCAGCGCCCTGTCCAAACGCGATCAGGCCGCCGTGGACGCGCTGAACCAGCGCATGCAGGCCGCCGAGGCCAAGTACGGCGCCGCGCTGGTGCAGATCCGCAACGCCAACCCGGAGGGGCAGAAGCTCAGCGACGCCGCGCTGGAGGACATGGAGGACGTGATCGCGGCCTGCAACAAGCAGAAGGGCTGCCAGCTCACCACCTTGCTGACCAGCTACAAGCGCCTGCTCAAGGCCAATACCGATGCCGAATCGCGCGCGCAGGCGGGCGACGAGGACGAAGAGGCGCCGTTGGGCGAGGACTCGTCGCTGGCCGCGGACGTGCCGCAGGCCGCGCGCGCGGCCGCGCTGCTGAACGCCGACGGCCAGCGCTTCGTCAAGATGGTGCAGTACAACCCGGCGGTGCAGGCCGGCATCCGCCGCTGGCTCACCGACATGCGCGGCTCGCTGATCCAGAGCCATGAGAACTACCAGTACCTGCGGCAGATGATGTGGCCGCAGTACGAGCGCGCCAACCTGCCCGAAGCGCTGCTGTTCGGCATCATGGCCAAGGAGTCCAACGGCCGCGTGCATTCGACCTCGCGCGCCGGCGCCGCCGGCCCGATGCAGTTCATGTACGCCACCGGCAAGCGCTTCGGCCTGGGCGACGACGGCACCGGCTTCGACACCCGCTACGATGCGCGCGCCTCGGCCCAGGCCAGCGCCGAATACCTCAACGAGCGCCTGGCGGTGCTCAACAACAGCATCGAGATGTCGCTGGCGGCGTACAACGGCGGCGAAGGCCGCGCCCAGCGCGTGTTCAACGCCAGCGGCGGCGGCAACTTCTGGGAAGAATCGGTGTACAACCAGTTCCCGGCCGAAACCCGCGACTACGTGCCGATGGTGATCGCGGCCGCCTGGCTGTTCCTGCATCCCAAGGAATACGGCCTGAGCTTCCCCAAGATCGATCCCAAGCCGGCCACTTTGCGCCTGAGCCAGCCCAGCTCGATCTACCAGCTCACCATCTGCCTGGGCAACGGCGGCACCCGCGACGGCTATATGCGCGCGCTGCGCAACCTCAACCCGCGCTACCAGGCCGACAGCTACCTGGCCGCGGGCACCAGCCTCAACGCCACCACCAAGATCGTCGGCCTGTACAACCGCTGGTGCCTGCAGGGCGCGCGCGCCGATCTGGCGCGCACCCTGATGCTCAGCGACCCGAGCACGGCGATCGTGCGCACCGGGCCGGTGACCATGGTGGCCTCGGCCGAGGCGGGGGATCTGGGCGATGTCAGCGCTGGAACGCTGACGGCTCAGGAGGCGGCCAAGGCCAAGCCTCGCGACAAGGAAAAGGCCAAGCCCAAGACCTATCGCGTGCAGCGCGGCGAAACCCTGACCTCGATCGCGCAGAAGTTCCAGTGCGACACCGGCCAGCTGGCCAAGCGCAACGGCCTGAAGGCGCCGCGCTATGCGATCCGTCCGGGGCAGGTGCTGAAGGTGGACGGCTGCAAGTGATCGCGTAGCGATGACGTCCGCCGAATCCGAGCCTGGCGAGGCGCCGGCCACACCGGTCGCGCCTTTGTCCGAGCGGGCCAACCGGTGGATGCGGCACCTGTCGGGCGCATTGTTGGGCGTTTGCGCTGTCGGCGCCTTGTGGGCGTGTTACGGGGCTGTTGCGTCGCATGTGCGGAACTCCGAGCTCCTCGCCGCCTTAGGGCTGTGGCTAGTGATGTCGGTCGCCGCAGTCGCGATCCACGAGTTCGGACACTATCTCGGTGCCCGCATGACCGGCATGACCGTACTGGCGGTAGCGGTGGGCGCGGTCGAGGCGGTGCCGGTGGTGGGCGGCTGGCGCTTGCAGTCGCGTTCGCCGCATGCGACGTCCGGCGAGGCCGGCGGCTACGTGATCGCATGTCCGGATCCCGAGCGCCGATCGCGCGCCGACACCGCGATACTGCTGTTGGCGGGGCCGCTCTCGAACCTATGCGTCGCCGTCGTCCTCGCCGTGGCGATGCTGAGCTTGCCGTCGTCGCCCTGGCAATCGGCATGCTTCGCGTTCGCGCTGCTGAATTTCGCCGGTTTCGCCTGCAATCTGCTGCCTTATCGCACCAGGACGCTGTTCACCGACGGCCTGCAGTTGCTGTACCTGCGTCAACCTCGGTCCGAGATGGAACCGATCGCGGTCGCTTGGCGTTTGGTCGCGCGCTCGTACCGCGGCGACACCGCTGAGGAGTTGCCCGAGGACGAGTTGCGCGTACTGTCCGATCACGCCGATCAGCTGCCGCTGTCGTACGAGTGGTATCGGCTCAAGGCCTCGCAGAACCTGGGCCAGTGGCAGCACGTAACCGAGTGGGAGAGCGCCGTGAACCGCCAGGTCGCGCAGGTCAGCGACGCCGCGCTGGCGCAGTTGAGCCGGGCCTTCCTGCCGCTGCTGCGGGCCGAGATCGCGTTCAGTCGCAGCATGGCCAGCGGCGATGCGGGTTACGTCGAGGCGGTCGGGCTGGCGCGGGATGTGCAGCGCGAAGCGCCGCATCTGATGCCGCGCCTGCGTGCACTGGCGGCCGGTCTGCGCGGCGATGCGGCCCGCGCGGCCCGCGAGCTGGAACTGTCCCGGCAGGCGGCGGAAACTTCGATCCAGGTCGCGCTTCGACGCAGCGAGGCGCGACTGCGCGCCTACGTGCAAGCGACCATCAGCGCTGATCCCGACGCACACTGACAGGAGTCCGTTGTGTCCCATTCCGAGTACGACCGTGCCGCCTCGAACCGCGGCTGGCTGATCGCGGTCGCGAGCGTGGCCGCGTTGGCCATCGCCGGCGCGATCGTCCCCTGGCCCTGGCTGCACTACCTCGCCAAACCCAGCGCGACCTTGCTGGTGCTGGCGATGGTGGCGCGCACGCCGTCGACCGAGCGCGGCTACCGCCTCGGTCTGCTGATGGGCCTGGCGCTGTCCACCTTGGGCGACGTGTTCCTGATGCTGCCCGGCGACTGGTTCGTGTTCGGCCTGGGCAGTTTCCTGTGCGCGCATATCGCGTACCTGCTGGCGCTGACCCGGCGCGCGCGCCTGTTTGCGGCGACCTGGCCGTTCCTGGCCTACGCCGTCTTGGCGGGCATCGTGTTGTCGGTGTTGTGGCCGCATCTGCCGGCCGAATTGCGCGTACCCGTGGTGATCTATGTCGCCGTGCTGGCCGCAATGGCGGCGCAGGCCGCGGCGGTGTGGTGGCGCCGACGTACGCACGCGACCGCGCTGGCGGCGCTGGGCGGCCTGAGCTTCGTCGCCTCCGACGCGACTTTGGCAATCGACCGTTTCGCTGCGCCGTTCGCCTATGCGAGCGTCGCCGTGTTGGCGACTTACTGGGTCGCGCAGAGCTTGATCGGCTTATCGGTGCGCGAGCGCTGAGCGCCTTGTGGCGGGTCGCCTGCCATCGCTGGCCTTGAGGCGACGCGTGCCCGCAATCGTGCTGCACGGCGCTAAGGCGCGTTTCTTGCGCCTGTTTGCGGGCTTGTTTGCTGCGAGAAGCCCGTGATACTACTGCCGCACCGACCGGAGCTTCGGTGCTATGGCTACAGGACGTGATTTTGCTTGGTTCGCGCTCGCGGCGCTGCTGGCACTGCCGGCCTGCACCGCCCATCCGCCTACAGGCGCCGCCGCCGCGGCAGCTTCGGTCGCCGAGTTTGCGGGCGACTGGGGCTATCGCCAGTCCTGCGGCTGGCAGCACAGCGCTCATCTCGAACTCAAGGCGGCCGGCGCGGCCGTGACCGGCAGCTGGGACGACGGCACCCAGACCAGCGGCGACAGCGGCCAGCTGCTGGGCTCGCTGCGCGAAGGCCGCCTGTATCTGCGCTTCTGCAGCGAGGATGTGGCGGCCGGCAAGCCCGGTGCCTGCCCCGACTTCGGCCGTGAATCCGACTATCTGACGCGCGAAGGCGACACCCTGGTTTGGTTCCGCGCATCCGGCACAGGCCATCAGCCGTACTTGAAGCTGCATCCCACGGACAGCGGCCGAGCGCCGCCCGACGACACCCGCGGCTGCGAAGACGCCGCCGACTGACCGCGCAAGGCCAAGGAGGCCCGGCGATGAACCGACCCGCAGAGCAAGTCGCACCCGATGCCGCCGCGGCGGCGGCGCGCCCGCTGACCGACGCCGATATGCGTGCGGTCGCCTATTTCGCCATCGGCGTGGGTTCGGAGGGCAGCGTCGCCGGCCGCGACGTGTCCAACCGGCTGTCCTTCGCCGGCAACCGCGACTCCGCAACCGGACGCATGACGCCGGTAGGCAACAGCGGCTACTCGATCGGCACCCTGCAAACCGATCTGGGCGCGCACCCCGAAGTCGTGCCTTCCTTGCTGGATGCCTATCAAACCTGGGCGGCGACCCAGCCGCCGGGCATGGCGCTGACCGCGGCCGAGCGCCGTCAGGCCACGGCCGATTTGGGGCGCAACGGCGATGCGATCAGGGAGCAGGCCGGTCGCCCGATGGATGCGCGGATCGAGCGCAACCTGGGTACTTTCCTGCGCTCCGATGCCGGCATTACCTATATCCACGACCGCGACGTCGCCCAGGTCGAGGAACTGATGACCGGCACCTTGGCGCAGGTGCGCCAGACCGCCTTGTTCCGCAACTCCACACCCGACGACCAGATCCGCCTCGCGGCCATGGTCGCCAAGGTCGAGAATCAGAGCGGCGACCGCTGGGCGCCGGGCCTGCTGCGCGACATGAACAACGGCACCCACGACAGCGTCGACGACGTCAGCCGCGCCGTCGACCGCATGCGGCCGCGCGCGACCGGCGACTACATGGAAACCGGCCGCGACGCCACCCTGGCCGGAGCCGAAGTAGTGATCGCGTTACGCAACGCCGATCAGCGCAGCCCCTTGCACGGTCCCTGGCAGAACGTATTGGCCAATCCGCTGATCAGTCCGTTGCAGACGGGACAGGATCAGGCGCGCCCCAACCTGAGCGCCGAATACGGCACGATCAAACAACTGTTCCTGCAGAAGGAGCAGGCGCCGGCGTTCATCGATGCGCTGGATCGCGGCGCGGGCTACGCCTATGGGCGGCCGCAGCGCGAGGGCAACAGCAACGCCACCGCGGGACTGTACGCTCAGGGCGATGATTTCGTGTTGTGGAACCGCGACGGGCCGGGTCGCGCCTACCTCGATGGCCAATGGTCCGAGGTGTCGCGCAACGACCTGAGCCGGGTGCGCAACCGCGACGGCACCACCGATTTGAACCTGAGCCACGACGGCAACCGCAGCCAGCTGCTGCACGTGGATCCGCGCGTGCCCGGCTTGCGCGCCAGTCTGGACGCGAACTCGCCGACGCTCGAGGAGCGCGCCGAGCATCCGTTGCTGCGCCAGGCTCGGGATCAAACGCGGGGCTTGGACGGCCAGTTGGGCGCGGTGAACGCCGATGCGCGCGCCTGCCTGGATCTCAATGTGGCCTGCCTGGCCGCGCAGAACAGCATTGGCCGCATCGATCACGTGCTGCTGGGGCGGGCGGCGCAGGGGCAGGAGCAGAACCTGCTGGTAGTGCAGGGCGAGCTTGCCGACCCCGCGCGGCGGATCGCGGCGATGCCGCTGGGCGAGGCGTTGCGTGGTCGCAGCGAGGAGTTGCAGCAGCGCCTCGACGCCGCGCCGCTGCAGGCCGAGACTCAGGAACAGCAGCAGACGCAGCGCGCTAGCCGTTCCATCTAAGGCGGTTGCGGGCGCAACGATGACCGCAGGTTTCGGCGGCGCGTGTGGCTGCGCCGCGAGCCGCGCTTGTGCAGCTTTGCGCATTCAGCCGCGACGCAGAGGAAACCGTCCGAAAACGGCGAGTAAACCCTAGGGCACGGGCGCATACAGAGCGCGCGTCGCTGCAACGCGGCGCGCATCTCTATCGACACGTCCACGCCGATCGCGCTCGCGCATCGCGACGACCGCGTTCGGCCCGAAGGAGCCCGATCATGAAGCGTTCGCTGCCCGTTTCGTTGTTGAGTCTGAGCCTGTTCGCCGCCGCTGCCGCGCAGGCCGCGCCGCCGCGGTACCGCATCGACTATCTGCCGTCGTTGGGCGGGTCCAGCACCGCCACCAGCATCAACGACCTGGGCTGGGTGGCGGGCCGCTCGACCCTGACCGCACCGCCGCCGTCGCACCGTCATGCCGTGCTGTGGCGCGGCGGCAAACTCACCGACCTGGGCACGCTGGGCAGTCCGGAGCGGCAAAGCGCCGTGGTGTGGCCGGTGAAGAACGTGCGCGGCCTCGTCGCCGGCATCGCCGAAACCGATGTGGTCGACAGCGAGGACGAGAACTGGAGTTGCTCGGCCTTCCTGCTCGGACGTCCGGCCGGCGCGCCGCGCTATCAGTGCCTGGGCTTCGTCTGGGAGGGCGGACGCATGCGCGCCTTGCCCACGTTCGGCGGCACGCACGGCTTCGCCACCGGCGCCAACAACTTCGGCCAGGTCGTGGGCTGGGCCGAAACCACGGTGCGCGACCCGGTGGGCTGCACCTTGCCGCAGAAGTTCCAGTTCCGCGCCGCGCTGTGGGAGCCGCGCCGCAACCGCCTGCGCGAACTGCCGCCGGTGATCGCCGCCGGCGACACCGTGAGCGCGGCGACTGCGATCAACGACCGTGGGCAGGTGGTCGGCATTTCCGGCATCTGCGACGACGCAGTCGGCAAGTTCAGCGCGATCCGAGCGGTGCTGTGGGAGCGCGATCGGCCGACGGTGCTGGGCGATATCGGCGGCCAGGCCTGGAACACGCCGATGGCGATCAATCCGCAGGGCGACGTGGTCGGCTTCGGCAATCAGTCGGTCACCGAGGAAGGCGCTCCGGATTGGGGGGCGTTCCTGTGGACGCGTCACGACGGCATGCGCGCCTTGCCCAAGCTCGCCGGTCATCTCAACGCGCAGGCGAACGGCCTGAACCTGTGGCGGCATGCGGTGGGGCGGTCGTGCACCGATGCCGGCATGTCGGTCTGCGATGCCGTGCTGTGGCGCGACGGCGGCGTGCATCGGCTGCGCGATCTGATCGCGGACTTTCCCGCCGCCGGGCCGCGCCTGACCACCGCGACCGATATCGACGATTTCGGCCGCATCAGCGGTCAGGCGATCGATCCGCAGACCGGCGCGGGTTTGGCCTACGTCGCCACGCCGGTGTACTGACGCCTGGCGACGACGCCTTGGTCGCGCGCGCGGCCAAGGCGCCAGCGCCAGCGTGGGCGCCGTTACCGCGCAAGCTCGCTCAGTCGGCTCGCGTGGCCAGCACCTGTCCCAGGCGCACCGCGGTTTCCGCCGCCAGCGCCGGCGACAGCGTCGCCACACCCGGCGGCAGCAGCACGATCACGGTCGAGCCGTAGTTGAAGCGCGCCATCTCGGCGAAACGCTCCAGCGCGATGTCGGCACCACGATAATCCTTGACCGTCACGGCGTCGCCGTAGCGCGGAATCTCCACGCCGCTCCATACCGTCTCCACGCCCGAGACCAGCAGCGCGCCGACCATCACCAGCGCCATCGGGCCGAAATCGGTATCGAAGTGGCAGACCAGGCGTTCGTTGCGCGCGAACAGCCGCGGCACGTTGCGCACCGCATCCGGCCCGACCGAAAACAGGCGGCCGGGCACGTGCACGGTTTCGCGCAGGCGGCCCGCCCACGGCATGTGCACGCGGTGGTAGTCCTTGGGCGAGAGGTACACGGTGGCATAGACGCCGTTGGCGAACGGCTCGGCGGCGGCCTCGTCGCCCAGCAGTTCGGCGGCGGTGAAGGACTGGCCCTTGGCCTGGAAGATGTCGCCGTCGACGATGGGGCCGCACTGGCTGATGCGGCCGTCGGCGGGCATCAGCAGGCTGCGCGGATCGGCGTCGGGTACGCGCGCGCCGGGCTTGAGCGCGCGGGTGAAGAAGGCGTTGAAGGTCGGATAGGCGCGCGGATCGGGTTCGGCGGCCTCGGACAGATCGACGCCGAACTTGCGCGTGACCGTGTCGATCAGCCACTGCTTGGTCGCCGGACGGTCGGAATAGGCCAGCGCACGCGCGATCGAGGACAGCAGGCGGTGCGGCAGGACGTAGGTAAGCGTGGTCAGCAAGCTCACGGCGTGGCCTCGGTCAGTGCGGCCATGTCCGCGGCGATGCCCTTGGGGTCCAGCGGCGGCTGGATCAGGCCGGCCATGCGGCCCTGCGGGTCCAGCACCGCCATCGACGCGCTGTGATCGACCGAGTACTGGTCGGCGCGCGCGCCTTCCGGCGGCGGCACCTTGGCGAACACCATGCTCAGCGATTTGGCGAAGCGCTCCAGCGCCGGCAGGTCGGCGGTGGCGGCCAGGGTGTCCTTGTGGAAGGCGTGCGCGTACTCGCCGATGCGGTCGGGCGTATCGCGTTCCGGGTCCACCGACACGAACAGCACGCGCGGGCGGCGCGCCTCCGGAATCGACGCCCACTGTTTCTGCGCCTGCGCCATTTCCGCCAGCGTGGTCGGGCAAATGTCGGGGCAGTGGGTGAAGCCCAGGAACACCAGGGTCCAATGGCCCTTAAGCTCGCCGGGCACCAGCGGCGTGCCGTCGGACTGCCGCAACGAGTAGTCGGGCAACTCGCGCGGCGGCGAGAACAGGCGCACGACCTGGGTCTGCGGCCACTGCGAGGGGGTGGCCGAGCCGAAGTGGCGCTGCGCGGCCCACAGGCCCAGTGCGGCGGCCAGCGCGGCGACGAGGACGATGACGGTGGTGCGATTGAACATGATCGGTCCGGCGAGGGTATCGCCGCCATGATACCGGCCCGGTCGCCCGGGGCGGGTGCGGCATAGCGCCGCAGCGTTAGTGGCGGCGGTCTTAGCCCTGCGGCCGCGTGTCGGCCGCGGCGCGCGAAGCGTTCGCCCGAGGTGTTTGCAGCGGCTCGGAAATATCCCGCGCGGCGGCTTTCGCTGCGCTCGATCTCTGTCTTTCGAGTGCACTTTATAAGGTTTCAAAGGTGTTTCGACATTATGGTCGTGGCATCGTTTGGCACTTAATAAAAGTAACGATTAAACGCTTTGTCCGCGTCTGCGCATTGCGGCAGAAAATATCCCTTGCGCCGCGCTGAAAAACCCGGCACAACTGGGGTCGTATCGGCGCAGTCCAAGGGATTGGCTGCGCATAAATTGATTAATGTTTGAGTATTAATTGCGCATTATCTTGGCGCGGTCCTGGTGCGAAAGGAGAAGCTGATGAAAGGGACGATTCACGAGGCGAGGCGTCGAGTGGCGAGGCGCAAGCGCCGTTGCGCGATCGCGATGCTGCTGCTTTTCGGTTTGGCCTCCGGCCCGGCCGCGGCGCAACTGGTGGTGCAAGACCCCACCCTGATCGTGGGCCAGGTCCGGCAGACCTTCGCCGACGCCAAGGAGTTCGGCCTGCAGGCCAAGCGCTGGGGCGAGACCTACGACCACTACAACAAGACCTACAACCATTACCGGCAGCAGCTGATCCGTCTGCAGCGCCTGAACTTCGGCGACCCGCAGATGGAGGACGGCTTCCCCGAACGCGACCTCAACTACGGCATGGAAGACCTATGCCCGGCCCAGGGCAGCGGCGAAGGCGGCATACGCGAGATCGCTACGCGCGTGTTCAAGCCCGCGCAACCGCAGATGGACGGCGCGGTGCTGGACGAGCAACAGAAGGTCTGCCAGCGCCTGGTGCAGGCCGAGAACGCCAAGTACAACGAATCGGCGCGCATGCTCAAAACGCTGATTCAGCGCAATCGCGATTTCCAGGCGTTGCAGCAGCAGCGCGACCGCGTCGGCCAGGAGCAGGGAGCGCTGGCCGCCAACGACAACGAGGTCCAGCGCTTCGTCGCCCGCATCACCATGGACCTGGACTACTGGCAGGCCCGCATGACCGCCTACCACAGCTACATCGAGTCCTTGAAATGGGATCAGGCCCGCCTGGCGAAGCGTGCGATGCGCGGCAAGAAGGGGCAGGGGCTCGACGGCATCGTCGGGCATGTGGTTCAGGCCGCGGCGTTGAAGGCGGCCTTGAGGCCTTGATGCCGACGCGGCGCGCGCAGCGCCGCGACATCTTTCGTTCCAGGGAACCCGCACCGGCAGGGAGTGCAGGATGCAAACAGCGATGGACTGGGGCCGTGGCATCGGGCTGGGCTGGGACGCGTGGTCGCCGCGCGTGGCCGGCATCGGCGACTTCGCCTTCTTCAAGCTGGTCAACGACTACCTGAGCGTGAAGGTCGATCAGTTCGGCCTGGCACTGATGGGGCGTTTCATGGCCTGGGCGACCAGCATCGCGCTGACCCTGGTCACGCTGTGGATCCTGATCGTTGGCTACCGCATCGTCACCGGCCAGTCGCGCGAGTCGATGGTGGCGCTGATCACCCAGCTCACGCGCATCGCGGTGATCGTGGGCGCGGCGACCACCATGTCGGTGTTCGGCGGCGATCTGCATCGCGGCTTCACCCACGACCTCGACCGCGAGGTGCACGGCATATTCACCGGCGACAACGGACGCAGCTCGGCCGATGCGATCGACGAGAACCTGGCCTACATGCAGGTGGCGCTGGGCGCGATCGACGCGGTGCAGATCGTCGACGGCGACCAGCAGATGTACGACGAGAAAGCGCGCGCGATGCTGTTCGCCGGCCTGGGCACCGCCAGCCCGCCGATGACCGCCGGCGCGATGCTGCTGCTCTACAAGTTCACCCTGGCCTTGTTCGTCGGCCTTGGCCCCTTGTTCATCCTGTGCCTGATCTTCGACCAGACCAAGGACCTGTTCCGGAAATGGCTGATGTACGGGCTGGGCACCTTGTTCTCCATGGCCATGCTCAGCGCCGTGACCGCGATCGCGCTGGAACTGGCCTCGCGCGTGGCGGTGGCGTTATGGATGGCCAAGGCGGTCAACGGCATCCTGGGCACCGACGTCGAAGGCCTGACCACGCAGGCGATGCAGCAGGGCGGGATCGGGCTGCTGCTGACGGTACTGATCGTTACGGTGCCGCCGGCGGCGGCGATGTTTTTTCAGGGGACGGTGGGGAGTTTTCAGTCGTTTAGCGCTTTTGGCTCTGGTGGTACATCGTCAACGCAGCGAACTCACGATCAAGCGATGCGAGGGAATGCTCCTGCGACTTCATCTAGTGGCGATGCGAACTCACAAGTCTTGCCGGGTCTCGCGCATCGGAACCCGAGCGTGCCTGCTGCTAACATAGGGAGAAGTGCGTGATGAGTGTGCTGTTTCGCCTTTGTGCCGCATTTTTTCTTCTCGCGCTTCTTGGAAATGCATCCGCAGAGGGCAATTGTCCGCCAGGCTACTATCCGACGAGTGGGCCTCAGAGTCCTGTACAGGGGTGTGCTCCTATCCCAAACGAGTCCAGTTCTGCCTGGACTGGGCAAGGTGCGACGAGCAGTTGGGGCGCAATCGCTATAGATCTGGGTTCAAGTAATGTAGGGATTGGGGTCTCAGTCGCTGCCAAGAGCAAGCGGCAGGCTACACGGGAGGCGTTGAGCAGTTGCCGAGCGAAGGGTGGTAGGGCTTGCAAAATTAACCTTACCTACAGCAATCAGTGTGCCGTGGTGATCGCGGGCGTTCCGTATTCGAAAGCTCAGGCTGGCCCCACGGTAGAAGTTGCCGCGGCATATGGACTTCGCCTCTGTGAGGAGGCCGGGGCTGCCCAGTGCCAGATTTACTACAAAGCCTGCAGCCTGCCAGAACAAGTTCAGTAGCCGCGACGCCCCCTTTGGCCGCCTGACGCGATACAGTGCTACTTCGACCTTGGCCCGGGAATCCTGAGCGAGTCGTCGAACCATCACGGAAAGACCCCAGGGCATCAAACGGACCATGGCCCCCAACGACCCCAGCCCGAATCAAGCCGCCGACCTCGACTGGTCGGCCTCCGCGCGCACCGTCGAGGGCGGGGTGCTGGCCGGCTTCGCGGTGCTGCTGCTGGCGATCGCGGTGGCGGTGCTGGGCATCAGCGGGACCAATCTGAACGTGGTCGAGCTGTCCAAATGGGGCGCGATCACGGCCGGGATGCTGCAAATCCGGGCTTCGGTGCTGGCGACCTGCCTGGTGGCCCTGGCCGGTCGGCGGTTGCTGGGCAACCCGGAGCAGGGCGAGGTGGCCGGCGCGGCGCGGTCGTTGCGGGCGGCCCGCAAGTTGGTGGCGATCGCCTGGCTGTTGGCGCTGGCCATGGTCAGCCTGCCGCTGATGATGGAGCTGCCGCTGCACGTGCCCGAGACCGGTGTGGTGTTCGGCCTGCTGTTGCTGGCCGGTGCCGCGCAGGTGGTGGTGGGGGCGATGGTGTACCGCTCGCTGGCCGCGCTGGTGACCGGGCAGACGGGGGCGGCGCCCTTCGGATTGCGCTTGTAGGGCTTCATGGCCTGGCGGTCGGCGATGCGAAGTGCCGGCCCGATCCCCGTATCGAGGCGATGCGCCGGCCACGCTGCCGGTCGCGACCCTACGCATATAAGGGCGATCCCGGCCGCAGCGGCCGTCCGTCGGCCCCTGGCCGCTATAATGCGCGGCCCCATTACGTTTCCGGACCCGCCGTGCCCTCCGTCACCTTCGAGCAACTGACCGTCATCGACCTGATCCGCTACGGCGCCAGTCGCTTCAATGGGGCCGGGCTGACCTTCGGTCACAGCTACGACAATGCCCTGGACGAGGCCACCCAACTGGTCCTGCATGCGCTGCACCTGCCGCACGATCTGAGCCCGGTCTATGGCGCCTCCAAGGTCACCACGGACGAGAAGGATGCGGTACTGGCGCTGTTCGAGCGACGCATCGGCGAGCGCATTCCGGCCGCCTACCTGACCGGCGAGGCCTGGTTCGCGGGGCTGAGCTTCAAGAGCGACCGCCGCGCGCTAGTGCCGCGCTCGCCGATCGCCGAGCTGATCGAGTCGGGCTTCGAGCCCTGGCTGGGCGGCCGCCAAGTCGAGCGCGCGCTGGACCTGTGCACCGGTTCGGGCTGCATCGCCATCGCCACCGCGCACTACCATCCGGATTGGACGGTGCACGGCGCCGACATCAACGACGAGGCGCTGTCGCTGGCTGCGGAGAACAAGACCCGCCTGCACGCCGACAACGTCGAGCTGCGCAAGTCGGACCTGTTCGACGGCCTGCAGGGCGAGGTTTACGACCTGATCGTGACCAATCCGCCCTACGTGACCAACGACGAAACCGACGCGCTGCCCAAGGAGTATTCCTACGAGCCCGACCTGGGGCTGCGCGCCGGCTTCGACGGCCTGGACCTGGCGCTGAAGATCCTGCGCGACGCGCCCGATCACCTGAGCGAGCACGGTCTGCTGATCTGCGAGGTCGGCGAGGCCGAGCGCGCGCTGGTCGAACTGCTGCCGGAGCTGCCGCTGGCCTGGGTCGAGTTCAAGGTCGGGCAGATGGGCATCTTCGTCGCCGAGCGCGCGGACCTGGTCGAGCACCACGAGCGCATCGTGCAGCTCGCGGGCCAGCGCGGCGGCTGATCCGGCCGGATGGACAGGAAGGCGCGCATACTGGCACCGCTGGATGCGCGCGGCCGCGGCCTGGAAATCGGGCCTTCACACAACCCCGTCGCGCCCAAGCGCGCGGGCTACGCGGTCGACATACTCGATCACGCCGATCGCGCCGCGCTGGTGGAGAAGTACCGCGACCATGGTGTCGACCTGGATGCGATCGAAGAAGTCGATTTCGTCTGGAACGGCGGCAGCTACGCCGAACTGACCGGGCGCCGCGGCTACTACGACTGGATCATCGCCTCGCACGTGATCGAGCACATGCCCGATCTGGTCGGCTTCCTCAACGACTGCGACGCGCTGCTGGGCCAGGGCGGGGTGCTGTCGCTGGCGGTGCCGGACAAGCGCTATTGCTTCGATCGGCTGCGCGCGCCGACCGGGCTGTCGCAACTGATCGACGCGCACCTGCAAGGCCGCAGCAACCACACGCCGGGGCAGGTCGCCGACTATTTCCTCAACGTGGTCAAGCTGGACGGCCGCATCGCCTGGGACGCCGCGCTGGCGCAAGGCCGCTCGCTGGACGCGGTCGAGTTCGTGCACACTGCCCAGGACGCGAGCGCCGGCATGGACGCGGTGCGCCAGCACGGTGCTTATCTGGACATCCATGCCTGGTGCTTCACCCCGAGCGGGTTCCGTCTGTTGCTGGACGATCTGCACCGGCTGGGATTGGTGGCGCTGCGCGAGTCCGCGTTCGGCGACACCCACGGCCATGAGTTCTACGTGGCCTTGTCCCGCGACGGCGCGGGCCCGGGTCGCGACCGCCTGGCGCTGATGCGCGAGGCCGAAACCGAAATGGCGGCGTGCGCGCTGTGAATCGCGCGCGCCGCGGCTGACGAGAGAGACGCATGTCGAACAACACCTTCGGCCGCCTGTTGCGGGTCACCACTTTCGGCGAGAGCCACGGTCCGGCGATCGGCTGCGTGGTCGACGGCTGCCCGCCGGGGCTGGCGATCGCGCCGGAGGAGTTCCGTCGCGACCTGGATCGCCGTGCGACCGGCAAGACCCGCCACACCTCGGCGCGGCGCGAGGCCGACGAGATCGAAATCCTCAGCGGCGTGTACGAGGGCCGCACCACCGGTACTCCGATCGCGCTGCTGATCCGCAACACCGATGCGCGCAGCAAGGATTACGGTTCGATCGCCGAGCAATTCCGTCCCGGCCACGCCGATTACAGCTATTGGCAGAAGTACGGCCTGCGCGACCCGCGCGGTGGCGGACGTTCGTCGGCGCGCGAAACCACCATGCGCGTGGCCGCCGGCGTGATCGCCAAGAAGTGGCTGGCCGAGCGTCACGGCGTACGGGTGCGCGGCTTCATGTCGCAGATCGGCGAGATCTTCCCCAACGGCTACGACTTGGGCGTGGTCGAGGACAATCCTTTCTTCTGGCCCGATGCCGCACAGGTCGCGGAGTTGGAGGCGTACATGGACGCGCTGCGCAAGTCCGGCGATTCGGTCGGTGCGCGCGTGGATGTGGTCGCCGACAACGTGCCGCCGGGCTGGGGCGAGCCGATCTACGGCAAGCTCGACGGCGAACTGGCCGCGGCGCTGATGAGCATCAACGCGGTCAAGGGCGTGGAGATCGGCGACGGTTTCGCCGCGGTGGCCGCGCGCGGCACCGAGCACCGCGACGAGATGTCGCTTGCCGGCTTCGCCTCCAACCATGCCGGCGGCATCCTCGGCGGCATCAGCACCGGCCAACAGCTGCATTGCTCGACCGCGTTCAAGCCCACCTCCAGCCTGCGCCTGCCCGGGCGCGGCCTGGACGTGCACGGCAACGAGGTCGAGGTGATCACCACCGGCCGCCACGATCCCTGCGTGGGCATCCGCGCCACCCCGATCTGCGAGGCCATGGTCGCGCTGGTGTTGATGGACCAGGCCCTGCGTCACCGCGCCCAGTGCGGCGACGTGGGCGAGGTGACGCCGCGCATTCCGGCCGGCGACGCCGATGCCTGATCGCCCGCGCGTCTGGGTCTCGCAGCCGCTGTTCGCCGACATCGTCGGACGGCTGGACGAGTACTTCGACGTGGTCTCCACCACGACCGTGTCGCAGCACGCGCCGGAGGCGGTCGCCGCGGCCCTGCGCGAGGCCGACGGCGCGCTGGTGACGCTCAACGACGCGGTCGGCGCGGCCCAGATCGCCGGCGCCTCGCGCCTGCGCGCGGTCGCCAACGTCGGCGTGGGCTACAACAACCTGGACCTGGCGGCGCTGAGCGCGGCCGGGATCCTGGCCAGCAACACCCCCGACGTGCTCACCGAGACCACCGCCGACTTCGGTTTCGCGCTGATGATGGCGACCGCGCGCCGCATCACCGAGGCCGAGCGCTGGCTGCGCGACGGCCATTGGCGGCAGTGGAGCTTCGAGTCGTTGCTGGGCAGCGACATCCACGGCGCCACCCTGGGCATCCTGGGCATGGGCCGCATCGGCCGCGGCATCGCGCGCCGCGCCGGCGGTTTCGGCATGCGCGTGCTGTACCACAACCGCAGCCGGCTGCCCGACGAGGTCGAGCGTGAGCACGGCGCGCGGTACGTCGGCTTCGAGGCGCTGTTCGAGCAAGCCGATCATCTGATCCTGGTGCTGCCGTACGCGCCCGAGAACTACCATCTGGTCGATGCACGAGCGCTGGCGCGGCTGCGCCCGCACGCCACCCTCACCAACATCGCCCGCGGCGGCCTGATCGACGAGGACGCCCTGGCCGACGCGCTCGCGGGCGGGCGCCTGGCCGCGGCCGGGCTGGACGTGTTCGAGGGCGAGCCGGCGGTCAATCCGCGTCTGCTGGCGCTGCCCAACGTGGTGCTGACCCCGCATATCGCCAGCGGCAGCCTGGCCACGCGCCGGGCCATGGTCGCACTGGCGGTGGCCAACCTGATCGCCGCGCTGGACCGCGGCCCCGACGCCGGGCGCCCGCCGTCGCCGCTCAATGCCGACGCCGTGGCACGGGCGCGAAAACCCGGCGCCTGAACCCGCCGCGTCCGGCGTACGCGCAATGCGAACGCCGATCCTGCATTGATGACGCGCTTAGCCGATAATCGGCGCATGCCTGCAGTGAGCGGCTCCCTTTATGCAACACCCGCCGGAAATGGGTCCGGCGGCCCCCCAAGCCAGGTAAATCGGAACTGATGAACGCCAAGACGTCCTGCAATGTTGCCGTGGTCGGTGCTACCGGAGCGGTCGGTGAAACCATGCTCAAAGTCCTCGCCGAGCGGAAATTCCCGATCGGCAAACTGCATGTGTTGGCGAGCGAGCGCTCGGCGGGCGAGAAAATTCAGTTCGAAGGCAAAACCCTGGTGATCGAGGATCTGGCCACGTTCGACCCGGCCGGCGTCGACATCGCCCTGTTCTCGGCCGGCGGCTCGGTGTCGAAGGAGTACGCGCCCAAATTCGCCGCCGCCGGCGCGGTGGTGATCGACAACTCCTCGGCCTTCCGCTACGACGACGACATCCCGCTGGTGATCAGCGAGGTCAACCCCGAGCAGGTCGCCAACCGTCCGCGCGGCATCATCGCCAACCCGAACTGCTCGACCATGCAGATGCTGGTCGCGCTGGCGCCGATTCACCGCAAGGTCGGCATCGAGCGCATCAACGTGGCGACCTACCAGTCGGTGTCCGGCACCGGCCGGCGCGCGCTGGAGGAACTGGGCCGGCAGACCGCGGGCCTGCTGAATTTCCAGGAGACCAAGGCCGAGGTGTATCCGGTGCAGATCGCGTTCAACGTGATCCCGCACGGCGGCGATTTCACCGACAACGGCTACACCACCGAGGAAATGAAGCTGGTCTGGGAGACCCGCAAGATCCTCGGCGACGACTCGATCGGCGTGAACCCGACCGTGGTGCGCGTGCCGGTGTTCTACGCCCATTCCGAGGCGGTGCACATCGAAACCCGCGAGAAGCTCAGCGCGGCCGATGCACGCAAGCTGCTGGAGACCGCGCCCGGGCTGGAAGTGGTGGACGAAGCGGTCGGCGGCGGCTATCCGACGCCGGTCACCCACGCCTCCGGCACCGATCCGGTTTATGTGGGCCGCATTCGCGACGACATCTCGCATCCGCGCGGCCTGTCGATGTGGGTGGTGGCCGACAACATCCGCAAGGGTGCGGCGCTCAACGCGGTGCAGGTGGCGGAGCTGGTCTGGGCCGAGCAGCGCGCGCAGAACGCGGCCTGAGCGGCCGTGCGCAGCGTAGTGTGGCCGTGTGACGGCCGCATTGCGTATTAACCGTGGCGGCGGCTAGAGTCGCCGCCAGGGGACAGGGAGTGGGTATCAGAGTGAAGCATCGTTTCGCGCGCACCGCGTTGGCATTGGCGCTGGCTCTGGCCAGCGGCGGCGCCTGCGCGCTCGGCCTGGGGCAGATCGAGGTCAAGTCGCGCTCCGACCAGCCCCTGCTGGCGGAAATCCCGATCGTCTCCAGCGACCCCGCCGAGCTCGAGCAGCTGCAGGCGCGCCTGGCCTCGCCGGAGACTTTCGCCCGTATCGGCCTGATGCCGCCGACGGGCATCGTCTCTGACCTGCAATTCCAGGTCGCGCTGGACGCGCGCGGCAACCCGGTGATCCGGGTCACCAGCGAGCAGCCGGTGAACCAGCCGCTGGTGACCTTCCTGGTCGAGGTCGATTGGGGCCAGGGCCGCCTGGTGCGCGAGTACTCGGCGCTGATCGACACCCCCAAGACCGTATCGGCGCCGTTGCAGCCGCCGATCGAGGCGCCGGTGTCGGCGCCGTCCAACCTGATCGAACGTCCGCTGGACCCGGCCGCCGTGGTCGCCAGCGACACGCCGACCGATCCCGCCGCGGTGGTGCCGGACCCGGCCGCCGTCGACGCCGTGCCGGCCGCGCCCGTGCATGCCTTCCCCGAGCGGCCGACCGCGATCGCGATCGCGCCGCCGGCGCCGTCGCCCGTGCCCTCGGTGGCGGTCGCCCCGGCCAACGCCGAGACCGCGCGCGACGGCGCGATCGAAGTCAAACGCGGCGATGCCTTGTCGCGCATCGCCAGCGGCCTGGAACTGGGCGAGGGCTACAGCCTGGACCAGACCATGGTCGCGCTGCTGCGCGCCAACCCCGACGCCTTCATCGGCGGCGACGTCAACCGCCTCAAGCAAGGCGCGATCCTGCGCGTGCCCAGCGGCAACGAAGTGGCCAGCATCGACGCCGGCGAGGCCAGCGCGCTGGTGCGCAGCCAGGTGCAGCAATGGCGCCAGGCGCGCAGTCCGGCGCCACAGCCGGCGGTGGAGCCGGTGCCGCTGGCGACCGCGCCGCGTGCGAACGCGGCCGGCACAGGCGCCGCGACGGACGCGACGGCCTCGTCCGGCGCGCGTCTGGAAATCGTTCCGCCGGGCGCCAGCCGCGCCACGCGGGCGGGTACACAGTCCGGCATCAACGCCGGAGGCGAGGGCCAGATGCTGCGACAGGAACTGCAAGAATCCAACGAATCGCTGGCCGCGCGCGAGGCCGAACTCACCGACCTCAAGGGCCGGGTGGCCGAGTTGGAGCAACTGCAGAAGCAGCAGCAACAGCTGATCCAGCTCAAGGACACCGAACTGGCCGCGGCGCAGCAGCGCCTGGCCGAATCCAATCAGAAGCAGGCCGCCGCCCAGGGCGGCGCGATGCTGCCGTGGGCGATCACCGGCGCGGTGCTGTTGCTGGCCGTGCTGGGCGGTTGGTTCATGCGCCGGCGTCCGGCCAAGCCGGTGTTCCGCGCGCCGGGCGCGGCGGCGCCGTCGATCGCCGACGCCTTCGCCGAACCGGCCTCCGAACCCGCGGCTCCGGCCGTCGAGGAGGCCGCGACGCCCGCGGCGTCCAAGCCGACCCAGGCGCCGTTCTGGACCACCGCGCCGGCCGCGCCGGCCAACGAGCGCAAGGTGCCCGCCTGGCACGTGGCCGCCGTCGGCCACGGCGAGTCGCCGGCGCAGGAGCCCTTGCTGGCCGCGCAACCGGGCCAGGAGCGCCTGGAACTGGCGCGCGCCTACATGGACCTAGGCGATCACGAAAGCGCGCGCCAGCTGCTGGGCGAAGTGGCGGTCAACGGCGATCTGGCCGCGCGCCAGCAGGCCGCGCGGATGCTGCGCGAGCTGGAGTAAGGCGTGACGGTCGAGGTTTCGACGACGCCCGCCGCGGCCGCCACCACCGCCCAGGATCCGGCCGCGACGCGGCGCTACGCCGTAGGCATCGAGTACGACGGCAGCGCGTTTTCCGGCTGGCAGCGCCTGAACCGGCCGGGCGAACCCGAATCGCGTAGCGAACCCACGGTGCAAGGCGCGGTCGAGGAGGCGCTGTCCTTCGTCGCCGGGCGCCCGATCGAGGTGACCTGCGCCGGCCGCACCGATGCCGGCGTGCATGCGTCCTGCCAGGTGGTGCATTTCGACGGCCCGGCGCAGCGCGAACCGCGTGGCTGGGTGCTGGGCACGACCTCGCGTCTGCCGCCTTCGGTGTGCGTACGCTGGTGCGTGCCGGTGGCCGACGATTTCCATGCGCGCTTCTCGGCGCGCGCGCGCCGTTACCGATACCGCATTCTCAATCGCCCGGTGCGCCCCGCGTTGCAGCGTCAATACCTGAGCTGGGAGCGCCGTCCGCTGGACGCCGACGCCATGCACCGCGCCGCCCAGGCGCTGCTGGGCGAGAACGACTTCTCCGCGTTCCGCACCGTGCACTGCCAGGCGCCGCACGCGCGCCGAGATCTGCAGTACATCGCCGTGCGCCGCGACGGCGATGTCGTCGAGATGGAAGTGCAGGCCAACGCGTTCCTGCATCACATGGTGCGCAACATCGTCGGCAGCCTGTTGCCGGTGGGCCGCGGCGAGCAGCCCGAGGCCTGGATCGGCGAGTTGCTGGCGGGCCGCGACCGCACCGTGGCCGGGCCGACCGCGCCCTCGGCGGGCCTGGTCTTCATCGGTCCGCGTTACCCTGCGGACTGGCCGTTGCCGGCGGAGGTGCTGTTGTGAGTCATCCGACCAAGACCCTGTTCCGTACCCGCATCAAGTTCTGCGGCTTCACCAGCCCCGGCGACGTGCGCCTGGCATGCGAGCTGGGCGCCGACGCGATCGGCTTCGTGTTCGCCGAATCCAGCAAGCGCCGGGTCGAGGCCGAGGAAGCGCGCGCGATGCGCCAGGCGCTGGCGCCGCTGGTCGACGCGGTGGCCTTGTTCATGGACAACCCGGTCGACCAGGTGCGCGAAGTGGTGCGCCAGGTGCGGCCCAGCCTGCTGCAGTTTCACGGCGACGAGACCGACGCCTTCTGCCGTTCGTTCGGCGTGCCGTACATCAAGGCGGTGGCGATGGGCGAGGGCGGCGACACCGGCGCATCGGCGGGCCTGGCCCTGCATGCGCGCTATCCCGCCGCGGCCGGCTTCCTGCTCGACAGCCACGTCGCCGGCGGCAGCGGCGGCAGCGGCAAGACCTTCGACTGGTCGCGCATTCCCGGCGGCATGCACAAGCCGTTCCTGCTCGCCGGCGGTTTGGTGCCGGACAACGTGTTCGACGCCATCATGGCCACGCGCCCCTGGGGCGTGGACGTCTCCAGCGGCATCGAAAGCGCACCGGGCCGCAAGGACGGCGACCTGATGCGGCGCTTCGTCGAGGAAGTGCGGCGCGCGGATTGCCATTCCGATTGAGGCGTTCCGGCTTGCGTCGAAACGATGCGGGCACATGCCCCATTCCACACGGCCAGCGAAGCAGGATGCGGTGACAACCGCATCGACGCGCTAACCGAGAGTCGCGGTAGTGCGGTTCGCTACGCTCACCGCACCCTACGGCTTCGCCGGCGTCATTCCGACTGATCCATCCGCGCTCAAACCTGCGCCAACGCCTCGCTCAACCAAGCCGCCAACTCCGCCGCGCGCGCATCCTCGCGCCGGCGCGGCGTGCACAGCACCCAACGCGCATCGGTGTCGACGAAGCCCCACGGCGCCAGCAGGCGCCCAGCGGCGATGTCCTCGGCCACCAGCGGCTGCGGCGCGATCGCCACGCCCAAGCCGGCGTTGGCCGCTTCCAGCAGGTAGTAGAGGTGGGCGAAGCCCGTGCCGGGACGCAGCGCCGCCGGGTCCAGTCCGGCCCGTGTCGCCCAGTCGCTCCAGGCCTGCGGGCGCGAGGCGGTGTGCAGCAATTCCAGCCCCTGCAAAGCCTGCGGCGGCGCCGTGCGCAAGGCCGCGGCACCGGGCCAGCGCGGGCTCAGCACTGGGCCGATGCGTTCCACGGCCAGCTCGCGCACCTGCCAGTCGGCCGGCCACGGCGGCGCGGCGATCAACAGCGCCGCGTCCAGGCCGGTGAGCGCGGTATCGGGCGCGGTGTCGTTGGCGGCCAGGTGCAGGCGCAGCGCCGGGCGCTGCTGCGCCAGGCGCTCCAGCCGCGGAATCATCCAGCGCGCCAGCACGCTGCCGGGGCAGCCCAGCACCAGCGGCGCCTGCGTCGGCCGCCGTTGCAGTTCGGCCCAAGCCGCGCGCAGCGGCGCGAAGCCGTCGGCCGCAGCTTCGTACAGGCGTTGCCCAGCCGGCGTCAGCGCCAGACCGCGGCCCTCGCGCAGGAACAGCGCCGTGCCCAACGCCTCCTCCAGCACACGCAGCTGGCGGCTGACCGCACCGTGGGTCACGTGCAGTTCGGCGGCGGCCCGGCCCACGCCGTCCAGGCGCGCCACCGCCTCGAACGCGCGCAGGGCATTGAGCGGGGGCAGGTCGCGGCTCATCGATAGGTGAGTTTTTCTGACGGATAGCGCCGATATTATTCGTTATCGGCGCCCTTTGCCTGCGATAAAGTGTCGGACGTCTCCCCGCCAGCCCCGCCCGTGACCGCCATTACCGATTACCACGCCTATCCGGACGCCTCCGGCCATTTCGGCCGCTACGGCGGCCGCTTCGTCGCCGAAACCCTGATCGGGCCGCTGGAGGAACTGGCCGCGGCCTACGACGCCGCGCGCGTCGATCCGGCCTTCATCGAAGCCTTCGACCGCGACCTGGCCCACTACGTCGGCCGGCCCAGCCCGATCTACCACGCCCAGCGGCTCAGCGACGAAGTCGGCGGCGCGCGCATCCTGTTCAAGCGCGAGGACCTGAACCACACCGGCGCGCACAAGATCAACAACACCATCGGCCAGGCCCTGCTGGCCAGCCGCATGGGCAAGCCGCGCATCATCGCCGAGACCGGCGCCGGCCAGCACGGCGTGGCCAGCGCCACCGTGGCCGCGCGCCTGGGCCTGGAGTGCGTGGTCTACATGGGCGCGACCGACATCGAGCGGCAGAAGATCAACGTCTATCGCATGAAGCTGCTGGGCGCGACGGTGGTCCCGGTGACCAGCGGCTCGGCCACGCTCAAGGACGCGCTCAACGAGGCCATGCGCGACTGGGTCACCAACGTGCGCGACACCTTCTACATCATCGGCACCGTCGCCGGCCCGGACCCGTACCCGCGCATGGTGCGCGACTTCAACGCCATCGTCGGCCGCGAGGCGAGGGCGCAAATGCTGGCCGAGTACGGCCGCCTGCCCGATGCGATCACCGCCTGCGTCGGCGGCGGCAGCAATGCGATCGGCCTGTTCCATGCCTTCCTCAACGATGCCTCGGTGCGCATCGTCGGCGCCGAAGCGGCCGGCGACGGCATCGACAGCGGCCGCCACGCGGCCTCGCTGGCCGCCGGCCGCCCCGGCGTGCTGCACGGCAACCGCACTTACGTGTTGTGCGACGACGAAGGCCAGATCATCGAAACCCATTCGGTCTCCGCCGGCCTGGACTATCCCGGCGTCGGCCCCGAACACGCCTTCCTCAAGGATGCCGGCCGCGCCGAGTACGTCGGCGTCAGCGACGACGAAGCGCTGGCCGCGTTCCACCAGCTCGCGCGCACCGAAGGCATCCTGGCCGCGCTGGAATCCAGCCACGCCATCGCCCAGGCGGTGAAGCTGGCGCGGACCATGCCCAAGGACCAGATCGTGCTGTGCAACCTGTCCGGCCGCGGCGACAAGGACGTGCACACGATCGCCGGACGCGAGGGCATCGTGTTCTGAGTTTTTCCTTCTCCCTGTGGGAGAAGGTGCCCGTAGGGCGGATGAGGGTGCGGCGCGAGTACGGCGCCGCGCATCCGCGCCGAACCCTCACCCCAACCCCTCTCCCGACGGGAGAAGGGCTACCAGCAGAAGCCGCAGTCATCGCATGAACCGCATCGACATCCGTTTCGCCGCGCTCAAGGCGCACAACCGCAAAGCCCTGGTTCCGTTCTTCACCGCCGGCGATCCGTCGCTGGAGGCGACCGTGCCGGTGATGCACGCGCTGGCCGCCGCCGGCGCCGACGTGATCGAGCTGGGCGTGCCGTTCTCCGATCCCATGGCCGACGGCCCGATCATCCAGCGCAGCTCCGAGCGCGCGATCGCGCGCGGCGCCGGCCTGTCCTACGCCTTGCGCTGTGTGGCCGAATTCCGCCAGCGCGACGCCGACACGCCGGTGGTGCTGATGGGCTACCTCAACCCGATCGAGATTCGCGGCGCGGCGCGCTTCGCCGCCGAGGCGGTCGCGGCCGGCGTCGACGGCGTGCTGCTGGTCGACCTGCCGCCGGAGGAAGCCGCCGAGCTGCGCGCCGCGTTCGATGCGGCCGGACTGCAACTGATCCTGCTGGCCTCGCCGACCACCACCGACCAGCGCCTGGCGCTGCTGTGCGACGACGCCCAGGGCTATCTCTATTACGTCAGCTTCGCCGGCGTGACCGGGGCCGACCGTCTCGACGCGGTCGCCGCCAACCAGCGCCTGAGCGAGATCCGCCAGCGCAGCCGGGTGCCGGTGGTGGCCGGCTTCGGCATCAAGGACGCCGCCAGCGCCACCGCGATGGCGCGCGAGGCCGAGGGCGTGGTGGTGGGCAGCGCCTTGGTCGCGGCGTTGGCCGCGACCCATGTCGAAGGTGCCGTCGCGGCGATCGCTGCGACCGATGCCGCCACCGCGTTCCTGACGCCGCTGCGGCAGGCGCTCGACGCGCCGGCCTGAGCCCGGTGGGCGTTGCCGTCGCCCCTGCCTGACGCAAACCCGGCTGCGCTAAACTGGACCGCTAGGGAAAGTCCGGACGCGTCCCTCCAGGACGGGTACGGACTCTCGCTGGATCAAGCACTTGCGTGCTCGATCCACGAACGCGCCATGCTTGGCGCCTAGGCCGGGTTCCGCCACGGACCGTGGACCGGCCCCTCCAGCAGCCTGAACGGGAAAAACGCAACGCATGTCCTGGCTCAAAAAACTCATGCCCGGCAGCCGCACCGGCATCCGTACCGACTCCGCCGGCGCCAAGCGCCGCAGCGTGCCCGAAGGGCTGTGGGAGAAGTGCGACCGCTGCGGCGCCGTGCTCTACCGGCCCGAACTCGAGGAAAACCTCGAGGTCTGCCCCAAGTGCAGCTTCCACATGCCGATCCGCGGCCGGGTGCGTCTGAACGCCCTGTTCGATGCCGGCAGCACCAGCGAGATCGCGGCCGAACTGGGCCCGACCGACGTGCTCAAGTTCAAGGACCAGAAGAAGTACTCCGACCGCATCAAGGCCGCGCAGAAAGCCACCGGCGAGCGCGACGCCCTGATCGCGATGCGCGGCACCCTCAAGCAGCGGCCGCTGGTCGCCTGCTCGTTCGATTTCGCCTACATGGGCGGCTCGATGGGCTCGGTGGTCGGCGAGCGCTTCGCGCGCGCGGCCGAGGCCGCGCTGGAGATCGGCTGCCCGTTCGTGTGCTTCTCCGCCAGCGGCGGCGCGCGCATGCAGGAAAGCCTGTTCTCGCTGATGCAGATGGCCAAGACCTCGGCCGCGCTGGGGCGCCTGCGCGAGGCCGGCCTGCCGTACATCTCGGTGATGACCCATCCCACCACCGGCGGCGTCTCGGCCTCGTTCGCGATGCTGGGCGACATCAACATGGCCGAACCCGAGGCCCTGATCGGCTTCGCCGGCCCGCGCGTGATCGAGCAGACCGTGCGCGAGAAGCTGCCCGAAGGCTTCCAGCGCAGCGAGTTCCTGGTCGCCCACGGCGCCATCGATCAGATCTGCGACCGCCGCGAACTGCGCGAGCGCCTGGCCCACTTGTTGGCGATGCTGATGAAACAGCCGCAGCCGGAAGACGACGCGGAGGCCGCCGCTTGAGCCGCAAGTACTTCGGTACCGACGGCATCCGCGGCCGGGTGGGCGAGGGCCCGATTTCGGCCGATTTCGTGCTGCGGCTGGGCAACGCTTACGGCCATGCGCTGGCGCGGCGCGACTGGCGTAAGCCGGTGGTGATCATCGGCAAGGACACGCGCATTTCGAACTACATGTTCGAGGCCGCGCTGGAGGCCGGACTGGTCGCGGCCGGCGTCGACGTGCAGCTGATGGGCCCGATGCCGACCCCGGCGGTCGCGCACCTGACCCATTCGATGCGCGCCGACGGCGGCATCGTGATCTCGGCCTCGCACAATCCGCATTACGACAACGGCATCAAGTTCTTCTCCGCCGAAGGCGAGAAGCTCGACGACGCCACCGAACTGGCGATCGAGGCCGCGCTGGAGCAGCCGTTCCGCACCGTGCCCTCCGAAGAGCTGGGCAAGGCGGTGCGCACGCGCGACGCGCTGGGCCGCTACATCGAGGCCTGCAAGGGCTCGGTGCCCAAGGGCTTCGACCTGGGCGGCATGCGCATCGCCATGGACTGCGCCAACGGCGCGACCTATCAGCTCGGCCCGCTGGTGCTGCGCGAGCTGGGCGCGCGCGTGGACGCGATCGGCATCGACCCCAACGGACTCAACATCAACGACGGCGTCGGCTCGACCCATCCGGAAACCCTGGCCGAACGCGTCAAGGCCAGCGGCGCCGACCTGGGCATCGCCTTCGACGGCGACGGCGACCGGGTGCTGTTCGTCGACGGCGACGGCACCGTGCGCGACGGCGACGACCTGATCTATGTGCTGGCCTGCGACTGGCAGGACAGCGGCCGCCTGCGCGGCCCGGTGGTCGGCACGCTGATGACCAATTACGCGCTGGAGCGCGCGTTCCAGCAACGCGGCATCGGTTTCCTGCGCGCCAAGGTCGGCGACCGCTACGTGCACCAGCAACTGATCGCCAACGGCGCGGTGCTGGGCGGCGAGGCCTCCGGCCATCTGCTGTGCCTGGACCGCACCAGCACCGGCGACGGCATCGTTAGCGCGCTGCAGGTGCTGGAGGTGCTGCGCCGCCGCGGCATCAGCCTGGCGCAGGCGCTGCAGGGTTTCGTCAAAGTCCCGCAGAAGACCGTCAACGTGCGTTACGAAGGCGGCGCCAAGCCGGCCGAGGCACCGGCGGTGCAGGCCGCGCTGGCGCAGGCGCAGACCGCCGTGGCCGGCCGCGGCCGCGCCTTCCTGCGCCCCTCCGGCACCGAGCCGGTGGTGCGCGTGACGGTGGAAGCAGACGATCGTCAACTGATGCTGGATACACTGCAGCGTCTGGCCGAAGCCGTGCGCACCGCCGCGCAGTGAGCCGCGGCCAAAGCGCCATGGCTGGCGCGCGGAACCGCTGAATGGTCAGCGGCTCCGAACTCATGAGACCGAACGAGATGACTTCGCAGATTCCGACCTTAGATATCCGCCGCTTCGACACTGATCGCGACGCCTTCGTCGCCGAGCTCGGCGCGGCCTACCGCGAGTGGGGCTTCGCCGGCATCCGCGGCCACGGCATTCCGGCCGAGCAGATCGACCAGTCCTACGACCTGTTCAAGCGCTTCTTCGCGCTGCCGGAGGAGACCAAGCGCCAGTACCACGTGCCCGGCAGCGGCGGCGCGCGCGGCTACACCCCGTTCGGCGTGGAGACCGCCAAGGACTCCAAGCACTTCGATCTCAAGGAGTTCTGGCACGTCGGCCGCGAGATTCCGCGCGACTCCAAGTACGCCGAGGCGATGCCGGCCAACCTGTGGCCGGACGAGATTCCCGAGTTCCGCGAGCAGGCTTACGGCCTGTACCAGGCGCTGGATTCGCTGGGTTCGCGCGTGCTCAGCGCGCTGGCCCTGCATATCGGCCTGCCGGAGAACTATTTCGCCGACAAGACCGACTCGGGCAATTCGATCCTGCGCCCGATCCACTATCCGCCGATCACCGCCGACGACATCCCCAACGAGCGCGCCGGCGCGCACGAGGACATCAACCTGATCACGCTGCTGGTCGGCGCGAGCTCTGAAGGCTTGGAAGTGAAGTCGCGCAAGGGCGAGTGGGTGCCGTTCACCGCCGACGCCGACACCATCGTGGTCAACATCGGCGACATGCTGCAGCGCCTGACCAACCACGTGTATCCGTCGACCACGCACCGCGTGGTGAACCCGCCGGGTGAGAAGGCGCGCCAGCCGCGTTATTCGACGCCGTTCTTCCTGCACCCGAATCCGGATTTCCTGATCGACGTGCTGCCCTCGACGATCACGCCGGACAACCCCAGCCGCTATCCCGAGCCGATCACGGCGCAGGGCTATCTGGAAGAGCGCTTGCGCGAGATCAAGCTCAAGTAAGCCGGTTCGCGCCGCCGGTTCGGCATTGCCCTAGCTCTCGCACAGAGAAGCTCCGGGGCTTAGTCGGGGCATGGCGCTGAAGTCACTGGATCCCCGCCTTGCGCGGGGATGACGGATCGGGACAGCGTGGCGTCTCGGGGCCTCGCGGCTTCGGCCGTCCCTCGGCTCGTCGCCATCGCGACTTTGGCGGTCGCTTCCTCTCGTCGCCTTCGCGCTTTGGCCGTTGCTTTTGCTCGTCGTCCTCGCGAACGCGGGGACCCAGGGCTCCACCGAGGTAGGGCACCGAAGTCTCTGGATCCCCGCCTTGCGCGGGGATGACGAATCGGGGCCGCGCGGCGTCTCGGCGCCTCGCGGCTTCGGCCGTCCCTCAGCTCGTCGCCATCGCGACTTTGGCGGTCGCTTCCTCTCGTCGCCTTCGCGCTTTAGCCGTTGCCTTTGCTCGTCGTCCTCGCGAACGCGGGGACCCAGGGCTCCACCGAGGTAGGGCGCCGAAGTCTCTGGATCCCCGCGCGCGCGGGAGATAACGCATCGGGGTCGCTACCCGCGACTCCTAATCGCGAGTCCCGAACCCAACTCCCCGTTCCTCAGCACCCCACCACGTTGCACAGCGGGATCAGATTGTCGTCGTTGAAGCGCGCGCCCACATAGGCCGAGCCGAACGCGCCGATGTGCGGCCCGCTGACCACGCTGTTGACCTGATTGCCGCCGTGCGAGTTCGGCGTGTAGTTCATCAACCAGCCGCCGCCGCTGCTGCCGTAGGTCATGTCGCAGCCCTGGACCAGCACATTGGTGCCCTCGTTGGCGGAGCTGTAGGTCTGGCCGGCGCAGATGTTGGTGTACTGCGTGCTCATGTCGGCCGAGTAGCCGATCGAATACATGAACTGCGAATAGCCCTGGTTCCAGGCGCGGCCCAGCCAGCCCACGTAGTTGGTCACCGGCTGGCCGGTGCTGACCTCGCCGGTCAGGCGGATCAGGCCCAGATCCCAGCGGCGGCCGCCGTTGCTGACCCACTGGCTCGGCACCGTCGCCTGGGCCCAGCGGTAGCTGCCGTAGGGCGCCACGCCGTAGCGTTCGGCCGGCACGAACACGAAGTTGGAGTTGAAGCCGGCGCCGCGCGTGTAGACGCAGTGCGCGGCTGTCGCCAGCACCGAGTTGCCGCTGACCACGTTGGCGGTGCAGTACGAGGAGCTGCCGTCGGGCTTGGTGAAGTAGAGCTTGCCGATCTTGTTCCACGGCGCGGCGGTCCACTGCGAGGTGTAGTAGTTGCCCGGGAAACGCGTGTAGCCGTAGTGGGCGCCGTCCTGGGCTTCCACGTCGCCGGCCTGACTGATGCGGTTGCCCTGCTTGGCTTCCAGCGCATCGACAGCCTTCCAGGCCTCGGCGAACTGGTTGCGTGCCTGGTAGTTGGCGAACGACGGCGCGGCGCCGCCTTCGCTGCGCGCGGCCGGGCCCAACACGCGGGCCTGCGGCTCGGGCTTGAACGCCTCGGCCTTGTCTTGCGCCCACAACAGCGGCTTGACCGCTGCGCGCTGCTGCGCGGTCGCGAACGGCGCGGGCAGGGCGCCCTTGGCGAGGCTGAGGGTCTTGGGGGCGTTGGCGACGGCGACGTCGCCGTGCGCGGTGCGGACGATCTTGACGTCGGTGGCGTGGGCGGCCAGAGGCAGGATCAGGCTGGCGACCAGCGCGGCGAGCGTGGGGGAAGAAACGTGGTGCGACTTCATGTGCAGCTCCTTGATGGGTGTTGCGTCCATATGGCGCGTCGGGCCGTGGGGTTAGGGGAATCGCCGCGCGCGGCCCGGCGCACGGAGAAAGTCGCGAGCTGGGCGCTCCATCGGCGCAGCGAGGCCCGTTCCGCCGATCGGCGGATCAGGTCAGGGTGCGGTCGGAGGAGGCGCGTGATTCCGCGGCTCCCTGCTATCAACGTCGTGGCGGGCGCGCTCAGGACAAAACACGCGATGCGTATTGCTGAATCGGCGCCACAGCGGCGTAACGCATGACGCAAGCAACGCGCGATCGCCCGCGCTCGCGCCGCTTTCGTCGTGCGCTATTCGTCGTGCGCTATTCGTCGCGCAACGCGATGCCCGCCGCGCTCAGGCCTTCGCGCCAGGCCTGCAGCTTGTGCTCGGGCCGTTGCGACGCGTTGGCCGGACTGGTCGAAGGCAGTCTGAGCAGCGCAGGCCTTGGCGTCGCCAAGCCCGGCAACACCAACCGGCGGAAGCTGGTCTCCGCCTGCGCGCCGTTGAACAGCACTGTGCGCACCTGCGGGTGCGCGGCGAAGAACGCGGCGAAATCGTTCGCCTGCGGCGCGCGGATCGCGGTATCCAGGCTGCCCACGCGCTCGCAGCTGGCCAGCACGTCCCACAGCGCGATCCTGGCGTCGATCAGCCGCTGCAATCGCTGTTCGTAGGGCAGGGCGGGCGCGGCGCCGACCAGCGCGCCCATGATCGGCCAGAAGCGGTTTTGCGCATGCGCGTAGTAGCGCACGGCCGTCAGCGAGGCCTCGCCCGGCATGCTGCCCAGCACCAAGGCGCGCGCATCGGCGGCCGCGACCGGCGCGAAACTGCGCACGCGCGTGCCGTTCGCGTTCATTCGGCGTCGCGGAAATCGCCGGAACGGCTGGCGACCAGGGCCATGGCCACGCGCTCGGGCAAGACCTTGGCCAGGCCGGCGATAAAGCGGTTGGCGCCGCCGGTGATGCAGCGTGCGTCGCCGCGCTCGACCGCGTCCACGCCCAGGCGCGCCACCATCGCCGCGTCCAGCCACAGCCACTTGGGCAGGCGCGAGATGCGCTCGCGCATGCCGTTGACGTCGTGGAACTCGGTGTAGGTGAAGCCCGGGCACAGCGCGGTCACGTGCACGCCGCGCGGCTTGCTTTCCAACGCCAGCGACTGGCTGAAGCGGATCACGAAACTCTTGGCCGCGCCGTACAGCGTGTGCCCGGCCGAGGGCGGCGCCAGCCCGGCCAACGAGGCGATGTTGAGGATACGGCCGTGGCCGCGCCGTTCCATCTCGGGCAGGTAGCGGTGGGTCAGCTCGGCGACCGCGGTCACCATCACCTGCAGGAAGTCGGCGTGGACCTTCCAGTCGTCGGCCAGGTAGCGCCCCGGCACGCCGTAGCCGGCGTTGTTGACCAGGTGCCCGATCGCCAGGCCGCGGGCCTGGGTCTGCGCGTGCAGCCAGGCGGGGGCGGCCGGGTCGGCGAGGTCGGCGGCGATCACCTCCACCGCGACGCGGTCGCGCAGTTCGGCCGCCAGCGCCTGCAGGCGCTCCTCGCGGCGCGCGGTCAGCACCAGCGGCACGCCGCGGCGCGCGTACTCGCGGGCCAGCGCGGCGCCGATGCCGGCCGAGGCGCCGGTGATCAGGGCGTAGGGGGTGTTTGCGGTTTCGGGCATGGTGGGGTTCGTGGGCGGTCGTGTCGGGGGCCGGCGCGGCGCGCGGCGCGGGGGCTGCGGTAAACTTGCGTCCTTTCGTACCACGGAGTGGCCATGCGCCGCAGGATCGTCGCCGGAAACTGGAAGCTGCACGGCAGCCGCGAGTTCGCCTTCGGGCTGCTGGACCAGGTGGTCGCCGCCGCGGCGCCGGCCGGGGTCGAGCGCATCATCCTGCCGCCGCTGCCCTATCTGGGCGAGCTGATCGAGCATTACGCCGCCCGCGGCCTGGGCTTCGGCGCCCAGGACGTGAGCAGCAACGAGAAGGGCGCCTACACCGGCGAAGTCTCGGCGTCGATGCTCAAGGACGTGGGCGCCGGCTACGGCCTGGTCGGCCATTCCGAGCGCCGCCAGTACCACGCCGAGAGCAGCCAGCTGGTGGCGCGCAAGTTCGCCGCCGCCAAGGCCGCCGGCCTGGTGCCGATCCTGTGCGTGGGCGAGACCCTGGCCGAGCGCGAGGACGGCCAGACCGAGTTCCGCCTGCAGGAACAGCTGGCGCCGGTGCTGGAAGGCCTGGGCGTGGCGGCGCTGGAAGGCGCCATCCTGGCCTACGAGCCGGTCTGGGCCATCGGCACCGGCAAGACCGCCAGCCCGGAGCAGGCGCAGGCCGTGCACGCATTCATTCGTAGCGAAATCGCCGCGCACGATGCTAGAATTGCTGGCTCGCTACCCATTCTGTATGGCGGTAGCGTGAAGGCCGACAACGCCGCCGAGCTGTTTTCCCAGCCGGACGTCGACGGCGGCCTGATCGGCGGGGCCTCCCTGGTGGCCGCCGATTTCAACGCCATCGCAGCCGCGGCGGCATCCTGACGAACTTTCGGGCCCTCCCGGCGGTCGTCACAACGTAGCCAAAGAAAAGAATTCGACGATGCTGTTGTTCCTCAACGTCATCTATGTGTTGATCGCGATCGCCATGGTCGCGCTGATCCTGATGCAGCGCGGCGCCGGTGCGCAGGCGGGCTCGGGCTTCGGCGGCGGCGCTTCGGCGACGGTGTTCGGCGCGCGCGGTTCGTCCAACTTCCTGTCCAAGGCCACCAAGTGGCTGGCGATCGCGTTCTTCGCGATCAGCCTGTTCATGGCCTGGCAGGCCTCGCGTGGCGCCGCAGGCGGCGCCGCTCCGGCCTCGCAGGACGCCGGCCTGGCCGCCGAGATCGCCAACACCGCGAGCAAGCCCGCTCCGGCGCCGGCAACCGGCACCACGGTTCCCAGCGTTCCGGCGCAGACGGTGCCGGCGGCTCCGGCCTCGACCGTGCCCAGCGCTCCGGCCAGCACCGCGCCGCAGGCGCCAGCGGCCAGCGGAACCACGGTTCCGGCCGCTCCGGCCCCGCAGCAGGCCCCGCCGCAGCAGCAACCGGCTTCGGGCGGCTGACAAAGCGCGGTAACATATCGGTATGAGTCAAGCGGCCCGGAACGGACGACCGGGGCGCGGTCAGCAATGACCGAAAGGGTTTCGCGCGGTACTGACGAAGCGACGGCCAGGATGGCCCAGGTTTGATTGCCCAGATGGCGGAATTGGTAGACGCACTACCTTGAGGTGGTAGCGACGTAAGTCGTGGGGGTTCGAGTCCCCCTTTGGGCACCACACCTAAACTGCAGCAACACGCACCAACTACCCTAAGGTGCGGCACGCACGGCGGGCCGCGCCGCTGGCCTGATCGGCATAGTCGAACAGGACCGGACCGCCGAGCCAAGGCTGCACAAACGCAGCCAAGTAGCCGAGAGAACACCGAGTGCTGGCCGAATACCTGCCGACCCTGCTGTTCCTGATCGTCGCCAGCGTCATTGGCGTCGCCCTGTTGGTGGTAGGCAACACGCTCGGGCCCAAGCGCCCGACGGTGGAGAAACTGTCTCCATACGAATGCGGCTTCGAGGCCTTCGAGGCCGCGCGCATGCAATTCGACGTGCGCTACTACCTCATCGCCATCCAGTTCATCATTTTCGACCTGGAAATCATCTTCATCGTGCCCTGGGCCACCGTGTTCCGCGAACTCGGTGTGATCGGCCTGATCGAGATGGGCATCTTCGCCAGCATGCTCCTGCTCGGCTTCGTCTACGTCTGGAAGAAGGGAGCGCTCGAATGGGAGTGATCCAAACCGTCAGCGACACCGTTTCGGGTCTGATGCACAACCCGATTCCGGAAGGCCGCCTCGACGACATCCTGCGCCCGGAAGGCGACAACCCGCTGCTGCAGCAGGGGTTCGTCACCACCAATCTGGACACCCTGTGGAACTGGGCGCGCACCGGCTCGATGTGGCCGATGACCTTCGGCCTGGCCTGCTGCGCGGTCGAGATGATGCACGCCGGCGCCTCGCGCCTGGACCTGGACCGTTACGGTGTGGTGTTCCGCCCGTCGCCGCGCCAGTCCGACGTGATGATCGTGGCCGGCACCCTGGTCAACAAGATGGCCCCGGCGCTGCGCAAGGTCTACGACCAGATGCCCGACCCCAAGTGGGTGATCTCGATGGGCAGCTGCGCCAACGGCGGCGGCTACTACCACTATTCCTACGCCGTGGTGCGCGGTTGCGACCGCGTGGTCCCGGTGGACGTCTACGTGCCGGGTTGCCCGCCTACCGCCGAAGCGCTGGTCTACGGCATCCTGCAGTTGCAGCGCAAGATCCGCCGCGGCACCAACTTCGGCGAGCACAAGCAGGGTATGCGCTGACATGACGCAGACCGTTAACGCTTTCGCCGACAGCCTGCGCGCGCGCTTTCCCAATGCCGCCGTGGTCGTAGCGCTGCCGCGCGGCGAAGTGACGCTGGAAACCAGCGCCGCCGACTGGCTGGACGCGGCGCGCGCGCTGCGCGACGAGTTCGGCTTCGAACAATGCGTCGACGTCAGCGGCGTCGATTACCTCAGCTACGGCAGCGACGAGTGGGACACCGACGTGTCCTCGGAAGGTTTCTCGCGCGGCGTCGAAGGCAAGAGCGCCGGCCGCTTCGTCTGGGGCGAGTCGCCCAACGGCGCGCCGACCGCGCCCGCGCGCCGCTACGCCGCGGTCGCGCACCTGCTGTCCTACCAGCACAACCGCCGCCTGCGCCTGCGCGCGTTCGCGCAGAACGACGACCTGCCGACGGTGGCCTCGCTGACTCCGATCTGGCCGGGCGTGAACTGGTTCGAGCGCGAGGCGTTCGACCTGTTCGGCATCGTCTTCGAAGGACACCCGGACCTGCGCCGCATCCTCACCGACTACGGTTTCGTCGGCCATCCGTTCCGCAAGGACTTCCCGCTGATCGGCAACGTCGAAGTGCGTTACGACGCCGACAAGCGCCGCGTGGTCTACGAGCCGGTGTCGATCGAACCGCGCGTCGGCGTGCCGCGCGTGATCCGCGACGACGCCCGCTATCAGACGGCCGTCGGCGAAGCCGCGCAGCGCGCGGAGGTGAAGAAGTGAGCGCACTACCGACCGGCAAGGCCAGCAGCACGTCGGGCCTCAACAACGCCGAGATCCGCAATTACACCCTGAACTTCGGTCCCCAGCATCCGGCCGCGCACGGCGTGCTGCGCCTGATCCTGGAAATGGACGGCGAGGTCGTGCAACGCGCCGATCCGCACATCGGCCTGCTGCATCGCGGCACCGAGAAACTGGCCGAGTCCAAGCCCTTCAACCAGTCGATCGGCTACATGGATCGCCTGGACTACGTGTCGATGATGTGCAACGAGCACGCCTACGTGCGCGCGATCGAATCCCTGCTGGGGATCGAGGCGCCGGAGCGCGCGCAGTACATCCGCACCATGTTCGACGAGATCACCCGCATCCTGAACCACCTGATGTGGGTGGGGTCCAACGCGCTCGACCTGGGCGCGATGGCGGTGTTCCTGTATGCGTTCCGCGAGCGCGAAGAGCTGATGGACTGCTACGAGGCGGTCAGCGGCGCGCGCATGCACGCGGCGTACTACCGTCCAGGCGGCGTCTACCGCGACCTGCCGGACCGCATGCCCAAGTACCGCGAATCGCCGTGGAAGAAGGGCGGCAGCCTCAAGCGCTTCAACGAGTGGCGCGAAGGCTCGCTGCTGGACTACCTGGACGCGTTCACCAACGACTTCCCCAAGCGCGTCGACGAGTACGAGACCCTGCTCACCGACAACCGCATCTGGAAGCAGCGCACCGTCGGCGTGGGCGTGGTGTCGCCGGAACAGGCGCTGGCCTGGGGCATGACCGGGCCCATGGTCCGCGGCTCCGGCATCGCCTGGGATCTGCGCAAGAAGCAGCCCTACGCCAAGTACGCCGAGGTGGATTTCGACATTCCGGTCGGCGTCAACGGCGACTGCTACGACCGTTACCTGGTGCGGATCGCGGAAATGCGCGAGTCCAACCGCATCATCAAGCAGTGCGTGCAATGGCTGAAGGCCAATCCGGGCCCCGTCATCGTCGACAACTTCAAGGTCGCGCCGCCCAGGCGCGAGGAAATGAAGGACGACATGGAAGCCCTGATCCACCACTTCAAGCTGTTCTCGGAAGGCTATTGCGTGCCGGCCGGCGAGACCTACGCCGCGGTCGAGGCGCCCAAGGGCGAGTTCGGCTGTTACCTGGTCTCCGACGGCGCCAACAAGCCGTTCCGCTGCAAGCTGCGTGCGCCGGGTTTCGCGCACCTGTCTTCGATGGACGAGATCGTGAAGGGTCACATGCTGGCCGACGTGGTGGCCATGATCGGCACCTACGACGTCGTGTTCGGCGAGATCGACCGCTGATCGCCCCCGGGGCGAGCGGCGATCACTGAGGAATAGAGCGAATGAAGGCGACTGGCAATTTCGAAACCGCGCAGCATGTCGATCCGATGGCGGTGCTGTCGGACAAGACGCGCGCGCATATCGATCACTGGCTGAGCAAGTTCCCGCCGGACCGCAAGCGTTCGGCGGTGCTGCAGGGTCTGCACGCCGCGCAGGAGCAAAACGGCGGCTGGCTGAGCGACGAGCTCATCGCCGGCGTCGCCAAGTACCTGGGCCTGCCGCCGGTGTGGGCCTACGAGGTCGCGAGCTTCTACTCGATGTTCGAGACCGAGAAGGTCGGCCGCCACAACGTCGCCTTCTGCACCAACATCAGCTGCTGGCTCAACGGCGCCGAGGACCTGGTCCGGCACGCCGAGAAAAAGCTGGGCTGCAAGCTCGGCGAGTCCACCGCCGACGGCCGCATCTTCCTCAAGCGCGAGGAAGAATGCCTGGCCGCGTGCTGCGGCGCGCCGGTGGTCGTCGTCAACGGTCATTACCGCGAGAAGCTCGACACCGCCAAGGTGGACGAGATTCTCGACGGGTTGAAGTGAGGCAGGGCCCGATGGCGCACCACGATCACCACGACTATTCGCAGGGCTACGGCCCGGTCGGCCCGGCTCCGCAGGAGCATCAGGTCGTCTACACGACCCTGCATTTCGACACGCCCTGGTCGTACGAGAACTATCTCAAGACCGGCGGTTACGCGGCGCTGCGCAAGATCCTGAGCGAGAAGATCGACCCGGCCCAGATCATCGACATGGTCAAGGGTTCGGGCCTGCGCGGCCGCGGCGGCGCGGGCTTCCCGACCGGCCTGAAGTGGAGCTTCATGCCCAAGGGCAGCGGCACCCAGAAGTACATCCTGTGCAACTCGGACGAGTCCGAGCCGGGCACGGCCAAGGACCGCGACATCCTGCGTTACAACCCGCATTCGGTGGTCGAGGGCATGGCGATCGCCTGCTACGCCACCGGTTCGACCGTGGCCTACAACTACCTGCGCGGCGAGTTCCATCACGAGCCGTTCGAGCATTTCGAGCAGGCGCTGAAGGAAGCCTACGAGCACGGCTGGCTGGGCAAGAACGTGCTGGGCAGCGGCGTCGACATCGACATTTACGGCGCGCTCGGCGCCGGCGCCTACATCTGCGGCGAAGAAACCGCGCTGATGGAATCGCTGGAAGGCAAGAAGGGCCAGCCGCGCTACAAGCCGCCGTTCCCGGCCAACTTCGGCCTGTACGGCAAGCCGACCACGATCAACAACACCGAGACTTACGCCTCGGTGCCGGCGATCATCCGCAACGGCGCCGAGTGGTTCCTCAACCTGGGCAAGCCCAACAACGGCGGTCCGAAGATCTTCTCGGTGTCCGGCCACGTCGCCAATCCGGGCAACTTCGAGATCCGTCTGGGCACCTCGTTCGCCGATCTGCTGCAGATGGCCGGCGGGATGCGCGACGGCCGCAAGCTCAAGGCGGTGATCCCGGGCGGTTCCTCGATGCCGGTGCTGCCGGGCGAGACCATGATGGCGCTGACCATGGATTACGACGCGATCCAGAAGGCCGGTTCCGGCCTGGGCTCGGGCGCGGTGATCGTGATGGACGAGACCACCTGCATGGTGCGCGCCTGCCAGCGCATCGCGCGCTTCTATTACAAGGAAAGCTGCGGCCAGTGCACGCCCTGCCGCGAAGGCACGGGCTGGATGTACCGCATGCTGACGCGCATCGTCGAGAAGCAGGCCACGCTGGACGACCTGCAGATGCTGCGCGCCGCCGCCGGACAGATCGAGGGCCACACCATCTGCGCGTTCGGCGAGGCCGCCGCGTGGCCGGTGCAGGGTTTCCTGCGCCACTACTGGAACGAGTTCGAGTACGCGATCGTGAACAAGCGTTTCCTCGTCGACGATCAAGCCGCCGGTACGGTGGTCGAGAAGGTGGCCGCATGAGTGCGCAGCCGGTCAATCCGAACCTGCCGCCCGACCACGTCACCGTCTTCATCGACGGCGTCGAGACGGCCGCGCCCAAGGGCTCGATGATCATCCAGGCCGCGGACAAGGTCGGTATTCCGATCCCGCGCTTCTGCTACCACGACAAGCTCAGCATCGCGGCCAACTGCCGCATGTGCCTGGTCGAAGTCGAGAAGATGCCCAAGCCGGCGCCGGCCTGCGCCACGCCGGTGATGGACGGCATGAAGGTCGTCACCCGCAGCGAAAAGGCGCTCAAGTCGCAGCGCAACGTGATGGAGTTCCTGCTGGTCAACCACCCGCTGGACTGCCCGATCTGCGATCAGGGCGGCGAGTGCGAGCTGCAGGACCTGTCGATGGGCTACGGCCGTTCGGTCAGCCGCTTCGCCGAGCGCAAGCGCGTGGTGCCGGACGAGGACATGGGCCCGCTGGTCGCCACCGAAATGACCCGCTGCATCCAGTGCACTCGCTGCGTGCGCTTCACCGCGGAAGTCGCCGGCACCTACGAGCTGGGCGGCATGTACCGCGGCGAGAACCTGCAGATCGGCACCTACGACGGCAAGCCGCTGACCACCGAGCTGTCCGGCAACGTCATCGACGTCTGCCCGGTCGGCGCGCTGACCAACAAGGTGTTCCAGTTCCAGGCCCGTCCCTGGGAACTGACCGCGCGCGAGTCGCTGGGCTACCACGACGCGCTGGGCAGCAACCTGTTCCTGCACGTGCGCCGCGGCGACGTGCTGCGCGCGGTGCCACGCGACAACGAAGCCGTCAACGAATGCTGGCTGTCGGACCGCGACCGTTATTCGCACCAGGGCCTGTACGCCGAAGACCGCGCGACCGCGCCGATGGTCAAGGACGGCGGCGAATGGCGCGAGACCACGTGGGAGGACGCGCTGGCGCGCGCCGCCAAGATACTGCGCGACAACGGCGCCGACGCGCTGGGCGTGCTCGCGCATCCGGCGACCTCGAACGAGGAGGGCGCCTTGCTCGCGCGCCTGGCCGACAGCCTGGGCACCGGCAACCTCGACCACCGCATCGGCCAGCACGATCTGTCCGACGGTGCGGTCGCCGAAGCCTTCGCGATGCCGGTTGCCGAGTTGTCGCAGGCCGACGTGATCGTGATCGTGGGCAGCAACCTGCGCCACGAACTGCCGCTCGCGCACCAGCGCGTGCGCAAGGCCTGGACCCGCGGCGCCAAGGTGCATGCGGTCAATCCGGTCGATTTCGACTTCACCTTCGAGCTGGCCGGCAAGCGCATCGTCGCGCCGTCGCAGCTCGCCGCCGCGCTCGCCGATGGCGAGCTGCGCGACGCCGCCAAGGCCGGCACGCGCGTCGCCATCGTGCTGGGCGCGCTGGCCGAGAACGGTCCGCACGCGGCCGCGATCCGTGCCGCCGCCGCCGATTTCGCCGCCGCCACCGGTGCCGCGCTGTGCCGCATCCCGCAGGGCGCCAACGCGCTGGGCCTGAGCCGTCACGGCGTGCTGCCCAGCGCGCGCGACGCCCGGGGCATGCTCGCCGATGCGCGCAGCGCCTATGTGATCTACGGCATCGAGCCGGGTCTGGATTTCGCCGACACCGCGACCGCGCTGAAGGCGCTGGGCCAGGCCCAGGTCGTGGCGTTCAGCCATTACGCCTGCCGTTCGACCCGCGCTGTCGCCGACGTGATCCTGCCGATCGGGCTGCTGCCGGAAATCGACGCCAGCCTGACCAACCTCGACGGCCGCGACCAGAACGCGAACGCCGGCGGCAAGCTGCCCGGCCAGGCGCGCGCCGGCTGGCGCGTGCTGCGCGCCCTCGGTGGCGAGCTGGGCGCCAACGGTTTCGATTTCACCGATCTGGCCGGCCTGCGTGCGGGCATCCAGACGCGCGACCTCAAGCCGGTGGCCGGCAAGGCCGCGAACGTGGCGGGCGAGGGCTTCGAGGTCGCCGCCAGCATCGCGATCTACCGCAGCGACGCCACCGTGCGCCGCGCGGCCGCGCTGCAGTCGCATCCGCTCAATCTGGAACCGCGCGCCGTGCTGCATCCGCTCGACGCACAGGCCGTCGGCCTCGCCGATGGCGTGGTCGGCAAGTTCGGCACCGCCGCCGGTACCGCGACCCTGCCGGTCGCCACCAGCGACAAGGTCGCGCGCGGCACGGTCTGGATCGAAAGCGGCCACGGCGCCACCGCGCCGCTGGGCGCCGGTCGCGTGCAGGCGGGGAGGGCTTAAGCCATGACGGACGGTATGTTCACTAGCCAACTGGTCGACCCGACCCGCGAATGGTTCCTGTCGTTCGGCAACGCCGGCGCGGTCGCCTGGATCGTGCTGAAGATCCTGCTGATCGCCATGCCGGTGATCATCACCGTGGCGTTCTACGTGGTCTGGGAGCGCAAGCTGATCGGCTGGATGCACGTACGCCGCGGTCCGATGTACGTGGGCATGGGCATCCTTCAGGCCTTCGCCGACGTGTTCAAGCTGCTGTTCAAGGAAGTGATCCAGCCGGCCCGCGCCGAGCCCTTCCTGTACAAGCTGGCGCCGCTGCTGACCCTGGCGCCCGCGTTCGCGGCCTGGGCGGTGGTGCCGTTCGATACGCAGCTGGTGCTGTCCAACGCCAACGCTGGCCTGTTGTACCTGCTGGCGATGACCTCGCTGGGCGTGTACGGCATCATCCTGGCTGGCTGGGCCTCGAACTCGAAGTACGCCTTCCTCGGCGCGATGCGCGCCGCGGCGCAGGTCGTGTCCTACGAGATCGCGATGGGCTTCGCCATGGTCGGCGTGATGGTCGGCGCCGGCAGCCTCAACCTCACCGACATCGTGATGGCGCAGTCCGGCAACGCCGGCGCGCTGGAGTGGTTCGCGCTGCCGATGCTGCCGCTGTTCGTGGTGTATTTCATCTCCGGCGTGGCCGAGACCAACCGCGCGCCGTTCGACGTGGTCGAGGGCGAGTCCGAGATCGTCGCCGGCCACATGGTCGAGTATTCGGGTTCGGCGTTCGCGCTGTTCTTCCTGGCCGAATACGCCAACATGATCCTGATCAGCTTCCTGACCTCGATCTTCTTCCTCGGCGGCTGGCTGAGCCCGTTCCAGGGCCTGGGCATCCCGTTCCTCTCGGTCGACGGCTGGTGGTGGCTGTTCGCGAAGGTGTTCTTCTTCGCCAGCTGCTTCATCTGGTTCCGCGCCTCGTTCCCGCGTTACCGCTACGACCAGATCATGCGCCTGGGCTGGAAGGTGTTCATTCCGCTCACCATCGCCTGGATCTGCGTGGTCGCGGTGATGGCGTACTACGGCGTGTTCGAGCCCGGCGTGTAAGGACAGGCCTCCAAAGACATGAATCGCATCGTTTCCTACTTCAAGAGCCTGCTCCTGATCGAGCTCGCGCAGGGCCTGGGGCTGACGCTCAAGTACCTGTTCAAGCCCAAGTACACGCTGATGTACCCGATGGAGAAGACGCCGCAGTCGCCGCGTTTCCGCGGCGTGCACGCGCTGCGCCGCTATCCCAACGGGGAAGAGCGCTGCATCGCCTGCAAGCTGTGCGAGGCGGTGTGCCCGGCGCTGGCGATCACCATCGACTCGACCAAGCGCGAGGACGGCACCCGCCGCACCACGCGTTACGACATCGACCTGTTCAAGTGCATCTTCTGCGGTTTCTGCGAAGAGTCCTGCCCGGTCGACTCGATCGTGGAAACCCACATCCACGAATACCACTTCGACCAGCGCGGACAGAACATCGTCACCAAACCGCAGCTGCTGGCGATCGGCGACCGTCTCGAATCCGAGATCGCCGAGCGCCGCGCCGCCGACGCCGCCTTCCGCTGAGTGCCCGATATGGATCTCGCCCAGATCGCTTTCTACGTCTTCGCCTTCGCGGCCACCGCAGCCGCGGTGGCGGTGATCAGCGTCAAGAACCCGGTGCACGCCGCGCTCAGCCTGGTGCTGACCTTCTTCTCGGTCGCCTGCGTGTGGATCATCGCCGGCGCCGAGTTCCTCGGCGTGGCCCTGATCCTGGTCTACGTCGGCGCGGTGATGGTGCTGTTCCTGTTCGTGGTCATGATGCTGGACATCGACGTGGCGCCGCTGCGCGAAGGCTACGTGCGCTATCTGCCGGTCGGCCTGCTGGTGGCGGTGGTGATGCTGGTGGAGATGCTGACCCTGATCGGGGTCAAGGCCAACGTCGCCGTGCCGCTGACCGCCGATCCGTCCGGCGGCGAGAACACCAAGTGGCTGGCGCGCGCGCTGTTCACCGACTTCCTGCTGCCGTTCGAGGTCGCCGCGGTGATCCTGACCGTGGCGGTGATCGCCGCGGTGATGCTGACCCTGCGCCGCCGTCCGGGCGCCAAGCACCAGAACCCGTCGGAGCAGGCGCGCGTGCGCGCCGGCGACCGCCTGCGCATGGTCAAGATGGAGGCGACCAAGCCCTTGTCGGTCGAATCCGAACCCGAGCCCGAAGCGCCCGCCCAGGAGGCCAAGCCGTGAGCGAATTCTTCGGAGCCGGTCTGGCCCTGGGCCACTACCTCGCGCTGGGCGCGGCGCTGTTCTGCATCAGCGTCGCCGGCATCTTCCTCAACCGCAAGAACGTGATCGTGCTGCTGATGTCGATCGAGCTGATGCTGCTCGCCGTCAACATCAACTTCGTCGCGTTCTCGCGCCAGCTGGCCGATCCGGCCGGTCAGGTGTTCGTGTTCTTCATCCTGACCGTCGCCGCCGCCGAGGCCGCCATCGGCCTGGCGATCCTGGTCACGCTGTTCCGCAACCGGCGCACGATCAACGTCGCTGAAATCGACACGATGAAGGGCTGACCGGCATGCAACCCGTCGTACTTTCCAAGTCCGTCCTGCTCGCGATCGTGCTCGCGCCCCTGCTGGGCGCGATCGTCGCCGGTCTGTTCCGCCGTCAGGTCGGCCGCGCCGGTGCGCACACCGTCACCATCCTGGGCGTGGCCGCCAGCTGCGCGCTGTCGTGCTACGTGCTGTGGCAGCTGGTCGCGCAGGCCGCGCTCCCGTTCAACGAGAACCTCTACACCTGGTTCCAGGTCGGCGGCATCGAGGCCAACGTCGGCTTCATGGTCGACAAGTTGACCGCGATGATGATGGTGGTGGTCACCTTCGTCTCCTTGCTGGTGCACATCTACACCATCGGCTACATGGCCGAGGATCCGGGCTACCAGCGTTTCTTCAGCTACATCTCGCTGTTCACCTTCTCCATGCTCATGCTGGTCATGAGCAACAACTTCCTGCAGCTGTTCTTCGGCTGGGAAGCGGTGGGCCTGGTGTCGTACCTGCTGATCGGCTTCTGGTTCAAGCGTCCGACCGCGGTGTTCGCCAATCTCAAGGCCTTCCTGGTCAACCGCGTCGGCGACTTCGGCTTCCTGCTCGGCATCGCCGGCATTCTGTGGGCGACCGGTTCGCTCGATTACGGCGTGGTGTTCGCCAAGGCCAGCGACATCGCCGGCCGCACGATCGGCATCTGGGGCGGAAGCCTCAGCCTGTTCGGCCACACCTGGGCGATCACCGCCGAGCCGGTGATCTGGTCGGCGGCGACCGCGATCTGCATCTGCCTGTTCATCGGCGCCATGGGCAAGTCGGCGCAGGTGCCGCTGCACGTGTGGCTGCCGGACTCGATGGAAGGCCCGACCCCGATCTCGGCGCTGATCCACGCCGCGACCATGGTGACCGCGGGCATCTTCATGGTGGCGCGCATGTCGCCGCTGTTCGAGCTGTCGCAGACCGCGTTGAACTTCGTGCTGTTCATCGGCGCCACCACCGCGTTCTGGACCGGCCTGATGGGCATCGTGCAGAACGACATCAAGCGCGTGGTCGCGTACTCGACCCTGTCGCAGCTGGGTTACATGACCGTGGCGCTGGGCGTGTCGGCGTACTCGTCGGCGGTGTACCACCTGATGACCCACGCCTTCTTCAAGGCGCTGCTGTTCCTGGCCGCCGGCTCGGTCATCATCGGCATGCACCACGAGCAGGACATGCGCAAGATGGGCGGCCTGCGCAAGTACATGCCGATCACCTACTGGACCAGCCTGCTCGGCACGCTGGCCCTGGTCGGCACGCCGTTCTTCTCCGGCTTCTACTCGAAGGACACCATCATCGAGGCCGCGCACCACGCCGCCAACGGCGCGCACGCGACCTGGGTGTCGCAGTACGCCTACTACGCGGTGTTGCTGGGCGCCTTCGTGACCGCGTTCTACAGCTTCCGCCTGCTGTACATGACCTTCCACGGCAAGGAGCGTTTCCGCGACGCCCATGCCGACCACGGTCACGATGCGCACCACGATGCGCACGACGCGCATAAGCACGACGGCCACGCCCACGACGAGCATGCGCACGACGACCATGGCCACCACGGTCCGCACGAGCCGCACGAGTCGCCGTGGGTGGTGACGCTGCCGCTGATCCTGCTGGCGATCCCGTCGGTGCTGATCGGCTACTTCACCGCCGGCCCGATGCTGTTCGGCACCGACTGGACCGGTCATGTGCAGCAGCTGCCGTACTTCCTGGGCGCGATCGACCTGGCGCCGCTGCGCGACACCGTGGCGCTGGTGGGTAAGGAGGCGTGGGAGCACGGTCCGACCGGATTCGCGCTGCACGGCTTCGTCGCGCCCGCGTTCTGGCTGGCTTTCTCCGGCTTCGCCCTGGCCACGATCATGTACTGGTGGAAGCCGGAGCTGCCGGCCAAGGCGCGCAAGCTGTTCGCGCTGCCGATCCGCGTGCTGGAAGAGAAGTTCTACTTCGACAAGCTCTGGATCGACGGCTTCGCCGCCGGCGGCGTGCGCATCGGCAAGGCCTCGCGCGAGGTCGACAGCCGCCTCATCGACGGCGGTGTCGTCGAAGGCAGCGCGCGTCTGGTCGACTTCGTCGCCGGGATCGTGCGCCGCGCGCAATCCGGTTACCTCTATCACTATGCCTTCGCGATGATCCTCGGCCTGATTGCACTGCTGGCCGTGCTGATTCGCTACTGGCGCTAACCCGACAAGGACCGAGACGTGAGCCCCGAGCCCTTGCAGAGCACCGTACCCTTGCTGAGCACCTACTTGCTGTCGGCGATCATCTGGCTGCCGATCGTCGGCGGTCTGGCCACCCTGGCGTTCGGCCACCAGCGCGCCGGTTCCGCGCGCTGGTTCGCGCTGGCCATCGGCCTGGTCACGCTGGCGCTGAGCGTGTTCCTGTTCAGCGGTTTCGACCACGCCAACCCCGGCATGCAGTTCCTCGAGGACCGCGCCTGGATCCCGGCCTACGACATCCGCTACCACCTGGGCGCCGACGGCATCTCGGTGGCCCTGATCGGCCTGACCACGCTGACCACGGTGCTGGTGCTGATCAGCGCCTGGGGTTCGATCGACAAGCGCGTCAACCAGTACTACGCGGCCTTCCTGATCCTGGAAGGCTTGATGGTGGGTGTGTTCTCGGCCATGGACGCGATGCTGTTCTACGTGTTCTTCGAGGGCATGCTGATCCCGATGTTCATCATCATCGGCGTCTGGGGCGGCCCGCGCCGCGTCTACGCCGCGGTGAAGTTCTTCCTGTACACCTTCCTCGGCTCGGTGTTCATGCTGGTCGGGCTGATCTACCTGTTCCTCAAGAGCGGTAGCTGGCAGCTGGCCGACTGGTACGCGCTGTCGCTGACCGCGACCGAGCAGATGTGGTTGTTCTTCGGATTCCTGATCGCCTTCGCGGTCAAGGTGCCGATGTTCCCGGTCCACACCTGGCTGCCGGACGCGCACGTCGAGGCGCCGACCGCCGGTTCGGTGATCCTGGCCGCGATCATGCTGAAGATCGGCGGCTACGGCTTCCTGCGCTTCACCCTGCCGGTGGTGCCGGACGCGGGGCAGGAGTGGGCCTGGCTGGTGATCGCGCTGAGCCTGATCGCGGTGGTCTACGTGGGCCTGGTCGCGCTGGTGCAGGAGGACATGAAGAAGCTGATCGCGTATTCGTCGGTCTCGCACATGGGCTTCGTCACCCTGGGCACCTTCATTTCCTTCGCCCTGGTGCGCGACTACGGCAACGTCGACGCCGCCCGCCTGGGCCTGCAGGGCGCGATGGTGCAGATGATCAGCCACGGCTTCGTGTCGGGCGCGATGTTCACCTGCGTCGGCGTGCTCTACGACCGCATGCACAGCCGCATGATCAAGGACTACGGCGGCGTCGCCAATGTGATGCCCTGGTTCGCGGCGTTCGTGGTGCTGTTCGCGATGGCCAACTCCGGTCTGCCGGGCACGTCGGGCTTCGTCGGCGAATTCATGGTGATCCTGGCCGCGTTCCAGAAGCATCCGATGATCGGCTTCGTCGCCGCCACCACCCTCATCATCGGCGCCGCCTACACCCTGTGGCTGGTCAAGCGCACGATCTGGGGCGAGGTCGGCAACGCCCATGTCGCCGAACTGGAAGACATCAATCCGCGCGAGGCGCTGGTGCTGGGCGTGTTCGCCGCCGGCGTGCTGCTCCTGGGCGTCTATCCCAAGCCGCTCACCGACCTGATGGAACCGGCGATCGCCAACCTGGCGACGCAGATCGCCACCTCCAAGCTGCCGATGGGGCTGTAACGCATGAACATGCCTGTACGAGGACTCGCCGACCTGATGCCCTTGCTGCCCGAGCTGGTGGTGATCGTCGGCGCGTTCGCGCTGCTGATGATCGACCTGTTCGTGCCCGAGCGCCGTCGCATCGTCAGCCACGCCTTCGCGATCGTCGTGCTGATCGTCGCCACCGCCCTGATCGCCTTCGGCGTGGGCGGGCAGGGCACGGTGCTGGGCGGCATGTTCGTGCGCGATACCGCCGCCGACGTGCTCAAGCTGGCGATCGGCGTGGTCAGCGTGCTGTCGATGATCTACACCTGGTCCTACCTGCGCGAGCGCGAGCTCTACAAGGGCGAGGTCGCCGTGCTGATGCTGTTCGCCACCGCCGGCATGATGCTGTTGGTCTCGGCCGGCAGCCTGGTGATGGTCTACCTGGGCCTGGAAATGCTGGCGCTGTGCTCCTACGCGCTGGTCGCGATCGACCGCGACAGCCCGCTGGCCTCGGAAGCGGCGATCAAGTATTTCGTGCTGGGCGCGCTGGCCTCGGGCCTGCTGCTGTATGGCCTGTCGCTGATCTACGGCGCCACCGGCTCGCTGGACCTGGGCCAGATCGGCGCCAGCGCCTACGGCAATCCCTCGTCGCTGATGCTGATCACCGGCGTGGTGTTCGTGGTGACCGGCATCGCCTTCAAGTTCGGCGCCGCGCCGTTCCACATGTGGCTGCCCGACGTCTACCAGGGCGCGCCGACCCCGATCACGCTGTTCATCGGCTCGGCGCCCAAGCTGGCCGCGTTCGGCATGACCTACCGCCTGCTCGAAGTCGGCGTCGGCCCGCTCGACGATCACTGGCGCCTGGCCCTGGCCTGGCTGGCCGTGATGTCGCTGGCGATCGGCAACCTCAGCGCGCTGGTGCAGACCAACCTCAAGCGCCTGCTGGCGTATTCGACCGTCTCCCACGTCGGCTTCCTGTTCCTGGGCATCGCCGGCGGCGGCGAGCAGGGCCTGGCGGCGGCGATGTTCTACGCGATCAGCTACTCGCTGATGTCGGCCGCGGCCTTCGGCGCGATCGTGGTGCTGTCCAGCCGCGGCTTCGAGGCCGACCGCATCGACGACTACAAGGGCCTCAACGCCCGCAGCCCGTGGATGGCCGGTCTGGTCCTGTGCGTGATGGCCTCGCTGGCCGGCCTGCCGCCCTTCCTGGGGTTCTGGGCCAAGCTGGCGGTGCTGCGCGCCGCGCTGCAGGGCGGGATGATGTGGCTGGCGATCGTCGGCATCGTGTTCGCGGTGATCGGCGCCTTCTACTACCTGCGCGTGATCAAGGCCATGTACTTCGACGAGCCCGACGGTGCGCAGCCCGCGCTGCGCGAGGACCGTCCCTTGAACGTGGTGTTCGGCGTCAACGCCCTGGCCCTGTTGGCCCTGGGCCTGGCCTGGAACCCGATCATGGCCTGGTGCCAGCGCGCTTTCGCGGGCTGATCGGCGGACTGAAAATAAAGGCGCGGCCGGCGCTTGAAAGCCGGCCGCATGCCTACATGTTGTGTGTCGCGGCAAAGCCCCATCACTGGATGTAGAAAAAAAAAGTGAATGCGGGCTTGCAGGAAGTTTAGTCGGCCGTTATGATGGTCGGCCTGATGCGGGGTGGAGCAGTCTGGCAGCTCGTCGGGCTCATAACCCGAAGGTCGCAGGTTCAAATCCTGCCCCCGCTACCAGCTTCGGTTCGAAGCCGCCGGTTCAACGGCGGTCAGTAAGGAAGCCTCTTCACCGAGGCTTTTTTATCGAACCAGGTCGGGCTTTGTGAAGGCGCTCTGCTCGCGCCGTCACACCGAAATCCAGTTGTACGGACAAGGGGCCCACCGGGCCCCTTGTTGTTTTTCGCGTTCGTGTTTTCGCATCGGTTCGTCCGAAACACCGTTCAACGTAACGATCGATCCCGCTACGCCGTCGATCCTAAGCCGCAGGAGTCAGCGCTTGTCGGATAAAGCCGTCCAAATCGCCGCGATGCTCGCCCCGACGATCCGTTCGCTGGGCGTGGAATTGCTGGGCGCCGAATACCTGCCGTCGCCCGGCAGCGCGGTGCTGCGCCTGTACATCGACGTGCCCGCCGACGACGCCAGCGGCGCCGACGGCGAGCCGCGCATGGTGACGATCGAGGATTGCGAGGCGGTGAGCCGCGAAGTGTCGGCGCAGCTGGACGTCGAGGATCCGATCAGCGGCAACTACACCCTCGAAGTGTCGTCGCCGGGCATCGACCGCCCGCTGTTCGCGCTGGACCATTACGCGCGCTTTGCCGGCCAGACCGCCAAGGTCGGCCTGAAGCTGCCGCATGAGGGCCGTCGCAGGCTGCAGGGCGAGATCGTCGGCGTCGAGGGCGCGCAGGTGGTGTTCGCGATCGACGGCGCGCGTTACAGCGTGCCGTTCTCCAACATCGACAAGGCGCGGCTGGTGCCGGACTGGGCCGCGCTGGGACTGGCGCCGACCAAGCCGGGCAAGGCCAAGCCCAAAGACGACAAGAAAAAACCGGCGAAGCCCAAGACTTCATAAGGGCGCGGGCTTCGCGACGCATTGGCAATCCAACGAGCATTAACCAACCCTAGAGCCGGCGGCCCGCGAGCCGACCCGTGCGGAGTGACGAGATGAGCAAGGAACTGTTGCTGGTAGTTGACGCGGTCGCCAACGAGAAGGGCGTGCCGCGCGAGGTCATCTTCGAGGCCATCGAGGCCGCGCTGGCGTCCGCCGCCAAGAAGCGCTACCACGACGAGGACGTGCTGGTGCGCGTGTCCATCGATCAGAAGGACGGCAGCTACGAAACCTTCCGCCGCATGGAAGTCGTGGCCGACGACGTGGTGATGGAGTCGCCGGACCGCCAGGTGCGTCTGATGGATGCCGTCGACGAGGTCGAGGGCGTCGAGGTCGGCGACTACATCGAAGAGCAGATCGAAAACCCGGATTTCGGCCGCATCGCCGCCCAGGCCGCCAAGCAGGTCATCGTGCAGCGCGTGCGCGAGGCCGAGCGCGCCCAGGTCGTGGACGCCTGGAAGGATCGCGTCGGCGAGCTGGTCACCGGCATCGTCAAGCGCGTGGAGCGCGGCAACATCTACGTCGACCTGGGCGGCAACGCCGAGGCGATCATTCCCAAGGACAAGGGCATTCCGCGCGACGTGCTGCGCGCCGGCGACCGCGTGCGCGGCTACCTGTTCGACGTGCGCACCGAGCCGCGCGGCCCGCAGCTGTTCATCAGCCGCGCGGCGCCGGAATTCATGATGGAGCTGTTCAAGCTGGAAGTGCCGGAAGTCGGCCAGGGCCTGGTTTCGATCAAGGCCTGCGCGCGCGATCCGGGCGACCGCGCCAAGATCGCCGTGCTCGCGCACGACAACCGCACCGATCCGATCGGCGCCTGCATCGGCATGCGCGGTTCGCGCGTGCAGGCGGTGTCCAACGAGCTCAACGGCGAGCGCGTCGACATCGTGCTGTGGTCGGACAACCCGGCCCAGTTCGTCATCAACGCGATGGCGCCGGCGGAAGTGCAGTCGATCATCGTCGACGAGGAAAAGCATTCGATGGACCTGGCTGTGGCCGAGGACCGTCTGGCCCAGGCGATCGGCAAGGGCGGCCAGAACGTGCGCCTGGCCAGCCGCCTGTCGGGCTGGCAGCTCAACGTCATGACCCAGGACCAGGTCACCGCCAAGTCCGAAGCCGAGCAGAATTCGGCGCGCCAGCTGTTCCAGGACAAGCTCGAGGTCGACGAGGAAATCGCCGGCATCCTGGTCTCGGAAGGCTTCAGCACGGTCGAGGAAATCGCCTACGTGCCGGTCGGCGAGCTGCTGGCGGTGGAGGGCTTCGACGAGGACATCGTTGAGGAACTGCGCGCCCGCGCCCGCGACGCCCTGCTCAACGAGGCCCTGGCGGCCGAGGAAGAGCTGGACGAGCACCAGCCGGCCGAGGATCTGCTGTCGCTGGAAGGCATGGACGACGAGCTGGCGTTCGTGCTGGCCGGCCGTGGCGTGGTCACGCGCGACGATCTGGCCGACCTGGCGACCGACGAGCTGACCGACATCGAGGGCGTGGACGAAGCCCGCGCCGCGGCCCTGATCATGGAAGCGCGCAAGCACTGGTTCGAGTGAGGAATTAGCTTCAGGTCGGAAGAGGCCCCTGGCGGGCGTCTTCCGGCACCCCGGATCGCGGCTGGCGCCCCGATCCGGCTTCGCAGGACCGGGCATGGGCCCGGTCCGCGGGCAGGCCATCCGGGCCTGCGCGATGCCGGGGTGTTAGGCGTTGCGCGGGGCTAGAATGGCGCCATCACGCGCGGGATGCGTCCCGCGCCACGAAGGAAACGGACACCGAATGTCGCAGCAAACCACCATCCGCAAGCTGGCCGAACTGGTGAACACGCCGGTCGAGAAGTTGCTGGAGCAGCTGGCCGAGGCCGGCATGAGCTTCAGCGGCCCCGACCAGGTCGTGACCAGCATCGAGAAAGTCAAGCTGCTCGGCTTCCTGAAGCGCTCCCACGGCAAGGCCGACAAGCCGGCCGACGAGAGCGAGGCGGCGAAGAAGATCACGCTCAATCGCAGCCGCAAGCAGGAACTCACCGTCGGTGGCGGCAAGAACCGCACCACCGTCGACGTGGTCGTGCGCAAGAAGGTCACCCTGGTCAAGCCCAACGAGGCCCAGGGCGAGCCGACCGACGAGCGCGCCGAGATCCTGCGCAAGCTCGAAGAGTCCAAGCAGCGCAATCTCGCCGAGCAGCAGAAGCTGGCCGAGGTCGACAAGCGTCGCGCCGACGCCGCCGAAGCCGCGCGCCGCGAGGCCGAAGAGGCCGCGCGCGCCAAGGCCGAGGAAGAGCAGAAGGCCAAGCTGGCCGATGCCAGCGCGATCGTGCCGGCCGAGGACGACGAGGCGCCCGCGCGCAAGCCGCCGACCACGCACGGCCACGGTCATCCGAAGCCGGCGCCGGCGCGTCCGGAACCGGCGCGCGTCGACCACAACGCGCCGCGCCACAAGACCCGCGGTTCGCACGCGATGGTCGCCGGCGTCGAGGACGACGATGCCGCCAACCGCTTCGCCGGCCAGCTGCACCTGAGCGCCTCCGACCGCGCCCGCCGCACGAGCAGCGCGCGCGGCAAGTCCAAGCCGCGCCGTCAGGCCGAGCAGAGCCGCTCCGGCGGCGGCGCCCACGGCTTCTCGCGTCCGACCGCGCCGATCGTGCGCGAAGTCGCGATCGGCGAGACCATCACGGTCGCCGACCTGGCCCAGAAGCTCGCCCTCAAGGGCGGCGACGTGGTCAAGGCGCTGTTCAAGATGGGCGTCATGGCGACCATCAATCAGAGCATCGACCACGACACCGCGGCGCTGGTGACCGAGGAACTCGGCCACACCGTGATCAAGGCCAACGCCAACGACGCCGAGGACGCGCTGATCGCGCATACCGAGGAACAGCAGGGCGATCGCGTCGCGCGTCCGCCGGTGGTCACCATCATGGGCCACGTCGACCACGGCAAGACCTCGCTGCTGGACTACATCCGCCGCACCAAGGTCGCTTCCGGCGAAGCCGGCGGCATCACCCAGCACATCGGCGCGTATCACGTCGAAACCGACCGCGGCGTGATCAGCTTCCTCGACACGCCCGGCCACGCCGCCTTCACCTCGATGCGCGCGCGCGGCGCCAAGCTGACCGACATCGTGGTGCTGGTGGTCGCGGCCGACGACGGCGTCAAGCCGCAGACCCGCGAAGCCGTGCAGCACGCCAAAGCGGCCGGTGTGCCGCTGATCGTGGCGATCAACAAGGTCGACAAGTCCGACTCCGATCCGCTGCGCGTCAAGAACGAACTGCTGGCCGAACAGGTGGTCGCCGAGGACTTCGGCGGCGACACCCAGATGGTCGAGCTGTCGGCCAAGACCGGTCAGGGCGTGGACAGCCTGCTGGACGCGATTTCGCTGCAGGCCGAGGTGCTGGAGCTGTCGGCGGTGCCGGTCGGCCGCGCCACCGGTACGGTCATCGAATCCGCGCTGGACAAGGGCCGCGGCCCGGTCGCCACGGTGCTGGTCCAGCAGGGCCAGCTCAAGAAGGGCGATTACCTGGTCTGCGGCGTGCAGTACGGCCGCGTGCGTGCGTTGTTCGACGAGAACGGCAAGCAGGTGGAGTCGGCGGGTCCGTCGATTCCGGTGCAGGTGCTGGGCCTGTCGGGCGTGCCGGATGCCGGCGACGATTTCGTGGTGGTCGAGGACGAGCGCCTGGCCAAGGACGTCGCGCAGCAGCGCGACGCCAAGCGCCGCGAATCGCGCCTGGTCGCCGCCGCCGGCAACCGCATGGAAGACATCATGGCCCAGATGGGCAAGGGCGAGGGCCAGCTGAGCCTCAACCTGGTCATCAAGGCCGACGTGCAGGGTTCGGTGGAGGCGCTGCGTCAGTCGCTGATGGCGCTGTCCAACGACCAGATCCGCATCAACGTGATCAGCTCCGGCGTGGGCGGCATCACCGAGTCCGACGCCAATGCCGCGGCCACCGCCAAGGCCACGGTGATCGGCTTCAACGTCCGTGCCGACGCCTCCGCGCGCCGCATCATCGAAGGCAACGGCGTCGACCTGCGCTACTTCTCGATCATCTATGACGTGATCGATCAGGTGAAGCAGGTGGCCTCGGGCATCCTCGGCGTCGAGATCCGCGAAGAGATCATCGGCATCGCCGAAGTGCGCGACGTGTTCCGCAGCTCCAAGTTCGGCGCGGTCGCCGGCTGCATGGTCGTCGAGGGCGTGGTCAAGCGCTCCAAGCCGATCCGCGTGCTGCGCGACAATGCGGTGGTCTTCGAGGGCGAGCTGGAATCGCTGCGCCGCTTCAAGGAGAACGTCGACGAAGTGCGCAACGGCACCGAATGCGGCATCGGCGTGAAGGCGTACAACGACGTCAAGCCGGGCGACCAGATCGAGTGCTTCGAGCGCATCGAGGTCCAGCGCACGCTGTAACCGTCATCGCGGCGGGCGGAGCGATCCGTCCGCCGCATCATCAGTGGATATCGATGCCTAGCAACAAATCGTTCCATCGCACCGACCGCGTCGCCGCGCAGCTCCGCCGCGAGCTGGGCACGCTGGTGCGCGAGGCCGTGCGCGAGCACGGCCTGCCGTCGGTCAGCGTGTCCGACGTGGAGATCACCCGCGACCTGGCCCACGCCAAGGTGTTCGTGACCGCTTTGCAGGAGGAACGCTCCCGCGAGGCGGTCAAGGCGCTGAAGGAGCTGTCCAAGGAGCTGCGCTACCAGCTGGGCAAGGCGATGAAGCTGCGCCACGTGCCGGAACTGCACTTCCACTACGACGACTCGGTCGACCGCGGCGAGCGCATCGACAACCTGCTGCGCGATCTGCCGCCGCAGGCGCCGGAGTCCGAGCAGGACTGAGCCGGCATTCGGCCTTGGGGTAGGAGCGGCGTGAGCCGCGACCGCGCCCCTACGGCCACGTCGACCGGCCCGGTCGTTCGAGGCATCCCGGTCGCGGCTCACGCCGCTCCTACCCCAAAGCCGGTCCTATCAACCTCGAACGCCGATGCGGTTCAGCCGCTCGGCGGTCCGTCTTCGTCCTTCGCGACCGCCCGTCCGCCGCTACTGGCCGTCGCCCGCATCGCTCCTACAATGCCCGCATGAGCAAGAAGCCCCGCACCGTGTTCCGCGCCCTGGACGGGCTGTTGCTGCTCGACAAGCCGCCGGGCCTGAGCTCGAACCAGGCCTTGCAGCAGGTGCGCCACCTGTTCCGTGCCGACAAGGCCGGCCACACCGGCAGCCTGGATCCGCTGGCGACCGGCCTGTTGCCGCTGTGCTTCGGCGAGGCCACCAAGATCGCCGGCCTGTTGCTGGGTGCGCGCAAGGCCTACGAGACTCAGGCTGTGCTCGGCACGGTCACCGACACCGACGACGCCGACGGTGCGGTCCTGCTGCAGCGGCCGGTGCCGGAGCTCGACGACGCGGCGATCGAGGCCGCGTTGGCGCCTTTGCGCGGCGACATCCGCCAGCGCGCGCCGATCTATTCCGCGCTCAAGCAGGGCGGCGAACCGCTGTACGCCAAGGCCCGCCGCGGCGAGACCATCGAAGCGCCCGAACGCGAGGTCAGCGTGCATGCGCTGCGCGTGCTCGAGCGCGACGGCGCGCGCCTGCGCCTGCACGTGGAGTGCGGCTCGGGCACTTACGTGCGCAGCCTGGTGCGCGACCTCGGCGAAACCCTGGGCTGCGGTGCGCACGTGGCCACGCTGCGCCGGCTATGGGTCGAGCCCTTCGCCCAGCCGCGCATGTTCACGCTCGACGAATTGCGTGCGCTGGCCGAGCAGGGCGAGGCCGCGCTCGACGCCTGCCTGCTGCCGATCGAAGCCGGCCTGGCCGGGTTCGAGCGCGTGCAGGTCGACGCGGAGGCCCAGCGCCGCATCGGTTACGGCCAATCCGTGGCCTGCGCCGAGGGCGAGCCGGGCCTGGTCGCGATCTTCGACACGGACGGCCGCTGCCTGGGCCTGGGCCAGCGCGATGCGCAGCAGCGTCTGCAGCCGCAGCGCCTGTTCCGCTGGGCGGTGTTGAGCGGCAGCCCGGCAGCGGTTACGGTCGCGACGGATCCGGCCTCCGATCGGGATGCCTGAGGCCGCACCGGCACCGGCGCGCGCGACCACGACCGAGGGACTGATGATGAAGCGATCCAATCCGATGCTGGCCGCGGTGCTGCTCCTGGCCGCGATGCCCGTCTGCGCCGCCGCTGCGCCGCCCCAGGGCGCCGCGCCCGTCGACAGCACCCGCCCGCAGGCGGTGATCGACGCCTCCGCCGAATGCAGCCGCCGCCAGGACTGGCGGTGCCTGGCCGGTCTGATGGATCCGGCCGCCCTGACCGACCTGCGCGGCCTGCTCGGAGAGCTGGTCGAGGGCACCGGCACCGCCAATCCGCGCCTGCTCGCGCTGTTCGGCGGCCAGACGCCCGAGCAGATCCGGCGCCTGGACGATGCCGGGTTCTTCGCCGCGTTCATGAGCGGCACCATGAAGAATCTGGGCGGCATCAGCATCGACAGCGTGCAGGTCGTCGGCGCCATTCCCGAGGGCGACGACCAGTACCACGCCGTCACCCGTACCGTCATGCGCTCCGGGCTCAGCGACACGCCGGTGACCACCATGGACATCGCCAGCCTGCGCCGCATCGACGGCCGCTGGCGCCTGCAGCTCAAGGCCGACGTGAAGGCCATGACCGACGGCCTGCGCCGCATGCGCGCCGATCGCGGCGCGGCCGCGAGCGGGCAGGGCGCAACGCCGTCCAGCACCGATGCGCGGCGGCCCCAGCCGGAAGCCCTCAAGCAGCGCCGTCTCGAAGCCGTGCGGCAGGCGCAGGACGCGGCGCGCCCGGCACAGGGCGAGGACACCGAAACTGAACGCGACTCGGCGCGGGACTGAAAGGCCGGCGGTCGGGGCGCGGCCGGCCGTAATCGCGGTCGCATTCGCCGCCACGGGCTGTTACAATTCCGCCGCTTTTCAAGCACTTCGCCTGCACCAGGGCTTGAACGGCATCCCACCTCACTAGCAAACGGCGAGCCAGGCGGTGCGTCGGAGCGGCAATGCCGCGACCGATTCGCTTCTGCAGGCCACGCATCGGAAGAGAAAAATGTCCATCGACACCAGCAAGATCATTGAAGACAACAAGCGCGGCGCCAACGACACCGGTTCGCCGGAAGTCCAGGTCGCCCTGCTCACCGCTCGCATCGAGCAGCTCACCGGTCACTTCAAGCAGCACAAGCAGGATCACCACAGCCGGCGCGGCCTGCTGCAGATGGTCAACCGCCGCCGCAGCCTGCTCGACTACCTGAAGCGTAAAGACAACGAGCGTTACAAGGCCCTGATCGAAAAGCTCGGTCTGCGCCGCTAACCGATACCGACCGCGGCGCAGCGATGCGCCGCGGTTTCTTTTGCGGGACCGGAATCTTCGGAACCGCGCCCGCGGCGATGCAGGATGCAGCGCCAGCCGATCGGCCCGGGACCGCTTTGGTCCGGACCGCCACGGCCCAGGTCCGGCAGTCCGGACCGCGTGACCGGCCGGGGCGGATGCCCGGGCCAGGGTGCACACCAAACCGCAGGCCGTTACGGCGGCCGACCGGGTGGGGCAAGGGCCCCCACCGGAACGTATCGAACCGAAGGAACCCAACGTGGCAAAAATTACCAAGACCTTCCAGTACGGCAACCACCAGGTAACGCTGGAGACCGGCGAGATCGCTCGCCAGGCCAGCGGCGCCGTGATCGTCAAGATGGACGACACCGTACTGCTGGTGACCGCCGTCGCCGCCAAGAGCGCGCGCGAGGGGCAGGATTTCTTCCCGCTCACCGTCGATTACCAGGAGAAGTTCTACGCCGGCGGCCGCATCCCGGGCGGCTTCTTCAAGCGTGAGGGCCGCGCGACCGAGAAGGAGACGCTGATCTCGCGTCTGATCGATCGCCCGATCCGTCCGCTGTTCCCGGAGGACTACAAGAACGAAGTCCAGATCATCGCCACCGTGATGTCGATGAATCCGGAAGTCGACGGCGACATCCCGGCCCTGATCGGCGCCTCCGCCGCGATGGCGCTGGCCGGCACCCCGTTCCAGGGCCCGATCGGCGCGGCCAAGGTCGGCTACAAGAACGGCCAGTACCTGCTGAACCCGACCGTGAGCGAGCTGGCCGATTCCGAGCTGGAACTGGTCGTCGCCGGTACCTCCAACGCGGTGCTGATGGTCGAATCCGAAGCCAAGATGCTGTCCGAGGACGTCATGCTGGGCGCGGTGATGTTCGGCCATCGCGAAATGCAGAAGGTCATCAACGTCATCAACGAGCTCGTCGTCGAAGCCGGCACCAAGGCCTCGACCTGGGAAGCTCCGGCCAAGAACGACGCCCTGATCGGCGCGCTCAAGGAAGCCGTGGGCGACCAGCTCGCCGCCGCCTTCCAGGTGCGCGACAAGCTGCAGCGCCGCGACGCCATCGGCGCGATCAAGAAGGACGTGCTGCAGCGTCTGGCCGGCCGCGCCGAAGCCGACGGCTGGGCCACCGCCGAGCTGTCCAAGGAATTCGGCGAGCTCGAGTACCAGACCATGCGCAACTCGGTGCTGAGCACCAAGGTCCGCATCGACGGCCGTGCGCTCGACACCGTGCGCCCGATCGCCTCCAAGGTCGGCGTGCTGCCGCGTACCCACGGTTCCTCGCTGTTCACCCGCGGCGAGACCCAGGCCATCGTGGTCGCCACGCTGGGCACCGCGCGCGACGGTCAGATCATCGACGCCGTCTCGGGCGAGTACAAGGAACACTTCCTGTTCCACTATAACTTCCCGCCCTTCTCGGTCGGCGAAGCCGGCCGCATGATGGGTCCGAAGCGCCGCGAAATCGGCCACGGCCGTCTGGCCAAGCGCGGCGTGCTGGCCGTGATGCCGACGATGGAAGAGTTCCCGTACACCATCCGCGTGGTCTCGGAAATCACCGAATCGAACGGTTCGTCCTCGATGGCTTCGGTCTGCGGCAGCTCGCTGGCGCTGATGGATGCCGGCGTGCCGATCAAGGCGCCGGTCGCCGGTATCGCGATGGGCCTGGTCAAGGAAGGCGACAACTTCGTCGTCCTGTCCGACATCCTGGGCGACGAGGATCACCTCGGCGACATGGACTTCAAGGTCGCCGGTACCTCGGAAGGCATCTCGGCGCTGCAGATGGACATCAAGATCCAGGGCATCACCGAAGAGATCATGAAGGTCGCGCTGGGCCAGGCTAAGGCCGGCCGCCTGCACATCCTGGGCGAGATGGCCAACGCCATCACCACCTCGCGCTCGGAGCTGTCCGAGTACGCGCCGCGCCTGCTGACCATGAAGATCCACCCGGACAAGATCCGCGAAGTGATCGGCAAGGGCGGCTCGACCATCCAGGCGATCACCAAGGAAACCGGCACCCAGATCGACATCCAGGACGACGGCACCATCGTCATCGCCTCGGTCAACGCCGCCGCCGCGCAGGCCGCCAAGGCGCGCATCGACCAGATCGTCTCCGACGTCGAGCCGGGCCGCATCTACGAAGGCAAGGTCGCCAAGATCATGGACTTCGGCGCCTTCGTCACCATCCTGCCGGGCAAGGATGGTCTGGTCCACGTCTCGCAGATCTCCAACGAGCGCGTCGAGAAGGTCAGCGACAAGCTCAAGGAAGGCGACGTGGTCAAGGTCAAGGTGCTGGAAGTCGACAAGCAGGGCCGCATCCGCCTGTCGATGAAGGCCGTGGAAGAAGGCGAGGGCGTCGCGGCCGAGTGATCGCCGCGCACCACGCTGGATCCGAGAAAAAGCGGGCTACGGCCCGCTTTTTCTTTGGGCGCCGGTCGGCGGGTGGACGTTTCGGCCGGAAGCCGGGCTCCTTGCGCGGGATATGGCGGGCGGAAAGAAGGCGGTGGCCGAGATGAGCGGATGCATGTCCGGTTTAGCTCGCACATGGCGATAGGTTCTTTTAACTATGCCAGTGCTGGCTGATTCAGGGGGCCGCGATGATTACCGCCGTTCGTGTCGAAGAGTGCGTCATGGAGTCGCCCATCAGCGGTGAGGACGTAGCGCGCACCAGGGCCTCGGCGCTCGCGCCGAATGCATACGCAGCGTGCCAGGTTGTGACTAGGACCGCGTCTAGAAAGCGTGGATTGCTGACGCGATGGGGCTGGATGGCGAGCGCCGTGGCCCTGGGCATGCTTCTGGCCGCTCCGGCCTCGGCGCAGGCCGTCCGCCAATGCGTCGCGGCCAATGCGCAGGCGGCCTGGACGCCTGCCGGTGCCGGCAGCTATTTCACCTCCGGCCCGGACGTCACCCGCGCGCCTTCCGCGGCAGCGGCGATCACGCGGTACGGCACAGGCGCGAACGGCACCATCGTGATTACCGGCAACATGAGCTGGACCGAAGCGAATCCGGCGATCAATAACGATCAGACCGCGATTCTGATTCTCATCAACGGCACTCAGTACGCCCGTTTCCTGTCCGGGCAGACCGTCGGCGGCAACGCTTCGGTTACGGCGTCCAACGGGGCCACGGTGGTTTGGAACGGCGGGACCACGGCGCCCGCGGGCGGTTCGCGTGCCTTCACGCTGACGCTACCTGCCAGCGTCACCCAGATCGCCGGGTCTGGCTTGACCGTACGCTATCAGGACGTTGCCGGGCGCCAGGGCGACGACTGGAACTTCAACAACATTACCGCCTCGCAATGCACTGCGCGCCTGGCCGTCACCAAGGCCACGCTCGGCGGTGCCGGGCGGCTGGGTACGGAGCAATTCACGCTCGCCATAACCGGCAACAACCAAACCGCCGCGTCCTCCTACACGACCGGCGGCGCGGGCACCGCGGTGACGGGCGGTCCAGGCCTCGTGCAATGGTTCGACGCGGGCACGCAATACAACCTGAGCGAAACGATCTCCGCCAATGCCGGCGTCTACAACACCACTTTCGCCTGCACCAATGCGGCCGCCACCGCGACGGGTACCGTGTTGCCGAGTGGCACCGGCACCAGCTTCAGTCTGACGCCAAGCTCGGGCGACAACATCACCTGCACCTACACCAACACGCGGATCGCGCAGAACCTCAGCCTGGCCAAGACCTGGGTGAACGGCACCGCCGGACATACGGCGAGCGCGACGACCACGGGCGGCACCAACAACGCCAGTTTCGCCTCCACCGCGCCGACCAATACGACCGGGACCGCCGTGGCGGTAGCGGCCGGGAGCCTGGTCACTCTGCCGGCGGAAACCTTCGGCGGCGGCGCGTCGGCGGCGTCGTACGCCACGACCGTCGCCTGTACCGGCGGCACCACGTTGGCGGCGAGCGTGCCGCCGCAGACGATCACCATCACCAACAGCACGACACCGACGGTCTGCACCTACACGAACACGCGTACCACCACGTTGCAATTGGCGAAGCAATGGGCGGCCGGCAGCATCGCCGGCCATCAGGTGACCATCGGCGCCACGACGGGCGGGACCAACAACACCGTGGCGTTCAACGCCACCGCTCCGACCGCCGCCAACAGCGGCGCACCGGTGACGGTGACGACCGGCAACGTGATAACGCTGCCAGCCGAAACCGGAGCGAACGCAGCGAACTACACGACAACGGTGGCTTGTACCGGCGGCCACACACTGTCGGGCACGAACGGCAAGCAGGCCAATACCTTGACGATCACCAGCGGCAACGCCGCGGTATGCACGTACACGAACACTTTGCGCTCGTCCGACCTGTCGATCAGCAAGACCAACAACGTCACGACGGTCATCGCGGGCGCGCAGACGGTCTACACGCTCGTGGTTTCGAATGGCGGCCCTTCCGCCGCCGACGCTGCGGTGGTGCGGGACACCCCGACTTCCGGCCTGAGCAACTGCCAGGTGACAGCGTGCTCGGCGGCAGGCGGCAGCGTGTGTCCCGCCACCCCCGCCGACCTGTTGACCCCGGCAGGCGTCGTGCTGCCGACCTTTCCGGCGAACGGCTCGGTGAGTTTCAGCGTCGCGTGCACGGTCGGGAACTGAGCGGCGGAGGAGTTCGGCTGTGGCGGCCGTCGCGCCGGCGTTCCGGCGAGCCAAGTGCCAAGGGCCGGCCGATCGGCATGCCGCGCTCGGCTAATGAGCGAGCGGCGGCGTGTCCTCATCCCGACTCTCGTCGCCGACGCGGCCGTCGCAAGTGGTCTCGATCGACCCGCACAGGCCGCGGAACCAGGCGCGTTTCGGCGATCGCGGATCGCCGAAGTCGATCCGCGCCCACTCTCCGGAACAGTCGCTGATGCCGATCGCGTCGTCGAGAACGACCCCTCCGTCCTGCTGGATCAGCGCCGGGCTGTTCGGATCGGGCCGTTCGAAGCCGGCCTCGGTTTGCAGGGCGTAGCCGACCTTCTTGCCGCTGACCCAGCCGCTGATCGCGGAGGCCTGGTGGGCGCCGCTGCCCGGGTCTGGAATCGATACCTCGGCGATGCGCACCCAACCGTTGCGCGCCTCGACGATGGTGAATCCGACCGGGAGATGTCCTTCCAGCTCGTCGTCGGGCCCCGGCGGCTTCCAGCCCGGCAGGGTGGCCAGGATGGGCGCGTCGATCGACGGGCCGGAGCGGACATTGAGCCCCTTGGGATCGGTTTCCTTGGAGTACGCGTCGAGCTCGCAAGCCGGCTTGCCGGCCTCGCGGGTACTGGCAGCGGGTGCCGGCGCGGCGGCGCTGGCGAGCGCCAGCGACAGAACGACCAGGGGGGCGATATGCGTGAAGCTCATGCTCGTCTTCCTTGATTGCGAGGGAACTGCGCCAGGCGAAACCCGAAGCCGTCGGGCCGCGTTCGATTATGGGGCCCGCACATCGTCCAGGCTCAACGCGGCCCGTGTTGGCGCGATTCTGCGGCGTTTCTGTAACTGGGCAAGAGCTACGAACGGCCCGTGTTCCGGCCAGCTGGGGCGCCACAGGTGACGCGGCGTAGCGTAGCCCGCACCCGCCGGTAGCGTAATGCTCGACCCCTGCGATCGCCGTCGGGCGCCGCGGCGAAGCTGCTAGATTCGCCGCGTCCACTCAGGAGAACAGGGCATGGCGGCGGGAACCCAGGAACTGGAGCTGTTCGTACGCGAAGCGCTGATGCGCGGCCAATCCAAGGAGGCGATCGCGCAGGCCTTGGGCAAGGCCGGTTGGACCGCGGAGCAGACGCGCGGCATGCTCGATGCCTATGCCGACGTGGGCTTCGTGGTACCGGTGCCGAAGCCGCGCGCCTCGCTGTCGGCGCGCGAGGCCTTCCTCTATCTGGTGCTGTTCGCGACCTTGTATTTCGTCGCTTTCAGCCTGGGTAGCCTCTTGTTCGATCTGATCAACCGGATGTGGCCGGACGCCGCCAGCGGTTACGACGCCAGCGCCGCGATCCTCGGGCCGAGCATGCGCTGGTCGGTCGCGGCTTTGACCATCGCTTTCCCGGTGTTCGCCTTCGTTTCGGCCTACCTCGCACGCGAGGTCGCGCTGCATCCGATCAAGCGCCTGTCGCCAGTGCGCCGCTGGCTGACCTATTTGACCCTGTTCGTCGCGGCGTCGGTATTGATCGGCGACATGACCGTGCTGGTCTACAACCTGCTCGGCGGCGAGCTGAGCGTGCGCTTCGTGCTGAAGGTGCTGGTGGTGGCGACCATCGCCGGCACCGCCTTCGGCTATTACTTGCGCGATCTGCGTCGCGAAGAAGTCGAGGGCGCGGGCGGCAGGCCGGTGGGGCGCGGTCTGTTGGTCTCGACCGCGGCCGTGATCGTGGCGGCGTCCGTCGCGGCGATCGTGACCACTGGCGGTCCCGCGGTGCAGCGCGAGCAGCGCCTGGACGCGCGTCGCGTGCAGGATCTGACCCGTATCACCTATGTGGTGAACAACTACGTGCGCCAGCACGACCGTTTGCCGCCTGACCTCAAGGCTTTGGCCGCTCAGCCCGGCATGAATCTGTCGATCGTGGACCCGGTCGACGGTACGCCTTACGTCTATCGCGCCGGCGAGGACTTGGACTACCAGTTGTGCGCGCGCTTCGTTACCGACACGGCCAGCGATGAGGACGAGTACGGCAGCGACAGCGATTGGTTGCACGATGTGGGCGAGCATTGCTTCGATCGTGAGGCCAAGCCCTGAGGCAGGCCCGCTCCCGCCTCCGCCTTTGCTTTTGGTCTCCCCCTTTGAAAAAGGGGGATTAAGGGGGATTTGCTCTTGGGTGTGGTGAGCGGAGAAAAGGAGATCAAAAGCAAATCCTCCCTAGCCCCCCTTTCTCAAAGGGGGGAGCTTTCAAAGGGGGATCAACGCAGGGGCGCTCTTTCGCGTGGAACTTGCGACCCGCATGCCAGGCGCGTCGCGACGGCGATGGCATGATGCAGGCTGATCCCCGCCGCACCGTCGCATGCCGCCTGTCGCTCCGCCCCATTCGATCCCGCTGCGGTGCCCGCTGAGCGCCGCCTACGCTCTGGCCTTGCTCGCCCTGAGCGCATCCGCATCCGCGCAACAGGTGCAGACCCAAGCGCGCACCCTGGACACGGTCGAAGTCGTCGCGCCGCGGCGCGCCTTGTCCGCGTTCCCCGGCGCGGTGACCGCGATCGACGGCGACACCCTGCGCGCGGGTCAGCGCCAGGTGAACCTGTCCGAGGCGCTGGCGAGGGTGCCCGGCATCAGCGTGCTGGATCGCCAGAACTACGCTCAGGACTTGCAGATACAAAGCCGCGGCTTCGGCGCGCGCTCGACCTTCGGCATCCGCGGCATCCGCCTGATCGTCGACGGCATCCCAGCCTCGGCCGCGGACGGGCAGGGGCAGGCGGCGAACTTTCCACTGGATGCCTTGGATCGGATCGAAGTGCTGCGCGGCCCCTTGGCCCTGCAATACGGCAACGCCGCCGGCGGCGCGATCGTCGCCGCGACCGATCTGGAGCGCCTGCGCGGCGCCAGCCTGCAGGCCTGGGGCGGCGCTCACGGCAGCGCCCGCGTGAGCGCGGTCGTCGATGGCGCCAGCGATGACGGCCGCTGGCGCGGGCGGGCCGGCGCCAGTTATTTCGAAACCGACGGCGAACGCGCGCATGCGGCCGCGCAGCGGTCGCAGTTCGACGCCGTGGCCGAGTGGGTGCCGCGCGAGGGCGAGCGTCTGCGTCTGGTGCTGAATTCGTTGGTCCAGCCCGACACGCAGGATCCGCTGGGCTTGGACCGCGCCGGCCTGCGCGCGGACGCGCACGGCACCGACGCGGTCGCGCGCAGCTTCGATACTCGCAAGCGCATCCGGAACCATCAGGCCGGCTTGCGCTGGCAGCGCGACTACGCGCCGGGCCGTGAGTTCTGGATCGGCGGCTACCGCATCGAGCGCGACGTGCTGCAGTACCTGGCGTTGCCGGTGTCGGCGCAGGCCGCATCGGGCAGCGCCGGCGGCGTCATCGATCTGGGACGCAGTTCGCTGGGGCTGGATGTCGGTCATCGCTGGCGCGGCGCGCGTGGCGCGTTCGCGCTGGGCATCGAAGCCGCGCGGCTGGACGAGGACCGGCGCGGTTACGAGAACTTCGTCGGCAACCGCCTCGGCGTGCGCGGCCGCCTGCGCCGCGACGAACGCAACCGCATCGACGACCGCGAGCTGTACGCGATCGGCGACTACGCGCTGACGCCGCAATGGACCGCGCTCGCGGCGCTGCGGCATGCGCGCCTGGATTTCCGCTCCCGCGACCGTTATCTGGCGCCTGGCAACGGCGACGACAGCGGCGGCGCCGACTACCGCGAAACCTCGGCCGCCGTGGGCGTGGCGCGCGCGTTCGGACGCGGCGAAGTATTCGCCAGCGTCGGCCGCGGCTTCGAAACCCCGACCGCGACCGAGCTGGCCTACCGCGCCGACGGCAGCGCCGGGTTCAACAGCGCCTTGCGGCCTGCGCGCCACGACAGCGCCGAAACCGGCCTGCGCTGGCGCTACGACGGCGGGCGCGCCAGCGTGGCGGTCTATCGGGTCGACGGCGAGCACGAGATCGTGCCCGCCGACAGCCGCGGCGGCCGCGCCAGCTTCGCCAACGCCGGCCGCACCCGCCGCGACGGCGTCGAGCTGGGCCTGGAAGGCGCCTGGGGCGAGCAGTGGCGCTACGCGTTGGCGGCCAACTACGTCGATGCGCGCTTCGAGCAAAGCTTCGCGTATCGCGTGCAGGGCGCGACGCGCACCGTTGCCGCCGGCAACCGCGTGCCCGGTGTGCCGCGCGCCGACGGTTATGCCGAGCTCGCCTGGCGTTCGCGCGACGGCGCGCTGGGTACGGCTCTGGAAGCGCGCTTCAGCGACCGCATCGCGGTCGACGACCGCAACACCGATGCCGTCGCCGGCAATGCGCGCTATGCGTTAAGGCTGGACTGGCGGCCGCGCAACGCGCGCGGCTGGCGCGGCTTCGCGCGCATCGACAACCTGTTCGACCGCGACTACGTGGGTTCGGTGATCGTCAACGAAGGCAACGGGCGTTACTTCGAACCCGGCGCCGGGCGCGGCTTCACCCTCGGACTGGCCTGGGACGCCGCGCCGCGCGCCGACTGAAGCGCGAGGTTCACGCCAGCCAGCGCGCCAGCAGGCGATACACGCCGGCGTCGCCCAGCAGCTCCAGATGATGCACGCCGTAGGCGATGTGCTGGCGGGTCTTGGCGATGCGCAGGTCGTAGGCGCGCTCGGGATGGCGTCCCAGTGCGCTGGCAACGGGCACCAGGCCGTCGCCCTTGGGCAGAGCGGCGTCCTGATCCGGTGCAGCGGGCGCGCGCGCGGTGCTGGCGGCGATCGCATAGCTGCGCACGCCCTTGGGCAGCGGCGAGGGCCGACGGCCGTCGTGGCGGCCGTCGCCGTCGCGGTCCCGCCAGTCCTCGTCGCGCACGTTGCCGTGGCGCAGGTCCTGGATGCCGGCGCTGCGCACCTTGCCCAGGCGCGCGAACGGCGCGGTGTAGGGGCTCACGGCGATCAGTGCGTCCACCCAGCTGCCGGCGCGTTCCAGCGGCGCGCCATGGTGCGGCGTGCCCAGGAATACCAGCCGGTCCAGGTGTTGCAGCCAGTCCGACCCGCGCTGTTGCGCGACCACGCAGGCGCTGCGCGCGACCAGCCCGCCCATGCTGTGGCAGAGGATCGCCACGCGCTCGACCGGCACCGGCCATTGCTCGATCAAGCGTTCCATCAGCGCGTCGAACTCGCGCCCGTTGACCGAGATATGGCGGCCGCTGTTGTAGTGCAGATACAGCGGCGTGTAACCCAGCTCGCGCGCGAGCGCCGCGCCGTGATCGTGGCCGCCGTACTGCCATTGCAGGTCGTTCATGCACAGGCCGTGCACCAGCACCAGAATCTTGCCGCCGGCCTCGGGCAGCGCCGAAGCCAGCGCTGCGCGGCGCAGGGTCGGCGCAGCGCCCTGGTGGCGCAGGCGCATCTCCACCGCGAGCGGATTGCCGGTGGCGTCCAGATGATCGCCCAGCACGCCGTTGAGCGCGGCGATCACCGCCTCGCGCTGCGGCGGCGGCCGCACCACGTCCAGCAGCGGCGCGAGCTTGGCGAAGGCCAGATCGAGGCCGTCGCCGACGAAGCGGGTAACGCCGCGCACGCTGCGGTAGACCAGGCCGGCGATGCCCGGCGCTGGGCCGGCCGCGACCGCGCCGAGCACGCCCGGAAACCGGCTGATGTTGGCGTGCATGGCCTCGACCAGATCGGTGACGCCGGTGATCGCGTCGATGGTCAGGCGGTTGACGCCGCGCAGGTCGCGGCCGTTGCCTGCATTGCGGCGGTCTGGCGCTACGGCGGGTGTCGGCATGAGGTTCCGAGTGCGGCGTGGACGCGGGCCAGCGTACAATAGGCCGGGGCTGGCGTCGGCGTCCGCCTCAGACCAGCCCGGTCGAGTAGTACAGCCCGATCACCACGAACACCGCCAGGGTCTTGACCAGGGTGATCGCGAAGATGTCCTTGTAGGCCTGGCGATGGCTGAGGCCGGTGACGGCCAGCAAAGTGATCACCGCGCCGTTGTGGGGCAGGGTGTCCATGCCGCCGGAGGCCATCGCGGCGACGCGGTGCAGCACTTCCATCGGGATACCGGCCGCGTTGGCGTTGGCGATGAAGGTCTCCGACATCGCCGCCAACGCGATGCTCATGCCGCCGGAGGCCGAACCGGTGATGCCGGCCAGCGCGGTGACGGTGACGGCCTCGTTGACCAGCGGATTGGGGATCGAGCCCAAGGCGTTGGCCACGATCAGGAAGCCCGGCAAGGCCGCGATCACCGCGCCGAAACCGTACTCGGACGCGGTGTTCATGGCCGCCAGCAGCGCGCCGCCGATCGCCGACTTGCTGCCCTCGGCGAAGCTGGCCATCACCGGTTTCCAGGCGAAGGCGAGCACGCTGAGGATGCCGATCAGCAAAGCGCCTTCCACGGCCCAGATCGCCGCCACCTTCGCCACGTCCTGCACCACCGGCGCGGCCTCGCCGATCACCGCCGGGTCGAAGCTGTGGCTGGCGCCGTAGTAGGCCGGGATCCAGCCGGTGAGCAGCTTGTTGGACACGCCGACCAGCAGCAGCGGCAGGATCGCCAGCGCGGGATTGGCGAGCTTGCCGCCCACGAACGGCGCCGGCTCGTTGAGCAACTGGTCGCCATAGCCTTCGCCGGCCTTGAGCGCGCTGCGCCGGCGCCAGTTCAAATAACTCAGGCCCACGATCAGGATGAACACGCCGCCCAACGTGCCCAGCCACGGCGCGGCCCAGGCGTTGGTGCCGAAGAACGAAGCCGGGATGATGTTCTGGATCTGCGGCGTGCCCGGCAACGCGTCCATGGTGAAAGTGAACGCGCCCAGCGCGATCGTGCCCGGGATCAGGCGCTTGGGGATGTCGCTTTGGCGGAACAGTTCGGCCGCGAACGGGTAGACCGCGAACACCACCACGAACAGCGACACGCCGCCGTACGTCAGCAGCGCGCACACCACCACGATCGACAGCATCGCGCGCTCGCGCCCGAGCAGGCGGATGGTCGCGGCCACGATCGCCTTGGAGAAACCCGACAACTCGATCAGCTTGCCGAAGATCGCGCCGAGCAGGAACACCGGGAAGTACAGCTTGAGGAAGCCGACCATCTTGTCCATGAACAGGCCGGTGAACATCGGCGCGACCAGGGCCGGATCGGTCAGCAGCACCGCGCCCAGCGCCGCCACCGGCGCGAACAGGATCACGCTGTAGCCGCGGTAGGCCACGAACATCAGGAAGCACAGCGCGGCCAGCACGATCAAGAACGCCATCTAACGATCCCCATTCCCTCGGGTGCCCCCCGAACGGCGCGCGGGCGGACTGTGGCCCCGCACGAGGGCGCAGTGTCCGCGCCCCGGCGTTCGACGGGCATTGTCCGAAGGTACAGCTGCCGGGCCGCACCGCCGCCTTCTAGTCTGTGCGCCATGACGGGAACGCCCGTCCGCCGCCTGTCGGTCGTACCGCCGCCGGCGTCACCTTGGGGAGGAGAGCATCGTGATCGGACGTACCACCATGAGCCGTCGCAGTCTGAGTCTGGCCATCGCCTGCGCGCTGCTGGCGCCGACCGCCTGGGCCCAGGATGCCGCGCCCGCCGCCGAGGGCGAACAGGCCAAGACCCTGGGCTCGGTCACCGTCACCGCGCGCAAGCGCGAGGAGACGCTGCAGGAGGTGCCGGTCGCGGTCACCGCATTCACCGCCGAGTCGCTGGATCGCCTGGCGGTGGAGGATCTCAGCGATCTCGACGCGCAGGTGCCCAACCTGACCATCTACGCCGCGCGCGGTTCCAGCAGCACCATCACCGCCTACATCCGCGGCGTCGGCCAGTCCGATCCGCTGTGGGGCGTGGACCCAGGCGTGGGCATCTACATGGACGACGTCTACATCGCGCGTCCGCAGGGCGCGTTGCTGGACGTGTTCGACGTCGACCGCATCGAAGTGCTGCGCGGTCCGCAGGGCACGCTGTACGGCAAGAACACCATCGGCGGCGCGATCAAATACATCTCGCGCGGCCTGCCGACCTCGTTCGACGGTTTCGCTTCGGTCACGGTGGGCAACTACAACCAGCTCGACGTCAAGGCCGCGATCGGCGGCCCGATCGGCGGCGACGACGCGCTGCGCGGCCGCATCGCGGTGGCCAGCCTCAACCGCGACGGCTTCGGCAAGAACGTGGTCACCGGCCAGGACGTCAGCGACAAGGAAATCCTGGCCCTGCGCGGCCAACTCGGCGCCTACGTCAACGACGACCTCAACATCCAGTTCGCCTTCGACTGGATGGACGACCAGTCCGGCGTGCGCGGCGCCAAGATGCTCGCGGCCAACCGCTTCGCCCCCGGCACGGCGCCGATGAGCAGCCGCTACGACGTGCGCAACGGCATGCCCAACGTCAACGACACCACCATCAAGGGCGCCTCGGCGACGGTCAACTGGAACGCCAACGAGAACTGGGCGTTCAAGTACGTGCTGGCCAAGCGCGAGTCCGACACCGAGACCAACATCGACTTCGACACGCTGCAGAACAAGATCGCCGACGTGAAGGCGTTCTACAGCGACCAGCAGGTCAGCCACGAGTTGCAGGCCAACTACGATGCCGGCGGCCGCGCGCGCGGCGTGATGGGCATCTACGCCTTCGACGGCGAGGCCGGCGGCCAGGTCCTCAATAATTTCTTCAATCTGTCTTTCGGCGACACCCAGGGCACGGTCTACACCAAGAGCATCGCCGCCTACGCCGACTGGACCTTCGATCTCACCGACCGCCTCAAGCTCGACGTGGGTGTGCGCTACACCGACGAGGACAAGCGCGCCAAGGTGCTCAACCGCGGCTATCGCGACGCCAGCTTCACCGTTCCCAACGGACTGGTCGCGGCCAGCTTCGACAAGCGCATCGGCTTCAAGAACACCTCGCCCAAGGTCTCGCTGGACTATCAGGTCACTCCGGACATCCTGCTGTACGGCCTGGCCACGCGCGGCTTCAAGTCGGGCGGCTACAACATCCGCGCGCAGGCCACCGCGGTGCCGCGCTCGGCCGAGCCGTTCGACGACGAGGTCGTCGACAGCTACGAGATCGGCAGCAAGATGTCGTTCCTGGATCAGACCATGTTCCTGAACCTGGCCTACTTCCACAACAAGTACAAGGACATCCAGCTGTCGGTGTTCACCGCCTACGACAGCAACAACGACGGCACCAACGACGCCTTCTTCGGCGACTTCACCAATGCCGGCTCGGGCACCGTCGACGGCCTGGAAGTCGAATACCAGTGGCTGCCGAATCAGAACTGGCTGATCTCCGGCAACGTCGCCTGGCTGGACGCGAAGTACGACGAGTTCCTGTACGCCGGCGTCAACATCGCCAAGGAACAGGAGTTCACCAACGCACCGGAATTCTCCGGCGCGCTCAACGTCGAGTACCGCACCGACCTGTCCAGCGGCGGCAACCTGGCCGCGCGCGTGGGCTACAGCTACCAGAGCGACGTGGTCGCCACCACCGAGATCGTGCGCACCGGCGCGGTGCCGATCACCCAGGACGGCTATGGCCTGATCAACGCCGGCGTGACCTGGAAGAGCGGCGGCCCGTGGACGGTGTCGCTGCAGGGCACCAACCTGGCGGACAAGGAGTACCGCACCACCGGTTACAGCCTGAACTCGGCGCTGGGCGTGTTCACGGGCTTCTACGGCGCGCCGCGCCAGTACACGCTGTCGGTGCGCTACGACTTCTAAGAACGGGGAGCGCAGCTGAGGGGCTGCGGACGGGCCTTCGCTCTTTGGGCGGGGGCTCGTTTTTTTTGGGGAAGGGAAGCAACGGCAAAAGCAAATCCCCCCTGGCCCCCCTTTTTCAAAGGGGGGGAATCCATCGCAAGTGGAGGGGTGAGCGGACACGACGCGCCTGCCTTGTTTGCCTTGCTGTTGTTCCCCCCTTTGCAACAGGGGGCTAGGGGGATTTGCTCTTGCTCTCCCAGCCCGCCAATCCCACACGCTATCCTCCCGCGATGTCTCTGCGCCGCTGCCCATGCTGAGCCTTACCGCCGTCGCCCTGGCCAGCGTGGCCTGGCTGGCGCTGATGTTCGGCACCGCGCTCTACGCCGAACGCCGGCCGACCGTGCTGGCGCGCCACTGGCGGCACATCTATTCGCTGTCGCTGGCGGTGCACTGCACCTCGTGGACCTTCTACGGCACCGTGACCCAGGCCGCGCGCTACGGCTGGCCGCTGCCGCCGACCTTCCTGGGCTCGATCCTGCTGTATGCGCTGGCGGTCGGTTTCATGATGAAGCTGGTGCGTCTGGCGCGCGAAACCAATGCGACTTCGCTGGCCGACCTGATCGCCACGCGCCTGGGCAAGGACGCCTGGCTGGCGGCGACGGTGACCCTGGTCGCGGCGCTGGGCCTGATCCCCTACATCGCGCTGCAGCTCAAGGCGGTGGCGATGAGTTTCGCCATGCTGACCACGCGCTCGCCCGACGCCGCCGCGTCGCCGGCGTGGCAGGACAGTGCGCTCTACGTCGCGCTGGCGATGGCGCTGTTCGCGATGCTGTTCGGCACCCGCCGCGCCAGCGCGGCCGAGCACAATCGTGGCCTGGTGCTGGCGATGGCGTTCGAGTCGGTGTTCAAACTCGCCGCGATGCTGTCGCTGGGGCTGTTCGTCTGGTTCGGCCTGGACGTGCCCGCGGTCGCCGCCGCGCCGACGCCGCCCGCCGATCCGGCCGGCGGCTTCGCGCCGCTGGTGCTGTTGGGCGCGCTGGCGATGTTCATCCTGCCGCACCAGTTCCATGTCGGCGTGGTCGAATGCCGCGACGAACGTGACGTGCGCACCGCACGCTGGCAGTTCCCGTTGTACCTGGTGTTGATCGCTTTGCCGGTGTTGCCGCTGGCCAAGGCCGGTCAGGCGCTGCTGGGCGGCAGCGGGGTGCCGTCGGACTTGTACGTGCTGGCGCTGCCCTTGTCGCAGGGCCACGAAGGCCTGGCGCTGTTCGCGTTCCTGGGCGGACTCAGCGCGGCCACCGGCATGGTCGTGGTCAGCACGCTCACGCTGAGCCTGATGATCGGCAACCACTGGTTCGCGCCCGGTTTGTTGCGCGGCCTGTGGTCGCGCAACGACGGCAGCGATCTGCGCGGGCATGTGCTGGCGCTGCGCCGCAGCGGCATCGTGGCGATCATGCTGCTGGCCTGGGCCTACAGCCGCCTGATCGCCGGCAGCGAGGCGCTGGCCGACGTCGGCGCGGTTTCGTTCTCGGCCCTGGCCACGCTGGCGCCGGCATTGGCCTTCGCGGTGTGGCGGCCGCAAACGCCGCCGCGCGCGGCGGTGATCGGCGTGCTCGCCGGCTTCGCCGCCTGGGCCTGGGTGCTGCTGCTGCCGATGATGCTGGGCGCGCGCGGTGCGGCGCCGGTCTGGCTGGAGGCCGGACCGTTCGGCCTGGGCTGGCTGTCGCCGGACGGATTGTTCGGCTTGACCGGCTGGAGCCGGCTGGGGCGCGCGGTCGGCGCCAGCCTGTTCGTGGGCACGTTGACGACCGTGATCGCGGCGGTATGGCGGCGCGAGGCGCCGCGGCGCATGCAGCGCGGTCTGGACGTGCAGACCCTGCGCGATACCGGCCTGCGCTTCCTGCCGCGCGAGCGCGTCGCGCAACTGCTGCAGGGCGTGCCCAGCGGCGAGGCCGTGGCCGCGCAGATCGAGGACCGCGTCGAGCGCGAACTGGCGGCGGTGCTGGGTTCGGCCTCCGCGCGTGTGCTGCTGGATGCTGCGCGCCGCGACGCCGGTCGCGATCTGGACACGGTCGCGGCTATCGTCGGCGAGGCCTCGGCCGACCTGCGTTTCAACCAGCGCGTGCTCGAGGCGGCGCTGCAGAACATGAGCCAGGGCATCAGCGTGGTCGACGCGCAGTTGCGGCTGGTGGCCTGGAACCGCCGCTATGCCGAGCTGTTCGATTTCCCACCCGAACTGCTGCAGGTCGGGCGGCCGATCGCCGAACTGTCGCGCTGGGCGCTGCAGCGCATGCCGCCTTCGGGGCGGCCGCTGCAAGGGCAACTGGAACGCGCGCTGGAACGCAGGCTCGCGTTCATGCGCGCGGGCACGCCGCATCTGTCCGAACGCGTGCTGCCCGACGGCAGCATCGTCGAGATCCGCGGCAATCCCATGCCCGGCGGCGGCTTCGTTGCGACCTTTACCGACGTCACCGAGTTCCGTCGCGCCGAGGCCGGCCTGATCCAGGCCAACGAAACCCTGGAACAGCGCGTGATCGAGCGCACCACCGATCTGGAAATCGCCAAGGGCGAGGCCGAGCGCGCCAACGACGCCAAGAGCCGCTTCCTGGCCGCGATCGGCCACGACCTGATGCAGCCGCTGCACGCCGCGCAATTGTTCGCCGACGCGCTGTCGCAGCAGGCGCTGGGTGCGCAGCAGCGCGAGACCGTGGCGCAGATCAGCGGCGCGCTGGATTCCACCGGCGATCTGCTGACCGGGCTGCTCGACATGTCGCGCCTGCAGGCCGGCGGCCTGGTGCCGCAGCCGCGCGATTTTCCGCTGGCCGAGGTGCTGGAACCCTTGGCGTCGGAATTCGGCGCGATCGCGGCCGCGCGCGGTCTGCGCTTCCGCTATGTCGCCAGCGACGCCTGGATCCACAGCGATCCGCAATTGCTGCGGCGGGTGTTGCAGAACTTCCTGGCCAACGCGGTGCGCTACGCCGTGCGCGGCAGCGTGCTGCTGGGCGTGCGCCGCGACGGCGCCCATCTGCGCATCGAGGTGCACGACACCGGCCCGGGCATCGCCTTGGAGCATCAGGGCGCGATCTTCGAGGAGTTCCGCCGGGGCGAAGACGCGCCGGGGCAGGGCCTGGGCCTGGGCTTGTCGATCGCCGACCGCATCGCCCAATTGCTGCAGGCGCCGTTGAGCTTACGCAGCCATCTGGGCCGCGGCACGGCGTTCGCCGTACGGGTGGCGCGCGTGGCCGCGCGCGGTTCGCACATGGGCGCGCAGCGCGCGCGAGGCGGCCGCACCGGCCTGCGCATGCTCGCGGTCGACAACGATCCGCAGGCGTTGGCGGCGCTGGCCGAGTTGTTGCGGCGCTGGGGCTTCGAGGTCGATACCGCGGCCGACGGCGTGCAGGCGCAGCGGCTGATGAGCGCGGCGCCGGCCGCGCTGTGGCTGTTCGACTATCACCTCGATGGCGGCGACACCGGCGTCGCCCTGGCGCAGCGCCTGCGCGAGACGTTCGGGCCGCGGCCCACGCTGATCCTCAGCGCCGACAGCGGCGAAGTCGTGCGCCGTGCCGTGCACGAGGCCGGCCTGTCGTTGCTGACCAAGCCGCTCAAGCCGCTGGCCCTGAAGTCGGCCTTGGACCGCATGCTGGCGGCGCGCGAGTTGTAGCGCGGCTGACTGGCGTCGCGCCCGATGATGCGATGCGTCATCGCCGGATCGTGAATGCGCCGATTTTCTTGCGCTGCGTCGAGGAATCGCGCGCGATGCGCGCGTTGGTTGGCGACTCGCGGCCGGGCTGGGCTAAGGTCCGGCGGGCAGGGGGTTCGCGTTTCAAAGGAGAGGAACGATGAAGACCACGGCTACCGTGTGTTCGTACGCGTTGGTGTTGGGCCTGGGCCTGTTCGCGGCGTTGCCGGCGCAGGCCTCGTGCCAGAGCATCTGCGTGCGCCTGTACAACCTTTGCCTGGCCAGTGGCGAGTCGCCGGCCTCGTGCGAGGCCGAACGCGCCGCATGTTTCGCCGATTGCGGTTCGGGCAGCAAGGCCTTGAGCCTGCAGCCGCGCGAACGGGCCTGCACGGCGTCCGCGCAACGGCTGCAGTGCGACTATCGCGCGCCGGCGCGGCCGCGTTTGACGGCGGGTTGATCGGCGAAAGCGAAACGCCGGGAGCGGTGCCGATGGCGCCGCTCCCCTTAGCGTACGCGCCCGTGCTCCCTGTAGGAGCGGCGTGAGCCGCGACCGCGACACTTCGGCTACGGCGTATTGGCCGATGCTGGCCTGGCGGTCAATAGCATCCGGGCTGCCGTCGCGTCGACGGCTTGGCTAGTGCATCGCGGCTTACGCCGCTCCCACAGAAAGCCGACGCAGTTTGAGAGTGTTCGGCTGGCGGGGTGGCGTCGTTACGGGGGTGTCGCGGTCGCGGCTTGCGCCGCTCCCACAGAAAGCCGACGCGGTTTGAGGGTGTTCGGCTGGTGGGGGGGGCGTCGTTACGGGTGTGTCGCGGTCGTGGCTTACGCCGCTCCTGCCCCACAGCTGCGGCGCGGGTTCAATCGGCGATCTGGCGGGCGGGGTCGCTGAGTTCGAGTTCGCGCAGGACCACGCCGGCCTGGGTGCGGTTGCGCACGCCGAGACGGTCGAAGATCGCCGAGAGGTGGGCCTTGACCGTGCGTTCCTGCACGTCCAGGCGGTCGGCGATCTGTTTGTTGAGCAGACCGTCGGCAACCAGGGTCAGCACGCGGAACTGCTGCGGCGACAGGCTGGCCAGGCGCGCGGCCAGGGCGGCGTCGGCGCTGGCGCTGTCGGTGCGCGCGACCGCGGCGCGCAGCGAGGCCGGCAGCCATTGCTCGCAGGCCAGCACGGCGCGGATCGCGTCGCGCAGTTCGTCCAGGCCGGCGCTCTTGGGCAGGTAGCCGGCGGCGCCGTGATCCAGCGCGCGGCGGACCACGCGCGGGTCGTCGTTGGCCGATACCACCACCACCGCCACGCCCGGGTACTGGGCGCGGATCGCGGCCAGGCCGGCCAGGCCGTGGTTGCCGGGCATGTGCAGGTCCAGCAGGACCAGGTCGATGCCGGGCTCGGCGTCCAGCGCGGCCAGTACGCCGTCCAGCGTGTCGGTTTCGCGCACCAGGGTGTCGGCCACCGCGTCGGAGGCGGCCTGGCGCAGCGCGGCGCGGAACAGCGGGTGGTCGTCGGCGATCAGTAGGGTCGGCATCGCCGCTAGCCTAGCGCACCCGGCCGCGCGCACGGGCGGGGCTGTACGAAAGTACGATGAGCTCGTGCGCGCGGCTTGCTAGGCTCGCGGAATGAATCCGTCCAATTTCCGCGTCGCGGCCGCGTGCGCCGCACTGGCCGTTCCCTTCCTGCTCGCCGCCTGCGCCGGCGGCGCCCGTGTCGCGAAGGAGTCCGCACCGATGTTCAGCGCGCAACGCGTCAGCGAACACCGCGGCAGCGACGACCTGCTCACCGCCGGGCTCGGCCTGGCCGGCCTGCGCGCGCTGGCGCCGCCCGCGTTTGCGCAGGCCGATGCGCCGACCGTCGCCGAACTGCGGCGCCGCGCGATCTGGGCCAACTGGCGCGGCATCGCCGACCTCGCCCCCGGCGGCGGCTACGGCGAGCTGTACGGCAGCACCGCCGGCGTACCTGGCCGCGAATTCAGCGCGCTGGCGACCGTACCCGGCGCGAGCAAGCCGCACCGCGTGCTGGTGCAGGTGCCCGACGCATTCGACGCCGGCAAGCGCTGCGTGGTGGTCGCCGCTTCGTCGGGCTCGCGCGGCATCTACGGCGCGATTTCGGTCGCCGCTGCCTGGGGCCTGCCCAAGGGCTGCGCGATCGCCTACACCGACAAGGGCGCGGGCACCGACTACTTCGATCTGGACGCCGGCGAGGGCGTGCGCGCGGACGGCACCGTGGGCGCGCGCGACGCGACCCTGGCGTTCCCGCCCGATGCCGGCGTCGGCGTCACCGGCATCGCCTTCAAGCACGCCCATTCGACCGACAACCCCGAAGCCGATTGGGGCCGGCATGTGAAGCAGGCCGCGCAGTTCGCGCTGCAGGTGTTGGACGAGGCGCTGCCGCAATCGGCGCCGTTCACCTTCGCCAACACGCGCGTGATCGCGGTCGGCATCTCCAACGGCGGCGGCGCGGTGCTGCGCGCGGCCGAGCTGGAAGGCCGCGGCGACGAAGCCGGCTGGCTGGATGCGGTGGTCGCCGGCGAACCCAGCGTGCTCGCGCAGGACGGCCGCGCGCTCTACGACTACACCACCGAAGCCGCGCTGCTGATGCCGTGCGCGCTGCTCGATCCGGCGCTGGGCCCGCTGCCGCAACCGCCGCTGGCCGCACAGGTCGCGCCCTTGTGGACGCAGCGCTGCGCCTCGCTGAAAGCCGCCGGCCTGGTCGAGGGCGGCGACACCGCCGCGCAGGCGCGCTCTGCGCACGCGCAGCTCAAGGCTCAGGGCTGGACCGACGAAGCCCTGCGCGCCGGCGCGCTGTCGGTCGGCTTCGACCTGTGGCGCGCGGTCGCGGTCACCTACGCATCGGCCTACGGACGTTACCGCGTCGGCGAGCATCCCTGCGGCTATTCGTATTCGGCGCTGAATCCGGATTTCAGCGCGCGCACTGCCACCGCCGCCGAGCGTGCCGCATGGTGGGCCGACGGCAGCGGCATTCCGCCGGGTGCGGGCGTGGGCATCGTCGACACGCGCATGCAGGCACCCGATCCCGGCTTCGCCGGACTGCAATGCCTGCGCGCCTTGTGGCAAGGGCAGGGCGTCGATGCCGACCGCGTGCGCAAGGGCGTGGCCGAAACCCGCGCTGGCCTGCCGCGCGAAGGCTTGCCGATCATCGTGATCCACGGCCGCGACGACGGCCTGATCCCGCCGGCGTTCACCAGCGCGCCCTACGTGCGCCAGGCCCAGGCGGCCGGTCGCGAAGTGCGTTACTGGCAGGTGCGCAACGCCCAGCACTTCGATGCCTTCCTGGGCTTGCCCGACTACGGCGCGCGTTATCTGCCGCTGCTGCCTTACGTGTACGAAGCGCTGGACCGTGTTTCGGCGCGGCTGGACACGGGCGCGGCGCTGCCGGCGGACGCCGTCATCGACACCGTGCCGCGCGGCGCGGGCAAGCCGGTGTCGGCCGCGAACCTGGCGATGCCGCGCTGACGACGCCACCGGCTATCGGACGGGCTTGGACGCGACCTGAGCCGTCACCCGCAGGCTGACGGTCGCGACTCACGTCGCTCCCACAAGCCGCCACGCATGCTGGACTTGGAAACGCGGCGCGGTCGCGCATAGCGGGCGCCGCCGCCTTCCCGCCGATTCGTCAAGGTCTTGCCTGTCTCGCCCCGGCTTTGGCAGGCTGTGACTTTCCACCTCCGGCCGCCGTCCGCGGCGCCCGGTCCAGGAGCGCCGCATGCAGCGCCATTTTTCGATGCTCCGCGACTTCCATCTCGCGGACTGGTTCACCCTCGCCAACGCCTTCTGCGGCACCGGCGCGATCTTCGCCGCGATGCGTTTCCTGCAAGAGGGCGGCGTGCGCGACCTGATGATCGGCATGGCGCTGATCCCGCTGGCCTTTATCTTCGATGCGCTCGACGGCCGCGTCGCGCGCTGGCGCAAGTCTTCGTCCACGCTGGGACGCGAACTGGATTCGCTGGCCGACGTGATCTCCTTCGGCGTCGCGCCGGCCGCGCTGGCTTATGCCTGCGGCTTGCAGGGCGGTTGGGACTGGGCGGTGCTGAGCTACTTCGTCGGCTGCGGCGTGAGCCGCCTGGCGCGCTACAACGTCACCGCCGAGGCGCTCGCGGGCGACGACGACAAGGTCAAGTACTTCGAAGGCACGCCGATCCCGACCAGCCTGCTGCTGGTGGTGGTGCTGGCGGTGGCGGCATGGCAGGGCGCGATCGGCGCGAACCTGTGGTTCGGCGTCGTCCAGCTCGGCCCCTGGCAGTTCCATCCGCTGGTGCTGATGTTCGCGCTATCCGGCTCGCTGATGATCAGCAAGACGATGCGCATTCCCAAGCCCTGACCGCGGTTCAGGTTCGATACGCCACAGCGCGTTCGCGCCGCTTCCTGTGGAAGCGACGCGAACCGCGATCGTGCGCCCCGCGCAAGCCGGGTCACCCACACGCGCAGGTACGGAGACGCGGCGCTGCCGTGCCGTGAGGCACAGGCTGACGCCGCGCAACACGGCGTTGTTATGATCGGACCAAACTTGGAGGGTGCGATGGCCAATCACGGATTCGGGCAAGGCGGCGTTGGGCAGGGCGGTTTCGGGCCTGGCGGCTTTGGACAGGGCGACTTCGACGCCGTCGCGCGCCAATACTGGAACGCCTGGGGCGAACTGATGCGCGGTGCGCCGGCGCCCACGGCGACTGCGGCGCCGGGTTGGAACGAGGCCGTGCAGTGGTGGTCGCAGCTGGCCCAGGGCGGACGCAGCGACGCCAACGAAGCGCTGGAGCGTTTCAACAGCCAGGCGCGCGGCTGGTTCGGGCAGATGCAGCAACTGGCGGCGCAGTTCGCCGGTCGCGACGCGTCCGCCGGCGACATCGCCCAGGCCTGGAAGCAGGCCCTGGGCGGTGGCGGCGCCAATCCTTTCGCCGAGGTGTTCGGCAGCATGCGCGGCCCGGGGCAGAACGATTTTTCGCAATGGTTCGAACAGGCCGCGCCCTATCTGCAGCAATGGCAGCGCGACGGCCAGTCCTGGCTGGGCGTGCCCGCCTTCGGTTTCGCGCGCGAGCACCAGGAACGCCTGCAGGCGCTGGCCCTGGCGCATTCCAACTACCAGCAGCAAAGCCAGGCCTACAACGCGCTGATGGCCGAGGCCGGCCAGAACGCCTTCGCGCGCTTCGAGGACAAACTGGCCGAACGCAGCGAGCCGGGCCGCCAGTTGCAGTCGGCGCGCGCGCTGTTCGATCTGTGGATCGACGCCGCCGAGGACGCCTACGCCGAGATCGCGCTGTCGCCGCGCTTCCGCGATGCGTACGCGGCGCTGGTCAATTCGCAGATGAAACTGCGCGGCGCGATCCAGACCGAGGTCGAGCACGCGACCGGGCAGTTCGGCATTCCTACCCGCACCGAGATCGACGCCGCGCACCGCAAGATCGTGCAGTTGGAGCGCGAAGTGCGACGCCTGCGCGACGCTATCCAGGCGTCCGCGCCCGCGCGCGCGACAGCGACAGCGCGCAGCGCCGAGCCCGCGGCCAACGACGCGCCCCGCGCCAAGCCGGTGCCGGCCGCGCCGAAAGCGGCCGCGGCCAAGTCGGCCAGCGCCAAAAAACCTGCGGCGAAGAAGTCCGCGATCGCGCGCCCGCAGCCGCCGGCGCGTCCGCTCGCAAGTAAGGTCGCCGCCAAACAAACCGCCAAGCCGACCAAGGTGAGCAAGCCGGGCACGAGCGGCAAGAAGCAGGGAGCGCGCTGAGATGACCGGACCGATCCAGTTCACGCCCGAATCGCTGGCGCAGGAAGCCATGCGCACCCAAGCCAAGCTGCGCGCCGGCCTGGACACCTTGCGCGAGGTCGACGACGTCGATTACGGCGCGACCCGCAAGGAAGAAGTCTGGCGCGACGGCAAGGTCGCGCTGTACCGCTACCGCGGCGAAACCGCGCCCACGGCCAAAGTGCCGCTGCTGATCGCCTACGCGCTGGTCAACCGCCCGTACATGGTCGATCTGCAGTCGGACAAGTCGATCGTGCGCGGCTTGCTCGAGCGCGGCGAGGACGTCTACATCCTAGACTGGGGCTATCCCGACCGCTCCGACCGCTACCTCGAGCTGGAGGATTACATCCAGCGCTTCCTCGGCGGCGCGGTCGATTATCTGCGCGGCGCGCACCGCATGGACGCGATCAACCTGCTCGGCATCTGCCAGGGCGGCGCGTTCTCGCTGTGCTACAGCGCGTTGAACCCGCGCAAGATCCGCAATTTCATCGCGATGGTCACCCCGGTGGATTTCCACACCGGCGACAACATGCTGTCGAACTGGACCCGCAACCTCGACGTCGACCAGTTCGTCGACACCCTGGGCAACGTGCCGGCCGACCTGATGAACTGGTGCTATCTCACGCTCAAGCCCTGGCGGCTGTTCGTGCAGAAGTACGTGGGCCTGGTCGACATCCTCGACGACAAGCGCGCGCTGGAGGATTTCCTGCGCATGGAGAAGTGGATCTTCGACTCGCCCGACCAGGCCGGCGAAGCCTTCCGCCAATTCATCAAGCAGTTCTACCAGGGCAACGGCTTCGTCAAGGGCGGCATCGACATCGGCGGCCGCGCGGTGGACCTGGCTTACCTGGACATGCCGGTGCTGAACATCTACGCCGAGCAGGACCACCTGGTTCCGCCCGATGCCTCGCGCGCGCTGCGCGACCTGGTCGGCACCACCGACTACACCGAGCTTTCGTTCAAGGGCGGTCATATCGGCATCTACGTCTCCAGCCGCGCCCAACGCGAAGTGCCCAGCGCCATCCACGACTGGTTGGAACAACGCTCACGCTGAGCGACGGCGTGCATTGTTGAGCCGCGCCACCGCCGAGCGGCGGCGCGAACTGCGGTCCCGCGTTCCGGCGAAGGCCGCGATCGCTGCGCTTGGCGTCTAGGCAAGAGAAGCAGGCCCTTGCTTTAGCTGTCGTCCCCGCGAAGGCGGGGATCCCAGTGCCTTGAGCGCCATGCAACGCCCACTGTCGCCGCCTCTGCTCTGCCGTCATTCCCGCGAACGCGGGAATCCAGCGCCTTCAGCGCTATGCAACGTCCGCCGCCGCTTCAGCTGTTTTTGCCGTCATTCCCGCGAACGCGGGAATCCAGCGCCTTCAGCGCCATCCAACGCCACCCTCAGCCGGCACCACAGGCCTCTCGGCAACCACCACGCCAGCGCGCTAGGCTAACCCCTGGTCCGTCTCGAGCCCCCACGCATGCGTCTTCCGCTCGCCTCGCTGCTCCTGATCCTGCTCGTCGCCTGCCAAAGCACGGCGCCGTCCGCCGACGCCGCGAACGCAGCGCCCGCGACCCCGGCGGCGCCCGCCGCCCCGGCCACCGCCGCCCCCGACTCCTCCCAATTCGAAGCCGACATCGCCGCCTTCGAAGCCGAGGACAGCCGCGTGCGCCGCATGCCCGGCGCGGTGGTGTTCGTCGGCAGCTCCTCGTTCCGCCTGTGGACTACGCTGAACGAGGACCTGCCCGGCATCGTCGCGATCAACCGCGGCTACGGCGGCTCGCGCGTGTACGACTCGGTCCACTACGCCGATCGCATCGTCACCCCGTACCAGCCGCGCGCGGTGGTGTTCTACGCCGGCGACAACGACCTGCAGGAAGGCCGCACCCCGCGTGAGGTCGCCCGCGACTTCGCCGCCTTCGTCGAGCGCGTGCGCAAGGCACAGCCCAAACTGCCGGTCGCCTTTGTCTCGATCAAGCCCAGCCCCGTGCGCGCCCATCTGCTGCCGCAAGTGCGCGCCGCCAACGCCCTGATCCGCGAGTACGCGGCGTCCCAACAGGTCGCCTATCTGGACGTCTACACGCCCATGCTCGACGCCCAGGGCCAGCCGCGCGAAGAATTGTTCGTCGCCGACCGCCTGCACATGAACGAAAAGGGCTACGCGATCTGGACCAGCGTGATCGGACCCTGGCTGCGTGGGTTGTAATGCACACATGAAGCCGCGCCTGCCCATCCTCGCTCTCGCGCTGTCGGTCTGTTTCGCCGTGCCGGCCCTGGCCGCGCCGCCGCCGCAGGCCGAGCGCGAGATCGAACAGCTGATCGCCACCCTGGGACGCTCGGGCTGCCAGTTCCAGCGCAACGGCAGCTGGTACGACGCGGCCCAGGCCCAGGCGCATCTGCGCAAGAAGTACGCGTATCTGCGCAAGCGCGACATGGTCGCCAGCGCCGAGCAGTTCATCGAGCGTGCCGGCAGCGAAAGCAGCATGAGCGGCCGCGCCTACCAGATCCGCTGCGGCGCCGCCGCGGCGATGCCGTCCGCGGCCTGGCTGCGCGCGCGCCTGAACGAGATCCGCGCCAAGCCCGCCGCCGCGCCGCCCGCGCGCTGAGGCGTTAAACTGCCGGCGTCGCCGCCAGGAGCCAGCCGTCATGAGCGAAGCATCGCGACCCTTCGTCCGTTCGCGCCACGACCGCATGATCGCCGGCGTGGTCGGCGGCATCGCCCAGCGTTTCGGCTGGAACGCGACCCTGCTGCGCGCGATCTACGTGATCGTGTCGATCGCCTCGGTGGCGTTTCCGGGCCTGCTGGTCTATCTGATCCTGTGGCTGCTGATGCCGGAAGAGGGCACCGCCTGAAACCCTGGCTGCGCGTCGCCGGGCAGGCGCTCGGCATCCTGTGGGCGGCGCCGGTAAGCCTGCTCGGCCTGCTGGCCGGCGTCGTCGGCATGGCGCGCGGCGCGCACGCGCATGTGCGCCGGCGCGACCTGGCCTTGGTTTTTCATCGCTGGCCATGGGGCCCGGGCGGTGCGATCACGTTGGGCAACGTGATCCTGCACACCGGCGACAGCCTGGACTCGCCCTGCGTCACCTATGCCCATCGCGCCGGCCATGGCGACGAGGCCGAGATCCAACTCGCCGACCATGAACGCGCGCACGTCTACCAATACATGGTGCTGGGCGCGCTGTTCCTGCCGCTGTACTTGCTGTGTGGCGGCGTCAGCGTGCGCAACCCCTTCGAACGCGCGGCCGACCGCTACGCACAGACCGGCCATGGCTGGTGGCCCTGGGGCGCCTAAGCCGCGACATCACGGAATTTTGACCGCGGCCTAACGCCGCCGCGCGTACGGTGGCAGCGTCGGAGAAAAACCAACGGACGCGAGTCCGATGTAAACCGCTCCGACACGGAAGGCCCAGCCACCCGAGGGACACCTCGAAGCCTGGGCCTTCTCATTGGGGATGCGCCGCTGACCGACCTTCGCCCTCTGTGGGAGCGGCCGCGCTAGCGGCATGGGTCGAGCTTGCGCCGTCGTCCGCGGCTGCACGATCGCGGCTGACGCCGCTCTCACAGACAGCGATCTGGCTCAGCGCCGCAGCGGCAACACCGCCGCGGTCTCGCCGCCCGGCGCGGCATCGGGACCGTAACGGCGTTCGACGAAGACGATGGATTCGTGGCCGACCAGCACGATGGTGCTGCAGCGGGTGCCGTAGCGTTCGCCGCGCACGAACGGCGGCGACAGCACGCGCTCCAGTTCCAGGCCCACGCCGGTGTCCGGCAACGCCGCATCCGGCGCGGGCGTGGTGTCGGCGAGTGCGGCGAACAAAGGCTGCAGCGCGGCCGCGTCGGGCGCGGCCTGTTCGGAGGCGGGCGAATCCAGCCACGCCGTCAGCGCGCGCGTGGCGTGGCCGCTCTTGGGCCATTGCGCGTCGAAGGCGCCATTGGACATGGCGTGCATGCCCGCTGCGATCGGCGATTCCAGGTAGTGCGGGTAATTGCTGGCGAAGCTCAGTTCGTCGCCGTCCCACAGCACCAGATTGAAGCGGCCGTAGTCGGGTGCCTGCTCGCGCACCGTCGCCAAGGTGTCGCGCGCCGATGTGTTGCCGCGCACGAAACCGCGCACCAGCGCGCCGCGCGAACGCGGCGCGGCATCGGGCGCGAGGCCGGCGCGCACGTTGGTCACCGCGGCCAGGCGGCCGCGCGTGGACACCATCAGCCAGCCGCCGCCCTGGACCAGGTCGCGGCCGCCGTAGACATCGGGCGTTTCGGGATCCGGACCGGCCGCGGCGGCGGCGCGCGCGTGCGATTCGTCGCGGTTGGCGATCAGGGCGAGCGGGTAGCGCGGATGGCTACGCCAGGACAGGGCGATCAGGCACATGCGTCATGCTACCCCGGACGCGGCGCGGCCGCGTCCGTAGAGCGTGCGTCAACGATGGCGAATGATGCGCGGGTCGCTCAACAGGCGCGCCAGGTAATCGCGCCGGTCGCGCGATTGCGGCATCGGCTGCTGCGATACCGGCAGCGGCACGGCGGGTTGCGCGGCCATGCTCATGGCGCCGCCCTGCAGCGCCAGGTCGGTGCCTTGGACGATGCCCAACGGCGTGTAGCCGCTGTAGCCCGGGAAGACCGTGCTGAGCTGGTTGTGGCCCATGCGCCGGACCAGGATTTCCGAGAGCACGCGGCGATGGTCGGTGGTCACCGGCACGTCGCCGTAATAGGCCGACAAGGTTTCCGGATTCAGGCCCGGCCACTGGCCGTAGAAGCGGCGGCCGTTGACCGCGCCGCCCAACACCATCACCGGATTGCCGTAGCCGTGGTCGGTGCCGCGGTTGGCGTTCTCGCGCACGCGGCGGCCGAATTCGGACTGCACCACCGTGGTCACGCGCGAGAGATGCCCGCTCGCGGCCAGTTCGTTGTGGAACGCGGCCAGCGCCGCCGACAGCTCGGCGATTTTGTTCTGGTAGTAGTGGTAGCCGGTGCCGGCGCTGCCTTGGCCGTCGTGGGTGTCCCAGCCGCCCAGGTCGAGGGTGGCGTAGCGCAGGCCGAGGTTGAAGCGGATCGACTGCGCGATGGTCCACAGCTGCTCGGCGAAATTGCCGGTTGGCCAGTTGGCGGGCAGCGCGGCGTAGCTCTGTTGCGCGATCACGCGCAAAGAGCCGTCGGCGCGTTTGCCGGCGTCTTCCAGGCCGGTGCTGCCGTTCCACAGCGCGGCCAGGGTTTCGTTGACGCCGCGCAATCCCGCCGGCGAGTCGTTGCGCGTCTTCTGCCATTGCCACGCGCCCGCGTCGAGGGCGAAGTCCGAAGGCCGGCCCATGGTCAGCGCACGCGTGGTGCCGTTGAGATTGGCCGGCTGGCGATTGTTCACCGCCAACGCCGGCATGGGCTCGGCGCCGCTGGTGCCGGGTTGGCTGTTCATCGCGCGCGCCAGCCAGCCCACACCGCCGCCTTGGCCCGGCGTGCCGAGATCGATCGACAGCTGTGCGTCGAAATGGCTGCGCGTGACCGAAGTCAGCAGCCCGCAGGCGTGCACGATCGCCAACTGGCCGGTGTTCCAGATATCGCGCAGACCGGTCGCCGACGGATGCAGGCCGAAGCCGGTCGCCGCGCCGCCGGCCAGGGTCAGCGGCAGCGCGCCGTAGGTGCCGCTGGTGGCGATCTGCAGCGCCGGGCGCGCTTGTTCGTAGAAGGTGCGGTCTGCGCCGTCGACGGGCACGACCAGGTTGAGGCCGTCCATGCCGCCGCGCAGGAACAGGAACACCACGGTGTCGTGCGCGTTGGCCGCCGCTTCGGCGGCGCTGGAAAACAGCAGGGTGGGGCCGACCGCGCCTACCGCGGCGGTGGCGGCGCAGGCCTTGAGGAAACCGCGCCGGCTGAGAGTGATCGAAGACATGGCGGGTTCCTCAGCGGCTCAGGAATTCGGGCGTCATCAGCACCAGCGACACCATGCTGCGCAGGCGTTGCTGGTTGTAGTGGCGCTTGAGGTCGGTACCGGCCCAGGTGTCGGTGTCGGTGATGACATAGGTGGCCGGGTCGCCGTTCTGCGCCATGAACGCGATCAGCGTCTGCCGACGCGAGGCTTCAGGCAGGTAGCCCAGCAGACGCTGGCACCAGTAGTCGACCAGGTTGGGCGCGGTCCACGTGGCCACGTTGCTGCGAGTGAGCTGCAGCACAGGCAGCAGCGGCACGCTGGCCTCGCTGGTTTCGGTCAGCCAGTTGAGCATCTTCCAGGTGGTGGCGTAGGTGCTCGCGCCCGACCAGGCCAGGCCGGTGTCGGGGTAGCCGTTCGGTGCCGGCCACTCGTAAGGCGCGTGACCGGTGAAGCCGTAGCGATAGAGGAAATCCTCCGACTTGGAATGCGCCGGCCGCAGCGTCCAATCGCTGCCGGCCGCGCGCATCGCCGCGACGATGGCCTCGAACGGTCGGCGGTTCTTCTGGCCCCAGGCGCTGCTGAACGCGGCCGAATTGAGGATGTGGCGCAGCACGTGCTCGATCTGGTTCGGGCTCTGCCAGTGCTGACGGAAGATGGCCGCCGCCGATGCGACCAGGGCCGGCGGCGGGGTGTCGTTGACGAAGCGCCGCACCAGCTTGGCGCAGACGAAGCGCGCCACGCCCGGATGGCTGGCCAACCGGTCCAGCACGTCGCGGCCGTCCTTCATCGCCGGCTGCTCGGGATTGAGCAGACGGCCAAGCACGAACTTCGGGCCGGCGTCGTGCCAGGCCTGGCGATAGACGAAGGTGCCGTCGTTTTCGGTCGGGTACTGCCAGTGCGCGTTCTTCAGGCTCCAGCCGGTGAACGCCGACGCGGTCTCGTAAACGTCGATGTCGGTGTAGCCGGACGGATAGGCCGCGTCCTCGGCATCGGCCGGCACCATGAAGGGGTCGGTGAAGCCCAGGTAGCGTCCGGCGCCCAAGGTGTGCAGCTCCAGCAACTCGCGCGCCCAGTTCTCGTTCGGGCCGGAGCGGCTGTTGGAGACGTTGTCCAGATAGAACAGCATGGACGGGCTGCAGGCCACGTCCTCCAGCATCACGCGGAAGTTGCCGAAGGCCGACTTGCGCAGCACGTCGCGGTCGTAATGCACGTACACGGGACCTGCGGAGAAGTCGCTGGCGGTGACGTTGAAGTGGTCGTGCCAGAAGTTGACCATGACCTCGCGCAGCTGCCGCTTGGAGTAGGTCGCGCGCACGAACGCCGCGCGTTGCACTTCCCAGGCCGGGCGCATGCGCACGTCGTAGGCAGGGTCGGGCACCACGTGCTCGGCCCATAACTGCGTCAGCGGTTTGTTGAGCGTGGTGTAGCCGGCGGCGCTCAGCCTTGCCTCGACCGCACTGTCGTCGATCGCGGTCCAGTCCAGTTGCCAGTCGATGTAGTTCTGCAGGCGCTGGGCGTCGTTGCTGCCCAGGCCGTTGAACTCGGCCAGTGCGGTCGGCGTGACGCCGTAGCTCATGTTGTTGAGCGCGCGGATCGCCAGGCTGGGGCGGGCGAGGGTGAGCAGTTGCGCCTGCGAATCGCGCGACTTCGTGGGGCCGCCGGCCATCTGCGGCACGTCGGCGGCCCAAGGCGTTTCCGTCGCTTGGGCCGCCGCTGTCGCGGCTTCCTGCAGTTCCTGCGCACGTGCCGAATTGGCGAAGCGCTGCGGTCGGATCCAGCGCCCCTTGCCGTAGCGGCGGAACAGGTGCGACTGCGCCAACGCCCGTTCGCGCCTGGCTTTGCGATTCATGACGGATTCCCCGGGATGTCCCCTTTGTCCAGAAGTATCCGGGCTAGGTGTGACGGGGGAACGCGAATGTAGTCACAGAAACGGTGCCGCTTCGATGCGCTGGTTTGCGGCGCCTCGGACCTTAGGCGTCCGGCAGGCTCGGATAGCGGAACACCAGGTGCGGATAGGCCTGTTCGGCGGTCAGGTCCAACTCGCGGATCAGCAGTTCCTGCACGGCGTCGAACGCGCCCAGGCAGGAGCCGTGCAGCGGATCGTCCAGCACGATATGGCTGCCCGCACCCAGTCTCGGCAGGCAGGTGCGGATCACGTACTTGATCGGCTCGTAGATGTCGCAGTCGATATGCAGCAGGCCCGGTCCCTGCTGCTCCTGGGCCAGGATGCCGGGCAGGGTTTCGTCGAAGCGTCCCTTGACCAGGGTGATATGCGTACGCAGGTCGTTGTCGGCGATGTACTGCACTAGGCCATCGAACTTGCTGTCGGCAAAATCGCCTGCGCGGTGCAGGTCGCGCACGGGGTCGGTTTCCGGCATGCCTTCGAAGGTGTCGAACGCGAATACGCGCGCCTCCCGTTTCAGCAGCTTCAACGCCGTGGCCATGAACACCGCCGAGCCGCCCATGTAGCTGCCGAACTCGAAGATGTGCGCGCGGGAATCGGGCATCGCGTAGCGCAGGATCAGATACAGGTTGGCCAGTTTGTTGGCCGACAGCAGCGTGCCGCGCGCCGACGCCGCGTGCATCGCTTCCACGAAAATCGGATCGTCCTGCGTCAGCGTGGTCGCCAGCCCGGAGAATTCCAGCCAGCAGCCGCGCGTGTGCCCGGCGCCGATGTCGCGCCCGTTGGAGACCCGCAGCGGATAGGAGGATGCGTGGTAGAGGCTCTTGTCCATCTGGCTGGGCACGACCTGGCGACGGAGACGGCTGCACTATTGACGATTTTTGGCACTATTCATGTGCCTAAACCGATTTGCTGCCGGTTTCTTGACGGAGTCGACGGATTCCACGGGACCGGCGTGGGGTTACGGATAGAGAGACGTGGCGAGCGGTGTGCGACGGCCGTGTAGACCGGCCTGCCCGCGGATGGAGGCGTCGCCGTCGGGTTCCTCCCGAAACGAGCCGTGCAAGCCGGGCCACCCCCGGCCATGAGTCGGTACCCCCAATCCGGATAAAAAAAACTTGTCCGGTTTCTCGGTGCCGCTGCGTTTGTTCTGGTCGAGACGGAATTCTGGCCCGTTTCGGTGAGCGCCCATCGGTGCTGAGAGCAAGTCGGGCCGCCGTCCTTCCCAGCATGTAGCGCGTTTTATTCTGCGCCTTCCCCTAGTGGAATCCCTCCTATCGCCGCGGCGTCTTTCGCGCGCGAGAGGGCCTGCATGCGCACCCAATCCCATTCGTTCAGGAGCATTACCCGATGCGCAGCAACGCCGTGTCCCGTTCTTTGATTCTTGCCGTCTCCGCCCTCGTTCTGGCCGGCGCCGCAAGCGCGCCCGCGTTCGCGCTGCCGTGCCAGACCTGCGAAATGCCGGACCCTAGCGACCCCAAGGTCAATCCGCCCAAGCAGCTGAGCCCGCTGGAGATGAAGATCGATCCGCTGGTTTGGGCGCAGATGCAGGAAGACAAACTGCCGGGCGTCACCGTCGCGGTCACCCGCAATGGCGCGCTGCTGTTCAACAAGGGCTACGGCTACGCGAATACCCAGACCCAGCAACTGATGACGGCCGACACGCGCTCGCGCATCGGCAGCGTCACCAAGGCCGCGATCACCGGCCCTGCCGGCTTCCAGCTGATGCAGGCCAAGGGCATCAACCCGGCCACCAAGACCCTGTACGGCGCCAACGGCGTGTTCGGCAACGACTTCGCCAACGACATCGTGCGCGGCGCCAACCGCTACACGCCGATCATCGAGATGGACATCGGCCAGAACGACCACACCTTCACCTGGTACAACGATCTGACCTACAGCGAAGGCGCCACCAACGACCTCGACAAGTACAACCCGCCGCTGCCGTACACGCTGCCGCCGGGCCGCCAGCCGATCGACATCCTCGGCATGGGCATCGCCGCCAACGGTCAGGTCTACACCTGGTACCACGCCGCGCGCACCACCCTGACGGACGAGCCGGCGATCACCCGTTCGATCGGCACCGCGAGCGACCTGGACGCCTACGACCCGCAGACCACCGACACCGTCAAGCTGCCGGCCGGCAAGACCGCCTACGACATCGTCGGCATCGCCATCGCCAAGTCCAACAACCACGTCTACGTCTGGTACCAGGACGGCACCTACAGCGAAGGCTATTCGATGGACTTCGACTACTACTCCAAGGGCGTCAAGCCCTACAGCTGGCCGGCGCAGGCCAGCGGCTCCAGCTACGACATCCGCGGCATGGGCATCGCCTCGAACGACCACGTCTACACCTGGTTCGGCAACGGCCAGGCCAGCTCGGGCATGAGCCACGATCTGGACAAGTACATCGCGCCCTACGGCTACACGCTGCCGGCCGGACTCGCCGGCCCCAACTGGGTCAATCTGTATTCGACGATCACCCTGCAGAATCTGCTCGACCACCGCGCCGGCTTCACCCGCAGCGGCGACGGCCCCGGCGCCGCCGAAATGTTCGGCACCGCCGAAGCGAACCTGAGCTATACGCAGATCCACCGCCATTTCCTGCGCACGCGTCCGCTGCTGCGCACGCCGGGCGGCAACGTCCAGTACTCCAACCATGGCTTCGGTCTGTGGACGCTGCTGATCGAAAAGATGTCCGGCCAGAGCTACCGCAACTACGTCTACAACAACTATCTGCTGCCCGCCGGCGTCGGCGACGACATCGAACCGCAGGCCGCCAGCCCGGATTCGCGCGACTCGGCCAACCACATCCTGGTCGGCGGCGTGCCGGTGCCGGGCCCCTACGAAGCCTCGACCACCGGCCTGGCTGCCGGCGGCTATCGCGGCACCGCGCGCGCGCTGACCATCCTCACCGCCAAGCTCGACGGCAAGTACAGCGACGCCGACATGGACCGCATGGGCTGGGCTTCCCCCGGCGACGGCAGCCTGGAGCACAACGGCGGCGCGGATGGCGGCATGGCCTACGTGGTGATGTTCCCGGCCGGCTACATCAGCCCGAAGGGCAAGAACCTGGGCGGCGTGCATGTGGCTGTGGTGGCCAACCGCTGGGGCAAGCTGGGCTTGTTCCAGGAGATGGCGCGGGAGATTGCTGAGCAGTTGTGAGGGTAGGGCAGCGCTGAGCCCAAAAAGGCTACAGGCATAAAAGAGCCCGCTTCGGCGGGCTTTTTTGTCTGGTGTCGGAAATGGGACTCGGACCCACACGCCTCTAAGAACGGCGGATTTTGAGTCCGCAGATCATTCCCTTACAGCTCAAGGCGTGCGATCTGATTTCCGCTCCGCAAACGGGATTCCCTTCATGGCAGTCGCAGCGCGCTCACCAACGCAGACAGTGCAGCGGGCTGATGCTGACGACTGGGGTAGTACATGAAGAACCCCGGAATCGGGGGCGTCCAATCCTCCAGGACACGGATTAGCCGTCCCTTCGCGATATCCTCGGCGACCTGCTCCTCATAGGCGAGACCGAGGCCCGCTCCGGCGAGCGCAGCCTGGATCACCAAGTGGGTATCGTCGATGATGAGTGGGCCGTTCACGCCGATCGTGACCGACTTTCGTCCGCGCTCGAACTCCCATCGATAGGGGCCGCTCGGAAGACGCAGTGTGATGCATCGATGATCGCTGAGATCCGTCGGCTTTCGCGGGATGCTTCGCGACGAGAAATAGCCGGGCGACCCCACTACCGCCAAGCGCAACTCCGGCGTGACGCGCACCGCGATCATGTCCTTCTGTATGTACTCGCCGAGCTGAATGCCGGCGTCGAACTCGCCTGCAACGAGGTCTACCGGACCTGTCACGGTGACGACATCGAGAACGATGTCGGGATAGGCCTCGGCGAATGCCGTGAGCCGTGGCAGCAATACCATCACGGCGGCCGAGCGCGACATCACGATTCGGATGCGGCCGGCAGGGCGGCGTTTGACGCTACGCGCCTTGTCGAGGGCGAGCGCTATCTGCTCCAGCGCCGGTGACAGATCATTCAGGAGAGCGGCCCCAGCAGCGGTGGGTGCGACGCTCTTCGTCGTTCGAGCGAGTAGCTGCAGCTCAAGCCGTTGTTCGAGCCCCCGGATCGTGTGGCTCAACGCAGACTGGGACACCCCTAGTTTTGCCGCAGCTCGCGTAAAGCTTCTTTCTCGCGCGACCATCGCAAACGCAGCGAGTTCGTTCAGTTCGTTTCTCATGATTCATGAATTTCGCTCATGACGGCTTCCTTCGCAATAGGGCTAGTCGCATAAACGGCCCGATCTTAGGCTTGCTCGGTGACCTGATGCCAAGGCGAGTAGCCGATGCGCGGGGCACGCATTCGCCGGGCCGCATGAATCGGCTCGGCGCAACCGCTTTCGAGGAGTGACTATGGATTCGGATGTTTCCGCTTTGCGATCGATCGCTCAGGCCTATTTCGACGCCGCTTACGAAATGGATGCCGAGAAGTTTGCCTCTGTGTTTCATCCGTCGAGTTACGTGACGAAGATCGGCGAAGACGGCGACGTGAGCGTGACGCCGATTGCGACATGGCTGGCGGCCGTACGCGGCATGAGAGCGCCGAAACAACTTGGTTTCGAGCGCGACGACCAGATCCTGTCGGTGGACGTCGAGAAGGACCTCGCGCTACTGAAGGTGAAACTGCAGGTCCAGCCGCGCGTCTTCACGGACATGCTGTCGTGCCTGAAGGTTCATGGGGCGTGGAAGATCGTCCAGAAAGTGATGACTTCGAGCACCTAACGATTGCCCACGCGAGCAGAAGTATCTGAGGGTTCTGGCCGGGTCCGGCGAGTACCCGAGTCGCGGAGCAGAACTTTCGGGCAGCCGGGCAAAAACAGCAAAGGGCGCTCTAGGCGCCCTTTGTGTCGAAAACCGCTTGCAGTGGTGCCGGAAGTGGGACTCGAACCCACACGCTTTTAAGGGCGGCGGATTTTGAGTCCGCTGCGTCTACCGATTCCGCCATTCCGGCGCGGTCGCAGAGTATAGCCGAGCGCGGGCTGAGTCGTACCCATCCGTTGCGTCCGGGCGCTCAAAAGCCGCCGTAGCGGGCCATGGCGGCGGCCAGGACCAGGATGACGGCGATCAGGATCAGCTCGAAGCGGACCACGCCGCGCTGGCGGGCGACGTCGGTGGGGTCGGGCAGGAAGGCGGGGTTGGCGCTGAGCGCTTTGCGCCAGCGCAGGAAGCGCAGGGTCGGCAGCAGGGACAGCAGGCCGACCAGGACGTAGGCGCCGAGCTTGGCGTGGAACCAGGGGTTGTGCAGGTAGAAGTCGCTGCCTTTGACGCCGTAGAACACGCGCAGCAGGCCGGCGACCAGCAGCAGTCCGGCGGCGGCGCCGTAGCCGGCGTCGAGGCGGGCGATGCGATTCAGGGTGGTGGCGTCCAGGGTGCCGCGCAGCAGGGTCGATTCGGCGACCAGCATGGCGATCAGGGCGAACACCAGCAGGTGGTGCAGGGCGGCTAGCAACAGGTCGGTCAGCATGGGGACTAGGCTGTTGTGGCGGGAGCTTGGATTGTAGGCGGCGCGCGGTGTGGCGGGCGCGAATGCGCGCAGGTAAACGCCGACATGCGATTAGTCGCGGAAGCAGGGCGCTGGGGTAGGAGCGACGTAAGTCGCGATCGCGTGGCCGCAGTGGGGGTGCCGGTCGCGACTTACGTCGCTCCTACCCCAAAGCCGGGGTGTTCGCGAAGCGGCTCAGGCCGCTTCGTCGGTCTTCAATGTCTTGTCGACGCGCTGGAACCATTCGCCTTCGCGCGGCACGAACATCGAGCAGGCTTCCATCGGCGCCTTGTAGATGTGCAGCGAGACGGCGACGTTGTCGCCGCTGGCGTTGCGGATGGTGTGGTACTCGTGCGGCGGGATCAGGCTGCCGGCGCTGCCGGGGCCGGCGTGCATGCCGCCGGCGGCGCGGAAGCGGAAGTGGTCGCCGTTGCGTTCCAGCAGTTCGTACTGGGTGATTTCCAGCTCGCCGTCCCACACGCCTTCCACGCACCACAGGCCGCAGTGGTCGTGCACCGGGGTGCCCTGGCCCGGGCCCCAGGTCATGGCGACCACGCTGTAGCCCAGGCTCGGGCTGCGGTAGATCTCGCGCCGCGCGTAGTGGTCGTCGATGGCGTCGAACACGCAGTCGGGCAGGTGCACGTCGCGGTCGCGGATCATGCGGCACAGCGCGTTGCGCAGGGCCGCGGTCACGGCATGTTCGTCGCCGGCGTTGACGGCGTCGTCGATGGCCGCGACCAGCTTGTCGTGGCCGGGAAAGTCGAGATCCGGAAGGGCCTCGGCCTGATGACAATGGGTTATGTCCATATAACCATTCTAGCCGGTCGCGGCGGTGGCGGCACGCTGCGGCGCCGGGCCGCGCGCGGCCCTGGAACGGGTATCACAGACGGCCGAGAAAGCCCGACACCGCCGGCCCGAAGCGGGCGATGTCGACCAGGAAGGCGTCGTGGCCCTGCGGCGACTCCAGCGGCAGGAATTCGGCATCGGCGCCACCGGCGCGCAGGCCCTCGGCGATCTCTTCCTGCTGCTGCAGCGGGAACAGGATGTCGGTGCGCACGCCGATCGCCAGCGCCTTGTCGACGCGGATGCGGGCCAGGCCGGCGCGGGTGTCGGCGGGGCCGGCGCCGTCGTCGCCGCGCGCGTAGTCGCCCAGGTCGAACCAGTCCATCGAGCGGCTGAGGTAGAGGTAGCAGTTGGGGTCGAAGCGGCGCACGAAGCGGCGGGCGTGGCCTTCGAGGTAGCTCTCGACTTCGAACTCCAGGCCGAAGGGCTCGTCGTCGGCGCGGTCGGAATCCAGGCGCACGCGGCCGAAGCGGCCGTCCCATTCCAGCGCCGAGCGGTAGGTGATCACGCCCAGCTTGCGCGCCATGCGCATGCCGGCCTCGGGGTAGCTGCGCTCGTCGTAGCGGCCCTGGTACCAGTGCGGGTCCAGGCGGATCGCCTCGCGCTGCAGCGAGCGGATCGCGATCGAGAACGGCAGCGCGCGCGCGGCGCCGGAGATGTTGATGTGGCTGCGGGCGATGCCGGGGTGGCGGATCAGCAGCGCCAGCGCGGTCATGCCGCCCATGGAGTTGCCGATCACGCAGGCCAGGCGTTCGATGCCCAGGCCGCGCACCACCAGGGCCGCGGCGTCGGCGCCGTCCTCCACCGACAGTTCGGGGAAGTCGAGGCGGTAGGGCTCGCGCGTGGCGGGGTTGATCGAGGCCGGGCCGGTCGAGCCCTTGCAGCTGCCCAGCGAGTTCACGCAGATCACGAACCAGCGGTCGCTGTCGATCGGCTTGCCCGGGCCCAGCATGGCTTCCCACCAGCCCGGTTCCGGGTTGCCGGGGTTGGCCGCGGCATGCGCGTCGGGCGACAGGCCGGTGACGATCAGCACGGCGTTGTCGCGCGCGGCGTTGAGTTCGCCCCAGGTTTCGTAAGCGACGCGGGCGCCGTCGAGGCGGCCGCCGCGCTTCATGGCGAAGCCGTCGGGCAGGGCGAAGTAGCGGGTGCCGGGCGGGATGAATTCGGTCATGCCGGGTGCTGCCTTCCTGGTTGCGGGCGCGGCGCGCTGCTAGCGGCGACCGGCGCGTGGGGGACCATTTTGCCTGGGCGGGGCGATGGCGGGTAAGCGCGGGTGGTTATGGGGGGATGGCGAAGGGTGCGCGGGAGGGGCGTGGGCCGCTCGGGATGGAGCGTGGGAACTGGGTCAGTTCGCTTGCGTCGGACCCTCACCCCAACCCCTCTCCCGCAAGCGGGAGAGGGGCTCGGTATCGGAGTTACTCGACGACTTGGTCGATGACGATGTCCAGCGTGTTCTTGCTGTCGGTGCGCACGGTCTGCGGCTTTGACGCGAGGTCGCCGCTTTGGGCGATGGCCTGGCCGGAGGCGGATACGCGCGCCAGCACCGCCACCTGCGGCAGCTGCGACAGCTTCAGCGTCGGCATCGGGCTGTCGCCGTCGTCGAGTACGACTTCGATCGGGAAGTCCTTGGCCGCGAGCTTTTCGACCGCCACCGGCATCGGCGGGCCGTCGGGCTGGCGCGCGAGCACGAACAGGCTGGCGTCGGCGGGCAGTTTGGCGGCCAGCGCGGGCGCCAGCGCGACGCGGATCTTGAGCCCGCCGGCGGGAGCGGCCGCGGGCGCGGCCGGCAGCGGTGCCAGGCCGGCGTCCTTGCGCGCGGCGTCGATCTGTTCGCGCAGACTGGCGGCGGTGCGCGGGTCGACCACGGCCAACAGCGGTTCCCAGGTGCGCGCGGCTTCGGCCGGCTGGTCGGATTGGCGCAGCGAGATGCCCAGGAACCAGCGCGCGCGCTGGTGCGTCGGTTCGATCTCCAGCGCGCGCCGCAGCGTGGCGATGGCGTCGGCGTCGAACTTGCGGCCTTCGCTGGCGAGCGCGCTGAGCTCGGCGCTTTCGGTCAGCAGGTCGGGTTCGTCGGGCGCCAGCTTGAGCGCGCGCGCCAGCGCGGTGCGCGCCTGTTCGTAGCGGCCGGCGTCGGCATGGGCGCGCGCGAGCAGGCGCCAGCCGTCGATTCGGTTGGGTTCGCGCTCCAACTGAGCTTCGAGCTGGGCGATCGCGTCGGCGGCGGTGGCCGGCGGCGTGCGGCGCGCGGGATTGAGCGCGTCGGGCGTGCCGATCAAGACGTAGGTCAGGCCGGTGGCGGCGACCAGGCCGGCGAACACGCCGACGGCGGCCGCGGGCTTGGCCTGCCACAGGGGGCGCAGCACGTAGGCGAGCACCAGCAGGACCAGCGCGGCGCTGGCCAGTACGAACGCGGTCATCACCATTCCTCGTTGTCGTCGTTGCCGTCCGCGGGCGCGCGTTGCGCGGAAGCGGCGCGCGCGCGGCTGCGCACGATGCCGGCCACGGCGAAGCCGCCGGCCAGCAACACCAGCGCCGGGCCGAACCACAGCAGCCAGGTCTTGGATTCCATCTGCGGGCGGTACAGCACGAACTCGCCGTAGCGCGCGACCAGGAACTGCTTGATCTGGCGATCGTCCTGGCCCTGACGCATCAGCGTCAGCACTTCGCGGCGCAGGTCGTGGGCGATCTGGGCGTTGGAATCGGCCAGCGATTGGTTCTGGCACATCACGCAGCGCAGTTCGGCGACCAGGGCGTGGAAGCGGGTTTCCTCGGCGCGGTCGCGGAATTGCAGGGGGGCGGGGTCGTTGGCGGGTTGGGCTGCCAGCGGTGCTGCGAATGCGAGCGTCAGCAGCGTGGTGGTGAGCAGATTCTTAAGAGCAAGAGCAAATCCCCCCTGGCCCCCCTTTTTCAAAGGAGGGGACTCGATGTGCGGCAGCGAAGTCGCCGAAGTTTCGATGCGGTTCCCTCCTTTGAAAAAGAGGGGTAGGGGGGATTCGCCGTTCATCGCGTCTTCTCGACTTCCGCCAGCACCGGCAGCAATTCGTCGCGGATGGTGGCCTCGCTCATCGGGCCGACGTGCTTCCAGCGCACCACGCCCTTGGCGTCGACCAGGAAGGTTTCCGGCGCGCCGTAGATGCCCCAGTCGATCGCGACCTTGCCGTCGTAATCGGCCAGCACCATCCAATAGGGATTGCCGTACTGCTCCAGCCAGCGCATCGCGTCGGCGTGTTCGTCCTTCCAGTTGAAGCCGATCACGCGCACGCGCTTGGTCTCGGCGAAGCGGGTCAGCACCGGGTGCTCGTCGCGGCAGGCCGGGCACCAGCTGCCCCAGACGTTGAGCAGGTAGGGCGAGCCGCGCAGTTGTTCCGAACTCATCAGGCGGCCGGCTTCGTGCAGCACCGGCAGCGAGAATTCCGGCGCAGGCTTGCCGATCAGCGGCGAGGGCAGGGCCTCGCGATTGGGGTTGCGGCTCAGCCACACGCCGGCGGCCAGCAACACGGCCAGCGCGGCGAAGATGGCCAGCGGCAGCCAGCGGCTCTTGTTCATGCGCGTTCGCCTCCCAGGACGGCAGCGTCGTCGCGTTGGACGAGGACAGGGTGGGGCGATGCCGGCGCGTGCGGCGCGGGTTCGTTAGCGGCGACCAGCTTGGGGCGGAAGCGTCGGTCGGCCGCGGCGACGAAGCCGCCCAGCATCATCAGCAGCGCGCCGGCCCATATCCAGCGCACGAACGGCTTGATGTGCACGCGCATGGCCCAGGCGCCGTCGCCCAGTGGCTCGCCCAGCGCGACGTACAGATCGCGGCTGAGGCCGGGGTCGATCGCCGCCTCGGTCATGACTTGGCCGCCGCTGGCGTAGGCGCGCTTTTCCGGATGCATCACGCCGAGCAGGCGATCGTTCTCGAACACGGTCACGGTGCCGCGGTCGGCTTCGAAGTTGGGGCCTTGACGGTGGGCGACGCCGTCGAAGCGGAACGCGTAGCGGCCCAGTTCGACGGTCTTGCCCGGCGCCATCGCCAGTTCGCGCTGCTGGCTCAGGCCTTCGGTGAGCAGCGCGCCGATCAGGAACACCGCCACGCCGGCGTGGGCCAGGGTCATGCCCAGCATCTCGGCGGTGTAGTGGCTGCCGTCGCCGCGCAGGCGCGTCCACACGAAGCGCAAGGTGCCGGCCGCGACCCAGACCGCGCCGCCGATGCCGGCCGCGACCTTCCACGCGCCCTGCGGCGCCATGAAGTAGGCGCCGATCGCCGCGCCCAGGGCCAGGCCGGCCCAGGGCAGCAGCATCGCCGCGGGCCGCGAGAACTGCTCGCGCTGCCAGCGGAACAGCGGGCCGAACGGCAGCAACAGCACCAGCGGCGCCATCAGCAGCACGAACATCAGTGCGAAGTACGGCGGCCCCACCGACAGCTTGCCCAGCTCCAGCGCGTCGGCCAGCAGCGGGTACAAGGTGCCCAGCAGGACCATCGCGCAAGCGGTGGTCAGCAGCAGGTTGTTGGCCAGCAGCAGGGTTTCGCGCGAGCTGGCCTGGAAGGGCTTGCCCGGATCGTCGGACGGCGCGCGCAACGCGTACAGCAGCAGCGAGCCGCCGATCACGATGCCCAGGAAGATCAGCACGAACACACCGCGCGAGGGATCGGCGGCGAAGGAGTGCACGCTGGTCAGCACCCCGGAACGGACCAGGAAGGAGCCCAGCAGCGACAGCGAGAACGTGGCGATCGCCAGCAGCAGGGTCCAGCCGCGGAAGCTGCCGCGCTTCTCGGTCACCGCCTGCGAATGCAGCAGCGCCGCACCGGCCAGCCACGGCATGAAGCTGGCGTTCTCGACCGGGTCCCAGAACCACCAGCCGCCCCAGCCCAACTCGTAATACGCCCACCACGAGCCCAGCGCGATGCCCAGGGTCAGGAACGCCCAGGCGATGTTGGTCCACGGCCGCGTCCAGCGCAGCCAGCGCGCGTCGACTTTGCCGTCCAGCAGCGCCGCGATCGCGAACGCGAACGGCACGGCGAAACCGACGTAGCCGATGTAGAGCATCGGCGGATGGATGATCAGGCCCGGGTCTTGCAGCAGCGGATTGAGATCGCGCCCTTCGACCACGGCCGGCAGCAGGCGCGTGAACGGATTGCTGGTGAAGATCAGGAACGAGAGGAAGCCGGCGCTGACGATGCCCATCACGCCCAGCACGCGCGCGATCACTTGCGCGGGCAGCGCGCGCGAGAACCGCGCCACCGCGCCGGTCCACAGCGCCAGCACCAGTACCCACATCAGCAACGAGCCCTCGTGCGCGCCCCACACGGCCGAGTAGCGATAGCCCATGGGAAGGAGGGAGTTGCTGTTCTCGGCGACGTAACGCAGCGAGAAATCCTGCACCACGAAGGCGTGGGTGAGGATGACGAATGCGAACGCGATCAACGCCAGTTGCGCATACGCGGCGGGGCGAGCGAGCGCCATCCACGAGGCGATGCCGCGTTGCGCGCCTACCAGCGGCAGCAGCGCCTGCAGGGCGGAGATCAACAGCGCCAGGATCAGGGCGATCTGGCCGAGCTCAGGCAGCATGGAGGCGGACTCGCTTGAGGGAGTGGGGTTGTGCGCTAAATCTCCCCGCGCCTCTCTTTTTCAAAAGAGGGAGGCAAGCATGCAGGAGCTTCGAAGAGGGGCGACAGACCGGCGGTAGCGAAACGGCCAGACCGTTCCCCCCTTTGAAAAAGGAGAGCCGGGGGGATTGGCCTTCGCCCCCGATTCCGCCGACGCTCAAGGCTTCGCCTCGACGCCGCCCGGCGCGGCCACGTCGTGCTTCTTGTGCGCCATGCCCATCTTGTCGGCGACTTCCTTGGGCATGTAGGTCTCGTCGTGCTTGGCCAGGATTTCCTCGGCCACGAAACGATCGCCCTGCATGCGGCCGGTCGCGACCACGGCCTGCTTCTCGCGGAACAGGTCGGGCAGGATGCCGGTGTAGACCACGGGCATTTCGGCGTCGCCGTCGGTGACGCGGAAGTGCGCTTCCATCGAGCCCTTGGCGCGCTGGAAGGAATTGGCCGCGACCATGCCGCCGAGGCGGAAGCGGGCGTTGTCGCCGGCGTCGCCGCGCAGCACTTCGCTGGGCGTGTACAGATAGGCGACGTTGCGCTGCAGCGCCATCGCCACCAGGGTCACGGCGATGGCGGACGCGGCGACCAGCGCCACGACCCACAACAGACGACGGCGACGGGTCGGATTCATCGGCTCAATTCACTCGTTTGGCTGCGCGTGGTCTGGGCGGCCTGGCGCGCCGCGCGCGAGCGCGCATTGCGCAGCTCGCGGCGGATCTGCAGGCGGGTGGCGACGAAGTCCCAGACCAGCACGATGGCGAACACCGCGTAGGCGGCGATGACGTAATTCAGATAGTTCATGCGCGCGGCCCCTCGTGGCGCGCGGCGCCGGCCAGCTGCGCGACCCAGGCCTTGCCGGACTCGCGGCGCAGGTTGTCGGCACGCGCCCGCGCGAGCAGGGCGCCGACGAACCACAGCTTGGTGCCCACGATCATCCAGATCAGCGGCGCGATCATGCTCGAATCCATGCTCGACTCGCCCAGCAGGCGGATGGTCTGGCCCTGGTGCAGCGAGTTCCACCATTCCACCGAATAGCGGATCACCGGCAGCAGCACCACGCCGACGATCGCCAGCAATCCGGCCGCGCGCGCGGCGGCGCGACGGTCGTCGATGGCGTTGTACAGGCCGATCACGCCCAGATAGAGGAACAGCAGGATCAGCTCGCTGGTCAGGCGTGGGTCCCAGTCCCACCAGGTGCCCCACATCGGCTTGCCCCAGATCGAGCCGGTGGCCAGGGTGATCACGGTGAAACCGGCGCCGATCGGCGCGCAGGCCATGGCCAGGATCTCGCACAGCTTGATCCGCCAGATCAGCGCGATCGCCGCGTACAGCGCCATCAGCGCGAACACCGCCATGCTCATCCAGGCGCTGGGCACGTGGATATAGAGGATGCGGAAGCTATCGCCCTGCTGGTAATCGGCCGGCACCACGAACAGCGCGCCGTACAGGCCCCAGGCCATGACCAGCAGGCCGGTCAGGTACGCCCAGGGCGCCCAACGCGCGGCGAAGCGGTCGAAGGTGGGCGGCGAACCGAGTTGGTGGAACCAGCGGACGAGTGGATTCATGCAGCGATTCGGTCCGACCCGGCAACGGGCGTGTGGGGGCGCGGCGGTTGGACCGCGCGGGCGGTGATCGGTTCGTCGCGGCCGGGTTCGCGGTCCGGACCGGCCGCGCCGGTGGGCGGTCAGTTCAGGGCGATCCGGATCGCGGCGGCGGCGGCCAGCGGTGCCAGCACCAGCGCGACCACCAGGCCGGCGCCGAGCAACAGCAGTCCGCCGGTGGCGTCCAGCCCCTGCGCCGAGGCGGCCACGCTGCCGGCGCCGAACACCAGCACGGGCACGTACAGCGGCAGCGCCAACAAGGCCACCAGGATACCAGAGCGCCGCATGCCGACCGTCAGCGCGGCGACCACCGCACCGAGCAGACTCAGCAAAGGCGTGCCCAGCGCCAGCGAGGCCAGCAGCACGGGCAGCTGCGCGCGCGGCAGGTGCAGCAGCTCGGCCAGGAACGGCGTGGCGATCAGCAGCGGCAGCGCGGTGGTGGCCCAATGCATAAAGGTGCGCACCGCCACCAGCCAGCCCAGCGGCACCGGCGCCAGCATCCATTGCTCCAGCGAACCGTCCTCGGCGTCGCCGCGGAACAGCGTGTCCAGCGCCAGCAGGCCGGCCAGCAGCACCGCCAGCCACAGCACGGCGCCGGCGACCTTGGCCAGCGCCTGCGCCTCGCCGCCCAGGGCCAGCGCGAACAGCACCACCACCAGCAGCGCGAACATGGCCGGTTGCAGGGCGTCGCCGCGCCGGCGCCAAAGCAGGCGCAGGTCGCGCGCGAGCAGGGCGCGCGCGGCGCCGGCCAGGCCAGGCAGGGCGGCGGTGCCGGGGCGGCGCGCGCCGGCGATCGGGGGCGGGTTAGGATTTGGGTTCATGCGGCCGCCTTATGCAGCACCAGCAGCCGCGTGCGCACCGGCGGCGCGGCGTAGGCGCCGTGGGTGGTGACCAGGGCGGCGCCGCCGTCGCGCAGATGCGCCTGCACCATGCGGTTGACCAGTTCGATGCCGTCCAGGTCGAGGTTGGCGTAGGGCTCGTCCAGCAGCCACAGCGGCGCCGGCGACATCCACAGCCGCGCCAGCGACAGGCGCTTCTTCTGTCCGGCCGACAGCTGCCGCGCCAGCGCGTCCTCGTAGCCGCCCAGGCCGACGATCGCCAGCGCGTTCTCGGGCAGCTGAGCGCGGCGACGGCCCTGCAGGCCGCACAGGAAGTTCAGGTTTTCCAGCGCGCTGAGGTCGGCCTTGAGCCCGGGCAGGTGGCCCAGGTAGGCGATCGCGCGCGCGCGCCGCGCGGGGCGCGCGCGTTCGCCGTCGATGTCGATCTCGCCGCCGTCGGCGCGCAGCAGGCCGGCCAGCACCCGCAGCAGGGTGGTCTTGCCGGCGCCGTTGTCGCCCTGCACCAGCAGCGCTTCGCCGGCGTCGACGGAAAAATCCAACGGCCCGAACACAGGTTCGTCGTTGCGGGCGAAAGTCAGCCCGCGGGCTTCCAGCAGCGCGGGGGCGGGGCGGTCGAGTGGCGTCATCGGTCGGGCGAGGGCGGCGGTGGGCCGCGTAGCCGGCTAGTTTAGCGTCAGTGGCCGGGCGAACCGACGCGCCGGTGGGCGCTCAGGCGCCGGCCCAGTCGACGTGCGCCGCCGCGCCGACGGCGGCCGGCGGTGCCAGCAGCATGCGCAGGCGCACCGGCTGGCCGCGCCGCCAGCACAGCACCGCGGCCTGGCCGAAGTCCAGCGCCAGGCGGTCGGCCGCGGCCTGGTCGATGTCGGTCAACAGCCAGCCCGGTTCGCGCCACTGGCCGTCCGGCGCGCTGCCCCAGGCCGGCTGGCGGGCGATGCCGGCCGCGTTCAGCCGCGCCACCAGGGCGGCGTCGGCGGCTTCGTTGGCGGCGTCCGAGCGCGGCTCGGAGGCCGGGTTCCAGGCGCTGATCACCACATAGGTGTCGGCGGGCAGGTAGGCCTCCAGGTCGGGCGTGGGCTCGCCGACCCTGAGCGCGATCGCGTCGCCGTCGACGACCACGGCGTACGCGGCCGCGGCGTAGAGAGCGGCCAGTTCGGCGGCGTCGACGATCTGGATTTCGCGCATGGGCGCAGTCTGGTGCGCCCGGCGGGGCGGCGCAAACGGCGACCGACGGACGGTGGCGCGGCCGGCATGGGACGCCTGAGGGGAAGCCCTCACGCGGCGGCGCATAAGCCGGTTCCGCATCGTCATGGCGGCCACGCTTATCGGTTGCCGCGACGATTCCGTACACTCGCAGGCCCCTTGCCACGTTCCGGATCCATGACCCCCGAGACCAAGCTGCCCAAGGTCGGCACGACCATCTTCACCGTGATGTCGCAGCTCGCCGCCGAGCACGGCGCGGTCAACCTGGGCCAGGGCTTCCCGGATTTCGAAGTGCCCGCGCGCCTGGTCGATTCGCTGGCGCGCGCCATGCGCGAGGGCAAGAACCAGTACGCGCCGATGACCGGCATCCCGGCGCTGCGCCAGGCCATCGCCGCCAAGACCGAGCGCTGCTACGGCCACCGGCCCGACGCCGACAGCGAGGTCACCGTGGTCTCCGGCGCCAGCGAGGCGATCTTCGACGCCATCCACGCCGTGGTCCGTCCGGGCGAGGAGGTGATCGTGCTCGATCCCTGCTACGACAGCTACGAGCCCTCGATCGATCTGGCCGGCGGCCGCGCCGTGCACGTGCCGCTGGACCCGCGCACGTTCGCGGTCGATTGGGCGCGGGTGCGCGCGGCGGTCACGCCCAAGACCCGCATGCTGATGATCAACTCGCCGCACAACCCGTCCGGCGCGATGTTCACGCCCGACGACATCGCCCAACTCAGCGCGCTGCTGCGCCAGACCGGTATCTACCTGCTGTCGGACGAGGTCTATGAGCACATCGTGTTCGACGGCGTGCGCCACGAGTCGGTGCTGCGTTATCCGGAGTTGCGCGAGCGCGCGTTCGTGATCTCCAGCTTCGGCAAGACCTACCACTGCACCGGCTGGAAGATCGGCTACTGCATCGCGCCGCCTGCGCTATCGGCCGAATTCCGCAAAGTCCATCAGTACAACAGCTTCTGCAGTTTCGCCCCGGCGCAATGGGCGTTCGCGGAGATGATCGAGGCCGAGCCTGAGCATTACGAGCAGCTCGGCGCCTTCTACGAAGCCAAGCGCGACCGGTTTCGCGCGCAACTATCGGACACGCGCCTGCAGGCGCTGCCGGTGGCTGGCGGTTACTTCCAGTTGGTCGACTACTCGGCGATCAGCGATCTCGACGACGTCGCGTTCTGCCGCTGGCTGACCGTAGAGAAAGGTGTGACGGCGATCCCATTGTCGCCGTTTTACGAGTCCGCACCGGCCGATCAGCGCCTGGTCCGGCTGTGTTTCGCCAAGAACGAAACCACCCTGGACGCCGCGATCGAACGCCTGCGCCGGCTTTGAGCCGAAGCGGTCCAACGCAAATTGGTGCAAAAGCACCACTTAAGTTCGACACCCTATTGCTCATCGGTTTAAGTTCGGGCTAACCTTCAGTGACGAGCGTCGCAAGAGCCCGTTGAATTTTGTTGCCGTTGCTGTAAAGGGGGGAGTTCATGGACAGAACGATTTTCTCTAGTCGTTCATCGGAAGCGACGACGTCGTCGCCCGGTGCGACCAGAGCACGCGCGGCCCGCGCCGTCGGGGAGACGGCGCCCGGAACCGCATACCGACCGAGCTGCGTCCGGTCATCTCAATTTCACTGATCTAGACCATCGTGGCGCGATGCGCACCGGCGAGGCCGGTCGTGTCCGCCCCTCCGTCTCAGGTCGGTGCGCGCGTCAATTCAAGACTATTGGGGAAAGCGTGAGTATCTCTACTGCAACCAGTCATCGTGGTGTTTGGGTCGCGGCGTTGTTGTCCGTCGCTTTGGTCGGCTGCGCTTCGCGTCCGGCTCCGGATTTCGGCGGCCGTTGGAAGCCGATCAACCATTTCGCCGCCGAGCCCAACGAAATCCCGCTGCAGAAGACCTACGTCTTCTATCCGTCGCCGATGGACGGCACGCTGAAGACCATGCTCGAGCGTTGGGCACTGGACTCGCAGATGCCGCTGTCCTACCTGCATCCGTCCGACTTCACCCTGCATCAGGCCGTGGCCCAGATCCACACCACCAGCGTCCAGGACGCGGTGGCGCAGCTGAGCAACGCCTACGCCGCGCAAGGCGTTTCGGTGACCGTCGAGAACGGCCAGATCGTGGTCCGCGCGGCGACGCCCGGTACCGCCGCGGCTCCCGCGTCGGCGCCCAGCGAGACCGAGGCGAACCACGTGGCCGGGGTCGCGCCGTAAACGCGCGCACGCCGCCGCCGCACGCCATGGCCTTCGGGCCGGGGCGCGCGGCGGGCGACGCACTTTCCATGCTCGTACTGGATGCAGCCTAGATGTTCGGAAAGAAAACAGTCACTCCCCAAGTGGAGAACGCGGTCGCCAAGGCCGTGAACTACGAAGTCACCGTCGCCGATATCGCGCGCCGCAGCGAAAAGCGCGCGTGGATCGTGGCGTGGATGTCGATCCTGATGGCCCTGATCCTGGCCGGCGGCTATTTCTACTTCCTGCCGCTCAAGGAAAAGGTGCCGTACCTGGTGATGGCCGACGCCTACACCGGCACGGTCACCATCGCGCGCCTGCGCGACGACTTCGCCAATCCCACCATCGCCGCCAGCGAGGCGCTCAACAAGAGCAACATCTCGCACTTCATCATGGCGCGCGAGTCCTACGACTTCTCGCAGATCGGCGAGCGCGACTGGTCGACGGTGTTCGCGATGGGCACCCCGCAGGTCACCAGCGGCTACAAGCAGCTGTACGACAGCACCAATCGCAACAACCCGATCACGCTGTTCGGCAAGACCAAGACCGTGCGCGTGAAGATCCTCAGCATGCAGCTGCACGGTCCGTCCAACACCGACGAAAAGATCAAGACCGCGACTGCGCGCTTCCAGCGCACGCTGTACAACAAGGAAAGCGGCTCCTCGGAACCGCTGGACAGCAAGATCGCGACCATCGAGTTCCTGTACAAGTCGAACCTGAAGATGGACGAGAACAACCGCGTCCTCAATCCGCTCGGCTTCCAGGTCACCGGTTATCGCGTCGACAACGACTACGCCGCGTCGCCGCCGGTCAACACCGGCAGCGAGTTCCCGGTGCCGACCCAGGCCGCCCCGGCGCCCGCCGCGGTGCCCGGTCAGCCGGTGGACCCGAACCTGGTTCCGGCCGCGCCGCAGCCCGGCATGCCCGCAGGCACCGTCCCGGCCGGCACCGTGCCGGCCGGCGCTCCCGCCCCCAACACCGTCAATCCGGCGACGCCGCCGGCCGCACCCGCACCGACCGGTAATGCGAATGGAGTCAGCACCCGATGAATTGCCTGCGTAAACATCGCCTCGCCGCCGCCCTGTTGTTCCTGGCGCTCGCCGGCTCGGCGCTACCCGCTGCGGCCCAAGTGGTCCAGGAATACGAGTACGAGCCCACCCGCATCTACCAGGTGCGCACCGGCCTGGGCATCACCACCCAGATCGAGCTGGACCCGAACGAGAACATTCTCGATTACAGCACCGGTTTCAGCGCCGGTTGGGACCTCAGCCGTCGCGACAACGTCTTCTACCTGAAGCCGAAGAACGTCGACGTCGACACCAACATGATGATTCGCACCGCGACCCACTCCTACATCCTGGAGTTGAAGGTCGTGGCCACCGATTGGCGCGTGCTGGAGCAGGCCAAGCAGGCCGGCGTGCAGTACAAGGTCAAGTTCGTGTACCCGAAGGACACCGAGTTCACCGCGGCCAAGGCCAAGGAAGCGGCCGAGCCGGTGCCGGAGATCAGCACCGCGCTGGACAAGAGCCGGGTCTACCACTTCGATTACCAGTACTCGACCCGCAGCGCCAAGAAGAAGGCGTGGCTGATTCCGGTCAACGTCTACGACGACGGCCAGTTCACCTACGTGAAGATGAGCGGCCTCAAGGACCTGCCTACGGGCAACTTCCCGGCGGTGTTCGCGCGCGAGCGTGAGAGCGGCGAGGACTTCGTGGTCAACACCACGGTCGAGGACAACACCATCGTTATCCACGGCACCTATCCCTACTTGATCATCCGCCACGGCAACAACGTCGTCGGTCTGCGCAGGAACAAGCAGAAATGAGCCAACACATGCCGCCCAACCAGGGCCAGCCCGACGAAAACACCGGCGCTCCGCAGGATCAGCAGAGCTACGGCTACACCGGTGCCAATCCGTATTACGGCCAGCAGGCGCAGGGCCAGCAGGCCCCCGACCTCGACGCCGGCGCGCCGCTGCTGAAATCCAGCGACGTGCAGAAGCTCAACCGCAAGGCGCTGGTGTTCCTTGTGGGCATCGTGGCCTTGCTGGTGTTCGCCGCGGTGTGGATGTTCACCCGCGCGACCTCCGGCGAGGACGACAAGCCCAAGGTCGAGGAAGAGGTGGTCAACATTCCCGAGCTGCCCAAGGCCGCTTCGGACGTCGCGCCGCCGCTGCCGCCGGAGCCCGTCTCCGACCTGCCGCCGGTGCCGCTGGCGCCTGAAATGCCGCCGCCGCAGCAGGGCGACCAGCCGCAGATGGTGGTCGAGGACACCGGTCCGCGTGGCCCGACGCTGATGGAGCGCCGGATGATGAACAGCGCCGACGGCGCCGGTGCGGGCGGCATGACCGCCGGCCAGGCCGCGACCGCGGGCATGACGCCGCCGGACGAGTACGCCAAGCAGATGATGGCGATGGTGCCGGGCCCGGACGGCCAGATGCGTCCGGCGGGCGGCGCCGCGCAGCGCGAAGGCGCCGCGGTCGCCAGCGCCAAGCCGATCTACAACCCCGACACCTTGCTGGTGCGCGGCACGTACATCCGCTGCGTGATGGAAACCCGCATCGTCACCGACATCGCGGGCTTCACCTCCTGCATCGTCACCGAGCCGACCTATTCGATCAACGGCCGTCGCCTGCTGCTGCCGAAGGGTTCCAAGATCTCCGGCCGCTACCAGAGCGAGAACATCAACGGCCCGCGCGTGCAGGTCATCTGGGACCGCATCACCACCCCGACCGGCATCGACGTGAACATGGCCAGCCCGGGCGTGGACAACCTCGGCGGCGCCGGCCATCCGGGCGACTACAACGCGCACTGGGGCAGCCGCATCGCCTCGGCGCTGATGATCAGCCTGATCGCCGATGCGTTTAAGTACGCCGCGGCCGAGAACGGCCCGCCGACCAACACGGTTGCCGGCGGCGTCGGCGGCGGCGTGGTCGTCCAGAGCCCGTACGAGAGCGTGACCGCGCGCTCGGTCGAGCGCCTGGCCAACCAGGCCCTGGACAAGAGCGTGAACCGTCCGCCGACGGTCACCATCAACCAGGGCACGATCGTCAACGTCTACGTGGCCAAGGACGTCGACTTCTCGTCCATCATCCGCTGATGATGGACGGGGAGACGGTCTGAATGGGTATGGACGATTCGCCGATCGCAGCGGTGTCTAGCGGGTTCCTGGATTACCAGTACGAAGTGCTGGGCATCCACGAGTTCATGACCTCGCCGGACGTCACCGAAATCTGCATCAACAAGCCGGGCGAGTTGTACCTGGAAACCCGCGAGGGCTGGAGGAAGATCGAGGTACCGACGCTCACGTTCGATCGTGCGCGTCAGTTCTGCACCGCGGTGGTCAACGAGAGCAACACGGGTCAGCGCATCACCGATGCCGACCCGGTGGTCTCGTTGACCTTCCCGACCGGCCAGCGCGCCCAGTTCGTGATCCCGCCGGCCTGCGACGCCGGCAAGGTCTCGATCACGATCCGTCTGCCGTCCAAGCACAACAAGACGCTGCAGCAGTACCAGGACGACGGCTTCTTCGCCCAGATCCTGGAAAGCACGCACGTCCTGAGCGACCACGACCGCGAACTGCTGGAGCTGCGCGCCTCGCGCAACTACTCCGAGTTCTTCAAGAAGGCCGTGCAGTACAAGAAGAACATCGTCGTCGCCGGCGCCACCGGCAGCGGCAAGACCACCTTCATGAAGTCGCTGGTGGGGCACATTCCGGACGTCGAGCGTCTGGTGACGATCGAGGACGCCCGCGAGCTTTTCATCACCCAACCGAACGTAGTGCACTTGCTCTACTCGAAAGGTGGACAAAGCACCAGCAACGTCACTGCAAAGAGCTGCATGGAAGCTTGTCTGCGCATGAAGCCGGACCGGATCATCCTGGCGGAGTTGCGCGGCGACGAATCGTTTTACTTCATCCGAAATTGCGCCTCCGGCCATCCCGGGTCGATCACCAGCTGCCACGCCGGCAGCACGACGCAGACCTGGGACCAGTTGGCGCTGATGGTGAAGGCTTCGGCGGAGGGCTCGGGCCTCGAGTTCGCGGTCATCAAGCGTTTGCTGATGATGACCATCGACATCGTGGTCCACATCAAGGCCCACGCCGGGCAGCGCCACATCACGGGTATCGATTTCAATCCGGAACGGGCGCACAGCGAATAACGCGATCTGCGTCTCAGTATCGGGCGCGATCTCGCTGAAAGTGGGGTAGGGGTGGCTTATTGACATCATTCAACGCTAGATGAATGATGAGTGTGTCGAACAGGCACATAACAGGCTGTTTATAGAACGGTTTTGTTAGGTCGACGCCAAGGTCGGCACAGGGGGAAATAGGGATGTTGCCCGGTATCGAATTGATGAGCTGCCCCAGCCTGGCGGTTCCGCACGAGGTGATGCACCACGTCGTGCGCGTGGAGTCTTCCTATAACCCGTACGCCATCGGCGTCGTCGGCGGCCGCCTCGTGCGCCAGCCGCGCAGCCTGCCCGAAGCGCTCGCAACCGTGCGCATGCTGGAAGGCAAGGGCTACAACTTCTCGCTGGGCCTGGCCCAGGTCAATCGCTACAACCTGGCCAAATACGGCCTGGATTCCTACGAAAAAGCCTTCGAGGCCTGCCCGAACCTGCAGGCCGGCTCGCGCATCCTGGCCGAGTGCTACGGCCGCTCCAGCGGCGACTGGGGCAAGTCCTTCAGCTGCTACTACTCCGGCAACTTCGTTACCGGCTACCGCCACGGCTACGTGCAGAAGGTCTACGCCTCGATGGGCGCCAAGGCCGCGCCGGCGTCCGACGGTCAGGCCATCGCCGTGATCAGCAAGCCTTCGCGCCGCTCGGTGCCGGTCAGCCGCATGCCGCTGTACGCCACCGGCCGCCAGGCCGGGCCGCAGCGTCTGCCGGCCGCCGGCGCCGTCCCGTCCCCTGTTCAGGTCACCAGCCGGGTGTCGATGCCGGTCGCCGCGCCGCCGGCCCTGGCGGCCGCGCCCAATCCGGTCCAGGTCGCGGCGATGCCGCTGGCCCCGTCTTCGGCCGCGTACGCGCCGCAGGCCGCCGCCGCCTCGCCCGTCGGGGCGATGGGCGCGCTGGTCGCCGCCCAGGCGCCGCAACCGGTCAAAGTTCAATCCATGGCGGAGGCCCCCGCGTCCGCCACGGCGCAATCCCAGGGGGATCAGGCATTCGTTTTTTAGCGTGCCGCTGTAGTTGCAACCGAAGTCAGTACCGCAGTCAAACCGTTTCCAACCGTAGTCAATCGAAAGAGGGATCTCACATGAACTCCAACGCGCACTTCAAGACCATTTTCAACGCTTTCCTCATGGCCGTCGTGTTCGCCGGCATGCTGCTGGTGCCGGACATCGCGTTCGCGCAGGGCACCGGCGCCGACGCCACCGGCCGCGTCAAGGGCTTCATCAACAACATCAACGGCCTGCTGAACATCGCCTCGGTCGCCGTGGTCACCATGGCCCTGATCTACTGCGGCTACCAGATCGCGTTCGCCAACAAGCGCATCATGGACATGCTGCCGATCCTGGTCGGTGCGTTCGTGATCGGCGCCGCCGCTCAGATCGCCAAGATGATCATCCCGGAAGACGTCGGTTCGGGCGTGATGCTGACCGTTCTCAGCGCGACCTATGCATAAGAACGTGCTCTTCCGCGGCTGCACGCGGCCGGCGATGTTCCTGGGGGTGCCCTACATCCCCTTCGCCATCGGTGCGGGCGCGGTCATCGTGCTGACGATGTACGTCAATATGTTCTGCATCGCCTTGTTACCGCTCGTCATCTTCGTGATGCGGCAAATGACACGGCGCGATGAGATGGTGTTCCGGTTGCTCGGCTTGCGCTGGAAGTTCCGCTTCCGCATGCGCAATCTCGAGCACCACTCGGGCATGTGGGTGTTCAGCCAGAACCTCTACCGAGGCCCGGGCGACAAGAAGAAGTAACGCCCCGGCGCCATCGCGGTCCCACCGCGATGGCGCACGGGTTTGCAAGATCCGACCGGCGCGCCGTCCTTGGGCGACGCGCCGCCGGCAGGCGATCGATCCAATCCGTTCCGACCACAGAGCAGACCCAGTACGCCATGCTTAGTCCCGATACGCCCATCAGCGACTTCCTTCCGCTGTCCTCGCATGTCTCCCCGACCGTCATTAAGACGACCGGCGGCGACTACATGCTCGTGTGGAGCCTGGGCGGGCTGCCGTTCGTGGGCCGGGAAGAGTGGGAGATCGAACACCGCCACAACACCTTCAATCGCATGCTGCAGACGCTGCGTGCGCCGGACTTCACCAATGTCGCCTTTTGGGTCCACGACGTGCGCCGCAAGCGCCGCGTCCAGGGCGGCAGCAAGTTCGACCAGGTTTTCAATCAGGACATGTCCGACGGCTACTTCGCCACGCTGTCGGGCGCCAAGCTCATGCAGAACGAGCTGTACCTGACCATGATCTACCGCCCGATCGTGTCGGGTAAGCGCTTCGTCGAGAAGTCCACCAGCACCGCGCAGTTGCAGGAGCAGCAGGATCAGGCCGTCGCCAAGGTCCTGGAACTGGCCAGCAACGTCGAGGCCGTGCTCAAGGACTACGCGCCGTACCGTCTGGGCATGTACGAGGCCAAGAACGGCGTGGTGTTCTCCGAGGCGCTGGAATTCTTCGGCTACCTGCTCAACCGCATCGACGAACCGGTGCCGGTGCTGCCGGCGCCGATCCCGAGCTATCTGCCGGTCAGCCGGCTGATGTTCTCGGCCAAGACCGGCGATTTTGTCGTCAACACTCCGACCGGCGTCAACCACTTCGGTGCGATGCTCAACGTCAAGGAGTACACCGACGCGACCTATCCCGGCATCCTCAACGGCATGAAGTACCTGGACTTCGAGTACGTGATAACGCACTCGTTCAGTCCGATGGGCCGTCAGGACGCGCTGAAGGTGCTGGACCGCACCAAGGGCATGATGATCTCGTCCGGCGACAAGGCGGTCAGCCAGATCGTCGAGCTCGACATGGCCATGGACCAGTTGGCCTCGGGCAACTTCGTGCTGGGCGAGTACCACTTCACCATCTGCCTGTACGCCGAGAGCCAGGAGAAGCTGGCCAACAACATCGCGATGGCGCGCGCCGAGCTGTCCAACGCCGGCTTCGTCTCGGCCAAGGAAGACCTGGCGGTGACCGCGTCGTTCTACGCGCAGTTCCCCGGCAACTGGCAGTACCGCACGCGCCTGGCCAACGTCAGCTCGCTCAACTTCCTCGGCCTGTCGCCGCTGCACAACTTCGCGACCGGCAAGAAGGAGAACAACCCCTGGGGTGAGTGCGTCACCACGCTGCAGACCACCAACGGCCAGCCGTACTACTTCAATTTCCACGCCACCCATCCGGCCGAGAATTCGCTGGGCGAGAAGGCGATCGCCAACACCATGGTGATCGGCAAGTCCGGTACCGGTAAGACCGCGCTGATCAACTTCCTGTTGAGCCAGGTGCAGAAGCTCAAGCCGACGCCGACCATCTTCTTCTTCGACAAGGACCGCGGCGCCGAGATCTTCGTGCGCGCCTGCGGCGGCAACTACCTGGCGCTGGAGAACGGTCAGCCGACCGGCTTCAACCCGCTGCAGTGCGACCGCAACGAGGCCAACACCCAGTTCCTGGCCGACCTGATCAAGGTGCTGTGCGGCAAGACGCAGTACTCGGCGCGCGAGGACGAGGACATCTTTCGCGCGGTCGAGAACATGCTCGACACGCCCAAGCACCTGCGCAGCATGACCAACCTGCAGAAGAGCCTGCCCAACATGGGCGACGACGGCCTGTTCGCGCGCATGCGCAAGTGGACCGCGGGCAATTCGCTGGGCTGGGTGTTCGACAACCCGGTCGACACGATCAACCTCGAGAAAGCCAACATCATCGGTTTCGACTACACCGATGTGATCGACAACCCCGAAGTGCGCGTGCCGGTGATCAACTACCTGTTGCACCGCCTGGAAGAGCTGATCGACGGCCGTCCGCTGATCTACGTGATGGACGAGTTCTGGAAGATCCTCGACGGCTCGGGCGGCCTGAAGGAATTCGCCAAGAACAAGCAGAAGACCATCCGTAAGCAGAACGGCCTGGGCATCTTCGCCACCCAGAGCCCGGAAGACGCGCTGGCCAGCGACATCGCCGCCTCGCTGATCGAGCAGACCGCGACGCTGATCCTGCTGCCCAACCCGAACGCCAGCCGCGAGGACTACATCGAGGGCCTCAAGCTGACCGATTCGGAGTACCAGGTGGTCAAGAGCCTGGACGAGCGCTCGCGCTGCTTCCTGGTCAAGCAGGGCCACGCGGCCACGGTCTGCCAGCTCAACCTGCGCGGCCTGGACGACTCGCTGGCGGTGATCTCGGCGTCCACCGACAACATCGAAATCATGCACAACGTACTGGCCACCGAGGCCCGGCGCGCCGGAGTCACGGTCGACGAACTGACGCCCGAGCAGTGGCTGGCGTCGTTCTACGCCAATCGCAAGGGCTCGGGCAAAGGCAAGCCGAGCAGCACCGAACGCAGTCAGGCCACGGCCTGATACCCACCTTTACCGATTCAAGCAGCAAGCGAACGCGGTTGTACCCGCTACCCGCCAAATGAAGAGGAACTTCACCATGATGATCAAGCGCAACAACAAGGCCAACGGCCGCAAGTCCAAGAAGCTGGCGCTGGCCAGCGTCCTCCTGGCCTGCTCGCTGGCCGCCGGCAACGGCAGCGCCATGGGGCCGGTGGTCGAGGTCGGCCCGAACCTGATCCAGAGCATCCTGAATCAGATCAACACCTATTCGCAGCGCTTCGCCGACACGGCGGCTTACGCCAACGACGCCAAGAGCTGGCTGGATCAGCTGAACCACATGAAGCAGCAGCTGATCAACATCCAGAGCATGCTCAGCACCGTCGCCATGCCCAACGGCACGACCTGGACCAAGGTCAACGCCAACACCTACCTGGTGCAGGAATCCTGCGACCGCGGCGGCGGCGGCTTCAGCGTCAGCGGCCTGCTGAGCATGATCGGCCTCGACCCGGCCGGCGACTGGGTGGCCAAGCAGAAGGAAATCTGCGTCAACATCCGTCGCGCGCGTAACGAGAAGTACAACTACACGGTCGACTTCGTGCAGACCGTGGCGCCGCAGATGCAGAACATGCTCAAGTCGGTCAACAGCCGCCGCAACTCCAGCAACACCCAGGGCAACGTGGCCGCGGTGGACAGCTCGTCCAACGAAATCTCCAACGACCTGGCGCTGAAGTTCCAGATCTGGCAGGGCCAGATGCAGACCTACGACGTCTACATCGCGACCATGGAAGAGAACCAGCGCACGCTGGCCTACAAGGCCATGAAGGGCCAGCAGACCATCCTGGGCTCGCTGGTCAAGACCGGCGCGCTGGCGACGGCGCTCAAGGTCGGCAACTGAGTTAGGGGAACGGCCGGAGCGGGCGGGCCAGGGGCCCGCCGCTTCGACAGCCGGTACAGAGTCTGCGCCGATGGATTCGGCGCGGTGGGTGAACAGGGGCAGGCCAGTGGCAATGACCCGACAGGAAGATAGGCGCGCAGATGAGCAGGGGAATCGAAATCGTGGGTGATTGGCTGAAGGGCAGCATCGGCAACTGGCTGGATTGGCTCAATCCGCATGTGCAGTCGGTGGGAGACTTCGTGTTCTTCCGCCTGATCCTGGCCTACCTGCGCGAAGAGATCCAAAAGTTCGGCGTGGGCATGATGACCAACGCCATGCAGTGGGTGGGCGGCATCGCCCTCACCGCGATGACGCTGTGGATCCTGGTGCAGGGCTACCGCATCGTCACCGGCATCTCGCGCGAACCGATGATGGCGCTGGTGAGCAGCTCGCTGCGCGCGGCCTTCATCGTTGGCGTGGCGACGTCGATGGCGGCGTTCGGCACCAACATGCACACCTTCTTCACCGAGGATCTCAACAAGGAGATCCATTGGATCGTCACCGGCAAGGACACCAAGATCGAGGACCAGATCGATAAGAGCCTGGCCTGGATGCAGGTGGCGTTGACCAGTATCGACATGATCGATGTGGTGCGCGATCCAACGCTGGATGACGACAAGAACCGCGCGATGTGGTTCGTTGGCATGGGCACGGGCGGGCCGGCGATCGTCAGCGGCACGATGCTGCTGCTGTACGAGATCGCGATGGCCATGTTCGTGGGCTTCGGGCCGATATTCATATTGTGTTTGCTGTTCGACCAAACCAAACAGCTATTCACTAAATGGCTTTACTACGGCATAGGAACGCTATTCTCGATGGCGGTCCTGAGCGCGATGGTGTCGATATCGCTGGAGATGGTCACACGCGTGTCGGCTGCGTTCTGGACTACAGCCTTGGCCGGCAAGTTGATGGGTACCGACTTCAGCGACGGCATGACCAGTCAGGCCATGCAGCAGGGCGGCATGGGCCTGATCCTCACCGTGCTGATCGTCAGCGCGCCGCCGATGGCCGCGATGTTCTTCCAGGGCCTGCTGGGCACGCCGAGCGCCTACAACAGCATGGGTGGCGCCGGTTCGGCCGCTCCGGGTGCGGGCATGCCGCCGGGTTACGGCGGCAGCGCGGGCTACCGACCGACCACGCCCAATACGGGTCCGGTGCAGCAGAACCAGTACACGCCGCCCCCGAGCGCAAGCACGGTGGAAAATCAGGGCGCGCGTGTGACAGGGCAGTCTTCGCCGGGGCTAAAGGATGAGATTCAGAAACGTACGTAGGTTCGGTGATGGAACTGCGTCTTCCTTCAACAGCAATGGATTTCGCCTGCGTTCATTGCGTCCTGCTTGCGTTGGTATAGGGTTTGCGCCATAGCCCTCGTTCGAAGGACCGATCATGATCATGCGAAAGCTCACGGTGTATGGCCTGCTGCTGGCGGGCCTGTCATGGGTAGCCGTTGCACAGGCCGAGCAGGGCTGTCCGGACGGCCTGGCACCGATTGGCCAGGCGCCAGGTCCGATCTGCGTGCCGCAACCTGGGTATGGGATCGGTGGGCCGAGTCCGGTTCAGCAACGGCCTAATGTGCCCCAGCCGCGCTGGCTGGAGCGCTGGGGCGCCATCGCCATCGACGCGGTCGCCGGAAAGATGGGCACCGCGGCGGATCGCAAGAGCAGCCGCGATGCCGAGCGTCTCGCGCTTAAGGACTGCAAGGGCCGCGGCGGTACCGAACAACAGTGCAGAAAAACCCTGCTTGTCTACGGAAACGGTTGTGGCGTCGTTGCTATGGGTAACGATTTTGTAGTGGCGCGTGGCGGCGGCAGCGTCGAGGATGCCTCGTCTCGGGCCATGAAGGAATGCCAGATGGATTCGACCGGCTGCGAGGTGCTGTATAAGCGTTGCAGCTACCCGGTTCTTGTGAACTGAACGCGTGCTGCTTAACGTAACGATCGGCTCGATTGCACGTAATGTTGTTCTCTGTGGGTCGTTACTGGCGGGTCTTTCTTGGAGTTGGATGGCGCGCGCGGAGCAGGGCTGTCCCGATGGTTTGATTCCCGTCGGGCAGGCGCCGGGACCGATCTGCGTCCCGATGCAGGGCTACGGTGGGCCGCAGGCGTCTCGGCCGGTGGCCCAGCCCCGCCAACCGCGCGGTCCGCAGTGGAGTTATCGCTATGGTGCTATTGCAGCGGACTATGCACACGGTAAGTTCGGCACAGCCAGCAACATGTCAAGCGATCGCAAAGCGGTTAGCGCAGCACTTGCACAGTGTCGCGCCAAGGGCGGGATCGCCGAAGAGTGCAAGAAAGGGCTGCATTCCTGGGCGAATGGCTGCGGTGCCGTGGTATGGGGTGACCAGTACGCGGTGACGCGTAGCGCCGCATCCGAAGAGGAAGCTTCGCAAGCAGCACTGCAGGAATGCGGACAAAACACGGCAGACTGCCGAGTCTATTATTCAGGCTGCAGCCTGCCGGTCATGAAGTGAGCTAGCGCAAAGCTATCTCGGCGTTGCGCGATTTGCGGGGAGCGAACGTTAGGCAGGAGATTGTCGTGAGGCTACTGCTACTTCCGGCATTGTTGTTACTGCTGAGCAGCGGAGAAGTTCTGGCGCAGAACTGCCCCTCGGGAATTCCCTCGGCCGGCAATCCGCAGTGCGTGCCGCCGCCGAACGTCCCAGGGTCGCCGCTGTACCGGCCGACCCCGGGACAAACGCCGCAGGCGCCGCGCGCGCCGCAGTCGCGTTGGTTGAGCCAGTGGGGCGCGATTTCCGTCGACGCGCCGCTGAGCAAGATGGGTGTGGCCGAGGGCAAGAGCAACCGCAGGGACGCCGAGAGGGCGGCCCTCGCGGCGTGCCGCGCCAAGGGCGGCGGCGCGGCGGAGTGCAAGAAGAACCTTGTGGTGTTCGGCAATAGTTGCGGTGTCGTGGCCTGGGGCGAAAGCTATGTCTCTTTGCGTAGCGACGGCACCAGGGAACTGGCAGCTCAAGGGGCGATGAGCGAGTGCTCGGAACATTCCGCCGATTGCCGGGTTTACTATTCGAGCTGCAGCTTGCCCTTGCTGATCCAGTGATCCGCTGATGCGCTGCGATGTCCGCAGTTGCAAGAAGAATCTGCTGTCGTGGGGCAACGGTTGTGGCGTGGTCGCATGGGGCGCGTCTTTTGCGCCGATGTGTAGCGGCGAGTCGGCCGAGCAGGCCACCGCGCAGGCCATGCAGGCGTGTAGGGAAAATACTCAGGATTGCCTGGTCTATTATTCGGCCTGTAGTTATCCGATACTGGATTGGCTAAACGTCAACAGCCGGCGGCGACGGATTCGCTGTCGGATGGGGTACAGTAGTGGTAAGCGGCGCGATGCCCGGACCCCGGTCCCATCGCCCGCAGCGCTAGATCAAGGGGCGCGATCGCACAGCCGTAACTAGGATGTCACGGCGATCCTGCAATCGTTGCTCCGAGGAGTTACACCGACGGCATCCGCCGGCGGACAACGTGCCCGCAGACCGCACAGCGGTCGACGGCACCAGGAGACGGCACGCCGGAGGTTTCGGCGTGGCGTAGAGGTTTGCATGAAGCTACAACTCGTTCCCTTGGCGCTGCTGCTATGCATCACCAGCGCCTGCGACAAGGCGCCGCGTGCGCCGGCCGCACCTCAGGGCGACCCCGCTGCCGCAGCCACCGCCGCTGCGCCTGCCGCTACCGACACGGTCGCTCCGCCTGCTCAAACCCAACCCACCACCGACGGCGCCGCCACGGCCGCCACGGTCCTGCCCGATCCTGCGCTGCCCGAGTCGGCCTGCAAGCCCGACGGCTTCCGCGAGTTCTTCGAGGCCTATGTCGACTCCGCTTCCGTGCGCACGGCCTACACCTGGGCCGACGTGCGGATCGGACGTTATGCCGCGCCCAAAGGCGACGCCCGCAGCGTCGCCAAGGCCGGCTATCACGACTTCAGGATCGGCGCCGTCGATTACCAGTGGGTGTACCTGGACCCGGCCATCAAGGAGCCGGGGGACTATCCGCGACTGGATATCGACATCAAGCCCAAGGACACGACCGCGCAGGTCGATTACGTCAGGGCCGAGTTCGATGCCGAGGACAACCTGGTGCGCACGGTCGGCGACCGTGGCGCCTATGTCTTCGAGTTGCGCGACAAGTGCTGGTACCTGACGCAGGACCTTCGCTGATCCAGCGCGGGTTTTCTTTTTTGTTCCGAGAAAATACGGAGGTGTCTCGTGGGCGGTAAGTACACGATCGTTGAGAGCGGCCCGAAGGGCCGTGAAGCTGTGCATTCGTACGAAGACCTGGAAATCCATCACCCCAGCAAGAAGGGCAAGGAGCCGGGCCGCCACTACCAGGTGGTGGACGGCCATAACCAGGAAGTGCTGTCCTCGGGCGGCAAGGTCACCCATTCCAAGGAAGGGCACGTGTTCGTGTCCAAGGACTTCATCCTGCTCAACGACAAGGGCAGCAAGGAAGGCCTGCGCACGCCGGCTCCGGCCGAGGGTTACATCAAGATCGAGAAGAACAGCGGTCTGGTGAAGATCTACGACAAGCTGCCCGACGGCGAGATGATCGCGCAGGTGCGGCACATGGACCTGCGCGGGTCCGGCCTGAAGGACGGCGACCACATCAAGTACGGTCAGCCGATGGGCATCCAGTCGGGCATGGGCGGCGGCAAGCTCGACGCTTATCCGACCCACACCCATATCGACTTCAACGCCAATCACCTGGACAAGTTCCGCCAGTACATCCGCGATATCGACAGCGGCGCGATCACCGCCGACCGCTATCCGGCCAAGGGCCAGGCGACGCCGGTGACGACGCCGGTCACGCCGGTCACGCCCGACCGTCCTGCCGCCGAGCCGGTGAAGCCGCGCGCTTCGGCCGACGGCGTGCTGCGCTCGGGCGAGCACGGCGGCGAAATCCGCGCGCTGCAGGAAACCCTCAACAAGCTCGGCTACCAGGATGGCAAGGGCCACGCCCTGAAGCCCGATGCCGACTTCGGCCCCAGCACCAAGGAAGCGGTGCAGGCGTTCCAGCGCGCGCACGGTCTCACGGACGACGGCATCGCCGGCCCCAAGACCCTGGACGCGCTGAAGAAGGCCGACCGCGCGCCGCTGCTGTCCAACGCCGCGCATCCCGATCACGCCATGTACCAGCAGGCGGTGGGCGGTCTGGAGAAGCTGGGCCCGCAGGCCGGCTTCAAGAACCACGCCGAACTCGAACGCGCCGCGGCGACGCTGACGTTCGAGGCCAAGGTCGGCGGGCTCAATCGCATCGACCACGTCGCGCTGAGCACCAACGGCACCGGCCTGTTCGCGGTGCAGGGCGGCCTGACCGATCCGGGCCACCACCGGGCGCATGTCGACAAGCAGCAGGCGGCCGCGCAGCCGCTGGAGCAGTCGACGTTCCAACTGCAGCAGGATGCGCAGCAGCGGCAGAAGCTGGAACAGGCACCGGCGATCGCGCAGCCGCAGCGCGAAGCGCGCGCGATGGCCTGACGTTGCACACACCGGTCGGCGCCCGTCGCCGACCGGTGCGAAGCCGGCTGCGGACCGCGATTCCGCCGCAGCCGGCAAAGCCGAACGGAGTACCGAGCGAGAACATGCGCAAGTCGTTGACCTTGTTAGTGCTGATGACGTCGCTGGCGGCATGCCAGGCGGCGGCGCCGGGCGGTGCGGAGCAGCGCGATGCTGCGTCCGCGGCGGCCGCGCGCACGCAGCCAAACCCGCAACAGGAAGTGCCCGTGAACAATCTGTCCGTGACGTCGCAGCAAGACGATCTGAGCCGGTTCATTCCCGCCGGTAGCAAGCAGTTGTCGGTGCAGCGCGCCGACCTCGACGGCGACGGCCGTGAGGACGCCGTGCTGGTGATCGATCCGCCCAGGCAGGCCGACGCCAAGCTGGGCGAGGGCGCGCCGCGCGTGGTCGTGGTGCTGATCCGCGACGCGTCGGGCCAGTTGCAGGCGGCCAAGCGCAGCGATCGGCTGGTGCCCTGCGCCAAGTGCGGCGGCATCGCCGGCGATCCCTTCGGCTACGTGCGTGCGTATCCGGGTGGGTTCACCGTGCTGATCGAAGGCGGTTCGCGCGAGCGCTGGTCGGACGAATTCGGTTTCGCCTATTCGGCTGAGCAGAAGGACTGGCTGCTGGAGAAGGCGGTGCGCAGCGTGGTCGACACCGACACCGGCGAGGACAAGCGGCTGGATCTGCAACGCAAGGATTTCGGCGCGATCCGGCTGGAGGAGTTCGACCGCGACAAACTGCCGTCGGTGGAAGGCAGCTGACGCGGCAGGCAATGGCGCCGGCCTGCGCCAGCAAGATCCGCACCAGGACGGAGCGGGCAGGGCATCGGGTTTCAGCGGTATGAGTCAGTCAACCAGGAGCTACACATGACGACGGATAGGGAAACGCAACTGTTGCAGGCCGCGACCGCGTCGGGGATCACCTCGCGTCGCGAACTGGCGAACTTCATGGCCCAGGTCGGCCACGAATCGCATGGCCTGACCAAGCTCGAAGAGGGCTTCCGCTACACCAAGGGCATCTCGCAGATCCCGGTGAAGTCGGCGATGCGCGAAGGCGCGCAGGCGCTGGAGTCGGCGCGTCTGGAAGCCCTGCGCGGGCGTCCCGAAGCGCTGGCCGATCTGATGTACGGCGGCCGCATGGGCAACGACGAGCCCGGCGACGGCTACAAATACCGCGGTCGCGGCTACATGCAGCTGACCGGCAAAGACAATTACCGCGCCGCCGGCGACGCGCTGGGCCTGGACCTGGTGCATCACCCGGACCTGGCCGCCAAGCCCGAGAACGCGGCCCGCATCGCGACCTGGTACTGGCAGCACAACGTGCCGGAAAACGCGCGCGAGGACGTGACCAAGGCCACGCGCGCGGTCAACGGCGGCACCAACGGCCTGGCCGATCGCGACGCGCGCAACGAGCGCTGGCTGCAGACGCTGACGCCGGAGCTGATGGAACAGCTCGCCGCCGGCCGCATCGGCCGCGCGGTGGAACCGCCGGCGCCGGCCGCGCCCGCGCGCGCCGTGCCCAACGCCGCCGCCGACGGCGTGCTCAAGTCGGGCGAAAAGGGCTCGGCGATCGAAGCCATGCAGAAGACGCTGCACGCGCTGGGCTACACCGACGACAAGGACCGCGCGTTGCGTCCCGACGGTCATTTCGGCGCCAGCACCAAGGAAGCGGTGCAGGCGTTCCAGCGCGCGCACGGTCTCAAGGACGACGGCGTCGCCGGTCCCAAGACCCTGGACGCGTTGAAGAAGGCCGAGCAGGCGCCGCTGCTGTCCAACCCCGCGCATCCGGACCACGCGATGTACAAGCAGGCGCTGGGCGGTCTGGAGAAGCTGGGCCCGCAGGCCGGCTTCAAGAACCACGCCGAACTCGAGCGTGCCGCGGCGACGCTGACGTTCGAGGCCAAGGTCGGCGGGCTCGACCGCATCGACCACGTCGCGTTGAGCACCAACGGCACCGGCCTGTTCGCGGTGCAGGGCAACCTCAGCGATCCCGGCCACCATCGCGCGCACGTCAACAAGCAGCAGGCGGCGGAGCAGCCCTTGGAGCAGTCGACGTTCCAGCTGCAGCAGGACGCGCAGCAGCGCCAGAAGCTGGAAGCGCAGGCCAACCCCAGCCAGACGCCGACGACGCGCGGGCTGGGCTGAGTCGGTCGCGTCGCGCGCAGGCGCGACGCGATCCGCGCCGATCCGATGTCCGCCACTGGGCGGCACGGATCGGCATGGGGCCGCGCTGCCGTCATCACCCGTTTCAGGAATCGCCATGAGATCCGCAAACCTGCCGTGCATCGCACTGCTGGCCGCTTTGGCCGGCTGCCATTCGCCTAGCGCCTCCACCGAGGCCGTTGCGGCTGCTCCCGCCACGCCGGTCGCGGCGCCGGAAGCGGCACCGGCCGCCGCCGTGCCCGCCGACACCGTCGCACCCGAAGCCGGCGCCGCCGGCGACGGCCGCTCGCTGTGCGCGGCCGACGAGGACATCGTGCTGTCGTGCAAGCTGGCCGGCGGCCAGCTGGCGTCGCTGTGCGCGTCCAAGGGCGTCGGCGACCAGACCGGCTACGTTTATTTCGCGCAGGGTGCGGCGGGCAAGGCCGATTACCTGTTCCCGGCCGACAAGGGCGTGCACGGCAAGCGCTTCAAGCGCACCCAACTGGGTTACGCCGGCAATACCGGCGGCTACGCCTATTCGTTCGAGGACGGCGGCCGCAAGCGCATCTTCTATTCGATCTCCGGCGAGCGCGGCCTGCAGGAGCAGGGCGTGCTCGCCGCCAGCGGCGACGCCGTCAAGGCCGATGCCTACGCCGCCTGCGAGCCGGGCAGCCTGATCGACGACATCGACGACAGCTTGTTCAAGTTCACCCGTAGCTGGGACCGCGACGCCGCGATCGACCGCGGCGGCCTCCCGGCCAAGCCCTGATCCGAGGCGATCGCCTCGACACGCCTACTACCGCATCCAAGGAGGAACCATGTCCACACCGAGCAACCGCGATTTTCTGCTGCAGCGCGCCTACGAGGCCGGCATCCACGACCCGCGCGAACTGGCCGCCTTCATGGGCCAGATGCAGGTCGAATCCCGCTCCTTCGCCAGCATGCACGAGAACCTGGGCTACAGCGCCGAGCGCCTGCACGAGGTGTTCCCGGACCGCAACGGCATGAACACGCTGGCCGAGGCGCGCGACGTCGTGCGCGGCGGCCGCGAGCAGATCGCCGAGACCATCTACGGCGGCCGCTGGGGCCGCGACAATTTGGGCAACACCGAGCCGGGCGACGGCTGGCGTTTCCACGGCCGCGGCTACGTGCAGCTGACCGGCCGCGACAACTACGAGCGCGCCGGTCGCGAGATCGGCCTGGACCTGGCCGCCAATCCGGAACTGGCCGCCGACCGCAACAACGCCGCCAACATCGCCGTGCACTACTGGCAGAGCCGCGTGGTGCCGCACGGCCACCAGTTCAACGTGCGCGAAGCCACCCACGACATCAATGGCGGCTACAACCACCTGCCCGAGCGCCGCGCCGCGGTGGCCGAGTGGGAGCGCATGCTGACCCCCGAAGTGATGCAGGGCCTGGCGCGCGGCGAAGTGACGCTGCCCGCGCAGGGCCGCGGCGGTCGCGATGCCATGGCCGACGGCATGCTCAAGCTCAACGAGCGCGGTCAGGCCGTGCAGGACATGCAGGAAACGCTGAAGCGTCTGGGCTATCGCGACGCCGAGGGCCAGGAGGTCAACCCGGACGGCCACTTCGGCCGCCGCAGCCAGGAGGCGCTGAAGGCGTTCCAGCGCGATCACGGCCTGAACGACGACGGCATCGCCGGCCGCGACACGCTCAATGCGCTGCGCAACGCGGGCCGCGAGCAGCCGCAGAACGAGCGCGGGGCGCGCGACGCGGCGACCCCGGCCGAGCCGGCGCGCGCCGCCACGCTGCAGGATCCGGCCAACCGCGACAACCCGATCTACCAGCAGGCGCTCGCCGGTCTGGAGCGTCTGGGCCCGAACGGCGGCTTCAACAACCGCGAGCAGCTCGAGCGCGCCGCCGCCACCCTGACCTACGAGGCGCGCATCAGCGGCCTCAACCGCATCGACCACGTGGTGCCCAACACCACCGGCACCGGGCTGTTCGCGGTGCAGGGCGGCCTCAACGATCCGTCGCACCACCGCGCCTTCGCCGATCGCGGCCAGGCGGTGGGGCAGAGCGTCGAGCAGACCAGCCAGCGTCTGCAGCAGGACGTGCCGGCGCCGCCGCAGATGCCGTTCATGGCCCAGGCGCAGCCCGAGCGTCAGCAGACCGCGCCGCGCGTTTAACCGCAGTCCCGCGCGCCGCGCCCCGAAGGGCGGCGCGCGGTCGATCCACCGGCGGCAGCGCGTAGCGGCGCTTCCGCCCCCGGACCTCAGCCGTGCAGCCCCCCCGGGACGCGGCTGCGGTGGCAGTCGGATGCGGAGCCGCGTTTGCGGTTCCGCATCCGTCTAGCCTTGAAGCACCCTCGCGATTGCGCGAGCATACGGGCACAGGCTGCAGCAGCGGAGGCGCCATGAACGGACTCCCCCAGGGACAGGAACGCAGGATCGACAGCGACGCGTCGGTGAAGACCCTCGACGACCTGCGCCAGGCCGAACAGCGCGCTCTGTTGAGCAGCCCCAGCCATCCCAACCACGACCTGTTCAAGCAGGTACGCGTGTGCCTGGACCGCCAGGACACCGTCGCCTCGCGCACACCCGAACAGAACGATAACCTCGCGGCCGCGCTAGCGGTCGAAGCCAGGCGCAACGAAATGCGCGTCAATCACGTCGTCCTGAGCAAGGATGGCGAGCGCGCGTTCGCGGTCGAGGGCGACCTCAACTCGCCCGGGCGCCGGGTCAGCTACGTCGAGACGGCCCAGGCCGCGGCGCAGCCGATCGAGCGCAGCGGCGAGCAACTGGCGCAGCTGTCGCGCGAGCAGGACCAGCGCGAACGCCGTCATCAACAGGAAAAGCAGGCCGAACCGCAGCGCGAAGCGCCGCTGCTTGGGCTGGGACCGCGTTCCCTGTGACGGCCGGGCAGGCCAGGGCGACCCGCGAGGTGGCATCGGCATTGGAGGCCAGATTGTGAGCGAATACCAACATCACGTACTGACGCGCGGCCACTATCACATCGTCGCGCTGACCCGGGACCAGGAATTCGAGAGCGACGAGATCTATGCTTACGCAGTGATGTCGTCGTCCGGGGTCAAACTGCGTCAGGAACTCACGCTCAGCGACGCCAGGAATTGGATAGACGACCGCATCGAGCGGGACCAGGGCACGCCGGCCACGCCGGGCAGCCCGGTGGTCCAGCGCGAACGCGAACCGGCAGAAGCGACCCGTACCCGTACCAGCATGCTCCGGCCCGGCCGGAAGCGACGCTGATCGCGGTGAGGGTCTTGGGGAACTTCATCAGGGGTAATACGTGAAAGGGAAGCTGATCTTCGCCCTCGGACTGGGCATCTTGACCTTGGTCTGCGGTCTGTATTTTTCCGGTTATTTGACGCTGTTGTGGCTCAAACTGGACACCGGTCTGCTCAAGTGGAACACCTACACGGACTACGTGCGGGTGCTCGACGTGGCGCAGTACAAACCGTGGGCGGGCAAGATCAAGGCTTCCGGCTACATCGGCTTCGGCCTGCCGGGGCTGGCTTACCTGGCGTTGTTGGTGCTGATCCTCAAGCCCAAGGCGCGTTCCATGCACGGCGACGCGCGCTTCGCCAACGGCATGGACCTGCAAAGCAAGGGCATGTTCAAGGCTTCGCCCAACGGCATCGTGGTGGGCAAGTACAACGGCAAGCTGGTGCGCCTGGGCGGCCAGCAGTTCGTGATCCTGGCCGCGCCCACCCGCTCGGGCAAGGGCGTGGGCATCGTGATCCCGAACCTGCTCGAGTACCAGGAATCGATGGTGGTGCTGGACATCAAGCAGGAGAACTTCGACCTGACCAGCGGCTGGCGCGCGCAGCAGGGGCAGGAGATCTTCCTGTTCAACCCCTTCGCCGAAGACCGTCGCACCCATCGCTGGAACCCGCTGACTTACGTGGCCAGCGATCCGGCGTTCCGCGTCTCGGACCTGATGAGCATCGCGGCGATGCTGTACCCGGACGGCTCGGACGACCAGAAGTTCTGGGTCAGCCAGGCGCGCAACGCCTTCATGGCGTTCACCCTGTACCTGTTCGAAGCCTTCGAGGAAGAGAACAAGATCGGCTTCCCGTTCGCCAGCCCGCCGACCCTGGGCGCGGTCTACCGCCTGTCGTCGGGCGACGGCAAGAGCGAGCTCAAGCCCTACCTGCAGGGGCTGGCGCAGCGTCCGTTCCTCAGCGACAACGCGCGCTCGGCGTTCGCCAACATGCTGTCGCAGGCCGACGAGACTTTCGCCTCGATCCTGGGCACGTTCAAGGAGCCGCTGAACCCCTGGATCAACCCGGTGCTGGACGCGGCCACCAGCGCCGACGATTTCCTGCTCACCGACCTGCGCAAGAAGCGCATGACGATCTACGTCGGCATCCAGCCCAACAAGCTGGCCGAAAGCCGCCTGATCGTGAACCTGTTCTTCAGCCAGATCATCAACCTCAACACCCGCGAACTGCCGCAGAACAACAAGGCGCTCAAGCACCAGTGCCTGCTGCTGATGGACGAGTTCACTTCGATCGGCAAGGTCGACATCATCGCCTCGGCGGTGTCCTACATGGCCGGCTACAACATCCGCCTGCTGCCGATCATCCAGAGCATGTCGCAGCTGGACGCGACCTACGGCAAGGACATCTCGCGCACCATCATCACCAACCACGCGCTGCAGATCATCTACGCGCCGCGCGAGCAGCAGGACGCCAACGACTACTCCGACATGCTCGGCTACACCACCGTGCGCAAGCAGAACGTCACCCGCGGCCGCGAGTTCTCGCGCAGCGAGTCCGAGGAGCGCCGCGCGCTGATGCTGCCGCAGGAGCTCAAGGCCATGGGCTTCGACACCGAGGTGTTCCTGTACGAAGGCATCCCGCATCCGGTGAAGTGCGACAAGATCAAGTACTACCAGGACAAGCATTTCACCTCGCGCCTGCTGCCCAAGGTCGAAGTGCCCACCCTGAACCTGCGCTCCTGAGCGCGCAGGCCAGCCGCCGGCGCCGCCATCCGGCGCGGCGGCTGCACGATCGCCGCCGCGGCGATACGATGTCCGTCATCGGCCGCCCCCGCGGCCCCACGCGACCTAAGCATCCCCCATGCAGAACCTGCGCATCTCCCTGGTCCAAGGCGCCACCCGCTGGCACGACCCGGCCGGCAACCGCGAGTACTACGGCGAGCTGATCTCGTCGCTGCGCGGCATCACCGACCTGGTGCTGTTGCCGGAAACCTTCACCAGCGGCTTCAGCAACGAGGCGATCGGCAACGCCGAGACCATGGACGGCCCGACCGTGGCCTGGATCCGCGAGCAGGCGGCCAAGCTGGACGCGGCGGTCACCGGCAGCGTGCAGCTGCGCACCGACGAGGGCGTGTTCAACCGCCTGCTGTTCGCCACGCCCGACGGCGCGCTGCATACCTACGACAAGCGCCATCTGTTCCGCTACGCCAACGAGCACGAGCGCTACGCCGCCGGCCGCGAGCGGCTGACGGTGGAGTGGAAGGGTTGGCGGATCTGTCCGCAGGTCTGCTACGACCTGCGTTTCCCTGTGTTCGCGCGCAACCGTTACGACGTCGAACGCGCGGGCGCGCTGGACTACGACATGCTGCTGTACGTGGCCAACTGGCCGTCGGCGCGCGCCTATCCGTGGAAGACCCTGCTGCGCGCGCGCGCGATCGAAAACCTGTGCTACGTCGCCGGCCTCAACCGCGTCGGCAACGACGGCAACGGCCTGCATTACGCCGGCGACAGCGCGGTGATCGATTTTCTCGGTCATCCGATCAGCGAATGCACCGACGAAGAAGTGGTGTCGACCACGACCCTGCAAGCCGACGAACTGGCCGCGCACCGCGCGCGTTTCCCGGCGATGCTGGACGGCGACGCGTTCGAGCTGAAATAAGCCGCCCCGCCGCGCAACCGCTCCTACCCCAGAGCCGACAGCGCCCGCTCTACGCTCCCTGTGGGAGCGGCGTAAGCCGCGATAGTCTCCAACCGCGCGCGAAACTCCGCATCCATTCTTCCCCTCGGCCCCTCAGATTTCGCGGCGCAAGGCAGGCGCCGACGCCTGGCCACCGCGCTTATGGAAATACACCTGCTCGGCCGCCCAGCGCAGCGGCGCCGAATGCAGCAGCAGGTCGAACGGCCAGTCGAACTGGAAGCGGTCGAAGGCCCAGCGCAGCGCGCGCTTGGTGCGAAAGCGCGGCGCGGTGTCGATGGCGACCTGTTCCGGCGCGGGCCCGCCGCTGCGCACGTGCGCGGCCAGCGCCTGGCCCAACGTCCAGCCGTGCGCCCAGGCCGAGTGGATGCCGCCGGCGGTCACCGGCGAAACGATGCCGGCGGCATCGCCGGTGAGCAACGCGCCGTCGCGCGCGAGCGGAAACACCGGTCCGCTGCAGGGGATCAGGCCGGCGCGGGTGGCGTCGGGCAACGCGTCCGTGGGCAGACCGACCAAGGCGCCGACGCGGGCCAGGAAGCCGTCGATATCGGGCACGCGCGCGCGCTCGGGGTCGTGGCGCAGCGCCAGTCCGGCTTGCACGCCGGTCGGGTTCTGCGCGATCCAGCCGATGTAGCCCGGCGCGTAGCGCTTGCTGACGAAGCAGTGCAGGGCATCGGGCTCGGGCAGGCGCGCGCCGGCGAACTCATACTCGATGCCGTACAGGAACTCGCGCACGCGCCCCAATCCGGTGCGTTCTGCCACGCGCGATTTGGCGCCGTCGGCGCCCACCAGGCAACGTGCGCGACAGGAGATCGGCAACAGACCCTGCGACACGCCTTCCACGCGCCAACCCTCGCCGTCGCGTTGCGCCTGGGTGAACGACGCGCCCAGGCGCAGGTCGACGCCGTTGCGGCGCAGTTCGTCGGCCAGCCAGCGCATCAGGCGCGGCGTGTCGGTGGTGAGGAAGTAGTAACCGGGCGCGTTCAGGGCCAGGCTCTGCAGGCGCGGCGAATACAGGCGCACGCGCTCGACGCGGTGCAGACAGTCGCCCGGCGCGCGGCTCAGCCAGGTCTGCTCGGCGGCTTCCTTGACCACGATGCCGGTGGTGCGCAGGCGCTCGCCGGGGTCGTTCTTGCGTTCCAGCACCGTCACGCGCAGACCGGCGCGCGCGGCCGCGAGCGCGCAGGCGGCGCCGGCGAAACTGGCGCCGACGAGCAGCACGTCGCAATCGTAGGAGGGGTCGTGCAAGGCCATGGCAGGCGTCCGGTTCGGGGGCGCGGCCACTGTCGCGCGCGGCGATGAAGCCTGCATGGGGCGTGTGTGAAGTCCGGCTTGCGGCGCGCCGGCGTCGCGGGACCGTCGACCTGGGCCGACGATCGTCCGCAGCCTCAGCGCGTGAAATGCCGGTCGCGGCCCTGACGAAACTGGCCGTCGAGCGACTTGCGCAGAGGCGTCGCCCGCACTTGGCGCGCCGCCGCGCCCATGCCTATGCTGCCAGGGCCGGCCGTCGGCCGGCTTCGAAGGATTTAGGGGAATCAAGGAGGAGTCATGAAGTTGCGCAACATCGTGGCCGCGTTGGCGGTCTGCGGAAGCGTCGCCGCGTGCGACGTCTCGGGTACCGTCGGCGTCACGCGCCAGGAAGTGGACGGCCCGACCGGGCACAGCGAAACCACCACCGTCACCGGCAGCATCACTTTCACGCGCAAGAGCGGCAGCCGCATGAGCGCGTTCAGCAGTAACAGCGGCGTGGACGTGTCGGACATCGCCATCGACATCACCGGCCAGCGTACCGCCGTGATCGACGGCTTCGGCACGGGCACCTTGCTGGTGAAGCAGGGCGGCAGCGTGATCGGGTCGACGGCGTTCACCTACGCGGTGGCCGATTCGATGGCGGTGGTGGCCGATCCGGCGACGGTCAACGCCTGGCTGGCCAACTACCCGAGCGCCGACGGCTACGACGTCGAACTGGCCGATATCGGCACCGTCGACACCGAGCAAGGCGTGGCCTCGCTCACCGTTGAAACCTTGTACGGCACCACGGTGGTGTCCAGCGGCAGTACGTCCTGGACCTCCAGCGCGGGCGGCGGTTGCACGCCGCCGGGCGGCAACGACGGCAATCCCATCCCCGAGCAGCCGATCGAGTTGCCGGGCGAGGGCGGCGTCTGCCCCTGACCGCGCACGGCGGCCCGATCGCGGTCCGTCGCATGCCGTGATCGTGCCGCGCGTGCGAGCACGTGATGGCGAGGCGTCGACGAGGGCCGATCTTGCAGCGGCCCTCGTCTTGCGCGAAACGCACCGCAGCGCTGCGACCGAACGCCGCGCGTTCGGTTGAGACGTCCAGTCACGCGCATAAAAGAAAAGGCGCCGCGAGGCGCCTTTTCTTCGTCAGCGGGCCTTAGCCCTCAGCCGCGCGGACCGCGACCGCCGCCGGGGCGGCCACCGCCGCGCGGGCCGCCGGGACGCGGGCCGTTGGCGTTCGGACGCGCGCCGCCGGGGCGTGCGCCGCCGCCGGGACGGCCGCCGGGCTTGCCGGCGCCGCCGGCCGGACGCGGGCTGCGCGGACGGTCGCCGTAAGGATTGAAGCCGCCGGGGTTGGCGTGGTCGGACGGGAAGCTGGGGGCGTTGCCGGGATGGCCGTAGGGACGCGAACGGCCCTGGCCCTGACCTTGTCCCTGACCGGCGCCACCGCCGCCGCCACGGCGTTCGCCGTAGGGGCTGTTGCCGCCGCTGCGCTCGCTGCCGAAGCCGCCACCGCCGCCGGGACCGCGCTCGGAGCGGCCTTGACCGCCGCCGTAGCCGCCGCCGCTGCGGGCACCGCCGCCCGCGCCAGCGCGACCGCCGCCGCCGCCGGGCTTGCCGCCGTAGGGCTTCTTCGGACCGCGGTTGTCGGGATTGCGATGGCCGCTGGGGCCGGTGTCGACGCCGTCGGGCACGTACCAGGTGCGGAACGCGGCGGGGTTGCCGTCCGGCAGCGGCTTGGGACCCTTGTCCTTGCGCTGCTTGAACGGCTTCTGCGACTGGTTGGCCGCCGCTTCGCCGCTGACCGTCAGGCCGCCGTGCTTGCGCGGGCCGCCACGGCCGCGGCCGCCGCGGTCTTCGCGCACGTGATCGAAGCGGCGCAGTTCGCGGCCTTCGTCGGCGGTGTTGTGGCCGCCCACGTAGCCGTGCGCGCGCTCGCCGCCGGACAGGTGCACGGTGGCCTTGGCCGCCTTGCGCTGGCCGATCACCGGCTGCAGGGTCAGGGCCGACGGCGTGCCGTCTTCCAGGCCCAGTTCGGTGCGCAGCGCCTCGACCTTGTCGGAGGCCAGTTCCTGCGACTGGCTGCGCAGCAGTTCGCGCGGCAGCGCGACGGTGCCGTAGCGGATGCGCTTGAGGCGGCTGACCTGGCAGCCCTGCGATTCCCACAGGCGGCGCACTTCGCGGTTGCGGCCTTCCTTCACCACCACGCGGAACCAGTCGTGCGAATCGCTGCCGCCGATGCGTTCGATCTCGTCGAACTTGGCCGGGCCGTCTTCCAGCGCGACGCCGCGCGCGAGACGGTCGACGATGTTGTCGGCGACCTTGTCCTGGCCTTCCGGCGCGCGCACGCGGCACACGTACTCGCGCTCGACCTCGAACGACGGGTGCATCAGCGCGTTGGCGAGCTCGCCGTCGGTGGTCAGCAGCAGCAGGCCGGTGGTGTTGATGTCGAGGCGGCCGATCGCGATCCAGCGCGCGCCCTTGAGCGCGGGCAGGGCCTCGAAGATGGTCGGACGGCCTTCGGGGTCTTCGCGCGTGGTGACTTCGCCTTCGGGCTTGTTGTACATCAGCACGCGCGCCGGCTCGGTCAGCGCGCTGGCGACGAAGCTGCGGCCGTCGAGCTCGATCTTGTCGCCGCCCTTGATGCTCATGCCGATCTGGGCGGTCTCGCCGTTGACCTTGACCAGGCCGTCGGCGATGCGCTGTTCCAGCGCGCGTCGCGAGCCCAGTCCGGCCTGCGCCAGCACCTTGTGCAGGCGTTCTTCCAGACGCGGCGCCTCGGTGGAGGCGGCGTCACCGCTGCGCTTCAGCGAAAGCTTGCGGGGTTTGTGTTCGCTCATTTCTCTTGCTCCGGCCGGTCGTCTTCGGACTCGGCCTCTGAATTCGGAACGGTCGTCGTCTCGACGGCGTGTTGGTCTTGCTCGTGATCGTTCGCGTCTGCCGCGCGCTCGCCCGGCGCGGCATCGGGGTCGTCCATGGGGACGGATTCGGGGTCTTGCTCGGCGTCGGCGAAATCGCCGGCGTCGGTGTCGGTGGGGTCGGCGTCGGAATCGTCGTCTTCGGAGGCGTCGGCGTCGTTCGCGCTTTCGTCGTGGGCGTCGTCCAGGTCGGCTTCGGCGCCGGTGCTTTCCAGCGCGTCCTCGCCGATGCCCGGATCGCCGGCGCCGTCGTCAGCGGCCGCGTCGTTGTCGGCCTGCGCGTGGTCGGCGTCCTCGCCGTTGCCGATGCCGCCGGCTTCGATCTGGCTGGGCGCGGGCGGGCCGTCGAACTGCAGCTGCGGTTCCAGCTCGCCGATGTCCTTGAGCTCCGACAGCGGCGGTAGCTCGTCCAGGCGCTTGAGGCCGAAGTAGTCGAGGAAGGTCTTGGTGGTGCCGAACAGGGCCGGCTTGCCGGGCACGTCGCGGTGGCCGACCACGCGGATCCACTCGCGCTCTTCCAGCGCCTTGATGATGTTGCTGTTGACCGCCACGCCGCGGACCTGCTCGATCTCGCCGCGCGTGATCGGCTGGCGGTAGGCGATCAGGGCCAGGGTTTCGAGGGTGGCGCGGGTGTAGCGGGTCTGGCGCTCGGTCCACAGGCGCGCCACCCAGGGGTGCACGTCGGACTGGACCTGGTAGCGGAAGCCCGAGGCCAGCTCGACCAGTTCCACGCCGCGTTCCTTGCAGCCCTCGCGCAGCGTTTCCAGTGCTTGTTCGACGCTGTCGGCCGGCGCCGGCTGGTCCTCGGGGAACAGCGAGTGCAGCTGCGCCAGGGTCAGCGGCTGGTTGGCCGCCAGCAGGGCGGCCTCGACGATGCGGGTGATGAAATGTTGATCCATGGGGCGTGCGTGGGTTCGTACCGTTAGGCGCCTTGCGGCGGCGCGGTGGCAGCGCGGACGCTGCGGTGGGACCGGCCGCGGTGGCGCGGGCGCGGGCTCATGCGTTGGGATCGTCGTTGGCGGCGTCGAACTCGCTGCTCAGCTCGATCTCGTCGGGGTCTTTCATCAGCGCCAGCGACTTGACGTAGATCGGTTCCAGCGGGCCTTCCTGGACGATCTCGATCAGTTGCTCCTTGGCCAGCGTCAGCAAGCCCAGGAACGTCACCACCACGCCCAACCGGCCTTCCTCGACCGTGAACAGCGATTCGAAGCGGTGGAACACGCCGTCGGCCATGCGCGTGAGCAGCTCGCCCATGCGCTGGCGCACGCTCAGTGCGTCGCGCTTGATCGCGTGCTGGGTGTAGAGCTCGGCGCGCTTGAACACATCGTGCAGGGCCAGCAGCATTTCCTTCAGATCCACCGGCGGCGGCAGTCGGATCGAGGCGCGGTCGGGCACGAAGGCCTGCACCGGCGCGGTGTCGCGGTCCTGGCGGGGCAGGGCGTCGATGTCCTCGGCCGCCTTCTTGAAACGCTCGTACTCCTGCAGGCGCCGCACCAGGTCGGCGCGCGGGTCTTCCTCGATGCCTTCCTCGTTGGGCGCGCGCGGCAGCAGCATGCGCGACTTGATCTCGGCCAGCATCGCGGCCATGACCAGGTAATCGGCGGCCAGCTCGAAACGCATCTCGTGCATGGCCTGGATGTACTCGACGTACTGGCGGGTGATGTCCGCCACCGGGATGTCCAGGATGTCCAGGTTCTGGCGCCGGATCAGGTACAGCAGCAGGTCCAGCGGGCCTTCGAACGCCTCCAGGATCACTTCCAGCGCGTCCGGCGGGATGTACAGGTCCTGCGGGATCTGCAGCACCGGCTGGCCGTGGATCACCGCCAGCGGCATTTCCTGCTGCTGCGGACGGCTGGCGGCGTTCGCGACCGCGCCGGGGTCTGCATCGGCAGCCGCGTCGGGCGCGGTGTCGTCGGGCGCGGGCGACGCGGGCTCGGCGCCGGTAGCGGCTTGATCCGCTGCGGGGGCGTCGGGCGCGCTCTCGTCGGGCTGCGCTTCGTCGGACACGTTTTCGTTGGTCATGCTGGGCCGGCCCCTCCGGGCCGTGGGTACTGCTGAAAACGACGCGACGAACAGGCTATGCAACGCCGATCGGCGACGCCGGGTGAAGACAGACCTCGGCAACCACCACCGCGCTCGGCGATCCGGCACCGCGGGCGGTGCCTGTGGCCAACCGGCAACGGGCGCGGTCCGGCCTGGATCGAAGGCGAGGCGTAACTCAATAAAGTCGGAGCTGGGCCCGAACGGCTCGGCCCGTGCCGCGCGTCAGCGTGGCGACGAAGTTCGAGAGGGTTGCGGGCGCGGGCCGGTGGGTTGCAGCGGTGCTGGATCGTGGCGACGGTGTGGGGAACCTGTCGCGACGGGCCGCTGCGTCCGGCCTCGGGCGTGAGGCTTAGGGTAAGCGCTGGCGCGCGCAGTGTCCAGCGCCGGCCCGGGGACCGGCGCTGGAGGTGAACGCCGGGTGCGCCGGCGTTCAGCGGAGCGTGCAGGGTAGGCCGGACGACTCGCGGGGCCCGGCCCGGTGTGGATCGCCCGCTCCGCCGCTGGCGACCCTGCCGTGAGGGCGGCAGGATCGTTCAGACTCGGTGGATCGGGCTCAACCGATCGAAGCGGTGGTCACCGGAACCCGGCGACCGTGGCCTTGGTGTTGACCAGCACCCGCTGGTTGTCGCTCTGGGTCGCGGTGCCCATGGGCACGCCGCCGTAGCTGATGCTGGGGTTGGACCAGTAGTTCAGGCGGGTGCAGCTGGGGCTGCAGTTGTAGGCCATGATCGTGCGCCAGCGCGTGCCGGTGGCCGGCTGATAACGGTAGCCGTGGCCGTAGGCGTAGGGGCTGGTGGACGGATCGGTGGCGGGGTCGTGGCGCGCGCTCTGCAGGTGCCCGATCTCGTGGGCGAAGCTGTAGTAGCCCGTGGCGCAATCCCAATACACCGCCGCGAACGCGGTCGCCGCGGTCGAGCCGATGCCCGAGGCCAGCCCGCAGTAGCCGCTGTTGTTGATGATGATCACGCCCACGTCCGCCGCGCTGCTGTTGCGGGTGGTGTGGATGTTGTCCATGTAGCCGTCGCTGGTGCCGCGGAAGCGCGCCAGATCGGTGCTGAAGTTGCCCGACTCGGTGTAGCTGGTGGTGGTGTAGCTGGCCAGCACCAGGTTGATCCCGACGTTGCTGTTGACGTAGCCCTGGTTGGACTCGGCTACCGCCAGCTGGATCAGCGACTGCATGTTGCCGCCGTAGGCCGACACCGCCTGATTGGTCGCCACCACCATCACCCGGATGGTCGCGGTGGGGCCGGGCGGAATGCCGAGCGCGCCGACGCGGCCGTCGTCCGCCGGCGCGGCCATGCGGATGGTCGGCAGGCGGTTGTAGTCGTGCGGGTGGTCGGCCGGCAGGCGGCTTTCGTCGACTTCGACGATCGCGTGTTCGCCGCCGGGCAGCGGACGCACGCGGTAGAGCTTGCCGCCGCTGCGCAGCGTGCCGGTGACGGTGTCGCCGCTGCGCACCAGGATCGCCGAGTTCAGCGGATCCACGCCCGAGCGGCTCTTGGCGCTGTTGCGCGGACCGAAATTGCCGTACCACACGGTTTCGCCGGTTTCGGTGCGCTCGACCTTGTTGCGATTGGCGGTGAGCACGCGGCCGTCCAACTCGACTTCGATCTGCGACGCGTCCACCGCCGTCGCGTCCACCTGCACCAGGCGCACGTTGGCGGTCGAGGGACTGGCCAGCACGCTTTCCAGCGCGTTGTCGTTGGCGCTCTTGGCGACGGTGGCGGTGCTGCTGATCAGCGGCTTGCCGGCGGCAACCGCCGAACCTGCGAGTATCATGCCTACGATCGCGGCCGTGGCTTTCACGGAATTCGACTTCATGTCACTCCTCCTGAGTAGTTGGCGGCATAACCGCCGATATGAAGATGTCCCGATGTTCACGTTCCCCTGTGCGGGACGAGGCGATTAGGACGCGATCGGACTGTGTTCATGCAATCGGGATTTCCCCTAATTTGCTGAACCCAGAACCCCGCATCACGCTTGGAGGTTGACCGGAATCACATGTGGTATCTCATCGAAGGGTATGACGGCAGCGACGTGCTGCCGCAACGTCTGGCCGCGCGTCCCGAGCACCTTGCGCGCCTGCACGCGCTGCGCGACGAAGGCCGCCTGATGCTGGCCGGACCGTGTCCGGCGATCGACAGCGAAGACCCCGGCCCGGCCGGTTTCAGCGGCAGCCTGATCGTCGCCGAATTCGCCTCGCTGGAAGCCGCGAAAGCCTGGGCCGACGCCGATCCCTACGTCGCCGCCGGCGTTTACACGCGCGTCGACGTGCGTCCGTTCAAGCGGGTGCTGCCGTGAGCGGCGCGCTGCCGCGCGAACAGCGCGTCGACGCGATCCGCGCCGCGCTGGTCGCCGCGCTGTCGCCGCAATCGCTGGACGTGGTCGACGACAGCCACCGCCACGCCGGCCATGCCGGCGCGCAGGACGGCCGCGGCCACTTCAACGTCGACATCGTCAGCGCCGCGTTCGTCGGCTTGAATTCGATCGCGCGCCACCGCGCGGTGTACGCGGCGCTGGGCGAGATGATGACCACGGATATCCATGCCTTGGCGATCAAGGCGCGGGCACCGGGGGAGGGCGCTTGAGCGCCGCATGATGCCGCAGTGCAGCATGCGCGCCTGGGGATTTCCCGCGTCCGCGCGGGGATCCGGCGCCGTGCCCGATCCCGATAACGCGAACTTTACACTTGCGTTTGAAAACGTTTACAGTCGATCCCGCATCCCAGCCGCGGAGGGGCGGTTCAGGGCGTGACCAGCGTAACCATCAAAGATGTGGCGAGAGTGGCGCAAGTTTCCGTGGCCACCGTATCGCGCGCCTTGAACGGACACGGCAACGTGGCCGAGGAGGTGCGTCGCCGCGTGCTGGCCGCCGCCAACGAACTGCGTTACACCCCGCACGCCGCCGCGCGCAGCCTCAGCAGCCGCCGCACCCAGACCCTGGGCGTGGTGCTGCCGGATCTGCACGGCGAATTCTTCTCCGAACTGGTGCGCGGCATCGACCAGGTCGCGCGCGAGCACCGCTTGCACCTGCTGGTGTCCAGCTATCACGGCCATCCGGAAGAGCAGGGCGCCGCCCTGCGCGCGATGCGCGGACGCGTCGACGGCCTGCTGGTGATGTCGCCGTTCGTGGCCTCGTCCAGCCCGCTGGCCGAGGAACTCGCACCGACCCTGCCGACGGTGCTGATCAACACCCAGCACGCCACCGCCGGTGTGATCTCGCTGGGCGTGGACAACTACGGCGGCGCGGTGGCGATGGTCGAGCACTTGGTCGCCTCCGGCCACCGCCGCATCGCCTTCATCGCCGGCCCCAGCGACAACTACGACGCCCACGAGCGCCTGCGCGGCTACCGCGACGCCCTGCAGCGCCTGCTGCCGGACGCCGAGGAATGGGTGCTGCCCGGCGACTTCGACGAAGCCTCGGGCCATCAGGCCGGGCTGGAATTGTTGGGCTCCAAGCATCGGCCCGATGCGGTGTTCGCGGCCAACGACATGATGGCCCTGGGCTGTCTGTTCGTGTTCGCGCAGGGCGGGGTGGACGTGCCCGGCGAGATCGCGCTGGCCGGCTTCGACGACATTCCGCTGGCCCGCTACGTGCACCCGACACTCACCACCATGCGCGTCAACATCGCCGAACTCGGCGCGCGCGCCGCGCGCCTGCTGCTGACCCAGATCGCCGGCGAAGCCCTGGCCGACGAGGGCCGCGAGGCCCTGCGTCCTGAATTGATCGTGCGCGCCTCCAGTGCGCCGGTGGAGAGCGAACGCAGCAAACGCGAGTGACGACCTTTTTTTGCCTGTCGATGTAAACGTTTACAAACCAGCTCGAATGCTTCTTTGGAGAGAGGGAAAGCATATGCAGCCTTATCGACGTCTTACCCGCCGGCCGACGCGCAGATTGTTGGCCTGTGCACTGATCAGCTGTCTCGCAATGGCCGCCCCCGCCGCCTACGCGCAATCCACCGCCGCCACCATCCGCGGCCAGGTGACCGTGGACTCCGCGCCCGCCACCGACGCCAAGGTCACCGCCACCAACGTGGCCACCGGCCTGAGTCGCAGCGTGCAGTCCACCGCCAACGGCGGCTACGCCGTCGCTGGCCTGCCGCCGGGCACCTACCGCATCGACGTCAGCGCGGGCGGGCAGACCAACTCCAAGACCATCACCGTGCAGGTCGGCCAGACCGCCACCGTGAACCTGTCCACCGGCGGCGTGGCCGAAGCCGCGCCGGCGCCCGACGCGACCAACATCGACGCGGTGACCGTGACCGCTGCGCCGGTGTTTGAGACCAAGACGTCGGAGGTGGCGACCTACATTACGCAGCGGCAGATCGAGGCGTTGCCGCAGACGTCGCGCAACTTCCTGGCGTTCGCCGATATCGTGCCGGGCGTGATATTCGACACGAAGGGCGATGGCTCGACCCAGCTGCGCAGTGGCGCCCAAAGCGCAAACGGCGTCAACGTCTTTATCGATGGCGTGGGCCAGAAGGGTTACGTGCTGAAGGGTGGTATCAGCGGTCAGGACGCCAGTCGCGGCAATCCGTTCCCGCAGTTGGCGATCGGTGAGTACAAGGTCATCACCTCCAACTACAAGGCCGAGTACGACCAGATCAGCAGCGCCGCTATCACGGCAGTCACCAAGTCGGGCACAAACGAGTTCCATGGGGACTTCTTTTGGGATCGCTACAACACGCCTAGCTGGCGTTCACCCACACCCGCCGAGGAGCGGGCAGGCCGAAAGGCGCCGTCCGGGGAAACGCAGTACGGTGCGGCTTTTGGCGGCCCGATCGTGCAGGATCGCTTGTTCTTCTTCGGTACCTACGAGAAGAAGCAGTTCGATATCCCGCAGACGGTCAGCGCGGGATCGTTGGAGACTGGGTATACCTTAACTCCCGATCTGGCCGCATTGACCGGACCGACCTCGACGCCGTTCGACGAGGATCTGTGGTTCGGAAAGCTGACTTGGCAGCCTGGCGATGCCCATTTGTTCGAGTTCTCGGTGAAGAAGCGCGACGAAAGCGAGATCAAAGGCATAGGCAATCGTGACACCGACAGCTACGGCAAGACCAACAACAATGAGAGCACGCGTTACGATCTGCGCTATCAGTGGAGTGGAATCGATTGGCTTAACGACGCCCATATCACCTACGAAGATGAAACCTTCAACCCGCGCGCGATAACGCTGGCGCCTGGTTACCTGATTCAGAGCCGCAACCGCGGCGCTGTGCTGAACGTGGGGGGAGGTCAGGACTATCAGGACAAAGGACAGAAAGGTTGGGGGTTCCAAGACGATTTGACCTTCAGCGGCATCGAAGGCCATACGATGAAGATGGGCTTCAAGTACAAGTCGATCGAAATCAACTCTTTCGAGCAGCAGCCCTACAATCCTCAGTTCTCGATCAATCTGCCGGCGAACATCGATGCCGGTCGCACTTCGTTGGGTGCTTTTGTTCCCTATCAGGTGCGCTTCGGTGCGCCGATCCCGGGTGTCGGCGACCGGAACATCAGCTCAAAGAACAAGCAGTACGGCATCTACTTCCAGGACGACTGGGAAGTAAACGACAAGCTGACGCTGAACTTGGGTCTGCGCTACGACTACGAGACCACGCCGAGCTATGAGAACTACGTGACGCCGGCCAATCTGGTCGCCGCGTTACGTTCGTGGTCGAACATCCATAACGCCAATGTCGACTACGACATTGAGGATTACATCAGTAACGGCAGCAATCGGAAGGCGTTCAAGGACGCCTGGCAGCCGCGCCTGGGCTTTTCTTACGATTTGTTCGCCGACCAGCGCCATGTGATCTTCGGTGGGGCGGGGCGTGCCTACGATCGAAATTTGTTCGACTACATAGCGCTGGAGCAATCCAAGAGCACGTATCCCGCCTATACGCTGCTCTTCAATACGCCGGGCAATCCTTGCGCCGTCAACAACACCACCTGCTTCAATTGGGATCCGAAGTACACCAACCCGCAGGAGCTGTACGCGCTGGTTGCGGCCAATCCGAATCTGGGTTCGGAAGTGAATCTGATCAAGAACGACATCAAGGTTCCGTACTCCGATCAGTTCAGTCTGGGTATGCGCAATACGTTTCCGATGTTCGGAAACGATTGGAATACGTCGGTGTCGGTGGTTCATATCCGCAGTCACGACGGCATCATTTTCTCATTGGGTAATCGCTATCCGGATGGCACGTTCTACGCGCCTGGCCGTACTTTCGGCGGCGCGCCGTTCGGTCAGCCTATTCCGGGATTCGGCTCGTTGATCAAAGCCGACAATGGCGTCGAAACGCGTATGAACCAGTTGCTGCTGTCAGCGGAAAAGCCGTTCACGGCCGAGTCTCCGTGGGGCGTCACGCTGGCGTACACCTACACCGACTCCGAGGAGAACCGCATCAATGCGGCCAACTCCGATGAGCACTACGTGTTCGACTACCCGAACCTCCAGGACCATCCTTGGGTTCCGTCCATCGGCATTGCCAAGCATCGCTTCGTCGGTACGGGCATCTATGCCAATTGGGGCATGACGTTCTCGACCAAGGTGGTGGTGACCAGTGCGGTGGCGAAGGACTCGCTGAACTGCATGGCGGCGACCCTGCCAGGACAAGACGGCTGCGCGAACGGCACCTTCAAGGCGGCCTATTTCGACGACGCCAAGTTCTTCCAATGGGATATCGCGGTGCAAAAGGAGTGGGACACGGGGACCGACCTCAAGGTTCGCGTACGTGGCGACATCCTTAACGTGACCAACCACCGCAACTGGAGCGGCTTTGAAACGTTCCGTGGCATCAATGGTGTCGAGAATCCGAATTTCGGTAACCACAACGATGACATCACGGGCTACACCCGTACCTTCAAGCTTTCGCTGGGTTTCAGTTGGTAATAGCGCGTACGCCTGCCGTCCACACCGGGCGGCAGGCGTGACGCGTTGCGTTCGTCGGTCTTTCTGCGGCCGCGCCTGAGCTGCTCCCAACCACAAAACCACCGCTCCATGCCGCAATCCGCCATCGCCACGCATTCCCCGACCGCAACGCCTGTACCGGTGCCGCGGCTCGCGGCCGCGAAGCCTGGGCGCACACCATCCACGCCACGGACCTGGCCGAACGCTGCAGCCGACCCTTTTGGGGAGAGGGACACCTGATGAAGTCGTATCAAACTCACATGCGTCGGCCTAGGCCGGGATTGCTGGCCTGCGCCTTGGCCAGTTGCCTGGCGTTGGCGGCTCCGGCCGCGTTGGCGCAGTCCACCGCGGCCACCATCCGCGGCCAGGTCACCGTGGATTCGGCGCCGGCGACGGATGCCAAGATCACCGCCACCAACGTGGCCACCGGTCTGAGCCGGTCGGTGCAGTCCGGCGCCAACGGCAGCTATTCGGTGGCAGGCCTGCCGCCCGGTACCTACCGCATCGACGTGAGTGCGGGCGGGCAGACCAATTCCAAGACCATCGCCGTGCAGGTCGGACAGACGGCGACCTTGAATCTGTCGACCGGCGGCGTGGCCGAGGCTGCGCCGGCGCCCGATGCGACCGACATCGATGCGGTGACCGTGACCGCCGCGCCGGTGTTCGAGACCAAGACCTCCGAAGTGGCGACCTACGTTTCCAGTAAGCAGATCGAAGCGCTGCCGCAGGCCTCGCGCAACTTCCTCGCGTTCGCCGACATCGTGCCGGGCGTGGAGACGCGCACGGGCACCGACGGCTCGATTTCCCTGCGCAGCGGCGCGCAGCTGGCCAACGGCATCAACGTCTTCATCGACGGCGTCGGCCAGAAGGACTATGTGCTCAAAGGCGGCATCTCGGGCCAGGATTCGACCCGCGGCAATCCGTTCCCGCAGTTGGGCATCGCCGAGTACAAGGTCATCACCTCCAACTACAAGGCCGAGTACGACCAGCTCAGCAGCGCGGCGGTCAGCGCGGTGACCCGGTCCGGCACCAACGAGTTCTCCGGCAGCCTGTTCTGGGACGGCACCTTCACCGGCTGGCGCGCGCCGACGGTGATCGAGGACAAGAGCGGCAACAAGATCCGCTCCAAGGAAGAGCAGTACGGCGTCGCCTTCGGCGGCCCGATCCTGCAGGACCGCATGCATTTCTTCCTGACCTACGAGGGCAAGGATTATCTGACGCCCAAGGAAGTCGCGCCCGGGCGCAACTTCCGCATCGACCAACTGCCCGGCTTCCTGCAGGAGGCGGCCCGCAACACCACGGCGGCGCCGTTCCACGAGGATCTGTACTTCGGCAAGATCGATTTCGCGATCGACGAGGCCAACCTGCTCGAGTTCACCGCCAAGCACCGCAAGGAAGAGGAGGTGACGGCGGGCAGCATCGGCGGCGTCAACGCCGGCGCGTACGGCACCTCCAACGCGGGCGAGGAGACCCGCTTGGACCTGCGCTATCAGTACAGCGCGGCCGATTGGCTCAACGACGCGCACCTGACCTTCGAGGACGTGAGCTTCGGCCCGCGCCCGCTCACCGACGCGCCCGGCTACAACCTGCGCGTGCCGCGCGCCGATCAGGTCAACCTCAACAATCCGGTAATGGAGACCATCTTCAATACCGGCGGCAGCGCCAACCTGCAGAACAAGGGCCAGAAGGGTTACGCGCTGCAGAACGATTTCACCTTCTTCGGCTGGCAGGGCCACACGATCAAGGCCGGCTTCAAGTACAAGCTGGTCGACATCAGCGCCTACCAGCGCCAGCCGGCCAATCCGCAGTTCCGCTACGACATCAACCGCAGCCTGACCCAGCCCTACGAGGTCAACTTCTCCTCGACCGGCATCGGCCAGACCGGACCGGTGGAAACCGACAACAAGCAGTTCGGCATCTACCTGCAGGACGATTGGGAGGTCAACGAGCACCTGACCTTGAACCTGGGCCTGCGCTGGGACTACGAGACGTCGCCGGCCTACGAGGATTTCGTCACGCCGGCGGCGGTGGTCACCGCGTTGCGCAACTATCCCAACATCAATAATGCGCGCGTCGACTACGACTACAACGACTTCATCAGCACCGGCAACAACCGTAAGGCGTTCAAGGATGCCTGGCAGCCGCGGTTGGGCTTCTCCTACGATTTCGCCGGCGATCAGCGCCACGTGATCTTCGGCGGCGCCGGGCGTTCCTACAACCGCAACCAGTTCGATTTCCTGGCGCGCGAGCGCTACAACCTGGCCTTCCAGAGCTACACCTATTTCTTCAACGGCCCCGGCCACGTCTGCACGACCAGCACGCCGGACCGTTGCCTGACCTGGGATCCCAAGTACCTCAACCAGAACGAACTGGACGCGCTGGTCGCGGCCAATCCCAATCGCGGCACCCAGGTGGTGTTGCTGGACAACAACCTGAAGACGCCGTACTCGGACCAGTTCAGCCTGGGTATGCGCAACAGCTTCGGCCTGTTCGGCCACGACTGGAATTCGTCGGTGACGGTGATGCACGTGCTCAGCCACGACGGCATCCTGTTCTCGGTCGGCAACCGCCGCCCGGACGGCACGTTCTTCCCGCCGGGCCGTAGCTTCGGCAACACCACGCCGGCCAATCTGCCCGGCTTCGGCCAGTTGCTGATCGGCCGCAACGCGGTGGAGACGCGCCTGACGTCGCTGCTGCTGTCGCTGGAGAAGCCCTATACGCAGGAGTCGGGCTGGGGCGTCAGCCTGGCCTACACCTACAGCGACGCCAAGGAGAACCGCAACAACTCCGACACGTTCTCGTTCGACTATCCCAACCTCGACGACGTGGCGTTCACCGAGGCCCTGGGCATCGCCAAGCACCGCTTCGTGGCTACCGGCATCGTCGATCTGCCGTGGGACATGACGTTCTCGGCCAAGCTCAAGCTGACCAGCCCGATCGCGCGCGAATCGCTGAATTTCATGGCCATCGACGTCAACAACGGCTACTTCGATCCGTACTTTCCGGGCGAAGACATCGCCTTCAAACAGTTGGATGTAGGCTTGCAGAAGGTGTGGGACACCGGCACCGACCTGAAGTTGCGGGTACGTGGCGATGTGCTGAACGTGTTCAATTGGCGCAATTGGAACAATTTCGACAGCGGCCGCGGCAGCGGCTTCAACCCGGCCAACCCGAACGTGCCGGCGCGGCCCAACCCCAACTTCGGGCGCCGCAACGGCGACGGGATCGACCAGCCGACGCGTACGTTCAAGCTCACGTTCGGCGTAGATTGGTGACCGGGCCGGTCGCCCGCTTTCCGGCCGGAAGCGGGCGACGGGTTCGATCGACAGATCCGGCCTCCACCCCGAACGTCCAAGCGATCCCCCACGATCGAAAGGTCTGCTCTCTTCATGTTGCAAGCTGTATCCCGCTCCCGTCAGGTCGTACTCGCGCTGCTGATCGCGGCGCCGTTGTCGTTCATCGGCTGCCAGCGCAATACGCCCACCTCGCAGACCTATCCGATCGCGCCGGCCGGCACGGTCGAGGTCGAGCCGCTGAAGGCGACCAAGATGGAGCTGCCGCCGCTGTTCCGCGACGTCGAGCGGCGCACCTTCCAGTTCTTCTGGGACACCACCAACGAGCAGAACGGTCTGACGCCCGACCGCTATCCGTCGCGACCGTTCGCCAGCATCGCCTCGGTGGGTTTCGCGCTGACCGCGTACCCGATCGGCATCGAGAACGGCTGGGTCAGCCGTAACCAGGCCGTCGACCGCACCCTGTTGACGCTGAAGTTCTTCCGCGACTTGCCCAGCGGCCCGCAACGCACCGGCAAGGGCGCCTACAACGGCTTCTACTACCACTTCCTGGATATGCAGACGGGCGCCCGCTACAACAGCTGGGTGGAGCTGTCGAGCGTGGACACCGCGCTGCTGATGATGGGCGTGCTGTTCGCGCAGTCCTACTACGACCGCGACGACGCGCGCGAGAAGGAGATCCGCGAGATCGCCGACACGCTGTACCGCCGCGTCGACTGGAACTGGCTGCAGAAGAACAAGCCGCTGGTGTCGATGGGCTGGTTCCCCGAAAGCGGCTTCATCAAGCACGACTGGACCGGCTACAACGAGGCCATGCTGCTGTACGTGCTGGCGCTGGGCTCGCCCAGCCATCCGGTCAGCCCCGACGCGTGGACGGTGTGGACGCGGACCTACAACGACGTCTGGGGCGTGTACCAGGGCGAGGAGTTCCTGGCCTTCGGCCCGCTGTTCGGCCATCAGTACAGCCACGTCTGGATCGATTTCCGCGGCATCCAGGACGACTACATGCGCGAACGCGGCATCGATTATTTCGAGAACAGCCGCCGCGCCGCCTACGCCCAACGCGCCTACGCCATCGCCAACCCGATGAAGTGGGAGGACTACGGCCCGGAAGTGTGGGGCCTGACCGCCAGCGACGGACCGCAGCAAACCCTGCAGGAATATCGCGGCGAGCAGCGCCAGTTCCGCCACTACTCGGCGCGCGGCGCCGGCCTGCGCGAGAACTTCGACGACGGCACCATCGCCCCGACCGCGGCGATCGCGTCGCTGCCGTTCGCGCCGGAGATCGTGATCCCCAGCACCGTGGCCATGCACGAGCGCTACGGCGACTATCTGTACTCCAGCTACGGTTTCCTGGATTCGTTCAATCCCAGCTTCAAGTACGACATCCCGCTCAAGACCGGACGCGTGGTGCCGAACAAGGGCTGGGTGGCCAGCGACTACATCGGCATCGACCAGGGCCCGATCCTGGCCATGATCGCCAACTACCGCAACGACTTCGTCTGGAACGTGATGAAGCGCAATCCCTACATCCGTTCCGGCCTGGAGCGCGCGGGCTTCAAGGGCGGTTGGCTGGAGCCGGCCAAGACGCAGGCCGACGGCAAGCCGGCGCAGCCGGAGACGGCGCCCAAGCCGCAGTCCCAGGCCGAAAAGGACGCCGCCACCGCGCGTGCGCTGGGCGAGGCGGAATCGCGTGCGGGCCGTTCCAACGACGCCCAGGCGCCCAAGCCGCAGCCGGAATAAGCTGCGGCCCATGCCTATCCCGACTCTATCGCCGGATCGCCGCTGCCTGCCGCGCGCAACGCGGGTGCGCGCGGGCTGGGCGTGGCTGATCGTCGTGCTGATCTGCCTGCTGGCGACCGCCTGCACGCGCCAGAGCGATCGGCGCGAAGTGGTGCGGTTTTGGGCCATGGGTTACGAGGGCGAGATCGTCGCCCAGCTGATCCCTGAGTTCGAGCGCCTCAATCCCGGCATCCGCGTCGAGATCCAGCAGCTGCCGATCATCTCCGCGCACGAGAAGCTGCTGACCGCTTTCGCCGGCGATTCGCTGCCGGACGTATGCGCGATCGGCAATACCTGGATCCCCGAGTTCGCCTTGCTCAACGCCCTGCAACCGCTGGACCAGCGCATCGCGGCGACACCGTCGCTGGCGGTGCAGGACTACTTCACCGGCGCCTGGGACAGCGGCGTGATCGGCGGGCAGGCCTACGCGGTGCCCTGGTACGTGGAAACGCGGTTGCCGTTCTATCGCCGCGACATCGCGCAGCGCGCCGGCATCGAGACGCCGCCGCGGACCTGGGACGAATGGCGCCAGGCCATGGCCGCGATCAAGCGCGAAGTCGGACCCGAGCGCTACGCGATCCTGCTGCCGCTCAACGAACCCGAGCCGCTGCTGAACCTGGGTATCCAGTCGCCCGAACCGCTGTTGCGCGAAGGCGGCCGCTACGGCAACTTCCGCAGCCCGGGCTTCAAGCGCGCGCTGACCTTCTACCGCGAGATGTTCGACCAGCGCTGGGCGCCGTTGCTGAGCAACACCCAGGTCGCCAACGTCTGGAACGAGTTCGGCCGCGGCTATTTCAGCTACTACGTCAACGGCCCCTGGAACATCGCCGAGTTCCGCAAGCGCCTGCCGGCCGAGGTGCAGGGCGATTGGATGACCATGCCGCTGCCGGGCGAGCACGGCCCCGGCGCCTCGGTCGCCGGCGGCGCCAGCTTCGTGGTGTTTCGCGGTTCCAAGCGCCAGGACGCGGCCTGGAAGTTGGTCGAGTACCTGTCGCGCACCGACACGCAGATCCGTTTTCACGGCCTGACCGGCAACTTGCCGCCACGCCGCAGCGCCTGGAACGCGCCCGCGCTCACCGCCGACCCGTACGCGCGTGCCTACCGCGATCAACTCGAACGCGCGCGTCCGACACCGAAGGTGCCGGAGTGGGAGCGCATCGCGATGGAGATCAAGCTGGTCGGCGAGCAGCTCGCCAATCGTCGCCTGAGCGTGGACGAGGCCGCGGCCGAACTGGACCGCCGCACCGACCGCATCCTCGAAAAACGCCGCTGGATGCTCGACCACCAGGCGGCGCAGGCGGGGGCAGGGCGATGAAGGCCTCGACCGCCGGCTGGGTGTTCGCGGGCCCGGCTCTGACCGTGATCGGCGTGTTCTTCGGCCTGCCGGTGCTGGCCGCGCTGGCGCTGAGCCTGACCGACTTCGACATCTACGCACTAGCCGACATCGGCAACCTGCGTTTCGTCGGCTTGGACAACTACTGGAACCTGCTGCAGAACCCGCTGTTCTGGCGCGCGCTGGGCAATACCTTCTATTTCGTGCTGGTCGGCGTGCCGCTGTCGATCGCGGTGTCGCTGGGCGCCGCGCTGCTGCTGCATTCCAAGCTGGGCTACCTCAAGCCGTTCTTCCGCACCGCCTATTTCGCGCCGGTGGTGACCACCGTGGTCGCGGTGGCGGTGATCTGGCGCTATCTGTTCCATACCCGCTACGGCCTGGTGAATTGGGCGCTGTCGGGGCTGGGCATCGACCCTATCGACTGGCTGGGCGATCCGACCTGGGCGATGCCGACCATCATCCTGTTCGCGGTGTGGAAGAACTTCGGCTACAACATGATCATCTTCCTGGCCGGCCTGCAGGCCATTCCCGAAGACCTGTACGAAGCCGCGCGCATCGACGGCGCATCGCCGTGGCGGCAGTTCCGTCACGTGACCCTGCCGATGCTGGGGCCGGTGCTGGTGCTGGTCGGCATCCTGACCCTGGCCGGCTATTTCCAATTGTTCGCCGAGCCCTACGTGATCACCCAGGGCGGGCCGCTGCAGAGCACGGTCAGCGTGCTGTACCTGATGTACGAGGAAGGCTTCAAGTGGTGGAACCTGGGCAACGCCTCGGCGGTCGCGTTCCTGCTGTTCGTGCTGATGACCGCGGTGACCAGCGGGTTGCTGTGGTTCGCGCGCCGCAAGGGGGTGGAGTGATGCACCCGCGTCTGGCGCGCGCGATCGTCAACGGACTGCTGCTGGGCCTGGCGGTGCTGAGCCTGGCGCCGCTGCTGTGGATGCTGTCGGTGTCGTTGATGCAGCCCGGCGAGGCCGCGAGTTTTCCGCCGCCGCTGCTACCCTCGCGTCCGACCCTTGGCAACTATCACGAGCTGTTCGATCGCATCGGCATGGGCGGTTACCTGCTCAACAGCTTCCTGATCGCGTCGCTGACCACGCTGATCGCGCTGCTGCTGAACACCATGGCCGGCTACGCCTTCGCCAAGCTGCGCTTCGCCGGCCGCGAGCGCGTGTTCCGCGCCCTGCTGGCGGCGCTGGTGATCCCGGCCCAGGTCACGATGATGCCGCTGTTCCTGATGCTCAAGCAGATCGGCCTGATCAACACCTACGCCGGCGCGGTGGTGCCGGGCATGGCCGGCATCTTCGGCATTTTCCTTGTGCGGCAGTACGCGCGCTCGATCCCGGACGAACTGCTGGAAGCGGCGCGCATCGACGGCGCCGGCGAGTTCCGGATCTTCTTCCAGATCGTGCTGCCGGCGCTCAAGCCGATCCTGGTCACGCTGGCGATCTTCAGTTTCCTGGGCGCCTGGAACGATTTCATGTGGCCCTTGATCGTGCTCAGCGACAACGGCCTGCAGACCCTGCCGGTGGCGCTGGCCTCGCTGTCGCGCGAGCACGTGCAGGACAACGAACTGATGATGGCCGGCTCGGTGGTGACCGTGCTGCCGGTGTTGTTGCTGTTCCTGGTGCTGCAGCGCTATTACCTGCAGGGCCTGCTGGTGGGCAGCGTCAAGGGCTGAGCGGCCTGCATGAAGAGGAGCGGGATGTTGGCGAATGCGGCGCGGTGGCTTTGGAGCAAATCCCCCACAGTCCCCCTTTTTCAAAGGGGGAAGACCAGCGGGTTTTCGCAAAGGGGGAGCAGCGTGGGCGAGACGGCAATTCCGGCCCTCGCGCGCTGGATTCCCCCCTTTGAAAAAGGGGGGCTAGGGGGGATTTGCTTCACCGCTTTGCTGCTCGCCAGCCTTCCCGCGGCCGCCCAGTCCCGCCTGCTCGACGACTTCGAATCCACCACCCCCTGGACCCTCGTCGCCTCCAACCAGGTCAGCGGCCAACTGCGCATCGCCGACGGCGCGCAGGGCAAGGCGATCTGCCTGGACTACGACTTCAACGGCGTCTCCGGCTACGTCGGCCTGCAACGCGCCTTGCCGATGCAGTACCCGGACAACTACGCCTATTCGTTCCAGTTGCGCGGCGACTCGCCGGTCAACGATCTGCAGTTCAAGCTGGTCGACGCCAGCGGCGACAACGTGTGGTGGGTGAACCGGCCGAAATACGCGTTCCCGCAGCAATGGACCCCGGTGGTCTACAAGCGCCGCCATATCAGCCGCGCCTGGGGGCCGGCGCCGGACCCGACGCTGCGCCGCAGCGCCAAGCTCGAGTTCACCATTTACAACAGCAGCGGCGGCAAGGGTTCGGTGTGTTTCGACCAGCTCGCGTTCGAGCCGCTGCCGAAGGACGACGGCGCGCCGTTGACCGGCCGTGTCGTCGCGACCACGTCGGCGCAAGGCAGCCGCGCCGAGTACGCCGTCGACGGCAATCCCAAGACCGCCTGGCACGCGGGTTTCGCCACCGATCCCGATCCGGCGCTGACCCTGGACCTGGGCCGAAAACGCGAGTTCGGCGGCGTGGTGCTGCGCTGGTCCGATGAGGAGTACGCCTCGGATTACCGCCTGCAGTTGTCCGACGACGGCAGGCAGTGGCGCGAAGCGCGCGCCGTGCACGGCGGCGACGGCGGCAGCGACTACCTGGCCCTGCCGGAATCGGAAGCGCGCTACCTGCGCCTGCTGCCCGAGAACGGCCTGGGCCTGGGCTTCGGCCTGAGCGAGTTCGGCGTGCAACCGCTGGCGTTCGCGGCCACGCGCAACGATTTCGTCGCGGCGGTCGCCCAGGATCAGCCGCGCGGCCGCTATCCGCGCGGTTTCAGCGGCGAGCAGCCGTACTGGACCGTGGTCGGCATCGACGGCGGCGAAGATCAGGGCCTGATCTCGGAAGACGGCGCCATCGAAGTGGGCAAGGGCGCCTTCAGCATCGAGCCGTTCGTGATCGCCGCCGGCCAGCTGGCGACCTGGGCCGACGTCAAAACCACGCAGTCGTTGCAGGACGGTTATCTGCCGATACCGTCGGTGCACTGGGCCCATCCCCAGTTCGGCCTGACGGTGACGGCGTTTGCCAACGGCACGCGCGAGCGCTCGCGCTTGTATGGGCGCTACAAGCTCAGCAACACCACTCCGGCCAAGCAGCGCTATGTGTTGGTGCTGGCGGCACGGCCGTTTCAGGTCAATCCGCCCAGCCAGTTCCTCAACACCATCGGCGGCGTGAGCGCGATCCGCGGCTTGCGCGCCGACGCGCACGGCTTCGGCGTGGAAGGGCCGGGCGGCGCCGCCTCGGCGAGGCGGGTGCAGACGGTCGCGGCGGATGCGGCCGCGGTCGGCGGCTTCGATGGCGGCGAGATCGTCGCCCGACTCGCGCGCATGCCCTGGAACCAGGAGTGCGCGAACTGCACGCCACAGGGCGAGATTCTGCGGCGCTTGGGCGGCAGCACGGCGACCGAGTTGCAGAACGACCGCACCGAACTGGCGTCCGGGGCCGTGTTCTACAGCGTGGAACTGGCGCCCGGCGAGTCGCGCGAGTTCGGTTGGAGCAGCGCCCTGTCGGGGCCGGACAGCGGCGCCTTCGCCGGCGTCGAAGAACTGGAGGCGACGCAGGCGCTGGTCGCGCAGCAGTGGCGCGACAAACTGGACCGCGTGCGCATCGCCGTGCCGCAACAGGGTCAGCACGTGGTCGACACGCTGCGCACCGGCCTGGCCCACATGCTGATCAGCCGCGTCGGACCGCGTCTGCAGCCGGGCACACGTTCCTACTCGCGCGCCTGGATCCGCGACGGCGCGATGATAGGCGAGGGCCTGCTGCGCATGGGGCGCGAGGACGTGGCCGAGGAATTCCTGCGCTGGTACGCGCCGTACCAGTTCGATAACGGCAAGGTTCCGTGCTGCGTGGACGATCGCGGCAGCGACCCGGTGCCGGAGAACGACAGCCATGGCGAGCTGATCTTCACCGTCGCCGAGGTCTACCGCTACCGCCGCGACCGCGCCCTGCTGGAGGCGATGTGGCCGCACGTGGCCGGCGCGGTGAAGTACATGGACGAGCTGCGCCTGAGCGAACGCACCGATGCCAATCGCGCGGTCAATCCGGCCTTCTACGGCATGATGCCGGCCTCGATCAGCCACGAGGGCTACTCGGCCAAGCCGATGCACTCGTACTGGGACAATTTCTGGGCGCTGCGCGGGTACAAGGACGCGGTCGAGATCGCGCGATGGCTGGGCAAGGACGAGGAGGCGCGGCGCTTCGCCGCCTCGCGCGACCAGTTCCGCGAGGATCTGTACGCGTCCATCGCCGCGGCCACGCGCGACCGCGGCATCGACTTCATCCCGGGCGCGGCGGAGCTGGGCGACTTCGACGCCACCTCGACCACCATCGCGTTGGCGCCGGGCGGCGAGCAGGGGCGCCTGCCGGAACGCTTGTTGCGCAATACCTTCGAGCGCTATTGGAAGGAGTTTGTAGACCGCCGTGACGGCCGCCGCGAATGGAAGGACTACACGCCGTACGAGCTGCGCACCATCGGCAGCTTCGTGCGCCTGGGCTGGCGCGAGCGTGCGCACGAGGCCTTGGATTTCTTCTTCAAGGACCAGCAGCCGCGGGGCTGGAACCAGTGGGCCGAGGTGGTGTCGCGCACGCCGCGCAAGCCGTTCTTCGTCGGCGACCTGCCGCATGCCTGGGTCGAGTCCGATTACGTGCGCTCGGCGCTGGACCTGTTCGCCTATACCCGCGATCTGGACGAGGCGCTGGTGATCGGCGCCGGCCTGCCGGCGGATTGGCTGGACGGCGAGGGCGTCTCGGTCGAGGGCTTGCGCACGCCGTATGGCGCGCTGTCCTACGACTGGCGACGCGAGGGCGCGCAGCTGCGGCTGACGCTGAAGCCTGGGGTGACGCCGCCGGAGGGCGGTGTGGTGTTGAGTTGGCCGTATAGGCAGCCGCCGGGCGCGACGCGTATCGATGGCAAGGCGGCACAGTGGCGCAATGGCGAGCTGCGGATCGATCGCGTACCGGCGGAGGTTTCGATCGAGCAGGGGCGCTAGTAGCAGGAGGTTGTAAATGGCCGCGCCCGGAAGCGATCCCTGTGGGAGCGACGTGAGCCGCGATCGCGTCGCCACGGCCACCTACGCAATCGCGACTCACGTCGCTCCCACAGAAAGCGGGTGCTTTATGCGGGTCCATTACGCCGCAATGCCCGCGCTAACCGCTGTAAGAGCGAGTAAGTTGCGACCGCGCAAGTTGCCGGAGTCGCGTGGTCGCGACTTACGTCGCTCCTACCCCAAAGCCGCGCTGGCTCTAAGTCGCGTCAGAGGGACGGCAGCGCATGGGTTCGAGCTTGCGCGATCGCGACTCACGTCGCTCCCACAGAAAGCGGGTGCTTTTATGCGGGTCCATTACGCCGCAATGCCCGCGCTAACTGCTGTAAGAGCGACGTAAGTCGCGACCGCGCAAGTTGCCGGAGTCGCGTGGTCGCGACTTACGTCGCTCCTACCCCAAAGCCGCGCTGGCTCTAAGTCGCGTCAGAGGGACGGCAGCGCATGGGTTCGAGCTTGCGCGATCGCGACTCACGTCGCTCCCACAGAAAGCAGAGCAGGCTGCGTCCGCCAAACAAAAACGCCGGGCCTGCGTACAGGCCCGGCGCGGGCCGGCGAGGGGAGGGCGCCGGCGGGGGGGCGGTGTTCGTTCTAACGCGCAGCCGTTACGCCGCCAGGCGCAACGGCGCCTGGATCGACGCATGCGCCTGCGCCAGCGCATCGGCGCGGTGCTGCGGCGAATACGCCACGCCTTCGGCGCGTACGAACTCGATCTGCTCGATGCCCAGGAAACCGAACACCTGACGCAGGTAAGGCTCCTGGAAATCGCTGGGTGCGCCGGCATGCAGGCCGCCGCGGCCGCTGGCGACGATCACGCGCTTGCCCTTGGCCAGGCCTTCGGGACCGGCCTGCGTGTAGCGGAAGGTGCGCCCTGCCACGGCGATGCGGTCGATCCAGGCCTTCAGGGTCGAGCTGATGCCGAAGTTGTACATCGGCGAGCCGATCACGATCACGTCGGCGTCCAGGAACTGCTGGATCGCGCGTTCGCCCTCGTCGGCCTCGCCCGGATCCGCCTTGGCCAGGGTGCGGCCGGTAAGATGCGGGATCGGCTCGGCGTCCAGATCGCGGTATTGGACCGACAGTGCCGGAAGGGCGTCCTGCCAACGCGCCACCACGGCCGCGCTGAGTTCGCGGGTCACGGAATTGGCGCCCAGGGCGCTGGAATCGATGTGCAGGAGTTTCATGGCTGGCCTCGGTGGGCGGTAGCGGCGACGCCGCGTTGGGGCAAACTGTAGGTTGTTGCAAAAATAGGATAAAGCTGGTTTACTATCACTTACTGTTCTGAATTCGGAACTATCGCCATGCACGATCTCAACGACCTCTACTACTTCGCGATGGTCGTCGACCACGCCGGTTTCGCCGCCGCCGAGCGCGCGCTGGGTATTCCGAAGTCGCGTCTGAGCCGGCGCATCAGCCAGCTCGAGACCGACCTGGGCGTACGCCTGCTGCAGCGCTCCACGCGCCGCTTCGCCGTCACCGATGTCGGCAACAGCGTCTACCGCCATGCGCAATCGATGCTGGCCGAAGCCCAGGCCGCGCGCGAAGTGGTGGACCGCCTCAGCGCCGAACCGCGCGGCGTGATCCGGGTCAGCGTGCCGGTCGGCCTGGCGCAGCAACACCTGCCCAAGCTGCTGCCCGAATTCCTCGCCAAATACCCGCAGGTGCGCGTGCAGCTGCACGTCAGCAACCGCCGCGTCGACATCATCAACGAAGGCATCGACGTCGCCTTGCGCGTGCGTTCCAAGCTGGACGACGACGGCAGCCTGGTGATGCGCAGCTTCGGCCAGATCCAGGAACTGCTGGTCGCCAGCCCCAAATACCTGACCCGCATGGGCCGGCCCAAGAACCCCGACGAACTGTCCGAGCACGTGACCCTCAGCATCAGCGAGGACGACGCGCGCCAGCGCTGGGAACTGCACGGCCCCGACGGCGAAGTGCGCCGGGTCGAGCTCAAGCCGCGCGTGATGGGCTTCGACTTCCCGATGCTGATGGCGCTGGCCGAGCAGGGCGTGGGCATCACCCTGCTGCCCGAAACCGTCTGCGCCGAGGCCGTGCGCCGCGGCGAGCTGGAAGTGGTGCTGCCGAACTGGCGCCTGCCGCAGGGCATCTTCCACGCCGTGTTCGCCTCGCGCCGCGGCCTGCTGCCGGCGGTGCGCGTGTTCATCGATTTCCTGGCCGAAAAGGCCCCGTCGCTGGTCGAGTCCGCACGCCTGCAGTGCAGCGACATCAAGGGCGCGCCGTGCCCCGACGGCGTGGCCAAGAACGACGCCAAGATCGAGGCCAAGGCGCGCAGCAAGACCGCGGCGTGAGAGAATCCCGCGGCGCCGGCCCCGCCCGGCGCCGCGTCAGCGCTACGGAGAGATGGCCGAGTGGTTTAAGGCAGCGGTCTTGAAAACCGCCGAAGGGTCAAACCTTCCGTGGGTTCGAATCCCACTCTCTCCGCCATGACCCTTGATGCCTCCACGACGGCATCGCAGTGGGACGATCAGGCCTCGACTTGCGGTTCCACGCCGTAAGCGCGGTGCAGCGCCGCCATCAATTGCGGCGCATCCGGCATCGCGACCGAGCCGACCCTGCGCACCGCGATGCCCGGCGTCCACGAGTTCATCACCGCGGCGCCTGCGAGCGACGGCAGATCTTCCAAGCGTATTTCCTGCGAGCGCTGCGGTACGCCCAGGCGTTCGAGTTGGCGGCGCACGATGCCCATGGTGGTGCCGGTCAGCATCTCGGCGATGGGCCATACGACGGCTGCGCCGTCCCAGAACACCAGGTTCCAGATGGTGGCTTCGCTGAGGCGGCCGTGGCGGTCGACGAAGGCAGCGTCGTCGTGGCCCTGCGCGACGGCTTCGCGCAGGTAGTGGGTCTTGGCGACTTCGCCTACGTGCTTGATGGCGGCGAGCGGGCGTTCGTAGTCGACGGCGATCAGCGACAGCGGGCCTTGCGGGCCGGTGGCGGCGGGGCCGGTGCGGATCAGCAGTTCGGGTTCGATGTGCGCGCCGGCGACGACGAATTCGCCGGCCGGGGAGTAGACGGTTGCGGTGAGGGAGGCGTCGGCGGGACTGGCGGCGATGGCGCTGCATAAGTACGCGCGGATGACGTCGTCGGGCAGGGCGCTGCCGAACATGCGCAGCGAGGCGGTGCGCAGGCGGTCCAGGTGCAGGTCGAGGCCGCGGATCTTGCGGTCGCGCACTTGCATGGCGGTGAAGTGGGCGTAGCCGGCGAACGCGAGCGGGGCGAGTGCGTCGGTTTCGGCGTCGTGGCCGTTGCGTTGGACTACGTAGCGGGAAGCATCGGTGGACATGGCGGATGACCGGGAGTGGAAGAGGCCGCACCGCGCCGGGCTCGACGCGTTTGCGATGGCGCGACTATCCGCCGATGCGCGCGTGCGGCGAAGCGAAGGTTTTTTGATGAGGCTTCAAAGCCTGTTTGAAGTGCGAAGGACGGGCCGCCCGGGCGGTGCGCGCGTCGGCGATCGCGGCGTTGGGAGTGGGCTAGAGGTGGCGGGAGGTGCAGGCATTCATGCGGCCGCGACGACCGGCCCTGCCGCCGGGGTCGGCCGCGATGGCCGCCCGCCGTCCGGCCCGGCGTTCGGATTCAAGGGGCGCAAGGACGGCGCGGCGGCATCGCGGACGGACCGGCGCACCGGCGCTGGAGCGCCGCCAACCGCGCTTCGTTCGCATAGGGGAGAGACCGTCATGAAACGACTGCTTGCCGCCGTTCTGGTGTGCGCGTGCTGCGCGCTGTCCGCGCCATCGGCCATGGCCGATACCCAACGGGCCAAGGACGACGCCGATTTCGCCGAGGCGCAGGCGCGCGAGGCCAAGGCGCGTGCCGATAAAGCCGAGCACGAGGCGCGCGAAGCCAAGGCGCGCGCGGAGAAGGCCGAAGCCGAGCGCCGCGAAGCCGAAGCCAAGAGCGCTCCGCCGAAGCCCGCTACCAACTAGCGACGCAATGCAGGGTGCGCCGCGCGCCTTCGCCGCAACGGCAAGCGCGCGGCGTTACTTGCGGATATCGAAGTCCGGCTTGTCGTTGAGCGAGCCGTCGGGTTCCAGCAGGGCGTAGCGGCCGTCGCTGTGGACGACCACCGGCACGGGCTCCTTGAACAGCGGACGGCGCACGAAGCGCAGGGTCCAGCGGAAATGCTCCAGCGTTTCCAGCGCGGCGAGCTGTTCGGGCGTCAGGCCGGCGCGCAGTTGCGCGTCGGTGGGTTCTGCGCCGCGGCGGCGTTCCTTGTCCGGCATATGTCACGGCCCCGTGCGGTCTGGCGTGGCGAGCATCGCTTACTCCGGCACAGGATAGTGCTTGTCGCTGCCGTTGGCGTACTCCCCGTGTGGGCCATGGAAGCACGGAATCGGCGCCCATGCTTCGGACGGGCGTAAAAGATGTGACGTGAATCCTCAATCCGTACGCCGGTGTGCGCGGCTCACAGCTGAAACGCCACCGCGCGCACCGCCCCCTCCAGCAGGTCGGCGCCCACGCCCGCCGGTCGCGGCGCGTACGCCTGCGATTCCTCGCGCCGCGCCGCGACCCAGCGCGCCAGCCAGTCGATGTCGTCGCGGCCGTAGAACAGCACCGAGGCTTCGTGATTGAGGAACAGGCTGCGCAGGTCGAGGTTGATCGAACCGCACATCGCCAGGTCGTCGTCGAACACCACCGCCTTGGCGTGCAGCATGCGCGGGTGCAGCCAGAAGCGCACGCCGGCGGCGGCGAGTTCGCGCATGGAGCGACGGCGGGCGAGATCGGCCAGACGATGGTTGGAGCGCGCCGGCAGCACCACGTCGACGTCGATGCCGCGCAAGGCCGCCAGTTTCAGCGCCAGTTGCAGGCCGTCGTCGGGGACGAAGTAGGGCGTGACGGCGAGCAGACGCCGCCGCAGGCGGAAACCGCCGGCGAGCAGCAGCGCCTGGGCGCTGTCCTCGGGCAGCTCCGGGCCGCTGGGCAGGAACTGCGCGGTGGCGGTGGTCGGCTCCAGTGCGGACACCGGGCGCGACGCGGCCGGCGGCGGCTGCGGCTGGTGCAGGGCCTTGCGCCAATCGCGCTCGAAACGGTCGGCCGCGTCGGCGGCGACGGGGCCTTCGACGGTGAACGAAAGGTCCAACCAGGCCGGCGCCTGCGGGCGGTCGAAGAAGTACTCGGCGGCGAGATTGCGGCCGCCGCTCCACAGGCGCTCGCCGTCGGCGATGGCGAACTTGCGGTGGTTGCGCAGATTGCGCGGCGCACCGTCCGGGCGTTCCAACAGGCCGCGGAAGAACGCCACCTGCGCGCCGCTGCGGCGCAAGGCGCGCAAGGCGCCGCGGTCGGCGCGCAGCGAACCGACGCCGTCCAGCAGCAGACGCACCCGCACGCCGCGTTGCTGCGCGGCGGCCAGCGCCTGCAGCACGCGCACGCCGATCTCGTCGCGGCCGAGGATGAAGCTGCACACGTCCAGGCGCTGCCGTGCGCTCTCGATCAGGGCCAGCACCGCGGCTAGCGCGGCCGCGCCGTCGGCGTCGAAGCGCGTGCGCGACGCAGCCGGCGCGGGCAGGCCGTAGGAGACCAGCAGGTCGGCCGCCCAATGGGCCGGGTGCGAGCCCAGCGCACGCGTATGCACGCGTTCGCGCGTGAGCTTGCGGCGCCCGAACGCGAGGTACAGCGGCAGGGCGAGGTAGGGCAGCAGCGCCAGCGCGATCACCCAGGCGATCGCGGCGGCGGGCGCGCGGCGCTCCTGCGCGACGCGTGTGGTCAGGACATAGATCAGCACCGCCAGCGCGGCGGCGGCCAAGTGCGCGAACGTGCCCGTCAGCCAGTGGAACATGCGTCTGCCTCGGCGCAGGCGCCTGCGCGTTGCCGGCAATGTACACCGGCGCGTCGGGCCGCCGCGTCAGCGGTCGTCGAACAGCGCGTTGATCTGCGGGTAGGGCATCGCCTGGGCCGACAGCGGCGCGGAGTCGCCGTCGCGCAGGAAACCGGAGGCGAGTTCGGCGGCGCGCGCGTACAGGCTCTGGCTCAGGCCGGAACCGGCGCTGAGGCGGCGCACGCCCCACTGCTGCAGTTCCGCCGCGACTGGCAGCCCGGGGCGCGCGAGCACGTTGAGCGGCAGCGGCGTGCCGGCGACGACCGCGGCGATGTCGTCGTGCTGCTGGATGCCGGGCACGAACAGGCCGTCGGCGCCGGCATCGCGGTAGCGCTGCGCGCGTGCCAGGGTGGCGGCCACGCGTTCGCCTTCGGGCGCCAGGCCGCGCAGGTAGATGTCGGTGCGCACGTTGACGAACACGTCGACGCCGGCCTGCGCGCACGCGCTTTTGATCCGTTCGAGCTTGGCGCACAGCGCTTCGGGGCTGCCGGCGCCGTCCTCCAGATTGATGCCGACCGCGCCCAGCGTGCCCAGCCGCGCGATCGTCGCGCCGACCGTCGCGGGATCGTCGGAGTAACCGCCTTCGGCGTCCACGGTCAGCGGCACGCGGATCGCGCGCGCGATGCTTTCGACCGCGGCGTACAGGCGATCCAGGGGCAGAAAGTCGCCGTCTGCGTAGCCGTTGGACCAGGCCAGGCCGGCGCTGGTGGTGGCGACGGCTTTCGCGCCCAGGCTTTCGATCAGACGCGCGCTGCCGGCGTCCCAGGCGTTGGCAAGCAGGAGCAGGCCGTCCTGGTGCAGGCGGCGGAAGGTGGCGGCGTGGTCGCTCATGCGGGGCTCCGATCGGGTAGGGGCGAGGACGCCATGCTGACAGCTTGCGGCGGTTTCGACTCGCCGGATTCGGACTACGCCGTGGTGCGCGCGCGGCATCCGTCCGAGCGATGCGGCATGCGTACGGCTAGCGGCTCACGATAGACCTTGCACCATCGACGACGTGTGCGCCGCTTGCGCATTCGCGCACGGTTGCACCTGAGTTAGCGCCCCGCGACGCGTCGCGGGGCGCAAGGGACGGATCTGGGTGCGCTTACGGCGCGGACTGCGCGTCCCACTGGCGTAGGGCTTGTTCGATGGTATCGACGCCGCGCGCGGCGGCGACCGCGTCGATCTGCTCGACGGTGTCGGCGGCGTTATGGATCACCTGCATCACCTTGGCCGGATGCTTGGGCTTCTTGCCGGCGTAGGCCTCCAGGATCAGCGGGATTTCCTCGGCGCCGATCAGCGAGTACGACACCGCCGGCCAGCCGGCCTTGACGAAGGCCAGGTGATCCGACGGCGGGTATTTGTCGCCGGCCGACAGGCCCAGGGTGGCGGCGTCGCTGGCGGCGCGCGTGGCGGCGACCAGCGGCAGGTTGGGATCGGGCGTCATCATCCACAGCGTGTTGCCCCAGCCGAACACGTCGAAGTTGACGTACAGCGCGGGCTTGAGCTTGCCGTCGGCGACGAAGGCTTTCGCGCCGAGCAGGCCGCGTTCTTCCAGATCCCAGAAGGCGACCGCGACGCGGTGATGGCGCAGCGGCTCGCGCTTGAAGCGCTCGGCCAGGGCCAGCACGGTGGCGCTGCCGGAGGCGTTGTCGGTGGCGCCGTGGCCGGCCTCGACCTTGTCGGAGTGCGCGCCCAGCAATAGCAGCGGCGCGTCGGCCGGACCGGCGACATCGGCCAGCAGGTTTTCGCCGCTGTGTTCGCCGGCGGTGAAGGGCACGCCGCGCCATTGGAGGCCCAGGCCTTGCAGGCGGCGCTGAATGGCGCTGCGACGGTCGGCGGCGACGTTGCTTTCGGAAATCGCGACCACGTCGGCCAGCCAGCTCGCGGCGGCGGGCTGCGTGGCGGCATCCACGCGGATCGGAGGCGCAGCCGGCGCGATGGGCGCGGTTTGCGCGCAAGCGGCGATGGCGAGGCTGAGGGCCAGCACGGCAATGCGGGTTTTTTGCGGCATTTGGGTTCCTTAGCCCGACGAATTAGCTGGAGTTTGCACAGCGCGACAATTGATCGAATGTGCCATAGGTTCGTGGCGGCTTGCGTGCTCCGCGCACGCCGCGTAGCCTCGCTCGCAACAGGCCGCAGCAGGACTGTGCGCGACTTCGGGAGCGCGACTTTGGATCGGCCGAGGGCAGCATGACGATACGCGTTTACCTAGTCGACGATCATGCGCTGGTGCGAACCGGCATGCGCATGATCCTGTCGGCGGAAACCGACATCGAAGTGGTCGGCGACGCCGAGAGCGGCGAGATCGCGCTGCCGGAAATCCGCAAGCTGCTGCCCGACGTGGTGCTGTGCGATTTGCATCTGCCCGGCTACAGCGGGCTGGAAGTGACCGAGCGCGTGGTCAAGGGCGATCACGGCACGCGGGTGATCATCGTGTCGGTGCTGGAGGACGGGCCGATGCCGCAGCGCCTGCTCGCGGCCGGCGCTTCGGGGTACGTCAACAAGGGCGGCGATGCCGCCGAGCTGTTGCGCGCGGTGCGCGATGTCGCCCGCGGCAAGCGCTATCTGGCATCGGCGATCGCGCAGAACATGGCCCTGGCCAAGGTCGACGGCGGTGCCTCGCCGTTCGACGAGCTGTCGCCGCGCGAGATCGAAATCGCGTTGCTGCTGGTGCAGGGCCTGCGCCAGGAAGAGATCGCCAAGCGCTTGAGCCTGAGCGCCAAGACCGTCAACACGCACAAGACGCGTTTGTTCGCCAAGCTGGCGGTGGTCGACACGATCGCGCTGGCGCGGCTGGCCGGCCAGTATGGCTTGGCGGATCCGGCGAACGCGCTGTAGCGCATTGCCGTCGGAAACGAGACGTGGCCGGCCTTCGGCCGTGATGGCACGCTGGCATGCTGGATCGCCGCCTTCGCGGGGATGACGGGCAAAGCGGAGTGCACGAGCAACAGCGGGGCGTACGAGCGAAAGCAGAGCGCGCGAGCAAAAGCAGGCGGTGTCGTGGCCGGTGTGGGCGCACTGGCAGAGCCGACAATGCACCGGACGTGGTCCCCGCGAAGCGAGGGTCAAGAGCGCGAGCGTCCGCTCCCTAGCTGTATCCGCGCCGTGTAGACGCCCCAGCTTCCACGACCCGAAACCCCGGGTAAGCGCCGAATGGGTGTTCGAAGTGGACTCATTGCTCTTCGATGCGAACCCCGCCAGCGGTCGCTGTGTTCGCGTGTCCGGCGAAGGCGGATAAACAACCCCAGAAAAGCAACGGGCCGCGTGTAGCGGCCCGTTGCTTCGACTCGATCGGCAAGCGGATCAGCCGCGCTGCGAGCGATCCTCGTCCGACGTGCCTTCGGCCTGGCCTTCGACGGCGGCGTCGGCCGGGGCCGGTGCGGGACGCGTCGGCTGCGGCACCGGGTCGAACAGGCTGGCGGTGTGCGGCACCGACGGCGCGGCCTCGCTGCGCTTGTCGGCGTCGCCGTTGCCGGTGGCGGTCGGCTCGACATTGACGGCGGGCACCACGGCCGGCGTTTCGACCACGGTGTCCTCGACGGTCACGGGCTGCGGCACGAGCTCGGCTTCCACCACTTCGGGCGCGACCACTTCGGTCTCGACCAGGGCGGCGGGCGCCGCGGCTTCTTCGGCCTTGGGCGCGGGCTGGGCGTACTGCGGCGCGGTCACGACCGGCTTGGGCGCTTCGTAGGCCTTCGGTGCTTCGTACGCCTTCGGCGCTTCATAGGCCTTCGGCGATTCGTAAGCCTTGGGTGCTTCGTACGGCTTGTCGGCGGTGTAGGCCTTGGGCGCGTCGGCATCGACCGATGCGGCTGCTGCGGGAGCGGCAGCCGCGACCGGAGCGATCGCTTCGGCGGCCGCGGCGGCCGGTGTCGGCTCCACGACCGGCGCAGCGACGGCGGGCGCCGTCACGGCAGGCTGGGTCGCGACCGGTTCGGCGGCGACGGCTGCGCTGAGGGCAGGCTCGACCGGGGCCGATTCGATCGCAGCCGATTCGATCGCGGCCGGGGCGCTGGCGACCGGCGCGACGGCCGTGGCTTGCGTCGGCTCGGCACGCTCGGCGACGGCGTCGAAACGCGCGGGCTCGCGGGCTTCGAAGACGGCCTTGTTGACGACCGGCGCGGCGGCGACGGCGGCGACCGGTGCCGCCGCGGCGACCGCGCTGGGCGCGGCCGACACGGGCGCCGGCTTGGCCGGGGCGCTGGTGTCGTCGTCGAAATCGAACTCGGGCTGCGAGCGGTGCGCGGCGGCGATCGGAGTCGCGCCCGGCTCGTCGCTGGCCTCGTCCTCGTCGTCGCTGAGCACGTCGTCGTGCAGCTGCGCTTCGCCGGCGGCGCCGGCTTCGCCCGCACCGCGACGACGGCGGCGACCGCCGCGACGGCCACGGCGGCGGCGACCGCCGCCTTCGCCCGCGGCTTCGTCGCCGTTGGCGCCGTTCTCGTTGCTGGTGTTGACCGCGGCTTCGCGCTTGATCGCTTCCTCGGCGGCCACCGCTTCGCCGGTCGCGGCGGCGACGGCGGGCAGGGCGACGGCGGCGGCGACCGCGGGCACGGTCAGCGCATCGGTGTCGGCCTTGGGCGACGGCTGCGGCTGGGCCGGCTTGGGCTCGCGCGGCGGACGCGGGGCGTTGTTGGCCTGCGCCTGCTGCGGCTGGGCGGCGTTGTTGGCGCGCTCGTCGGCCTGACCCTGCGGCTGCTTGGGCGGCTTGGGCTGTTGCTGCTGCTTGGGCGGGTTCTGCGGCTGCTGTTGCTTAGCCTGCTGTTCCTGCTTGCCGCGGTTGGGCTGCTGCTCCTGCTTGCCGCCGTCCTGCTTGCCGCCCTGGCCCTGTTGCTGGCCCTGCGGCTTGTCGCGGCGCTGCTCGTCGCGGCGACCGCCGTCGCGGCCGCCCTTGCCGTTGCGGCCTTCGTTGCGGCCGTCGCGGCGGCCGCCGTTGCGGTCGTTGCGCTCGTTACGGCCACGGCCGTCCTGCGCACGCGCGGCCGGGGCCGGCGCGGCGGGAGCGGCGGGGGCGCCACGGAACAGATTGATGAGGCGGCCGAACAGGCCGACCTGCGGCGCGGCCACGGCGACCGGCGCCGGCGCGGCGACCACCGCCGGCTCCTCGCGCGGCTCGCGCATCGGCGCGGGCTGGGCCGGCTTGACGTTGGTCACCATCGGCGCATCGGGGATGTTCAGATGGGCCTTGGTCAGGGCGTGCGTGGGCAGCTTGCGCGGGGTGCCGCGCTGGTAGCTGGGCTTGCTGGATTCTTCGCCCAGCTCGTTTTCGCGGATGCGGGTGACCTCGTAGTGCGGGGTCTCCAGCTGCTCGTCGGCGACGATCACGATCGGCGAATCGTGGCGCTGCTCGATCTCGCTGAGCGCGCGACGCTTCTCGTTGAGCAGGTAGTTGGCGATCTCGGTCGGCGCCTGTACCAGCACCTGGCCGGTGTTCTCCTTCATCGCGTGCTCTTCGGCCACGCGCAGGATCGACAGCGACAGCGACTCGACGCTGCGCATGCGGCCGTGGCCGTCGCAGCGCGGGCAGACCAGCTGGCTGGACTCGCCCAGCGACGGGCGCAGGCGCTGGCGGCTGAGTTCGAGCAGGCCGAAACGCGAGATGCGGCCGATCTGGACGCGCGCGCGGTCCTGCTTGAGCGCGTTCTGCAGGCGGTTCTCGACCTCGCGCTGGTGGCGGTTGGACGACATGTCGATGAAGTCGATCACCACCAGTCCGCCCAGGTCGCGCAGGCGCATCTGGCGCGCGACCTCCTCGGCCGCCTCCAGGTTGGTGTTGAACGCGGTTTCCTCGATGTCGCCGCCCTTGGTGGCGCGCGCCGAGTTCACGTCCACCGCGGTCAGGGCCTCGGTCTGGTCGATCACCAAGGCGCCGCCGGAGGGCAGGCGCACGGTGCGCTCGTAGGCGTTCTCGATCTGCGACTCGATCTGGAAGCGGTTGAACAGCGGGGTGTCGTCGCCGTACTTCTTCAGCTTGCGCAGGTTGTGCGGCATCACCTGTTCGACGAAATCGCGCGCTTCGGCGTACATCTCGTCGGTGTCGACCAGGATCTCGCCGATGTCCGGGCGCATGTAGTCGCGCAGGGCGCGGATGATCAGGCGCGATTCCTGGTAGATCAGGAACGGCGAGGGCTTGCTCAGGGCGCCCTCGGCGATCGACTTCCAGACCTGCAGCAGGTAGTCCAGATCCCACTGCAGCTCTTCGGCGTCGCGGCCGACGCCGGCGGTGCGGATGATCACGCCCATGTCGTCGGGGATGGCCAGCTTGTCCATCGCCTCCTTGAGGGCGGCGCGGTCGTCGCCCTCGATGCGGCGCGAGACGCCGCCGGCGGTGGGCGAGTTCGGCATCAGCACCATGTAGCGGCCGGCCAGGGAGATGAACGTGGTCAGGGCGGCGCCCTTGTTGCCACGCTCTTCCTTGTCGACCTGGACCACCACTTCCTGGCCTTCGCGCAGCAGTTCGCGTAGGCCGGCCTTGTTATGGTCGACGCCGGCCTGGAAGTAGTCGCGGGAGATTTCCTTCAGCGGCAAAAAGCCGTGGCGCTCGGCGCCGTATTCCACGAACGCCGCTTCGAGCGAGGGCTCGAGGCGGGTGATGCGGCCTTTATAGATGTTGGACTTCTTTTGTTCCTTGGCCGGTTGTTCGATGTCGATGTCGTACAGGTTCTGGCCGTCGACGATCGCGACGCGCAGTTCTTCCGCCTGCGTCGCATTGATCAGCATGCGCTTCATTGTTGCGTTCCTCGCGCGCTCTACCGCGCGGAACGCCATGGCGTTTCGCTATCTGGGAACCGAAGCCCCGCCGTCGCGGCCTGTACGCAGCAGGGCGGCGAACCGCTCTGCGCCCGGCGCGCGCCGGCGAAACTTCCACTACCAGCGCTTCTACACCACGGCACGCCGCGGGAGCGCTTGTTGCTTTGTTGCCTGACTGTCGGACCGGCGACGCGAGCGTCGCTCGGGGCGGGGGCCCGGCGGCGGCCTTCGGTCTCAACCTTGGCGCCGCACGGGTGGTGTTCATCGCGATGGCGTCGCCCCTGCGGGAGAACCACCGGGCGAGGGCGGGTTCCGCCGGACCGTCGCTGCTAACATGGCTACCCCGTGGGCAGTGGTTAGACGCGGACCGGAATCGCGAGGAGGGGCTTTCGGCCCAATCCTGCGGTCATGCCCAGTCGGCGCGACCTGCGGGACAACTCCCAGCGAAATCAAAACCTTATCTCGCGTCGCGAGTGTAACAGATAACGCTTTCCGCAGATGACCTCTCCAGCCAACTCCGCCGCGGGCCCGGGCGCCCGTACTGTCCGCGTGCCCGACGACCGGGACGGGCAGCGCCTGGACAATTTCCTGCTTGGGCAACTTAAGGGCGCACCCAGGTCATTGATCTACAAGCTGGTCCGCTCCGGACAGGTGCGGGTCAACGGCGGTCGCGCCAAGGCCGAACGCAAGCTGGAGGCGGGCGACGAGGTGCGGATTCCGCCGGTCCGTCTCAGCGAGGTCGGAGAAAAGGCGGCGCCGCCCAAGGGCTTCATGGACGCGCTGGACGCGGCGATCGTGTACGAGGACGCGCGCCTGCTGGCCCTGAACAAGCCCTCCGGCGTGGCCAGCCACGGCGGCAGCGGCATCAGTTTCGGCGCCATCGAGACCCTGCGCGCGCTGCGCCCCGGCCACACCCTGGAGCTGGTCCACCGACTGGACCGCGACACTTCGGGCCTGCTGATCGTGGCCAAGAAGCGCTCGGCGCTGACCGAGATGCAGGCGCTGATGCGCGAGGACGGCGGTATCAGCAAACGCTACCTGGCCCTGCTGACCGGGCGTGTGCCCGACGGGGTGATGAGCGTGGACGCGCCGCTGCACATCGGCCTGCGCCAGGGCGGCGAGCGCCACGTCCAGGTGCACCGCGACGGCAAGGCCTCGCTCAGTCATTTCAAGGTACTGGAGCGGCGCGGCGGACAGTCCTACTGCGAGGTCCGCATCGAGACCGGCCGCACCCACCAGATCCGCGTGCACGCCCAGCACATCGGCCATCCGGTGGCCGGCGACGACAAGTACGGCGAACCCGAGGCCAACAAGCGCCTGCGCGACCAGGCCGGGCTGCGGCGCTTGTTCCTGCACGCGGCGACGCTGGAGTTCGCGTTGGACGGCGGCCGCGAATCGTATCTGTTGAATGCGCCGCTGGCGCCGGAGTTGATCGAGGTGCTGGACCGGCTGGGCGGCTAAGCAGCGTGGCGGTCGCGCCGGGCCACGGGCCCGGACGCGACCGATCGCGAGACGGTCGGCGCGTGCGCCGGCCCGCTCACTCCACGCATTCGGCGACGGCCACCGAGCAGTCCGTCGCGCCTTGCGCGCACTGCTTCAGGGCCGCTTTCTGGGCATCTTCCGGCGTGCGCCCGACCAGTGCGACCGAGTGCAGGCGCGCCTTGGGCGTGATGCCCTGGACAATGGCGTAGCACTGGCCGCTGCGCGCGCGCAGCAGGGTTTCGCAATCGTCCGCCTGGCACTTGCCGCGCGCGGCCGCGACCGCGCCGTCCTCGTTGCGCTCCAGGCCCAGGCCGATCTGGCCGCTGGCGGCGGAGAAGGCGAAGGCCAGCCACAAGTCCGGCGCCGGGGTCAGGCCGATCCGGGCCCAGACCGCGTCGTCGCGCACGTCGCGGTTGACCAGGTTGGCGCGGTCGGCCTTGGGCCGGGTCAGCGCCTGGCGCAGGCGCGGGTTGTAGGTCGCCATCGGCGGCTGGATCAGGACGTCGCCACCGACCTTCGCGGCGACGTCGAAGCGCAGCTTGCGCCACTTGGCGAACAGCGACTTCTGGCCGATGCCGCCCTCGCCGGTGACCGAGTCGATGTAGTTGTAACCGCTGCAGGTCAGTTCTTTCTTGCCCACCTTGCAGGCGCCGGCGCCGGCTTTGCTGCAGGCCTGCGAGGCCAGCGCCGAGGCTTGCTGCGGCTTGACGTCGTCGGCCAGAAACATCTCGCCGCGGTCGCCGCGCGCGATCGCGACGCAGGTGTTCTTGTACAGAACCACCACGTCGCAGCCGTAGCGGATGTTGCAGGCCTGGCGCAGCGGGCCGAAGGCCCACTTGGGCTCGCTCTCGAAGCCGATGTTGACCGCTTCGCCGCTGGGCGCGTGCACGGCCAGTGCGCCCCAGTAATCGGACTCGCGCCCGGCCTTGTCTTCGGCCCATTCGCGCGCGCGGCGCTCGTCGCCCTGGCGCTGCAGCTCCGCCATGTTCCCATAGGCGTCGCCGAACGGACTGGGGCAGGGCACCTGGCCGCCCTGCGGCGCCTGGCAGATGATCTGCTGGGCGGAGGCGGTAAAGGCGGCCAGGGCGAGCAGCGTGGCGAGCAGCCATTGGACGGTGCGGCGTGGTTGCATGGGATCGTGCTCGCGTAGGGGTAGAGGCGGATGCGGGCAGCGGGACGGGGCAGCGCGATGTTTCCCGGCCCTGCTGACGAGGGTGCAGGTGGCATGGTCGCGTCTGTGGCGCTCGCTTGGGCGTTCGAGCGCACTGGTTTGCGCCAGGCCGTGCGTGCGCATCGGTGTGGAGGTTGTGGTTTCGCGCCACGGCGCAAACGCGGCAAGCCGGCGGCGACCGCCACGAAGGGGTGGAGCTGAGCGCACTTCGATCGGCACGCTTCGATCGGCACGCCTCGATCAGCACGCCTCGATCAGCGCACCTCGACCGGCGTGCTGCTGACCAGCCCGCCGTGCATCCAGATTTCCAGCAGGTACGGTCCCGCGGCCAGCGGTTTGGGCGTGGCGAAGTCGAGATGGCTCATTTCCACGCGCGCCGGGCGTTCCAGGCTGCGGCGTTCCTCGTGCACGACCGCGTAGGGAGCGGCATCGCTGCCGGGCGCGGCGTGGCGCAGCACCAGTTTCAGTTCCAGCGGCGCGGGCACGTACAGGCCGATTTTCGCGCGCAGCGGCTGGCCGGCCGGCGGCGGGGTCAGCTGCGCGGCGCCTTGGGCATCGACCAGGGCTACGCTGACGCGCTGGCAGCTTTCCGACGGAACGTCCGGCAGCACAAATTCGACCGGGATACGGGCGCGCGAAACCACCGGCTTTCCGTTGAAGATCTCCGGCGTCCAGCGGGTTTCGCGCGCAGCGTTCATGGCCGCGCGGTCCAGCATGCGATTGCGCGTGCTGCGTTCGACCTGGACCTCGATCACGTCGCCTTTTTCGCCGACCGTGACGATCAGGAAGACGACGCCGTCGACGCGCATGCAGGCCTCCGCGTCGGGATAGCGCACGCGCATCGGCGTTTTCATCTTGGGCTCGCGCTGGCGCAGGCGCGGATCGGTCACGCGCGCCGGCGCCGGCGCGGGCGTGCCGCCCCAGCCCCAACCGGGCGGCGGCGGAGGCGGTTCGGGCGACGGCGGGGGCTCGACGGCCTGGGCGCCCAGCGACAGCAGCGCCAGGGCGAGCGCGCACGCGCGCAGTGCGCTACGGGTCGAGCGGTTGTACATGGAGCGAGGCCTCCCCAGGTCTCGATGGATTTCGACGCCGCGCTGGCGGCGGCGGACGCGATCATCGCCGATCCTGCGCGCGATCGCGGCGTTGGCCGCGCGCCGCAGGCGCACTTTGCGGCAGGACGTGCGCGCGCTGCGGCGGCAACGGCGGCGCGTGTGCCGCCAAGGGCGGAGGCGCTCGGCTTACAGTTTGTTCTTCTGCGCTTCGTCGTACTGGAAGCACGACTCCGGACGCACGTCCGGCGGGCTGAAGGTGATCGGCACCTGGATCGCGACCGGCGTGGGCTTGCCGCCACGGGTGGCGGCGCGGAAGGTCCAGCCGCGCACCGCGGCGACCGCGGCATCGTCCAGCGGTTTGGAGCCGCTGCCGCGGACCTGGCGGATCGCGGTCGGCTTGCCTTCGACGCCGATGGTGACCTGCAGCACCACCTGGCCGCCGATGTCCTGGCAGCCCAGCTCCATCGGGTACTCCGGCGGCGGCGTGTGCACGGCCATCGGTTCGGTCGAGCGGACCACGGGCGCCTCGGCCGGCTTCTGGCAGGCGGCGAGCGCGGCGGTCAGGGCCAGCGCCGCCGCGGCGGCGCGCAATGGACGGGAGCGGAGCGGGGAGCGGCTGGGCATGGCGGCGGTCAACCGTTGAGGACGTCGGCTTTGGCGGCGCAGATGAAGTCGTTCTCGCTGAGCCCGCCGACGTCGTGGGTGGAGTAACGCACCACGCAGCGGTCGTAATGCACGCCCAGGTCGGGGTGATGGTCCTCGCGATGGGCCATGAAGGCCAGCGCGTTCACGAACGCCATGGTGCGGTAGTAGTCGTCGAAGCGGTAGGTGCGGGTGAGGGCGTGGCCGTCCTCGGCCAGTTCCCAGCCCGGCACCTGCGGCAGCAGTTCGCGCACGCGCGCTTCGCTGAGGCGGTGCTCGCTGCCGCGACGGGCCAGGCAGTGCGCCTGGGCGAGGGGGATCAGGTCGTTCATCGGTCTTGCGCTCCTTGCGGCGGTTGCAGCTTCGCTCCGGCTTGCTGAATGGAACTCGCAACGCTGGCCGCCGCGGCCATGGGGTGTGTCTTCACGCGACACGGACCCCGTTAGAATAGCCCCATGATCAACATTTCCGAATCGGCGCAGACCCACTTCCGCAAGCTGATCGAGCGCGAGGCCCTGCCGGGCCTGGGCGTGAAGCTGTCGGCGGTGCATGCCGGCACGCCGCGCGCCGACGTGCGCCTGGAATTCGCCGAGCCCGGCGATCTGAACGGCGACGAGTGGGCGGTGGACTGCGAAGGGTTCACGGTGTGGCTGGACGCGTCCAGCATCCCGTACCTCGACGGCGCCGAGATCGACTACGAAACCCTGGCCACCGGCGGCCAACTGCAGATCCGCGCGCCCAAGATCAAGGGCCAGGCGCCGGCCGAATCGGCCTCGCTGGTCGAGCGCGTGCATTGGCTGGTCGAGCACGAGATCAATCCGCAGCTGGCCGAACACCGCGGCCACGTGTCGGTGCACGAAGTGACCGCCGACGGCGTGGTGCTGCTGCGCTTCGGCGGCGGCTGCCACGGCTGCGGCATGGCCGACGTCACCCTCAAGCAGGGCATCGAGAAGACCCTGATGAGCAAGGTACCCGGCGTGACCGCGGTGCGCGACGCCACCGACCACGCCACCGGCGACGCGCCCTACATCCGTCGCGATTCGGCGGCCTGAGTCCGGCGCGGCGCCGTAGATGTATTCCGCCGCCGCACTGATCGAAGCCCTGCAGCGCAGGCTGCGTCTGAATGTGCGCCGCGACTCGCTCAAGCCCGGCGAGTTTCCGCCCGGCTGGGCCAACTGGTTCACCGCGATGGGCGAGCGCGTCGGCCGGGTGACCGGCGCCAGCGCCGATTCCATCGTCGAACAACTCGCCGGACGGCCGCTGGCCACGCCGCCGCGCCGTGTCGGCGAGCTCAACCGCTGGCAGGCCTTTGCCACCCTGTGGCGTCAGCAATGGCAGCCGCCGGAGCGCGAGACGCGCGGCGTGCATTGGTTCGCCGTCAGCGTCACCTTGCTGTGGCATATCTTCTTCGGCGCCATGCTGCTGTGGCTGATGTACCTGCAGTTCCTCGGCAACGCGGCGCCGCCGCCCGAGGGCGAGACCGTGGTGCAGGTGGAGTACATCGGCGTGGGCACGCCGGAAGAACCCGGTGGCGGTCCAGACCAGCCCAGCGAGCAACCGCAGGCCTCGGCCGCGCAGCCCGCGCCGGCGGAGTCGGCGGCATCGGCCACCGCCAGCATCGCCTCGCCGGCCTTGCCGATGCCGACGCTGGACGCGGCCGTGCCCGATGTTCCGCAGCGCGACGTGCCCGAACCGCAGCTGCCGCCGCCTACGGTGGAACAGCCGGTGGCGGTGAGCGAGCCCGTGCCCAGCGCCGAGACCACCGTGTTCACGCTGCCGCCGACCAAGCGCCGCACCGAGACCGCGATCGCGCTGCCCGAACTGTCGGCGCCGACCCAGCAGCTGCGTCAGGCCGAAGTCTCCGAACCGGTGCAACCGATCCGGCGCGAATTGCCGCAGCGCGAACTGGCGGCGCCGTCGCTGAGCGCGCGCCTGCCCGAAGTGACCGCACGCGAAGTGCCGGCGCCGTTGCAGCGCGCGCAGGTGCGCGAACTGCCGACGCCGACCACCGCCGCGCCCACGCTGCGCTCGGCCACGCCCAACGTGCGCACGCGCGACGTGCCGGCGCCGCCGGCCGCGACCGCCGCGCCCGCAGCCGCGAGCGCATCGACCGCCGCGCCGGCGTCCAGCGCCACGGCGCCGTCCGCCAACCCGGCCGCGAGCGCGGCGCCGACCGCCGCGCCCAGCACCGCCGGCACGCCGCGCCCCAGCGGCGGCAACCCGGCCGCCAGCGCCGGCGCCGGCCCCAAGGCCACGCCGGCGCCGGGCAGCATCGCCACGCCGCGGCGCGGCGACGACTGGGGCCAGTCGAACCGCAACGTGCCGGGCGGCCAGCGCGGCGAGAAACCGGGCCTGTTCAACAGCGACGGCAGCGTGCGCCTGGCCGAACAGCCGGGTTCGGCCTCGCCGGGCTTCCCGCCGGGCACGATCACCCAGGAAATCAAGAACATCGACCGCGCCGGCACCTGGCTGCGGCGCAAGCCCAACGATTACGAGCCGACCTCGTTCGACAAGTACTGGCGGCCCAACGAGACCCTGCTGCAGGAATGGGTGCGCAAGGGCTTCAAGGAAGTCGCGATCCCGATTCCGGGCACCAGCAAGAGCATCGTCTGCGGCGTGTCGCTGCTGGCGCTGGGCGGCGCCTGCAGCATCAACGACCCCAACCTCAACGAGCAGCCGGCGATCGCGCGTCCGCCGCCGGACATCCCGTTCAAGCCCGGTCTGCAGGAAGACAACGGCAGCGTGAAGCCGCCGCCGGGCGGGTGAGGGCGGTCGCTTCGCGTGGCTTCCCGCCGGGCTTTCTGTGGGAGCGGCGTGAGCCGCGATCGGCGGCGGCAGTGGTTTCGTTTCGCCCGGACTGCACCCGCGGGGATGGGGGGGGCTGGCATGGCGCGCGCGGCGCATTGGCCGATGGCGGTTCCGGCTATCTCGGAGGCGTGGGTCTGCACCTGACGCGATCGCGGCTCACGCCGCTCCCACAGAAAGCGCGCGGGTCCAGCCGAACAAAACCACCCCGGCAAACCAGCCCGGCAAAACCACCCCGACAAAACCAGCCCAACAAAAAAGGCCCGCCGAAGCGGGCCTTTCGTTCGAGTCCGGAGCGGGCCGGGCTCAGTGCACGTTGTGCAGATCGTGCAGCTTGCCCTCGCGCGAACCGAAGTAGGCGGCGAGGTCGGCGATCTGCTGGTCGTTCAGGCCCTTGGCCTGGTTCGACATCAGCGAATGCTCGCGGTCGCCATCGCGGTACATCTGCAGCGAGTGGGCGATGTAGTCGTGGTACTGGCCGGCCAGTTTCGGGGTCAGGCCGTCGACCGGGGCGTTGCCTTCGGCGCCGTGGCAGTCCACGCAGGCCTGGCCGGTGGCCGAGAGCTTCTTGTCGCTGGCCAACTTTTCGCCGACGGCGATGTGGCCGGCGGGCAGGCCGGCGGACGAGGAGGTGTGGCCTTCGGCGCGGTCGGCGGAGGAATGCTCGGCCGGGGTGTCGCCCTGCGAGCAGGCGGACACGGCGAGGGCGGCGAACAGGGCGATGGCGAGGTGCTTGGTCGTCATGGGGCGGCTGCTCACTGCTTCGCGGTCGAAAGGAAGGCGGCGATATCGGCGATGTCCTGGTCCGAGAAGCTCTGCGCCTGGGCCTGCATGGTCGGATGCTTGCGCGTGCCCTTCTTGTATTCGATCAGGGCGTTGCTCAGGTACTCCGGCGACTGGCCGACGATCTTGGGCACGTGGTAGTTCGGGTAGGCGTTCTTGTAGCCGGTGACGCCGTGGCAGCCCTGGCAGGTGTAGGTCAGCTGGCGGCCCGTGTCGGCGTTGCCCTTGACGGCCGGCGCCTTGGCGGCGGGAGCCGGAGCGGCGGTGGCCGCGGCCGGGGCGGCGGGAGTAGCGGCCGGAGCCTTGTCCTCGGCGTTCGCGGCCAGTGCGGCGGCGATGGTCAGGGCAAAGCAGGCGGCGATCGTCAGCGGTCGCATCATGTCGTAATCCGCAATCTCGAATGGCTAGCGAAAGAGTTGGTAGCTGGCTGCGCACGGTCATGACCGCGCATAAGTCCGCAAGTATAGCCCGCGATGCGGATGCAACGAAGTCGTCCCTGGACGCATCGCTTACAGCGGGTGTGCCGAGCGGGTGCGCGTCGCGCGTTGTCCGGTAGAGGCGACGGGTGTGTCCGGCGCATGGCGGCAGTCACCATGACCTTCGGCGGATGCGATTTCGAAGGTGGGTGATATACCTATATACAACACCGGCACAAGCGCCGGTTCCAGCTAGCAAGTTCAGCCATCGGGGTCGTCTGAAATGCGTCAAAACACCACTTTCCTTAAGGCCAGCACGACGGCCGGCGCCGTCCGCGTCGCGCTGCTCGCCCTGTCCTGCGCCCTGGCCCTGACGGCCTGCAAGGGCGGCGGCGGCGCCGGCGAAGCCCAGGCCAAGGCCGGAGAACAGAAGGCGCCGGACGCGGTACCGGTCGAGGTCGCCCAGGCTTCGCGCCGGGCCATCGCCGCCAGCTATACCGGCACCGCCCCCCTCGAAGCCCGGGCCGAGTCCCAGGTGGTCGCCAAGACCTCGGGCGTGGCCCTGAACGTGATGGCCGAGGAAGGCCAGATCGTGCGCGCCGGCCAGACCCTGGTGCGCCTGGACTCGGCGCGCTCGGAGCTGCAGGCCGCCCAGACCGCGGCGCAGATGCGCAAGCTGGAAGCCAACTACGCCCGCTCCAAGCAGCTGGCCGAACAGCGCCTGCTCAGCGCCAACGACAACGACCAGCTGCGCTACGACCTGGAGAACGCGCGTGCCGCCAACCGCCTGGCCAACCTGGAACTGTCCTATGCCAGCGTGCAGGCGCCGATCTCCGGCGTGATCGCCTCGCGTTCGATCAAGACCGGCAACTTCGTCCAGATCAACACGCCGATCTTCCGCATCGTCGACACCTCGCGTCTGGAGGCCACGCTCAACGTTCCCGAGCGCGAGCTGGCCACGCTCAAGGCCGGCCTGCCGGTGCAGCTGGCGGTGGACGCGCTGCCGGGCAAGGTCTTCCAGGGCACGGTCGATCGCGTCGCGCCGGTGGTGGATTCGGGCAGCGGCACCTTCCGCGTGGTGTGCAGTTTCGAAGGCGGCGGCACCCTGCAGCCGGGCATGTTCGGCCGCATCCGCATCGACTACGACAACCGCGCCGACGCGCTGGTGGTGCCGCGCATCGCCTTGCTCGAGGACGAGGGCGATCCGGCCGTGTTCGTGGTGCGCAACGCCAAGGCCGCGCGCGTGCCGGTCAAGCTGGGCTACCTGGACGGCGAGTGGGCGGAAGTGCGCGCCGGCATCAAACAGGGCGATCAAGTCGTGATCGCGGGCAAGACCGCTTTGCGCGACGGCACCCTGGTGCAGCTGATCGGTAAGGACGCGCCCAAGCAGGTCGCGGCCGCCGAGAAATCCGATAAGCCGAAGCAGTAAGCGCGGAGACGCACCGTGACCCCGGCTTCCAAGAATCACGCCCACGAGGGCGGCTCCTTCAGTTTGGTCGAATTTTCCACGCGCCGCCGGGTCACGGTGGCGATGGTGACCATCACCTTCATCCTGTTCGGTTTCATTGCGCTGGGCGACCTCAAGGTCAACCTGTTGCCGGACCTGAGCTATCCCACCCTGACCGTGCGCACCGAGTACACCGGTGCGGCGCCGTCGGAAATCGAAACCCTGATCTCCGAACCGGTCGAAGAGGCCGTGGGCGTGGTCAAGGGGCTGCGCAAGCTCAAGTCGGTCTCGCGTACCGGCCAGAGCGACGTCGTGCTCGAGTTCGCCTGGGGCACCGACATGGACCAGGCCAGCCTGGAGGTGCGCGACAAGATGGAAGTGCTGCAGCTGCCGCTGGAGGCCAAGGCCCCGGTGCTGCTGCGCTTCAATCCCTCGACCGAGCCGATACTGCGCCTGGCGCTGTCGGCCAAGACCGACGGCGATTCGGTGCGCCAGCTCACCGCGCTGCGCCGCTACGCCGACGACGATCTGAAGAAGAAGCTGGAGCCGGTCGACGGCGTGGCCGCGGTCAAGGTCGGCGGCGGTCTGGAGGACGAGATCCAGGTCGACATCGACCAGCAGAAGCTGGCTCAGCTGAACCTGCCGATCGACACCGTGATCCAGCGCCTGCAGCAGGAGAACATCAACATCTCCGGCGGCCGCCTGGAAGAGGGGTCGCAGCGCTATCTGGTGCGCACCGTCAACCAGTTCGCCAGCGTGCCGGAGATCCGCGAGATGCTGGTCACCACCCAGAGCGGCGGCGGCAACGCGGCGGCCGACGCGGCCGCGCAGATGGCGGCGATCGCCGCGTCCAGCGGCGACGCGGCGGCGATGGCCGCGGCGGCGTCGGTGCAGAGCGCGAACTCCGGTTCCAGCGCCTCGGTCGCCGGCGGCATGCCGGTGCGCCTGAAGGACATCGCCGACGTGCGCCAGGGCTATAAGGAGCGCGAGGCGATCATCCGCATGGGCGGCAAGGAAGCGGTCGAGCTGGCGATCTACAAGGAAGGCGACGCCAACACCGTCGCCACCGCCGACGCGATCCAGGCGCGCCTGAAGCAGATCAAGGAGCAGATCCCGCCGGACGTCGAGCTGACCACCATCGACGACCAGTCGCAGTTCATCCGCCACTCGATCTTCGAGGTCAAGAAGGACGGCCTGATCGGCGGCCTGCTGGCGATCCTGATCATCTTCCTGTTCCTGCGCGACGGCTGGAGCACCTTCGTGGTCGGCCTGTCGCTGCCGGTCTCGATCGTCACCACCTTCTTCTTCATGGACCGCCTGGGGCTGAGCCTCAACGTGATGTCGCTGGGCGGCCTGGCGCTGGCCACCGGCCTGGTGGTGGACGACTCGATCGTGGTGCTGGAAAGCATCGCCAAGGCGCGAGAACGCGGGTTGGGCATCCTCGATGCCGCCGTTGCCGGCACCCGCGAGGTCAGCATGGCCGTGGTCGCCTCGACCCTGACCACCATCGCGGTGTTCCTGCCGCTGGTGTTCGTCGAAGGCATCGCCGGCCAGCTGTTCCGCGACCAGGCCCTGACCGTGGCCCTGGCGATCGGCATCTCGCTGGTCGTGTCGATGACCCTGATCCCGATGCTGAGCGCGCTCAAGGGTCGTACCTCCATGTCGTTCGCGGAGGAGGCGGCTCCCGCACCCGACAAGCCCCTGAAGGTGCTGCGCGTTGTCATGACCGCGCTGATCCTGGTGGGCGTCTTCTTTCTCGCCAGTGAGAAGATGGGCTACTGGGCGGCTGCCCCGGCGATTGCGGTCGCGGCCGCATTCTGGTTTATCAAGTGGTTGTCGTACGGGGCTGCCTGGCTCGCGATTCGCGCATGGCGCGGCGTCGCCGCCGTGGTCGGCCCGGTCATGCGCAAGGCCAGCGACATCGCGATGTGGCCTTACAGCCGCGCCGAAGCCGGTTACATGCGCCTGCTGCCCAGCGCCATGCGCCGGCCCTGGTTGGTGTTGGGCGCGGCCGCCGCGGCCTTCGCCCTGACCCTGCTGGCGGTGCCGATGCTGGGCGCGGATCTGATTCCGCAGCTGGCCCAGGACCGCTTCGAAATGACGGTCAAGCTGCCGCCGGGCACGCCCTTGCGCGAGACCGATGCGCTGGTGCGCGAACTGCAGCAGAAGCACGGCAAGGATCCCGGCGTGGCCTCGCTGTTCGGCGTCAGCGGCAGCGGCACGCGTCTGGACGCCAATCCGACCGAGAGCGGCGAGAACATCGGCAAGCTCAGCATCGTGATGAGCGACGGCGGCAGCAAGGAAGTCGAGGCCGCCGAGACCGAACGCCTGCGCGAGACCATGCGCGCCCATCCCAGCGCCCAGGTCAACTTCAGCCGTCCCGCGCTGTTCTCGTTCTCCACGCCGCTGGAAATCGAGCTGCGCGGTCAGGACGTGGAAACCATCCAGCGCGCCGGTCAGCGCGTGGCGGCGATGCTGCGCGGCAATGCGCACTACGCCGACGTCAAGTCGACGGTGGAGCAGGGCTTCCCCGAGATCCAGATCCGTTTCGACCAGGAACGCGCCGGCGCGCTCGGCCTGACCACGCGCCAGATCGCCGACGTGGTGGTCAAGAAGGTGCGCGGCGACGTCGCCACCCGCTACAGCTTCCGCGATCGCAAGATCGACGTGCTGGTGCGGGCGCGCGAATCCGACCGCGCCTCGGTCGAGAGCATCCGTCGCCTGATCGTCAATCCGGGCAGCAACCGCCCGGTGACCCTGGACTCGGTCGCCGACGTGGTCGCCACCACCGGCCCCAGCGAAATCCACCGCGCCGATCAGGTGCGCGTGGCGATCGTCTCGGCCAACCTGCGCGACATCGACCTCGGCGGCGCCGTGGCCGAAGTGCAGAAGATGGTCGCCGAGAACCCGCTACCGGACGTGCGCATGCACATCGGCGGTCAGGGCGAGGAGCTGCAGCAATCGATCAACTCGCTGCTGTTCGCCTTCGGTCTGGCGATCTTCCTGGTCTACCTGGTGATGGCCTCGCAGTTCGAATCGCTGCTGCACCCGTTCGTGATCCTGTTCACCATCCCGCTGGCCCTGGTCGGCGCGGTGCTGGCGCTGCTGTTGACCAAGTCGGCGGTGTCGGTGGTGGTGTTCATAGGCTTGATCCTGTTGGTCGGCCTGGTGGTGAAGAACGCCATCATCCTGATCGACAAGGTCAACCAGTTGCGCGAGCAGGGCGTGGCCAAGCGCGATGCGCTGATCGAAGGCGCGCGCTCGCGCCTGCGCCCGATCATCATGACCACGTTGTGCACGCTGTTCGGCTTCCTGCCGCTGGCGATCGCCACGGGGCAGGGCGCGGAGGTGCGCTCGCCGATGGCGATCACGGTGATCGGCGGCCTGCTGGTGTCGACCCTGCTGACCCTGCTGGTGATTCCGGTGGTGTACGACCTGCTCGACCGCCGCTCCGACGAGCACTATCGCGAACGCGCGCGCCGCGCCCGTCGCGAAGCGCGCGCCGCCGCCGAGCTGATCGAGGACGAACAGGCGCCGCTGACCGATCCGTCCGGCCCGGGCCACGCGTGAGGAGCGCACGATGAGCATCGCTGAGCTCAGCATCAAGCGTCCCGTCACGGCGGTCATGCTGTTCGTGTCGCTGTTCGTGGTCGGCCTGATCGCCGCGATCCGGCTGCCGCTGGAGGCGTTCCCGGAGGTCTCGCCGCCCTTCATCTTCGTGCAGATGCCGTACACCGGCTCGACCCCGGAAGAGGTCGAGCGCACGGTGCTGCGTCCGGTCGAGGAAACGCTGTCGACCATGACCGGCATCAAGCGCATGGACGCCAGCGCGCGCGCCGACGGCGCCAACATCTTCATCCAGTTCTCCAACTGGGACCGCGATGTGGCGATCGCCGCGTCCGAGGCGCGCGAGCGCATCGACGCGATCCGCTCCGACCTGCCGGACGACTTGCAGCGCTATTTCGTGCTCAAGTTCTCGACCACCGACCAGCCGGTGCTGCGCGTGCGTCTGGCCGGCGACATGGACCTGACCGGCGCCTACGACCTGATCGACCGCGAGTTCAAGCGCCGCATCGAGCGTCTGCCCGGCGTGGCCCGGGTCGAGGTGTCCGGCGCGCCGCCCAACGAGGTCGAGATCGCGATCCAGCCCGATCGCCTGACCGCGCACAACCTCAGCCTCAACGATCTGACCACGCGACTGCAGGCGGTGAACTTCTCCGTCTCGGCCGGCCAGATCGACGACGGCGGCCAGCGCCTGCGCGTGCAGCCGGTGGGCGAGGTGACCGACCTGCAGCAGTTGCGCGATCTGGTGATCGGCGGCAACGGCACCCGCCTGGGCGACATCGCCGACGTGCGCATGAAGCCGGCGCGCATGGACTACGGGCGCCGCCTGGACGGCCGTCCGGCGGTGGGCCTGGACATCTTCAAGGAGCGCAACGCCAACCTGGTCGAGGTCTCGCGCCTGGCCCTGCAGGAAGTCGAGGACATCCGCAAGGAGCCCTCGCTGAGCGGCATCCAGATCAAGATCATCGAGAACCAGGGCGAGAACGTCACCACTTCGCTGCTGGACCTGGCCGAGGCCGGCGGCATCGGCCTGCTGCTGTCGATCGCGGTGCTGTTCTTCTTCCTGCGCCACTGGCCGTCGACGCTGATGGTGACCCTGGCGATTCCGATCTGCTTCGTGATGACCCTGGGCTTCATGTACTTCGCTGGCGTCACCCTCAACATCCTGTCGATGATGGGGCTGCTGCTGGCGGTGGGCATGCTGGTGGACAACGCCGTGGTGGTGGTGGAGAGCATCTACCAGGAACGCGAGAAGATGCCCGACCAGCCGCGGCTGGCCTCGATCCTGGGCACCCGCCACGTCGCCATCGCGCTGTCGGCCGGCACGCTGTGCCACTGCATCGTGTTCCTGCCCAACCTGTTCGGCGAGCGCAACTTCCTCAGCATCTACATGGCCCAGATCGCCATCACGATCTCGGTCTCGCTACTGGCCTCGTGGCTGGTCGCGGTCAGCCTGATCCCGATGATCTCGGCGCGCCTGAAGACGCCGCCGCTGGTCAACAATCCGCGCGGCCTGATCCCGCGGCTGCAGACGCGCTACGCCGGTTTCCTGCGCTGGACCCTGGCCCACCGCGGCTGGAGCGTGCTGGGCATCGTGCTGATCATCGCGATCAGCGTGTTTCCGATGACCAAGACCAAGTTCGACATGTTCGGCGGCGACGAGGGCGGCGAGGTCAACGTCTTCTACCAGTGGAAGGGCAGCTACACCAAGGAACAGATGTCGGACGAGGTGCTGCGCATCGAGAAGTTCCTCGACGCCAACCGCAAGAAGTTCCACATCACCCAGGTGTACTCCTACTACAGCGAGGTCGGCGGTGCCGGCACCCGCATCACCTTCGACACCAAGGAAGTCAGCGCCACCAAGCCGCTGATCGACGCGATCAGCAAGGCGCTGCCGAAGTCGGCGCGCGCCGACATCGGCATCGGCGACCAGGGCGGTCCTGGCGGCGGTGGCGGCCAGCCCGGCAAGAACGTGCAGGTGCAGCTGGTCGGCGATTCCACCCAGACCCTGGCGGAAGTCGCCAAGGACATCGTGCCGATCCTGGCCAAGCGCAAGGAACTGCGCGACGTGCGCGTGGACGCGGGCGACCAGAACAGCGAACTGGCGGTGCGCGTGGACCGCGAGCGCGCGGCCTCGTTCGGCTTCAGCGCCCAGGAGGTCTCGCGCTTCGTCGGCCTGGCCCTGCGCGGCGCGCCCTTGCGCGAGTTCCGCCGCGGCGAAACCGAGGTGCCGGTGTGGGTGCGTTTCGCCGGCGCCGAGAACTACGGCGTGGCCGACATCGCCTCGTTCACCGTGCGCGCCCCGGACGGCCGCACCGTGCCGCTGCTGAGCATGGTCGACGTCAGCGTGCGTCCGGCCGCCACCGAGATCCGCCGCGCCAACCGCCAGACCACGCTGACCATCCAGGCCAATCTGGCCGACAAGGCCACCGTGCCGGAAGCGCGCAAGGCGATGGAGGACACGCTCAAGGCGGTCACGTTCCCGGCCGGCTACAGCTACTCCTTCGAAGGCGGCGCGTTCGAGGACGAGGACGACGCGATGGGCCAGATGCTGTTCAACCTGGCGCTGGCGCTGATCATGATCTACGTGGTGATGGCGGCGGTGTTCGAGTCGCTGCTGTTCCCGGCGGCGATCATGAGCGGCGTGCTGTTCTCGGTGTTCGGCGTGTTCTGGCTGTTCTGGATCACCAACACCACCTTCGGGATCATGTCCTTCATCGGCATCCTGGTGCTGATGGGCGTGGTGGTGAACAACGGCATCGTCATGATCGAGCACATCAACAACCTGCGCCGGCGCGGCCTGTCGCGTACCGAGGCCTTGGTGGAAGGCAGCCGCGAACGCCTGCGGCCGATCCTGATGACCATGGGCACGGCGATCCTGGCGATGGTGCCGATCGCGCTGTCGACCAGCGGCAGCAACGACATGCCGGCCTACTACCCGATGGCGCGCGCGATCGCCGGCGGCCTGGCGTTCTCCACCCTGGTCAGCCTGCTGTTCCTGCCGACCATCTACGCCATCCTCGACGACATGCGTAACGGCAGCGTGCGCGCGGTCCGCCGCGCGCGCGGCAAGCCGGCCGATCCGGCGGGCCTGCCGGCTGCCTCGGTCGCGGCCTTGCACGCCGAGTGAGTCCCGGTCCCGGGTCCGCCACACGGCGGACCCGGGGCAGGACGGGGCGGCCGCCTTGGGGTAGGAGCGGCCCCGCAACGGCCCGCGCAAGCCCCGTCCGAGCCGGCTCCGGCCCCAAACCGGCGCCTCGAGCCCGGATTCGGCCCCCGCGGGCGCCTTCCCAAACCCCCGATTTGCACCTAAGCCCTTGACCCTGCCATAATTTCCGGCTCCCGCGCGGCCGCATGCCGTCGCAGGACCCTTGCCCTACCGCGCCCGGCGATCCCTCGCCCGGTGGCGGGGGGCTGAACCGGCCCGGTCGACGGGCCGACACCCACAAGGAAACAACGATGCGTCATTACGAAGTCGTGTTCCTGGTCCACCCGGACCAGAGCGAGCAGGTCCCGGCCATGATCGAGCGCTACAAGTCGCTGATCGAAGCCGGCGAAGGCAAGATCCACCGTCTCGAGGATTGGGGCCGCCGTCAGCTGGCCTACCCGATCGAGAACCTGGTCAAGGCCCACTACGTCCTGCTCAACATCGAAGTCACCCAGACCGTGCTCAACGAGCTGGTCGACGGCTTCCGTTTCAACGACGCGGTGCTGCGTCACCTGGTCATGAAGCGCGACGAGGCCGACACCGAACAGTCCCTGATCATGAAGTTCAAGGACGAGAAGGGCGACAAGCCCGAGCGCGGCGAGCGCCGTCGTCGTGACGACGACAGCGACAACGCAGTCGGCACCGCCGACAGCGCCGAAGACAACGCCGAAGCCGCCTAAGGGATCGCACTCATGTCCAAGTTCTTCCGCCGCCGCAAGTTCTGCAAGTTCACCGCCGAGGGCGTGAAAGAGATCGACTACAAGGATCTCAACACCCTGCGCCAGTACCTCACCGAGACCGGCAAGATCGTGCCGAGCCGCGTGACCGGTACCAAGTCGAAGTACCAGCGCCAGCTGTCGACGGCCGTCAAGCGCGCCCGTTTCCTCGCGCTGATCCCGTACACCGACAACCACAACGCCTGAGTAAAGCCGTTCGCCCGCTGGCGGGCGAACTCTTTGTCCCCCTCTCCCGTTCACGGGAGAGGGCAGGGGTGAGGGCCGCGACCGCGACCGAACCCGCACAAAGCTTTTCGGACAGCGAACCCGCTGCGGACCTACAGGCCCGCTAACGAATACGGAGCACCACCATGCAACTGATCCTCCTGCAGAAAGTCACCAACCTCGGCAACCTCGGCGACAAGGTCAACGTGAAGCCGGGCTACGGCCGCAACTTCCTGGTCCCGCAGGGCAAGGCCGTGCCGGCCACCGCCGCCAACCTGGCCGAGTTCGAAGCCAAGCGCGCCGACTACGAGGCCAAGGCCAAGTCGCTGCTCGACGGCGCCGAAGGCCGCAAGGCCAAGCTGGAAGACGTGTCGGTGACGATCCACGCCAACGCTTCCACCGAAGGCAAGCTGTACGGCTCGGTCACCCCGCGCGACATCGCCGACGCCCTGACCAAGCACGGCCACCCGGTCGAGAAGTCGGAAGTGATCATGGGCGAAGGCCCGCTGCGCCGCACCGGCGAATACGACATCCTGCTGCACCTGCACGCGGACGTCGAAGTCACCGTCAAGGTCGTGGTCGAAGGCGAAGTCGCCTGATCCGATCCTCGCGCCAGCGATGACGACGAAAGGCGCCGCGAGGCGCCTTTCGTTTTTTGCGGTCCTGTCGCGTCCGGTTTTGGGGCGCGCCGACCGCACCCGTCGCAGCCGGTGAGAACGCAGTGTGCGATAGAGTCGGAGTTGCCCACCTCTTATCCACAGCTTCGTCACAGGCTTGTCTGCAACGCCGGCGGGGCATTCGCCTCTACGATGGCCGACCGGCCGGGCCCCGCGCGGGTCCACTGATCACCCGACATAAACGGCCGTGTTGGACGGCTGCGCAGCGAGGAACGCGACACAGATGAGCGCACGAACCGGATTCAGAGGAGAGAAGCGGTTCGAAACCCGCGCCGAGCAGCGCATCGACCAACTGCGCGTGCCGCCGCAGTCGGTGGAGGCCGAGCAGGCCGTGCTGGGCGGCCTGATGCTGGCGCCCGACGCCTATGACCGCGTCGCCGACCAGCTGGTCGAAGAGGATTTCTACCGTCGCGACCACCAGCTGATCTACCGCGCGATCCGCGAGCTGGCCGAGAAGAACAAGCCCTTCGACGCGGTGACCCTGGGCGAGTGGTTCGACTCGATGGGCCTGTCCGAGCAGGTCGCCGGCGGCGCGTATCTGATCGAGCTGGCCAGCACCACGCCCTCGGCGGCCAACATCGCCGCTTACGCCGAGATCGTGCGCGACAAGGCGGTGCTGCGGCAGCTGATCGAGGTCGGCACCGGCATCGTCAACGACGGCTTCCAGCCCGACGGCCGCGACAGCGGCGAGATCCTGGCCAAGGCCGAGCAGGAGGTGTTCGCGATCGCCGAGGCCGGCGCGCGTGGGCGCACCGACTTCACCCCGGTCAACAAGGCGCTGTCGGAAGCCTTCGACGTGCTGCAGACGCGCTACGCCAACGGCGGCAGCGTGACCGGCCTGCCGACCGGCTACACCGAATTCGACGAGATGACCGCCGGTCTGCAGAACACCGACCTGCTGATCCTGGCCGCGCGTCCGGCCATGGGCAAGACCACCCTGGCCCTGAACATGGCCGAGTACGCCGCGTTCCGCAGCAAGAAGGCGGTGGCGATTTTCTCGATGGAAATGTCGGCCAGCCAGTTGGCGCTGCGCCTGATCTCCTCGGTCGGCCGCGTCAACGCCCAGCGCCTGCGTTCGGGCCAGCTCGAGGACGAGGACTGGAGCCGCGTGACCAGCGCGATCCGCCAGCTGCGCGAGGCCAAGATCTTCATCGACGACACCCCGGGCCTGTCGCCGGACGTGCTGCGCGCCAAGTCGCGCCGGCTCAAGCGCGAGCACGACCTGGGCCTGATCGTGATCGACTACCTGCAGCTGATGTCGGTGCCAGGCAACAGCGAGAACCGCGCCACCGAAATCTCCGAGATCTCGCGCTCGCTCAAGCACCTGGCCAAGGAACTCAACCTGCCGGTGATCGCGCTGTCGCAGCTCAACCGCTCCTTGGAAACCCGCGCCGACAAGCGTCCGGTGATGGCCGACCTGCGCGAGTCCGGCGCTATCGAGCAGGACGCCGACGTGATCGTGTTCATCTACCGCGACGATTACTACAACAAGGAAACCTCGCCGGACAAAGGCCTGGCCGAAGTCATCATCGGCAAGCAGCGTTCCGGCCCGACCGGCTCGCTCAAGCTCAAGTTCTTCGGCGAGTACACGCGTTTCGACAACCTCTCGCACGACTCGGTGGGTTCGTTCGAGTAAGCCGCCCGACGAGTCGTGCCGGCCGACGCTGCCGGCGGCGCACGCCGCCGCTGCGCCGGACTGGGCGCGCGCACGCGGTATTGACGCTCTGCAAAGACCGCATGTGCTAACAAGCGGGCAGGAGCATCGATGCGCCAGGCGCCTTCGCGCTACCGCAGGCACCGGACGACATCGCGGTGCGCAAGCATGGCTCCAGGCAGCGAAGCAGATCGCTCTCCAGGAGGCACGCACCATGAAACCGACCGCAACGCCGCCCATCGTCGACCGCGACGAGTGGGAACGCGCCCGCGCCGAACTGCTGCTGCGCGAGAAGGCGCACACGCGCGCCGGCGACGCGCTGGCCGCCGCGCGCAGGCGTCTGCCGATGCTGCGGATGCCACCGGTCACGGTCGTGGGCCGGGACGGGCCGTTGCCGCTGCAGGAGGTATTCGAAGGCCGGCGCATGCTGATCGTCTATCACTTCATGTGGCATGCGGGCGCGCCGCACGAGAAGCAGTGTCCCGGCTGCACGCACAGCCAGTCGGCCATGAATGCCGCCGTCCGCGCCTATCTGGCGGCGCGCGACGTGAGCTACGCGGTGTTCAGCAGCGGCCCCTGGGACGAATTGGCCGCCTACCGCGACTTCATGGGCTGGACGGCGCCGTGGTACTCCACCGCCGATTCGACGGCGCTGCCGAAGATTCGCAACGGCGGCGACCTGCGCTGCTACCTGCGCGACGGCGACGAGGTCTTCCAGACCTACGAAACCAAGTGGCGCGGGATCGAGGCCATGCTGCCCACGCTGCAGTTGCTCGACCTGACGGTGTACGGCCGGCAGGAGAAGTGGGAGGACTCGCCGCCGGGTTGGCCGAACCAGGACGAGCCCGGTTCGTGGTGGGATCGCGATGGCCGACCGGTCGCGCAATGGACGCGGCTGTAGCGAGGAGGGCGGGGCGGCGCGTCGATGCGGCGCTCCTGCGCTGAGAGCAAGATCAAAATGGGTTCCGGCTTTCGCCGGAATGACGCAGGTATGGGAATGGCGTTGGTCGCGTCGGCGATGCGCGATGGTCGATGCAGCGAAAGATCTCGCAACCCGCGTGACACTTCGAAACATCCCAAACCGTCGTTCCGGCGAAAGCCGGAACCCGTTTTGCTCCTGCGCGTCCGAGCGCCCTGAATTCGCGCTGCCCTCCAAGCGCCCACAGCGAATCCTTGATCGCACTCTCAATCCCGCCATCGCAGCCCACTCGCGCCGGCGCGCGTTCAGCCTGGCCGCGCTAGGGTTGCGGCCACGGCCCTGCGGCTTGACGCGCTCCCCACGCGCGCAGGCGCATCGTCGGCCTGCTCTCCAACCTTTCCCGGGTGACCCCATGAACGCCAAGCTCAAATCCACGATTGCCGTCGCGCTGATGTCCTGCGTCATGGCGACCGGCGCCGCTACCGCCCAGACCAAGTCCAAGCCCAAGCCCAAGCAGCCGCATTGCTACGACGTCGAGGTGCAGCGCCCCAAGCAGGTCAAGGACAAGCACAAGATCACCGGCACCGCTCTGGGCGCGGTCGCGGGCGGCCTGCTCGGCAACCAGGTCGGCGGCGGCAGCGGCAAGAAGGTCGCGACCGCGGCCGGCGCCGTCGGCGGCGCGCTGGTCGGCCGCAAGATCCAGGAAAACCAGCAGAACAAGACCGAGACCGTGATCGAGCGTCGCTGCGACTAAGGTCGCGACGTTCGGGAGCGAAGGACGGGCCGGCTCAGCCGGCCCGTTTCTTTTGGGCCGATCGCTCCGCCGGCGCCGTGCATGACAAACGTAACTTGTACGCGCGCCGCCGCTTCGTCAGCATGCGCCCACCGCCAGCGTTCGAGCGCGTGCATGCGACGATTGATCGAAGTGCGTACCTATCGGCTCAAGCCGGATGCGGCGGCCCGGTTCGAGCAGGCGATGACCCTGCGCGCCTTGCCGCTGCTGCGCGAGCGCGGCATGGACGTGGTCGCGTTCGGCCGCTGCGACCACGAGCACGACAGCTGGCATCTGATCCGCGCCTATCGCGACCGCGCCGACCTGATCGCGCAGCAGGACGCGTTCTACGGCTCGGCCGCCTGGCGACAGGGCCCGCGCGCCGAGGTCGTGGATTGCATCGACGACTACCTCAATACCCTGCTGTGGCTGTCCGAGGCCGCGATCGACGAACTGCGCGATCCGCGCTGAGGCCTCGCGCCGACGGCGCACGTTCTTCCTCCCACCACCACCGGACGCTCCACCCACATGCGCGCCTTCGTCTCGGCCCTGCTGTTTTCGTACGCCGGCCTGCTGCACGCCGCCGACGCCACCGCTCCCTTGCGCCAGTCCTTCGATCTGCAGGTGCCGGCTGCGCCGGCGCCGGTCGTCGTCGAAGGCAAGTCGCTGCTGATCTACGAGCTGCACCTGACCAACTTCAGCAGCGAACCGCTGCGCGTGCGCGAGGTGGAAGTACGCGACGCCGCGCGCGATCGCACCGTGGCGCGGTATGAAGGCGAGGCGCTGAGCAAGCGCTTCGACCGCCTGGCCGCCGCCAAGGGCGAGGACGCGTTGCTGCTGGCCCCGGGCCAGCGCGGCGTGCTTTATCTGGAGCTCGCGCCCGAAGCGCCCCTGCCGCAAACGCTGACGCACCGCATCGCCTACCTGGCGCCCAACCACCAGACGCCGCAGCAGGTCGCCGGCGGCGAGCTGCAGGTGGCCGCGCCGGCCGCGCTGGACCTCAGCCCGCCGGTGCGTGGCGGCCCCTGGATCGCCATCCACCATCCCGACTGGGCGCGCGGCCACCGCCGAGTGATCTACACCGTCGACGGCCGCGCGCGCATTCCCGGCCGCTACGCCATCGACTGGGTGAAGCTGGACGCGCAGGGCCGCACCGCGCACGGCGACAAGGACCTCGTCGCCAACAGCTACGGCTACGGCGAGGCGGTGCTGGCCGTGGCCGACGCCACCGTGGTCGGCGTGCGCGACGACGTGGCCGAGACCGAACGGGTCTCGCAGCACGGCAAACAGGCGCTGGGCGACGCCACCGGCAACTACGTCGCGCTGGACCTGGGCGACGGACGTTATGCGTTCTACGAGCACCTCAAGCCGGGCAGCGTGACGGTGACGCGCGGCCAGCGCGTGCGCCGCGGCGAGGTGCTGGGCGCGCTGGGTTTCACCGGCGACTCCACCGGCCCGCACCTGCATTTCCACGTCGCCGACCGCGCCTCGCCGCTGGGATCGGACGGCGTGGCGTTCGCGTTCGACCGTTTCCGCGTGCTCGGCCATTACCCGGACTTGTCGCAGATGGGTAAGGCGCCTTGGCTGCCGCCGCCGGCGTCCGAGCGGCTCAGTCGCGAGCGCGAGCGCCCGGCGCCGAACACCGTGCTGCAGTTGGACTGACCCGCGGCCGGGCGTGCGCGGCCCGACAGGCGTGCGCAGGTCGCGGCATCGCGGGCGATGCCGACAGCCTGCGCACGCCCGTCAGCCGATAAACTAGGGCGATGGCACGTCCGACCTCCGCAAGCATCCACACCGACGCCCTGCGTCATAACCTCGCCCAGGCACGTACGCGCGCCCCGCACAGCCGGGTGATGGCGGTGGTCAAGGCCGACGGCTACGGCCATGGCCTGGAGCGCGTGGCGCGCGCGCTGGAAGGCGCGGACGCGTTCGGCGTGGCCGCGCTGTCCGACGCCGACCGCTTGCGCGCGGCCGGCCTGTCGCAGCCGATCGTGCTGCTGTCGGGCTTCGACGAGGCCGACGACCTGCCGCAGCTGCGCCGGCTCGGCGTGGAAACGGTGGTGCACCACCACAGCCAGATCGAGATGCTGGAGCAGGCCGCCGACGGCGAGCCGATCCGCTGCTGGCTCAAGATCGACACCGGCATGCACCGGCTGGGCTTCGCGCCCGAGCAGGTGCGCGAGGCGTACGCGCGCCTGTCGGCGCTGGCGGGCGTGGCCGGCAACATCGTGCTGATGAACCACTTCGCCAGTTCGGACGAGTTCGACAAGCCGCAGACGCGCGCGCAGCTGCAGGCCTTCGCCGAGTCCACCGCCGGCCTGGACGGCGCGCGCTCGCTGGCCAATTCCGCCGCCGTGCTCGGCTGGCCCGACGCGCACGCCGACTGGATCCGCCCCGGCGGCGCGTTGTACGGCATCTCGGTGGTGGAGGGCACCACCGGCGCGGATTTCGGCCTGCGCCCGGCGATGACGCTGTCCACGCGCCTGATCGCGGTCAACCGCGTGCGCCGCGGCGAGCGCATCGGCTACGCCGCGACCTGGGAATGCCCCGAGGACATGAACGTCGGCGTGGCCGCGATCGGCTACGGCGACGGCTACCCGCGCGCGGCGCCGTCCGGCACGCCGGTGCTGGTCGGCGGCCAGGCCGCGCAGGTGATCGGCCGCGTGTCCATGGACCTGATGACCATCGATCTGCGCGGCATCCCCGACGCGCGCGTCGGCGATCCGGTGCTGCTGTGGGGGCCGGAGCTGCCGGTGGAACGCATCGCCGAGGTCTCCGGCACCATCGGCTACGAGCTGACCTGCTCGATCACGCGACGGGTGCGGTTCGTCGAAAGCTGAAGCGCCGGCGCCGCGGGCGGCTCATCGATGCCGCGCAAACCCGCATGCCCCTGCAGGGCTGCCAAGCAGCCCGATACCGCCGCAGCGGCGAGTTTTCCAAAACTGATAATTCAGTCACATAATCGGATTATTTCTACGCGCGGGTAGGGGGATGCCGGTTTCGTCCCGTTGGAATTAGGTCGGTCGATCGGGCGCTTACGGCACGCCCGAGCCTAAGCCGCTCCGCTCGGAGCGCGACCGGCATTCCATTGGGGGATCGATGAAGCAGAGCAAGCTGATGTACGCGCTGGGCCTGGGCCTGGCCACGATGGTCGCTGCCACCGCCGCCGCGGCGCAGGAGCAGCCCAACCCGAATCGCGTCTGGGTGAAGTTCAAGGCCGGCACCGCCAGCGCCGCCGCCGGCAAGAGCGCCGGTGCCTCCACCCAGAGCCTGGGCCAGCGCATCCAGGCGCTGCGCGGCAAGCTCAGCGCCGCGCGCGGCGGCGATGCCGTCCTCAATTACCAGTTCGACCGCCTCAACAGCGCGGTCATGACCCTGTCCTCGCCCGAGGCCATCAAGGCCCTGCGCGGTAACCCCGACGTCGAGTCGGTCGAGATCGACCAGCCGCGCTATCTGCAGGCGCAGAGCGTGCCCTACGGCATCGACCAGGTGCAGGCGCGCAGCGTGTGGGACGCCAACCAGGACGGCGTGCTCGACACCGGCGCGGCCACCGGTGCCGGCATCAAGGTCTGCGTGATCGACTCGGGCATCAACAAGACGCACGAAGATTTCGCCGGCATGACCATCACCGGCTACCCGACCGGTTGGGACACCGACACCTGCGGCCACGGCACCCACGTCGCCGGCACCATCGCCGCGGCCAACAACAGCACCGGCGTGGTCGGCGTGAGCCCGGGCAAGGTCTCGCTGCACATCATCAAGATCTTCGGCACCAACGGCACCAACGGCAGCGGCCATGGCCAGTGCAACTGGACCTATTCGTCGACCCTGGTCGACGCGGCCAACCGCTGCAACACCGCCGGCGCCAAGATCATCAGCATGAGCCTGGGCGGTCCGAACAGCTCGACCACCGAGCAGAACGCGTTCCAGACCCTGGCCAACAACGGCGTGCTGAGCATCGCCGCGGCCGGCAACGACGGCGACTCCAGCCTCAGCTACCCGGCGTCCTACGCCAGCGTGGTGTCGGTGGCGGCGGTGGACTCGGCCAACGTCAAGGCCGACTTCTCGCAGTTCAACAGCGCCGTCGACATCGCCGCGCCGGGCGTGGACACGCTCAGCACCTATCCGCTGAAGAACGACCCGCTGGTGGTCGGCACCTCCAGCTTCGCCGCCGTGCCGGTCGCCGGTTCCAAGCAGACCAGCGCCAGCGCCGGCTGGGTCAACGGCGGCCTGTGCCAGACCTCGTCCAACACCTGGCGCAACAAGATCGTGCTGTGCCAGCGCGGCACCAACACCTTCGTCGACAAGATCACCAAGGCCAAGTCCGGTCGCGCCCTGGGCGTGGTGATCTACAACAACGTCGCCGGCGAGCTGCGTATCGGCATGTACGACGCCAACGGCAATCCGCTCACCACCACCTTGCCCGCGGTGGGCATCAGCCAGGCCGACGGCCAGGCCATCGTCGCCGGCCTGGCCGGTCAGACCATGAGCGTCGACGCCACGCCGTCGGTGTCGAACACCGCGTACCAGACCATGAGCGGCACCTCGATGGCGACCCCGCACGTGTCGGGCGCCGCGGCGGTGGTGTGGAGTTCCAAGCCGACCGCGACCGCCGCCCAGGTGCGCGATGCCCTGCTGACCACCGCGCAGGACATCGACGCCGCCGGCTACGACAACAACACCGGTTGGGGCCTGGTCCAGGCCAAGGACGCCATCACCGAGCTGCAGTCGCCGTAAACGTCGCGAAACTGCGGACGGGGCCTCGCCAGGCCCCGTCCGTGGACCGGCCCGGGGACGGCATACTGGCCGTCCCTAGGCCGATCCGGTTCCGCGATGCCCGACGCCTCCGCCACCGCGCTGGTCTGGTTCCGCGACGACCTGCGCCTGGCCGACAACCCGGCCCTGCGGGCGGCCCTGGAAGACGGCTACACGCCGATCCCGATCTACATCCACGCACCGGACGAGCAGGGCGACTGGCGGCCCGGCGCCGCCGCCGATGCCTGGCGCCATCATTCGCTGGACGCGTTGGACCGGGCGCTGCGCGCACGTGGGTCGCACCTGCGCCGCTTCGTCGGCCCCAGCCTGCCGACCCTGCAGTCGCTGCTGCTGGCCACCGACGCCGAGGCGGTGTACTGGAACCGCCGCTACGAACCGGCGATAGAAAAACGCGACACCCGCATCAAGCAGACCCTGCGCCGTCAGGGCGTGCGCGCGGAAAGCCATAACAGCGCGCTGCTGTTCGAGCCTTGGCAGCTGGCGACCAAGCAGGGCGAACCCTATCGCGTGTTCACGCCGTTCTGGCGTACGGCCCTGGCGTCGTGGCGCTTGCAGCCCACCTGGGACGCGCCTGCGTCCTTGCCCCACAGCCCGCAGGGGCCCGAAGGCGTGCCGCTGGAAGCGCTGAAGCTGCTGCCGACGCCGGCCTGGGACCGCAGTTTCTGGGAGCACTGGACGCCGGGCGAGGCCGGCGCGCACGAGGCCCTGGAGACGTTCCTCGAGGGCGCGCTGGACGGCTACGCACAACAGCGCGACCGCCCCGACCGCGTCGGCACCTCACGTCTGTCGCCGCACCTGCACTTCGGCGAGATCGCGCCCTGGCGCGTGATCGCCGCGTTGGAAACCCAGCGCAGCGCGGCGCGCGCCGGCGACATCGATGCCGCGATCCGCGAACTGGGCTGGCGCGAGTTCGCCCACCATCTGCTGCATCACTTCCCCGACACGCCGCAGCGCAACTTCAACCCGCGCTTCGAGGATTTCGACTGGGCCCGGGTAGTGCAGCCGCGCCTGCAGGACTGGCAGCACGGCCGCACCGGCGTGCCCATCGTCGACGCCGGCATGCGCGAGCTCTGGCACACCGGCTGGATGCACAACCGCGTGCGCATGATCGTCGCCAGCTATCTGACCAAGCACCTGCGTTACCACTGGCGCCACGGCGCGCGCTGGTTCTGGGACACCCTGGTCGACGCCGACCTGGCCAACAACACCCTGGGCTGGCAATGGGTCGCCGGCACCGGCGCCGACGCGGCGCCGTACTTCCGCGTGTTCAATCCGGTCACCCAGGGCGAGAAGTTCGACCCGGACGGCCGCTACGTCGCGCGCTGGGTGCCCGAGCTGGCGCCACTGCCGCTGCCGCTGCGCCACGCCCCCTGGCGCGAACCGGCCACACTGCGCCGCGTGGCGCCGGATTACCCGCCGCAACCCCTGGTCGACCTGGCCGCCGGCCGCGACGCGGCGCTGGCCGCGTATCGCAAGCAGCGCGGGTAGGGCGGCGAGGCAAGGGCGCGAGACGTCATCGCCATCGGCCGGTCGACCGTCGCCATCGCCGCAATCCGGCCAGGCACCACCCGATCGCCACGCCACCCCCGATCCGTCATCCCCACGAAGGCGGGGATCCAGGGACTTCAGCGTGTAGCTCCGTGCCTGACTTACGCGTCCCCGCAATCGAAGCTGCGGTCCTTTGACGATTGCGTCGTGTGTGCGGGGCCGACCCGGTCACTGGATCCCCGCCTTCGCGGGGATGACGAATCGAAACAGCGCCGACGGCCATAGTCCATCCCGAATCCCAAGCGCACCCACCCAACAGCAGCTCAATCCGGGCTGCACTCGGCCCACGATCGCGTCTGCACGACCATCCGCTCAATTTGCTTCGGGCGCTCCAATCCAACCTCACCGCGTTGACGCCGCTCGCAACCGCGTGATTCACTCGCCGCAGACGCTTTGGAGGGCGCATGGCCACAGCAGAACCGCGCAAGCGCGCGCGTCGCGAACCGATGTCGCGAGTGGATACGGCCTGGTTGCGCATGGAGCGACCGACCAATCCGATGATGATCACCGGCGTGCTGATGTTCGCCGAACCGATGTCCATCGATACCTTGCGGCGCGTGGTCAAGCAGCGCTTCCTGGCCTACACCCGTTTCCGCCAGAAGGCTGTCGACACGCCGGCCGGCGCGTCCTGGCAGACCGACGACGACTTCGATCTCGACTGGCACGTGCAGCTCACCGCGCTGCCGGGGCGCGGCGGCAAGCGCGGGCTGGAACGCTTCGTCAGCCAGCTCGCCTCCAGCCCGCTGGATCACAGCCGGCCGCTGTGGCAGTTCCACCTGGTCGAACGCTACGACGGCGGCTCGGCGCTGATCGCGCGCATCCACCACAGCTACGCCGACGGCATCGCCCTGGTCCAGGTGCTGCTGTCGCTGACCGACACCACGCGCGAGCCGGCCAAGGGCAGCGACCTGCCGCATGCCTGGCTCAAGACCGACGGCGCCGAGGTCGCGCGCCGGGTCGGCGCGGTTGACCGCTACATGAAGCTGGGATCGCGCGCGCTGGAAAAGGGCATGGAGATGTACCGCGACCCGACCCTGGCCGGCATGCTGGCCAAGGAAGGCGGCGAGATCGCGCGCGAGCTGCTCAACGCGCTGGCCCTGTCCGACGATCCGCCTTCGCTGCTGCGCGGCAAGTTGGGCGTGAGCAAGCGTGTGGCCTGGGCCGAACCGCTGGACCTGGAAGAAGTGAAGGCGGTCGGCCGCGCCTGCGACTGCACCGTCAACGACGTGCTGATGGCGACCGCCGCCGGCGCGCTGCGCAACTACATGATCGAACGCGGCGACAACGTCGACGGCGTGACCCTGCGCGCGACCGTGCCGGTCAACCTGCGCCCGCTCGAACACGCCAAGAAGCTGGGCAATCACTTCGGCCTGGTGTTCCTGGAGCTGCCGGTCGGCGAGGGCAATCCGATCCGCCGGGTCGAGCGTGTCGCCGAATGCATGAATAACTTGAAGAATTCACGGCAAGCTATTGTTGCATTTGGGCTTTTGGCTGCTCTTGGCATGGCGCCGTCGCAGGTGCAGGGGCTGGCGCTTGAACTCTTCAGCCGCAAGGCCACCGCGGTGGCGACCAACGTGCCCGGCCCGCAGCAGCCGCTGTACCTGGCCGGCTGCACCCTGCGCGAGATGATGTTCTGGGTGCCGCAGACCGGTTCGATCGGCGTCGGCATCTCCATCCTCAGCTACAACGGCCGCGTCCACTTCGGCCTGATCGCCGACGCCAAGCTGATCCCCGACCCCGATGCCGTGATCAGCCGTTTCGGCGCCGAGTTCGACAAGCTGCTGTACCTGGCGCTGATGGGCAACTGGGACCACACCCTCGACGCCGCCGGCGCCGACGCCCTGGTCGCGATCGACGAGTAACGCAGCCGGCATCGCGCGGGTGCGACACGCACCGCGCCCGCGCGACCACCGCACTGGCCCATGCCCGCTTCGCTTTGGCGTAGGAGCGGCGTAAGTCGCGACCGCGCCAACACACCCACGACGCAACGCGTCTTTTTCCGGGTAGGCGCGGCGCAAGCCGCGACCGCATATCGCCGCGGTCGACGCACTCCGCGCTCGCCGTACCTGCACCGTCAAACCGACAGATTGAATTGCCTCTCCCGCTTGCGGGAGAGGGCTAGGGTGAGGGGATGAGCGCGACGCGCGAATGCTTTTGCTCTCACGCGATCCGCATGGATTGCGGCCATCGCGACGGGCTTGGTTGCCGCTGAGAGCGAGGGCTCGCCCGCCCGCGCCACCCCTGCCGAAACCTGAACTGGCCGGCGCACCCATCACCCATCCGTGACGCCGGCGTGATTAGCTTGGGGCCGCCGAAACTCAGCTCAGGACGCCCCCATGAAAACCCAGATCAAGATCGCGATGGCCGCCGCCGCGATGACCGCCGCGCTCGCCGGTTGCGCCACCGGCGGTGGCGGCTACTACGGCGGCCAGCCGCAGGGCCAGTACCCGCAAGGTCAGTACCCGCAAGAACGCCAGGGCATGAGCAAGACTCAGAAGGGCGCCCTGATCGGCGCGTTGGCCGGCGTCGCCGCGGGCCTGCTCAGCGGCGACGACGCCACCGAGCGCCGCCAGCGCGCGCTGATCGGCGCCGGCGTCGGCGGCCTGGCCGGCGGCGCGATCGGCAACTACCAGGACCGCCAGGAGCGCGCGCTGCGCGAGCGCATGGCCGGCACCGGCGTCGACGTGGTGCGCCAGGGCGACAACATCACCCTGAACATGCCCAGCAACATCACCTTCGCCTTCAACAGCTCGCAGCTGGAGTCGCAGTTCTATCCGGTGCTCGACAACGTCGCCTCGACCCTGCAGGAGTACAACCAGACCATCGTCGAAGTCGCCGGCCACACCGACAGCATCGGCACCGACGCGGTCAACCAACGCCTGTCCGAACAGCGCGCCGCCTCGGTCGGCAACTACCTGATGTCGCGCGGTCTGGTGCGCGACCGCTTCATCCTCACCGGCGCCGGCAAGACCCGCCCGATCGCCAGCAACGACACCGAGGACGGCCGCGCCCAGAACCGCCGCGTCGAAATCACCTTGGTGCCGCTGCGCTCCTGAGTGATTGCAGGGCAGGCGCCAAGCGCGCAAGCCATTGCCTGCGCTAAGTAAACCGAACGGGCCGCTCATGCGGCCCGTTCGCGTTTCGATCCTGATCCCGCTTTGGATAGCGCCCTAATCCGCCGCCGCCGCAATCGAGCCCTGCGCGGCAACGATATGTTCCTCGGCACCAAGAACGTAGCGGAACTACTTCCCCCTTTGAAAAAGGGGGATTGAGGGGGATTTGCTCTGCGCCGTTGCTTCGCGCCCAACAACAAGCGCAAATCCGCCCCAGCCCTCCAAGCCAGCAGGCCTAGCTGCCGGCGTTCGGCCGCGCACGAACCTGCGCTTCGTAAACGCCTTCCTCCATAGGTCTGCGGGCCACGCCTCCGCCGTCCTCACCCGTTCCGCTCGAACGAAAACAAGGCCGCCAACGGATGCCGCCGGCGTTCGATCAGCGCGCGCAGCAGTCCCGCGCCGATTTCGGAATAGGTGATGCCGTTGCCGCCATAGGCCATCGCGAAATGCACGCGCGGGCCGTACTGCGCATGCGGGCCGAAATAGGGCAGGCCGTCGTCGGTCTCGGCGAAGGTGCCGGCCCAGGCGAAGGTGGGCGCCAGTTCCAGGCCGGGAAAACGCCGCGAGACCTGCTTCGCCAGCCGCCGCGTCTTCTTGCCCAGGCGCGCGTCGCGGCGCGCGGGGATATCGACCGCATCGTCCTCGCCGCCGACCATGATGCGGCCGTCGCCGGTGCCGCGCAGATACAGATAGGGACGCGCCGACTCCCACACCATGGTCCTGTCCAGCCCGCGCGACTCGCTGGCCGGCATGGGGTCGGTCACGAAGGCATAGCTGCTGCGGTTGCGCGCCACCCGCTGGCGCAGCCAGCGCTGACCCGCGTAGCCGATCGCCAGCACCGCCTGCGCGGCGCGGATCGTCTGGCCTTGCGCGGTGCGCAGCAGCACCGACCGCGCCCTCGGCTCGATCGCCGCGATCTCGCTGCGGTCGTGCACGCGCACGCCGCGGCGGACCAGGCGCATCAGCAGGCGGTAGGTCATGCGGTATGGATCCACGCGCGCCGCCAGCCGGCTCAGGATCGCGCCGGGCGCATGCAGCCCATAGCGTTCGTGCAGGTCGGCGGCGTTGAGCCAGCGCACCTCGAAGCCATGACGACGGCGCAGCGCGAGCTCGTGCTTGAGTGGGTAGACATGGCGCTGTTTGCTGGCGCAGTAGACGCTGTCGGCGCGCGCGAAGCCGACGTCGCCCAAGCCGCTCGCGCGCTCGCGCAGGGCCAGCACCGCTTCGCCGCAGGCGCGGTAGGCGAGGGCGGCCGCGTCCTCGCCGTAGCGCTCGCTCAGGTCGATCATGTGGGTGTCGATCTCGTACTGCAGCAGCGCCGTGCTCGCGGCGGTGCTGCCCCAGCCGATATCGCGCTGTTCGACCACCACCACCTCATGGCCGTGCGCGGCCAGCTCGTCGGCGATCAGCGCGCCGCTGATGCCGCCGCCGATCACCGCCACCTCGCAATGCAGGTCCTCGTCCAGGGCCGGGAAGGCGTGCATCAGGCCGTTGCGCACGGCCCAATAGGGGTAACCGCTCTTCAGGTCCATGCTCATGCGCGGCACCGAGGCATGCGTGGGCTCGTCGGGGTAGGCGGCCACAGCACAGCGCAGGCGCCGTCATCGCGGAGTGAGCGCGCCGGCCACGGACGGCGCGTGGGGCGCGATTCACGATCATCGCGACGGTGCGAAGACACGCATGCGTCCGATCTTGCGCAAGCCCGCGTCAGCGCGATTCATGCGCGCGCGTGGCGAACCATCGCGACCGCGCGCTAACGAAATACTGCCGTGGCGTTTACCGCCGGCGGACTAGCCTCGCCTCGGCAATGCGATCCGCTCACAGGCAAAGGAGCCTCCCATGCCGCGTGGAGATAAATCCGCCTATACCGATAAACAGAAACGTCAGGCCCAGCACATCGAAGAGGGCTACAAGAAGGAAGGCCTGTCCGAGGAAACCGCCGAGAAGCGCGCTTGGGCGACGGTCAACAAGCAAGACGGCGGCGGCAAGAAGTCCGGTTCGGGGCGCGACAAGCATCACTGACGTTCGCGCACCTTCGTTCCATCAATCAAGGAGCATCCGATGAAGACGATCACCACCACTATGCTGGCCGCCGCGCTCATGATCGGCGTGCCTGCGCTGTCGGTTGCGCAAGAGCGCAATCCGCCGCCCGCGACCGGCGAATCCACCCAGCCGGTCAGCGACACCTGGATCACCACCAAGGTCAAGGCCGAGTTGCTGGCGGCCAAGGACGTGTCGGGCCTGATGATCGACGTCGACACCGTCAACGGCACGGTCGCCCTGTCGGGCAAGGTAGACAGCCGCGCCCAGGCCGAGAAGGCGGCGGCGGTAGCCAAGGGCGTGCAGGGCGTGCGCAGCGTCGATGCCAAGGGCCTGGTCGTGGCCAAGGCCGGTCATTGATCGCCAGGCATACCGACCGCTAGGAGCATCGGTGTCGATCGATACCGACGCGTTCGCGCTCGAGCCGCGCGAAAGCGGGCCGCGACGGCACGACTGCCGCCGTCGCGGCCGACGCGGTCAGGCCGGCGGCGGCGAATGCGCGTCGTCGCCCAGTACTTCGTTCCAGCTCAACTCGGTGCCTTTGCGATGACCTTTCTCGGTCAGCTTCAAACCGTGGGCGTCGATGGTCAGGGTGTAGAGCTTGTCGCCGATTTCCAGTTCGCGTCGCAGCGGCTTGTCCAACTTGGTCGTCATGGCGTTCTCTCCGTTGATGTCGCATCGCGGGGCGTATCGCGTCAAGGACGCATACGCGGCCGAGGATACAACGGCTGGAGCGGCCGCGGCGTGGGTTGCGCTGCGAATTCGCGTGGCCGTTCTTGTCCTCGGCTTGCGTTTCACGCGCCGCTCACGCCGTCCGTCGCAACGCCGGTGTGATGGCCGCCGGCAAACCGTTTCCCGAATTACCGAGGAATCCGATATGGCGAACGTCAGTGCGTTCATGACCGCTAATCCCGTAGCCTGCGATGTCACCACTTCGTTGCGCGATGTCGCGCGCATGATGGCCGATCACGATTGCGGCGAGATTCCCGTGCTCGATGCACGCGGTGTGCCATTGGGTGTGGTCACCGATCGCGACATCACCGTGCGCGTGGTCGCGGCGGGCCGCGACGGCACCGCCACCGCCGGCGATGCGATGACCGCGCCGGCGCGCTGCGTGGGCCTGCAGGCGGATTTGCGCGACTGCATCGAATTGATGGAGCGCGCCCAGATCCGGCGCGTGCCGGTGGTCGATAGCGAAGGCCGTCTGGCCGGCATCGTGGCGCTGGCCGACATCGCCCTGGCCGGCAAGCGCCAAGCCACCGCCGAGGTGGTGCGCGAGGTGTCGACACCGCCGGGCTAGGCGCCGCCCGTCGCAATCGCTGAGACGACCCGCGGGCATCCTGCTCGCAGGGCCGGACGGCCGCAGCGATGAACCGTTCAGCGCCTGCCGCCGCCACGGCGGCGTTACCATTCCGCAAGGCCCTGTCCGTCCCCATATCGGTGCGGACCCCTTACAGGAACGTCGCCGCTGCGATCGCGCCCGCGCGCCATGCCACTGACCGCTTTCCATCCTGCCGTCGCCGCCTGGTTCGCGGCGACGTTTCCGGCCCCGACCCAGGCCCAGGTGCTGGCTTGGCCGTCGATCCGTGCCGGCCGGCATACGCTGGTCGCGGCGCCGACCGGTTCGGGCAAGACCCTGACCGCGTTCCTGGCCGCGATCGACGCCCTGGTGCGCCAGGCCGAAGCCGAAGGCGGGCTGCCGGACCAGACCACCGTGGTCTACGTCTCGCCGTTGAAGGCGCTGTCCAACGACATCCATCTGAACCTGGACGCGCCGCTGGCGGGCATACGCGAGCAACTGGCGCGCATGGGCCGGCCCGATCCCGGCATTCGCAGCGCGGTGCGCACCGGCGACACCACCGCCAGCGAGCGAGCGCGCATGCGCAAGCTGCCGCCGCATCTGCTGGTGACCACACCCGAATCGCTCTACGTGCTGATGGGGTCCGAATCGGGCCGCGACATGCTGTCGAACGTGCGCACCGTGATCGTCGACGAAATCCACGCCGTCGCCGCGAGCAAGCGCGGCAGTCACCTGGCGCTGACCCTGGAACGCTTGCAGGCCCTGTGCGAGCACCCGGTCGCGCGCATCGGCCTGTCGGCGACGCAGAAGCCGATCGAGCAGGTCGCGCGGTTCCTGGTCGGCGCCGCCGCGATCGGCGCCGACGGAAACGCCGATTGCCAGATCGTCGACATCGGCTACGACAAGCGCCGCGATCTGGCCCTGGAATTGCCGCCGTCGCCGCTGAGCGCGGTGATGTCGCACGAGCAATGGGATCAGGTGTATGCGCGCCTGGCCGAACTGGTCGGCGAGCACCGCACCACCCTGGTGTTCGTCAACACCCGGCGCATGGCCGAACGCGCCGCGCGCCATCTCGGCGAACGCCTGGGCAAGGACGCCGTCGCCGCCCATCACGGCAGCCTGTCGCGCGAGTTGCGCCTGGACGCCGAACAGCGCCTCAAGCGCGGCGAACTGCGCGTACTGGTGGCGACCGCCTCGCTGGAACTGGGTATCGACATCGGCGATGTCGACCTGGTCTGCCAGCTCGGTTCGCCGCGCGCGATCGCCGCCTTCCTGCAGCGCGTCGGCCGTGCCGGCCACCATGTCGGCGGCGTGCCCAAGGGGCGCCTGTTTCCGCAGTCGCGCGACGATCTGGTCGAATGCGCGGCCTTGCTGGGCTGCGTGCGCCGCGGCGAGCTGGATGCGTTGGAGGTGCCGGTGGCGCCGCTGGACGTGTTGGCGCAGCAGATCGTCGCCGAGGTCGCCTCGCGCGAGTGGGAAGAAGACGCGCTGTACGCCTGCCTGACCCGGGCCTGGCCGTACGCGCGCCTGGCGCGAGCCGACTACGACGCGGTGGTGCGCATGCTCGCCGAGGGCTTCACCACCCGTCGCGGTCCGCGTGCGGGTTACCTGCACCGCGACGCCGTGCATCGGCGCCTGCGCGCGCGCCGCGGCGGCGCGCTGACCGCCGTGACCTCCGGCGGCACCATACCCGACACCGGCGACTACGCGGTGGTGCTGGAACCGCAGGCGACCACGATCGGCAACGTCAACGAGGATTTCGCGATCGAAAGCCTGGCCGGCGATGTGTTCCAGCTGGGCAACGCCAGCTACCGCATCCTGCGCGTCGAGGCCGGCCGCGTCCGCGTCGAGGACGCGCAAGGCCAGCCGCCGAACATCCCGTTCTGGCTGGGCGAGGCGCCCGGCCGCAGCGACGAGCTGTCGCTGGGCGTATCGCGCCTGCGCGGCGCGGTCGATGCGCAGCTGGCGGCCTTCGGCGAGCCCGATCCGGCCCGCGTGGCGCAGGTGCACGCGCAGGTCGCGGCCACGCTGGCGCGCGATCTGAACCTGGGCGAGGACGCCGCCGCGCAGCTGGTCGACTACCTGGCGCGTACGCGCTACGCCCTGGGCGCGGTGCCGACCCAGGACACGCTGGTGCTGGAGCGCTTCTTCGACGAATCCGGCGGCACCCAGCTGGTGATCCACACGCCCTACGGCAGCCGCGTCAACCGCGCCTGGGGGCTGGCGCTGCGCAAGCGCTTCTGCCGCAAGTTCAACTTCGAACTGCAGGCCGCGGCCACCGAGGACGCGATCGTGCTGTCGCTGTCGACCAGCCACAGCTTCCCGCTGATCGAGGTGTCGCGTTACCTGCACAGCGCCAGCGCGCTGGACGTGCTGATCCAGGCGCTGCTGGACGCGCCGCTGTTCGGCGTGCGCTGGCGCTGGAACGCGACCACCTCGCTGGCGCTGCCGCGCTACGTCGGCGGGCGCAAGGTGGCGCCGCAGCTGCAGCGTATGAAGAGCGAGGATCTGCTGGCGACCGTGTTCCCGGACCAGGTCGCCTGCGCCGAGAACCTGGTCGGCGAACGCGAGGTGCCCGACCATCCGCTGGTCGCGCAGACCTTGCACGATTGCCTGTACGAGGCCATGGACGCCGGCGGCTGGCTGCAGTTGCTGGGCCGGTTGGAGCGTGGCGAGGTGCAGGTGATCGCGCGCGACGTCACCGGTCCGTCGCCGATCGCCGCCGAAGCAATCAACGCGCGGCCATACGCCTTCCTCGACGACGCGCCGCTGGAAGAGCGTCGCACCCAGGCGGTGATGAGCCGGCGTTACGCCGACCCGGACAGCGCCGACGATCTCGGCCGGCTCGATCCCGATGCCATCGCCGCGGTGCGCGCCGAAGCCTGGCCGGAGGTGCGCAGCGCCGACGAAATGCACGAGGCGCTGATCGGCCTGGCCTATGTCGAGGCGCGTGAGGTGCGTACGCATGGCTGGCTGGATTGGCTGCAGTCGCTGGCCGACAGCGGGCGCGCGACGCGCCTGCTGCCCGTGGCCGGCCAGGACGAGGCGGGCGCGTTGTGGCTGGCCACCGAGACCTTGCCGCAGGCACGCGCCTTGTTCCCGGAGGCGACCTGGTCGCCCGAGGTGAGCGTTCCTGCCGAGTACCAAGAGGCCGCGTGGGACGCCGACGGCGTGCTGGCCGAATGGCTGCGTTCGCGTCTGACCGGCCTGGGCCCGGCGACCGTGGCCGAACTGGCGGCGTCGCTGCACCAGCCGGCCGTGGCGGTGGACATCGCGCTGGCGCGGCTGGAGGGCGAGGGCTATGTGATGCGCGGCCGCTTCAGCCGACAGAGCAGCCAGGGCGGCGCCGAGGAATGGTGCGAACGCCATCTGCTGGCGCGCATCCACCGCTACACCGTCGGTCGCCTGCGGCGCGAGATCGAGCCGGTGTCGCCGCGCGATTTCGTGCGTTTCCTGTTCGACTGGCAGCGGGTGTCCGCGGCCACGCGCATGAGCGGCCGCGATGCGGTCGAGGCGGTGCTGGCGCAGTTGCAAGGCTTCGAAGCGCCCGCGGCCGTGTGGGAAAGCGAACTGCTGAGCGCGCGCATCGCCGACTACGCACCGGTCTGGCTGGACGATCTGTGCGGCGCCGGGCGCGTGAGCTGGGCGCGCCTGCGGCCGACGCGGGTGGAGGCGGGCAGCGCCGCCGCGCCGTCGGTGCGGCAGACCCCGATCGTGTTGCTGCCGCGCCGCGACCTGGCGGTGTGGTCCTCGCTGACCGCCGCGCGCGCCGACGATGCGCCGCTGTCCTCGCGCGCCACGCGCGTGGTCGATTGCCTACGCGTGCGCGGCGCCTCGTTTTTCGACGAACTCGAACGCGGCGCGCACTTGCTCAAGACCGAGCTGGAGGAAGCCCTGGGCGAATTGGTGGCGCGCGGGCGTGTGACCTGCGACAGCTATGCCGGCCTGCGCGCGCTGCTGGTGCCGCCGTCCAAGCGCGACGGCGGCCGCGGCGGGCGTACCCGGCGCGCACCGCTGTTCGGCATCCAGGACGCCGGCCGTTGGTCGCTGACGCCGCGCCAAGCCGAGGATGCGCCCGCGGCCGCGATCGACAGCGACACCGTCGAGCACGCCGCGCGCAGTCTGCTGGACCGCTACGGCGTGGTGTTCTGGCGCCTGATCGAACGCGAGGCCCAGTGGCTGCCGCCCTGGCGCGAACTGCTGCGCGTGTATCGGCGGTGGGAAGCGCGTGGCGAGATCCGCGGCGGCCGTTTCGTCAGCGGCATGTCCGGCGAGCAGTTCGCGCTGCCCGACGCGATCGGCGCGCTACGCCGTGTACGCCAGCGCGCCGATAGCGGCGAGCTGGTCTGCGTCTGCGCGATGGATCCGTTGAACCTGGCAGGCACCGTGCTGGCCGGCGAACGCGTGGCGCGCCTGCCGGGCGCGCGCGTGCTGTTCCGCGACGGCGTGCCGATCGCCAGCCTGATCGCGGGAAAGGTCGAGCTGATCGAGGAGGGCATGGCGCCCGCTGACGCCGAGCGCGCACGCCAGGCCCTGGTTCGTCGCCGTGGCAACGCGCCTGAGCCCGCATCGGATATCTACGCGCGGCTAGCGCCGCAGAGCTAGCCGCCGCCTCGCAATAGACGCAGCGCTTCGTCAGCACCGTCGTGAAGCGCAGGCAACCCACGTAGCCAAAGCCACTCTCAATCCGTCATTCCCGCGAACGCGGGAATCCAGTGACTTCAGCGCTACCCCCACAATCCGTCATTCCCGCGAACGCGGGAATCCAGCGACTTCAGCGCCATCCCCCAATCCGTCATTCCCGCGAACGCGGGAATCCAGCGACTTCAGCGCCCCCCCCAATCCGTCATTCCCGCGAACGCGAGAATCCAGCGACTTCAGCGCCATCCCCCAATCCGTCATTCCCGCGAACGCGGGAATACAGTGACTTCAGCGCCACCCCCACAATCCGTCATTCCCGCGAACGCGGGAATCCAGCGACTTCAGCGCCATCCCCCAATCCGTCATTCCCGCGAACGCGGGAATCCAGCGACTTCAGCGCCATCCCCCAATCCGTCATTCCCGCGAACGCGGGAATCCAGCGACTTCAGCGTCACCCACAATCCGTCATTCCCGCGAACGCGGGAATCCAGTGACTTCAGCGTCACCCACAATCCGTCATTCCCGCGAACGCGGGAATCCAGTGACTTCAGCACCATCCCCAATCCGTCATTCCCGCGAACGCGGGCTCCGCTCTAATTCGGCAGAGCCGAACATCCAGCGACTTCAGCGCGTTCCATCAGCGCCTCAACCCTAACCCTCGAACCCCCGAGCCAGCTCCCGCGTCAACTCGCCCGCCGGAATTTCCCGACACCCCTGCGCATTCTGCCCAGCCCACAACGGCGAAAACTCGCCGCTGCCGCGCGCCTCAGCCGCCGCACGTACCAGCGTCAATGCGCCGCCCGCCAAGGGAAACGTCGGCGCCAACTCACTGATCGGCCCGCGCTCGCGCATGAACCGATTGACGATGCCGCGCGCCGGCCGCCCGCTGAACACATTGGTGAGCGCGGTGTGCCCGCGGTGCGCGCCCTTGAGCGCGGCGCGATGCACCGCGCTGGTCGTGGCCTCGGGGCACAGCAGATAAGCGGTGCCGATCTGCACCGCCGCCGCGCCCAACCGCATCGCCGCCGCCACACCGGCCGCATCGGCGATCCCGCCCGCGGCGATCACCGGCACCCGCACCGCCTGCGCGACCTGCCGCAGCAAGGCGAAGGTGCCGGATTGCCGGCTCAGGTCCGGGTCGAGGAAGTGCCCGCGATGCCCGCCCGCTTCCAGTCCCTGCGCGATCACCGCGTCGACACCGCGCGCCTCCAGCCAACGCGCCTCCTCGACGGTGGTGGCCGAGGCCAACACCTTCGCGCCCCAGGCCCGCACGCGTTCCAACAAGGCGGGCGAGGGCAGACCGAAGTGGAAACTGACCACGCGCGGCCGGAACGCGGCCACCAGTTCGGCAATCTGCGCATCGAACGGACGCCGTCCGGCGCCGGCGGCGATCGTCGCCGGATCGATGCCGAACTCGTCGTAGTAGGGCGCCAACGCCGCGCGCCACGCCGCCTCGACCTCAGCATCGGCTTCGGGCGGCGTATGGCAGAAGAAATTGACGTTGTAGGGGCGATCGGTCTGCGCCGCGATCGCCGCCAGTTCCTCGCCCAACTGCTGTGGGCTCAGCATTGCCGCCGGCAACGATCCCAGCCCGCCCGCCTGGCAGACCGCGACCGCCAGCGCGCTGCCTTGCGAGCCGGCCATGGGCGCCTGGATCAGCGGAAAGTCGGTACCGAGCAGGGCGTGCGGCATGGGCGTTCCATCGATGGCGACGGTGTGCGCGATTATCGCTCCATCGCGTCGGCGCCGGACCGCGCGTGGACGGACGAGCCAGCGCACGGCGGCACCGCTGTGCCGGCGCGACATGAACCGCCGTCGCCGCCCCCGCTTGTGAATGCGCCCGCCGCCCCTATACTGATCGGGTCAGCGTGAGCTGTCCCCGGGGGTGCACTGGCTTCGACGGGGGTTGCGAAATCGCCTGGCGCATGCCGAGGGGGTAGCTTTCCTCGTAAATCCAGCTGCAAACTTTTAGTTGCCAACGACGACAACTACGCTCTCGCCGCTTAAGGCGTAAGCCCCGAAACTGCTTGTGTCCGTGTTCGCAGCGTAGGGTCACTATCACGGAATCGCCAGGGGTGGCCGCCTGTCAGCCCCCGGTTAACCCAAAGCAGGCTGGTTCCCGGATGCGCTTTGCGCGCCGTGCTGTCCGGGGGCGAGATCTAACGGAGCGCTAAGCATGTAGTGCCGGGGATGGAGTGCCTTCGGACGGCGGTTCGATTCCGCCCACCTCCACCAATACGCCGTCTAGGACGGATCGAACAGGGTCGGCAAGCCGCGAGGCTGCCGGCCCTGTCCGTTTGGGGCGGGCCTGTTCGCGCGTACGCAGGCCGCTCGGGCGTCGTCACCTGCAGATCGGCTCCGCGCGCGCACACTGCGCCTGCTCACCAAGCCTGGGAGATGCGGGATGACGCCACTGGACAAGCCGCTGCGGCGCGAACTGAGCATCGGCGATCAGCGCTACACGCTCACCATCGATCCGGAACGGCTCAAGCTGGTCGAGAAGGGGCGGCGCAAAGGCTTGGAGCTGCGCTGGAGCGAGCTGGTCTCGGGCGATGCGGCCTTGGCGGTGGCGTTGCAGGCCTCGCTGGAGAACTGAGGCGCGTTGCGCGCACCGGCTCGCGCCGGCTGCGTTCCGGTGCCGGCGCGATGGCGCCAGGGCGCGGACACGAGGCGCGTCTTGCGCTGCAAGCGGCTTTGAAACGTGCGCTGCCAGGATCGTTGCTTCGGGGCGCGGCCAGAGCGTGCTTTTGCCGAAAGCTGTGGAGTGAGCTTCGCCGCTGGTCGCTTATTCACGCATCAAGATCGGGTGACGAGCGCGTACGCCGCGCTTCACGCATGGCGTACGCCGGCATAGGTAGCGTGCAGTGGCCACACGTCGCTGGCGAAATGACACGGTGGGTTATGCACGACGCCGCGGATCTCAAAGAAAAACTATGGAAGGCGCTGCGTTCGGATCGCACGTTGATGCTGGGCCTGGACGGCGTGGAGCGCGGTCACACGCGGCCCATGACCGCCATGACCGAGGACGATCGCAGTCCGATCTGGTTCTTCACCTCGACCGACAACGCGCTGGTGCCGCACTTGGCCACCGGCCGCGCGGCGATCGCGGCCTTCTCGTCGAAGGGGCACGATCTGTTCGCCAGCATCAGCGGCACGCTGGTGCGCGATCAGGACCGCGCGGCGATCGAGCGTTTGTGGAATCCCTTCATCGCGGCCTGGTTCGAGGGCGGCAAGGACGATCCCAAGTTGGCCCTGCTGCGTTTCGACGCGGCCGAGGCCGAGGTCTGGCTCAACGAGAACAGCCTGCTGGCGGGCGTCAAGATGCTGCTGGGCGTCGATCCGAAGAAGGATTACCAGGACAAGGTCGGCGAGGTGAAGCTGGGCTAGACGGGCAGGGCGCGGCCCACGCCGGGCTTGCGGATTGGCGCCTACAATGGGCGCATGGATCAGCAACTCGTCATCAAGTTCTGGCGCAAGTCGCTCACGGACGAGGCCTTCCTGGGTTCGTTGGAAAGCGAGCTCAAGCAGGCTCTGGGCGACAGCGTCGAGCTGGAGGGCTACGACGTCAGCCCGAAAGAGATCAATCTGTTCATGAACACCGCCGATCCGCGCCAGTCGTTCCGGCGCGCGCGCGAGGTGCTGGAACGATTGGGCGTGACCAACGGCGTGTCGGCCGCCTATCGCCTGATCGGCGGCGCGCGTTTCACCTCGGTCTGGCCCTTGCGTGCGATGCGGAAGTTCACGTTGCCGTGAGCGTGTAAAAGCGGGCGCGGCTAGCGGTGTCGCGCATCGGGATGGACGGTGGCGGAGTGGGGCGGTGTAACGCCTGCGTTGCCAATGTTCGGCGTGACGTTTCGTCTCCCGGGCGCGCTATCGAGCCATCCCCGCGGTCGCGTTCCTCAGCGTCGCTCGCCCGAAAACCAGCCGCGCAGCGTAGCGCCCAGCGAACGCCGGTAGAACGGTTCGACCTCGCGTAGCAAATAGTCGCTCAAGCCGTTGTCGCCTCGTTGGATCAGCACGACGTCGACGCCCGGTGCATGATCGGCGGTGTCGGCCGCCACCGCGCCGACGTCCTGCACCGTCCGCGTCAGATCGCCGTCGCCGTCCAGGCCGATCAGCAGCACCGGCGCGGGCGTGACGGCGGGATCGTGCATCTGCGCCAGGTAGGCGGCGCGGACTTGCCCGTGTTTCGACAACAGGCTGCGCAGGCTGGCCAGCATGCGCTGTGGCGTGTGCTGCGGCTGCCCCAGCAAGACTTCGCTGCTGCGCGCGACGACGCGCGGGCTGGCGGCGTGGACGGACCCGGTGTCCAGCAGGGCGGCGATTTCCCCGGGATCGAACTCCCTGCCGTACTGCGAGCTGGGGTTAAGCACTAGACGCGCGCCGCGCGTGATCTGGAAGAACTCCCGCGCGGTCACGCCGATCACCGCCACTTCGGCATCGATCTCGCGCTGCAGCGCCTGCAGGCTGGTGAAGAAGGGCAGATAGAGCGTGCCGTCGTCCTTCTGCCATTGCATCACCGCCAGCTTGTTACGGCCGGCGTTGGGGTCGTCGCTGGCCTCGGGCGTGCGAGTGTGGCCGATTACGTAGATCTGCGAATCCAGCAGCAGACGGTAGAACGCCGGCCGCGCGGCCGGGTCGGCGGCGGCTTGGGCCAGGGCGGTGTCCAGAGGGGTGGGTGTCGAATCCATGCGCGTTGCGAACGTGAGGGCGGCGGCATACGGGCCGCGCGATCGGCGGATGCTCGGTGCCGCCGGCTGCGGCGTCAATCGACGGCGCGCGTCACGGCCGGATCTTGCGTTGAACCGGTGCTGCGGGCCCGCCGTAGCGCCGGCTTGCGCAGGTGCACGCGGTGCGCAGCCTCGGCGAGTCGTGCGATGCCGCAGCCAGTCTCATCGCCTGCGACGTCCATCGCCTAACCTGATACCGGGCACAGGACGTGCCGGCGACAGGAGGTGCGATGGCAGCGGCGCGGCCCCTGTACGGGCGCGACGACCTCAGTGACCGTCGAGCAGCTCGATCAGGGCGCGTCGTTTCTTGCGCGACAGTTTGCGCATCAGGCCCATCAGGCGCAGCTCGTCGGGATCGCTGTACTTGGTGGTCTGGTCGCGCACCGACAGCGATTTGCCTTCGATGGTGCCGCGGCCCGTGGCCAGCCACTCGAAACTCACGTGCTGCTGCACGGCGATCGAGAGCATGCGTTCCAGCTCGGGCAGGGCCAGGCCGATCAGCCATTTGCGCGCGGTCTCGCGGCTCACCCCGTAATACGAGGCGAGCGCGCCGGTACGGGCGCGGCCCTTGGCGAAGCCCGAGAAATCCAGCGCCTGGTGCAGGCGGCGGGCGAATTCGTCGTGCGGCGTGCTGCTCATGCGGTACCGCCTGTGCATCCTGCCAGGCTCAATCGGTTATCCGTCACCGGGGTCCACTCGTTCTTGCGCGGGAGAGCGCAACTCATTCTTGCGCATCTTGTGGAAATGAATCACACTTTTTAGGTGTTGTATTTCGCTACTTGCAGTTGTATATTTTGTTTGCGTAGACGACGATAGGGATGTCGTGGCCGATACAGTTCGTGCCGCCGCGCTTGCGATGGCGAAAAGCGGAAACTCCCGCGAAAACCCGATCCAGCGTTATGTCGCGTGCTTCGCGACGGTCGGATCGGCGGCTCAGGCCGCCGGTGTGTCCACAGAAATGCTGCGTCAAATGCGCATCAAAGGCTTCGTTTCCACGCGCAACCGCGCTTTGCGCATGGCCGACGCCTGCGCCGGACGGGTCAGCGCGATCGAGCTGTTGGCCCTGCCACCGCGCACGGTGCGGCGTTGATGGCGGGGCGTGCCTGCGCCTTGCTCGCCGATGCCGCCGGTCGCGCATCGGGCGGCGTCGCCAGGCTCGCGAGCGGCGTCGCCGAGTCGGCCTTGTCGCCCTGGGCGGGCAGCGGCCTGTCGCCGGTGGCGGCCGGCTTCGCCGCGGCGCTGGCCCTGCTGGTCGCGGTCGCGGCCTGCGCGTTGGCCTTGTGGCTGTGGCGGCAGCATGCGCGACCCGACCTGGCCGCGCGCGAGAGCCGCAATGGCGACGCGCTGCTGCTGTTGGCGCGCGAGATCGATCTGCATGTCGCGCAATTGGAGCGCGCGGGCCGCAGCGCCAACGAGCAACGGCGCTGGGCGCGCCTGTGCCGCCGCATCGCCGGCGAGCACTTGGATTGCGTGAACCTGCTGATGCTGGAGGGTCTGCGCCGCGAGGCCCGGCGATCGCCGCGGCCTTAGCTGCGCAGTGCCGGAAAGGTGCCGGCATGCGTGCTCGCGGTATGCTGCCCGCATGAGCCCAGCCGACCTGGACGATTCCGCCGCCACCCAACTGTCCGGCCTGGTACCGCGCCGCAGCTATCTGCTCGCGCTGCTGGTGCTGATCGGCGCCCTGATCTTCGTGTTCACGGCCTGGACCGTGGCGCGCGATCGCGAGCTGCGCTCAGCCGAGTCCGAGTTCCGCGCCCAGAGCGAGAACGTCACCGATCTGGTGCGGCAGCGCCTGGTCTACTACGAACTGGTCGCCGGCGGCGGCGTGTCTTTGTTCGCCTCGGTCGCGCGGCCTACGCCGCAGCAGTGGCGGGCGTATGTCGACGGCATGGATCTGAACCGGCGGTTCTCGGCCATGCTGGGCCTGGGCTTTGGCGGCTACGTGCGCAGCTCACGCCTGCCGGACCTGCAGACCGAGTGGCGCGAGTCCGGCTACGGCATGCTCGAAGTGCGTCCGCGCGGCATACGCCGCGACTACGGCCCGATCCTGTACCTGGAACCCAAGACCGCGGCCAACGTGGCGGCGATCGGTTACGACATGTACTCCGAGCCGACCCGCGCCGAAGCGATGCTGGCGGCGCTGGAGTCGGGGCAGCCGCAGCTGACAGGGCCGGTGCACCTGATCCAGGACGGTGCCGAACAGCACGTCGGCCTGGTGCTGTACCTGCCGGTGTACCGCGGCGGCGACCGGCCGGCGAGCCTGGACGCGCGCCGCAGCTCGATGCAGGGCTGGGTGTACGTGCCGTTCCGCATGCAGCGCTTCGTCGAGAATTCCTTGAACAACTCGTTCAAGGACGTGCGTTTCCGCGTCTACGACATCGATAGCGGGCCGAACGCCTTGCTGTATTCCAGTCCTGGTGAGCGCGACAAGGCGGAACCGGCGTTCCGCCATTCGACCCTGTTGAACGTGTACGGCCGGCACTGGCGACTGGATTTCGAATCCGCGCCGCAGGCGCAGTCGGCGCCGCGCCTGGCCAGCCTGCAGAACATGCTGGCGCTGGGATTGTTCGCCTCGCTGCTGCTGTACGCGGTGGCGCTGACCCTGGCGCGCACCGAGGCGCGCGCGCGCAAGATCGCGCTGCGCATGACCGAGGACTATCGCCGCAGCGAAACGCGTTTCCGCAGCGCGATGCGCTACTCGGCGATCGGCAAGGCGCTGCTGGACAGCGACGGGCGCATCGTCGACGCCAATCCGGCGCTGGTGGCGATCGTCGGCAACAACGAGGCGGCCTTGCAGGGCATGCGCTTCGATGCGCTGTTCGAGAACGAAGATCAGGAGCTGATCGGCAAGGCCACCGGCCGCACCGACACCGACGGCGTGCACCGCGCCACCCGCCGCCTGCACCGCGAGGACGGGCTGGTGCGTCAGGTCCAGCTGACCTACGCGCCGGTGCCGGGCAATATCGGTCAGGACATCAGCGGCCTGGTCCAGGTCGAGGACGTGACCGAGCGCCTGCGCGCGGAAGCGCGCGTGCACGCGCTCAACCGCACGCTGGAGGCGCGCGTGGCGCTGCGCACGCGCGAGCTCAGCCAGGCCAATCAGGAGCTGGAAGCGTTCGCCTACAGCGTGTCCCACGATCTGCGCGCGCCCTTGCGCGCGATCGAGGGCTTCAGCCGCATCCTGATCGAGAAGCACACCGCCCAGCTCGACGATTCGGGCCGGGATTACCTCGGCCGCGTGCGCAAGGCGGCCGGACGCATGGGCGAGCTGATCGACGCCCTGCTGCAGATGTCGCGCCTGGCGCGCAGCGAACTCAAGCTGGACCGCATCGACCTGAGCAAGCTGGCCGGGGAGATCGTCGAGGAACTGCGCACCGCCGACCCGCAACGCAGCGTCCAGGTCGATATCCAGCCGGGCCTGCAGGTGGTCGGCGACGCCGCCTTGCTGCGCAACCTGCTGGCCAACCTGTTGGGTAATGCCTGGAAGTTCACCCGCCTGCAGTCGCAACCGCGGATCGCGTTCGGTGCCGACATCAACGCTCAGGGCCTGCCCGAGTTCTATGTGCGCGACAACGGCGCCGGCTTCGCCCAGGAGTACGTGGGCAAGCTGTTCCGCCCGTTCCAGCGCCTGCACACCGACAGCGACTTCCCCGGCCACGGCATCGGCCTGGCCTCGGTCAAACGCATCGTCGAACGCCACGGCGGCACGATCCGCGCCGACGGCGTCGAGGGACAGGGGGCGACGTTTACGTTTACGTTGCCTGGGGAGTAGGGGCGCTATCTGCAGCGTTGGGGGTTCGCTCCCTCATCGAGCCGTTGCTCCCTCCTTTGTAAAAGGAGGGTTGGGGAGGATTCGCTCTTGGCTGTGCCGACGCAGAAATGCGCGGCATGGTGCTGAAGTCACTGGATCCCCGCTTTCGCGCGGATGACGGATCGGGAGTTGCGAAGGGGTACCTGTTTCCTCCTCAGGCTGTTGCTCCCTCCTTTGTAAAAGGAGGGTTGGGGAGGATTCGCTCTTTGCTGTACCGACGCAGAAATGCGCGGCATGGTGCTGAAGTCACTGGATCCCCGCTTTCGCGGGGATGACGGATCGGGAGTTGCGAAGGGGGGGCTGTTCCCTCCTCAGGCTGTTGCTCCCTTCTTTGTAAGTTGCTCCCTCCTTTGTAAAAGGAGGGTTGGGGAGGATTCGCTCTTGGCTGTGCCGACGCAGAAATGCGTGGCATGGTGCTGAAGTCACTGGATCCCCGCCTTCGCGGGGATGACGGATCGGGAGTTGCGTTGGGGCCGGGGTTCGTCCAAACACCAAACGCCCAATCCCGACCTCAAGCGTCGCGGTTATGCCGCCGCATCACGCGCTGTTTCTCGCGCGCCCAGTCGCGTTCCTTGCTGGCCTCGCGCTTGTCGTGGCTCTGCTTGCCCTTGGCCAGGGCGACCTCGGCCTTGACCTTGTTGCCCTTCCAATACAGCGCGGTGAGCACCACGGTGTAGCCGTCGCGCTGGACGCGGCCGATCAGGTTGTCGATCTCGCGCCGGTGCAGCAGCAGTTTGCGGGTGCGGCGCTCCTCGGCCACGACGTGGGTCGAGGCGGAGATCAGCGGGTTGATCTGGGAGCCGTACAGGAACATCTCGCCCTCGCGGATGACCGCGTAGGCGTCGGTGATGTTGGCGCGTCCGGCGCGGATCGCCTTGAGCTCCCAGCCCTGCAGGGCCAGGCCGGCCTCGAAGCGTTCTTCCAGGTGGTAATCGTGGCGCGAGCGCTTGTTCAGGGCGATGGTGCCGCCGGCGGCGCCCTTTCCTTTATTCTTGCCAGCCTTGTTGTTTTCATTCTTAGCCATCGCGGCATTGTCCCCGATTGCGTGGCCGCTAGCGAATCCTCCATGCCGATCATCCGCCGTTCCGCCCTAGTCGAACACTCCGCCGCGCGCATGTACGCGCTGGTCAACGACGTGGCGGCCTATCCGCGCCGCTTCGACTGGTGCGACAACGCGCAGGTGCTGGAGAGCAGCGAGGACCACATGGTGGCGCGGTTGGACCTGGGGCTGGGGGCGCTGCGGACCTGGTTCACCACCCGCAACACCCTGTCGCCGCCGCACCACATCGAGCTCAAGCTGGTCGACGGCCCGTTCCGCCAGCTCGGCGGGCGCTGGGAGTTCCACGCCCTGGACGAGTGCGCCTGCAAGGTCACCCTGACCCTGGACTTCGAGCCGGCGGTGAAGCTGCTGGGCCCGGCGATGGCGATCGGCTTCCAGAGCCTGGCCGACCGCATGGTCGACGACTTCGTGCGGGTGGCCGACCGCGAGGACGAGGCGTGAAAATCGAGCTGGTCCGCGCCTGGCCGCGGCGGTTCGAGACGCTGACGCTGGACCTGCCCGACGGCGCGCGCCTGCGCGATGCGCTGGCCCTGGCCGGCTGGGACGACGACGCGGAGGCGGTGGCCTATGCCGTGTACGGCGTGCGCGCCGAGCCCGATGCGGCGCTGCGCGACGGCGACCGGATCGAGCTGTTGCGGCCCTTGCTGGCCGATCCCAAGGACGCGCGCCGGCGCCGCGCGCAGGCGCGCGGACCGCTCAAGGGCGGGGCGTCGAAGTAAGGGGGGCGGGCACCGCGACCGCGGTGCCGAAGACTCAGGCGGGCAGGAAACGCGGCCTCAGCGGCGGCGCTTCTTGTCCTTTTCCTTGGCCAGGTTGCGGCCGAACTGCTTGGGCGCGGCCTTGGCGATCTGCTCGTCCTGCTCGGGGAAGTAGTCGCCTTCCCAGCGGGCCAGCGCGTCGTTCTCGAAGTGCAGCACCAGGTTCTTCTTCTCGGTCCGCGCCAGGCGGCCGGTGCGCTGGGTGGCGGTGTAGTCCCAGCGGTCGTGGTGGAACGGGTCTTCGATCGAGGGGCTGCCCAGCAGCAACTGCACCTGCTGCTTGGTCATGCCGGTCTGCAGCTGATCGATCGCGGTCTTCTCGAGCAGGTTGCCCTGGTAGATCGGCTGCTTGTAGAGAATGCCGCAACCGGAGGTGATCAGGGCGATCGAAAGGACGAGCAGGAGCTTGCGCATCGTGTGCTGGGACCTATGTCTGCGACGGGCGGGGAACGTGCCGATGATACACTGAAGGCCGCATCCACAAGGGGCGGGCCGGGACGCGCCGCGGCGCGTTCATCCGCCGTTCCGGCCGCGCGGCCCATCCGGCCCCGGCGCGGAACCGCCGGCCCGGGCCGCCCGCCGAGCACAACGAGGGACGAACAGATGGAATCGCAGGACCTGCGCAACGCCGGACTCAAGGTCACCCATCCGCGCATGCGGATCCTGGAGCTGCTGGAGCAGTCCAAGCCGCGCCACATGACCGCCGAGGACATCTACCGGCTGCTGCTGGAAAAGGGCGAGGACATCGGCCTGGCCACGGTCTACCGCGTGCTGACCCAGTTCGAATCCGCCGGCCTGGTGCTGAAGCACAACTTCGAAGCCGGCCAGTCGGTGTACGAGCTGGACCGCGGCCACCACCACGACCACATGGTCGACATCGAGACCGGCAAGATCACTGAGTTCGAAAGCGCCGAGATCGAGGAACTGCAGCGCAAGATCGCGGCCAAGCACGGCTACGAGATCGAGGAACACTCGCTGGTGCTGTACGTGCGCAAGAAGCGCTGAGTCGCGCATGTCGGCCGGTCCGCTGGTGCGCTGCTCGTGCTGCGGCGAGATGGTCGCGCAGAGCGAGCTGGAGTTCGCCTTCAAGTACCCGGATGCCTACCACGCGCTGGAACCGGCTGAGCGTGCGGCCGTGGACACGTTCTGCGAGGCCAACTTCTGCGTGATCGGCGGCCGCCGGCTGTTCGTGCGAGGGCTGGTGCCGCTGCAGCTGCGCGAGCAGGACGACGACTACTGCATCGGCGCCTGGGCCGAGCTGACGCAGGCCGACTGGCTGCTGGCGCGGACGATGTGGGACGAGGAGGGCAATGACCGCGTGCCCGAGTTCGACGGCGTGCTGGCCAACCATCTGCCGCATACCTACGAGTTGAGCACCCTGGGCCTGAGCGTGCGCGTGCAACTGCACGACGAGAGCCGGCCGAGTTTCCGCCTGTGCGAGACCGGGCATCCGCTGGAAGCCGAGCAGCGCGATGGCATTTCCGCGCACCGGGCGCTGCATTTCACGGGGCTGCTGGGCGACTGAGCCCTCGCGGCGCGTCGCCATGGGCGCCGCGCATCCGTCGATCCAAGAGCATTCGCGCCAGCCGTCGGCGGCGCCGGTAGCGGCGGGCTCAGGAGAAGATCGAGCCGCGCGCGTAGCCCAGCGCGTTCAGATGGGCGTTGACGTACACGGCCAGCGCGACCCCTGCGGCCACCGCCAGCACCATCAGCGCCAGGTTGAGCTTGCTGGGCTTGTCCTCGCCGGGCGTATTGAGCACGTCGATGCCGCTGGGACCGCGGATCAGCACGTTGAGGCCGAGGAACACGAAGAACGGGGCGGCGATACTGATCTTGCCGTTGTAGAACAGCGGTGCGGTCTGGAGCGAAGTCGCCTGCAGCGCGTCGTAAGCCAGCCATATACCGATCGCGCCCATGCCGATGGCGAACAGGCCGAAGCCGTAGGACAGGCCGTCGCGCGGCGCGGGCTTGTAGCCTTTGCGGGCTGTTTCGCTCACCGATATTTCCTTGCGGTGACGTGGTCGACGCCGCCGCGCCCGGTTAGCGTTCAGATCACATCCGCCAGCAAGCGCTTCGCCGCCGCGCGCACTTCCTTGGTCAGTTCCACGCCGCCGAGCATGCGCGCCAGTTCTTCCTCGCGCTGCTTGGCGTCCAGGCGCTGGACCGCGCTCTGGGTGATGCCTTCGCTGGCGGATTTGCTGACCCGGTAATGGGCATGGCCTTGCGCGGCGACTTGCGGCAGGTGGGTCACGCACAGAACCTGGCGGCTGTTGCCCAGCGCGCGCAGTTTCTGGCCGACGATCTCGGCCACGGCGCCGCCGATGCCGGAATCGACCTCGTCGAAGACCATGCTGGGCACGGTGTCCAGGCCCAGCGCGGCGACCTCGATGGCCAGCGACACGCGCGAGAGTTCGCCGCCGGAGGCGACCTTGCGCAGCGCGCGCGCGGGCTGGCCGGGGTTGGCCGCGACCAGGAACTCGACGCGCTCGCCGCCCTGCGGATCGGGACGGTCCTCGCCCAGCGGTTCCAGGGCGATCTCGAAGCGGCCGCCGCCCATGCCCAGTTCGCCGATCAGGCCGGTGGTGGCGGCCGACAGGCGCGCGGCGGCGTCGGCGCGCGTAGCGCCCAGGGCGTCGGCGTGGCGGCGCCAGGCGGCGCGGGCGTTGCCGATCTCGCCGTCCAGCCGCGCCAGGCGCTCGCCGGCGCCGCGCAGCAGTTCCAGTTCGGCGGCCATGCCGTCGCGGTGCTCGGCCAGGTGCTCGGGCGCGACGCGGTGCTTGCGCGCGAGTTCGTGCAGCCGGCCCAGGCGCTGCTCCAGCGTGTCGAAGGCGGCGGGGTCCAGATCGAGGTCGTCGCGCACGCGGCCGAGCAGGGCCAGGGCCTCGTCGACCTGGATCGCGGCGGCGTCGAGCATGGCGTCGACCTCCAGCAGGCGCGCTTCGTGCTCGGCGACGCGCTGCAGTTCGCCGCGCACCTGCTGCAGGTTGCGCGACAGCGAGGGGCCGTCGTCGCCGCCGAGGCGGGCGAAGGCGTCGTCGCAGGCGGCGATCAGGCCTGCGGCGTGCGCGTGGCGCTTGTGGTCGGCGAGCAGGCGCGCGATGGCGTCGGGCTCCAGGGTTTCGCGCTCGAGTTCGGCGTACTGGTGTTCGAGCCAGCCGATGCGTTCGGACACGTCGCCCTTGGCGATCAGGGCGTCGCGCTCGCGCAGCAGCGCGCTCCAGTCGCGCGCGGCCGCCTCGACCGCGGCGCACGCGGCGGCGTTGCGCGCGTAGGCGTCGAGCAGGGCCAGCTGGCTGCTCTTGGACAGCAGCGCCTGGTGTTCGTGCTGGCCGTGAATCTCGACCAGGCGCGAGGCCAGATCGGCGAGCTGTCCCAGGGTGGCGGGGCGGCCGTTGATCCAGGCCCGCGAGCCGCCGTCGGCGCGGATCACGCGCCGGACCTGGCAGCTGTCGTCTTCGTCCAGTTCGTTTTCGCGCAGCCAGGCGGCGGCCGGGGCTGCGTCGTCCAGCGAGAAGTCGGCGACCAGCTCGGCGCGGTCGGCGCCGTGGCGGACCACGCCGCTGTCGGCGCGCAGGCCGCTGATCAGGCCCAGGGCGTCGACCAGCAGCGACTTGCCGGCGCCGGTCTCGCCGGAGATCACGGTCAGGCCGGGGCCGAACGCGAGTTCGGCGGCGCTGACCACGACGAAATGCTTGAGGGAAAGATGAGTGAGCATGCGTTGGGGGTGTGCTGGAGCCGCGATTGTGCCGGGTCGGGCATGACCGGGCTAGCAGGGAATGCCGCCAATCTGTGTCGGAATAGTCTCCAAGGCTGAGATTGGACCGAGACCGGCGTGGGCCTCCGGTAACCGCGCCCCGCCTTTTTGTGGGAGCGGCGTCCCACGGGGATTTACTTCGGTCATAGGCCGCGATGCCGTAGCGACGATCTGCAGGGAAGGCATCGCCCGCCGCAGCCGTCCCGTAACGCGCCTGGCCCCCGAAACCGCGCCGCGCCGCTTGCGCCCGCCGCCGTGCGCGCTTATATCCACTGCCATGAATCGCCGCACTTCCGACCCCAGCCTGGACCCGCGTGCGCGCCAGTTGCTGCGCACGCTGATCGGGCGCTACATCCACAGCGGCGAACCGGTGGGCTCGCAGACGCTGGCGCGGCACGCGGGCCTGGACGTGAGCGCGGCCACGATCCGCAACATCCTGTCCGACCTGGAGGATGCCGGCCTGCTCAGCGCGCCGCACACCTCGGCCGGGCGCATCCCGACCGCGCAGGGCTATCGCCTGTTCGTGGATTCGTTGCTGCAGGTGCGGCCGCTGCCGGACGGCGACCTGGCGCGCCTGCGCAACGAGCTGCCGACCGGATCGGGCACCCAGGCCCTGCTGGGCAGCGCCTCGGAGCTGTTGTCGGCGATGACCCATTTCGTCGGCGTGGTCAGCGTGCCCAAGCGCGAGCAGTTCGCGTTCCGGCGCATCGACTTCGTGCCGCTGGACGCGCAGCGCGTGCTGGCGATCCTGGTGTTCGCCGATCACGACGTGCAGAACCGCATCATCCAGACCCGGCGCCCGTTCGACGCCAGCGAGCTGGAGCGGGTCGCCAATTACCTCAACAGCCATTTCGCCGGCCGCCCGGTCGCCGACATCCGCGCGACCCTGCTGCGCGAGCTGCGCAGCGCGCAGTCGGAGATGGCGGCGCTGCTGGCGCAGTCGGTGGAACTGGCCGAACAGGCGCTGGCGCCGGACCGCGACGACGACATGGTGCTGGCCGGCCAGACCCGGCTGATGGGCGTGCAGGAGCTGTCCGACGTGGAGCGCCTGCGCGAGCTGTTCGAGGCCTTCGCGCGCAAGCGCGAGATCCTGCAATTGCTGGAGCGGACCATCCATGCGCCGGGCGTGCGCATCTTCATCGGCGAGGAAACCGGGCTGGCGCCGCTGGAAGGCGTGTCGCTGGTGACCGCGCCGTACACCGCCGGCGGGCAGGTGCTGGGCGTGCTGGGCGTGATCGGCCCGACCCGCATGGCCTACGACCGGGTGATCCCGGTGGTGCAGGCGGCGGCCGATGCGCTGGGGGATGCGTTCAAGCCTGAGGTTTGAGCGGCCAGCTTTCTGTGGGAGCGGCGTAAGCCGCGATCGCGAAAGCCGGCGCCCGGCGTCAGCCCGCTGCGGACGTAACCCGGCCGCCCACGCCCATCGCTCCGGCATCGCGGCTTACGCCGCTCCCACAGAAAGCGGATGCGGATTCGAGCCTGGGCGCCTGCTTTTGTGTAGGAGCGGCGTGAGCCGCGATGCCGGAGCGGTGGGGCGTCGTGTGTGGGGTTGTGCCCGAAGTCGGCTGGCGCCGGGCGCCGGTTTTCGCGGTCGCGGCTTACGCCGCTCCTGCAGGGAGCAACGGCGGATATGCAGGCTGGACGTGCCGCTCCGCAGGGCGTTGATGGCGCGGACATCGGTGCGGGGATCGGGCTATTCGGCCGGTGTGGGTGCCCATCGTCCCAAAATTGGCGTCGAACGGCGGCGCTCGCGGCGGTTGGCGCACGATCGCCGTAGATCGCGGCACTTCGGCCGGGCCGGCGCACTTGAACGGTCCCGGCACGGCCCCAATAGCTGGCCCTGTCGCGGACGTACCGCCAGGACCCACCCAGCATGAACCAGCACGACCCGAATTCCGAACTCCCCCTCGACGCGCAGGACCCGGCCGCGGCCGCCGCGCCGAACGAGGCCGAGACCCTGCGCGCCGAACTGGCCCAGGTCCGCGAAGACGCGCTGCGCGAGCGCGCCGAACTGGACAACCAGCGCAAGCGTCTGGCGCGCGACATCGACCTGGCGCGCAAGTTCGCCAACGAGCGCCTGCTCGGCGAGCTGCTGCCGGTGATCGACAGCCTGGAAGCCGGCCTGGCCGCGGCCGGCGCCGACGCCAACGCGCTGCGCGAAGGCATGGAACTGACCCTGCGCCAGCTGCTGAAGGTGGCCGCCGACAACGGCCTGGTCGCGGTCGACCCGACCGGCCAGCCATTCAATCCCGAACACCACCAGGCCATGAGCATGGTGCCGGCCGCGGGCGTCGCCCCGAATCACGTGGTCCAGGTCTACCAGAAGGGCTGGCTGCTCAACGAACGCCTGCTGCGCCCGGCCCTGGTCGTGGTGGCCCAGGACGCCTGAACGCCGCCGCCGGCGCCGCCGCGCCGGGACTGAAGGGCGAGGGCAGGGGCGCTTGAACCGCCCGCGACCGGACCCCAAATAACGCACATCGGCGCCGATACGGCAGCCGCAACGTCTACCAAGCATTAGAGAGGGAGCAACACCATGGGCAAGATCATCGGTATCGACCTGGGCACGACGAATTCGTGCGTGGCGATCATGGAAGGCGGCAACGTCAAGGTCATCGAGAACGCGGAAGGCGATCGCACCACGCCGTCCATCGTCGCCTTCACCAAGGACGGCGAAGTCCTGGTCGGCGCCTCGGCCAAGCGTCAGGCGGTCACCAATCCCAAGAACACCTTCTACGCGGTGAAGCGCCTGATCGGCCGCAAGTTCACCGACGCCGAAGTGCAGAAGGATCTGGACCTGGTGCCCTACGGCATCGCCGCGCACGACAACGGCGACGCCTGGGTGTCGACCGCCGACGGCAAGAAGATGGCGCCGCAGCAGATCTCGGCCGAAGTGCTGAGCAAGATGAAGAAGACCGCCGAGGCCTACCTGGGCGAGACCGTCACCGAGGCGGTCATCACCGTGCCGGCCTACTTCAACGACAGCCAGCGCCAGGCCACCAAGGACGCGGGCAAGATCGCCGGCCTGGAAGTCAAGCGCATCATCAACGAGCCGACCGCGGCCGCGCTGGCCTACGGCATGGACAAGAAGGGCGGCGACCGCAAGGTCGCGGTCTACGACCTGGGCGGCGGCACCTTCGACGTGTCGATCATCGAGATCGCCTCGGTCGACGGCGAAATGCAGGTCGAGGTGCTGGCCACCAACGGCGACACCTTCCTGGGCGGCGAAGACTTCGACAAGCGCGTGATCGACTACTTGGTCGAGGAATTCCTCAAGGACCAGGGCATCGACCTGCGCAAGGATCCGTTGGCTCTGCAGCGCCTGAAGGACGCCGCCGAGCGCGCCAAGATCGAGCTGTCCAGCGCCCAGCAGACCGAAGTGAATCTGCCGTACGTGACCGCCGACGCTTCGGGTCCGAAGCACCTCAACATCAAGCTGACCCGCGCCAAGCTGGAATCGCTGGTCGAGGACCTGGTCAAGAAGACCATCGAGCCCTGCCGCATCGCGCTCAACGACGCCGGCCTGCGCGCGGGCGACATCTCCGAGGTGATCCTGGTCGGCGGTCAGACCCGCATGCCCAAGGTCGGCCAGGCCGTGGCCGAGTTCTTCGGCAAGGAGCCGCGCAAGGACGTCAACCCGGACGAGGCCGTGGCCATCGGCGCGGCGATCCAGGGCGGCGTGCTGGCCGGCGACGTCAAGGACGTGCTGCTGCTTGACGTGACCCCGCTGAGCCTGGGCATCGAGACCCTGGGCGGCGTGTTCACCAAGATCATCGAGAAGAACACCACCATCCCGACCAAGGCCTCGCAGACCTTCTCCACCGCCGAGGACAACCAGTCGGCCGTGACCGTGCACGTGCTGCAGGGCGAGCGCGAGCAGGCCCGTTTCAACAAGTCGCTGGCGCGCTTCGACCTGTCGGGCATCGAGCCTTCGCCGCGCGGCATGCCGCAGGTCGAGGTTTCGTTCGACATCGACGCCAACGGCATCCTGCACGTGTCGGCCAAGGACAAGAAGACCGGCAAGGAACAGAAGGTCGAGATCAAGGCCGGTTCGGGCCTGTCCGAGGACGAGATCGCCAAGATGGTCGCCGACGCCGAGGCCAACCGCGAGGAGGACCAGAAGTTCCACGACCTGGTCCAGGCCCGCAACCAGGCTGACGGCCTGATCCACATGGCGCGCAGCACGATCAAGGAACACGGTGAAAAGCTGCCGGGCGACGCGATCGGCCGTACCGAAAGCGCGATCGCCGAGCTCGAAACCGCGATGAAGGGCGACGACAAGGGTCAGATCGAGGCCAAGTCCAAGGCGCTGGAAGAGGCCGCGCAGGCGCTGTTCGCCGCGGTCCAGGCCCAGCAGCCGGGCGCGGACGCGGGCGGCAACGCCGGCGCCAAGTCCGACGACGTGGTCGATGCCGAGTTCACCGAGGTCAAGGACGATCAGAAGCCGTGATCCGGCGCTAGGGACGCAGATTGAAAGGAGCGGGTTGTCCCGCTCCTTTCGCTATCCTCTCTGCGGTTCAGTCCCTGGTTGTTGGCTGCGACGTATCCCGAATCACGAGTTCCGAATCCCGGCCCCATGAGCAAACGCGATTACTACGAAGTGCTGGGCGTGGCCCGCAACGCCAGCGACGAGGACCTGAAAAAGGCCTATCGGCGCTGCGCGATGAAGCACCACCCCGACCGCAACCCCGGCGACAAGGCCGCCGAGGACGCGTTCAAGGAGTGCAAGGAGGCCTACGAGGTGCTGTCCGACGCCAACCGTCGGCGCGCCTACGACCAGCACGGCCACGCCGCGTTCGAGCACGGCATGGGCGGCGGCGCCGGCGGCCCCGGTTACGCCGACATGGGCGACATTTTCGGCGACATTTTCGGCAACATCTTCGGCGGCGGCGCCCAGCGCGGTCCGCGCCGCGGCGCCGACATCGGCTACGTGATGGAGCTGTCGCTGGAGGAAGCGGTCGGCGGGCTGGACAAGCAGATCGAAATTCCGACCCTGGACGAATGCGAGACCTGCAACGGCTCGGGTTCGGCCGACGGCAAGCTGGAAACCTGCACCACCTGCAGTGGCCGCGGCCAGGTGCGTTTCCAGCGCGGCATCTTCTCGATGCAGCAGGCCTGTCCGCATTGCGGCGGGCGCGGCCAGACCATCGCCGACCCCTGCAAGGACTGCCACGGCCAGGGCCGGGTGGAGCGCACCAAGACCCTGCAGGTCAAGATTCCGGCCGGCGTCGACAACGGCGACCGCATCCGCCTGACCGGCGAAGGCGAGGCCGGCCCGGCCGGTTCGCCGCCGGGCGACCTGTACGTGGAAGTGCGCGTGCGCGAGCACGACATCTTCCAGCGCGACGGCGACGACCTGCACTGCGAAGTGCCGATCCGCATCTCCCAGGCCGCGCTGGGCGACACCATCCGCGTCCCCACGCTGGGCGGCGAAGTCGAGCTGCGCATCCCGTTCGAAACCCAGAGCGGCAAGCTGTTCCGCCTGCGCGACAAGGGCGTGAAGTCGGTGCGCAGCCGCAAGCCCGGCGATCTCTACTGTCGGGTGGTGGTGGAAACGCCGGTCAATCTGACGGTCGAGCAGCGCGAACTGCTGGAGAAGTTCGAAGCCACCTTCGTCGGCGAGGGCGCGCGCAAGCACTCGCCGCGTTCCTCGACGTTCCTCGATGGGGTCAAGGGCTTCTGGGACCGCATGACGTCCTGAGGGGCCTGCGCTACGAAGCAACGAAACAGGGGCCGGTCGGCCCCTGTTTTTTTTACGCCTGCATTCGGCCAAACCCGCCAGGTAGGAAGCGGAGAGCGCCAGCGAACCGCCTCGTCACCCCAGCTACGGTTTGCGCGATGATGCGGCGGTCACCCGCACCGTACCTCCGCCGATGCCCGAACTGAGCTTCGCCCTGGGCCGCCACGCCTGCAGCCTGCAGTCCGGCGCCAGCCGCATTTACGCCGCGCTGGGCGTCGCCCGCTACCGTTTCCAGGAGCGGCACGGGCCCAACCAGTCCTACGACTTCTATTGGGAGGGCGGCCGCGACGGCGTGCGCTGCCGGGTGCGCGGCAGCGACTGGGATCCGGAACTGCCGCAGTCGCGCCTGCATGTGGAACTGTCCGGCGCGGCGGCGGCCGCCGAATGGATGCAGACGCTGCGGCGCTATGCCGCCGCGCAAGGCTGGAGCGTGGCCGAGATCGCCGACGCATGAGCCGCAGCTACGCTTCGATCCGCTCCTTGCTGGCGCCCTGGGGCGAACTGCGCGCGCAACCGGCTTCGGACTGGCAGGGCGAATTCCCGCTGCCGCAGGCCCTGCAGGATTTCTATAACGAAGTCGGGCCCTGGGGCGGCGTGCATCACCTCACGGTCGGTCCGGTCGGCCTGGACCTGCCGTGCGGCGGCAATCCGGTGTCGATCCCTCCGCTGCGACATCTATGGTCGCGCCAGGCCGGCTACCGCTGGCATGGCCTCAGCGGCGAGCGCCTGCCGGGCTGGAAGGACGCATGGCTGGTGGTGGCGATGGAGGGCAGCCATCCCTTCATCTACGAGCTGGACAGTGGCCGGGTTCTGTTCGACCTGGCCGGCGGCGCCTGGGATCCGCGGCCGATCGCCGACGACCTGGCCACCGCCTTCGGCGCGCTGGCGACGGTCGCGCAGGCCTACGCCTCGCTGGGCGAGCAGGCTTTGGACGAGGACTGCGCGTTGCGCCCGCAGGCGCGCGCCAGCGTGCGCGACGCGCTGGCGGAGTTCCTGGGCGACGGCCGCGCGGCCGCCGACGCCTTGCTGCAGGCCTGGCGATGGTATGAATGACCACGCGCGGCTGCCCCGGGCCGCTGGAACCGCACGCATGCGCCGACTGTTACGCCTGCTGGCCCTGTGCGCCTCGTTGCTGGGCGTCAACGCCGCGTTCGCGCGCGTGCCCGCGGCCGAACGCGTCTTCGCCGGCGAGCAGTTGGTGCTGGCGCAGGCGATCGCGCGCGGCCGCGTCGAGGACGTGCGCCGCCTGGCCGCGACGATGGGCGCGGACGCGCTCAATCGGCCCGGCGCGCAGGACATGACCCTGCTGTTCTTCGCCTTGCAGCACGCCTTCGGCGAAAAGGCCGACGGCTTGCGCATCCTCGGCGCGCTGGTCGAAGCCGGCGCGGATCCGTTGCAGGAAGTCGAGGGCCTGGGCAGCGTGGCCGGCGTGGCGATGCGCGCCAAAAGTCCGCGCTACATCGACGCCCTGTTGCTGGCCGGGCTGGACCCCGACGCCGCCGAAGGCGGCACGCCGCTGTTGTTCGATGCGGTCGAGGCGCCGAGCCTGGAAGCCGTGCGCCTGATGCTGGAGCGAGGCGCGGCCATCGACCGCCACGACACGTTGGGCAATACCGCGCTGATGAAGGCGCTGATGTCGATGCGCCTGGATACCGTGGATTTTTTGCTGGATCGCGGCGCCGATCCGCAGGTCGTCAATATCAACGGCGTGTCCTTCGCCGGCCAGCTGCAGTTCCAGATCGGCCGGCAAAGCGAGGGCTCGCCCGCGCAGCGCAAGATGCATGCGATCCGCGACCGCCTGATCGCGCGCGGCCAAGTCTGGCCGCCGCTGTCGCGCGAGGCCGAGCGCGAGCGCATGCGCCAGCGCGGGCAGACGCCGGATGCGTTGTTGCCGGTGCGCTGAGGAGTACGAATGCATGAAATCGGTCGTTAGCCGCCTCGCTATCCGGTCCGCGCTCGCCACGTTGCTGTGCGCGTCGACATTGCCGGCATCCGCGGCCTGCCTGGGCGCGACGCCGCTGCAGGCCGCGCACGCCTGGTTCGAACGTCACTACACGTTCTGGAACGATCCGCCCGCAGTTCTGCGCGACAACTTCGCGCCGCCCTTGCTGGCGCTGCTGCTGCGCGAACGGACGTGCAGCGAGCAGGGCGTGTGCGCGATCGGCGCCGATCCCTGGCTGGATGCGCAGGACGGCGAGGCGCGCGATCCGCAGTTCCAAGTTGAGGCGGAGGGCGAGGGCGTGTCCACGGTGCGCCTGCGCTACCGCTTCGTGCTGGACGACGGCGCGCCCGCGCCCCTGCAGGAAGCGCGCCTGCGCTTCAGCGGCGAAGCGCGCTGCTGGCGTGCAAGCGATTTGGTCGGCCCGGATGGACGCTCGCTGGTGCAGAGCTTGCGCGAGTATCACGGCGAGTAGGCGGCCGGGGCTACTAAGGTCTGTGGGTTCCGGCTTTCGCCGGAATGACGGGCTGGGGAGCATTCGATTTTGTCGGGCAGGATGACGCGAGCCCGGAGCCTACAAATCCGTCATTCCGGCGAAAGCCGGAACCCCGTTTGATTTGGATTCCGCTGAACCGCGCGACGACCCAGCCACCGCAGCCTCTAGCCGGTTGCGGCTTCCGCCCGAATGCGGTGTTGAGGCGGTGGCAATACCGCGCGTTACAGCGTTGCCCAGCGCAACGCTTGTCGAACCCGCGCCGTAGCCGTTAGCCTGCCGGCATGAACGCGATCCCCCGACTCCTGATCCACGGCGCCTCCGGGCGCATGGGGCTGGCGCTGCTGCGCCTGGCCGCCGCACGCGACGATCTGAACGTGGTGGCCGCGGTGTCGCGCAAATCGCCGGCGCAGCGCGTCGTCGACGGCGTGCCGCAGTTCGCCGCCAGCGAGCTGTCGGGGGTGCCCGAGTTCGACGTCGCCATCGATTTCAGCCTGCCCGAAGGCTTCGACCCGGTGCTGGCGCTGTGCGCGCAGCGCGGCAGCGCCCTGGTCTCGGGCACCACCGGCCTGTCGTCGGAGCAGAACCGCGCCATCGAGGCCGCCTCGCAGCGCATCGCCGTGGTCTGGGCGGCCAACTACAGCCTGGGCGTGGCGGTGCTGGCCGAACTGGTGCGCCGCGCCGCGGCGGCGTTGCCGGCCTGGGACTGCGACATCGTCGAGGCCCATCACACCCGCAAGCTCGACGCGCCCTCCGGCACGGCGCTGCACCTGGGCCAGGCGGTGGCGATCGGCAGCGGCCGCGACCCGCATTACGCCAGCCTGCGCGCGGGCGACATCGTCGGCGAGCACACGGTGCAGTTCGCCAGCGCCGGCGAGCGTTTGGAACTGATCCACCGCGCGACCAACCGCGACATCTTCGCCCGCGGCGCGCTGGAAGCCGCGCTCAAGGTGGTGCGCCAGGCGCCCGGCCGCTACGGCCTGGCCGAGCTGATGTTCCCGAATCTGTGACCCCCTGAGCGATTCCCTGGCGGTTCCGCGCCTGCGGGCCGTCATGTGCGGCTTGCGCATCCTCCACATTGGCCCCGCCGCGCTGTAGCGGCGCATCCATAGGAGGGAGACACCATGCGTAGGAACGGAAAAATCGCCACCGCCGCGGCGTTGTCGCTGCTGGCCCTGCCGTTCGTCTGGCAGCAGGCCACGGCCCAGGACGAACCGGTCGCCGAGACCGTGGTCGCCACGGCCAACGGTTACAGCAAGCAACCGGTCATCACGATTCGCGACGAGCGCGGCACCGAGCGCCAGGGCCTGCGCTGCGGCACGCCGGTCAGCAGCCCGGCCAAGCGGCTGGAAGTGCAGCAGCGTCTGCAGCAGTTGCGCGCGCGCCAGAACGAGATGGTCGCCTTCGGCGTGAGCCCCACGGCCGTGACCAAGAACGTGCCGGTCTGGTTCCACGTGGTCACCCGCACCGACAACACCGGCAACGTCACCGACAGCCGCATCCAGCAGCAGATGCAGGTGCTCAACGCCGCCTACGCCGGGCGCGGTTTCACCTTCACCCTGGCCGGCACCACGCGCACCAAGAACAACAGCTGGTTCAACAACTGCCTGAGCAACGAGATGGCGATGAAGAACGCGCTGGCGGTCAACCCGGCCAAGAACCTCAACATCTACACCTGCACGCCGGGCGGCTATCTGGGCTATGCCTACACACCGGAGCAGTATCCCGAATCGTCCAAGCGCCACGGCACGGTCATCCTGCATTCCTCGTTGCCCGGCGGTTCGGCGACCAACTACAACCTTGGCGACACGGTCACCCACGAGGTCGGCCATCACCTGGGGCTGGAGCACACCTTCGAAGGCGGCTGCAGCGCACCCGGCGATTACGTCGCCGATACGCCGCCGCAGGCCAGCCCCACCTCCGGTTGCCCGGTCGGGCGCGACAGCTGTCCGGGCGGCGGGCTGGACCCGATCCGCAACTTCATGGACTACAGCTACGACAGCTGCATGAACACCTTCAGCACCGACCAGAGCATCCGCATGCAGGACCTGGTGGCGACCTACAAGCCTTCGCTGGGCAGCTGAGGCCGGCCGCCGCGCCCCGCACGGGGCGTGGCACCCGGTTTGCCGATCCCGGCGCGAGCCGCCGGGATCGGACGGGTTCAAGGTGAACGGCCGATTTCCGCGCGCGGGAATGCGCGCGGAAACCGCGTTTGCGGCTGGCGTTCGGCGCCCGCCGCCGGTACAATTCCCGCTCGCCTGAACCCCGCCCGCCGGACCGGTCCCGCACCGCGTCCGTGTTTTGCTGCAAGCCGGTTTTGCCGGTGCGCGCTGGACGGGGTCAGTATCCCCGGCAGCCAAGGCGACCCCCGTGACCCAACCCGCAATCCTCGCTCTCGAAGACGGCACCGTATTCGAGGGCGTTTCCGTAGGCGCGCCCGGCCTCAGCGTCGGCGAAGTCGTCTTCAATACCGCCATTACCGGCTACCAGGAAATCCTCACCGACCCGTCCTACGCGCGCCAGCTGGTCACGCTGACCTACCCGCACGTGGGCAACACCGGTTGTACCGACCAGGACGACGAGGCCGGCCAGGTCTGGGCTTCGGGCCTGATCGTGCGCGACGTGCCGCGCCGCCCCAGCAACTGGCGCAGCCAGGTCGCGCTGCCGCAGTGGCTGGCCGAGCGCGGTGTGGTCGCGATCGCCGACATCGACACCCGCAAGCTCACGCGCCTGCTGCGCGACCGCGGCGCCCAGAACGGCGCGCTGATGGCGGGCGAGGGCATCGACGCGGCCAAGGCCATCGAGGCCGCGCGCAAGTTCCCCGGCCTCAAGGGCATGGACCTGGCCAAGGAAGTCAGCACGCGTCAGCGCTACGAATGGCGCGACGGCCAGCTCGACCTGGACGCCAACGCCTTCGTCCGGGCCGAGCCGCGGTTCCACGTCGTCGCCTACGACTTCGGCGTCAAGCACAACATCCTGCGCATGCTCGCCGAGCGCGGCTGCAAGGTCACCGTGGTACCGGCGCAGACGCCGGCCGCCGACGTGCTGGCGCTGAACCCCGACGGCGTGTTCCTGTCCAACGGCCCCGGCGATCCGGAGCCCTGCGACTACGCGATCGCCGCGATCCGCGAGTTCCTGGCGCGCAAGCTGCCCACCTTCGGCATCTGCCTGGGCCACCAGCTGCTGGGCCTGGCCGCGGGCGCCAAGACGCTGAAGATGAAGTTCGGCCACCACGGCGCCAACCACCCGGTCCAGGACCTGGACTCGGGCCGGGTCATGATCACCTCGCAGAACCACGGCTTCGCGGTCGACGAGGCCAGCCTGCCGGGCAACGTGCGCGTCATCCACCGCTCGCTGTTCGACGGCAGCAACCAGGGCATCGAGCTCAGCGACGCGCCGGCTTTCAGCTTCCAGGGCCACCCGGAAGCCAGCCCCGGCCCGCACGATGTCGCGCCGCTGTTCGACCGGTTCGTCGCCAGCATGGAGGCGGCACGATGAAGGCCTTCGCCGCCGCCGTCGCTGTCGCCGCGGGCCTGGCCTGGTCGGCGCCTGCCGCCGCCGCCGTGCCCACCGATGCCGAGGTCGTGCAGATCCAGAAGCTGCTGGGTTTCGACGTCGCGATCGAACGCGTGATCGTCGGCAAGATCGACAAGGCCGACGAGTTCAAGGCGTTCAACGACACCCAGCGCGGCTGCATCAAGAGCGAGCTGCTGCCGGAGTTCCGCAACGTCATGCGCCAATCCTTCCGCGACCTGTTCGGCGACGGCGACACCATCGCCGCCTGGACCGCGTTCGGTCAGACCAAGGGCGGCGCCAAGTTCGTCGCCGGCATGCGCAGCCAGATCCTGGCCAGCATCGACAGCGCCGTGGAAGGCACGGCCAAGCAGCCCGAGGCGCCCGAGTTCTTCAAGGGCATGGACGCCGAGGAGCTGATGCAGGTGATGGAGTTCATGCAGAGCCCGGCCGGCAAGGTGCTGGAGCGCGACTTCCCCGACACCGACATCACCCCGGCGCAGGTCGAGAAGGTCGGCCAGCGCGTGTCCGAGCGCTGCGGCATCGAGATGCCCAAAGTCTGATGGACGCCGCGTCCGCACCGCGCAAGCCGGGGCGCCGATGGCGCCGCTGGCTGCTTGCCGGCGCGCTGTTCGCGGCCTATCCGGCGTTCGTGCTGATCGCGACCTATACGCAGTTCTTCGCCGCCGGCCTGCCGGGCGGACGCAACGGCCCCGCCGACGCCTACCGGCATTCGCTGGCCAGCGCCGTGGTCGCCTACACCACCTCGCCGCGGCTGGTGGACTGGGTGACGCGGGTGATGGAACGCGACGGGCAGGGCACGCGCAGCCGCGCCATGGACGCGCACAACAACCGCATCGGCGCACGCATCGGCAGCGGCGCCGACAGCTGGAGCGCGATGCAGTCGGCGGTGCGCGAGGCCGTGCGCGCCGGCGCCGTCGACGCGCGCGGCGCCGATCAGATCACCTGGCTGCCGCCGGGCGACTGGCAGGACCGCCTGTACTGATGCCGCACACCCACCTCTCATCGCGACGCGCACCCAACGGAGACAAGGAATGACCCTGCAAGCCCGCTGCCTCACCGTCGCCGCCGCCGCCGTGCTGGCGCTGCTGCCGCTCGCCGCCACCGCCCAGAACGCCCAGGTGCAGGCCGACAAGCTCACCGAAGTGATGCTGCAGATGCTGCCGTTCGGCAAGATTCTCGACGATGCCGCCGCCGCCGATCCGAGCTGGCCGGTGCAGGGCAAGGCCGACAAGGTCACGCCGGCGCAGCTGAGCTGCCTGCGCGGCGAGCTGTCCTCGCGCGGCTACGCGCGCAGCAAGCGCGCCGAGGCCCTGACCTACGTCAAGGCCAACCCCGATCGCGTCGACGCCGACCTGGCCCTGCTCAACGGCGGCGCCGCCAGCGTGTTCGCCGATTTCGTCAACGCCGGCGTCAACGAAGCCCAGGGCGGCCAGAAGGTCGAACCCACCGACGTGATGAAGAAGATGAAGGCCGACCAGATGCTGTCCTTCGTCGATTTCATCACCGAGACCAAGCACGCGCCGCTGCGCGAGCTGGTCGGCATCGGCGAAGCCTTCGACCCCGCCAAGAGCTCGCAGCAGAACAGCGACGCCGGCAAGAGCGTCGGCACCCGACTGGTGCTGAAGCTGATGCTGGGCGCCATGAAAACCTGCGACGTACCGCCTTCCACGATTCTCGAGTAAGACTATGCCCAAGCGCACCGACATCAAAACCGTCCTGATCATCGGCGCCGGGCCGATCGTGATCGGTCAGGCCTGCGAATTCGATTACTCCGGCGCGCAGGCCTGCAAGGCCCTGCGCGACGAAGGCTATCGCGTGGTGCTGGTGAATTCCAATCCCGCCACCATCATGACCGACCCGAACATGGCCGACGCCGTGTACATCGAGCCGATCAACTGGCAGACGGTCGAGAAGATCATCGCCAAGGAAAAGCCCGACGCGCTGCTGCCGACCATGGGCGGCCAGACCGCGCTCAATTGCGCGCTCGATCTGGCCGACAACGGCGTGCTGGAGAAGTACAACGTCGAGCTGATCGGCGCCAAGCGCGAGGCCATCCGCATGGCCGAGGACCGCGAGCTGTTCCGCGTGGCGATGAAGGAAATCGGCCTGGAATGCCCGAAGGCCGAAGTCGCGCGCACGCTGGAAGAGGCGATCGACATCCAGACCCGCGTCGGCTACCCGACCATCATCCGCCCCAGTTTCACCCTGGGCGGCAGCGGCGGCGGCATCGCCTACAACCGCGAGGAACTGGTCGAGATCGTCACCCGCGGCCTGGAGCTTTCGCCGACCACCGAAGTGCTGGTCGAGGAGTCGGTGCTGGGTTGGAAGGAGTTCGAGATGGAGGTGGTCCGCGACACCTCGGACAACTGCATCATCGTGTGCTCGATCGAGAACTTCGACGCCATGGGCGTGCACACCGGCGATTCGATCACCGTCGCGCCGGCGCAGACCCTGACCGACAAGGAATACCAGCGCCTGCGCGACGCCTCGATCGCGGTGCTGCGCAAGATCGGCGTCGACACCGGCGGCTCCAACGTGCAGTTCGGCATCAACGCGCAGAACGGCCGCGTGGTGGTGATCGAGATGAATCCGCGCGTGTCGCGCTCCTCGGCGCTGGCCTCCAAGGCCACCGGCTTCCCGATCGCCAAGATCGCCGCCAAGCTGGCGGTGGGCTACACCCTGGACGAATTGCGCAACGAGATCACCGGCGGCGCCACTCCGGCCTCGTTCGAGCCGACCATCGACTACGTGGTCACCAAGATTCCGCGCTTCGCGTTCGAGAAGTTCCCGCAGGCCGACGCGCGCCTGACCACGCAGATGAAGTCGGTGGGCGAAGTGATGGCCATGGGCCGTACCTTCCAGGAGTCGCTGCACAAGGCCCTGCGCGGGCTGGAGACCGGCAAGGTCGGCCTGGACCCGACCGGCCTGGACCTGTCCAGCGAGGTCGATCTGGTCAAGCTGCGCCGCGAGCTCAAGGAGCCGGGCCCGGAGCGCATGTTCCATATCGGCGACGCCTTCCGCGCCGGCATGAGCGTGGAGGACGTGCACGCGCTGTCCTTCGTCGATCCCTGGTTCCTGGACCAGATCGAGGAACTGATCGCCGCCGAGCGCACGCTGGCCGACGCCGGCCTGGCCTCGCTGGATCGGGACCGCATGCGCGCGCTCAAGCGCATGGGTTTCTCCGACGCGCGCATCGCCCAGCTCACCGGCACCGACGAGACCGCCGTGCGCACGCTGCGCCGCGCCCTGGGCGTGCGCCCGGTGTACAAGCGCGTGGACTCCTGCGCGGCCGAGTTCGCCACCACCACCGCCTACATGTACTCGACCTACGAGGACGAGTGCGAGGCGCAGCCGACCAACCGCGACAAGATCATCGTGCTCGGCGGCGGCCCCAACCGCATCGGCCAGGGCATCGAGTTCGACTACTGCTGCGTGCATGCCGCGCTGGCCCTGCGCGAGGACGGCTACGAAACCATCATGGTCAACTGCAACCCGGAGACCGTGTCGACCGACTACGACACCTCCGACCGCCTGTACTTCGAGCCGCTGACGCTGGAAGACGTGCTGGAAATCGCCGACCTCGAAAAACCCAAGGGCGTGATCGTCCAGTACGGCGGCCAGACCCCGCTGAAGCTGGCGCGCGCGCTGGAGGCCAATGGCGTGCCGATCATCGGCACCTCGCCGGACAGCATCGACCTGGCCGAGGACCGCGAGCGCTTCCAGCAGCTGGTGCAGGAACTGGGGCTGGCGCAGCCGATCAACCGCACCGCGCGCAATCCCGACGAAGCCCTGCTGCTGGCCGGCCAGATCGGTTACCCGATGGTGGTGCGTCCCAGCTACGTGCTGGGCGGCCGCGCGATGGAAATCGTCTATTCCGACGCCGACCTCACGCGCTACATCCGCGACGCGGTCAAGGTGTCCAACGATTCGCCGGTGCTGCTGGACCGCTTCCTCGACAACGCCGTCGAGGTCGACGTCGACATCATCGCCGACCGCGAGGGCCACGTGCTGATCGGCGGCGTGATGGAGCACATCGAGGAGGCCGGTGTGCATTCCGGCGATTCCTCGTGCTCGCTGCCGCCGTACTCGCTGTCGCAGGCGACCCAGGACGAGCTGCGCAAGCAGGTCGTGGCGCTGGCCAAGTCGCTCAAGGTCGTGGGCCTGATGAACACCCAGTTCGCGATCCAGACCGACGCCGAAGGCCGCGACACCGTGTTCCTGATCGAAGTGAATCCGCGCGCCTCGCGCACGGTGCCGTTCGTGTCCAAGGCCACCGGCATGGCGCTGGCCAAGATCGCCGCGCGTTGCATGGTCGGCCAGACCCTGGCTTCGCAGGGCGCGCTGGAAGAGATCGTGCCGGACTACTACTCGGTCAAGGAAGCGATCTTCCCGTTCGCCAAGTTCCAGGGCGTGGACCCGATCCTGGGGCCGGAGATGCGCTCCACCGGCGAGGTGATGGGCGTGGGCAAGAACTTCGGCGCGGCCATGGCGCGCGCGCAGGAAGCCGGCGGCATCAAGGCGCCGCCGGTGGGCAAGGTGTTCGTGTCGGTGCGCGATCCGGACAAGCAGCGCGTGCTGCCGGTGGCGCAGGAACTGGTGCGCCGTGGCTACAGCCTGGTCGCCACCAGCGGCACCCAGGCCTTCTTCGCCGGCCACGGCGTGGCCTGCGACGTGGTCAACAAGGTCACCGAAGGCCGCCCGCACGTGGTCGACCTGATCAAGAACGGCGAGATCGTCTACATCATCAACACCACCGAAGGCCGTCAGGCCATCTCGGACTCGTTCTCGATCCGCCGCGAGGCGCTGCAGGCGCGCGTCACGTACTCGACCACGGTGTCGGGCGCGCGCGCGCTGGTGAACTCGCTGGACTACCGCGGCCAGGGCCCGGTGTGGTCGCTGCAGGAACTGCACGCGCAGATCCAGGGCGCGGCCTGAGCCCGACGGGACGCGGACCGGTTCCGCGTCCCGATCGTCCGCGGGCACGCTGCGGGCGAGGCTTGTTTTTCAAGGATTTTTGCGACGGCGCCCCACGGGGTGCCAAGCGGCCGCGTTCGCGGCACAATCGAACTTTGCAAACGGATGCGACCGGCCGCCGGCCGGCACGAGGAACGACGAGATGAGAGCACCGATCACGGTGAAGGGCGCGCAGCGCCTGCGCGCGGAACTGGAAGAGCTGAAGTCGGTCAAGCGGCCGGCCGTGATCAATGCGATCGCCGAAGCGCGCGCGCACGGCGACCTCAAGGAGAACGCCGAGTACCACGCCGCGCGCGAGCAGCAGAGCTTCATCGAGGGCCGCATCAAGCAGCTCGAGTCCGAGCTCTCGCACGCCCAGCTGATCGACGTGGCCACGCTCAACGCCGGTTCCAAGATCGTGTTCGGCGCCACCGTCGAGCTGGCCGACGTGGAGACCGACGAGGAACGCACCTACCAGATCGTCGGCGACCTGGAAGCGGACATCAAACAGGGCCTGATCGCGATTTCCTCGCCGGTCGCGCGCGCCCTGATCGGCAAGCACGAGGGCGACAGCGTCGTCATCGAGGCGCCCGGCGGTACCCACGAGTACGAGATCGTGGGCGTCAGTTACGCCGGCTGATCCGGCTGCGAGCGTCAGGCCGCGCATGACCGCCGCCACCGCGACCCTGTTGCTGCCGCAGCGCGAGCGCTACGGCGGCCAGCGCCTGTCCGAGGACCTGGGCCGCCGGCTCGCGCGCGCCGATCGCGTCGCGCGCGAGGGCGATCCGCTGACGCGCGTGCTCGACATCCTGCCGCGCGGCTGGCCGGTGGCCGCGGCCACGCGCCAGCGCGACGCCGGCGACGCCGCGCACGCGGCCTGGCTGCGCGCCGATCCGGCCTACGTGCGGCCCGACATCAACGGCGCGCGCCTGCTCGCCTACGGCGAAGCGCTGGGCCTGGACGAGGCCGAGGCGGGCGAATTCCTGCGCAGCCTCAAACCGGCGTTCGGCGATGCCGGTTTCCCGATCGATGCGCCGCACCCCGCGCGCTGGTACCTGCGCCTGCCGCAGGGCGCCAAGCTGCCGCAGTTCGCCAGTCCGGAGACCGCGCTGGGCGCGGACCTGTTCGAACACCTGCCGGACGCGGCCGACAACAGCCCCGAAGGCCGGCGCTGGCGCTCGCTGCTGAGCGAGGCGCAGGTGATCCTGCACAACCATCCGCGCAACGCCCAGCGCGTCGCCGCCGGCCGCGCGCCGGTGAACTCGCTGTGGTTCTGGGGCGCGGGCGTGCTGCCCGATCACGTGCGCAGTACCTATGCGCGCATCTGCAGCGACGACGAGGCCCTGACCGCGCTGGGCGCGCTGGCCGGCGCGCGCGTGTCGGCGCTGCCGCCGCGCTGGAGCGCGGGCGAGGGCGATCTCGCCGTCGATCTGCGCCGCAGCCGCGACCTGACGGCGCTGGAACGCGACTGGCTGACGCCGCTGGCCGCCGAACTCGACGCCGGCCGCTTGAGTCGGATCGTGCTGGAGTTCGGCGACGGCGAGGCCTACCAGCTCGCGCGCGGCCAGCGTTGGCGTTTCTGGCGCCGTCCGCTGCGTTCGCTGCAGCCGTGAGCGCGCGCGCATGAACGAAGCCGCCCGCCTGCGCCGGCGCGAGATCGCCGATCCCGGCGCCTGGCCCGACAGCGTGCCGCCGCTGCTGCAGCGCGTGTACGCCGCGCGCGGCGCGATCGCGATCGAGCAGGCGCAACCGCGCCTGGCGCAGCTGTTGCCGCCCGACGGCCTGAGCGGGCTGGAGGCCGCCACCGCCTTGCTCGCCGACGCCATCGCACAGGACCGTCACATCGTCGTGGTCGGCGATTTCGACTGCGACGGCGCCACTGCCTGCGCGGTCGGCGTGCGCGGGCTGCGCATGCTCGGCGCGCGCCGGGTCTCGCACGCGGTGCCCAACCGCATCGTGCACGGCTACGGCCTGTCGCCGGCGCTGGTCGAGGAACTGGCCGCGCTGCAACCCGATCTGCTGGTCACCGTCGATCACGGCATCGCCTGCCACGCCGGCATCGCCGCGGCCAAGGCGCGCGGCTGGCAGGTGCTGGTCACCGATCACCATCTGCCCGGCGAGCAGCTGCCGCCCGCCGACGCCATCGTCGATCCCAACCTGCCCGGCGATGCCTTCCCCAGCAAGGCGCTGGCCGGCGTCGGGGTGATGTTCTACGTGCTGCTGGCGCTGCGGCGTGCGTTGCGCGAGCAGGGCCGCTGCGAGGGCAACGGCCCCGACCTGCAAGTGCTGCTGGACCTGGTCGCGGTCGGCACCGTCGCCGACCTGGTGCCGCTGGACGCCAACAACCGCGCCCTGGTCGCCGCCGGCCTGCGCCGGCTGCGCGCGGGGCAGGGCGGCGCCGGCCTGCGCGCGCTGATCGAAGTCTCGCAGCGCGACGCGCGCCGCCTCACCGCCAGCGACATCGGCTACGCGCTGGCGCCGCGCCTCAACGCCGCCGGCCGGCTCGAGGACATGGCGTTGGGCATCGAATGCCTGCTGACCGAGAACGAAGCGCAGGCGCGCGAGATCGCCTACAGCCTCAACGAGATCAATGCCGAACGGCGCGCGGTGCAGCAGCAGATGACCGACGAGGCCGCGGCCGCGTTCGCCAAGGTCGCGCTGGATGCGCTGCGCGCGCCGCTGGCGGTGTGCCTGTTCGACGAGGACTGGCATCCGGGCGTGGTCGGCCTGGTCGCATCCAAGATGAAGGAGCGCCTGCACCGCCCGGTGATCGCGTTCGCGCCGGCCGAGCCCGGCAGCGACGCGTTGCGCGGTTCGGCGCGTTCGATTCCCGGCTTCCATATCCGCGACGCCCTGGCCGATGTCGCCGCGCGCCATCCCGAGCTGATCGAGCGCTTCGGCGGGCACGCCATGGCCGCCGGTTTGTCGCTGCGCCGCGAATCGCTGGACGCGTTCCGCGCCGCCTTCGAGCGTTGCGCCGGCGCGCTGCTGACGCCGGAGCTGCTGCAGGCCGACGTGCTCAGCGACGGCGAACTGGGCGCGGGCGAGTTCGACCGCGTCAGCGCCGAGGTGCTGCGCGACGGCGGCCCGTGGGGCCAAGGCTTTCCGGAGCCGCAGTTCGACGGCGAGTTCCCGGTGCTGGGCTGGCGCGTGGTCGGCGAACGCCACCTCAAGCTCGAGCTCGGTCACCAGGGCCGGCGCTTGAACGCGATCGAGTTCGGCGGTTGGCACGGCGATCCGCCGCCGGCGCGGGTGCGCATCGCCTATCGCCTGGAGCCGGACGACTACCGCGGCGGCGATGCCGTGCAATTGGTGGTCACGCATCGCGAACCGGCGTAGCGCGCCTGCCCGCAGGCCGCGACGGCGGGCGCCCGCGTTCCAATTGCGCGCACTGGCGCCGACAATGAGCGCTCTCCCACACAGGCCGACCGTTGATGGAGTTCTCGTTCGAGGTCATCGCCTTCCTGATGGCCGTGGCCTTCGTCGCCGGCGCCATCGATGCGCTCGCCGGCGGCGGCGGTTTGCTGACGATTCCGGCGCTGATGGCGGTGGGCATCCCGCCGGTGGCGGCCATCGCCACCAACAAGCTGCAAAGCGCGGTCGGCACGTCCAGCGCGGTGCTCGCGTTCGCGCGCAAGGGTCATATCGATTTCCGTCGCTACGCCTTGCCGGCGCTGGGCGCGTTCCTGGGCTCGGCCGGCGGCGCCTGGCTGCTGCAGCGCCTGGACCCGTCCTTCCTCAGCGGCGTGATTCCGTTGCTGCTGATCGCGATGGCGGTGTATTTCCTGCTGGCGCCGCGCATGAGCGATCAAGACAGCCACCAGCGCATCGGCCCCTACGCGCTGGCGGCGCTGATCGCGCTGATCGGCGCCTACGACGGCTTCTTCGGCCCCGGCACCGGCTCGTTCATGGCCACCGTGCTGGTCGCGCTGGGCGGCTTGGGCGTGGTGCGCGCGACCGCGCAGACCAAGTTCTTCAACCTCGCCAGCAATCTGGCCGCGTTGGCGGTGATGATCGCCGGCGGCCACGTGCTGTGGCTGCTCGGGCTGTGCATGGCCGTGGCCAGCGTCGCCGGCGGCCAGCTCGGCGCGCACGCGGCGATGCGCTTCGGCGCGCGCGCGGTGCGTCCGGTGCTGGTGGTGATCTGCCTGGCGTTGACGGTGAAGTTGCTGTCGGACCCGGCCAATCCCTTGCGCGCGGCGATCGCGGCCGGCATCGCGGGGCCGGGCGCGGGCTAGGGCGGCAACAGCCGTTGTCGCGGCCGCGGCGCATCGGTGTTGTCGAGTCCGCGGATTCAGCTGCGCCATGCGTGCTAACGCACTATCACGGACGCGAGGGCAAGAGCGGCGTGCGGTTTCGTGCACGGTTGACATGCGCTTTTTGGCCGTGTTATCTCATCGTAGCGCTCTTGCCACGGCAAGTTTTATGTTCACCTACGGCACATTGCTGCGTTGCCTGTTGATCGTGGCGTTCTGCCTCGAGGGGACGCTGTCGCTGTGGAGCTCCAGCGCCATGGCCGCGCAGGACGCCGTTGCCGCCGCAACCCGCCTTGTCGCTGCCGACGGCGCGCTCGTCGCCGATGCGGATTGCGAGGAAGACCGTCCGCACGACGAGCAAGGCCGCGCGCCGCACCGCGATTGCGACTGCGGCACCGGCTCGGGTTGCTGCGCCTGTGCGTTCCCGGTCGTGGCCGCCGCGCATGGCGTGCCGTTCGCCGCGCAGCATCGGCTAGCCGTGCAGCCGCGGGCCTTGGCGTCGGCGCGCTTCGTTCCCGCCGTCGCCACCGGCGTATTCCGACCTCCGATCGTCTGATCCGGTCCGACCACCTGCGTGGTGGTCCCCGTCGTCCCTGACTTCGTTCCGCGTGCGCTTGCGTGCGTGGCCGAACTGCGGGCGCTCGAAACCAGATCACAAACCGTTCGGGGAGTTTTCATGTACCGCAAGCGCAACTATCTCGCCTCGGCGATCGGCCTGGTGCTGATCGCCGGCGCCAGCCATGCCGCCCACGCACAAGCCGCCGCGTCGGACACCGCGGTGGACGCCGCCGCGCAAGACGCGACCACCATCGACACGGTGACCGTCACCGGCAGCCACATCAAACGCGCGCAGATTTCCGGCGTCGGCCCGGTCACCGTGATCGACCGCGAAGCGATCCAGCGCTCCGGCGCGATTTCGGTGGACACGCTGTTGCAACGCCTGCCCGCCGCCGCGGGATTCGCCGGCAACCAGACCAACGCCTACTGGGCCGACAACGGCTACGGCACCACCCAGGTCAACCTGCGCGGTCTGGGCATCAACCGCACGCTGGTGCTGTTGAACGGCCGCCGCATCGTCAATGGCGGTACCGGCGCCAACAGCTCGGTCGACCTCAACGTGATTCCGATCGCGTTGATCGAGCGGGTCGAGGTGCTCAAGGACGGCGCATCGGCGATCTACGGCGCCGACGCGGTCGCCGGCGTGGTCAACATCATCACCAAGAAGAAGTTCGACGGCGTCGAGGCGTCCGTGCGCTACGGCCAGACCTTCCAGGGCGACGGCGACGAAACCGCGGTCGATCTGGCCTGGGGCATGAGCGGCGAGCGCGGTTCGATCATGGCCGCGATCAACTACGCCGAAGGCGGCACGGTCAACATGGCCGACCGCGCGCCCTGCGGCTTGGGCGAGTCCGACGGCCGGCTGGTGTGCGAGGGCAGCTCGACCACCATCGGCGGCCGCGCCGTGCTCGCCGACGGGCGCCGAGTCAACTTCAACCAGGACCCGAACGGCGACGGCGATTTCTACGAGACCTATTCGGCCAAGCACAACTACAACGGCAACCCGTATCTCAACGCGGTCAACCCGATCAAGCGCCTGAGTTTCAGCAGCTTCGGCAACTTGAACCTCAACGACGACCTGCGCTTGTTCACCGAGCTGATGTACACCAACCGTCAGTCCAATCAGCTGGCCACGCCGGGCGCGATCGGCCAGTACCGGCCGATCAACATCGCCGCCAACCATCCCACCAACCCGACCGGGCAGAACCTGCTGCTGCAGCGTCGCCGTCTGCAGGAAGCCGGCGCGCGCGAGTTCTATCAGGAAACCGATACCTTCCGCGTGGTGCTCGGCCTGGACGGCAAGTTCGGCGTCGGCTGGGACTGGTCGGCGGCGCTGAACTGGGGCCGCAACACCGGCATCGACGGGTCCGACAAGGTCGCCAACCTGGACCGCGTCGATCAGACCTTGAACACCGCCGTGTGCAGCAACGCGCCCGGCGCGGCGATTCCCTGCGCCGACTACCTGGGCTACGGCGACGTCACCCAGCAGGTGCTGGACTACATCATGTTCACCACCCGCGACAGCGGCGGCAACGAGCAGAAGAGCTTCACCGCCAACGTCAGCGGCCAGCTGTTCGAGCTGCCGGCCGGCTGGGTCGGCCTGGCGACCGGCGTGGAGGTGCGCAAGGAACGCGGCTGGCGCGATCCCGATCCGCTGACCGTGCTGGGCATCGCCAACACCAACCAGCAGCAGCGCATCGCCGGCGAGTACACCGCCAAGGAAGTGTTCGCCGAAATCGCCGTGCCGCTGCTGCAGGGTAAGGCCTTGGCCGATGCGTTGACGCTCAACGCCGCGGTGCGCTACTCCGACTACGACCTGTTCGGCGCAGACACCAACTACAAAGTCGGTCTGGACTGGCAGGTGGTGCCTTCCTTAAAGCTGCGCGCCAACTACGCGACCGCGTTCCGCATCCCCAACGTGCCCGAACTTTTCGGCGGCGTGTCCGAAGGCAACCTGACCACCACCGATCCCTGCGGCGGCTGGAGCAGCAAGCCGGCTTCGTCGGTGATCTATCAGAACTGCCAGGCCGCGGGCGTGCCGGTGGGCTACACCCAACTGGGCAATTCGGTCCTGACCACGGTCGGCGGCAACGCCGAGCTACAGCCGGAGGACGCCGAAACCCTGACCGTCGGCGCCGTCTGGACGCCGAGCTTCGCGCCCGACCTGACCCTGACCCTGGACTACTACAACATCAAGATCGACCATGCGATCCAGCGCATCGACGGGTCGACCAAGCTCGCGGTCTGCTACAACACGCCGGGCCTGAGCCATCCGTTCTGCAGCAGCGCCAACTTCACCCGCAACCCGCTGACCGGCGAGATCGATTTCCTTTCGGCCCAGCCGGTCAATGCCGCCAGCGAGCGCGTCTCGGGCCTGGACCTGGGCCTGCTGTATCAGTTCGAACTGGCCGGTTGGGACGCAAGCTTGAACTGGGACTTGTCGTATCTGAAGAACTACGACGTGCGTCCGTTCCTCGGCGCCGACGAGATCCGTTACGCCGGCAAGATCACCGGCGGCCGCGGCAGCTACACGCAGTGGCGCTGGTTCGGTTCGCTGACCCTGGCGCGCGGTCCGTGGTCAGGCTCGTACAGCGTGCAATACATCGGTTCGGCCGACGACATCAACGCCGCGCGCGGCGACATCGGCGACCGCGCGCCCAGCGTGAGCTACCACAACGTCCAGGCCAAGTACGCGTTCAGCGAGGCCTTCGATCTGTCGGTGGGCATCGACAACCTGTTCGACAAGTCGCCGCCCTTCATCCAAAGCTGGACCGACGCCAACACCGACACCATGACCTACGACCTGCTGGGCCGGCGTTGGAACCTCAAAGCCACCTACCGCTGGTGATGCGCAGCGGGCCCGCCGGTGGTCGCCGGCGGGACCGCGGCATCGCCGATATGCGCACGAATCGAGAGTGGTGAAGCTATGAAACCTGCCTTCTGGGCGCGCCGCGCCCACAAATGGATCGCCCTGGTGATCGGCGTCCAGGCCTTGCTGTGGATGATCAGTGGCCTGTACATGACGTCCATTTCGATCGACATCATCCACGGCGATCATCTGGCGCATACCCGCGCCAAACCGCTGTCCGCATCGGCCGCGTTCGTCGCGCCCGATACCTTGCGCGAACGCTATCCCGGACTGACCGCCTTCCGGCTCAAGCGTTTCATGGACCGCGAGGTCTATGAACTGCGCCAAGGCGGAAACGTAAGCCTGGTCGATGCGCGCAGCGGCGATCCGCTCAGCCCCTTGAACGAGGCGAGCGCGCGCGCGCTGGCGATGTCGCTCTATCAGGACGAGGCACCGATCGCGTCGGTGCAACTGCTGCGTGAGGCGCCGGGCGAAGTCAAAACCCGGCCGGTGCCGATGTGGCGCGTCGCGTTCGCCGACGACAACGAGACCGCGCTGTACCTGTCGCCGCAGACCGGCGAGCTGCTGGCCAAGCGCCACGACCTGTGGCGCTGGTTCGACTTCCTGTGGATGTTCCACATCATGGATTACGAGGAGCGCAGCGACGTCAACAACACCCTGCTGCGCGTCGCGTCCGGGCTGGGCCTGGTGTTCGCGCTCAGCGGTGTCTGGCTGCTGGTGTACAGCTTCAGCAAGAGGCGCCCCGCATGACGCCCTGGATGAGAACGCTGCACAAATGGGTGGGCCTGATCGTCGCGTTGCAGTTCGTGCTGTGGACCGCGAGCGGCCTGGTGATGAGCGTGCTCGATCACGAAACCGTCCAGGGGCATCGTCATCGCGCGCACGCCGCGCAGACCGTGCGCGCCTGGCCGCAGGGCACCCTGACGCCCGCGCAACTGCTGGCCCGCGCCGGCAAGCCGGTGCAGGCCGTGGAGGCGGCCTGGTTGCAGGAACGCCCGGTCTATCGCCTCAGCCACAAGGACAGCGTCTGGCTGCTCGACGCGCGCGACGGACGAGCGCTGAAGATCGACGCCGTCTTGGCCGGCGCCCTGGCCGCGGCGGACTACGTGGGCGATGGACGTCCCGCGACGCCGCAGTGGATGCAGGACGCCACGCTCGAAGTGCGCGGGCACGCGGGCCCGTTCTGGCGCGTGGATTTCGACGACGGCGACGGCACCACGTTGTACCTGTCGGCGCAGGACGGCCGCATCCTGGAGCGCCGCAACGACCGCTGGCGTCTGTTCGACATCTTCTGGATGTTGCACATCATGGATTACACCGGACGCCAGGACTTCAACAATCCGCTGGTGATCATGGCCGCGGCCGGCGGACTGTGGATCGCGCTGTCCGGGGTGTGGCTGCTGATCGCGAGCTTCCGCCTGGACGAGTTCGTGCCTGCGCGCTGGCGGCCGTCGCGCGCCTTGACGGTGTTCGACAACGCCGGCGACAAGCTGCGCTCCCTGGAATCGCACCGAGGCGACACGGTGTATCTGGCGATGGCGCGCAACGGCCTGCAACTGCCGTCGAACTGCGGCGGCGGACAGAGCTGCGGCCTGTGCGAGGTGCGGGTGCGCGGCGCGGCACCGGCGCCGACCAGCGCCGACCGCGCCCATCTCGACGAAAGCCGTCTGCGCAGCGGCCATCGCCTGGCCTGCAACCTGGCGCTGGACGGCGACCTGCAGGTCGAAGTGGCGGGCGGCGCGGGCCTGTGGACGCAGCGTGAGGCCACGGTCGAGTCGGTCACGGCGGTGGCCCCGTTCCTGCGCGAGATCGTATTGCGGCCCGAGCAGCCGCCGGGGCCGGAGTTCCAGCCCGGCGCCTACCTGCAGGTGCATGTGCCGGACTACCGCCTGCAGCGGGACGATGTCGTCTACCCCGACCACCACCGCGACGACTGGGCCGCGCTCGAGCTGCCGCAGGCCTTGCACAACAAGGACGCGGTGCGCCGTTCGTACTCGCTGGCGTTGCCGGTCGACAAGGCCGATGGGCGCCTGACCTTGCTGGCGCGCTTCAGTCCGGGCGCGCACCACAAGAAACGCGCGAGCTTCGGCAAGGGCTCGACCTACCTGTACTCGCTCAAAGCCGGCGACACGGTCCGTTACAGCGGTGCGTTCGGCGATTTCGCGGTCAAGCCGGGCGAGCGCGAAAAGGTGTTCATCGGCGGCGGGGCGGGCATGGCGCCGCTGCGGGCGATGATCCACGCGCGGCTCGACCGCGGCGCGCGCGAGCGCATCCACTACTGGTACGGCGCACGCACGCTGCGCGACGCGCCCTATGCGGCGGAGATGGCCGGGCTGGCGCGGACGCACGAAAACTTCAGCTGGCACCTGGTGTTGTCGGAGGAGGCCGGGCAGGGCGACGGCCTGGCTCAGGGCCTGGTGCACGAGGCCGCGCACGCGCATCTGCTCAGCCGGCATGCGGATGTGGCGGCGTGCGAGTTCTACGTCTGTGGCCCGCCGGCCATGCTGGCGGCGACGCGGCAACTGTTGCGCAAACTGGGCGTGCCCGACCAGCAGGTCGCGTTCGACGATTTCAAGATCTGAACGGAGACAGCCCCTCCCGCATGACAGCGGGAGGGGCTGCGGGGTGGCGCAGGCCGCGGATCAGGGACCGAAGTAGGACGAGATGCTGGACCACACGCCGCTGAGCTGCGAGTAGCCGTCCGGATCGCTGGGCGCCGAGCAGAACGAGGTTCCGCCGTAGAGGCCGCCGCGCAGCTGGTAGTCGCCCGAGCCGGCGATGGTGAACAGCGCCGAGCCCGAGGAGCCGCCCTCGGTGACGCCGGTGTTCCAAACCACGCGGGTCAGCGGCGACTTGCCGTCCAGCGTGTAGGACAGGCTGGTCACCGAACCCAGCGAGTACTTCTTCAGATCGCCCGCGGGGTGGTGAATGCCCTCGATCGCGGTGCCGTTGGTGGCGATGGCGCTGCTGTTCCAGGCCGCGTAGTGCGCACCGGTCGGCGGCGCGGTCTTGAGTTCCAGCAGCGAGGTGTCGCGCGTGGTGTTGGCGTGGCGCAGGTAGGCGCCGCCGGTCAGGGTGACCGCGCCGGGGTTGGCGGTGTCGTTGTTGCAGGCGGTGGCGTCGAAGAACCAGTAGGTCTGCAAGGTGTCCGCGACCTTCTGGGTGCTGATGCAGTGCGCGGCGGTCCAGAACAGCTGGCGCTTGGGCGAGTTGTTGTTGTTGAGCAGGGTGCCGGTGCACAGGTAGGACTTGCCCTTGGCCGTGTAGACCATGCGCGCCACGGCCTTGCTCGCGGCCAGGAAGCCGGCGGTGGGATTGACGCGACAGACGATGTCCTTCTCGCAGGCGCCGCTGGCGCCGATGCCGCTGGCCTTGGACAGGTCGCGGGTGTTCGAAGCCGGGTCCACGTCCAGGTGCGAGAGCTGCGGCACGCTCAGGTTGAAGGCGTCCGGGCGCTGGCCGGGGGCGAGCACGATTTCCACGGTCAGGGTGTCGCCGGCCACGGTCGGCGACCAGCCGGCCTCGTCGCCGCTGTAGCTGCGGCCGCTGTCGGTGAACACGCGGCCGTCGTTGCCGGCGAAGCGCAGGGTCACCGCCGACGGATCGCCGCCGGACTTGCGCGCCGAACGCAGGAGCAAGCCGGCGCGCAGGGCGACGGCGTGGGTCGAGGACAAGGTGAAGCGGGCGCCGTGCGAACCGTCGGGCAGGGCCTCCCAGTCCAGCGAGGTCAGGTCGACCTTGCTGCGCGCCACGTTGCGGGCGAAGCCGATTTCCAGCGGCTGGCCGTGCTTGTATTGGTCGGCGCGGCGCGTGCGCACGGCGGCCAGGCTGGCCGCATCGGGCAGACCCAGGTCGACCGCGCGTTGCGCGCGGACCTTGCCGCCGGTGGCGAAATCGGCGCCGCCCAGGGCGCTGGCCATAGGCCGGGCGGTCACCGGCGCGGACGACATTTCCGCCGCGCAAACCGCGCCCGCGGCGCAGGAAATACCGACCAACAGCGTGTAGCGAAGCATCCCTTTGCGTGTCATTGCGTCTGGCTCCCAGTGAACTGATGAAGGTCCCGTTGTGCGCTCGCCTCAGGCGGGGCAGATCGGATCATGGGCGCCGCGACCCAGGCCCGGACCGGGTGTCGGCAGGGGTTTTCACTCAGGTAGCGTGCTGTGAGTCTCATTTTTCGAAGCGGAAAAGTCGCCGCTTGGGAAAACCGGTCCGGATCGGGCGCCGCTGCGCCTGCGCTCGCGCTGCCGGCGCGTCCAGGCTTTATGGTGATCGCGGGGACGGTGCGAGTTCGGGATTCGGATGCGTCTGGTTGGCGTCCAACCCCTTTCAGCCCGCGCATGCGTTGGCTACCGATAGCTGCGACCGACAACGAATCCACAAGGGGTGACCGGTGCGTTCCATATTTTTGTCCATGGGCTTGCTGCTGGGGCTGAGCGGGGCGGTCGCCGCCCAGGTGATCGGCCCGGCCGACGATCGCGCGCTGACCGCGCCGCCGCTGATGCGCGCCGCGGGCGCCGAGCGGCCGATCGCGCTGGAGTCGGCGCAGGTCGAGGTCGAGGTCAACGGCGGTCTGGCCCAGACCACGGTCGAGCTGGTGTTCCGCAATCCCAATGCGCGGCCGCTGGAAGGCCAGTTGCAGTTCCCCTTGCGCGACGGCCAGCAGATCAGCGCCTTCGCCCTGGACATCGACGGCCGCATGCGCGACGCGGTGCCCGTGCCCAAGGCCAAGGCGCAGGCGGTGTTCGAAGCGATCGAGCGCCGTCGCGTGGATCCGGCGCTGCTGGAGAAGACCGAAGGCAACCATTTCCGCCTGCGCGTGTACCCGATCCCGGCCCAGGGCACGCGCCGCGTGCGCCTGAGCTATGTCGAAACCCTGAGCCCCGACGGCGACGGCCGCCGCATGCGCCTGCCGCTGGCGTATGCGCGCGAAGTCGAGCAAGTCGCGCTGCGCGTGATCGCGCGCCAGGCGCCGACGGTCGAGCGCGGTTTCGGCGAGCTGGCATTCCGGCGCGACCGCGACGGCGCCTATGTCGCCCAGGTGCCGCGTGCGCGGATGCTGCAAGGGCAGGGGCTCGGCCTGCGTTTCGACGGCACGCGCGCGGCGCAGGCCTACGTGCAAAGCGTCGACGACCGCCAGTACTTCGTCGCCGAGGTGCCGGTGCCGTCGCAGCCCGCGCAGCGCGCGCTGCCCAAGGTGGTGGGTCTGTTGTGGGACAGCTCGGCCTCCGGCCGCAAGCGCGACCAGGCCGGCGAACTGGCCGTGCTGGAGCGCTACTTCGCCGCGCTGGGCGACGCGCAGGTGCGTCTGATCCGCCTGCGCGACCGCGCCGAGGGCCCGGTCGCGTACCCGGTGCGCGGCGGCGACTGGCGCGAGCTGCGCGCCGCGCTCAAGGCCACCGTCTACGACGGCGCCACCGACCCCGGCGGCTGGACGCCGCAGGCGGACGTGGAGGAATACCTGCTGGTCAGCGACGGCCTGTTCAACTACGGCCAGCGCCGCTTTCCCGAACTGCAACGCGCGCAGCGCCTGTACGCGATCAACTCCGCCGGCGATGCCGCCGACAGCGCACGCCTGAGCGCGCTGGCCGAAACCCACGGCGGCCGTTTGATCGCCTGGCATACCGCCGCCGAGGTCGCGTCTGCGGCCGATGCGCTGCTGGCCGCTCCGCTGCGCCTGGACGAACTCGACGCGGTCGGCGCCACCGATCTGGTCGCCGAGTCGCCTTACCCGCGCGACGGCGTGCTGCGCATCGCCGGCCGCCTGAGTTCGCCGCAGGCCGAGCTGAGCCTGCGTCTGTCCGGTCAGGCGCCGATCCGCCTGCGCGTGGACGGCGACGGCCCGCGCAGCGCCTACGCCGCGCGCCTGTGGGCGGGGTATTCGGTGCGTGCGCTGGGCGCGGAACCGGAACTGCACCGCGCGCGCATCGCGCGCCTGAGCCGCGACTTCGGCCTGGTCACGCCGGAAAGCTCGCTGCTGGTGCTGGAGGCGGTGGCCGACTACGTGCAGCACGACATCGCGCCGCCGGCCGAGTACCGCGCCGAGTTCGCGCGCCTGAAGGCCGAGCAGGGCCAACAGCGCGAGCGCGACCGCCGCAACCATCTGGATGCGGTCGCCACGCAGTTCGACGAGCAGGTGCAGTGGTGGAGCAAGGCCTGGCCCAAGGGCCGGCCGCCGCAGCCCGAACGCATCGCCAAGGGGCTGGTGCAGGCCGCGCCCGCAGCCGACGGCTACGCCTACATGCCGCCGATGCCGCCTGCGCCGGCGCCCGCGCCGGCGGATGCCGCGCCGGAGATCGGCGAGCCGCTGGCACTGGCCGAGGAGTCGGCCGCGCTGGACCGGATAGCCGTCATCGGCGCGCGCCTGCGCGAGGCGGCGCCCGCAGCCGGCGGCGTGCCGCAGCCGATGGCGGCGGAGGCCGATCGCGGCGAAGGCCGCGGCGTCAGCATCGCCCTGCAGGCCTGGAAGCCCGATTCGCCCTATGCCGCGCGCCTGCGCAAGGCCGCGCCGGATCAGGCCTACGCGATCTACCTGGACGAACGCGACGGCTACGCCGCCAGCACCGCGTTCTACCTCGACGTCGCCGACGTACTGCTGGAAAAACAGCAACGCGCGCTGGCGCTGCGGGTGCTGTCCAACCTGGCCGAACTCGACCTGGAGAACCGCCACATCCTGCGCGTGCTCGGTTACCGCCTGTTGCAGGCCGACGAGCCGGCGCTGGCGCTGCCGCTGTTCGAACGCGTCGCGCGGCTGGCCGAGGAAGAACCGCAGAGCTACCGCGACCTGGGCCTGGCGCACGCCGCGCTGCGCGAGTATCAGCCGGCGATCGATCAGCTCTACGAGGTGGTCAGCCGGCCCTGGGACGCCCGCTTCGAGGGCGTGACCCTGATCGCGCTGCACGAGCTCAACGCCATCGTCGCCCAGGCCGGCGGCACGCTGGACACCTCGCGCATCGACCCGCGCCTGCTGCGCAACCTGCCGCTGGACCTGCGCGCGGTGCTGAGCTGGGACAGCGACAACTCCGACATGGACCTGTGGGTGACCGATCCCAACGGCGAGCGCTGCTTCTATCAGCATCCGCTGACGTACCAGGGCGGGCGCCTGTCCAACGACTTCACCGGCGGCTACGGGCCGGAGGAGTTCATGCTGCGCGACGCCAAGCCCGGCAAGTACAAGGTCGAGGCCAACTTCTACGGCGACCGCCAGCAACTGGTCACCGGCGCCACCACCTTGCAGCTGTGGCTGAGCACCGGCTTCGGCACCGCGCGCCAGCGCGACCAGCGCGTGACCCTGCGCCTGAAGCAGCAGTCGGAGACGGTGCTGGTGGGCGAGTTCGAGGTGAAGTGAGCGCGGCAGGACCGGGCACGGACGGGCCGCGGGCGTGCCCGCATCCCGCGCCCCGGCGATTCCCGGCCTGGCGGTTTCCGCCCCAGCCAGTCGGGCCCCCCGGCCTGCTAGAATTGACGGTTCATCCGCACACCTAAACCACCGGACATGATCGAACTCAATCCCGTCCGCCAGCGCATCGCCGACCTCACCGGACGGCTGGATTCGCTCAGGGGGTATCTTTGACTACGACAGCAAGGTCGAACGCCTCGAAGAAGTAAACCGCGAGCTGGAACACCCGGACGTCTGGAACAACGCCGAACGCGCCCAGGGCCTGGGCCGCGAGCGCTCCGCGCTGGAGAAGGTGGTCAACGGCATCCGCGACCTCACCGAGGGTCTGGTCGGCGCCGGCGAACTGCTGGAGCTGGCGGAAATGGAGAACGACGAATCGACCGCGCTGGCCGTGGTCGACGACGTCGAGCGCTACGCCAAGGACGTCGAGCAGCTCGAGTTCCGGCGCATGTTCTCCGGCCAGATGGACGGCGCCAACGCCTTCGTCGACATCCAGGCCGGCGCCGGCGGCACCGAGGCGCAGGACTGGGCCGAAATCCTGCTGCGCATGTACCTGCGCTGGTGCGAGTCGCGCGGCTGGAAGACCGAGCTGATGGAAGTCAGCGGCGGCGACGTCGCCGGCATCAAGTCCGCCACGCTGCGGGTCGAGGGCGATTTCGCCTACGGCTGGCTCAAGACCGAGACCGGCGTGCACCGGCTGGTGCGCAAGTCGCCGTTCGACTCCGACAACCGCCGCCACACCAGCTTCACCTCGGTGTTCGTGTCGCCGGAAGTGGACGACAACATCGAGATCGACATCAATCCGGCCGACCTCAAGACCGACGTCTACCGCTCCTCCGGCGCCGGCGGTCAGCACGTCAACAAGACCGAGTCGGCGGTGCGCATCACCCACGTCCCCAGCGGGATCGTGGTCGCCTGCCAGACCGGCCGCAGCCAGCACCAGAACCGCGACAACGCGATGAAGATGCTGGCCGCCAAGCTCTACGAGCTGGAAATCCAGAAGCGCAACGCCGAGCGCGACGCGGTCGAGGCGACCAAGTCCGACATCGGCTGGGGCAGCCAGATCCGCAACTACGTGCTCGATCAGAGCCGGATCAAGGACCTGCGCACCGGCATCGAACGCAGCGATACCCAGAAGGTGCTCGACGGCGACCTGGACGAATTCGTCGAGGCCAGCCTGAAATCGGGCCTGGAAGCCGGCTCCAAACGCAGCGACGCGGTCTGAGTCGCGGCCGCGGCGGACGCGACCACGGGTCGCCGTCCGCCGCCATGGCCGGACTCAGGGCGCGGGCGGCGTCGCGGCGGCCTGCGCTTGGGCCTGCTGAGCCTGGTCGCGCTGCGCCATGTGCTGGCCGAACTCGTAGCCGGCGCGGGCGAGGGCGCAGACCACCATCACCATCGCCAGGCCGATCAGAACCTTCTTGAACATGCGGCATCCACCTCGTGGGCGCGCCTTCGACTGAGGCGCAGCACCGAATCTAGACCCGGCGCCGGCGACGCGGATGTGCGCAAGGTCACCCGGTCTTCCGGGCCGCCCGCCGCCCGCGGCGGCGAGCAAACCGCGCCCGCTGCCAGTACTCTGCTTTCCTGACCCCGTCCCATCGCAACCCCAACCCTACGAAGACCATGACCGACCAGACGCCCGAGACCACGCCGCACGACGAGAACCACCTGATCGCCGAGCGTCGCGCCAAACTCACGGCGCTGCGCGGGCAGGGCATCGCCTTCCCCAACGACTTCCGCCGCGGCGACTTCGTCGGCGACCTGCAGTCGCAATACGCCGATGCCGAACAGTGGGGCGCCGAGGCGCTGGAAGGCCAGCACCACCGCGTGGCCGTGGCCGGCCGCGTGCTGCTCAAGCGCGACATGGGCAAGGCCGGCTTCGCCCAGATCCAGGACGAGTCCGGCCGCCTGCAGCTGTGGCTGAAGAAGGACGTGCTGGGCGACGCGTACGAGGTGTTCAAGGACTTGGACCTGGGCGACATCGTTTCGGCCGAGGGCGAGCTGACCCGCACCCGCACCGGCGAGCTGTCGCTGAAGGCCGAGAGTCTGCGTCTGCTGACCAAGGCGCTGCGCCCGCTGCCGGACAAGTTCCACGGCATGGCCGACGTCGAACAGCGCTACCGCCAGCGCTACGTCGACCTGATCGTGTCGCCCGACGCGCGCGAGGTGTTCGTCAAGCGCTCGCTGATCATCCGCGCGATCCGCGCCTGGCTGGACGCGCGCCGTTTCCTGGAAGTGGAAACGCCGATGATGCATTACATCCCCGGCGGCGCCGCGGCCAAGCCGTTCGTGACCCACCACAACGCGCTGGACCTGCAGCTGTACCTGCGCGTGGCGCCGGAGCTGTACCTCAAGCGCCTGACCGTGGGCGGCCTGGAGCGGGTCTACGAGATCAACCGCAACTTCCGCAACGAGGGCGTGTCGACCCGGCACAACCCCGAATTCACCATGCTCGAGCTGTACGAGGCCTACGCCACCTACAACGAGATCATGGACCTGACCGAGGCGGTGATCCGCCACTGCGCGCAGCAGGTCGATTCGGTGGTCTCGGAGTGGGACGGCCATAGCATCGACCTGGGCCCGGCGTTCCGGCGCTGGTCGATGATCGACGCGGTGCTGGAACACAACCCCGAGATCCAGCGCGAGCAGCTGCGCGACCTGGACGCGATGCGCGCCCACTGCGCCCGCCTCAAGATCGCGATCAAGCCGTCCTACGGTTGGGGCAAGCTGCTGCTGGAGATCTTCGAGGCCACGGTCGAACACACCCTGATCCAGCCGACCTTCATCACCGACCACCCGGTCGAGGTCAGCCCGCTGGCGCGCGCCAACGACCTGGACCCGGAGCTCACCGACCGCTTCGAGCTGTTCATCGGCGGCAAGGAACTGGCGAACGGCTTTTCCGAGCTCAACGATCCCGAGGACCAGGCCGCGCGCTTCCGCGCCCAGGTCGACCAGAAGGCCGGCGGCGACGACGAGGCCATGCACTTCGACGCCGACTACATCCGCGCACTGGAAGTCGGCCTGCCGCCCACCGGCGGCCTGGGCGTGGGCATCGACCGGCTGGTGATGCTGCTGACCGGTTCGTCCTCGATCCGCGACGTGCTGCTGTTCCCGTACATGCGCCCCGAAGCGGGTTGAGCGCGCGGCGCGACCGGTCTGCCTGCGCCGACCGGTCGCGGCAACGGTCGGCGGGGCCGGCCGTGAACGTCGCCGGGCACGCCGATAACGTCCGGTTTTGCTGTCTTTCGCCGTTGTCGTTGTGCGTCGCACCGCAAAGTGAACGGGGCGGCTGTCAACTGCCGCTGGGCGGGGTATCCTCGTCCAGTCGGCCACCACAGGGGGTGGCCCCTCACGGATGCCGGTGTGAACGTCGTTATCGTCGATGACCAAACGTCCGCGCGCACCATGCTGCGCCACATCATCGAGGACATTGCGTCCGAGCTGGCCGTGCACGACTTCGGCGAGCCCGAGGCCGCGCTGGCCTGGTGCGAGTCCAGCCAGCCGGACCTGCTGTTGCTGGACTACCGCATGCCCGGCATCGACGGCCTGGAGTTCGCGCGCCGTTTCCGCCGCCTGCCGCTGCACCGCGACATTCCGATCATCCTGGTCACCGTGGTCGGCGACGAGCCGGTGCGGCAGGCCGCGCTGGAAGCGGGCGTGATCGATTTCCTGGTCAAGCCGGTGCGTCCGCGCGAGCTGCGCGCGCGTTGCCGTAACCTGCTGCAGTTGCGCCAGCAGTCCGAGAACGTCAAGCAGCGCGCGCTGTCGCTGGAACAGCGCCTGCTGTCGAGCATGCACGAGGTCGAGGAACGCGAGCGCGAGACGCTGTCGCGGCTGGCGCGCGCGATCGAGTACCGCGACGCCGGCACCAGCGCCTACCTGGAGCGCATGGCCCACATCGCCGGGCTGATCGCCGAGGCGCTGGGCATGTTCGAGGACGAGGTGCGGGTGATCGAGATGGCCGCGCCGCTGCACGACGTGGGCAAGATCGCGATCCCCGACGCGGTGCTGATGAAGCCCGGCCCGTTGACCGAGGAGGAGACGGCGGTGATGCGCCGCCATCCCAAGATCGGCTACGAGCTGCTCAGCGGCAGCCAGAACCGTTTCATCCAGGCCGGCGCGATGATCGCGCTGCGCCATCACGAACGTTACGACGGCAGCGGCTATCCCGACGGCCTGGTGGGCGAGGAGATCCCGCTGGAAGCGCGGATCGTCGCGGTCGCCGACGTCTTCGACGCCCTGATTTCGCCGCGTCCCTACAAGAAGGCCTGGGACGTGGACGCCGCTTTGGGGTATTTGTACGCCCAGCGCGGCCGCCTGTTCGACCCGCGCTGCGTGGACGCCCTGATCCGCAGCCGCGCCCGTCTTGAAGAGATCTGCAGCCGCTATTCGACGAGTGTCCCCCGACCCGGCATGGAGTAGCCGATGGCTTCCGTCCTGCGCTTGCTGAAGGAGCGCCTTTCGAATCGCCCGGACAGCGAGCACGGGCAGGCATTGGTTCGACTGGTCATCGCCTGCCTGATCGTGGCCTACCTGCTGAGCCTGCACGCGTTCGAGCGCGACAGCCACGCCACCATGACCATGCTGTGGGTCATGCTGGGCGAATCGGTGATCGGCCTGGGCCTGATGGCGGCGATCGTGATCTCGCCTGGCGTGTCGCACATCCGGCGCTGGATCGGCATGATCGCCGACTACTCGACGCTGGCGATGCTGATGTCGCTGGACGCGCCCTCGCTGGCGCCGTTGTACGTGATCGTGCTGTGGGTGACCATCGGCAACGGCCTGCGCTACGGCACCACCTATCTATACTCGGCCGCGATCCTGGCGGCCGCCTCGTTCATGGCGGTGGTGATCGGCAATCCGTATTGGCGCGTGCAGCCGTACCTGGCCGCGGGCCTGTGGATGGGGCTGGTGGCGATCCCCGCCTATCTGTCCTCGCTGCTGCGCAGCCTGCAGAAGGCGACCGAGGACGCGCGCCGCGCCAACGAGGCCAAGACCCGTTTCCTGGCCAATATGAGCCATGAGCTGCGCACGCCGCTCAACGGCATCATCGGCATGGCCGAGCTGATGCACGGCACCCGCCTGGCGCCGGAGCAGCGCGAGTACGCCGAGGTCATCCACACCTCCGCGCAGTCGCTGTTGCTGCTGGTCAACGACGTGCTCGACATCTCGGCGATCGAGGCCGGCAAGCTGCAGCGCCGCGACGTCGACTTCAACCTGCAGGAAGTCCTCAAGCGCCTGCAGAAGATGCTGCAGCCGCTGGCCTCGGCCAAGGGCCTGACCTTCAAGGTCGACATCGAGGACGACGTACCGGTGCGCCTCAACGGCGACAGCGCGTTGTTGACCCAGGTGCTGCTGAACCTGATGCACAACGCGGTCAAGTTCACCGAGAAGGGCGGGGTGTCGCTGGTCGCGCGGCTGGCCGGCGGGCGCGAGACCGCGACCGATCCCGAGCGCCGCGTCTGGCTGCGCTTTTCGGTGCGCGATACCGGCATCGGCGTGTCCAGCCAGGACGCCGAACGCATCTTCCAGGCCTTCGAGCAGGTCGACAACGGCCCGACCCGGCGTTTCGGCGGTACCGGCCTGGGCACCACGATCGCGCGCACCCTGACCCAGTTGCTGGGCGGCGAGATCGGCCTGGAGCAGAACACCGGCGGCGGCAGCCACTTCTGGATCGAGCTGCCGATGCTGCTGGAGGAGACCCAGCCGACCCAACAGCACGAGACCGTGCACAGCGACGGCGGCAAGGTGATCTCGTTCGAAGATCCCTTCATCCGCCACAAGACGCGGGTGCGCAACCTGCGCGTGCTGATCGCCGACGACCAGCAGGCCAACCGCACCGTGCTCACGCGCATCCTGGAGCGCGCCGGCCATCGCGTGACCGCGGTTAACGACGGCGAGCAGGCGCTGGACCAGTTGGAGGTCGCGCAGTTCGAGCTGGCGGTGCTGGACATGCACATGCCCGGCCTGAGCGGCCTGGACGTGATCCGCCAGCTGCGTTTCATGCAGGCCGGCACCGGCCGCAACACGCCCACCATCATCCTCAGCGCCGACGCCACCCTGCAGGCGTCGGAGGCGGCCAACGAGGCCGGCGCGATGGCCTTCCTGACCAAGCCGATCGTGGTCGGGCGGCTGCTGGAGACCATCGCCGACGTGGTCGATTCGCAGAAGCTGCCGGCGGTGCGCGCGATCAGCGACGTGAGCCGGCCGCTGACCAATCCGGCCGTGCTGGCGGAACTGGCGGAAATGGGCCTGGGCGAGCAGTTCCTGCGCGACTTCGTCGAGCAGTGCCTCAAGGACGCCGGCGGCTGCCAGCAGGAGCTGGCCAAGGTCGGCGCGGCGCGCAACTGGGAGGAATTCCGCGAGGTCGCGCACGCCTACAAGGGCGTGGCCGAAAACCTGGGCGCGCACTCGATCGCCGAGCGCTGTTCGCAGATCATGCGCGCGAGCGACGAAGTCCTGGCGCGCGAGCAATCCAAGCTGGTGACGGATCTGGCCGCGCAGCTAACCGCGGTGACCGACGCCAGCCGTCACGAAGTCGCTCGCCTCAGCCGCAGCGGGCGCGGCAAAGACGTCCCCGACGTGTCCTGATCCTGCCGCCGTTCCGGTCCCGCTCGTCCTGCCACGCAAGACGCGTGGCAGGCTCCCCCTGAGAAGTCCTCATGCGAATGCAAGCGCCGGAGCGTTCGATTCCGCGCGGCGCTGCTGCGCGCGCACCAGGCGTTCCATGGTCTTCAGCCCGCGGTCGTTCAGGCGCATCGCCGCGTCGACCCACTCGGTGGTGACCGACAGCAGTTCGTCCAGGGTGACCGGATTGCAGGCCTGGCGGACGGTGTTCATCGCGCGCAGCGAGTTGCCGATGCGCTGGTTGCGCTTGACCATGTCGGCGGCCGCACGCAGGCCTTCGCCACGCGGAACCACCATGTCGACCACGCCCATGCGCAGCAGTTCTTCCACCGGATAGACGCGCGCGTCCAGCATCATGCGCTCGGCCTGCACCGGGGTGACGCGGCGGGTGAGGAAGGTGTAGGCGCCCATGCCGGGGAACAGATCGAACAGCACTTCCGGGAAGCCCATGCCGGTGCCTTCCTCGGCGATGATGGTGTGGCAGCACAGCGCAGCCTCGAAACCGCCGCCCAGCGCGTCGCCCTGGATCACGGCGATGGAGTGCACGCGGTCTTCGTACAGCTGGTACAGATTGAACGCGACCTCGATGCACAGCTTGGCGTACTCGAGCAGGCGGCCGCGGTTGCCGTTGCGGATCAGCTGCGAGAACAGCGCCAGATCGCCGCCGAGGTTGAAGGCGAGCTTGTCGTCGGAGGCGAGCACCAGGTGATGGATGCCGGCTTTGCGATCGTCGGCGGCGGCAAGTTCGCGACGAATGCATTCCTGGGTGCGCTTCATGTCCCAGAGCAGGCGCTCGGAGAAGCAGGGGTGATAGACCTGCGAAGGGTTGGCGTGCATGTAGCACCAGTCGGCGGTGCCGGCGGCATCGGTGACGCGGCGGAACAGCGAAGAATCTTCGAGGTGCAAACGTGCGGGGACAGCAGACATGGCGAGGCTCCTGGTCGTAGGTGGGAATGGCGGGCGTCGGCCCGACAAATTCATGCTACACCTGCCGTTCAGACTCGAAGCTCCAGAAATTGGCCGACCCCGCGGCTGGAACGGGCGTGTGGCCGGTTCAGGATGCCTCAGCGTGTGTGACCCGCTTGGCAAACCGATACCCGGCAGGGCCGATTCTAGGCGCCCAAAACAAAGCGCCCGCAAGGCGCAGGGCCTTGCGGGCGCGTTTGAGCGGCTTATCGGACGGACGGCGCGTCGGGCGGTCGGATCGGCGCCGTTCAGGCCGCCGGCGCGTCTCGCAGTTCGCGGCGCAGGATCTTGCCGACGTTGGTCTTGGGCAGCTCGGTGCGGAACTCGACGTACTTGGGATGCTTGTAGCCGGTGAGGTTCTCGCGCGCGTGCGCCTTGACCTGTTCGGCGGTCAGCGCCTGATCCTTCTTGACGATCACGACCTTGACCGCTTCGCCGGACTTCTCGTCCGGCACGCCGACCGCGGCGACTTCCAGCACGCCGGGCATCATCGCGATCACGTCCTCGACCTCGTTCGGGTACACGTTGAAGCCCGAGACCAGGATCATGTCCTTCTTGCGGTCGACGATGTAGAAGTAGCCTTGCTCGTCCATGCGCGCCATGTCGCCGGTGTGCAGCCAGCCGTCGGCGTCGATGACGTTGGCGGTTTCCTCCGGGCGCTTCCAGTAGCCCTTCATCACCTGCGGGCCCTTGATGCACAGCTCGCCGACTTCGCCCATCGGCAGCATGTTGCCGTTCTCGTCCTTGACGCAGGCGTCGGTGGAGGAGATCGGCAGGCCGATCGCGCCGTTGTAGTCGGCCAGGTTCATCGGGTTGATGCAGGCTGCCGGCGAGGTCTCGGTGAGGCCGTAGGCTTCCAGCAGGGTTACGCCGGTGACCTGCTTCCAGCGCTCGGCGACGGCGCGCTGCACGGCCATGCCGCCGCCCAGGGTCAGGTGCAGGCGCGAGAAATCGACTTCGTTGAAACCGGGCGTGTTGAGCAGGCCGTTGAACAGCGTGTTGACGCCGGTGATGGCGGTGAACGGCGTTTTCTTCAGTTCCTTCACGAACGCCGGCATGTCGCGCGGGTTGGTGATCATGTGGTTGAGGCCGCCGAACTTCATGAACACCAGGCCGTTCGCCGTCAACGCGAAGATGTGGTACAGCGGCAGCGCGGTGATGATGACTTCCTCGCCCAGGCGCACGTTGGTGCCGACCCAGGCCGCGGCCTGCTGCATGTTGGCGACCAGGTTGCGGTGGGTGAGCATCGCGCCCTTGGCCACGCCGGTGGTGCCGCCGGTGTATTGCAGGAAGGCGATGTCGTCGGGCGTGATCTCGACCTCGGGCAGCTTGTGCATCTGGCCCAGGGTCAGCGCGTCGCGGAAGCGGATCGCGCCGGGGATGTTGTAGTCCGGGATCATCTTCTTCACGTGCTTGAGCATGAAGTTGACGATCGGGCCCTTGGGGAAGCCCAGCATGTCGCCCAGGCCGGTGGTGATGACCTTGATCGAACTGCCGGCGACCACGCCGGCGACGGTGTCGCCGAAATTGTCGAGCACCAGGATGACGCTGGCGCCGGAGTCGTCGAGCTGATGCTTGAGCTCGCGCGGGGTGTACATCGGGTTGGTGTTGACCACGGTCAGGCCGGCGCGCAACACGCCGAAGGTCGCGATCGGATACTGCAGGCAGTTGGGCATCATGATCGCGACGCGATCGCCCTTCTTGAGCTTGAGCTCGCCTAGCAGGTAGGCCGCGAACTGCGCGCTGAGGCGGTCGATCTCGCCGTAGGTCAGCGTCTTGCCGAGGTTATGGAAGGCCGGGCGGTCGCGATACTTCTCGATCGCGCTCTCCAGTACCGAGACGATGGACGGGAACTCGTCCACGTCGATTTGCGGCGGCACTTCCGCCGGGTACTGGGCAAGCCACGGACGTTCAAAACTCATCGCGATCCCCTCTCTATCGCTGGCGTTTCCGTTCAATGGCAGCGCGTCGAATGCGCCGCCGTACGGTCCTGTTCGGATTGGAGCATAGGCTCTATTGGCTGGCAAGGTGACGCGTCGTGCGAGCGCGAAAGTGCGCCTGGGCGTGTCAGGATGAGGGTTGGAAAATAGAACGGACGGTCAGATCGATGGGCATTCCTGCGACGGGTTCGGCGGCATCGCGTTGGCGCGCAATCGCGCTCGCCGCAAGCGCCCTGGCGCTATGGGCGTTGCTGGCGGGTTGCGCGCGCACGCCGCCGGAGCAGCGCCTGCGCGAAAGCCTGGCCGCGCTGCAGACGGCGATGGAGGCGCGCGACCTGGAGGGCCTGCACGCGACCCTGGCGGAGGACTTCGTCGGCCCGGAAGGCATGGACCGCAACGGCGCGCGTGGCCTGGCGATGCTGAGCTTCCGCCGCTACCGCGACGTCGGCGTGACCCTGGGACCGGCGCAGATCGCGATTCAGGGCGACCGCGCCACGGTACGTTTCAGCGCCGCGCTCAGCGGCGGCGCGGGCAAGGTGCTGCCGGACGCGGCCCAGGTGTACGAGGTCGAAACCGGTTGGCGCGAAACCGAAGGCGAGTGGCGCATGACCAGCGCGGAGTGGACGCCGAAGTTGTAGGGGCTGGCGCGATCGAGCCCCTTTCCCGCTTGCGGGGGGAGGGCAGACGCACTAGCAACTTGCGCGGCAAGCCGCGCCTCATGCGCCCTCATCCGCCCTCCGGGCACCTTCTCCCGCGAGCGGGAGAAGGGAGCCTCGGCGCTTGTTCAGTTCGAAGCGGCTTAGGCCGCCTTCTTCGCCGCCAGCTGCCGCAGCACGTAATGCAGGATGCCGCCATGACGGAAGTATTCCACTTCCTTCGGCGTCAGCAGCAGCACCTTGACCTCGAACTGCACACGGCTGCCGTCGGGCTTGGTCGCGGTCAGGGTGGCGGTCTTGGCGGCGCCGTCCTGCAGGCCGGTCACGTCCACCACTTCCGAGCCGTCCAGGCCGTGGCTCTGGGCGTTCTCGCCGTCCTTGAACTGCAGCGGCAGCACGCCCATGCCGACCAGGTTGGAGCGGTGGATGCGCTCGAAGCTCTCGGCGATCACCGCCTTGACCCCGAGCAGGTTGGTGCCCTTGGCCGCCCAGTCGCGCGAGGAGCCGGTGCCGTATTCCTTGCCGGCGAACACCACCAGCGGCACGCCGTCGGCCTTGTACTTCATCGCGGCGTCGTAGATCGCCAGCTTCTCACCGGCACCGCCGTCCTTGCCGTAATACAGCGTGTTGCCGCCTTCCTCGCCGCCGAACATCAGGTTCTTGATGCGGATGTTGGCGAAGGTGCCGCGCACCATCACGTCGTCGTTGCCGCGGCGCGAGCCGTAGCTGTTGAAGTCGGCCGGCTGCACGCCGCGTTCCTGCAAGAACCGTCCAGCGGGCGAGTCCTTCTTGATGTTGCCGGCCGGCGAGATATGGTCGGTGGTGATCGAGTCGCCGAACAAGCCCATCACGCGCGCGCCGGTCACATCGTCGATATGGCCGACCTGCATGGTCATGCCGTCGAAGTAGGGCGGGTTCTTGATGTAGGTCGAGGTCTCGTCCCACTGGAAGGACTCGCCGTCCGGCGAGGCGATCTGGTTCCAGCGCGAGTCGCCCTTGAACACGTCGGCGTAGTTCTGCGCGAACAGTTCCGGCCCGACGGTGGCGGCGATCATGTCGCCGATCTCCTTGTTGCTGGGCCAGATGTCGCGCAGGTACACGTCCTGGCCGTCGCTGCCCTTGCCGATCGGCTCGCGGGTCAGGTCGATGTTGACCGTGCCGGCGATCGCGTAGGCCACCACCAGCGGCGGCGAGGCCAGGTAGTTGGCCTTCACTTCCGGATGCACGCGGCCTTCGAAGTTGCGGTTGCCCGACAGCACCGAGGCCACCACCAGTTCGTTCTCGGCGATGCCCTTGGAGACCTCGTCCGGCAGCGGGCCGGAGTTGCCGATGCAGGTGGTGCAGCCGTAGCCGACCACGTAGAAGCCCAGTTGCTCCAGGTCGTCGAGCACACCGGCCTTCTTCAGGTAATCGGTGACCACCAGCGAGCCCGGGCCCAGCGAGGTCTTGACCCAGGGCTTGGCCTTCAGGCCCAGGCGCGCGGCGTTGCGCGCCAGCAGGCCGGCGCCCAGCATCACCGCCGGGTTGGAGGTGTTGGTGCAGGAGGTGATCGCGGCGATCACCACCGAGCCGTCGCACAGGTCGGCGTCCTGCTCGTGGATGCGGATGCGCGACACCGGCTTGGCGGCCAGGTGTTCGGCCTGCGGCTGGGCGCCGCCTTCGGCCTTGAGCTCGTCGATGGCGCAGCCGACCTTGGCCTTGCGGTTGGCGATCAGCGGGCCGAGGTTCTCGCTGAAGTTGGCCGACACGTTTTCCAGCAGCACGCGGTCCTGCGGGCGCTTGGGGCCGGCCAGGGACGGTTTGACGTCGCCCAGGTCCAGCGCCAGCGTCGCCGAATAGGTCGCATGGGCCTGGTCGGGCTCGTGCCACAGGCCCTGGGCCTTGGCGTAGGCCTCGACCAGGGCGATCTGGGCCTCGTCGCGGCCGGACAGGCGCAGGTAGGTCAGGGCCTCGGCGTCGATCGGGAAGATGCCGCAGGTGGCGCCGTACTCGGGCGCCATGTTGGCGATGGTGGCGCGGTCGGCCAGCGGCAGGTGCTGCAGGCCGTCGCCGTAGAACTCGACGAACTTGCCGACCACGCCGTGCTTGCGCAGCATCTGGGTCACGGTCAGCACCAGGTCGGTGGCGGTGGTGCCCTCGGGCAGCTTGCCGCTGAGCTTGAAGCCGACCACCTGCGGGATCAGCATCGACGAAGGCTGGCCCAGCATCGCCGCCTCGGCCTCGATGCCGCCCACGCCCCAGCCGAGCACGCCGATGCCGTTGATCATGGTGGTGTGGCTGTCGGTGCCGAACACGGTGTCCGGGAACGCCTGCAGCTCGCCGTTGACCTCGCGGCCCATGACCACGCGCGCCAGGTTCTCCAGGTTGACCTGGTGGACGATGCCGGTGTTCGGCGGCACGACCTTGAAGTTCTCGAACGACTTCTGGCCCCAGCGCAGGAAGCTGTAGCGCTCCTTGTTGCGCTCGAACTCGATCTTGCCGTTGAGGTCCAGCGCGTCCGGGCGGCCGTAGACGTCGACCTGGACCGAGTGGTCGATGACCAGTTCCGACGGGATCAGCGGGTTGATCTGCGCCGGCTTGCCGCCCAGGCGGCCGACCGCGTCGCGCATCGCCGCCAGGTCGACCACGCAGGGCACGCCGGTGAAGTCCTGCAGCACCACGCGCGCGGGCATGAAGGCGATTTCGGTGTCCGGCTCGCGCGTGGCGTCCCATTGCGCCACCGCTTCGATGTGCTCCGGGCCGACGGTCATGCCGCCGTCCTCGTGGCGCAGCAGGTTCTCCAGCAGGATCTTCATGGAGTAGGGCAGGCGGGCGATGTCGTAGCGCTCGCCCAGCGCCGGCAGGCTGAAGTAGGTGTAGTCGCGGCCGTTGACGGACAGCTGGCGGCGGGTCGAGAAGGAGTCGGGCATGGGGGTGGGGCTCCTGAGGTGCGGCTGGCGCGCCCGGTGATGCCCAGGCGCGGTGGCATGCGTTGCTTGCGATTATCACCCTATCGGATTCATGTGGCGTGCAGACAATGGTCGCAGGCGCGCCACAGCGTTCCGCAAAAACCGCGCAAAGCCTTGCCGGATATGGCTGCGGCGGGTCTGGCGCGTTGCCCGGAAACGCCATTCCAGGCAAAATACGCGGTCGAGGGGCCGCCCATGCCAGACCCGCTCCGAACCGGTCGAGACTGGGCAAGCTCCGAACTCCGCCAGCCCGCGACGCATCCCACTGCCGTGGACGATGCGGCGCCGGCGCGGTGCACACCGCTACATCTACGGGACTCTCCATGCTCTCCAGCTACCGCCAACACGTTGCCGAGCGCGCCGCGCTGGGCATTCCGCCGCTGCCCCTGACCGCACAGCAGACCGCCGAGGTCATCGAACTGCTGAAGGCCCCGCCGGCGGGCGAGGAAACGTTCCTGCTGGAGCTGCTGAGCCACCGCGTCCCGGCCGGCGTCGACGACGCGGCCAAGGTCAAGGCGTCCTACCTGGCCGCGGTCGCCTTCGGCAGCGAAACCAACGCGCTGATCTCCCGCGCGCACGCCACCCAGCTGCTGGGCACCATGCTGGGCGGCTACAACATCCACCCGCTGATCCAGCTGCTGGACGACGCCGAAGTCGGCGCCGTCGCCGCCGACGCGCTCAAGCACACCCTGCTGATGTTCGACGCCTTCCACGACGTGCAGGAAAAGGCCGAAGCCGGCAACGCCAACGCCCAGGCCGTGCTGCAAAGCTGGGCCGACGCCGAATGGTTCACCAGCAAGCCGGAAGTGCCGGAAAGCCTGACCATCACCGTGTTCAAGGTGACCGGCGAGACCAACACCGACGACCTGTCGCCGGCGCCCGACGCCACCACGCGCCCGGACATCCCGCTGCACGCGCTGGCGATGCTGAAGAACAAGCGCGACGGCATCGAGCCGGAAGAAGACGGCAAGCGCGGCCCGATCGCCTTCATCGAATCGCTGAAGGACCAAGGCCACCTGGTCGCCTACGTCGGCGACGTGGTCGGCACCGGCTCCAGCCGCAAATCGGCGACCAACTCGGTGCTGTGGTTCACCGGCGAGGACATCCCCTACATCCCGAACAAGCGTTTCGGCGGCGTCTGCCTGGGTTCGAAGATCGCGCCGATCTTCTACAACACCATGGAAGACGCCGGCGCGCTGCCGATCGAGCTGGACGTGTCGCAGATGAACATGGGCGACGTGGTCGAGCTGCGTCCCTACGACGGCAAGGCGCTGAAGAACGGCGAGGTGATCGCCGAGTTCGCGCTGAAGTCCGACGTGCTGCTGGACGAAGTCCGCGCCGGCGGCCGCATCCCGCTGATCGTCGGCCGCGGCCTCACCGCCAAGGCGCGCGAAGCGCTGGGCCTGCCGGTCTCGACCCTGTTCCGCCTGCCGACCAACCCGGCCGACACCGGCAAGGGCTATTCGCTGGCGCAGAAGATGGTCGGCCGCGCCTGCGGCCTGCCGGAAAACCAGGGCATCCGTCCGGGCACCTACTGCGAGCCGAAGATGACCTCGGTGGGTTCGCAGGACACCACCGGCCCGATGACCCGCGACGAGCTCAAGGATCTGGCCTGCCTGGGCTTCTCGGCCGACCTGGTGATGCAGTCGTTCTGTCACACCGCGGCGTATCCCAAGCCCGTCGACGTCAAGACCCATCACGACCTGCCGGCCTTCATCAGCAACCGCGGCGGCATCGCCCTGCGTCCCGGCGACGGCGTGATCCACTCCTGGCTCAACCGCATGCTGATGCCCGACACCGTCGGCACCGGCGGCGATTCGCACACCCGTTTCCCGGTCGGCATCTCGTTCCCGGCCGGCTCCGGCCTGGTCGCGTTCGCCGCGGCCACCGGTGTGATGCCGCTGGACATGCCCGAGTCGGTGCTGGTGCGCTTCAAGGGCGAGATGCAGCCCGGCGTGACCCTGCGCGACCTGGTCAACGCGATCCCGCTGGCCGCGATCAACAGCGGCCTGCTGACCGTCGCCAAGCAGGGCAAGAAGAACATCTTCTCCGGCCGCATCCTCGAGATCGAAGGCCTGCCGCAGCTCAAGGTCGAACAGGCGTTCGAGCTGTCCGACGCCTCGGCCGAGCGCTCGGCCGCCGGCTGCACGGTGAAGCTGGATAAGGAACCGATCATCGAGTACCTGACCAGCAACATCACCCTGCTCAAGTGGATGATCGCCGAAGGCTACGCCGACCCGCGCTCGCTGCAGCGCCGGATCAAGGCGATGGAAGGCTGGCTGGCCAACCCGCAGTTGCTGGAAGGCGACGCCGACGCCGAGTACGCCGCCGTCATCGACATCGACCTCAACACGATCGTCGAGCCGATCGTGGCCTGCCCGAACGACCCGGACGACGTCAAAACGCTGTCCGACGTCGCCGGCGCGGTTATCGACGAGGTCTTCATCGGCTCGTGCATGACCAACATCGGCCACTTCCGCGCGGCCGCCAAGCTGCTGGAAGGCAAGCGCGACATCCCGACCCGCCTGTGGGTCGCGCCGCCGACCAAGATGGACGCCTCCGAGCTCACCAAGGAAGGCCACTACGGCACCTTCGGCACCGCCGGCGCGCGCATGGAAATGCCGGGCTGCTCGCTGTGCATGGGCAACCAGGCGCAGGCACGCGAGGGCGCGACGGTGTTCTCCACCAGCACCCGCAACTTCCCCAACCGCCTGGGCCGCAACACCAACGTCTACCTGGGTTCGGCCGAACTGGCCGCGATCTGCTCGCGTCTGGGCCGTATCCCCACGCGTGAGGAGTACATGGCGGACGTCGGCGTGCTCAAGGCCAGCGGCGACCAGATCTACCGCTACATGAACTTCGACCAGATCGAGGACTACAAGACCGTGGCGGACACCGTCGCGGCCTGATCGGATCGTAGGTTTCGGGCGCGTTGGCTCTCTAAAAAAAACCCGGCTTCGGCCGGGTTTTTTCGTGCTCTAACGCAATCGATAGAGGTAAGTCCTGCGACATTCGTTGCGGTCATCGCCAGCGATTGGTTTCTGGCCGGGAAGATTCGCAAGGCGGTGGAATCGCAGCGGCTGGACAGCGCGCATTTCGAAGACGTTCGCTTCGGCGGCTCTCCGCTTGGAATCGTCCTCAACCTCTTCCGCATGCGAAAGCTGCCCGTGGCTCATGAGCTGTCGGACCCTGAGCACGTCGCCATTCGGTGGCACTACCGCACGCATCAGGTTCTCGTCGCATTGTTGGCCGTTTGCATTGTTGCGGCTATTCTCCGCAGAATCTTGATCTAACAACCCATTCAAGCCGAAGCGGCTTCGCGGCTCGGCCAAATCCAGGTGATGGCCATGCACGAAGATTTCACCCAGATGCTTGCAGCCATTTGGACCGCGTTGGGATTGCTTGCCTTATCTGCCGTCTATCCGGCGTACAAGCTCGCAAGATCGCCTAAATTCAGCGCCAGAACATCCTTCAAGGCGATTGCTTTCTTGACAGCCATCGCCCCTCTGGTCTTTCTAGGCTTCAACAGACTGCGTGTCGCTCGTATGAACGACGCTCAGTTGCTTCAAAATATGCCGCTTTCAGTATCGGAGCTTCCGGCGCTCTACGTTCTTTGCATGTGCGTCGCTGCGATTGTCCTTTGGCTTCTGCTGCTGCTGCACTCTCGTCATAGGGTCTAACGATCCATCCAAGGAACCCGTTTCCCTCTCCGGCACGCACGCGAAAAACCCGGCTACGGCCGGGTTTACTTTGGCGGATCGGCCGCCGCGCCGTCGCCTGCGCCGATGTGGCGCAGCGCGATTGCCGCCAGCGCCGCCAATAGGGCGGTGCTTACAGCGCTGGTCGCCGCCGCGGCGTTGAAGCCGGCCATGAACGCGGCCTGCGCCTGCTCCAGCACCGCGGCCGGCAGCTCCGGCGCCAGCGATCGTGCGCCGGCCAGGCTATCGGACACCGCGCCGGGCAGTGCGCGCGCGGAGGCGCCACCGCTGTCGCTCATCGCGTTGCGGTAGATTGCGGTGCTGAGGCTGCCCAGCGCCGCCACGCCCAGGGCCAGGCCAAGTTCCTGCACCGTTTCCGACAGCGCCGAGGCCGATCCCGCCTTCTCCAGCGGCGCCGCGCCGACCACCAGCTCCGTGCCCAACGCGGCGATGGTGCCCAGGCCCAGGTACACCAACGAGAACGCCGCCGTCGCCAGCGCGACGCCCTGCGGTCCGGCTTCGAGCCGGCTCATGATCAGATACCCGAGCACCGACAGGCCCAGCGCCATGGCGATCACATAGCCCGGGCGGATGCGCCGCACCAGCACGGGCGCCGCGATGCCGGCCACCAGCATCGCCAGGGCCGGCGGCCCCATCCACAGGCCGGCGGCCAACGGCGACAGGCCGGCCACCAACTGCAGATATTGGGTGACCAGCAACATCGTGCCGCCGACGCCGATCAGGCCGACCAACAGCACCCCCAAGGCGACGCTGAAGGCGCGGCAGGCGAACAGGTCCAGGTCGATCAGGGGATCGCTCAAGCGGCGCTGGCGCCGCACGAAGGCGAAGGCGAACGCCAGGCCGACGACCATCGCCACCGTGGCGCCGAACCCGACGCCGTCCTTGGCCAACTGCTTGATGCCGTAGACGATAGGCAGCAGGCCGAGCAAGGACAGCGCGACGCTGCGCAGGTCCAGGCGCCCCTGTCGCGGCGCGCGGTACTCCGGCAGCGCGAACGGTGCGGCGATCAGCAACAGCGCCACCACCGGCAACGCCACCAGGAACGCCGCGGCCCATCCGTACCGGTCCAGCAGGACGCCGCCCACCACCGGCCCGGCCGCCATGCCCAGCGCGAACATCGTCGCCCACACGCCGATCGCCAGCGCGCGCTGGCGGGGCAGGCGGAACAGGTTGCTGACCAGCGCCAGGGTCGAGGGCATCAGGGTGGCGCCGGCGATGCCGAGCACGGCGCGCGCGGCGATCAGCATATTGGCGCTGGTCGCGCAGGCCGCCATCACCGAAGCGGCACCGAACGCGGCCGCACCGATCATGAGCAACTTGCGCCGCCCGATGCGGTCGCCCAGCGCGCCCATCGTGATCAGGAAGCCGGCGATCATGAAACCGTAGGCATCGACGATCCACAGCGCCTGCGTGCTGGTCGGGCGCAGGTCCGCCGCCAGCGCCGGCAAGGCCAGATGCAACAGGGTCAGATCCAGCCCCAGCAACAGCGTCGGCAAAGCCAGCAGCGCCAGCCCGGCCCATTCGCGCGCGCCCGCACGCGGCTGCGGCGCATCGTCGTGCGTGGCGGACTGCAACAGGGGATCGTCGAGCATCGTCAAAGTGGCCTCCGGCTGTGCGGATCGGAACGGGGCCACATCTTCGGCAGGCCGAAGTACTAGTACAATTTAAGTATTTATCCTATTACTAATGGCAACCGCCATGGCCGAACGCAGCCTCAGCCGCAGCAGGAACGCGCTCTCGGAGTTCCTGACCCGGCACCGCCGCAAGCTGACCCCGGCCGATGTCGGTCTGCCCTCGCACGGGCGTCGCCGCACCCCCGGCCTGCGCCGGGAAGAGGTCGCGGCGTTGGCCGGCGTGGGACTCACTTGGTACACCTGGTTCGAGCAGGGGCGGGACATCCAGGTGTCGGAGAAATTCCTGCTGGGCGTGGCGCATGCGCTCAAGCTCGACGATGCCGACTGCAGCCACCTGTTCCTATTGGCGCACCAGCGGCCGCCGCCGCCGCAGGCCTACCACCGCGTGTCGGTCACGCCGCTGATCCAGCAGTTGCTGGACGATCTGGCGGCCCGGCCGGCCTACGTGCTCGACCTGCGCTGGGACGTGGTCGCATGGAATGCGGCGGCCGACGAACTGCTCGGTTTCGGCGCGCGCGGGCCCGGCAGCCGCAACCTGCTGCGCATGGTATTCGCCGACCCCGCGCTGCGGCGGCGCCTGCCGGCCTGGCGCGAGGATGCGCCCAAGCTGCTCGCGCAGTTCCGTTACGACTACGCGGTGGCACCGGACGATCCGCCGATGCTGGCCCTGCTCGAGGACTTGAAGGCGCTGTCGGCCGACTTCCGACGCGGCTGGAAGCAGCCGCATGGCGAAGACGCGCGGCGCGGGATCGGCTCGATTCTGACGGCGCGGGCACAGCGGTTGGATTTCCGTCACGAGAGCTTGCTGGTCGACGAGCACCGGCATCTGCGCATGGTGGTGTATTTCGCGCAGGCTGCAGGCGCGCAGACGTTGCCGGGGCCTGCCACGGACCGGGTAGGCTGATGGACGGTGACGGGCGGATGCGCGCATGACGATCAAGGCGGTGGTGTTCGACGTGTACGGCACGTTTGGCCCAGGCGTCGTTGATAGCACGCACTGTTTCCAGGTCAGCTACTCTAGTGAAGGTCAGGTTGTTGGTGCCTGGTCGGTCAACACTCGCACTGGCCAAGTTGCCGGGGCAGGCGAGTCACTCTGGGTCGAGTGACGGGGGCTAACGATTCATTCAAGCCGACGCCGCTTCGCTGCTCGCCTTAATTCAGGCGTTCGACCGCAGGGGGCAGATTTGTCGCCGCTTCTAATGACTGCTACCGAGGCCGAGCAGCCGCCAATGCGTCGCGGAATCAGAGGGAAGTCGCGTGAAAAGCAATGCCTGGATCTTGAGGCCGTCGTGGTGGATGTTGCTGGTGGCGCTGGTGGCGTGTTCCAAGGGGCAAGAGAACGGTGTTCTTCCAAGCGGAACTGCTGCACTCGAAAGCTCTATCGAAGTACGCGCGACCAGTGCCGCTGCCTTCGGCCAAGGCCGCTTCCTGCAGTCAGAAGCCACCCAAGTCAGTCAGTACATACGCCGGATTTTTCAGGACAAGGCCGGCAACATATGGTTCGGCACTAACGACGACGGCGTAGTGCGGTACGACGGCAACTCCCTGAATTATTTTTCAGTTGAACAAGGATTGGCGGGCCGAACGGTAAGAGGCATCGTTCAGGATCGGCAGGGTTATCTCTGGCTCGCCACCTCGGGTGGCGTCTCACGATACGACGGCAAGTCGTTCAGAAACTTTACCGTGCGCGACGGGCTACCCGATGATGAGGTATGGAGCCTGCTGCTGGACCGGTCGGGAATCCTTTGGATCGGCACTGCGAGTGGAGTGTCGCGCTACGACGGAAGCACTTTCTCTAATTTTGAGCTCCCTGAGGCAAATATCACCGGTCGTGTGGATAGCCTGATGTGGAGCATCGCCGAGGATCGCGAGGGAAACATTTGGTTCGGTTCCAATGGCCGGGGCGTCTTTCGTTACGATGGAGCCAACATCGCCCGCTTCTCCAAGCACGATGGGCTTGGCAGCGATATCGTGCAGGCGATCATGCAAGACCGAGCTGGGATCCTCTGGTTCGGCACCCGCGATGGCGGCCTGAGTCGCTACGACGGGGTCGCATTCACTCACTTTCCGATGAAGGCTGGCGCTGACGACAGCTATGTTTGGACGATGCTAGAAGATCGGGCGGGCTTGCTTTGGGTGAGCCTCTTGGGCGACGGTCTGTATCGCCATGATGGAAAATCATTCGCCCACTATTCGAACGCAGACGGTCTCGGCAATGCCTATGCGCAAAGCATTTTGGAAGACCGGGATGGAACTCTTTGGGTGGGTACGTCGGGTGGTGTGTACCGTTTCAACGGGAAGACCTTCTCGAATTTCACCCGAGAAGATGCTGTGAGGAAGCCCTGAAGGCTTGCCGCACGATCAGGCGAACCGCACGATCAGGCGAACTTTCAACACAGGCCAATGCGCGCTGCGGCGCCGGGCCGGAAATCGCTGGGATCTGTTGCATCAGACCTACACCCAATCCGTCTGGCTACGAGGTGGGGTAGCGTCACCTGACAATTCATTCAAGCCGACGCCGCTTCGCGGCACAGCTTGACTCAGACATCAGGCGCGCATGGCGACACTTTCGATAATCGGATGGAGGCGGGACGAGATCCGCTGGAGCGCATGGGGCGTTCATGCTCTCTCTGAACTGCCTAGGCGACTACGCAGTTCTCTCGCTGTGTCTTCACGAGCCAGAAAGCATCTCGAGCGTCAGATCAGGGCTAGGATGCTCTTGCAGGTGCCAGACGTACTGCCGGAGCACATTGAGAGCCTTCGCCACATACTGGAAACACTTGGGGCTGAGGTGGTCGTAGACTTCGGCATGGGCGCTCGGTGACCATCCTTAGCGCACCTAACAATTCATCCAGGCCAACGCCGCTTAGCGGTGGGCCTAACTCAGGCGTCAGGCCTCATCGGAGAGCCAGTGGCGAATCGCAGCTACCTATATTCTTCCGACGACCTTCCAGGGTCCCTCGCATGGAGCGAAAAGAAGGTGCTTCATGGGGTTTCTGAATACAATTACGATATTCCGCTTGTGTTCAAAATTCTTCTGACGGGGAATCCTACGGCGTGTCGCTCCTCCATCTGGGAAACGCCCGAGAAGATCGCGATAACCGGAGACTACTTGCGTGGACGGGAAAATTTCATCCGATATTTGGACCGCATCTCCGACCCCGCAGCCCGCCCCCTCATCGACGAAGCCCTTCAATTCTTGAACTCCCCTGCGCACTCTAGGAAGCACTTCATCCTCGAGTGCGGCGAAATCTTCGATCTGACCGAAGGCTCTTTGGCAGCTAAGAACAGTGCGCTACTGGCCGAGATTCAGGAGATCGGCGAAGACATTGATTCCTTGCCAATCCCTCAGTCCGCCTCTACGCAAAGAGGGATTCTATCGAAGCTGTTCAGGCGCAATGCGCCGGATCCGCTCTCCCCGTACTATGAAATCGGTCTTGGTCTCTGGTCCGACATTCTCTACTTCGATTTCAGTGAGAATGAGGGCTGATGGTTCATGCGCCCACACCGCTTCGCGGCTCGACTTAATTCAGGCGTTAGGCCCTATGTCAACAAGTTCGTACTCTTGGCTATTCCCCATTCGCGAAGATGAAATCCCGGATGGGCCGATAACTGCGAAGGATGACGAGTTCAACGAACTCGCTATGAAGCACCTCGAGTCCGAGGGGTTCTCGAGCATATGTCGCGGCTCTTACGTTGAAGGATGGGTCTTGGAAAACAAGTCCACCCTGGCGGGTCTTGGCTATGTGAATGAAAATTTTTCCATCCTCGGGCAAGATCAGATAAGGGCCGCTTTGAACGCCATCGAAACGGCCTTCGATGTGATGAGGGCATATGACTTCTCGTGGCATGCACTGGGGCCGGCTATAGATGATGCGCTATCAAGTCCGGATTCCATTGTCGAAAAGTACGTTACGTCGGAAAGAGACGATCCTTACTATCTAATTCTCTACCTAAGATCGCACCGTGACGTCCTCAATCTAGCGTTAGATGGATTCGGTTACGCCATGTACGTGCTCTACGATCACGAGTGACCCAGTGTCATCGCGATAGGCCTAACAATTCATTCAAGCCGACGCCGCTTCGCGGTGCAGCCTAATTCAGTCGTTAGGCATCACATGGAGATCTTCGTGGCTCGAACTTTGCTCCTCGTGCTTCTAACGGTGGCGCACCCTTTGGCGTATGCGGCTGAGCCATTCCCCTCGTTCGAGGTCTCGCCGTTGGGCCAACCGGAACCCCGCTTTCAGTTTTCCCAAGCGCTCGCCTCTAACAATGACCCCGTGGTCATTTCCGTCGCCGGCCGCAATCTGCGCAAAAAGGATCGCGAGCATCGCGTGGACTTGCAGAAGTATTGGTTGCAGCGCAACGTTCCCGCAGACTACAAAATAGTCGTCAGGTCCCTTGTGGAGTGTCCACCAAAAAAGCCTAAACAGTTTGGTGCGTGCGATGAGTATGTGTTCACAGACGCCGCTGGCGCGGAGCACTCCTACTCCTTTTATGTTGGCAACTGGCCGTAGGGTCTACGGGGTGGTGTCTAACAATTCATTCAAGCCGAAGCCGCTTCGCGGCTCGGCTTAGTTCAGGCGTTAAGCCTCATGCTAAGCATTCCCGTATACATACACCTCAACGGGTTCGCGAGTTTGCCCGGCGTCATGGTCGCGTGTCGCGAACTCGTCGCGACGCATGCCTAGCTGATCCTTCAAGCCGGCGTCCGCGGCGCGACTCAACCTGGCGTTAGACAGCAGCATGCCAATCACTTCTGCGGATGTGGAAACAGCAGTAGAGGAGGAGATCGCTCGCATCTCCCAGCCAGAACTGATCGCATGCATTCGGCACCATCTCGTGCCGCCACGTTGCGAGCAACGCGATTGGGACTACGGCGAGCCTGGGCTCAGCTACCCATGCTGGATTTTCGCCGAGCACCCCGCGTCAAACACAGCGTTCGCGTACTGCGAACAGGGATTCGGTCCAGGCGCCCCATGGGGCCTTTTGTCGATTCACGGGGAGCACATGTCCATCGGCATGGACTGCGGTTGGTTTGCCCGGTTGGAGGGGGCATTCCGTGACTCAATGGCATGGGAGGGTGTTGACCCTCCAGGTTACGAGGTGAGCTAGTGCGACCTGGCAATTGGTCAAGCCGCCGCTCGGAGAACCCTGCACTCGGTCATAGGCGCGTGACGCGGTAGGCTGGCGTCAGGTTCCAGGCGGATTAGCGATGACGATACGGGCGGTGGTGTTCGACGTGTACGGGACGCTAGTGCGCATCGGCGAGCGGCGTGCGCCGTTCCGGGCCTTGCTGACGCGGCTGGAGGCGGCCGGGCGGCCGCGTCGCGCGGAAGACGCGGCCTTGATCATGAGCCGCGAACTGGACCTGGCCGACACCGCCGTGCTGTTGGGCGCCGATCCGTCAGCGCCCGAGCTCGCCGCGTCGCTGGACCTTGCCTCGTTGCAGCGCGACCTGGGCGAGGAACTGGGCTCGATACGTCTGTTCCCCGAAACACTGGCCGTGATGCAGGCCCTGGCCGCACGCGGGCTGAAGCTGGGCCTGTGCTCCAACCTGGCCGCGCCGTATGCAGCGCCGGTGCTGCGCCTGCTGCCGTTCGCGCTGGACGCCTACGCCTGGAGCTTCGAGGTCGGCGCGATCAAGCCCGATCCGGCCATCTACGCCGAGGTGTGCCGCCGGCTGGGCTGCCAGCCGGCGGAAGTCCTGTTCGTGGGCGACACGCCCGAAGCCGACCTGCACGGCCCGCGCCGCTACGGCATGCGCAGCCTGCTGCTGCGCCGGGATGGACTGCGCGAGGGCGACGATGCCGCCGATACGATCGCGGATCTAAATGGCGTGCTGGCGGCGTTGGACGCGCGTTAGTCGCGTGGCGGGACGGGGCAGGGCGGTTGCGGCCCACTGCCGCGGCCATGCTGCGCCGGTGCCGAGGACGCCATCGCACGAACGATCATCTTGATGAGGCGATGCCTGCATAACCGCGATTCGCGGCGCGGCACCTCGCGCGCAGGTGTACCGATCTTGCGATCCCGCATAGTTGGCCGGCGTTCCAAGTGCGCAGCGTATTCTTCATAAGCAGGACGCATCGCCGCAGGACCGCGATGCGAAGACGCGAAGCGCGTCGCACTCCGCGACGCTGCGCCTCACGGCGACGTGACGGCATTCGCAGATGCAAAACGCGTGCTGGTGTGTGATTTGCACGCACAGGGGGAATGCATGAAAAACGTCAAAACCATCCGAGCCGACCGGCTCGACCGCGCTTTGCGCTGGACCTTGGGCCTGATCCTGATCGCCGCGGTGGCCTGGGCCTGGGCCCACGGCGGAGGCGGCTCGCTCTGAGCGTCACATCCGCGTCGACGTAGGGAGCGGTGGCAAGCGTACCGTTGCAGTGTCTCGTGGGCTCCGGGCGCTCGAAAGTCAGAAGCAAATCCCCCCTAACCCCCCTTTTTCAAAGGGGGGAACCGCAACGCGGGACACGTAAGAGCCGTCGCCAAAACGCGGTGCTTCAAATAGCGCGCTGTAGTGGGCAGAGGGACAAACGCCGCCTCCCAGTCGCGTGGAAGCATTCCCCCTTTGAAAAAGGGGGCTAGGGGGATTTGCTCTTAAAGCGCTTCCGCCCCGGCCGCTCAGTCCAGATACGCGTTCAGCGCTGCCACCATCTCGCGCCGGCGCAGCAGGAAGTCCCACAAGCTGCCGCCTAGCTGGCGCCACAGCACCGCCGAGCGCACCGCCGCCAGCAGCACCGCGCGCACCTCGGCGACCACGTTGGCCTGACCCAGATAGTGGGGATTGCCCTGCACCAGCACGCGCGGGCGCAGGTGGCTCAGGGTTTCGGCGTACACGCCGCCCAGTGCGGCCAGCACGTCCGGATGGCTGCTGCCCAGGCGCTGCGCGGTGTCGGCGTGATTGCGGATGCCGGCCTGCACGCGCTGCGCCATGGCGTGGTCGCGCACGAAGCGGCGTTCCAGCTGCATCACCGCCAGCGCCAGGCGCGGCAGCTGTTCGTCCTTGGTTTCGCGCACGAAGTAGTCGCGCAGCAGCACCAGCCCCGGGCGCAGGGCCTCGGTGCCGCCGTAGACCTGCGCCGGCGAGCTGGCGTCGATGCGGAACACCGAATCCAGGGCCGTGCCCAGGACCGCGGCATTGGCCTGGCCGGTATCGGCGATCCGCCTCACCTGGGCCAGGGCCTGGACCAGGCCGGCCAGGGCGAGCACGCGCTCGGAGATCGCGGGGGAAGCGCTACGGGTGGAACTCATGCGGCATGGACCTTCAGATAGTGTTCCAGCGGTGCGTCGGTGGCGGCGATCACGGCGCCGCCCAGGCAGACCTCACCGTCGTACAGCACCAGGGATTGACCGGGGGTGACCGCGCGTTGCGGGCGCGCGAAGCGCACCTGCAGGCGGCCGTCGTCCAGCACCTCGACCTCGCAGGCCTCGTCGGGCTGGCGGTAGCGGGTTTGGGCGGTGCAGTGGAAGCGCTGCGCGGGCGGCGCGCCGTCGATCCAGTGCGCGGTTTCCGACCACAGCGCCTGCGAGCGCAGCCAGGGCGTCTGGCTGCCCTGGTCCACGTACAGCACGTTGTTGGCCACGTCCTTGCCCACCACGTACCAGGGCGCGGCCTCGAAGCCGCGCACGCCGCCGATGTTCAGGCCTTCGCGCTGGCCGAGGGTGAAATAGAACACGCCCGGATGGCGGCCGATCGCGCGGCCGTTGGGGCTGTCGCCGGCGACGGCGCGGATCTCGCCCTCGCGCGCCGGCAGGTAGCGCGCGAGGAACTCGCGGAAGTCGCGCTCGCCGATGAAGCAGATGCCGGTGGAGTCCTTCTTGGCCGCGGTCGGCAGGCCGGCGTCCTGGGCCATCTGGCGCACGTCGCGCTTGATCAGGTCGCCCAGCGGAAACAGCGTCGAGGCGAGCTGGGCCTGGCCGAGCTGGTGCAGGAAGTAGCTCTGGTCCTTGCCGCGGTCGGCCGCGCGCAGCAGCCGCTGGCGACCGCCATCGCGTTCGACGCGGGCGTAGTGGCCGGTGGCGATGAATTCCGCACCCAACTCGTGGGCGGCATCGAGGAAGTGCTTGAACTTGATCTCGCGGTTGCACAGCACGTCCGGGTTGGGCGTGCGGCCGGCCGCGTACTCGGCCAGGAAATGGGCGAACACGCCGTCCCAGTACTGGCTGGAGAAATCGCGGAAGTGGATCGGCAGGCCGAGCCGGCCGCAGACCGCGACCGCGTCGCGGCGGTCGTCTTCGGCGCGGCAATCGCCGCTGCCATCGTCCGCCCAGTTCTGCATGAACAATCCGGCGATCGGCTCGCCCGCGTCGCGCAGACGCAGCGCGGCGACCGACGAATCGACGCCGCCGGACATGCCCACCACCGTGCGCACCGAAGCCACTGCGATCAACCCAGGTGCTGCATCAGGTCCAGCGGGTGCCGGCGCCCGGCCAGGAAGTCGCTGGCGGTGCGCCAGACCAGCGGGCTGCGGTGGCGCGCGGATTCGGCCTGCAGCTCGTCCGGGGTCAGCCACAAGGCGCGCACGATGCCTTCGTCCAGCCGCCGCGCGGGGTCGTGGACCACCGGTTCGGCGCAGAAGGCGAAGCGCAGGTAGTGGCGGCCGCCGCTGCCGTCGGGCTGCAACGGTGCTTTCCACTGGTAGGCACCGACGAAGCCGGTCAGGCGCACCTCCCAGCCGGTTTCCTCGCGGGTTTCGCGCAGGGCGGCGTCGAGCAGGCTTTCGTCGGGCTCCAGGTGGCCGGCGGGCTGGTTGATCACCAGCCGCCCGCCGACGGTTTCCTCGACCACGAGCAGCCGCCCGCCGTCGACCACCACCGTCGCGACGGTGACGTCCGGCTGCCAGAAGCGGCCCTCGCGGTAGCTCATCAGAACTCGTCCTTGCCCGGGGTCAGCTCGGCTTCCATCAGGTCGGCCGCGCGCAGGGCGTAGTCGAGGGCGTCGTCGAGCTCCTCGGCCGGCGCGTCGGCGCGCAGCTTGACCACGAACACGGCCATGTTGCCCTGCTTGACCCAGCCGCCCATCTTGCTGGACTGGCTGTCCTCGAGCAGCTTGTTGGCCAGTTCGGCCGGGAAATCCTCGCCCACGGCGCGGTAGGCCGGGGCCCAGACTTCGCGCACCTTGTGCTTGCCGTAGCTTTCGGTGCGCGAGATCACGAAGCCCAGCTGGCTGCGGTCGTCGTCCATCTCGAAGGTCAGCTTGTAGTCGCCGTCCTCGTCCACTTCGTACTTGTAACCCAAGCCGTCGAGCTGCTTGGCGATGCGCGGGTCGGCCGCGGTGGAGTGCTGGGCCTCGGCGGCTTGGGCCTTGCTGTTCGCGGCCAGGGCGGCGGCGGGCAGCAGCAGGGCGGCGGCCAGCGCGACGGGTAGGGCCAGGACGGTGGGGCGCATCGGGATTCCTTTCGCTCGGGGTGGGGTGGGGCGGTTGGGTTTCGGGAACTGCGCCGCCATTTTGCTTGCCGCGGTCTCGGGCGTCCACGGGCCGCGGCCTGCCAGCCGTATAATTTGCGTATGCCCAAACAAACCGATCACGAACACAGCCATGGCGTACTGGTGGAGACGGGGAAGCCGGAAGTCGCCCGGCCGCCGCTGTACTCCGTGCTGTTGCTGAACGACGACTACACCCCGATGGATTTCGTGGTGGAGGTACTGATGCGCTTTTTCCCGATGAATGCCGAGAAAGCGACCCAGATCATGCTCCACGTGCACACCCGCGGCCGCGGCGTTTGCGGGGTCTTCACGCGCGAGGTCGCCGAGTCCAAGGTGGCGCAAGTGAATGAATTTTCAAGGCTGCATCAGCACCCCTTGCTGTGCACGATGGAAAAGGCTTAGAACGTTGCCGTAGCTCCGCGACGACGGGGATGGAAAAACCGCCGGCCGGCCCCAATCAAGGGTGCATACGTACTGGAGGCCCCCTCCCATGTTCAGCAAGGATCTCGAATACAGCATCGGCCAGTGCTACAAGCGCGCCCGCGAGGCGCGCCACGAGTACATGACGGTCGAACACCTGCTGCTGGCGCTTTTGGACAATCCCTCGGCCGAGGGCGTGCTCAAGGCCTGCGGCGCCGACTTCGCGCGACTGCGCAGCGACCTCGAACAGGCCATCGCGACTTCGGTCTCGGTGCTGCCCGAGGACGTCGATCGCGACACCCAGCCCACCCTGGGCTTCCAGCGCGTGCTGCAGCGCGCGGTCTACCACGTCCAGTCCTCGGGCAAGAAGGAGGTCACCGGCGCCAACGTGCTGGTGGCGATCTTCGGCGAGAAGGATTCGCACGCGGTCTACTTCCTCAACCAGCAGGACGTGGCCCGCCTGGACGTGGTCAATTACCTCTCGCACGGCATCGCCAAGCACGGCGCCGAAGACGCCGGCGGTCCGCACGAGGACGGCGAGGCCAAGCCGGCCGAGGGCGGCGAGGGCGAGGGCAAGTCCGACGCCCTGGCCGAGTTCGCGGTCAACCTCAACCAGCTCGCGCGCGACGGCCGCATCGATCCCCTGGTCGGCCGCGCCGACGAGGTCGAGCGCACCATCCAGGTGCTGTGCCGCCGCCGCAAGAACAACCCGCTGTACGTCGGCGAAGCCGGCGTCGGCAAGACCGCGATCGCCGAAGGCCTGGCCAAGCGCATCGTCGACGGCGACGTGCCGATGGTGCTGGAGAACGCCACCATCTATGCGCTGGACCTGGGCGCGCTGGTGGCCGGCACCAAGTACCGCGGCGATTTCGAGAAGCGCCTCAAGGCGGTGTTGGCGCAGCTCAAGAAGCTGCCCGACGCGGTGCTGTTCATCGACGAGATCCACACCATCATCGGCGCCGGCTCCGCCAGCGGCGGCACCATGGACGCGAGCAACCTGATCAAGCCGGCGCTGTCCTCGGGCGAACTGCGCTGCATCGGTTCGACCACGTTCCAGGAATACCGCGGCATCTTCGAGAAGGACCGCGCGCTGGCGCGGCGCTTCCAGAAGATCGACATCGTCGAGCCGACCGTGGGCGAGACCTTCGAGATCCTGCAGGGCCTCAAGCCCAAGTACGAGGCGCACCACGGCGTGACCTACGCCGACGAGGCGCTGCAGGCGGCGGTGGACCTGTCGGTCAAGCACATCGGCGACCGTCTGCTGCCCGACAAGGCCATCGACGTGATCGACGAGGCCGGCGCGCGCCAGCGCCTGTTGCCGGAGAACGTGCGCAAGAGCCTGATCGACATCGAGGAAATCGAGACCATCGTGGCCAAGATGGCGCGCATCCCGACCAAGCAGGTGTCGGCCAGCGACAAGGACGTGCTCAAGAACCTCGAGCGCAACCTCAAGATGGTGATCTTCGGCCAGGACCCGGCCATCGATACCCTGACCGCGGCGATCAAGCTGGCGCGCTCGGGCCTGGGCAATCCCGACAAGCCGATCGGCAACTTCCTGTTCGCCGGCCCGACCGGCGTGGGCAAGACCGAGGTCACCAAGCAGCTCGCGCTGCAGCTGGGCATCGAGCTGGTGCGCTTCGACATGTCGGAGTACATGGAACCGCATTCGGTGAGCCGCCTGATCGGCGCGCCCCCGGGCTACGTCGGCTTCGACCAGGGCGGCCTGTTGACCGAGAAGATCGTCAAGACCCCGCACTGCGTGCTGTTGCTGGACGAGGTCGAGAAGGCGCATCCGGACATCTTCAACATCCTGTTGCAGGTCATGGACCGCGGCACGCTGACCGACACCAACGGTCGCGAGGCCAACTTCAAGAACGTGATCCTGGTGATGACCACCAACGCCGGCGCGGCGCAGGCGGCGCGGCGCACGATCGGCTTCACTCAGCAGGACCATTCCACCGACGCCATGGAAGTGATCCGTCGCAGCTTCACCCCGGAATTCCGCAACCGCCTCGACGCGGTGGTGCAGTTCCAGGCGCTGGGCTTCGACCACATCCTGCGCGTGGTCGACAAGTTCCTGATCGAGCTGGAAGCGCAGCTGCACGAGAAGAACGTCAGCCTCAGCGCCACCCCGACCGCGCGCGACTGGCTGGCCCAGCACGGCTTCGACCCGCTGATGGGCGCACGCCCGATGGCGCGTGTGATCCAGGACAAGATCAAGCGCCCGCTCGCGGACGAGCTGCTGTTCGGCAAGCTGGTCGGCGGCGGCCGCGTCAGCATCGACGTCAAGGACGACGAGCTGGTGGTCGAGGCCCAGGCCGAGCCGGAGAAGCTGTTGCCGGCGACGGTGTAAGCGCCCGCGCCGCGATCGGCGCGGTGTCGCGCAACAAGAAACAGGCGGCTGATGGCCGCCTGTTTCGTTTCCGCAGCGATGTTTTCGTGCGGGCGCCGGGTCCAGGCGTGGTTGCGCCGTGTCGTGCCGTTGCGCGATCGCGGCTCACGCCGCTCCCACAGGAAGCCGGATGCGTCGGCTCGTCGGAGGTTCGCGGGCACGATCGCGACGCGCACCGCTTCCTGTGGGAGCGGCGTAAGCCGCGATCGCGAACTCGCAAAGGACCGCGTAACGAACACGCCGCGTGCGCTGCGGCGAAAACCGCAGCATCGCCCTGCCTCCAGCGCTCTCGTCGGTGCGGTTGTCACCGCACCTTACGGTCGCATTTAGCGGCGGCGCGTGTAGCGCGCGTAAGCCGTCTCGTCGATGCGCTCGACAGAGTTGACCTTGCACTCGTCCTTGTTGAGCTTCACCCGCGTGCCGCTGGGGCAGATCTTGCCGCTCTGGCCTTCGGCGGAAATGTCGAAGCGCGTGGCCAGCTGCAGGCCGTCGCAGGAACTGCTGACGCCGAGACGGTAGTAGTCGCTGCCGTCGGCGACCAGCACGTATTGGGTGCCGAAGCGCGAGACCTGCTGCGAACCGCTGAGCTCGACGCAGCCCGAGAGCGCTTCGCCGGCCAGGGCCGAGGCGCTCAGACCGCTCAGGCCGATCGCGAGCAGCAGGGAAAGTCGATGGGGGTGGCGCATGGCGAAGCTCCTGGTTGATGAAACGGGGCGCGAGTGAAAGGTAGTGATTGGTGTGCGGCGCCGAATCTGGAGAAAGTCGTCGTGACCTCCGGCACCGTGCCGTTGTGCATACCGCCTAACGGGTGGAACGCGTTTCGTGCTGCCCATGCTGCGCATCGGTGCGCACGCCGCAAGGCAATTGCGACGGTTCGCGTCCCTGGCGGAGCGAATCGCCCATGACGCCGACGAAGCCGGACCACACGCGACGCTGCGCACACGACGCTGCGCGCGCTGCGGGCGCGCGATCGTCACGGCGTTCGTTCGCGGTCTGCGTGTATGGATGTCGGCGCGTGCGATTTGGTTGCAGGCCGTTTGCGGCGCGCAGTGAACGGCGCGGTGCATTGCCGCCGAGCGGGACGCTCGCGAGGCATCGCAGGTCGCCGTGCGCTGTTCGCCGGCGCGCGCGGGGCATCGCCCGGGTTCGCTGGGGACGCGATCGAAGCGATCCCGGAGACGCGGCGCTCTGGGAAGAGACGGGGTTGCTACGGGATGGGCAAGCGCCGCGTGGTGCGCAGGTTCCCTCGCGGCCCGGCAGCATGCGACTCACTTGGCGCCTTGCGGCGCCATCGACCGATTCCCGTAACTCTGGCCGCCTGGCCTGCATGGCCCAGGCGCGGCGGTGTTGCCGCGGACCGATCCGCCATCGCGGCGGATTCCGAGGATGCTGCGGTCGCCTAGCGGCGATGACAGCCGACGCCTTGCTAGGCGCATCGCCATAAGGCGGCGCATCGTGCGGATACGGCATTCGTTCCAGCCCGGGTGTGCGTCGGGAAAGCCGCACCGAACCCGGCCACCGCGGCGCCTGCGCCTGCGCTGCCGCCACAACGAAAAAAGCGGCCATAGGCCGCTTTTTTCAATCGGTTACCGCAATTACTTCATGCGGTAGGTGATGCGTCCCTTGGTCAGGTCGTAGGGCGTCATTTCGACCTTGACCTTGTCGCCGGTGAGGATGCGGATGTAGTTCTTGCGCATCCGACCCGAAATGTGGGCGATGATCTCGTGCCCGTTTTCGAGGCGCACGCGGAACATGGTGTTCGGAAGGGTTTCCGCCACCGTGCCCTCGAATTCGATCACGTCGTCTTTTGCCATGTGTTTCCTGGATGAGGAAGAACGGGCGTTTCGCGCCCGCGAAGCCCGGCATTGTGCCACGCCGCGGCCGGCGGTGCAAAAATAATGTTAATCGGCATGCGGCGGGGCGCCCGCCGCGGTGGCCTCGGCCAGCGCCGAGGCCGGCAGTTCGCCGAACGCAGCCGTCCAGGGGCCGGGCGCGACCTCGACGGACACCAGGTCGGCGATGGCGGCCAGGAAGCGCGGGCGCTGCCAGCGCTGCGCGCCCAGGCTGAGCAGGTGCGCGTTCTCGACCTGGGCGTCCAGCAGCGGCCAGCCCCAAGCGTGCAGGCGCCGCGCCAGCGCCGCCAACGCCACCTTGGAGCCGCCGGACTGCAGCGAGACCATGCTTTCGCCGAAGAACATGCGCCCGATCGCGACGCCGTAGATGCCGCCGGCCAGGTGCGGCCCGTCGTAGACCTCGACCGAATGCGCATGGCCCAGCCGGTGCAATCGCACATAGGCCTCGCGCATCTCGTCGGTGATCCAGGTGCCGTCCTGGCCCGGCCGCGGCATGCGCGCGCAGGCGTCGATCACCTCGGCGAACGCGGTATCGGCGCGCACCGTCCAGGCGCTGCGGCGCAGTTGGCGGCGGAACTTCGACGACAGGCGCACGCCATCGCTGCGGAACACCGTACGCGGGTCGGGGCACCACCACAGGATCGGATCGCCGTCGGAATACCAGGGAAAGATGCCGCGCCGGTAGGCGTTGAGCAGCCGCGCCGGGCTGAGATCGCCGCCGACCGCGAGCAGTCCAGGGGGCCGGCGCAGCGCGCGCTCGGCGGGCGGGAACGGCGCATCGGGATCGGCGGGCAGCAGGACGGGCAGGGGATTCATCGCGGGCATGATCGCCGAGTTCGCCCAGGCACGCAGCCGTGCCGGCCGCGGTGGCGAGGGCTAGCCGTCGGACTGCTTGAACGGACTGTGCGACGCCAGCCTGCGCGCATAGCCGCGGATCGACGCGCTCTCCTCGCGGCACCACGGCGCCAGCGCGGCGCGGAAGCCCTCGTGCGCGATCCAGTGCCGACTGCGCACGAAGCTGGGCAGGAAGCCGCGCGCAAGCTTGTGCTCGCCCTGCGCGCCGGGCTCGAACCGGGTCAGGCCCTCGCGCAGGCAGTAGTCGATGCCCTGGTAGTAGCAGGTTTCGAAATGCAGCCCGGGCAAGGCGACGTCGGCGCCCCAATAGCGTCCGTAGAGCGTGTCGGCGCCGCGCAGGCACAACGCGCCGGCGATCGCGCGGCCGTCGAGTTCGGCCAGAAAGATCACCAGCGAGCGCGGCAGGGCGCGCGCGAGATGGCGCAGGAACTCCAGAGTCAGAGCCGGATGGTTGCCGTATTCGGCGAAGGTGCGCAGGTAGTAGCCGTGCATCGTCGCCAGGTCGGCCTCGCTGGCGTCGCCGCCTTCGACTATGCGGAACCGCACCCCGGCGCGCGCGACCTTGGCGCGCTCCTGGCGGATGTTCTTGCGGTGCTTGTGGTCGAACGCGGCCAGGAAACCGTCGAAGTCCCGCCACAGCGGACCGTCTTGGCCGTCAGGATTGCGCCAGTGGTACTGCACGTCGCTGCGCGCCAGCCAGTCCGGGCCGAACAGCGCGTCTTCGTCTTCTTCGTGGAAGTTCACGTGCACCGAGGACAGCTCCTGGCGCCGCGTCAGCGCGACCAGGGCGTGCGCCAGCAAGGCGCGGTCGCTGTCCTCGCGCGCCAGCAGGCGCGGCCCGGTCACCGGCGAGTAGGGCACCGCGCACAGCCATTTGGGGAAGTAGTCCATGCCGTGCTGCGCATAGGCGTGGGCCCAGGCGTGGTCGAACACGAACTCGCCGTGCGAGTTGTCCTTGAGGTAGGCCGGCGCGGCCGCGATCAACGCGTCGCCGCGCCACAGCGTCAGGTGCTGCGGCGTCCAGCCCCATTGCGGGCGCAGGCAGCCGCTGGCTTCCAGGCCGTGCAGGAAGGCGTGCATGACGAACGGCTGGCGGCCGTCGTGCAGGGCGTCCCATTGCGCCGCCGGCACCTCGTCCAGCGCGCCGATCAGGCGGATCGAAACGCTGTCGCCGGCTCCGCTCACTGGGCCGCGGCGGCTGCGTTCGCGCGCAGGTACACGTCGGGATCGTGCTTTTGCATATGCAGTTCGGGCTGGGGCAGGGCGGTGAAGCCGAGCTTGGCGTACAGCGGCTGCATGTCGCGGGTGACCAGCAGCCAGCGGCGCAGATCCTGCAGGCGCGCATCGTCCATCAAGGCCTGCACGATCGCGCGGCCGTAACCGCGGCCGCGCTGCGAGGGCAGCACGAACACGTCGGCCAGATAGGCGAAGGTGGCCTGGTCGGTGACCGCGCGCGCGAACGCGACCAGTTCGCCGTCGACATAGCCGCGATAAGACAGCGAATGATCGAGGGCGCGGCGCAGGGTATCGGCGGGAATGCCGGCGGCCCAGTAGGTCTGCCCGATGAAGTCGTGGATGAGCGCGAAGTCCTGCTCCGAACAGGGGCCGTCGCGATCGTCGCGAATCTGCAGCACGGGAGCGGACAGGGTGGGCACGGGGGGCGTCATCGGCGCTTGATAGAGAACGGAATGAGTATGCCGTTGGGCTGGCCGTTGTCGGCGCTGCAGGGCAGGCCGGCCGAGGGCAGGCGCTGCATCAGGGCCTGCAGCTGCGGCAGCAGCGCGTCTTGGTCGATGCCCTCGTCGGCCTGCTGGATTTGCGCGCGGTTCGGGCAGGTGTTGACCACGATGCGGGCCGAGAGCAGGCGGCCCATGGCCTCGTCGTGCACGATCTCCTCGGCCAGGGGTTCCAGGCGTTGCTGGAGCAGCATGGGCAGGACTTCGACGAAGGCAAACATCGCTTCCTGTTCGGCTGGCGATGCCTGCGTGAGCTTGAGCTTGGCGGCCTTCTGGGCGACGGCGTCTTTCGGATAGCCCGACGCGGCCAAGTGGCGATAGGCCTCGGTGTAGTCGGCGGGCACGCCGCTGCCCAGGACATGGAACAAGGCCAGATAGCGCATGGCCTGGGTGTCGCCGCGCTTGGCGGCGGCGCTCAGATAGGTTGCGGCGGTGGCTTGCTTCTGCGCGCTCATGCCGTCGCCGTCGATCACGCAGGCGGCCCAGAAACCGCCGATCCTGCGCTGAGCGTCCTTATCGCCACGTTCGGCGGCCACGAGCGTGCGCTCGTAGCCGGCGATCATCGGGCCCATGGTGCTGGTTTCGCTGTAGATGTATTGCTGGGCCAGCGGGCTGGCGTTCTTGCGCTTTGCGGTCAGCTCGGCGCGGTCCAGGCAGAACACGCCCGGCTCGCTCGCGACCGCCATAGGTGCGAACGCAGCCATCGACATCGCCACCAGCCACGATGCCGCCGCCAGCGCGCCGCGCACGATCAGGCGTCCTTGTCGAGGAACTTCTCGGCGTCCAGCGCCGCCATGCAGCCGAAACCGGCGGAGGTGATGGCCTGGCGGTAGACCTGATCGGCGACGTCGCCGGCGGCGAACACGCCCTCGACCGAGGTCTGGGTGGCGTTGCCGTCCAGGCCGGTCTTGATGGTCAGGTAGCCGTTCTTCATGTCCAGCTGGCCTTCGAACAGGGTGGTGTTCGGGGTGTGGCCGATGGCGACGAAGAAACCGTGGATCGCGATCTCGCGCACCGAGTCGTCCTGCACCGACTTCACCCGCAGACCGGTCACGCCGGCGTCGTTGCCCAGCACTTCCTCGACCACGTGGTGCCACACCGGTTCGATCTTGCCAGCCTGGATCTTGGCGTGCAGCTTGTCCTGCATGATCTTCTCGGCGCGCAGCGTGTCGCGGCGGTGCACCAGGTAGACCTTGCGCGCGATGTTGGACAGGTACAGCGCTTCCTCGACCGCGGTGTTGCCGCCGCCGATCACCGCCACGTCCTGGTCCTTGTAGAAGAAGCCGTCGCAGGTTGCGCAGGCGGACACGCCGCGGCCCTTGTATTCCTCTTCCGAGGGCAGGCCCAGGTACTTGGCGGTGGCGCCGGTGGCGATGATCAGCGCGTCGGCGGTGTACTCGCCGCTGTCGCCGGTGAGACGGAACGGGCGCTTGGACAGATCGGCGCTGTGGACGTGGTCGAAGACGACCTCGGTATCGAAGCGTTCAGCATGCGACTGCATGCGCGCCATCAGGTCCGGACCCATCAGGCCGTGCGCGTCGCCGGGCCAGTTGTCGACTTCGGTCGTGGTCATCAGCTGACCGCCTTGCTGCAGGCCGGTGATGACCAGCGGCTTCAGGTTGGCGCGGGCGGCGTAGACGGCGGCGGTCCAGCCGGCGGGGCCGGAACCGAGGATGACGACGCGGGAGTGCTTCGAAGGGGTCATGTATATAATCGCGGGCTGTTGGGACGCGCGTTCGCGCGATGTGTCTCCGGCACGCAAGCCATACGCCAGCGTGTTGAAGATGCGGTTGACGCCATAGCTTGGCGGCGACGTCCCGGCAACACAAGGCGCGCGCCGCGGACGCAACGTTGCACGGCTCGCGATCCTGTCCCCCTCACCGCAGAACACCGGCAGGACGCGCCGCGCATGCGGCGTTTTTCGTAAGCCCCACTGGAGAGCATGGCAATGCGTATCGGCGTACCCAAGGAAACCAAGACCCTCGAAGGGCGCGTAGCGCTCGTTCCGGCCGCGGCCGGCGACCTGGTCAGCCGCGGGCATGAGGTTTGGCTGGAACAGGATGCCGGCGTCAAAAGCGGCTTCAAGGACAGCGACTACACCCGTCTGGGCGTGAAGATCGCGCCGGACGCGGCCGCGCTGTACGAGAAGGGCGAGCTGATCGTGAAGGTCAAGGAGCCGATCGCCGGCGACCTGCGGCACCTGCGCAAGGATCACCTGCTGTTCTGTTACCTGCACCTGGCCGCCGAGCCGGTGCTGACCAAGCAACTGCTGGACATCGGCCTGACCGGCGTCGCCTTCGAGACCGTCGAGCTGCCCAATGGCGACCTGCCGCTGCTGGCGCCGATGTCGATCATCGCCGGCAAGATCGGCGTGCAGGTCGGTACCCACCTGCTGCACCAGCCCATGAGCGGCAAGGGCAAGCTGCTGGGCGGCCTGCCGTCCACCGAGCGCGGCAAGGTCGTGGTGTTCGGCGCCGGCCAGGCCGGCGGCGCGTCGGCGGCGCTGGCCGCGGCCGGCGGTTCCAACGTGACCGTGTTCGAAATGCGCCAGGACCGCATGGACCAGATGATGCGCCTGGGCAACAACGTGACCGCGCTGTTCCCGTACGTGGACGTGGTGGCGCGCGAGGTGGCCTCGGCCGACCTGGTGATCGGCGCGGTGCTGGTGACCGGCGCGCGTGCGCCGCACGTGCTGACGCGCGAGATGCTCAAGGGCATGGAAGACGGCAGCGTGGTGGTCGACATCTCGATCGACCAGGGCGGCTGCTTCGAGACCTCGCGCCCGACCACCTGGAAGGAACCGACCTACGTCGAAGAGGGCGTGACCCACTTCTGCGTGACCAACATGCCCGGCGCGGTGCCGCAGACCTCGTCGCAGGCGATCTGCGCCGCGATCCTGCCCTGGGTCAACAAGCTGGCCGGCGGCGACTGGCGCGGCAACCAGGCGCTGGTGCGCGGCATCAACGTCGAAGGCGGCCAGCTGGTGCATCCTGCGCTGCAGGGCATGAAGCTGTAACGTGGCGTCCAGGCCTTCCGCGAGGGAGGCCGACCCGGCCGCCGTCCCGCCGGGACGGCGGACAGGCGCCTCACGGCGCCCGCGGATCCCCGCTACGGCGGGGATCTTGCTGTGAATTGGCTGTTATTTCGGTTTGTTCCGCCGTATATTCAATAACTAACGGAATCTAGCTCAGGCAGAACATCACGGTGGCGCAAGCTCCCTCCGCAAGCCGCAAGAAGGCCGCCCCGGCCAAGGAAAAGGCGCCGCCTTCGCCGCGCCGGCAGCGGCTGGTGCGCGACATCGCGCTGATCCTGATCGCGCCGCTGCTGCTGTACCTGCTGGCCAGCCTGCTGTCGTTCTCGCCCAACGATCCGGGCTGGTCGCATTCGGGCTCGATCACCGCACCCCTGCACAACCTCGGCGGGCGCGTCGGCGCCTGGATCGCCGACGTGCTGCTGTACCTGTGCGGCTACGTCGCCTTCCTGCTGCCGCTGATGCTGGGCGCGATCGCCTGGATCGCGCTGTTCGGCATGGACAGCGACGGCGACGGCGATGCCGACCTCGGCCCGGCGCTGCGCCTGATCGGCATCGTCGGCTTCCTGGTCTCGGCCACCGGCCTGCTGCAGCTGCGCTTCGGCCCGGCGCAGGACTTCTCCGCCGGCAGCGGCGGCATCCTCGGCCAGTTGGTCGGGCGTTCGTTGTATTCGGGTTTCGGCCCGGTCGGCGGCAACCTGTTCCTGCTCGCCCTGCTGCTGGTCTCGGTGACCCTGGCCACCGGCATTTCCTGGCTGGCGGTGATGGACAAGATCGGCCAGTGGGCGATGGCCCTGGGGCCGGTGCTGGGCAAGCTGTTCCGGCGCAGCAGCCAGCAGGCCAGCGAGTGGCGGCAGACCCAGGTCATGCGCGAGGAGCGCGAGGAAGCGCGCAAGGTCGACACCGAGCTGCGCGCCAAGCGCGAGAAGGTCAGGATCGAGCCGCCGCCGGCGCCGGTGGTGGAAAAGAGCGAGCGCGCCAAGCGCGAGCAGCAGATTCCGCTGTTCCACGTCGGCGACGGCACCGGCATTCCGCCGCTGGCCCTGCTGGACGATCCCAAGCCGCAGCCCAAGGGTTACAGCGAGGAAACGCTGGAAACCCTGTCGCGGCAGATCGAATTCAAGCTCAAGGATTTCCGCATCGACGCGCAGGTGGTCGGCGCCTATCCGGGCCCGGTCATCACCCGCTTCGAGGTGCAGCCTGCGCCGGGCATCAAGGTCAGCCAGATCAGTTCGCTGGACAAGGACATCGCGCGCGGGCTGTCGGTGAAGTCGGTGCGCGTGGTCGACGTGATTCCGGGCAAGTCGGTGATCGGCCTGGAAACGCCGAACACCACGCGCGAGATGATCTTCCTGTCCGAGCTGCTGCGCTCCAAGGAATACGACAAGTCCGGCAGCCCGCTGACCCTGGCGCTGGGCAAGGACATCGCCGGCCGCCCGACCGTGGCCGATCTGGCGCGCATGCCGCATCTGCTGGTCGCCGGCACCACCGGTTCGGGCAAGTCGGTCGCGGTCAACGCGATGGTGCTGAGCCTGCTGTACAAGGCCGCCGCGAAAGACCTGCGGATGCTGATGATCGACCCCAAGATGCTGGAGCTGTCGGTCTACCAGGGCATCCCGCACCTGCTGGCGCCGGTGGTCACCGACATGAAGGAGGCCGCCAACGGCCTGCGCTGGTGCGTGGCCGAGATGGAGCGCCGCTACAAGCTGATGTCGATGGTCGGCGTGCGCAACCTGGCCGGTTTCAACAAGAAGGTCCGCGACGCCGAGGAAGCGGGCCAGCCGATGATGGACCCGCTGTTCAAACCCAACGCCGAACTCGGCGAGGCGCCGCGTCCGTTGGAGACGCTGCCGTTCATCGTCATCTTCATCGACGAATTCGCCGACATGATGATGATCGTCGGCAAGAAGGTCGAAGAGCTGATCGCGCGCCTGGCGCAGAAGGCGCGCGCCGCCGGCATCCACCTGATCCTGGCCACCCAGCGCCCGTCGGTGGACGTGATCACCGGCCTGATCAAGGCCAACATTCCGACCCGCATCGCGTTCCAGGTGTCCAGCAAGATCGACTCGCGCACCATCCTGGACCAGTCCGGCGCCGAGACCCTGCTGGGCCACGGCGACATGCTGTACCTGCCGCCGGGCACCGCCATGCCCGAGCGCGTGCACGGCGCCTTTGTCTCCGACGAGGAAGTGCATCGCGTGGTCGAGCACCTCAAGCAGGTCGGCGGCGGCCCGGATTACATCGAGGGCGTGCTGGACGAAGTGCAGACCCTGGGCGACGGCATCGTGGTCGGCGCCACCGGCCTGCCCGAGAGCGGGGGCGGTGGCGACGAGTCCGATCCGCTGTACGACGAGGCCGTGCGCATCGTCACCGAGACCCGCCGCGCCTCGATTTCCGGCGTGCAGCGGCGCCTGAAGATCGGCTACAACCGCGCCGCCCGCCTGATCGAGGCGATGGAAGCGGCCGGCATCGTCACCGCGCCCGAGCACAACGGCGACCGCAGCGTGCTGGCGCCGCCGCCGCCGAAGTAGGGCGGGGCGCCGACGGGCGGCGGAGGCCGGACTGGCGGCTGTCACAACTACGCCCTAAGCTGGACCGACGGGGGGATACACGCGGTTCGGACTCGGGGGATGGCCGCATGGCCAGGAATTCGAGCAGGACGGGCGTCGCGATCGCGGCGCTCTGGGTGATCGTCTGCGCTTCGCCATCGGCGCCGGCCCAGGAATGGGTGCGCTGGCAAGGCACGCCTTCGTTATTGGATCAGGACCCGGCCAAACGGTTGCCGGCGCAAACCGCGCCCAAGACCGAAGGCGAACGGCCCGCGGCACCGGCGACAGAGACAGCGACGACAAGCGCGCCCGCAGCCGCCGCGCCCGCACCGTCGGCTGTTCCGTCGCCTGGAGGCGCAAGTCCGTCGCCGCCAGTCGCGACCGCGGCGCTGTCGCCGCCCGCGCCGCCCGTACTACCCGTCGCGAACGTGCCGGTCAGCGCCGCGCCGGCTGCTCCTGCGCCGAAACCTGCGCCCGTGGCCGTTGCATCGGCGCCTATGGCTGAGCCTGTCCCCAAGCGCGGAAGCCCGGCGATCACCGTGCCGGCGCTGTCGGCCGCCGATAGCGATGCGGTCGAGATCGCGCCGCTGTCGCCTGACGACGCCCCGATCGCCCAACGCCTCGCCAGCGTCGACGCACCGCCTGCCGCGTCGCCCGCGCTGGTTCGGGCCGACCCCGCGGCCTCGGCACCGCGCGGCACCGGCGCGTACGTGACGGTGGGCAGCGACAGCGACGCCTCCCTGGTCGCGGCCGCGCCGCAGGTCTACTCCTGCGACGACGACGGCCGCTGCGACCAGTTGCAGGACGAGCACGCCGGCGTCGGCCTGGACACGGCGGTACAGGCGCAGGTACCGCCGCAGCAGCAGATCGAATCGCAGATCAAGCGCAACGCGCTGCGCAGTTTTTGAAGGGCGGACCCGAGCGGCGTCGCGCGCCGCGACGGCGAAATGCCGCACCCGCCATTCCCATCAATGCCGGCATCCGGGCCTGACGCGGCCCGATCATCGGCGCGACCACAGCCAAAATGGGTTCCGGCTTTCGCCGGAATGACGGGGCAAAAACGACGGCGAACGAATGAGGGGGAACGAATGACGGGGGACGAGCGACGGGGAACGAATGGCGAGACCCCGGCCCCGGGCCAAAACCCCGCCAACCGTCATTCCGGCGAAAGCCGGAACCCATTTTGACCTTGGCCGCGCAGGCAAGGGTTTGATTCGTACCCGCCGGGCACGCTGCCGACCCGCCTGGCCACGCGCGAACGCTCCATCGCCCAAGGCTCACACCGCCATCGCGCGACTGAACGCAGCGTGCCCGTTCGCGCGATACTGTCGTATTGCGCAGCACCTATTCAGTTTGCTCGCGGCAGACTCGCCGCAGCACGTCATTCGGAGCGAACGATCGCATGAGCCTGTCCGTCCTTCCCGCCGCCGCCCGTCACGGCGCGCGCATCGCCCTGGTCGCCGCCGCGCTGTTCGCCGGCAGCGCCGTGGCCGCCGCGCGCGACGACCTCAACACCTTCACCCGCGGCCTCAAGGGCCTGGAAGGGCAGTTCACCCAGCAGGTGTTCGACGCCAACGGCAAGCGCAAGGAATCCTCCAGCGGCAACGTCGCGCTGTCCGCGCCGCGGCTGTTCCGCTGGGAGTACGTGAAACCGTATCCGCAGTTGATCGTCGCCGACGGCAAGAAGGTCTGGGTGCACGATCCGGACCTGCAGCAGGTCACCGTGCGTCCGCAGGGCGCCGAGGAACAGAACAGCCCGCTGTCGGCGCTGATCGATCCGGCCAAGCTGGACGCGCAGTTCGTGGTCAAGGATGCCGGCCAGGCCGAGGGCCTGAGCTGGTTGTCGTTGGCGCCCAAGGGCAACGCCGAGACCAACTTCCGCACCGCCAAGCTCGGCTTCGACGGCAAGGGCCTGGCGCGCATGCAGGTGGTCGACAGCCTGGGTCAGCGCACCGACATCGTGTTCAGCGGTTGGAAGCGCAATCCCACGTTCCCGGCCGGGAAGTTCAAGTTCGCGCCGCCGGCCGGCACGGACGTGATCGGCGAGCGCTGAGCACCGCGCGACCGGCCGCGCGCTTCGGCGGATCCGGCTGCGGCCGTGCGACAGCCTCGTCGCGCGCCGCGGCCGCGGCGGCGCGCAGGCGGGCGAACACGACGGCTGCGCTGCGCCGCATGACCGCTCTCAGGGAGCGCTGACCGGAAACCACTGCGCCCGCCGCAGCCAGCCGGCGAGGAAGCGCTGCAGCACCGGGTGTTGCGCCGCCAACTGCCGGTAATAATCGATCCGCCCCTGGCGATAGCGCGCATACAGGCTGCGCTGGTCGCAGGCTTCCAGCGCGGCCAGGGTGTCGTGTCCGAATACGCCATCCACCGCCACCGGCGCGCCCAGCAGGCGCTGCAGCAGGAAGATCGCGTGCACGCCGGCGTTGACGTAGAAGTCGAACAGATCCTCGGCCAGGCATTGCAGCGAGATCTGGTCGGCCTGCAGCGCATTCCAATACAGCGCCCGGTACAGCGTCGCGGCCTGTGCGTCGGTCAGCGCCTGCAGGTTGGCCAGCGTCGGCGGCACGCCCAGCAGGGCCTGCGCATGGGCCTGAAAGGTGCGCAGGGTGATGCCCATGTTGGTCGCGCCGCCGGGATCGGCCGGGTCGTCGACGTAACCGCCCTCGAAATCGAGCAACTGCGGGAAAAACAGGTCGAAGTTAGCCATCGGGCAGGGTCCATTCCGAGCGAGGCGCAAGCGGGCGCCGGGCGGCGCAGCTGCCGGCCCACTCATGCTAACGCGCGGGCGCGGCGCTTGTGAGTGAAGTCGCCCAAGGTCTTGAATATCAAGGTGTTGGCGCGTGCGGCAACGCCGGGCAGGCACGAACTTGCTATCGTGGCGGTCGATACCGCCGTACGAACCGACTGCCACGTGGCCCGCCGAAACTCCCGCCGTTCCGAGGACGAACCCGACCTGCTCAGCGTCGACCGCGAGGGCCTGCGCCCCCTGGCCGAGCGCATGCGTCCGCGCAGCCTGGACGACATGGTCGGCCAGCGCCGTCTGGTCGCGCCCGGCACCGCGCTGCGGCGCGCGGTCGAGTCCGGACACGTGCATTCGATGATCCTGTGGGGCCCGCCGGGTTGCGGTAAGACCACTCTGGCGCTGCTGCTGGCGCGCTATTCCGACGCCGAGTTCCGCGCGATTTCGGCGGTGCTGTCGGGCCTGCCCGAAGTGCGCCAGGTGCTGGCCGAGGCCGCGCACCGTTTCGCCGAGGGCCGGCGCACGGTGCTGTTTGTGGACGAGGTGCACCGATTCAACAAGGCGCAGCAGGACGCGTTCCTGCCGCACATCGAACGCGGCACCATCCTGTTCGTCGGCGCCACCACCGAAAACCCCTCGTTCGAGCTCAACTCAGCGCTGCTGTCGCGTTGCCGCGTGCACGTGATGGAGGCGGTATCGGCCGAGGACATCGCGCTGGCGCTGCGGCATGCGCTGAGCGACGAGGAGCGCGGCCTGGGCGGGCAGGGCATCGAGGTCGACGACGAACTGCTGCTGCAGATCGCCGGTGCGGCCGACGGCGACGTGCGGCGCGGCCTCACGCTGCTGGAGATCGCCGCCGAACTGGCCGCCGACGAGGGCGGGCGCATCACCGAGGCCAGCCTGGCCCAGGTGCTGGCCGACCGCACCCGCCGTTTCGACAAGGGCGGCGAGCAGTTCTACGACCAGATCTCGGCGCTGCACAAATCGGTGCGCAGCTCCAATCCCGACGCCGCCCTGTACTGGCTGACGCGCATGCTGGACGGCGGCTGCGACCCGGCCTATCTGGCGCGGCGCCTGACCCGCATGGCGGTCGAGGACGTCGGCCTGGCCGATCCGCGCGCCTTGCAGATGGCGCTGGAAGCTTGGGACACCTACGACCGCCTGGGCAGCCCCGAGGGCGAGCTGGCGTTCGCGCAGTTGGCGCTGTATCTGGCCAGCACCGCCAAATCCAATGCCGCTTACGTGGCTTACAAGGCCGCCCGCAGCGACGTCGCCGAGTACGGCACCCAGCCCGTGCCCATGCACCTGCGCAACGCGCCGACCAAACTGATGAAGCAGCTCGGCTATGCGCAGGGCTATCAATACGATCACGATGCGGAAGGCGGCATCGCGCTGGACCAGACCGGTTTTCCGGACGACATGGGCGAGCGGATCTACTACCGGCCGGTCGAACGCGGCCTGGAGATCAAGCTCAAGGACAAACTCGACCGGCTGCGCGCCGCACGCGCGCAGGCGCGCGGCGACGACTGAGCGCGTCCGGCGCAGGGGACACAGACGATGCCTTACGCCTTCTTCGCCATCGGCTTGGGCGCCGCCTTGGGCGCCTGGGCGCGCTGGGGTTTGTCGCTGTGGCTCAATCCGATGGCCGCCCAGGTGCCGCTGGGTACGCTCGCGGCCAATCTGATCGGCGGCTACGGCGTGGGCGTGGCGGTGGCCTGGTTCGACAGCCATGCCGCGATCGCGCCGGAGTGGCGGCTGTTCGCGATCACCGGCTTGTTGGGCGGGCTGACCACGTTCTCGACCTTCTCGGCCGAAGTGACCCAGCAGCTGCTGCGCCAACAGTACGGTTGGGCGCTAGCGACCGCGGCGCTGCACCTGTTGGGTTCGTTGGCGATGACGGCGCTGGGGATGGCGAGCGTGCGCGCCTGGGGCGCGGCCGCTTGAGCGACAAGTTTCGCGAACGTACTCGCTAAGTCGCTTTAATTTATATTCGCAATATGTTGATTTATATCGATAAACTATGAATTTCCGGCCTCTCGGAAGATACGACGTTTCGTCGCTGAAACAGCAAGCTGAATCACCGCACTGGCGCTGCGAACCGCAACGCAATCAAGTGCCTACGAGGCTGCGGGGTGCGGTTTTCAGCGCCGTCGCCGGCCGCGGCGTTGCTTTCCTGCAACCTTTCGGAGCTGCGCGGGTCGCTGCGCCGGCTGCGCAGCCTCCGCGTGTGCGATGGGCCTTTCCCCGAGCTCCGCCCAGCGGAGGTTTGCGCTGCCTGAACCGATCGTGGCACCGCTGTTGCGTGTAGTCGGATGCGTCGTGATCCGATGCCGCCCCCTGGCGTCAGTCGGCGTGAAAGGAGAACAACAATGCGCATTCGTAACAGCCTGATGGCAACAGCGGTGATTCTCGGTCTCGGTTTCGCGGGCCAGACTTGGGCCCAACAGACCAACAACGAAAGCGGCGACGGCGACGACAGCCTGAGCGCGACCGATAATTCCGACAACAGTGCCGGCGACAACCGCGACAACAGCGGCCGTGCGCGCGCCAGTGGCTACGGCACCGCCGCGGCCAACAATGGCGGCACTGCCACCGCGACCTTCTCGAACTCCTTCAATAGCAACAGGGCCATCGCCACGACCAGGCTCGATGGCTACGTTACCGATATCCGCGTGCGCGATATCGGCAACGTCGCCCGGAACTCGGGCAATGCCAATGGCGGCGATGGCGGCAGCGGCGGCAACGCCTCGGGCGCCGACGGCTCGGGCGGCAATGGCGACGGCGGCAGGGGCGGTTGGGCCGACGGCAACAACGGCCGTGGCGGCGATGCCGGTAGCGACACCGGCGATGCCGGATCGCTGAGCGTGGCGGTCGGCGGCGACGGCGGCGGCGACGGCGGCAATGCCAACGCCAACGGCGGCAATGCGCGCGATCGCGGTCGCGGCAGCGCCACCGGTGGTGCCGGCGGCACGGCGACGGCAGGCAATGGCGACGGCACTGGCGGTGCCGGCAGCTCCGGCGCGGCGACCTCCACCAGCGGCTCCAGCTCGTCGACGGCAGGCAATGCCGGTTCGGTCGCGTCCAACGGCGGCGCGGGCGGCAGCGGCAGCGGCGGCAGCGGCACGGGCGGTTCGGCGACAGGTGGTGCGGCCGGCGCCGGCGGCGCGGGCGGCGCGCTGACCAACGACGCCGGTGCGTTCAACATGTCCAACAACATGACCAGCGTCGGACAGTCGGCGGCCGGAATCATGGTGGCGGCCCAGAACAGCGGCTTCGCGTCGCTGATCCAGCAGGGCATCACCGTGCAAGCCAACCTGACCGTGGGCCCATAAGCGCTCCCCCATGATGCGCCGCGGACGTTCTGCGTAACGTCATCCCCCGTAACCGGCGCATCACGCGTGTCCGGGACGTCGCCGCTTCCCCCGCGACGGCGCCCCGGACCCGCACTGGCGGAACGCGTGGCGAAGGAGACCGACCATGCGCCCGTACTGCCCCGCACTACGCACCACCGGCCCGGCCGCGCTGACGTGGCTGGCGCTGACTTCATTGACGCTGACTTCACTGGTGCTGACGTCACTGGTGATTTTCCCCGCAGCGGCGTCCGACCTGGCGATCGACGTCGACCTGCGGCCGATCACGGCGCGCAGTGCGCCCTCGGAGCTGCCGACCGCCGCGGTCCTGGATCGCGATGCGATCCCGCGCGGCGTAGACGGCATCGGCGCCACCGTCGATGCCGACCGGCTCTCCGGCCTGCGCGGCGGCGAAAAGAGCGTCGACAACCGCGTCCTGGTCGACGGCCGCGTCAGCGACAACGTCGCCGAGAAGATCGTCAGCGGCGCCAACGCGATCGGCGGCGGCGCCTTCGGCAACGCCACCGGCATCAACACCGTGATCCAGAACACCGGGTCCAACGTGCTGATCCAGAACGCGATGATCGTGAACGTGCAGTTCACCGATCCTAGTCCGTGAGGCGAGGGCGATGCGCCCGACGAACTCGCGTGCCCGTATGCGCATGGCCGCCTGCGCGTGGCTGTGCGCGCTGGCCTGCATGCAGCCGGCCGTGGCCGCGCGCGTGGACCTGCGCACGCCCTACGGCGGCAGCTACGGCTTGCGTTTGACCAGCCTCAAGGAAGCGCGCTTCCGCACCACCGTGCCGCAGCAGTACGACTTCAGTTGCGGCTCGGCGGCCGCGGCGACCTTGCTGACGTTCCAGTACGGCCATCCGGTCAGCGAGGGCGAGGTGTTCCTGCGCATGTACCAGGACGGCGACCAGGACAAGATCCGTCGCGAGGGTTTCTCGCTGCTGGACATCCGCCGTTATCTGCAGGCGCTGGGCTATCAGGCCGATGGTTTCGAGCTGCCGCTGGACAAGCTGTTCGAGGAAGGCCTGCCGGCGATCGTGCTGCTGAACGATCGCGGCTACCGCCACTTCGTGGTGGTGAAAGGGCTGCGCAACGGCCGCGTGCTGATCGGCGATCCGGCCCGCGGCACGCGCGCGATGTCGCGCGCCAGTTTCGAACAGCTGTGGGACAACCGCGTCCTGTTCGTGGTCCACAACCGGCGCGAGGTCGCGCTGTTCAACCAGCCGCGCGACTGGCGCACCGCGCCGCCGGCACCGCTGGCGCTGGGCGTATCGCGCGAAGGCTTGCAGAACACGGTGATGCCGCGGCGCGGACCGGGAGACATTTAGCCATGAACGTTCGTCATTTCCTCGATCCCGCGTCGACTGCGCGCCTGCCGCTGACGGTCATGGCGCTGGCGCTGCTGGCGATCGCCTGGCCGGCGCGCGTGCGCGGCGGCGAGGGCGGCCTGGGCCCGGAGTGGGTCGCCGTGCCGCCGCAGCGCCTGGCAGACCTGCGCGGCGGCTATCTGTTGCCTTCGGGGCCGTTGCTGTCGTTCGGCATCGAGCGCGCGGTCTACGTCAACGGCGACCTGGTCGCGACCACGCGCATCGACATCGCCGACGTGACGCGTATGAGCGCCGAGCAGGCGCAGGCCTTGGGTTCGATCGGCGACGAAATCGTGGTGCAGATCGGCGCGGGCAATCGCTTCGATCCGGTCGGATTCAACGGCGTCGCGATCCAGAACACGCTCGACGGCCAGGACATCCGCGCACTGACCACGCTCAACGTCGGGGTCGGCACCCTGGGCGTGTTCCAGGATCTCAACGGCCAGGCGGCGCTGCACAACGCGCTGATCGGCGCGACCGGCGCGCCCTGAGCGCGCTTACCCAGGATCTCTCATGACCACACCCATCGCACCGACTCTGATCCGCCTCGCGCTGGTGGCCGCGCTGTCGTTGGCGTTGGCCGACCTGGCGCAGGCGCAGGACGCCGCGCCCGCCGGCGGCGAAGTCACTGTGGACATGCTGCAGCAGCAGATCGCGGCGCAGAACCAGCGCATCGACGCGATGCGCGTCACGCTGCAGGAGCAGGAACGCGATCTGGCCTCGCTGCGGCAGGCGTTGGACGATCAGCGCCTGGACAACGCGCGTGCGCGCGGCGCGATCCCGCCGGCCGATCTGGCCTTGCCGGCGTTGGCGCAGGGGGCGAGGGTGCCGCTGTCGCCGACGCTGCCGTCGTCGCCTACGGACCTCTCGCCTCAGGATCTGTCGCGGCAGGCGGCGCGCACGACCTTGCCGCAACTGGCGATGGCGCAGCCGCCGTCGGCGCAGCCGCCGTTGGAGCAACCGGTGGGGCAGGCGCCGGCGTCCGAGTCGCGGCCGCCGGAGATCGCGCAGATCTTCGACCAGCCCGGCGTGCTGACGCCGCACGGGCAGTTCGTCCTCGAACCCTCGCTGCAGTTCGGTTATTCCTCCAACGACCGCGTCGCCCTGGTCGGCTACACCATCATTCCGGCCCTGCTGATCGGGCTGATCGACGTGCGCCAGGTCAAGACCACCACCGCGACCGCCACGCTCACCGGCCGTTACGGGCTGAGCGACCGCTTCGAGATCGAGGCCAAAGTGCCTTACGTCTACGTCAACGGCGACACCGTCAGCCGCGAGATCTTCACCGGCACCGCGGTCGACAACGTGTTCAACGCCCACGGCAGCGGACTGGGCGACGTCGAGCTCACCGCGCGCTACCAGCTCAACCGTGGCGGGCCCGACAAACCGTTCTACATCGGCTGGCTGCGCTACAAGAGCCGCACCGGCAAGGACCTGTTCGAAGTCGTCACCGACTGCGTGACCCGTTGCGTCGCCAACACCACGGGTACCGGTTTACCGTTGGAACTGCCGACCGGCACCGGCTTCGAGTCGATCCAGCCGGGCATCACCTGGCTGTACCCCTCCGATCCGATCGTGTTCTTCGGCAGCTTCAGCTACCTGCACAATTTCAAGCGCAAGAACGTATCTCGCACGGTGCTGGGCGGTTTGCGCGAGTCCTTGGGCGAGGTGGAGGCCGGCGACATCCTCGGCTTCAACGTCGGCCTGGGCTTGGCGCTCAACGAAAAGGCCGCGATCAGCCTGGGCTACGACCAGAGCATCGTCGACCGCACCCGCCAGAACGGCGAGGACGCGCCCGGTTCGGTGCGCGTGGTGCTGGGCACCTTGTTGCTGGGCGGCTCCTATCGCTTCAGCGACCGCGTGTCGTTGAACGTGGCGCTGGGCGTGGGCGTGACCCGCGATACGCCGGACGTGAGCCTGACCGCGCGCGTGCCGATTTCGTTCTGAGCCGTGCCCCGGCGACCAACGCCGGCCCGTCCTGAGATGGCCGGCGCCGGCCGTGTTCGACGTTGCCGCCGGGCCTCCGGCCGGGGGAGTTGTCGGCCGTCGCGAGTGAGCGCAAGCTCGCGCTCGCGGGTTCGGGGGAACCCATCTACGTTGCGGGGAGAACGGCTATGCGGATTGCCATCACCGGGCTGATCGGCGCGATCGTGATGTTCATCTGGGGCGCGGTCGCGCACATGGCGCTACCGATCGGCGAAATGGGCATCAAGCTGCCTGCGCAGCAGGACGCCGTACTCAATGCGCTGAGCCAGTCGGCGGCGGGCGAGGGCGTGTACATGTACCCCAGCATGGCGCCGGAGAAGTGGGGCGACGAGGCCTTCCGCAACGGCTTCATCGCCGAGAACAAGGACAAGGCCTACGCCTTCGTCATCTATCAGCCCGGCGGCAATCCAGCCATCGCCAGCATGGGACCCAACCTGGGTAAGCAGTTCGTGAGCTGCCTGCTGGGCGCGTTGCTGGCGGCGTGGGTGATGGCGCTGGCCGCACGCAGTTTCGGCCGCCGGGTGATGATCGCCGGCGCCATGGCGCTGTTCGCCTGGTTCGCGCTCAGCGTGCCGTACTGGAATTGGTACCTGTTCCCGATCGATTTCGCCTTGGGCGCTTTGCTGGAACAGCTGATCGGCTGGCTGCTGGCCGGCTCGGCGATGGCCTGGTGGCTGGGCCGCAAAGAACGCGTTACGGCGTGATCCACGGCGCGCCGGTCGCCTCGGGCGGCCGGCGCGCTCGCTCAATCCGGCGCGCGCGCGCGCGCCGGGCTTTGCGCCGCCGCGCTGCGATTGGCCAGTACTTGCTGCAAGGCTTCGACTTCGGCCCACAACATGTGCTGCAGGCCCTGCAGCAGGGTGCTGCCGGCGTCCGACAGGCACAGGCGACCGTCGCGATTCAGGGCCAGCCCTTCTTCGACCAGACAGTGTTTGAGATGACTGGTTTCCGGCTGCACTCCACGTTGCAGACCGATCAGCACGCTCAGCAGAGCGTGCTCCCTTAAAGAGACTTTGAACACCACGGTTTCCCCCCTTCCTTGGCGGCAAATCTAGGAGCGCCTGCGTTAACCGTGCGCAACGTCGCGCAGGGCCTGTGCGCGGTTTTGACAATGCATTCAGCTTATCGACGCCGTTTTCACATCGCTCGTTTGCTGGTGGGTGTTTTAAATGCACACTATTTGCGTATGAATTCTGTGCGCTCTACGACCATCGGCGGATCGGAACCCGGCCCCGGCTTGGTTAGGCTGAGTGTCGCGAGTACCACGCGTTGCAAGGAAGGCTTACGTGAAATGTCTGGTCGTTATTGCGCATCCGCTGCAGGACAGCTTGTGCGTATCGTTGGCGCGATTGGTGGTGGATGCGTTGACCGCCGACGGCCATGAGGTCGAAACCGAGTCGTTGTACGCCGATGGTTTTCAACCGGCCTTGAGCGCGGACGAGCGTTCGTCCTACTACGCCGCCAGCGGTTACGACGGCACCGAGGTGGACGCGCAGCTCGCGCGCCTGAGCGCGGCCGAGGCGCTGGTGCTGGTGTTTCCGACCTGGTGGTTCGGGTTTCCGGCGATGCTCAAGGGCTGGTTCGATCGGGTGTGGGCGCCGGGGCACGCGTACCGTCATGCGTCGGATCTGAGTGCGATCGAACCCGCGTTGCACGGCCTGCGGCGCACGATCGCGATCACCACCTTGGGCTCGCCGTGGTGGGTGGACTGGCTGTGGTTGCGCCGGCCGGTGCGGCGCGTGCTCGCGCGCGCCCTGTTGGGCGCCTGCGCGCCGCGTTGTCGTCTGGACATGCTGTCGCTCTACCGCGCCGAACGGGTCGAACGCGGTCGTCTGGAGCGCTTCGAGCGGCGGATCCTGGCGCGCTTGCGCGCGCTGCGCTGATTCGGCTGGAGCGCTCGTTCTTGAGTGGAGTCTGGGCTCTGGGGTTACAGGGGGCGTTGCTCCGGGTGCCGGGTGCAGTGGCGGCGGCGCACCAGGGCGCCAAGGCTTCGGGCGGCGTGACCGCGCGGCCATGGCATGACGTTCCCGGATTCGATCGGGCCTGCGATCAGGCAGGCCTATCGGTTTGTCGCGGCGCTCCGGCCCTGCGCTCAGTTGCCCGCCGCCAGAGATCGGTTCCTGGCAGTCAGTGCTGGGGCCGAGGCTGGGCTGCCGCTAGACGACCGGTCTAATTTCAACTAGAGTGCGCCGCATGAACGCAGCCGCTGCTTCCGCCGATGTCCGCCAACACATTCTCGATGTCGCCCATCCGCTGCTGCTGAGCAAGGGGTTCACCGCGGTGGGGCTGGCCGAAATACTCGCTGCCGCCAAGGTGCCGAAGGGCTCGTTCTATCACTACTTCGGGTCCAAGGAAGCCTTCGGCGAAGCCGTGCTGGAGGGTTATTTTTCGGAGTATCTGGCACGTACCGACGCGTTGCTGAGTACGCCCGGCCCGGCTGCGCAGCGGCTGCAGGCCTATTTCCACGACTGGCTGGATTCGCAGACCGGCGACCAGGCGCAGAGCCGCTGTCTGGTGGTCAAGCTGGGTGCGGAGGTCTGCGATCTGTCCGAGAACATGCGCGTGGCGCTGGCCCGCGGCACTCGCGGCATCATCGCCCGGCTGGCCGCTTGCATCGAAGCGGGCAAGAAGGACGGTTCGCTGGCGGCCGCCCCTGCCGACGCGCAGGCCACCGCCGCGGCGCTTTATCAGAACTGGCTGGGCGCCAGCCTGCTGGCCAAGATCACGCGCGACCGCTCACCGCTGGACACCGCGCTGGTCGGCACCCGCCAGTTGCTTGGCCTGACGCTTTACACCTGAGACGGGCTCGCAGATGCGTACCCGTGATTTCTATATGTCCGATCTAGACGACCGGTCTAGTTGCGCCTGTCTAGTGGGCCATCTCGATGCTGGCCGAAGCCGCACGAACCCCTTTACCCCCTACCTCCCGGAGTGAAACCCATGCCGTCCAGTGCCACCGTCAACCGCCGCATCGTCCTGGCCGCCCGCCCGCGCGGCGTACCGACGCCGCTGGATTTCCGCCTGGACCGGACCGACGCGCCCGCGCCGGGCGAGGGCGAGGTGCTGCTGCGCACCCTGTTCCTGTCGCTGGACCCTTACATGCGCCAGCTGATGAACGAAGTCGGCCCGACCTATGCGCCCTCGGTGGCCTTAGGCGCGCCGATGGTCGGTGGCACCGTCAACCGCGTCGTCGCATCGGCGCACCCGCAATTCCAGGCCGGCGACATCGTGCTCGGCAATGCCGGATGGCAGGACTACGCGATCTCCGACGGCAGCGACCTGGTCGCCCTGGGCGACATGGCGCAGCCCTCGCTGGCCTTGGGTGGACTGGGCATGCCCGCGTTCACCGCCTACGTCGGACTGCTCGATATCGGCCAGCCCAAGCCGGGCGAGACGGTCGTGGTGGCGGCGGCGACCGGCGCGGTCGGTGCGGTGGTCGGACAGATCGCCAAGCTCAAGGGCGCGCGCGTCGTCGGCATCGCCGGCGGCGCCGACAAGTGCCGGTACGCGGTGGAGGAGCTGGGTTTCGACGTCTGCCTGGATCGTCACGCGCCGCAGCTGGCGCAGCGCCTGGCCGAGGCTTGCGCGGACGGCATCGACGTGTACTTCGAGAACGTCGGCGGCGAGGTGTTCGACGCCGTATTGCCCTTGCTCAACATCGGCGCGCGTGTGCCGGTCTGCGGCGTGATCGCGCACTACAACGATGAGGCCCTGCCGTCGGGACCGAACCGCCTGCCGCAGCTGACCACGATGCTGGTGCAAAAGCGTATCCGCATGCAGGGATTCGTGATCCTGGACCATTATGCCGATCGCTACGAAGCCTTCCGGCGCGACATGGGCCAGTGGCTCGCGGCCGGACAGGTCAAGGCGCGCGAGCACCGCGTCGAGGGCCTGGAGCGCGCGCCGGCGGCGTTCGTCGATCTGCTGGAGGGCCGCAACTTCGGCAAGCTGGTGGTGCAGGTCGCGGACGCCTGATTCCCTGGCGTCGCGGGCGCGTCCGCGCTCGCGTTTGGCGAAGGCCGGCCGTGCATGGCCGGCTCCGACTCCGCATCCGTCGCCTGGCTGCAGTCGCATCGCCGCCGCCGTGGGCCAGCGCTCAGTCGTCGCCGGACGCCAAGCGCCCCAAGGCGGCCAGCGCCGCATCCACACGCGCATCCAGCGGATGCCCGCAATTGAGCCGCAGGCAATGTCCGAAGCCGCGCCGGACCGAGAACATCGGTCCCGGCGCGACGCTGACGCCCAGTGCCGAGGCGCGTTGATAGACGCGCAAGGCGTCTCCGCCTTCGGGCAATTCGATCCATAGGAAATAGCCGCCTATGGGCCGGGTGACGCGCGTGCCGCGCGGGAAATGCCGCGCCACCGCCGCCAGATACTGCGTCTGCTGCGCCGCCAGCGCCGCGCGCAGCCGGCGCAGATGGCGGTCGTAGCCGCCTTTCTCCAGGTAATGCGCGATCGCCAGTTGCGCCGGCACGCAGGTGCTCAGAGTGGCGGTGAGCTTGCGCCGCGCCAGTTCGCGCGCGTAGCGCCCGGGCGCGACCCAGCCCACCCGGTAGCCCGGTGCCAGGCTCTTGGAGAACGAGCCGCAATGCATCACCAGGCCCGCACGGTCGTAAGCCTTGGCCGGCGTCGGCCGGCGTTCGCCGAAGTAGAGCTCGCCGTAGACGTCGTCTTCGATCAGCGGCACATCGTGCTGCGTCAGCAGTTCGACCAGGGCGCGCTTCTTCGCGTCGGACATCGCGCTGCCCAGCGGATTCTGGAAGTTGGTCATCAGCCAGCACGCGCGTGGGCGATGGCGTTGCAGCGCCGCGGCCAGCGCGTCCAGTTCGATGCCCTCGCGCGGGTGCGTGGGCACCTCGATCGCGCGCAGGCCTTGGCGTTCCAGCGACTGCAGCGCCGCGTAGAAACAGGGCGACTCCACCAGCACCGCGTCGCCGGGCTGCGTCACCGTGGCCACGCACAGATTGAGGGCCTCCAGCGCACCGTTGGTGACCACGATGTCGTCGGCGCCGATCTGCAGGCCGTCGATGCGGTAGCGCAACGCGATCTGCCGGCGCAGCGCCGCGTTGCCCGGCGTCAGGTCGTCGACCGTGCTCCACGGGTCCAGATGCACCGCCGCCGACGCCATCGCGCGTCCGAGTTTCTGCAGCGGGTAGAGCAGGGGACTGGGAAAGGCCGAACCCAGCGGCACCACGTCGCGCGCCATCGCCGATTCCAAGACCTCGAACACCAGTTCGGACACGTCGACCGCGCGCGACTCGCCGTCGGGCTGCGAGGCCGCGTCCGGTTCGGGCGGCAGCAGCGCCGACGGCCGGCTCACGTAATAGCCCGAGCGCGGGCGCGAGCGGATCATGCCGCGCGCCTCCAGCAGGTAATAGGCCTGGAACACGGTCGCCGGACTGACCGCGCGCGCCGCGCTGGTCTGGCGCACCGACGGCAGCCGTTGGCCTGGGCGCAGCAGGCCGTCGCGGATCGAGGCCGCGATCTCCTCGGCCAGGGCTTGGTAACGTTTCACGGCGGTCTCCGAAGCACGGCGGGGCGGGCCATGCAGCTCAACTGATACGGTTTTTTATCTCATATCTGATTCTGGCGAAACTGATCCGGTAAGCGCAGCATGGCCTCATCCCAACGATCCCTGCCGATGCCGACCGCCGCCATGAACCCACAGGTCGAACTCAATCTCGCGCTGATCCTGTTCGTGCCGTGGTTTTCGATACTGGCCTGGCTTTACTGGGCCTACCCGAAACAGCCGCGCCTGCCGGCGCGCACCTGGTTCGACAGCGGCGCCTTGCTGCTGGCGACGCTGCTGGCCGGGTGGGGCATGCACTGGTCCATGCACAACGCCGACCCCAATGCCGGTGCGATCTGGAAACAGGTGCTGGCGACGTCCGTCGCTTACGGCTTGTTTTTGCTGGTGATGACCGCCGCGTTGGTGTTGCGCCTGCGCCTGTTGCCGCGTTGGCGCGTGGCGGCGGCCGCCGTGCAAGCGGCCCCCTAGTTGTCGACGCCGCCCGCGGCGCTGCGCGGGTCCGTTACGCCGCCGGCCGAGCCCGGCAGGGAACCTGCAATGAAAACGCTGTTCATCGTCGCTTTCCTGAGCCTGATCGTCTGGAACCTGGGCGCGGGCATGTACTACATGCTGGTCGACCACGGCCAGAGCAAACGCACCGTCAACGCGCTCACCCGCCGCATCGCGCTGTCGGTGGCCCTGATCGCGCTGGTCGCCGCCGGCATCGCCTCGGGCGTGATCGAGCCGCACGGCATCGGCCGCTGAGCGCGAATCCGCAAGATCGGAGCAGCCTGCGTCGCCCAGGCCAGGCATGCTGCGCGAGGGGCGCCACCGGCGTCTTTCGCCACCGACCTCGCAAGGAATCCGCAATGCGCCTGCTGCTGCCGCTGTCCATCGCCCTGGGTTTGTTCGCACCCACCGCCGTCGCCGCCGACCGCAGCGCCGACGAGCGCGCCATCCTGCAGCTCGAGCGCGAGATCTGCGCCGCCTACGAAGCCGAGGACGCGGCCTGGATCGGCGAGCACCTGGATCCCGAGTTCACTCTCACCGCGTCCAACGGCAAGATCACCACGCGCGCCGACGAGGTGGCCGAGCTTGCCAAGGGCGTGACCACCTACGAGGTGTTCCGCAACCACGGCACCCGCCTGCGCTACTACGGCAACGACACCGCGATCGCGCTGGGCATCACCACGGTCAAGGGCGTTTCCGAAGGCCAGGCCTTCGCCGCCGATTTCCAGTTCACCGACACCTACGTGCGCGGGCCCAAGGGCTGGGTGATGGTGGCCAGCCATGCCTCGCGCCTGCCGGCGCCGGCCGCGGCCAAGCCCTGAGCGTCGAGCGGCGGCGGTCGGCAAACCTTGCGTCGCGGCTGCACGACGGCGCGGCCGAAGCGCACATCGCGCCCGCGGAGCCGGGCGGAATCGGCGGTGACTGAAAACGAACGACGATAAGGCGCGTCGCTCGCGCAGCGGATGCGCCTGCGTTCTGCATGGCCGCCGTGTTCCGAACGGGTCGGTCTCGCCGAGAGCATGCGCGGGTCGCATTCGACCCATCGTGCAGGCGCGCTCAAGTCCCCGCGCTCCGAACCGGGTAGGTCGATTCTTACCCGGTCATCCGCATTCCACCGATGCGTCCATGCGCACGAACCCGCTGCCGCCGGCGCGCGCCGGCGTGCACCCTGTGTACACGCCCATCAAGTTCCATCGACACCTGGATCAAGGAAGATCGTCATGCCCCGATACGCACTCTGCGTACTAGTGTTCCTGCTGCCGGCCGCAACGCAGGCCAGCCATCTGTACAAATGCGTCGCCCCCGGTGGCGCGGTCAGCTACCAATCGGCCACCTGCGAGACAGGCGCCGCGGCGCGGGTCTGGGACGCCACGCCGCAGCCGTTGCCGGATGCCGCCGAGCGCAGCAAGCAGCGGGAGGCGCAGCGCCGCGGTCAGGCCGATTCGCGCTATCTCTCCCGGTTGGCCGGCACCGACCGGCCCGGTCGTGCACGTGCTTCGGTGATTCGCCTCGGCGCCGGCCGCGACTGCGATGCCGCGCGCGCCCGGCGGGAACGCAAGCTGGCGACGGTCGGCATGGAGCGCGATTACGAGCTGGTCAGCGCCCTCAACGATGCGGTCTTCGATGCCTGCAAGTAGCGGCGCACGACGCCAAAAACGGGCGGTGTGACGTCGCGCACGTCCGCGACGACGTGAGCGCGCCGGCGCCGCCCCGGTTCGGCCGGCCTGCATGCTTTGCTAACGCTTGGTGCATTATGGATGGCGTCTGCGACGGCATGCCTGGGGTGAGTCATGTTGCGTAAGCCAAGATCCGATAGCCCGAGCCGGCTGGTGCAGTGCCCAATCCGATCGCGCAGGCACACGCGTGACGGAATCGGGCGGCGCCTGGCGGGGCGGGGATGGGCGAGCGCCTTAGCCGTTCCGTCGCGCCGGCCATGATCCGTCGGTAACCGTCGCGCGCGCCCCGAACCGCCAGGATGCCGTTCGAACCATGAGGAAGAAGGAAGCCGTCCAACCGTCCCCGTCATTGTCAGCGCACGCGGCCCTTGCGGCCTCAGCGCCGTTGTCGACCGTTCCCAATCTCAGGAGTACCGCATGAAACGATGCCTGTCGTTGGCCGCATTCGCCCTGCTGTGCGTCAGCCCGTGGGCGCTGGCGCAACAGAAGGACGGCCCCGCCGCCGTCACCCCCGAGGGCCTGCTCAAGCGCATGGATCGCGATGGCGACGGCAAGCTCTCGTTCGAGGAATACCGCAATGCCATGATCCGCCGCTTCGCCCAGGCCGATCAGGACCGCGACGGCGTGCTGCGCGGCGCCGAAATTCCCGCGCACCTGGTGCCGACCGCGCGCGCCGAGAATCCGCAGCACGAAATCACCATGGACGCCTACGGCGACGCGCTGCGGCCTGTGTTCGACAGCTTCGATACCGATCGCGACGGCCACCTCGCCGGCGCTGAATTGGAAGCTCTGGCCCAGGCCCGTCAGACCGCGAAGTGAAGGAGACGACCATGAAACGACTCGTCAGCAGCGCCCTCGTCATCGCCCTGATCCTGCCCGCGCTCAGCCAGCCTGCCCATGCCGGGCAGACCGTGCGCTGCGAATCCGGCAACGGCCAGTACAAGAGTTGTCCCATCGACACCCGCGGCGGCGTCACCCTGTCTCGCCAACTCAGCTCCTCGGGCTGCTGGCAGAACGACACCTGGGGCTACGACCGCAATCGCATCTGGGTGACCAACGGCTGCCGCGCCGAGTTCAACGTCGGCGACTACCAGTCCTCTTCCAATGGCAATTCCAACGCCATCGCCGGCGCCGTCGTGGTCGGCCTGATCGGCGCGGCCATCCTGGCCAACAAGAAGAAGGACCGCGATCGCGACCGCTATTACGACGACGACCGCTACAACGGCGGCAACTACTACCAGCCCAGCAACACGGTGCGCTGCGAGTCCAACAACAACAACTACGTGCGCTGCCCGTTCTACGGCCGCGGCCACGTCGAGGTGCAGCGCCAGCTCAGCAAGACCTATTGCCAGTACGGCCAGAACTGGGGCGTGGAGCGCAACAGCATCTGGGTCGACAACGGCTGCCGTGCCGACTTCGCGGTGTACTGAGAGTCGCGGGCCGGATCGCATGAGCTCGCAGCCAACGCCATGGTCGCGGCTGCGAATGGCCGCGGTCCGCCCCCTGCGCATCGCGGTCCTGTTGGGGGCGACGCTGGTCGTGGCCGCTTGCATGTCGGCTCCCCCATCGCCGGCAGCGGCGGCACCGGTCGCGCCGCACCTCTCCACCGCGGCCGACCCCGCCGCCGCAGGCATGCTCGACCTGCGCGAGCTGGTCCCGGACCTGGCCTTGGAGATCCGCTACGCCGGCAGCGACAATTTCGTCGGCCGTCCCGTCGCCGGCTACGGGGCGCCGCGTTGCTATCTGCTGCGTCCGGTCGCGCGGGCCCTGCAACGCGTCGAAACGTCGCTGCGCCGCGAGGGCCTGCGCTTGAAGATCTTCGACTGCTATCGCCCGGCCCGTGCCGTCGCCGATTTCGTCGCCTGGGCCGGCGACCTCGACGACCAGGCCACCAAGGCCGCGTACTACCCAAATCTGGCCAAGCGCGCCTTGTTGGGCGACTACATCTCGCCGACCTCCGGCCACAGCCGCGGCGCGACCCTGGATCTGAGCCTGATGCGCTGCGCATCCGCGGACGATGCGTCCACCTGCGCCGCATTGGACATGGGCACGCCCTTCGACTACTTCGATGTCTCCGCCCACACCGACTGGCCGGGCGCCACTTCAGTGCAGCGCGAGAACCGCCAGCGTCTGCTCACCGCGATGGCGCGCGAGGGCTTCGCCAACTATCCCCTGGAGTGGTGGCACTACACCTACAAGCCCGAGCCGACGCCGCACATGGCCTACGATTTTCCGCTGCGCTGAGCGTGGATACCCCGCAGGGAGGCCGACCGCGATCGCGCCACCCTGGATATGGTCGGACGCCTCACGCCGCGCAAGCCGAAAGCGCGCCAACCACGGCGGTCGCTGGGCACCACGGCCGCCTAATCGCGATTGCGCCCGAACGCCAGATACGCCAGCACCGCCGTCAGCACGACCAGCGCCGTCACCACGATCGCGAAACCGTGCGCGTGCGCGGACAGCGGTACCCCGCCCACGTTCATGCCGAACAGACCGGCGACCAGATTCACCGGCAGCGCCAGCACCGTGACCACGGTCAGCACGAACAGGCTGCGACCGGTCTGCTCGTTCACCAGCGCCGCCAGTTCTTCCTGGATCAGCTTCACCCGTTCGACCAGCGCCGCCGAATCGCCGATCGCGGTCGAAAATTCCTCCGCCGCCTGCTGCAGATCCTGCACGTCGTCGCGGTCGACCCAGGCCGGCGGCCGGTTCAGCAGGCGGAACAGCGCGGTCGGCTCCGGCGCCATCAGTCGCTGCAGGCGCACCAGCGAACGCCGCAGCGACCCCAGTTCGGTGCGGTCGCTGGCGATGCGGTTGGCCAGCAGCCGATCCTCGATCCCGTCCACGCGCAGCGTCGATTTGCGCAGAATGTCGCTGAGCACGTTGGCCTGATCGCGCAACAAATGCGCCAGCAGTTCCACCGGCGAGCGGAACGGCTGGCCGGCGCGCACCGCCGCGCGCAGGCGGTCGACCGACCGCAGCGGCCGCAGGCGCGCGCTCACGATCATCTTTGGCGTGATGCACAGGCTGGTAGTGCCGACCTCGGAAGCGTCGAAACTGGATTCGAACAGCACGTCGTGGATCACCGCGATCAGGGCGTCGTCGTCCTGCTCCAACCGGGTGGAGCCGACCTGGGTGCCCAGCGACTCGAAGAAGGCTTCGGGCAGGGCCAGCACGCGGCGCAGGTAACGCTCGGCGCCCTGATTGGACAGCGAGAAATGCAGCCACAGGAACTCGCCCGCGCCGGCGCCGTCCTGCGCGGCCAGGAACGCCGGTACCGCGTCGGTGCCGATGGTCTGCGCGGCCTGTCCCGGAGCGAAGCGGTAGCCCCAGACCAGACCGTCCTCGTTGGAACCGTAAGTACTGTCGACAGACCGCATGGCGCGCTTCCCTGGGATGTGCGGAGCCTAGCGGAAGTTGATGGCGGGCGATGCCTCGGGCGTCCGTCGTTGTGCCGTTCGGTGCGGCAGGTCCTGCTTCTGAGCTTTTGTCCGGCAGGCGCGCTCTAGCGACTCCACGGTAGATCCGCCCGCAAGCGCGTACCGCTGGCATCTGCGCGGTCGCTTGGCGCACCATCTCCGGCTTATCCGACAGACCCGCACCGCCCGACATGGACAGAGCCCCCGACGCGCCGCCCGCGCCGCATGCACGCATCGTCCACCAGGGCGAGCTGTACTGGCTGCCGCCCGATCCTAGCCGCGGCTCGGTCCCCGGTGTCGCGCACCCGCATGTGATCGTGCAGGACGATCTGTTCAACCACTCGCGCATCGGCACCGTGGTGGTCTGCGCCCTGAGTTCCAACTTGAACCGGGCCAGCGAGCCCGGAAACCTGCTGCTGGAGCCGGGCGAGGGCGATCTGTCCCGACACAGCGTGGTCGTGGTGTCGCAGGTGTCCAGCGTCTACAAGGCGCACCTGGGCGAGCGCATCGGCCGCCTGTCCGAGGCGCGCGTGGCCCAGATCCTGGCCGGCATGCGCTTCCTGCAGGCCGCGTACTTCCAACGCTGAGCCTCTACGCCGCGCCGTCCGTCGCGCCCCCGCGTCGTTGGTGCCGGCGATCGCGTCGCCGGTCGCGTTCGCGCTTGTGCGCCCGGTTCGGGCGCGCCGACAGTGGCGCAACGGCCATGGCCTGGGGGAGCGCGACATGAACCACATCACCGCGGTGGGGCGCTGGATCGGAGCGGGCATGCTGCTGAGCTTCGGATTCGGCCTGTACTCGAACTTCAAGCTGCAGTCGGATCTGTTCGCCGGCGCGGGTTGGCTGGTCAACGCGGCGCAGCATCCGCACCGGATCGGCGCGATCGCCCTGATCGGCCTGGGCACCGGACTGGTCTCGCTGGCCGTGGCCAGCCTGGTGTCGGCGCACTTCCGCCAGCGCCATCCGGTGCTGACGCGCTTCTATTTCGGTCTCGTGGTCGCCGCGCTCGCCGTGTCCCTGATCGAGTGCTCGACCCTGGTCGCGTTCCGGCACCTCAGCGAAAGCTATGTCGCCGCCGGCGCGCCAGCCGACGCGTTCCAATCCGCGAAGGCGGCGCTGAGCGGCCTGCGCAACAGCGTCCATTTCCTGGACGTGTTGATCGGCGGCCTGGGCGTGCTGGTGCTGTTCGTCTTCCTGTTCAAGGCGCAGCTGGTGCCGCGGCTGCTGGCCGGGTTCGGCATCGCCGCGGCTCTGATCCAGATGTACACCGTCGCGCGGCCGTTGTTCGGTTTGCCGGTGCTGTATCCGTTGCTGATGCCGCTGGCCCTGGCGTATCTGTCGGTGCTGTGCTGGCTGCTGGCGAAAGGCTTTCCGCTGCAACCGCAGCGCTAGCGACGGCGCGCCCGCGGCACGGGACGCGCCATCGCAACGCGATCGATCATTGCAACGCCATGCCCGGCGTCCAACCGCTCTTGGCCAGGAAGGCCTTGGGATCGTCGATCTCGATGATCTCGCGCACCGCCGCGCGCTTGTCCTTGGCCTGACGGTAGTAGGCCTTGGCGATGCGGTAGCCGACCCAGTAGCCCAGGTCGCCGGGGCGCTCCGGGGTGCCCATGCCGTTGTACAGCCAGGCCGAGCCTTGCGCCTTGGCGTCCATGTCGGCCTGGAACGCGGTTTCCAGTTCCAACTCGCGGCCGCGCGTCGCCTTGGGCAGGTGGCCGTAGCTGACCGAACCGGAAATCAGCTCGGCCACGAATTCGGCGCCGCCCTCGATCAGCGAAGCGCGCAGCACCGATTCGTCGCTGTTCTCCACCTGCGCCGCCGGTTGCAAGGCATGCGCGTATTCGTGCGCGATCACGTGCACGAAGCGGTCCTCGGGGTCGGGATTCATGAAATCCACCGCGCACAATGCTTCCAGCCCGATCATCACGCCGCTGGCGTTGGCGGTGCCCACCGGCTTGCCGCGCCCGATCGCCAGGGTCACCGGCGGAAACCGCGACGGCGGGTAGTACTCGCCGAGCTTCGCCAGCGCCGTCTCCAGCCGCGACTCCACCGCCGGCAATACGTCCACGCAGCGTCGGGCATCGGTGTACAGGGCAGGGCGCTCGGCCATCATCGCCGCAATGCGCTCGCCGGTAATGCGGCGCATGCGCGCGAACTCGATCAGGCCGGGGCTGCCCAGGTCCAGATAATCGCGCTGCAATTGCTCGGCGCTGGGCTTGCCGCCGGTTCGTTCGTACAAGGCGTAGAACCGGTCGACATCGACCACGCGCACTTCCGGGCCGCTCCGCGGCGGCGCCGCCGCGGCGGTGAGCAGAAACAGGGAGACGGCCGTCATCAGGGGCAGGGCGGCTCTGAGATACATGCGCATGAGCGAGGATCCAGCGTGAGTGTCTGCGATCCATGCTAGTGCGCATCGCACACCATCGAGACGGGTCGAAGGTCATGCCGAGGCCAGACGGCGGACCCAACTGAAGACAGGGATGAGTGAGGCTTGCTCTGAACGGCGTTCTCGCACGGAAGAACCGTCAGCGACTGCAACCCCCAACCGTCATTCCGGCGAAAGCCGGAACCCATCTTGATGTTGACTCTCCCTGGTCCGTCTCATCCAGCGGCCTTTCGCAGGTTCGCGTCCAACCCGCCAGCGTACCGAAGCAACCAGCAAGCCCACCGTTCAACCGATGCACTGTCCCGATCGCCCACCTTCGATCCCGATCGGCAACCCAGCCTTCTCGACGTGGTAGTACAGCGACAGCACCCGCCACTGCGCACCGTCCCGGTACAACTGGATGCTGTTGACGCCGACGAAGTCCGGCTTGACCGCATGCGGGTCGGCGCGGGATTCGACCACGCTGTAGACCGCGGCGAATCCGTCGTAACGGTGCACCGTCCGCGCCACCTCGCATTCGTGGAAGCCCCGTTCCTGCACGCCCCGATAATTTTTCAGGAACTCCGCGCCGGTCCAGCGCCGCAACACGGGCGCGCCCTGCTTGTAGTGGCCGCCGAACACCACCGCGTCCGGGTGGAACAACCGCTGCAGCACGGCCAGATCCGCGCGGCCGCCGGCCTCGTTGGAGGAGGCGCGCCACAGCGCCGATACCGCCTGCTCGGGCGTGGTTCCGCCAGCGGATGCGCACAGCGGCAGCAGCAACACACTCAATAAGAGACGGCGCACATGGATCTCCCGGCAGGGGACGGATGCTAAGTTCGGTGATGCCGCTTTCCGGCACCAGCGCACTGTAACGGTTGGCCGAGTAGACTGGATCCAGCGCCGCGCGCAGCGCAACCGCCGTCCGACGGCGATCCACGGAAGCCCGACGATGCAGCCGAACCCCATGCCTTTCGATCTCGCTCTGGCCTATCCGCAATGGCAGGGCTCCGGCCGCCACCAGCACCTGGCGCGCGGCGCCACGGCGGCCGCCGCCGTCTTCGGCCGCTACGCGCCGCTGGCGCAGGTACCGTTGAGCGACGCCGAGGGCGACGACCACGGCGTGCGGCGTTGGAACGCCATCCTCGAACAGTTCCGCGACGCGCAGGCGCTGCTGACGCGCTCGGGCGCCCGCCGCGTGCTCACCGCGGGCGGCGACTGCGCCGTCGACGTGGCGGTGATCGACTACCTGCATCGCGTCCATCCCGGACTCAACGTGATCTGGATCGATGCCCACCTGGACGGCAACACGCCCGAGACCTCGCCGAGCGGCAGTTTCCACGGCATGCCGGTGGCGGCCATCCTGGGCCGCGCGCCCGCGCCGCTGCGGCCGCTGCTGGGCGCACCGATCGATCCGGCGCGTTTCCGCTACCACGGCATCCGCGTGGGCGACGACGGCGATTGGGCGTTGCAGCGCGAACTGGGCTTGAAGACGCTGGACCCGGAGTGGTCGCCGAACGGACCGGTGCACGTGCATTTCGATCTCGACGTGCTAGATCCGGCGCAGTTCCCCTATCTGGCCTACACCGACGGCGACCTGGCGATAGGCGCGGCGGTCGCCCTGGTCGCGGACATCGCGCGTCGCGCCGATCTGGTCGGCTTCACCGTCACCGAGTTCGCGCCGGCCAACGAAGACGACGCGGAGGCGGGCAGCCGGGTCATCGCCCGGCTGTGCGATGCCGCCGCACGCAGGTAAAGCCTCAGTCGCTCAGGCTGCGCCCCAACTTTCTCAATAGCGCCGCCAAGCGCGAGCGCTCGCCGTCGCTAAGCCCGGACAAGGCCTCGCGCGCCTCGTCGAAACGCACCGCGATGGCTTTGTCGATCAGTTTGCGGCCGTCGCCGGTGAGCTCGGCCGCCTTGGAGCGCCGGTCGTGCGGATCGGCCACGCGCACGATCAGGCGGTTGCGTTCCAACCGGTCCAGGCAGGCCGTCATTGCGCCCGAGGTGATCAGCACGCTGTCGCGCAGTTCGGTCGGCGTGCGCCGGTACGGCTTGCCGCCGCGGCGCAAAGTGGCCAGCACGTCCAGGTCGGTGTAGTGCAGGTCGAACGGCCGCAGCACCGCGTTGGCGCGCGCTTCCAGCTGACGCCCGATGCTCAACAGGCGGCCGACCACGGCCATCGCGCCGGCGTCCAGTTCCGGCCGTTCGCTTTCCCATTCGGCCAGCAGGCGGTCGATACGGTCGCCGTGTGCGGCCGGGGCGTCGGTCTTCGGACCCATGACGTATGTCCTGTTGTGCGGTCTGGGTAGGAATATTAGCATCAAGTATCTTGACGTAAAGATACTTGTTCCGGCGCGATCGACCGTCGTCGTTCGCGCGCCGCTCCGCCTAACCGCTGCGAGGCCACCTTGAAACGCCTATTTCTCGATAACGACAACCGCGTGCGCAACGGCTGGTGGATCGCGCTGTTCCTGGTGCTGATGCTGGCCAGCCGCTTCCTTTACACCCCGGTCAGCCGCGCCCTGCAGGCGGCGGGCACGCCGCAGGCCGCGCTGGAACTGCTGCGTTTCGGTTTCCTGCTGGGCGTGACCTGGATCTGCGTGCGCCTGCGCAAGGAGCCCTTGTCCAGCATCGGCTTCGTGCTGGGCCGGCGCTGGGCGCGCGAGTTCGGCGTGGGGGCATTTCTGGGGTTGGCGACGGCCGTGCTCGCCGTGGTCATGATCTGGGCGGCCGGCGGCGTGCGCCTGCAACTGGATCCGGCGCGCAGCGTGGGGCTGCTGGTCTACGGCCTGTACATCTTCCTGTTCGTGGCCTTGTTCGAGGAAACCCTGTTCCGCGGCTTCGTGTTCCAGCGCCTGGTCGCCGGCACCAACGCGTGGGTCGCGCAACTGGTGCTGGGGCTGGTCTTCGCCAGCAGTCACTGGGGCAATCCCGACATGCAGGGCGCCACCCTGGTGTGGGCCTCGCTGGAATTGTTCCTGGGCGCGGTGCTGCTGGGCCTGGCCTATCTGCGCACGCGCAGCCTGGCCATGCCGGTCGGCATCCACCTGGGCTGGAACTGGGCGCAAGGGTATCTGCTGGGTTTCGACGTCAGCGGCTTCGCCCATGCCGGCTGGTTCCGTCCGCAATTGCTGGATCGCCCCGAGTGGGTGACCGGCGGCGCCTTCGGTCCGGAGGCCAGCGTGTTCGCGGTCGTGGTCGATCTGGCGCTGATCGCGATCCTTTGGAAATGGAAGGGTTCCAAGCCCTGACGCCGCGCCGCTGAAAGCCGTCGGCGACCGATACGGCGCTACCGACCCTACTGCGTCAAAACGTGATGCCGCCCCTGATGCCTGTTGCGGCGCACATTGCGCCACCCCGGACCGTACGCTAGCGTCTGGGGGCGATGGCAGGGGAGGGGTGCTGCGGAAACACGGCATCCCCCGTCGTGTAGTGGTTTTGCCGTTAATCGAGTTCCGCTTTTTTCCGAGCACTTCTCGTCGGGCGCCAGCCGGTGCCCGTAGCGCACACCATTCGTAGGGGAATTAAGGATGAAGACTCTGTTCCGCAACAGGGCGGGGCGGTGGCTCACGGCCGTGGCGCTGCTCGCGCTCGCGGCTCCGGCCATGGCCAGCACGCTCAACCAGAACGTGTCGTGGACGATCGACCGGGCCGGGACCAGCACCAAGTACCGCGTGGTCGCCTACGGCGATTCGATCTTCGCCGGCTACAACGGCTCGATCAGCAACGCCGCCCGTTACTCGGCGCCGACCGTCGACGGCGAGTACCTGTCGGCGCGCTGGAACGCCGACATCGAAAGCATCCGCCGGGCCAAGTCCGGTGCGGTGGCGCGCGATGTCTACGAGAACAAGATCGTCGCCGAGCGTTCTTACATGCAGGCGGCCACCACGCGCGTGGTGAGCTTCGAGATGTGCGGCAACGACGGCCTGCAGGCGCGTTCGGCGTTCAAATCGCAAACCGGCACCTGCGACTACAGTGGGCTCGACGCGGCAGTGAATTCCTGCAAGACCTACGTGTCGGCGGCGATGGACTACATCAACGCCAATGCCCACGCCAACACCCGCCTCAAGGTGATCTCCAACCTGTACTACCCCGGCTACAACGCCGACAACGTGCAGAGCTCGTGCCGCGACGCCGGCACCGGCCAAACCGTGAACCTGCGCGACCGGTTCCTGCCGGCGATGGCCAAGATGAACTACTGGATGTGCGAATACGCCCGCCAGAAGGGCTTCCAGTGCGCGGACAGCTTCGCCCAGTACATGGGCGCGGACTACGACAGCAACGGCGACGGCGCGATCGACTCCGACGCGCTGCGTTACGTGGCCGGCGAAACCGAAGCCAGCTACATCGCCCGCACCTCGGTGACGCTGCGTCCGACCTTGCGCGACGCCAACACCAAGTTCGTCTCGTCCTCCAGCTCGTTCGACTACATCCAGTCCGACGACACCCATCCGACCTATACCGGTGGCACGGTGTCCGCAGGTCTGTGGGGCGGCAGCACGGGTTCCGGCGCGCCGCGCTATGCCAGCTTCACCAACGGCCGCAGCCCGATCTGGAACCAGTACGGCCACGAGCGCATGGGCTGGGCCTTGTCGGTGTACAACCCGGCCAGTCCCTGACCGGATCGATCCGGCGTAGCGCCTGACCATGAGCGAGCAAGGCCCGTCGCGTACCCCGCCGTCCCGAGCGGACGGCGAGGGTATGCGCGTGGTTCCGAAACGCGCCGCCCGGGGCGGTGTCTGGCCCTGGGCGGCGTCGGTCGGGTTCGTGGCGCTGGCCGCGACGGCGTGGTGGTTGCTGACGCCGACGAGTACCGCTGGTTCCACCGGCACGAAGGGTGCCCGTAGCGCCGCCGCTGCGGCGACAACGTCCGGCGAAGCCAAGGCACCGCCGTCGAACCTGGATGCCCGCTTACGCGCCGCCTCTTCGCAGGAACCGCAGAGCATGCCGCGCACCGATCCCAACGACTTGGCCGCCTACTTCCAGCCGGGCGACCCGGAGCCCACGGGCGCGGAAGTGATCGAAGCCTTGCACGAGGCCGGCGTGCGCACGGGCTTGGGCGCGTTCAATCCGCCCGGCACCAGTCCGCCGTTGCTGGGACTGGCGGTGCCGGAAAACTTCCGATTGCCCGAAGGCTATGTGCGTCACCATCAGGTCACCGACGAGGGCGTGCCGATCGAACCGATCCTGATGTTCGCGCCCGACTTCGTGCTGTACGACAAGCAGGGCAGGCCGATCCCGATGCCCGCCGACCGCGTGGTGCCGCCGGCGCTGGCGCCGCCCGGGATGCCGATCAGGCCGATCCAGATTCCTCCACGCTAAGACCGCGATCCGGAGCTTTCAGACTTGACCAAGGAACGGTTGTCCCCGTCCCGCTGGCGCCACGCCGCCGGCCTGCTCGCCACCGCTTTCGCGCTCGGTCTTTACGCTTACGGCGGCCCCGCCTGGGGCTTGGGCTTCGTCGCGCTGGTGCCGTGGCTGTGGACGCTCGATCGCCAGACCACGCTGCGCGGCGCGGTGCTCAACGGCGCGCTGATGAGCGTGGCCTTCATGGCGGCGGCCTTTCATTGGTTCGCCGCGGCGATCGGCGCCTACACCGGCGTCGGCGCGTTCGGCGCGACGGTGGCGCTGCTGTTGCTGGCACCCATGCTGCAGCCGCAGTTCCTCGCGTACGCCTGCGTGCGCCACATCGTCGGGCGCCGCCATGGTCCGTGGCTGCGCGCCCTGGCCGCGGCTTGTGCGTGGGTGGCCTGCGAATGGCTAGTACCGAAGCTGTTGGGCGACACCTTGGGCCATGGCCTGTTCCCGTCCGCGGTGTTGCGCCAGGTCGCCGACCTGGGCGGCGCCGCCGGCATCACCTTGTTGCTGTTGCTGGTCAACGAAGCGCTGTTGCTCGCGATCCAGCGCCGCCGCGAGGGCAAGGGCGCGTTGCTGCGGCCGTTGGTGCTGGGCATCGCGATCGTGCTGGGCATGACCGGCTATGGCCTGGCGCGCCGCGCTGCGTTGCAAGCGCCGCCCACCGACGCCGCAGCGACGCTGCGCGTGGCGATGGTGCAGACCAGCATCGTCGACTACGAACGCCTGCGCCGCGAAATGGGCGCCTACGCCGTGGTCCGGCAGGTGCTGGACACGCACTACGCCTTGTCCTGGTCGGCGATCCGCGACCACGATGCCGACGTGCTGCTGTGGTCGGAAACCGTCTACCCCACCACCTACGGCAGCCCGCGCAGCGAGGACGGCGCCGCGCTCGATCGCGAGATCCAGGGCTTTGTCGACGCCGCGGGCGTGCCGCTGGTGTTCGGCACCTACGACCGCGACGATGACGGCGAGTACAACGCGGCCGCGTTCCTGGAACCCGGCCGCGGCCTGCTGGGCGCCTACCGCAAGACCTATCCGTTTCCGCTGACCGAATACGTGCCGCGCTGGTTGGACACCCCATGGTTGCGCAGCGCGCTGCCCTGGATCGGCGGCTGGCGCCCAGGGCAGGGCGCGCGCGTGTTTCCGCTGCGCAGCGCCGACGGGCGCGAAGTCAACGTGGTGCCGCTGATCTGTCTGGACGACGTGCATCCCGACCTGGCCATCGACGGCGCGCGGCTGGGCGCGCAAGCCATCTTGGGCATGTCCAACGACTCCTGGTTCACCGACTATCCGGTCGGCGCGCGCCTGCACTTGGCGGTGGCGGCGTTCCGCAGCGTCGAGACGCGGTTGCCGCAAGTGCGCGTGACCAACAATGGCCTCAGCGCGATCATCGACGACACCGGCGAGGTGTTGGCCAGCACCTCGATGGGCGATCAGGCGGTGCTGACCGCGTTCGTCAGCGCCCGCGATCCGAAACCGACGCTGATGGTGCGCTGGGGCGATTGGGTCGGCCGCGCCGCTGCAGCGTTCCTGCTCGGCCTGGCGCTGTGGTCGTGTTGGCGTCGCTGGCGTGCGGGCCATGCAGCGATTGCGAAAGACCTTGCCTACGTCGATGCCGTTGCACTGTCGCCGGCCTGGCGTGCGCTGAGCGCTGCGCTAAGGCTTTGCGCCGCCGCCGCCCTGGCCTGGCTGGCGTACGACATGCTGTTCCGCGTGGGCCTGCAAGTGCAGTCGCTGGCGCAGCTGCGCCTGTTCGCCGGCGCGGTGGTACTGCCCTTGCTGGCCGCATGGGCGATCGAGCGTGCCTTCGCGGCGCGCGTCGGCATCGAGGGCGCGTTGTTGGTGCTGGACCAGCGCCGGCAACGCATCGAACTGCCGTTGACCACGCTGGCCGGCCTGCGGACCTGGCGCATTCCCTTGCCGCGCAACGGCGTGGATCTGCGGTTGGCCGCCGGGCCGTATTGGACGCGCGGCCTGGCGCTGGCGGCTCCGCTTTCCTTACGTCGTCTGTTGGCGGCGGCGGGCGTGGCCGATCGCGGCGAGGGCCGCCTGGCCGACGGTCTGGCCGAGTTGGCGCAGACGCGCGCCGACGCACGCCGGCCGCGGCTGGATCACGGCTTGGCGAAATTCGCGCTGTTCCCGCTGTTGCTGGCGCTGGTGGCCTTCCGCCTGCATCAGATCATCGCCTTCGGCGGCGTCCTCGGTGAGTACTACACCTACGGCCTGCGCGCCTACCTGAGCGGACTGCTGATCTGGTGGGCGTCGTGGTCGATCGGGCTGATGCTGTTCGCCGCCGCGCTGCGCATCGCGATCGAGGCGGTCGTCGCCTCGGCCATCGCGCTGCGGTCCGGCAACACCGCCGCCGTGCGCGACGCGATGGAATGGCTGGGCCGTCTCGCGTTTTACGTCGGCGTGCCGATCTGGCTGGCCTTGCGTCTGCTGTCGAGCCACTGAGCGGGTCGCAGAGACCGCGACGTGCGGCGGGCATCGTCCGCCGCACGTGGGGTAGGCCGGGATGATCCGCGCGCAATGTCGCGCGGACCCGGATCAGGCCTTGGCTTCGACGTAGCGGCCGAAGTTGTCGAGGATGGCCTGCCAACCGGCGCGCTGCATCTCGGCGGGGTTTTCGCTCTCGGCATCGAAGGTGGACGTGACCAGCACGCCGTCGGCGCGCTGGACGAACTGGGACTGGACCTCGCGGCCGTCGCCCATGCGGTATTCGATGGCCTGCTGCGGAACGACACGGGTGTAGACGCCCTCGAAGTCGAAACCGAAGCTGCCGTCCTTGGCCTCCATGCGCGACACGAACTTGCCGCCCTCGCGCAGGTCGACGGCGCTGTGGGTGGTGTGCCAGTCGTCGCTGGCGGTGTTCCACTGCTTGATGTCTTCCGGCGTGTTCCAGGCGGTCCAGACCTGGTCCAGGTCGGCGCGAACGAGGGTTTCGATGGTGATCTTCATGGTCGGTTCCAGTGTGGCCCGGAATGGGCGTTCATTAGTGCGTCGAACGTAGGCGACCGGAATCGACACGCTTGCGCACATTTTTTTCGCGGACCAGTATCGTCGAGCGGGCGGGGCGGTTTGAAGGGCGCGCTCAAGACGCGTACGCGACCCAGCCACGGAAGGTGAAGCCCGCATAGAACAGCTCGGCCGTCGCGAACCCGGCCTGGTGCAGCAAGGCCAGGTCCTGCTCCGGCGTCAGGATGGGCAGGCGCTCGGCGATCGCTTGCGCCGCGCGCAGGGCATCGTCCTGCGGCACGCCCGAAGCCGTGGCGAAGGCGGCATAGCGCCCCATCCAGCGCGCCTTTTCGCCTTCGCCCTGGGTAAAGCTGAAATGGGCGACGACGAGCGGCGCGCCGGGCTTCAGGCGGCGGTGCAGTTCCTTGAGGGTATGCAGGCGCTGTTCGACGGACAGGAAGTGCAGAGTGAGCAGGCAGGTGGCGCCATCGAACGGGCGGTGCGGCGCCGCATCGATATAGCCCTCCAGCAGCTCCACGCGATCGGCGAGCGGCCCCAGCGTGGTGGCGGCCAGTCGGAGCATCTCCGCCGACGGGTCCACGCCCAGGAAGCGCCACCCGGCTTGCGCCTGCGCGAAGGCCTTGAGCTCCAGGCCGCCGCCGGCGCCCAGCACCAGCACGTGGCCATCGCCGGGGACGCGTTCGGCCAGCAACAGCGCGCTCATCTGTTGCAGGCTGTGAAAGCCAGGCACCAGGCGCACGGGGCCTTCGGCGTATTTGGCTACGGCGTCGGGGTCGGAAAAGGCGGACATGGCGGCTCCGGGCAGGGGATGCTTTAATGTAACATTATTAGTTACATATTGATCTGACGCATGCGCGTCAGGCGACCCCGCGGCGCAGCGACAAGGCCACCGCGTCGGCGCCGGCGGCGTAGTGCAGGCGCTCGGAGCGATCGTTCGCCGCTAGCCAGATCGCCTCGGCGACGTCGCTGGCCTGCGTTACCGCGGCGAGGTCGGCGAAACCGGCGAACACGCTGTGCGCGAACGCTTCATAGGGCGGAGGGATCAGGCCTTGCATGCGTTGCTGCCCGTTGGTGGTGAACTGGGTCGACGGGCCGTAACCGGGCTCGACCAACTTCACGCGCACGCCGAAGGCCTTGAGTTCGTGCGCCAGCGAGGCGGTAAAGCCCTCCACCGCCGTTTTGCTGGCGGTATAGGCGGCCACGAGCGGGAAGGGCGCCAGCGTCGCGCTGGAGGTGACGTTGACGATGCTGCCCGCGCCGCGCTCGCGGAAGTGGGGAATGATCGCCTGGCACAGGGCCATCGTGCCGAAGGTGTTGGTTTCGAACACCTCGCGCACCGTCGCCATGGGCGTGGCCTCGAAGCTGCCGAACAGGCCGATGCCGGCGTTGTTGACCAGCACATCGATCGGGCCGGCCTGTACAAGGGCGTGTTTGATGCTTTCGGGTCGGGTGACATCCAGCACCAGAATGCGCAGCCGCTCCGACGCCGGAAGCGCGTCCGCCTGCGGCGTGCGCATGGTGGCGACGACGTTCCAGCCTTGGGCGAGAAAGTGGCGGGCGGTTTCCAAGCCGTAGCCGGACGAACAGCCTGTGATCAGTACGGTTTTCATGTCGTGCTCCGAGGGGTGGTGGACTCGGAGCGAACGATAGAATCCAGCGTCTGGACCGTCGATAATGTAAAGTCCGCATTATTTTAGCGAGAGTCCGGTCATGGGCGACCCGCTGTCCGAGGTAGTCCGGCTGCTGCGCCCGCGTGCGGTGTTCGCCAATGTGATCAGCGGCAAGGGCCACTGGGCCGTGCGCTACTCGGAGTTCGGACAGCCCAGCTTCTGCATCATGTTGGAGGGCCATTGCCAGTTGGCGGTGGACGGACACGCATCCGTCGCCCTGGCCGCCGGCGATTTCGTGCTGCTGCCGACGACGCCGGCCTTCACGATCTCCAGCCCGGTGCCGGCACCGCCGGTGCATCTGGATCCTTTCGCGGTGGCGGGCGGCAAAGCGGAAGTTCGCTACGGCGAGCAGAGCGGCCCGGCGGACATGCGCTCTCTGGGCGGCTCGTTCGTCTTCGATCGCGCCGACACCGGACTGCTGGTGTCCTTGCTGCCGCGGGTCGTGCACGTGCAGGGTTCGCAGCGACTGTCGCAGTTGGTGCGCATGGTCGGCGAGGAGACCTGCGAGGAACAACCCGGCAGCGAGTTCATGCGCTCGCGCCTGGTCGAGATGCTGCTGGTCGAAGCCATGCGTTCGACCACCGCCGGCGGCGCGCCGCCCGGTTTGCTGCGCGGCCTGGGCGACGATCGTCTGGCGATCGCGCTGAAGCGGATGCACGCGCAACTCGATCGCGCCTGGACCGTGGACCAACTCGCCAAGGCCGCGGCGCTGTCGCGTTCGAGTTTCTTCGAACGCTTCTCGCGCACCGTGGGCGTCGCACCCATGGCGTATCTGCTCGGCTGGCGCATGGAAGTCGCCAAAGATCTGCTGCGTAACGGCGAAATGTCCGTAGCCGAAGTCGCCGAGCGCGTCGGCTATGGATCGACCAGCACCTTCAGCGTCGCCTTCAGCCGGCATGTGGGCCTGGCGCCGAGCCGCTACGGCCGCGGCGCGCCGGCGGCGGAGTAGGGGGCAGGGCACGCCTGCTCTGCCCTCGATCCGGAACGGATACGCTCAACCGGCTTGCGGCGCGGCGCCGTTGATCGCCCACTGAGCCGCGAACGCACGCTGATACGCCGGCCGCGCTTCGCCACGCGCGACATAGGCGGCCAGGCTGGGAAATTCGCTCAAGATGCCCGAGGGCCTTAGCCGCAGCAGCACCGAGGCCATCATCAGATCGCCCGCGCTGAACGCACCGTCCAGCCATTCGGCATCGCCCAGGCGGGCCGCCAGTTGGACCAGGCGCTGGCGGATGCGGTCGATGACCAAGGGCAACCGATCCTGCGCCCAGGGTTGGTCGCGCTCGACGATCTTGGCGGTCACCAGATCCAGCACCGGCGGTTCCACGCTGTTGAGCGCAGCGAACGTCCAGGCGATCGCCCGCGCGCGCGCATTGGCATCGCCCGGCAACAGACCCGAATGCCGCTGAGCCAGGTGCAACACGATGGCGCCGGTCTCGAACAGGACCAGATCGTCTTCCTCGTACGTCGGAATCTGCCCGAACGGATGCAGGGCCAGATGCGCGGGTTCCTTCATCGCCCGGAACGACACCAGCCGGACGTCGTACGCCAGGCCGACTTCCTCCAGCGCCCAACGCACGCGCGTGTCGCGCGCCAATCCCTTGCCACCGTCGGGCGAGCGTTCGAAGGCGGTGATGGTGATGGTCATCGTTGGCGTCTCCTGAGGGAAGTTTGTCTGGCGCGCAGCGCGGTTCTTATCGTTGCGACGAACCGGAGGACGCGGTTTCGACATGGCGTGCGCTGGAGCTTGTGCGTCGGCGTGCTCACGGCCGTCCTGGAGATAGCCGATAGGGCTTAGAGCTGGCCGGCAGCGGCGCGGGAGAGGCCTAGCAGCCCTTTGAAGGCTAGTCTGTAACTTCGCATAATGCATATTATGTAAAATGCAAAGTCTAGGCGGCGCAATGGCTTAGGGCCGAATGGGCTCCGACCCACGTCACCATGGCCGATCCGGATGCCACGGGCTTCGTGCCTCTCTCGCCGACTGCTGCACACGCTTGAATGCTTCCGGCATGCAGGTCATGAGCTGGCATTGGCGAAGTGCGTCAGCTCGGTAGATCCGAACCGCTCCCGCACAGCGACCGCGCTGGCCGAACCAACGTTGCGTTAAAGATCGACGCATGTCGCGACCAGCGCCTACTCGGTCAGGCTCGAGTACCAGGACGCGTATGGCGTGTTCTTTACGAGGTGCCGGCTGTAGTCTTCAGCGCCGTCCGTCCACCAGACCGGTCCGCGTTCCCCCAGTGCGATCTTTGCCGCGTTCACGGTTTTTCGCTCCTCGACCAGCGAGCCGGCATCCGCCTGGCCGCGAAGCGCGTCCTTCACCGCCCGCCGGGCCCGCATCAGTTCGTCGACCCAAGCTTGCCGGGTCTCGGGAGGCAGTTGAGGATTCGCAGCACGCCATAACCGGCCGCGAACGATGAGATAGCGGCCGTCTGGGGTGTATCGCTGCTTCGTCTGACTCATAACGGATCGAATGCTTGCGATGTTATGCGAAGTGCCTGCCGTCTATCGTGATTGAGCAGATCCACCGCGACGCGGTCGGCCAAACCTCCGTGTCAGCCGCCAGCGGGCGGGCACTGGCGGGGCCGCCTTTGTCGAGTTGGCTGCCCTGCCCCTGGCAAGGAGGGATCGAGTGCCCTCCCCTAATGCCGCACGGCTCCTCGTTCACACATCGATTTTTGCCGGCGCTACCGAATCGTATACACAAACCCACCCGCCTCATCCGCGCCCACCTCGATCGCTTCGATCTTGCCGCCGTCGACCATGCGCGACAACACGTTTTCGGCGATCTCCGGCAACAGGGTGCCGTTGAGGATGTGGTCGACGTTGCGGGCGCCGGAGTCGACTTCGGTGCAGCGCTGCAGCACGGCGTCGACCAGCGATTCGTCCCATCGGAACGTGGCCTTGTGGTTGCCGGCGACGCGGTCGCGGATGCGTTCCAGCTTCAGCTCGATGATCTGGACCAGCACCTCGTCGCCGATCGGATAGTAAGGCACGACCTTGAGGCGGCCGAGGAAGGCCGGTTTGAACGACTTCATCAGGATCGGGCGCAGGGCGTCGGCCAGGGCGTCGGCTTGCGGGATCTCTTCCTGCGGTTTGTTGAGGCAGGCCTGCATGATCTGCGGCGAGCCGACGTTGGAGGTCAGGATGATCAGCGTGTTGCGGAAGTCGATCTCGCGCCCCTCGGCGTCGTCCATCGTGCCCTTGTCGAACACCTGGAAGAACATTTCCAGCACATCCGGATGCGCCTTCTCGACTTCGTCCAGCAAGACCACGCTGTACGGCTGGCGGCGCACCGCCTCGGTCAGCACGCCGCCCTCGCCGTAACCGACGTAGCCGGGTGGCGAGCCTTTCAGGCCGGACACGCTGTGCGCTTCCTGGTATTCGCTCATGTTGATGGTGATCAGCTTGCGCTCGCCGCCGTAGAGGATGTCGGCCAGGGCCAGCGCGGTTTCGGTCTTGCCCACGCCGGAGGGGCCGACGAACATGAAGACGCCGCGCGGCTTGTTCGGATCCTCGAGCTTGGCCGTCGCGGTGCGCACGCGCTGGGCCACGGCTTCCAGGGCGTGGTCCTGGCCGATGACGCGCTCGCCCAGCAGCGGGAACAGGTTGCGCACGGTCGCCACTTCGTTCTTGACCATGCGTCCCAGCGGTACGCCGGTCCAGGCGCTGACGATGTCGGCCACGACGTGGCCGTCCACCTGCAGCGGCACCATCGGCGTTTCGCCCTGCAAGGCGCGCAGTTCGTCGGTCAGCGCTTGCAGTTGCGCGCGCCTGGCGTCGTCCTCGGTGGCGGCGGCTTGCTTTGCGGGCGCGGCCTTCTTGGCCTTGCCGGTCTTCTTCTTGGCGGCGACGGCGACATCGCCGTCGTCGTTGGCTTCGTCTTCGTCCGCGGCGGCGGCTGGGCGCTGCGGGGCCGCGGGTGCTGCGTCGTTGGCGGCGGCGGTTTCCAGCTCGTTGCGCAGGGCCTGGATGCGTTCGGCCAGCGCGAGTTCCTCGATCAGCCGCGCTTCGTTGTGGGTCAGGGTCGCTTGCGCCTGCGTTTGCTGTTCCAGCAGTTCGGCCGTGCGTTCCTGGTGTTGCCAGCCGCTGGCGGTTTCGCGCTTAAGCGTGGCCAACTCGGCCTGGATGCGGTCCAGCTGCTTGCGGGTTTCTTCGATGATCGCCGGCGTCGCGCTTTGCCCCAGCGCGACCTTGGCGCAGGCGGTGTCGAGCACGCTGATCGCCTTGTCGGGCAACTGGCGGCCGCTGATGTAGCGGTGCGACAGGCGCACGGCTTCGGTGATGGCCTCGTCGAGCACGCGGATGCCGAAGTGTTTTTCCATCAGCGGCACCATGCCGCGCAGCATCGCCGCGCACAGGACTTCGCTGGGCTCTTCCACTTTCACGACCTGGAAGCGCCGCGCCAGCGCGGCGTCCTTTTCGAAGTACTTCTTGTACTCGGCCCAGGTGGTCGCAGCGACGGTGCGCAGTTCGCCGCGCGCCAGCGCGGGTTTGAGCAGGTTGGCCGCATCGTTCTGGCCGGCCTGTCCACCGGCGCCGATCATGGTGTGCGCTTCGTCGATGAACAGGATGATGGGGTGCGAGCTCTTCTTCACTTCGTCGATGACGTTCTTCAGGCGGTTTTCGAACTCGCCCTTGACGCTGGCGCCGGCCTGCAGCAGGCCCATGTCCAGCGTGTGCAGTTCCACGCCTTGCAGCACGCGCGGTACGTCGTCGGCGGCGATGCGCAGCGCCAGCCCCTCGACGACCGCGGTCTTGCCTACGCCAGCCTCGCCAGTGAGGATGGGATTGTTCTGGCGCCGGCGCATCAGGATGTCGATGACCTGACGGATCTCGGGGTCGCGTCCCACCACGGGATCGATCTTGCCGTCGCGCGCACGCGCGGTCAGGTTGGTGGTGAACTGGTCCAACGCCGGGGTCTTGCCCAAACCTCCACGCGCGACCTGGTCCGCCGTTTCGGCATCGCTGCTGCCCTGCCCCGCGCCGGCATCGGCGAATGCGACCGCCTCCCCTGCTTCCTGCGAGCCCTTGGTCAAAGCGGCGAAATCGTGTTTGAGTTCGTCCTTCTTCAGCTTCACGAACTGCGACGAGCCGCGATAGGCCAGCTGCGACAGGCCCGGTTCGGTCAGCAGCGCCAGCAGCAGGTGGCCGCTGCGGATGCGCGTGGTCTGCGCGTCCAGCGAGGCCAGCAGCCAGGCGTGTTCGAACAGCGTCGGCAGATGCGGGGAGAACACCGGTGTGCGCGTGTTGCCGTTCTTGAAGCGGCCGATTTCCTTGTCCAGGTCGCGTTGCAGCGAGTCCAGGCCGATGTCGCTGCGCTTGGCGATCAGGGCGAAATCGCTTTGCGGCTGTTCCAGCAAGGCCAGGAACAGATGCTCCAGGTCGACCTCGTAGTGGCCGCGCTGCACGCAGATGTTCGCCGCACGCTCGACGGCGAGGCGGCTGGTGTCGTTGAGCTTCCCGATCAGGGTCTTGAGATTGATGCTCATGCGGGGCGTTCCGTGCGTTGAGTCGGGGGCGGAAGGTGCGTTACTGCAAGGTACGTACGTCGTAACAGGTGTCCGAGCGCGGCGCCTGCGCGGCCCTGGAGCAGACGTAGCTGTCCCAGCCCAGGCGGGCGCCCGCGTCCGGGCTCATGCGCACGCCGGTGATGTGCTCGGCTTTCAGCGTCAGGCGGACTTCGTACTCGAAGCAGGAGCCGGTCAGCAGGGTGAGCCACTTCGCCAGACCCTGCGCGGCCTTGCCGCCGGGCAGGAAGTCGTCGAAGCGGTCGCGATCCAGCGGGCCGATCCAGACCCGCATGCGCAGGTCGCGTTGCCAGACGCGCTCGCCGGCCAGCGCGGTCGAGCCCAGGGTGGCGTTGCTGGCGCCCAATCGGGTGCGTTGCTCCGGCGGCACCGAGTACCACGCGCCGACGAATTGCTCGATGCGCAGCGGTACTTCGAAGTAGTCGCGCAGGATGCGTTGCAGCGCGGCCGCGGAGGTGGGGTGCTGGCCGACGCCGCCGGCGTAGTGGGCGATCGCCTGGTCGAACACCTCGCCGGCGCCGCCGTCGGCCATGCGGTCGCGCAGCGCCCGCTGACCCAGGCCGACCAGCGATAGCACGATGGGCAGGAAGCGTTCTTCGCGATCCAACTCGTACTGCAGCGGGATGCGGTACTTCTTCCAGGCGTCGTAGTGCAGCGCGACCGCTCGGTTGGTGAACAAGTCCAGGAACGCACGCGCGGCGCGGTCGCGGTGCAGCGTCTCGCGCTCGGCCAGCCGTTCGGTGTAGTGCAGCGGCAAGGCGCCCTGCGCGCCGAGCAGGCCGCTGAACGCCGGCGTGATGTGCACTTCGTCCAACTGCTCCGCGGTCACCGCCTGTTCGATCGAGGTCTCGTGATCGAGCACGGCGCCGTCGCTGGCGAACGCCACCGCGCCTTCGATCTCGCTGGCGGGAAACCCCAGCGCCAGCGTGTTCTTGAAACGCACCTTGCGCGCGATCACCTCGCCGCGCTTCATGCCCTGCTTGGCGAACAGCGACTCCAGGATGCGCAGCGCCTGGAAGAATCCAAACCGCTGCGGCGCCGCGAGCAGCTGTTGCGCTACACCAGGATCGATTCGCCGCTTCGTGGAAGGCATTGGACGATTACCTCGCCGCTATGGGCGGACAGCAGCGTGAGTTGGGTGAAGCTGTTCGCGTGCACGTACAGGCCGAAGAACCGGTCCAGCACCGCGGCGAACGCGGATATGCCAGCGCCGACGAAGCTTTGCTCGTCGATGGTGACCTTGATATGCAGGCCGCGCACCACGCTGGTGAAATGCTTGCCGGGCAACCAGGCGGTGGTGGGCTCGTGACGGATGCCGACGATGCCGTCGATCTGCCGGTTGGACACCGCCGAGCGCGCCATGTCGTACAGGCGCAGCATTTCCTTGAACGCCGGCAGGCCGCTGCCGGTCAGCGACAGGTGATTGAGCGAGAGGTGCGAGATCAAGCGCCAGTGCGCGGCGCGGCCGCGCTCGAACCGCAAGGGCCGGCTCGGTTTGCGCAGCAGCGTGATCGCGCGCGCCAGGCCGCCGCCGTCCTGCAGCAGCGGCGCGCTTTGCGGGCCGTGCGGCAGCTGCGTGGGCAGGTCGCGATTGCTGCAGGTCAGCCGCAGGCTGACCACGTCGGTCTGCGGCAGCGTGGGATCGAAGTCCAGGTCGACGAAGGACAGTTCGGTTTCGTAGCCGGGGCTGGTGCGGGCGACGTTCTCGTCGCGATGCGCCAGCCAGTACTGCCCGGTCTGGCTGGGCGTTTCGCCGTGGTGCAGCGAATAGAACGGGCGAAACTCGGTGATGTGTTCGCCCTGCGGCGTCTGCCGCACGCGCGCCACCGTATCGATCGAATGCACTTCGTAGGCGAAGGCGCGGCGCGAGTCGGCCACCACCGGGTACGTGGCCGTGCGGTGGGTGACGCGGATCGGTTCGCCCTGCTGCGCGAACAGGTTGGTCACCGGCGTGCAGCCGGTCAGCACGTTGTCCGGCCCCAGCGTCTCCAACGCCCGCGACACCGGCGAGTCGGCGGCCTCGGCCTTGAGGATGAGGTGCACGGTGAACAGCTGGCCGGCGCCGGCCTGGCGCAAGGCGCGCAGGTCCAGGTCGAAGAAGCCGAACTTCTCCGGATAGGCGAACACTTCCGTCAGCAGACGGTAGGCCGGATGCGAGCGATCCGGATAGTCGATCAGCGACTCATCGTCGGCGAAACCGGCCTGCTGTAAGGGCACGCCGGCCAGCTTGTGCCAGCGCCCGCTGTCGGCGAGCTCCAGGTAGGCCGTGCGCACGTTCAGCGCCAGCGCATCGCGCAAGGTGGCGACGAACGAGGGCTCGCCGTCGGTGAACAGCCGCAGGCGGTCGATGCCCTGCATGGCCTGGGCCGCGTCGTTGCCCAGCAGTTCGAAGCTGAGGGAGATTTGCGCGCCGCTGCCCGGCGGCAGGGTCGTGGCCATGGGCACGTCGGCGATGGCGTTGAAGCGCGCCGCCTTGACCCGGATCGGCGCCAGCACCACCTCGTAGCTGGTGCGGAACTTGCAGCTCACGCCGCGCACCGGCTGGGAATTGAGCAAGGTGCCGCGCGCCACCCGGGCGGCCTGGCTCAGCTTGCCCAATTGGCTGTCCAGGTCGAAGCGCACGATCGAACAGGACGGAAACGGCCGCAGGTAGTGCGGGTACAGCACTTCCAGCAAGGCGTCGGTGAATTCGGGGTAGTCGTCCTCGATCTTCTTGGACACGCGCGCGGTCAGCAGCGCGAAGGACTCGACCAGGCGTTCGACGTGCGGATCCTGGCTGCCGTCGCCGGACATCAGCAGGCGGCCGGCGATCTTGGGATAGCGTTCGGCGAACTCCTTGCCGTGGCGGCGCAGGAAGGCGAGTTCGCGTTCGTAGTACGGAAGCAGGTCTTCCATCAGCCCCATCCCCGGTGCGGTGTGCGCTGCGGCCGGCCGCGCGGAGCGGACGCCCCAGGCTGCGAGCCGTTGCCGTCGGCGCGTGCGATGCGCAGCGCCAGCCTCACGCGACCGCCGGCCGGCGCAAGCGGCTCACCGAGTACTGCAGCGTGGTGGGTTGCAGCATTGCGTCGAAGCTGACCGGTTCGCGCGCCGGTTGCACGTCCAGCAGGCCGTGTATGGCGAAGTGCAGGCCCCCTGCCCCACGGCCGTTGCGCTCCAAGGCGACGCGCACGTTGTGCAGGCGCGGCTCGTGGCGCGCGATGGCTTGTTCCAGCGAGCGGCAGATCGCCACGCGCTCGAACGCGTTGGCCAGGCTCATCGAGGAGAAATCGACCAGGCCGTAGGTCATCACCGATTGCTGGCAATGCGGATAGGCCTTCAGCAACTCTTCGGAAAACGCCGCACGGCTGTTGAGCAGGCTTTCCAGGTCGCGGGCCACGGATTCCTTGTACTGATCGAGCGACAGCGTCTTGAACATGCCAGCCGCACCGGGACTACGGGGTTCATCGTCGAACAGGCGTTCGAGCAGGCTGGGTTCGAGTCCTTTCATGGTCCTGTCATGGCGGGGGGAGCCGACGGGAACGTTCCCGCATTACGTGGGGCGATCGGGATCGGTTCCCCGGCCTCGCCCCGTCTGTGCGCCGGCCGATACGCGGCCGATGCTGGGAGTGCAACGGGCGCGGCCTTCGCGCCCGTTGCCGCGGGAGGATGGCGGGGCGAGCCGCCATCCACCGGCGTTGCTCAGACGCTGTAGGTCGGCTTCGCCAGGGCGAAGCTGTACTGCGCCACCGCATTGCCACCCGCACCGCCCTTGGGCAGCATCTGGGTGTAGGTCTGCTTGATCGCGCCCACGTTCAGCCGGACGTGTTCTTCCAGCACGCCGTCCGCGCCGTTACGCACTTCAACTTCGCTGACCACGACGTTGAGCGCTTCGATCACGCAATATTCGATGTGCTGGCCTTCCTTGCCGTCCTGGCGGGTCAGCGCCAGTCGGATCTTGGCCCACACGGTGCCGTTGGCGGCCGCCTGGAACAGTCCGGTCGAGGCCAGGTCGGCGCTCTTGACGAACTCGATGCCCTCGAACACCGAACGGGCCGCGCTCTGCCCGCCCGACGACGACACGGTGGCCGACTTGGGCTGCTTGATGTTCCAGCGTACCGAGGACAGTTCGATCTCGTCCTTGTACTTCTCGACATGCGACTCGCCCTTGATGGCCTTGTTGTCGATGTTGAGGAACGCGCTGATGGGCTGCTTGTTCGCTTCGTACTTCTCGTTGATAGCCATGAATGCTTCCTTTTCGTCCATGTGACATGAGTGATGAGTGGATGATTCTAAGAACCGCCAATACATCGAAGCTATTGCAAATACCGCCAATTCGGGGGCCACTGACCCCAGTTGAGGACAGACCCGGCCGAGCACTCCGTGCTCGCGGACCTTTCGGGATGGAACACCCATCCCGCCTCTTGGCGCGGCTTACGGCCGCGCCATGTTCCGCAAGCTGTCCAAGACTTGCGGGAGCCTGCTCAGGGCTCGTGCTCCTGCCTTCGCACCGTGCTTCACGCCGGGCGTCGCCTGCCGGTACCGGCGCAAGCGACGGAGATCCCGTAAGCGATCAGCCCTTGTTCGAACCGGCCGGCAGCTCCGCCACCAGGCGCAGCGACACCGACAGTTCGTCGAGTTGGAAGTGCGGACGCAAGAACGCTACGGCGCGGTAGACACCGGGACGGCCCGGCACCTCCGACACCTGGATCGAAGCTTCGCGTAACGGGTGTTGCGCCTTGGCTTCCTGACTGCCGTTGTCGTCGAGCAGCACGTACTGCGCGATCCAGCGGTTCAGGAACTCCTCGACATTGCCCGCCGAGGCGAAGCTGCCGATCTTCTCGCGCATCATCGCCTTGAGGTAATGGGCGATACGCGAAATCGAGAAGATGTACTGCAGCTGCGCCGACAGCGAGGAATTGGCATTGGCCGCGTCGGTGTTGTACTTGCGGGCCTTCTGCGCCGACTGCGCGCCGAAGAACGCGGCGTAGTCGGTGTTCTTGCAATGGACCAGGGGGATGAAGCCCAGGTCGCTGAGTTCCTTCTCGCGGCGATCGGTGATGGCGATCTCGGTCGGGCACTTGAGCGCGACCTCGCCGTCGTCGGTGCGGAAGGTGTGGGTGGGCAGGTCCTCGACCAGGCCGCCGCCCTCGACGCCGCGGATCGCCGCGCACCAGCCGTGATTCTCGAAGGCCTGGGTCAGGCGGGTGGCGAAGGCGTAGGCAGTGTTGCACCACAGGTACTTGCTGTGGTCGGCGCCGTCGACGTCCTCGACGAAGTTGAAGCCCTCGACCGTGGTGCCGTCCTTCGGGTTGTAAGGCAGACGGCCCAGGAAGCGCGGCAGCGTCAGGCCGACGTAGCGGCTGTCCTCGCCGTCGCGGAACGACTTCCACTTGGCGTATTCGACCGTGTCGAAGATCTTGGCCAGGTCGCGCGGCTTGCCCAGGTCGGTGAAGCTCTCCAGCCCGAACAGCTCTTCCGACGCGGCGCTGATGAACGGCGCGTGCGCGGCCGCGGCCACGTGCGACATCTGCTCGATGAAGTACATGTCCTCCGGCGAGCGGCCGAGTTGGTAGTCGCCGATCAGGGTGCCGAAGGGCGAGCCGCCGAAGGTGCCGAACTCCTCCTCGTAGACCTTCTTGAACAAGGCGCTCTGGTCGAAATCGATCGCGGACTTGAAGTCCTTGACCATGTCGCGCTTGGGCGAGTTGAACATCTTGATCTTGAGGCTGGTGCCGGTGGAGGTCTGCGAGCACAGGTAATGCAGGCCGCGCCAGCTGCTTTCCAGCTGCTGGTACTCCGGGTGGTGCATGATCGCGCTGACCTGTTCGGAAATGATCCCGTCCAGCTCGGCGATGCGCGCGTCCAGCGTGGCGCCCAGGTTGTCCGAGACCACGACCGTGCCTTCCAGCACCTCCTTGGCCAACTCGGAAATGAGGTCCTTGGCGCGCTGATGCTCGGTGCTCGACTTCGCCACCTTGCTCTGCTCGACGATCTGGTCGAGCAGGCCGAGTTCGGCGACGTCCGCGGCGCCCTGGGACGCGGTGGTTGCTTGCGGGGTCATGGAGTTCACTCCTGGCCTTCGTTGCTGAGCTTCTTGAGCTGCTCGGTGTTGCTCAGCACGTCGCTGAGCAGGTCTTCGAGCTTTTCGTTGCCGGCCATCTTGTTGCGCAGGTCGGCCAGCTTGGTGCGGGCCTCCAACAGCTTGCGCAAGGGTTCGACCTGCTCCACCACCGCTTCGGGGCGGAAATCGTCGAGGGTCTTGAACTTCATCTCGACGGCGAACTCGCCGCCGTTGTCGCCGATCTTGTTGGGCACCCGAAACGCCGCGCGGGGCGCCGTCGCCTCGAGCACCTGATCGAAGTTGTCCATGTCGACGTTGACGAACTTGCGGTCCTTGATCTTCGGCAGCGCCTGTTCGGGCTTGCCGCTGAAGTCGCCGAGCACGCCGACCACGAAGGGGATCTCCTTCTGCTCGATGGCGTCGCCCTTCTCCACGTCGTAGGTAAGCTGAACGCGCGGAGGCCGCACCTTCTGCAGCTTCTTCTGGATGCTTTCCTTCTTCGCCATTGCTGTCTCCTGCAAATCCCTGTCGTGTTGCGTCGGGTCAGCCGCCGTTGGAATCGTCGAACGGATTGGCGCTGACGGGGGGCTTGGGCGCGGTGGCTTTCGGCGGGCGCGCCTTGGGGCGTTTCGACTTGACCGGCCCGGGGCCGCCTTCGTAGGCGTTGACGAACACCGCCGAACCCATGGTGGCGCGCATGGTGCGCGCGAGCACCTCGGCTTCCTTGCGGGCCGTGGGCGAATTCAGGCCGCCGTTGGCCTGCAGGCGCTGCAGCGATTGCGCCGCCACGCGCAAACCGCCGACCGTGAGGATGCTGTCGGCGATCTTGTCGTTGGGATCGCGCCGCAGCACTTCCTCGGCCGACACGATGGCGCGGCCGTAGTGGCCGGCGTCGAACTGGAGTTGCGCCCTGCGCACCCAGGGTTCCTTGCGTGTGGGGTCGGCCTGGGCGGCGTTGTCGAAGCCGATCAGCGCGTCTTCGACCTTGCCCGCGCGTGCGTAGGCTTCGGCCTTCTTCATATGCGGCTCGTAGTCGCGCGTGCGCGGCTTCTTGGCCGCCAACGCATCGCCGCCGGCGCCCGCCAGCATCGCGGCCATTACGATCAGGGCCACGTTGCGACGGAAGAACGGGAACGACTTCATGGCCACACCTCCTTGTGTACTCGCTCATCCTGCGCACTGAGCGTTAGCGAAATATTACCGACAAATCGACGCATGCTTAACGCGCTGTTTCATGCCGCGTTTAACTTGGCGTTTAACGTGACACGGATCACGCGTCGTTGAATAGTCGGATCATGCGCTTTACACGGCAACGGTATAGTAGTCTTCTCGGCATCGTCAACGTGACTCGTCGTCACGTATACGCCATCCCCCGCCAAGAGTCGTCAAATGGACTTGCATTCTTTTCGGCACATTGCACTTGCAATGTTTTGTAGCGCTTCGGTACTCGCGTTGTCCGGTTGCGGCAAAGCCATGGAGCTGGCTGGGCTGAAGACGCCGCAGCCGAAAGAGAAAGCGGTTCCACTGGAATTGCTCGCGGCGCAAAACCTGAATGCAGGTAATGGCAAGAAAGGATTGGCGTTGGTCGTCAAGGTGTATCAGCTCAAGAGCACCACGGCCTTCGACCAGGCGCCCTACTCCGCATTTCTCGACGAGAACAGCGAGAAAGCGGCGCTGGGCGCGGACTTGGTGAAGGTAACTGAGATCCTCGTCATGCCCGGTCAGGATCATGAACTGATCGAGCGCGTCGCGCCCGACGCCGGTCAGGTCGGCATCGTCGCCTTGTTCCGCACGCCCGCCGCGGTGCGCTGGCGGTTCACCTTCGACACCAAGAAGGCGGCCAAGAGCGGCATTCGCCTGGGACTGCATGCCTGCGCGATGACCACCACCAGCGCCGAGGCGCTGACCACGAAGCTGGCGACCGAGGTCCACAGCCTGTCCGGCGCGCCATGCCCGCGCGGATAAGGCGTCGATCGGCGCATAGACGCGGACACGGGCTTCGATGGACGATCGTCGCAGCGGTTGCGACCGAGTCGGCCGCCCACATGGATGAATAAGGAAGAGCTTTCACCGTGAGCAGGATGTCCAAAGTATTCTGGGGCGAGGGATTGTTCCTGCGTCCGCAGCATTTCCAGCGGCAGGATGCGTACCACGAAGCGCGCTTGCAGGATGTCGCCGCGGCGCTGCATCCCTACGGCTGGGGCGTGCGCTCGGTGCGTTTCGACGAGCAGAGCCTGGCCACCGGCACCTTGCGCGCGTTGCAGCTGTCGCTGATCTTTCCGGACGGTGAGATTTATCACGCCCCAGCGGACGACGAACTGCCCGAGCCGCTGGCGCTGACCGGCCTGCCCGCGGGCGTTCAGCACACCACCGTGCATCTGGCGCTGCCGCTGTTGAAGGACCACGGTGGCAACTGCGCGACCGCCGGCGAGTCGTCCGCGTCCCGCTTCGTGCAGGCCAGCCACGCGACCAGCGACCTGTACACGGACGCGGCCGAAGCCGAGTTGTCCTACCTGCGCAAGAGCGTGCGCCTGCTCACCAGCGAGGAGCCGCGCGATCCGTTCAGCACGGTGCCGATCGCGCGGGTGCGGCGCACGTCCACCGGCGGATTCGAGCTCGACGACAGCTTCATCGCGCCCAGCCTCGCCATCGCCGCCTCGCCGGTGCTGCAGCTGGAGCTGCGGCGCCTGCTCGATGTGTTGCAGGCCAAGGTCGACGCGCTGTACGGCCATCATCGCGAGCCGTCGCAGCATGTGATCGAGTTCCGTTCCGGCGACATCGCCTCGTTCTGGCTGCTGCACACCGCCAATTCCGCGTTCGCGGCGCTGGCGCACCTGTTCCGGCATCCGGGCCTGCATCCGGAGCGCCTGTTCGCCGAACTGCTGCGGCTGGCCGGCGCGCTGCTGACCTTCTCCAAGAGTTATGCGCTGGCCGACCTGCCGGGCTACGACCATGCCAAGCCGCAGGACGGCTTCGACCGGCTGTTCTCGATGATCCGCGAGCTGATCGACACCGTGATCTCGGCGCGCTACTTCCAGATCGCGCTGAACGAGGTCAAGCCTTCGTTCCACCTGGGCCGGCTGGATTCGCAGAAGATCGACGAGAAATCGCAGTTCTACGTTGGCGTCTCGGCCGATCTGCCGGGCCCGGAGCTGGTGCAGACGGTGCCGGTGCGGTTCAAGATCGGCGCCCCGGACGACGTGGAGAAGTGCGTGCTGTCGGCCTTGCCCGGCGTGAAGCTGGCGCACGTGCCGCAGGTGCCGGCGGCCATTCCAGTGCGTCCGGGCAGCCACTACTTCGCGCTGGAACCGCGCGGCCCGTTGTACGAGCGCATGCTGAAATCGCAGTCGGCGATGATCTACGTGCCTGCCGGCGTGCGCGATCTGAAGATGGAACTGATCGTGCTGGCGCCCTAAACGCGTGCTGGCGGTGGCGCTCGCGCCCACGAATGAACACGGTACAGAAGCAGCAACGCCAAGGACGTCATGAACTACACCCCGCACTCCGAACCGCAGCCGATGCCCTCGTTGACGCCCGCCATGGCGGCGTCCGCGCCCTCCTCCGCGCCGGCGCGCAGCCTGCTGGACCTGATGTCGGAAGGCTTCTACCTGCTGATGCTGCTCAAGCGCGGGCAACTGCCCGGCAACGAGGACGCGTTCGTGCAGGCGGTGCAGCGCTTCCTGGAAAGCGCCGAGCGCGGCGCGGCCAAGCTGAACATTCCGGCCGAGGACGTGTACGCGTCCAAGTACGCGTTCTGCGCCGCCGTGGACGAGGTGATCCTGTCGCAGCCGTCGGCATTGCGCGACACCTGGGAGCTGCATCCGCTGCAGCTGCGCCTGTTCGGCGAACACCTGGCCGGCGAGCACTTCTTCGATCGCCTGGAGCAGCTGCGCGCGCAAGGCGCGGCGCGCTTGCCGTCGCTGGAGGTGTACCACTACTGCCTGCTGTTGGGTTTCGAGGGCAAGTACCGCCTGGAGGGCACGGAAAAACTCGGCTACCTCACCGCGCGCCTGGGCGACGAGATCGCGTTCCTGAAGGGCAAGCGCGCGGGCTTCGCGCCGCACGCGCTGCCGCCGGACAAGATCGTGCACGCGCTGCGTCGGGTGGTGCCGATGTGGGCGCCGGCGGTGCTGCTGGCGGTGGCGGGCTTGTTCGCGTTCGGGATGATGAACGCCATGCTGGGGCGCAACACCGAACAACGCCTGTCCTCGTACGACAACGTGGTGCAGATGCCGGCGCGCACGGCGCACCTGACCATCACCCTGCCCTAGCGTTTCGCTGGGATTCGGGCCGGCCGGCGCGTCGGGGCGCGCTGCGTCGCGATGACCGGACGCGATCCCGCCGACGCCAACGCACACGCAGCGACCGATTCACGACCGCCTTACGCAGGAAGCCGCCAATGACCTCCGTGGAAGAACTGCTCGCCCCTATTTCCGACGTCTCCCCGGCCGGCGAAGACCTGTCCTTCTCCGCCGATTTCGACGCGGTGGTCGAGGCGCGCCGCGCCGACGATCCGACCTTGGAACAAGGCGAATGGGTGACGGATCTCAAGTCCGCCGACTGGCCCGGCGTGGCCCACCGCTGCAGCAAGCTGCTGCGCGAGCGCAGCAAGGATCTGCGCCTGGCGTCGTGGCTGGCCGAGGCGCAGATGCAGATCCATTCCTATGCCGGACTGGCCGACGGACTGCGCCTGATGACCGGTTTGCTCGAGCGCTACTGGGACGACGTGCATCCGCAGATGGAGGATGGCGATCTGGAGCAGCGCGTCGGCAACGTCACCTGGTTGCTGGCCAATGCCGAATTGTGGGTGCGCCGGCTGCCGTTGGTGCAGTCGTCGCAGGGCCGCTACGGCCTGGTGGATTTCGAGGCCGCGCGCAACCGCCGCAGCGACAGCGATCCGGGCAATGGCCTGTCGATGGAGCGCTTCGATGCCGCCCGGCGCGACACGCCGCACGCCTTCTATGTGCGTCTGGCCGCGACGGTGCCCGATTGCCAGGAGGCCCTGGCCGCGCTGGAGCAGGTGGTGGACGCGCGGCTGGGCCGCGACAGTCCCAGCTTCGCCAGCCTGCGCGAACAGATGCAGTTGGTGCGCGAGGCGACGATGCGCTTCGCCCGCGAGGCCGGCGTGCTGCTGGACGGCGGCGCCGACGGTTCCGCCGGCGCGGCCTTCGCCGAGTCGTCGGCACCCGCCGAGCGCATCGTCCACGTCGTACCCGCGGCCGCGCCGGCCGACTTCAACGCCGCGATCGGCAACCGCCGCGAAGCCATCGCGCAGTTGCGGCGCGTGGCCGAATTCTTCCGTCAGACCGAACCGCACAGCCCGGTCGCCTACCTGGCCGAGAAAGCCGCACGCTGGGGCGAGATGCCGCTGCATGTCTGGCTCAAGCGCGTGGTCAAGGATCACTCCACCCTGGAGCACATGCTGGAGACGCTGGACGCCGAGCCGGGAACCCACGAAGACTGAATCGCGGGCCTGCGCCCTACTCCTGCGGTGCGACGCGGCAGTTCAGCCGTGTCCCGCCCGTCTGCGCGCATCGCGACAGGCGGTCTTGGCTTCGACGTGGACGTAGTCCTTGATGGAGCGCCAGTTGCCGCCCCAGGTCAGGCCCGCTTGTTCGGCCAGTTCGCCGTAGAGGAAGTAGCCGTCCTTCACCCAAGGATCGTTCATGTTCCACTGCAGCTTGCCGGCCTTCAGGATCGCGCTGTCGACGGCCAGGCCGTACTGATGGCAGCTTTGTCCCGCCTTGGCGCGGGTGGCCTTGCCGGCGGCGGACAACTCGGCCTGCCGTGCCGGGCTGCGGTAGCCTTCGACCAGCGCCATCTCATAACCGCGCTGTTTCATCACCGCATAGATCGCCAGCACGCGTTGTTGGAACGCCGGATCGATCGCATCCCAACGGCGGTCGGCGCTGACGATCTTGTCGGGGATCAGCTCCGCCGCGACCTGACCCAGTTGTTGTCGCTCAGTCTCGGCGATCACGAAGACTTCCGGCGGCAGCGCCGGCGGCGGCGCCAAACGCTCGCCGTTCAACAGCTCGACGATCTGCGCGTTGTCGATGGTGTCGGTGTAACCGGTTTCGAACGCGTCCAGCTGTACGCTGTCGCGACGCATCAGCAACACCGTCAACGGCGGCAGCGCGAGCAGGATCGCCGCGGCCAGCAGCGCCCGGCGGTAGCGCCACAGCATGCCCACCGTAAGTTGGCCCGCGGCGCGTGTGGCGCGTGAAGAATCGCCGGCCTGCGTCGCTGCCTTCGCGCCTGCGCGGCCGAGGTATGCGCGGATCTTGCGACCGATGTGCTGCAATCGCTGGTTCGCATCTTCACGCGCCGAAGGAAACAGCAGCAGCCACGCCGCTGTCGCCGTCACGATCAGAAACATCGCCATAGCGATTGCGATCACAGTTTTCCTCAGCTTAATGAACAGGCGCGTGAATGCCGTTTCGCGTTGACTGCGACCGGACCGCTGCCGTTAGAATGCAAGCGGACATACATGTCCGTGCAAGGCCATATAGGAAAGGAGTCCGCCTTGGATCGGCAAAACGTCAAGCCGAATCGTCCCAGCCTTCTGGCGAACAGCGATTCGAGCGCAGCAGACAGAGCGCCCGCCGCGGGCCGCATCCTAGCAGACGTTGAGCAGGACCGATCGCGTGGCGCGGTCGCGCGCGGTTTGCGCCGACGCCCCGTGCTGACGATGGCCGCAGTCGCGTCGCTGGCCTTGTGCGGGTTCGTCGCTTGGCGCGCGTTCGACGATGCGCCGGCCGCGGACGCGGACACGGTGGCGCCGTCGGCCTCCGCCGAATCGCCCGTTGCCGCCACCACCGACGACGCGCGCTCGCCCGACTCCGATTCCGCCTCCGTCGCCGCCGACACCGCGGTCATCGTCAACGACGACAATCCCTTCGGCGGCAAGTCCGTCGCCGCGACGCCAGGCCCCAATCCTTTCGGCGAAAGCGCGAATCCGCAGCGCACGGTAAAGCGCGCCAATCCGTTCGCCGGCGCGCATGCGTCGGAAAAGCGCGCCGCGCCGGTGGTCGCCAAAGCGGCGCCGCCCAAGCCTGCCGCGGCCGCGGCCGCCGCCACGGCGGCCGCGCAAAAACGTGCTGCGGCCAAAGTCGCCACGCCCGTTGCCGTCAAACCCCAAGCCGATGAAACCGCCCTGGGCAGTTCGCTGTTGGGCAACATCGTCACCGCCGATGCCACGCCCATCGTTGCGCCCCGGTCGCCGGCGGTCGTCGTCGCCGCGCCCGTCGCACGTGCGGCCGCGCCCGCGTCGCCGGTGCGGGTCGACACGCCGGCGGATGCGGCGCAGCCCGCGTCCAAGTTGGTACGGCCGCAAACCGGCGCCGATCACGAAGTCCTGGACGCGTTGATTCAGCAGGTCGACGCGGCCGGCACCTCCGGCAAGTCCGATACGCCTCCTGGGGCCGCGCGGATCGAGCCGATCGGCGTCGGCGAGCCGCTGGCCAGCGCCGACAAGTTGCAACGCGATCTGCGCCGCTGCCCCAAGGCCAACACCACCGCGGGCATCGACTGCCGCATCAAAGCCTGTCGCGACTATGGCGGAAAGAACGCCGCCTGCGCGGTGAAGCACTGAGCGATCGCCGGCGCCGTTGCCTGCCTTGCCGGCAAGCGCGACGGCCCGAAGACCTAACCCACTCGATCCAACACGAGCCAGAAGTACGACAAACCCGATGATGAGCAAGCTTCGCTATTGGTTGATGGATTACCGCGTCCGCATCGCCCTGGTCGCGGTGCTGGGCGTGGCGGCGGCCGCGCTGGGCTTCGACAAGCTCGCGTCCTGGGGTGGCTGGCTCGCGATCGGCGCCGTGGCGCTGCTGTTCCTGTGGCTGCTGTGGTGGGCGTTCAAGAGCTATCGCGCCCATCAGGCCGAACAGAAACTCGACCGCATCATCGCCGCCCAGGCCGATCGCGCGGTGACTACCGCCAAGCCGGCCGCGCGGGCCGAGACCGAAGTGCTGCGCGAGCGCATGAGCGAGGCGGTGAAGGCCATCAAGTCCTCCAAGCTGGGCGTGATGAAAGGCGAAGCGGCGCTGTACGAGCTGCCGTGGTACGTGATCATCGGCAACCCCGCCGCCGGCAAGAGCACCGCCATCCTCAACTCCGGTTTGCGCTTTCCGTTCGAGGACAACCGCAGCAACGTCATCCACGGCCTGGGCGGCACGCGCAACTGCGACTGGTACTTCACCACCGAAGGCATCGTGCTGGACACGGCCGGGCGCTATACGGTCAACGCCGAGGACCGGCAGGAATGGTTCTCCTTCCTCGGCCTGCTCAAGAAGAACCGGCCGCGTGCGCCGATCAACGGCATCATCATCGCCGCCTCGATCGCCGAGCTGTCGGGCAGCAAGCCCGAGTTCGCGATCGAGCTGGCCAAGAACCTGCGCCAGCGCGTGCAGGAACTGACCGAGCGCCTGGAGGTGTTCGCGCCGGTGTACGTGGTGTTCACCAAGGCGGATTTGATTTCCGGTTTCGCCGAGTTCTTCCAGGGCCTGGACCCCAGCGAGCGCGAAGGCGTGTGGGGCGCCACCCTGCCCCACGATCCCAAGGGCGAAGCCGAGGCGCTGGCCGCGTTCGACAAGCACTTCGACGAACTCAGCGAAGGCCTGAAGGAAATGAGCGTCGCCCAGATGGCGCTGCGGCGCGGCCGCGAGATGGCGCCGGGGCTGCTGACGATGCCGTTGGAGTTCTCCGGCATCAAGCCGGCGCTGCGTACCTTCATCGCCACGCTGTTCGAGGAAAATCCTTACCAGTTCAAGCCGGTGTTCCGCGGCTTCTATTTCACCAGCGCGCTGCAGGACGGCGTCGCGGTGCAGCCCACCTCGGAGCGGATCGCGCAGCAGTTCTCGCTGAGTCCGCGCGTGGGCGGCGGCGAGCCCAACCCGCACGGTGAGAAGAGCCACTTCGTGCTCGGCCTGTTCCGTAAGGTGATTTTCGCCGACCGGCAGCTGGTACGGCGCTACGCCAGTCCGGGTTCGGTCAAGTTGCGCTACGCGGCGTTCTTCGCCTCGGTGGCCTTGCTGGCGATCGCCCTGACCGGCTGGACGGTGTCGTATACGGCCAACAAGCAGCTGGTCAGCAACGTGGTGGCCGACCTGGACAAGGCGGTCGCCTTGCAGAAGGGCAAGACCGATCTGAAGTCGCGCATCGACGCGCTACTGGTGCTGCAGGACCGGCTGACCCAGCTCAAGGCCTACCGCGAGGATCATCCGCTGCAGCTGGGCCTGGGGCTGTACCAGGGCGAGCGCATCGAGGCCAAGCTGCGCGAGGAGTATTTCGACGGCATGCGCCAGCTCATGCTGCAGCCGGTGGCGGCGCGGCTGGAGGGCTTTCTGGCCGATGTGCACGCGCATCGCGGCGATCTCAAGCCGATCCCGGTCGGCGGCGTCGGCGAGGACAAGGCGACGGCCGTGATCGCCAGCGAGAGCCTGTACCAGGAGCCGTCGGCGTCCAATCTGGACGACGCCTACAACGCGCTCAAGACCTACCTGATGATCAGCGACAGCAGCCGCAGCCATATCGAGGCGGCGCATCTGAACGATCAGCTGACCCGTTACTGGCGCGGCTGGCTGGAGGCCAATCGCGGCAACGTGCCGCGCGAGAACATGAGCCAGGTCGCGTCCAAGCTGATGTCGTTCTACGTCGCCGAAAGCGCCGAGGCGAACTGGCCGCTGGTCGAATCCAAGTTCAACCTGGTCGAACAGGCCCGCGCCGCGCTGGCCCCGGTGATGAAGGGCGCGCCGGCGGTGGAGCGCGTGTTCGCGCAGATCAAGCAACGCGCGCAGGTGCGCTTCCCGCCGATCACCGTCGACAGCCTGCTCGGCGAGGATGCGCGCAACAGCGGCATCGCCGGCAGCTACGCCATCCCGGGCGCGTTCTCGCGCACGGCATGGGAGCAGTACGTGGAGGATGCCGTCGAGGAAGCTTCGCGTTCGCAGCTGTCCAGCACCGATTGGGTGTTGGAGCAGACGGTGACCAGCGACCTCAGCCTGGCCGGAAGCCCGGAACACATCGCCAAGGAACTGGCGGCGATGTACAAGGCGCAGTACGCGCTGGAGTGGCGCAAGTTCATGCGCGGCGTGAGCGTGCCCGAGTTCGGCACCTTCGACCAGGCCGCCACGCGCACCGGCTCGCTGGCCGATCCCTCGCACTCGCCGCTGCGCAAGTTGCTGGAAGCGGTGAACCGCGAAACCGTCTGGGACAACCCCGGCGCCGAGGCCGCGGCCAAGGGTCTGGCCAAGAAGGGCCTGATCGAGTGGTTCAACCGCGTGGTCATGCGCCGCAACACCACCGGCATTCCGATGCAGATCAACGCGGCCACCGGCAAGCAGGAACCGGTGCCCACCGGGCCGATCGGCGCCGAGTTCCGTGGCCTGGCGCGCCTGATGACGCCGCGCGACAACAACCCGCCGCTGATCGACGAGTATTTCGTCGCGCTGGGCAAGCTGCACACGCGCCTGAACGCGATCAAGACCGAGGGAGACCCCGGCCCGGGCGCGCGCAAGCTGATGCAGGACACGCTGGAGAACCAGAACTCCGAGCTGGCCGAAATCGCCTCGCTGGTGGACGAGCAGATCGTCGCCGGGCTCAGCGAAACCCAGCGCGAGGCCTTGCGCCCGCTGCTGATGCGCCCGTTGATTTCGGCGTTCGCCGCACTGGTGCGCCCGGCCGAAGGCGAAATCAACCGTGCCTGGACGGAACAAGTCTATACGCCGTTCCAGTCGACGCTGGCCAGCAAGTACCCGTTCAACACCGGCGCCTCGGTGGAGGCCGCGCAGGCCGACATCAACACCGTCTTCGGTGCCAGCGGCGCCATCGCCAACTTCAGCAAGGACGCGCTGGGGCCGCTGGTGGTGCGTCGCGGCAACGTGGTCTCGCCGCGGCAGTGGGCGCAGATGGGCATCGCCCTGCGGCCGGAGTTCACCAGCAACCTCGCCAACTGGGTCGCCGGCGAAAGCAGCGCCGCTGCGGCCGGCCCGACCGCGATCTTCGAGGTCATGCCCTTGCCGGCGAACGGCCGCGAGTACACGGTCGTGGTCGACGGCGACAGCCTGCGTTACCGCAATACGCCGCCGGTGTGGAAAACCTTCCAGACGCCGGGCCCCGGCGCGCCCGGCGTTTCGGTCAGCGCGGTGACGATGGACGGACGCTCGGTGGAGGTCTTCAACTCGCCTGGACAGAACGGCATGAAGCGCCTGTTCGACGCCGCTCAGCCGGTGTCGCTGGGCAAGGACCATTACCGTCTGACGCTGGGCAACAGCGAGGCCAGCGTCGCCTTCGAATTGCGCGTGATCAGCACCACGCGTGCGGCCGCGCCGACGACGGTGGGATTCAAGGGCTTGCAGCTGCCGCCCACGGTGGCCGGTGCGGGCGTGCCCGCCGCGCCGTCCGCGCCGGTGGCCGCGCCCGCCGGCACGGTCGCGGCCGGCGCCGGCACCGCGCCCGCCGCGGCCAGGGAGACGCGCTGACATGGCCGCGCTCGCCGAAACCCCCCTGCCGGTGAGCTACTTCGGCAAGCTGCCGACCCGCGGCGATTTCGTCCGCACCTCGGAGAGCCATCCGCTGATGGGCTTGCTCGATCGCTGGGCCGGCCAGGGCGTGGAGTTGCTGACGCAGGATCCAGGCTGGAAGCAGCTGTACGACGAAGCGCAGCCCATGCATTTCGCTTTCATCGGCTCGCGCAGCCGGCTCGGGATCGGCGGGCATTTCCTGCCCAGCCGCGATGCCACCGACCGCCGCTTCCCGTTCCTCACCGCCACCCGGCTGGAGCTGAGCCAGCCGCTGGGTTTCATCGGCCGCAGCCCGCTCGCGCTGTCGCGGCTGTGGTCCACCCTCGCCCGCCTCAGCCGGCAGGCGCTGGCCGCCGCGGACGCCGGCGAACCGTTGCGCGAACTGGCCGAGAGCCGCATCGGCATGGTCGCCGATCACGCCGTTTACGACGCGCCGTTCCACGACTTCCTCGATCTGCAGGACATGGGCTCGCTGCAGGCGCTGCTGCGCGAGTCCGGGCACCCGCAGCTGACGCTGAAATGGACGCTGCCCGCGCTGGGCCTGCTGTTGCAGCCGGTGCTCGCCGGCGGCTTGGCGCAGGTGGACAAGGGCTTGTCGCTGCCGTTGCCGCACGATCCGCTGTACCGCTCGCTGGTGGCGGCGTTCTGGCTGGATCTGATCGCCAGTTTCCTGGCCGATGCCGATGTCGAGTTGGCGATCCTGATCAAGGAGGCAACGCGAAATGGCGCGCGCGCGCCTGAGGGGCCGCGCTTGGTCGTCGGTTTTCACGGCGCCGACGGCCGCACCCTGCAAGCCGCGCTCGATCCGCAGATCGCCGCCGATCGCATCATCCGGATCGACGATGCGGACTGGGTGGAAAGCTACATCGAGGACGACCCGGCGCTGGGCCGGCTGGTCAGCTACCTCGAACGCGATGAGTTGTCGATGCGCACGGCGCGCACAACCTTCGCCGAAACCTTCCTGGGAAAATGATATGCGCATGCCAGTCCAATCGCACCCGGCCCGTGTTCTGATACCGCTACCGCGCTGCACGCGCGCGACGGTCATGGCGTTCGCCGGCCTGCTGCTCGTCAGTGCCGGTGCGCTGGCGCAGGTGCAGGCGCCTTCCCCGCTGGCCGCTCCTGCGGCGGCGCCGGCCAAGAAGCCCGTGGTCGTCAGCGGCGCGGTGCCCGACGAGGCGACCAAGCAAGCGGTGCTCGGCAAGCTGCGCGCCCTGTACGGGGCGGCGGGCGTGGTCGACCGTATCGAGGTGGACGGTTCGCTGATCGCGCCACCCAACTGGCGCGAGCATGTCGGCAACGCGCTCAATCCCAGTCTGCAGCAGGTGTCGCAGGGCGAGCTGCGTATCGCCGGCAACGCCGTCACCATCAGCGGCCAGGTCGGCAACGAGGCCGCGCGGCAGCAGGTCGCCAGCGACCTGTCGACCTCGCTCAACTCCACCTACGCGGTCACCAATCGTCTGCGCGCGGCCAAGGTCAACGTGCTGCAGGCCACCCTGGCCAACCGTATCGTCGAGTTCGAGAGCGGCAGCGCCACGCTGACGTCCTCCGGCGCCGCCGTCCTCGACGAACTGGTCGCCGCCTGGACGCAGGTCGGCAACCGCCCGGTGCAGGTCGTCGGCCATACCGACAGCGCCGGCGGCCACGAGAAGAACGTCGCCCTGAGCTACGCGCGCGCCAGCGCGGTCAAGACCTATCTGGTCTCGCGTGGCATCAACGCCAGCACCATCACCGCGCAGGGCGCGGGGCCGGACCAACCGGTCGCCGACAACACCACCGCCGAAGGCCGTGCGCGCAACCGGCGGATCGAGTTCCGCGTGCTATGAGCCGCCTTCCCGCCATCGACGCATGCACGACCCCGCTTGGCGCCACGAACGGGTTGCGCTTCACGAAGTTAACCGGCATGCGCCGGTACCATCGCCGTAGCGGCCTCGCGACGGGCCCTGCGACACATCGGAAGTAGACGACGTAAACGCGGCGGCCAGGATCGGCTGCCAGAACCACGAGGACGAACCTGTGTACGGATACAGCGAAATGTTTGGCAAGGTGGTCGAACTCAACCAGGACACGCGGCTGCTGCGGGTCAAGAGCGCGATCGAACCGGAACCCTTCGCCGTACGCAGGCTGAAGGGTACCGAAACCGTCTCCAATCCCTTCGAGCTCAAGGTGGAGCTGATCTCCACCGACGCCCGCATCGAGCTGAAGGACGTGGTCGGCCATCCGCTGCTGCTGAGCCTGCGCACCGACTACGGCGACCGCCACTTCCACGGCTACGTGAAGGAGTTCGCGCGCCTGGGCACCGACGACGGCCTCACCAACTACTCGGCCACCGTGTCGCCCTGGTTCGCGTTCCTGGACTACACCAGCAACTGCCGCATCTTCCAGGACAAGACCGTGGTGGAGATCGTGGAGGAGGTGTTCGGCGGCTATTCGGACTTCGCCGCGCACAAGTTCGTGGTGGAGGAAGGCAAGTACCGCAAGCTGCCCTACTGCGTGCAGTACAACGAGTCGGATTTCGCGTTCGTGTCGCGGCTGCTGGAGGATGCCGGCATCTGGTACCACTTCGCGCATGCCGAAGACGGCCACCGCATGATGCTGATGGACGATTCCACGCGCTGCGACGAGATCGAGTGCCGCGCGCCGGTGCGCTTCCATACCGACGAAGGCCTGCTCAACGAGCGCGCCCTGGACCTGTGGGAAGCGCGCCGTACCGTCACCGCGACGGTGGAGTCGAACAAGACCTTCGACTTCAAGAGCAATCCCAAGGCCGGCAGCAAGGCGCTGTCGGGCCAGCGCCCGCTGGAAGTGCCGCGCGGCCTGCTGCCGACCTTCGAGCGCTACACTTACAGCGGTTCGGCGCGTTTCGATTCCACCACCGCCGGCGACGATCTGGCGGAGATCCGCGCGCAGGAACTGGCGTGGCCGACCAAGGTGTTCCAGGGCGCCGGCGACCATCGCAATCTGGCCGCGGGCCGCTACTTCGTGCTCGACGGCCACTTCGAGCACAGCGAGTCCGACGCCGGCGAACGCAGCTTCTTCGTGGTCGGCGTGGATCATGAGGCCGAGAACGATTTCGCCGACGACCTCAGCGATGCCAAGGGCGTCAACTACCGCAGCCGGCTGATCAGCCTGCGGCGCAAGATTCCGTTCCGCCCGCAGCGCGTCACCCAGCAAAAGCCGATGCCCGGCCCGCAGACCGCGACCGTGGTCGGTCCCGCGGGCGAAGAGATCTACGAGGACAAATACGGCCGCGTGAAGGTGCAGTTCCATTGGGACCGTCAGGGCGAGTTCGACGACAAGAGCTCGTGCTGGGTGCGCGTGTCCAACCCCTGGGCCGGCGAAGGCATGGGCGGCGTGTCGGCGCCGCGCATCGGCCAGGAGGTGGTGGTGGATTTCCTGGACGGCGATCCGGACCGCCCGCTGATCGTCGGACGCGTCTACAACGAGGACAACCCGCGCCCGCACGGCGGCGAGGTCAGCGGCATCAAGTCCAAGACGGTCAAGGGCGACGGCTACAACGCGCTCACCATGACCGACACGGCCGGTTCGCAGAGCATGGACCTGCATGCTCAGAAGAACATGAGCACGATGGTGCTGAACGACCAGGCCAACAGCATCAAGAACAACCAGACCACCGATGTCGCCAACAACCAGTCGGTGAGCGTGGGTGCGGACCGCAGCAAGACCGTCAAGGGCAACGAAACCAATTCGGTCGACGGCAACCGCACCAACACGATCAAGGGAACTCAAACCGCCACGGTCACCGGCGCGGTCACCCAGACCTACGAGAACGGCCAGACGCTGACCATTCCCGCCGTGGGCTACACCGAAACCATCACCGGCCCCTTCGCCACCACGCTGACCGGTGCCTACACCAGCATCCGCACCGGCGCCTGGAGCGAAAGCGTGACCGGCGTGTCCACCCGCAGCGTCACCGCGGGCCATACCGAGAACATCCAGGGCGGCCGCAACATCAACGTCACCGGCGCTTACGCGCGTTCGGTCGACGGCAGCATCGACGACTTCAACAAGGGCGCGCGTTCGGTGACGGTGGACGGCAACCTGGAACACGGCGTCACCGGCACCCACGCGGCGTTCTCGACCGGCGAGATGAGCCTGGGCTCGGGGGCCGTGCTGAAGCTGGGCGTGGGCGCTTCGGGCATCGAGATCAACAACGGCGAGATCACCATCACCAGCAACGGATCGGTGGTGAAGATCAACGCCGGCGGCGTGACGGTGAACGGCGCCAAGATCGACTTGAACTGAGCGTGGGCGGCCTTTGATGAGCAAGAGTCCCGTCGAAAAGCGCTTGGAGCAGCTGCGCGATCTGTGGCTGGAAGCCAGCGAGCAGCCGTCGTTGCGGCTGGCGGTATGGCGCGTACCCGACAACGCCAAGCGCATGCTGGCGGCGTTCTTCGAGGCGCAGCAGCATCCGGGCGAGTGGAACACGCCGGACGCGTTCCTGCGCCTGGATGTGGCGTTCGAGACCAGTTGGGGCTACAGCCGTGCGCTGAAGCAGACCCTGGCGGCGGGCTTCGAGGAGAACCGCGACGCGCTGCAGGATCAGGGCATCGCGCCGGACTGGGTGGCGGACACGCAGGCGTATCCCGACACCGCCGCCGGCTTCGTCGCCCTGCTGAACTCCTTCGCCGAGCATTATCACGCCCATTGGCGCCATGTCGTCGTCGTGCTGGAGCCGCAGCGCGTCGCCTCGCCCGAGGCGTTCGAGGCCTGGCTGGACGCCGCAATGACCGCGCCCGAACTGCGCCAGCCGCAGGCGCGCGTGCGCCTGGCGATGGTCGACACCCGCGAGCATCCCGGCTGGCAGCCTCTGGTGGATCGCCACAAGGCGGCATCGCAGGTGATCGATGCGCCCGTCGATATGTTCGACATCGCCCGGGCCACGGCGGCCCAGTCGGGCGGTAGCGGCCCGCAGGTCGCGCATCGGTTGGCGCTGACCGATGTCATGACCTCGCTGGAAAAGGGCAGCGCGGCGCAGACCGCGCAGCGCGCCGACAAGGCGATGACGCGGTGCGTGGCCGAGCAGTGGTACGACCAGCAGGTCGTTCTGCACATGGCCACCGCCGGCGCGCATCTGAAGGAAAAGCAGCACGGCGACGCGATCAAGCGCTATCGCCTCGCGCGCGAATGCGCGACCCGCGCACAGGCGGCCGATCACCCGGCCGGCGGCACCATGGTGTTGCAGACCTGGTTCGGCGAGGCCGGCGCCTGGCTGGGCGCCGGCCAGCACGGCCAGGCGGCTCAGGCCTACCAGCAGGCGGCGCAGGTCGCCCGGCAGATTCCCAACGTGCTGTTCGTGATCGAAGGCCTGCGCATGGCGGCGTACTGCCAGGCCAAGGACGGCAAGCGCGACCTCGCGCTCGATCATGGTTTGCAGGCGATCGCCGAGGCCAAACCCCTGACGGCCGACGAACGCGCGACAACGACGTTTCCGCTGCTGCTGCAGGACCTGCTGCGCCTGCAGGATGCTTCGCTCGCGGACAAGTTGGACCGCGCCGCCACCCGTTATCAGGAGTCCGTCGCGGTCACGCACAAGGAGATGGAAGCCAAGGCCGCACGCTTGGGGCCTAACCCTGCGTCGCAAGAGCTGACCCGCCTCGATCTGCTGCTCGAAGCCAAGCTCGAGGCGGCGTTCGCGAAACTGTGCGAGGAGCGCGAGTCCCTGATCGGCCGCGGCGACGTGTTCTTCCGCAAGGTCGTGGCCGTGGGCCGCGATTTCCTGCATCCGGGCTGGAACGGTTTGCCGGAAGTGAAGCATCCGCTGGACAAGGACATGGCCGAGTGGACCTCGCCGCCGCCGTTCGGCGTGCTGCCCGATGCCAGCGATCTCACCGATCCCACCGCGAACAAGACCCCTGCCCCGCTGGCGGCGCCCGCGGAGAGCGCGGCATGAGTCGGCGCAACATCGCGATCCTGCTGGTCGCCGTGGTGGTGGCGATGGCGCTGGTGTACTGGCTGGGCCCGGAAAGCAGCAATGAGGCGCGCGCGTTCTTACGTGCGTTGAAAAGCGCGCTGTAGGCGCGGGGCAGCAGGTTGAAGGAGCGACCGATATGACCACCGCCGCGAAGCACTTCGACCCGCAGTTGGGTATCGACATCCACATGTACGTGTTCCCGCCGGTGCCGCTGCCGGTGCCGCTGCCGACGCCGCACATCGGCATCGTGCTGGACCCGTTCGACTACCTGCCCTTCCTGGGCGGCACCGTGCACGTCAACGGCATCAAGCGCGCCACCGCCGGCACCGGCGGCTTGAACCTGCACATTCCGATGGGCGCCTACCACCCGGCGTTCCTGCCCAAGCTGCCGACCGGCCCGCAGACCGACGATGAACTGTTCATGGGCAGCATGACGGTGTCGGCCGACGGCGACCCCTTCTCCAAGCTGGCCATGCCGGTGCTGGACTGCAACGTGGTCGGCATGGTGCCGCCGTTCCGCCTCCGCAAGCCGAAGAAGCCCAAGCTGTCGTTGACCCTTCCCACGGCGGTGAACCTGGCCATTCCGACCAACGTCAACGTCGGCGGGCCGCCGACGATCTCGTTGATGGCGATGGCGATGAAGGGGCTGTTCAAGCTGCTGGGGCCGGTGTTCAAGCGCGGCGGCAAGGCCTTCAAGAAGCTGCGCCAGAAGGTGTTCGGCAACATGAAGCCGGGTTTCCTGAAGTGCAAGGTGCTGCGCGCCGAGCCGGTGGACATCCGCACCGGCAGCGTGTCGGTGACGCACGAGGACTTCGTCGTGCCCGGCCGTCTGCCGCTGGCGTGGACGCGCGAGTACGGCTCCAACAACGATCATGTCGGCGCCTGCGGCTACGGCTGGGAGACGCCGGCCGACATTCGACTGGAACTGGACGCCGACGGCAGCGTGCTGTTTCACAGCGGCGAAGGCGTCGCGGTGTTCCCGCAGGCGCCCGAGGCGCCGGGCCTGGCGCATGCCGTGCGCGAGTTCGTCGATGGTGCGCGTCTGTACGCGCAAGGCGACGAATGGCGGGTGCGCAGCAAGGACGGCCTGCGTTACGCGTTCGCACGCCCGGCCGCGAACCTGGTGGCGTTGACGACGCAAACGCTGCCGATCCAGCGCATCGAGGACGCCAGCGACAACGCCTGGCGTTTCGAGCGCCGCGGCGCCGACCTGGTGCGGATCGTGGAGAGCGGCACCGTCGATCCGGTCAGCGGCCAGCCGCTACAGGGCCGGTTCCTGCAGGCGACCTCGCGTCAGGGCCGGATCGAGGCGTTGGAGCTGCACGACCCGGCGACCGGCCGCAACCACCCGCTGGTGCGCTACGAATACAACGACGCCGGCGACCTGGTGTCGGCCTTCGACCCGCTGGACGCGCCGCGGACCTTCGACTACCGCCAGCACCGCATGGTGCGCCACACCGACCGTTTGGGCCTGTCGTTCCACTACGCCTACGACGAGCAATGGCGGGTGGTGCACAGCTGGGGCGACGGCGGCCTGTACGACTACCGCTTCGCCTACGACGACCTGCTGGGCGATGTCGAGATCACCGACTCGCTGGGGCATACGTCCTTGGTGAAGTTCGACGAATACCGCCTGCCCTTGTGCGAAATCGATCCGCTGGGCGGCGTGACCGTGTTCGAGTACGACGAGGCCGGCCGCACCACGGCGGTGGTCGACCCCGCGGGCCTGCGCACCGAGTTCGTCTACGACGAGCGCGGCAACCTGCTGCAGCTGACGCGCGCCGACGGCAGCACCTTGCAGGTGCAGTACGACGAAGAAGACCGACCGGTCGCGGTGATCGATCCGTTGCAGGCGAGCTGGCAGCAGCGCTGGGACGAACGCGGCTTGCTGGTCGAACAGAGCAGCCCCCTGGGCGCGCGTTCGACCTGCAGCTACGACCCGCACGGCCAGATCATCGCCTACACCGATGCGTTAGGTGCGGTGACTGCGCTGCACTACGACCGCCACGGTCAGGTGCAGGCGATCGTCGATCCCCTCGGCACGCGCAGCAGCTTCCAGCACGACGCGCTCGGCCGCTTGCTCGAACAAGCCAACGCCGCGCAGCAGCGCACCGGCTACCAGTACGACGCTAAGGGCCGCTTGCTCAATGTCGTGCAGCCCGGCGGCACCACCGTGCGCGCGGCTTACGATGCCGAAGACCAGTTGATCCGTTACACCGACGAAGCCGGCGCGGTCACCCAACTGGCTTACGTCGGCATCGGCCAGATCGCCCGCCGCCTGCAACCCGACGGGCACTTGGTCCAATACGAATACGACCGCGAGGAACAACTCATCGCGGTAATCAACCAGCGCGGCGAGCGCTACGAACTCAAGCGCGACGCCCTGGGTCGGATCGTCGAGGAAGTCGACTACTGGGGCCAGGCGCGCCATTACCGCTACGACGCCGTCGGCCGCCTGACCGGCACGACCGACCCGCTCGGCCAGGTCATCGCCTATGCCACCGATCCGCTCGGTCGCATCACTGCCAAGACCTTGCCTGCCGCCGAACGCCCCGGGCAGCAGATCAAGGAAATCTTCCGCTATGACCCGCGCGGGCAGCTCATTGAACTGCGCAATGAGCATCGACAGGTCAAACGTACCTTTGACAGCGAGGGCCGCCTGGTCGAAGAGGATCAGGATGGGTTCGTCATCGCCAATACCTTCGATGCGCTAGGCAACCGCATCGTACGCACTGCCAGTGCGGGCAATCGCGTCGCCTGCGAATTCGACCTGCGCGGACAACTAAGCCGCGTCACGATCAACGATGACGCGCCGATCCTCATCGAGCGCGACACGCTCGGCCGCGCCCTCACCGAACGTCTCAGCCCACAAGTGCGGCGCCAGCTGCGCTACGACGAACGCGGCCTACTCACCGCGCAAGCAGTTTTGAAAGACGAAGCGCCGCTGTTCGATACGAGCTACGCCTATGACGCTGTCGGCAATCTCACCCAGCGCCACGACAGCGCGCACGGCGCCGACCTCTATACCTACGACCCGATGGGTCGCATCCTGGCCCATACCGATCCGCGTGGAAAGCTAACCCAGTTCCTCAACGACCCCGCTGGCGATCGCCTGCGCACTCGCGTGCATGCCAAGCGGCAACAGCAAGTGGTTGGGGGCGAACCGCAACCCGACGAATGGACCCGTGAAGGCGACTACACCGGCCAGCATTACGTCTTCGACCGCGCCGGCAACCTGGTGCGGCGCGGCGATGCGAACAGTGCTGGTAACGATGACGAGCGCGCCCTGCACCTGCGCTGGGACGCTAACCAACGCCTGCTCGAAAGCACCAAAGACGGCGCCACTACCCGATACGGCTACGACCCACTCGGCCGACGCGTGTTCAAGCGCAATCCGACCCACACCACCTGGTTCTACTGGGACGGCGATGCCTTGCTGGGCGAAGTGAGTCACGACAACGACCGCATCGAAGTGCCTGCCCTCGTGAACGACGGCGTCGTGGTCGACCTCTTCGAAGCCCGCCAGCGCAAACGTGTGTTCGACGGTCTGCACAAGCGCGTGCGCGAATATGTCTATTACCCCAGCAGCTTCGTGCCGCTGGCGTTGATCGATCGGCAAAGAGACGCAGCGGTCAATACATCTCCGGCTGGAACTGCGGCCCCTGAAGCCGCAACGACAACCGAGGTGTTCCACTACCACGTCGATCCAAACGGTTGTCCAACGCGGCTGACTGACGCAAGTGGCAAGGTTGTATGGTCGGTCAGTTATGCCACTTGGGGAGAAGTGACCAGAGTCCACGTTGCAGAAATAGATACTCCCATTCGGCTGCAAGGGCAGTACTCCGATGTTGAAACTGGCTTGCACTACAACCGGCATCGCCTCTATATGCCTGAATTGGGAGATTTTGCATCGCAAGACCCCCTCAGATTCATGGCTGGTGAGAATCTGTATGGGATTGCACCCAACACTTATGCATGGATTGATCCAAAGGGTCTCTCGTGCCAACTGAGCCATATAGCAAGACAAGTTCATGACTTGGCGGGGAATCACCCCAAGGCAAAGCAAATGTCGACTGTGGCAGTAGTTGAGGCGATAGTTGATGGAAAGAAGATCCTGTATGCCGCAGGAAGTGGCGCTCGGCTTAGTCAAATGCAAAGAGAGCTACTGGAGGAATACGGAGTCCCTGCTAGCAATATATTTCATGGAGCAGCGGTAAGGGCAAATGACCAACTAGCCAATCACGCTGAAAGAGTGATCTTGAGAAACCTTCCCCCGGGGGCGAAAGTCACTCGATGGGGAATATCATGGGCAGGAAATCAAAAGAATGCCTCGTGCCCGAATTGCCAGCCATTCGTAGATGCAGCTGGCGGAGTCTTGGATTAGCAGCTATGAAAACAATCGATCACTTCCGTGAACTTCAGCAGCGCTTGGGTGAATTAAGCGCGGATAAGCAAGTGCGTTTCGCAATCTGGAGCGTTTTTCCTTTCACTCGAGACAGCGCAATATTGAAGTTTGTTGATGGCCTGAGCCACGCAGGAACATCAACGGATATCAGCAGCTCATTGGAAGCGCTATGGAACAACCTGGACGATGTCGAGGCGTTAAGCCGCCTTTGCAGTGTTGTTTCCATCGACTGGAATCCCGATGAAGTGGAGATGGAGCAGGAAGATGCCTCCCAAGGTGCTGTCGATTTTCTCAGCGCCATCGGATGCTTGTGCGAAGGGATTCAAGGCGATACGGAGAAACTGATAGAGCCTGGCAAGTTCCTCATTAACAGGATGGACTACAAGGCGGATTTCAGTGAGGATGACGAAGATCGCTTGATATACGAAGAAATGTATAAGGATGAGCTAGTTGCTCAGAACAAACTAATCGATGAACTGCAGTCGAAGGAAACTATTGCAGCCATCGACAGACACCACGAGGCCATAGTGTGGCGCTGATTATTCGTATGGACAAAGCTCAGTAGAAAAGGATGTCAGGGACAACTTCCGGCTCCTGGCCAACACCGACCCACGCGGGAAGATGACGCAATTCCAACGGCGTTTTCCGATGAGGAAAGCTGATGGAACCGCATCTTCGAGCAAGCCGAGGACGGGTTGATCTAACGGTGCCGACGAGTTTGGAAGCCAGGAGCGCGGTCCGGCCAAGGGCGAGCGTCAAGATAAGGATATCGACAGCGATATGACCACCGCCGCGAAGCACTTCGACCCGCAGTTGGGTATCGACATCCACATGTACGTGTTCCCGCCGGTGCCGCTGCCGGTGCCGCTGCCGACGCCGCACATCGGCATCGTGCTGGACCCGTTCGACTACCTGCCCTTCCTGGGCGGCACCGTGCACGTCAACGGCATCAAGCGCGCCACCGCCGGCACCGGCGGCTTGAACCTGCACATTCCGATGGGCGCCTACCACCCGGCGTTCCTGCCCAAGCTGCCGACCGGCCCGCAGACCGACGATGAACTGTTCATGGGCAGCATGACGGTGTCGGCCGACGGCGACCCCTTCTCCAAGCTGGCCATGCCGGTGCTGGACTGCAACGTGGTCGGCATGGTGCCGCCGTTCCGCCTCCGCAAGCCGAAGAAGCCCAAGCTGTCGCTGACCCTGCCCACGGCGGTGAACCTGGCCATTCCCACCAACGTCAACGTCGGCGGGCCGCCGACGATCTCGTTGATGGCGATGGCGATGAAGGGCCTGTTCAAGCTGCTGGGCCCGGTGTTCAAGCGCGGCGGCAAGGCCTTCAAGAAGCTGCGCCAGAAGGTGTTCGGCAACATGAAGCCGGGTTTCCTGAAGTGCAAGGTGCTGCGCGCCGAGCCGGTGGATATCCGCACCGGCAGCGTGTCGGTGACGCACGAGGACTTCGTCGTGCCCGGCCGTCTGCCGCTGGCGTGGACGCGCGAATACGGCTCCAACAACGACCACGTCGGCGTCTGTGGCTACGGCTGGGAGACGCCGGCCGATATCCGGCTGGAGCTGGACGTCGAGGGCGGCGTGCTGTTCCACGGCGGCGAAGGCGTCGCGGTGTTCCCGCAGGCGCCGGCCGCGCCGGGCCTGGAGCATGCGGTACGCGAGTTCGTCGACGGTGCGCGTTTGTACGCGCAGGACGACGAATGGCGGGTGCGCACCAAGGACGGGGTGATCTATGTATTCCGGCGTAGCGTCGGCAACGTCGCTGCGCTGCCTGTGTCGCCCTTGCCGATCGAGCGCATCGAGGATCTGTGTGGAAACTGTTGGCAGTTCGAGCGTCAGAGCGGACAACTCGTTCGTATCGTCGAAAGCGGTGCTGTGGCTGCCGAGTCGGGGAAAATGCTGCAAGGCCGCTATATCGATGTACAAGCGTCTAGTGGCCTGGTTCGATCGCTGCAGCTTCATGACCCCGCCAACGGCCTGAGCCACCCGCTGGTCCGTTACGGCTATAGCGGCGACGAAGACTTGATCTCCGCCATAGACGCGCTGGGTGCCGCGCGCACCTTCGAGTATGCCCACCACCGCTTGCTGCGCCATACCGACCGCGTCGGCTTGTCGTTCCACTATGCCTACGACGATCAATGGCGCGTGGTGCACGCCTGGGGCGACAGCGGTCTGTACGATTACAGGTTCCGCTACGACGCCCTGCTCAACGAAACCGAGATCACCGATTCGCTCGGCTACGTCACCACCGTCAAGTTCGACGAGAATAATCTTCCGCTGTGCGAGATAGATCCGCTCGACGGCGTCACGACGTTCGAGTACGACGAGGTCGGTCGCACCACCGCGGTGATCGATGCGATGGCGCTGCGTACCGAGTTCTCATACGACGCGCATGGCAATCTGCTCAAGCTGACGCGGCCCGACGGCAGCACGCTGCAGACCGAGTACGACGAAGACGACCGCCCCCTGGTCGTGACCGATCCAGGCGGAGCGACGTGGTCGCATGTCTGGGATGCGCGAGGGCTACTGCGGCAACACACCACGCCGCTCGGTGCAATCTCGCGTTACGACTATGACGCGGCCGGTCAGCTGCTCGAGCACGCCAACCCGCTGGGCGCGACCACCCGTCTTGCGTTCGATAGCCACGGCCAGCTACAGCGCATCACCGATGCGCTCGGTCAAGCCAGCCGCTTCAGGCACGACGCCATGGGTCGCCTGCTGGAACTCACGGATGCATCCGGCCGCCGAACTACGTACGGATACGACGCGAAAGGTCGCCTGCTCGCGGTAGCCATGCCAAATGGCGGGCATATCAGCTGCGAATACGATGCTGAAGATCAACTCACCGGCTATGTCGATGAGGGCGGCGCGAAAACCAGGATCGAGTACTGCGGAATCGGCCAAATCGCCAGGCGCGTGCAACCCGATGGCAATAGCGTCGGGTTCACATATGACACCGAGGAGCAAATTTCCAGCGTAATTAACCAGCGTGGCGAGACCTTCCGGTTCGTTCGAGATCCGCTTGGTCGCATTATCGAGGAAATCGACTACTGGGGTCAGTCGCGCCGCTACGACTACGACGCCACCGACCGCCTTCGCCGCAGCATCGATCCGCTCGGTCAGGTGATCGCGTTCGAGACCGATGCGCTTGGGCGAATCACCAAGAAGACCCTGCCGAATGCTTGCGATCCGTCGAGGCAATCGCTGGAGTCATTCAAGTACAACAAGGCAGGACAGCTGGTCGAACTTCGCAACGCGGTAAGTCATGTCGTGCGTCGCTTCGACATCGAAGGTCGCTTGTTGCATGAATCGCAGAATGGCTATGCGATCGACCATGCCTACGATGCTGTCGGCAATCGCATCGAGCGACGCACGGCTACCGGCAACACGATCGCAGTTCAGTACGACCTGCTCAACCAGCCCAGTCGCATCACGATCAACGACGCATCACCGATCACGGTCACGCGCGATGCGCTCGGCCAAGCGGTGATCGAACAGCTGACTCCGGCGCTCAAGCGAACGATGAGCTACAACGCCGACGGCTTGCTCAGTGCTCAGGCCGTAACGAAGGACAACGCTCCGTTATTTGATAGCACCTACGACTACGACAAGGCCGGCAATCTCACCCGTCGCACCGATAGCCAGCACGGCACTGATCGCTATACCTACGACCCGATGGGGCGCGTTCTCGAACACACGGACCCTATGGGGAAGCTCACCCGTTGGCTCAATGACCCGGCGGGTGATCGGCTGCGAACTCGCATCAATCAAGTTCAGATGAAGCAAGCCGTCGGTGGCGGTGCCGTTTCAGATGGATGGACTCGCGAGGGCGACTTCGACGGATTACATTATGTGTTCGACCGTGCCGGAAACCTGATTCGACGCGAGCACTCGCACGAAGCTCGAGGCGTGGAACTGAAATTGGTGTGGGACGCAAATCAGCGCATCGTCGAAAGCCGCTCGGAAGGCGGCGGGCGCGAGGAATGCCACACCACTTACGGCTACGATCCGATCGGTCGGCGCGTATTCAAACGAAACTCCGTCGATACGACCTGGTTCTTCTGGGACGGCGATGCGCTGCTTGCCGAGGTCACCCAAAGCAACTCCGGTGCGAGCGACTGCACGCGCGAACCGGTCAACAATAGCAATGTCGTCGACTTCTTCGCGGCGCGAAAACGCCTGCAGGCGCTCAAGGCGCTACACCCACAGGCGCGCGAGTACGTCCACCGGCCCGGCACATTCGAGCCTTTGGCATTGATCGAAGGCGATCGCAACGGCGTTCCCTCCTGCGAAACGCTAGGGGCCGGGACTCGTTCCGTCGCCTACTACCACAACGACGTCAACGGCTGCCCGGCAAGGATCACGGATGGCGACGGCGATGTTTTGTGGAGTGCGAGTTATAGCGCCTGGGGCACCATCGAAAGGCACCATGTTTCGCAGATCGTCAACCCGATTCGATTCCAAGGGCAGTACTTCGATACGGAAACGGGCCTCCACTACAATCGCTATAGATACTTCGATCCGACGAGCGGCGGCTTTGTCAGCCAAGACCCGATCAAGCTCGCAGGGGGCATCGGTGTCTATGAGTACGCGAGAAATACCATCGCGTGGGCCGATCCGCTCGGCCTGAGTTGCGGGCCCGCTGTCCGTAGAAACAGTAGAGGGCAATGGATAGACGCAAGAGGCAGATTCGCGCGATCGCCGTATCTGCCAGGGCACACCGATGCGTCGATTGTCGGCGTTGCTAAGCCCAATCGGCTTAAGCCGGAGCAGTACCTACCGAAGGACTACATCGATTCCCACCTCGCGATGTTTGCTGGTCCGGTATCGAAAATCGCCTGGGGCGTGGATCCGAAGCGTCTCGAGTTAGGTCCTCCTGGCGGTCAGTTCGTCATGCCGAAGTCCGTGGCCGACGATCTCATCGCAAGGGCGAACGGCGACGTTGATGAGCTGGAGCGATTGCTCAAACTCAACCCGGGCGATCTGGGCACAACACCGGTGCGTATTGATATACCCTCACCCACCGGGCTTCGCATGCCTAGCGGCAATGAGATCGGCGCATGGGATGGGCTGTGGAAACCCGGCGGCTATACGGGGGGAGGAATCCCGGAGGCAACCATCGACCAGGTCCCCCTCGGGGGCTTCAGTACAACTCCAATCGGGACGAAACCATGAGCGAAGATGTTTTCAATGGGTTTGGCGTGATCATTATTCGGCGCTCAGGGAAGCTCTATATTCAGTACGATGCGGGTGAGCTGAGTATCCGATATCAGGAGGCCGAGATATCCGATGAAGAGGCTGCTAAAGCGCAACGAAGCGAGCGCGATGCCTACGAGGTGCTGATCGCCTGTCAGAGCGACGGCCGACAGATAGTCGATCTTCCGCGCTGAGCAGGTGCGGCGTAGCGGCTGGACAGCCGAGGCTTGTTGTCTCTGCCTTGTAAGGTCTGCGCAATAGCTGTCGCACGGTGGATAACGAGCTTATGGGCGCCACCCAGTTGCTGTTTACGGCATGCGTCTGCTGCACGTCCACGGCATAGCCGCCCAATTCTTGTCTTCGGCAATGCTCTGCCCCACAAGTTTCATGTCGTTTGTTTGTGCCGCAACGTACTTTGACTCGCATCGCGATTTCGGCATTTCGATTAGGAGGTCAGGCGCCGATGAGTGGAAAATTAGCGGCTTGCCTTGGGGCGGTTCGCGCCAAGCTCGCCCCTAATCCGGCACCGGGCCACGCCGATATTCGCAGCACTTTGCGACGTTCACCCCGCTCGGCGGTGTAGCGTCGAAACTGGAACCGACCTGGTTTATAGAAGAATAAGGACGTTGATACCCCCATGACCACCGCCGCGAAGCACTTCGACCCGCAGTTGGGTATCGACATCCACATGTACGTGTTCCCGCCGGTGCCGTTGCCGGTGCCGCTGCCGACGCCGCACATCGGCATCGTGCTGGATCCGTTCGACTACCTGCCCTTCCTGGGCGGCACCGTGCACGTCAACGGCATCAAGCGCGCCACCGCCGGCACCGGCGGCTTGAACCTGCACATTCCGATGGGCGCCTACCACCCGGCGTTCCTGCCCAAGCTGCCGACCGGCCCGCAGACCGACGACGAACTGTTCATGGGCAGCATGACGGTGTCGGCCGACGGCGACCCGTTCTCCAAGCTGGCCATGCCGGTGCTGGACTGCAACGTGGTCGGCATGGTGCCGCCGTTCCGCCTCCGCAAGCCGAAGAAGCCCAAGCTGTCGCTGACCCTGCCCACGGCGGTGAACCTGGCCATTCCGACCAACGTCAACGTCGGCGGGCCGCCGACGATCTCGTTGATGGCGATGGCGATGAAGGGCCTGTTCAAGCTGCTGGGCCCGGTGTTCAAGCGCGGCGGCAAGGCCTTCAAGAAGCTGCGCCAGAAAGTGTTCGGCAACATGAAGCCGGGTTTCCTCAAGTGCAAGGTGCTGCGCGCCGAGCCGGTGGACATCCGCACCGGCAGCGTGTCGGTGACGCACGAGGACTTCGTCGTGCCCGGCCGCCTGCCGCTGGCGTGGACGCGCGAGTACGGCTCCAACAACGACCACGTCGGCGCCTGCGGCTACGGCTGGGAGACGCCGGCCGACATTCGACTGGAACTGGACGCCGACGGCAGCGTGCTGTTCCACGGTGGCGACGGCATAGCGGTGTTCCCGCAGGCGCCCGAGGCGCCGGGCCTGGCGCATGCCGTGCGCGAGTTCGTCGATGGCGCGCGTCTGTACGCGCAAGGCGACGAATGGCGGGTGCGCAGCAAGGACGGCCTGCGTTACGCGTTCGCACGCCCGGCCGCAAACCTGGTGGCGTTGACGACGCAAACGCTGCCGATCCAGCGCATCGAGGACGCCAGCGGCAACGCCTGGCGTTTCGAGCGCCGCGGCGCCGACCTGGTGCGGATCGTCGAAAGCGGCACCGTCGATCCGGTCAGCGGCCAGCCGCTGCAGGGCCGGTTCCTGCAGGCGACCTCGCGTCAGGGCCGGATCGAGGCGTTGGAGCTGCACGACCCGGCGACCGGCCGCAACCATCCGCTGGTGCGCTACGAATACAACGACGCCGGCGATCTGGTGTCGGCCTTCGACCCGCTGGACGCGCCGCGGACCTTCGACTACCGCCAGCACCGCATGGTCCGCCACACCGACCGCCTGGGCCTGTCGTTCCACTACGCCTACGACGACCAATGGCGGGTGGTCCACAGCTGGGGCGACGGCGGCCTGTACGACTACCGCTTCGGCTACGACGACCTGCTGGGCGATGTCGAGATCACCGACTCGCTGGGGCATACGTCCTTGGTGAAGTTCGACGAATACCGCCTACCGCTGTGCGAGATCGACCCGCTGGGCGGCGTGACCGTGTTCGAGTACGACGAGGCCGGCCGCACCACGGCGGTGGTCGACCCCGCGGGCCTGCGCACCGAGTTCGTCTACGACGAGCGCGGCAACCTGCTGCAGCTGACGCGCGCCGACGGCAGCAGCTTGCAGACCCAGTACGACGAGGACGACCGGCCGATCGCGGTGATCGACCCCTTGCAGGCGAGCTGGCAGCAGCGCTGGGACGAACGCGATCTGCTGGTCGAGCAGATCAGCCCGTTGGGTGCGGTCTCGACCTACGGCTACGACGCACACGGTCAGCTCACCACGCACACCAATGCCCTGGGGGCGGTGACGGCCCTGCACTACGACCGCCACGGTCAGCTGCAGGTGCTGGTCGATCCGCTCGGCGCGCGCAGCACGTTCCAGCATGACGCGCTGGGCCGCATGCTCGAACAGTCCGATGCAGCCGGTCAATGCAGCCGCCACGACTACGACGCCAAGGGTCGCTTGCTGCGCATCGTACATCCCGACGGCAGCACGATGCGCGCGGTCTACGACGCCGAGGACCAGTTGATCCGTTACACCGACCAGGCCGGCGCGGTGACCCAGCTGGCCTATGCAGGCACCGGCCAGATCGTCCGGCGCCTGCTACCGGATGGCCACTTGGTCCAGTACGAATACGACAGCGAAGAGCAGTTGACCGGAGTGGTGAACCAGCGCGGCGAACGCTACCGACTCCGTCGCGATGCACTGGGCCGTGTGATCGAAGAAGCCGACTACTGGGAACAGACCCGGCAGTACCGCTACGACGCATCGGGCCGCCTGGCCGGTACAACCGATCCCCTCGGCCAAACGGTGACCTACGCCTCCGATCGGCTCGGTCGCATCACCGCCCGGACCTTGCCCGACGTCGATCGCCCTGGCCTGCAGACTACAGAAAGCTTCCGTTACGATGCACGCGGCCAGCTGATCGAGCTGCGCAACGCGCATCGCCGGATCAGGCGTCGTTTCGACCTGGAGGGGCGCCTGATCGAGGAGGATCAGGATGGCTTTGCCGTTGCCAACACCTTCGATGCGCTCGGCCAGCGCATTGTTCGTACCACCAGCGCCGGCAATCGCGTCGCCTGCGCCTTCGACCTGCGCGGTCAATTACATCGCGTAACCATCAATGACGATGCGCCCATCGTGATAGAGCGCGACGTGCACGGCCGGGCCGTGACCGAACGCCTGAGTCCACAGGTGCAGCGTCAGCTGAGCTACGACGACCGGGGCTTGATCAGTGCCCAGGCAGTGTTGCACGAGGAGACGCCGCTGTTCGACACCGGTTATGCCTACGATCCCGCAGGAAACATGATCCAACGGCACGACAGCGCGCATGGCACCGACCGCTACACCTACGATCCAATCGGCCGGCTTCTGACTCACCTCGATCCGCGTGGCCAGCTGACGAGCTTCCTCAACGACCCCGTCGGCGATCGCTTGCGCACGCGCGTACACAGCCAGGCGCAACGCAGGGTGGTGGGAGGCGAGCCTCAGCCCGACGAATGGAGGCGCGAAGGCGAGTACGCCGGGATGACCTATGCCTTCGATCGTGCCGGAAATCTGCTGCAACGCGAAAGTGCCGCCGTCGAGCGGGACGATGGCGCCCTGCAACTACGCTGGGACGCGCAGCAGCGTTTGATCGAAAGCCGCAAGGACGGTTTGGTCACTCGATACGGCTACGACCCGCTGGGTCGGCGCGTGTTCAAGCGAAATACCAGCCACACCACCTGGTTCTTCTGGGACTGCGATGCGCTATTGGGCGAGGTGACGCAGGAAAACGCGCAGGTAGATGCGCCCGGCCCCATGAGCGACGGTTTTGTGGTGGACATCCTCGAGGCTCGCCGTCGCAAGCGCGCGTTCGCGTCATTGCATGCGCGTGCTCGCGAGTATGTCTACTACCCCGCCACGTTCGTGCCCTTGGCTTTGCTGGAAAAACATCCGGTTCCAGATGCCGACAACGATGATGCCGATGCGACCGCAACGGTCGCGCGAACGTATCACTATCACGTCGACCCCAACGGCTGCCCCACGCGGATCACGGACAGCGCGGGCAGCGTGATGTGGTCGGCCGGTTACGCCGCCTGGGGCGCGGTATGTCAACAACATTCCGAGCGCATCGCCAATCCGCTGCGCTTCCAGGGCCAATACAGCGATCCGGAAACAGGCCTTTGCTACAACCGGTTTCGCTACTACGATCCGGCGGTAGGCGCCTTCGTATCGCAGGATCCGATTCGCCTTGCGGGCGGGCTGAACCTCAGCGAGTACGCACCGAACCCGTTCGGTTGGTGCGACCCGCTGGGCTTGGCCAAGAAGAACCCGTACGACGTGTCCTACGGCAATGTCGCCGGCACCGATTTCGCCAGCGGCCCCGGCCCGCATGTGAATGTGAAGGGGCCGGGCATGACGGGTCGCGGCAACAGCGGACATGTGGGCTTTGTGCCCTACTATGTGGACGTGAAGGATAAGAACGGCAAGGTGATAGGGAAACAAGGCATGCTCAACACGCACCTCGGCAGCGGTATCGACAACAACAAAGTCAAGGTTGCGCCGCTCAACTCGGCCATCGAGAGCTACTTCGACAATCCGGCCGAGCTGTCCAAGATCGTCAAACAGGCGGAGTTGATGCTCAACGAGACCGGTCTGAAGAACCCGAATTTGCGTGCCCAGATCGCGGAGGTAAAGAAGATCGCCGAAGCCCATATCGCGGCGGGCACCAATCCATTCAAGGGCTGCCGCACGTGACGAAACCGGTCCGTCGCCCCCCCTCGCCCGTCGCACGCGCGATCGAAAAGGTCGCGCGTCTCCAGCCCCTGGAATTGCTTGCCCGCTATCTGGCGGCGGGCTCGATGGCCGCCTTCGACGCTGCACTGGCCGATTCGCCCGAGCTGTACGAAGAGATCAAGCTCGCGGCCGACTACGGATCCGATCGCATCGACGATCAAGAAATTCTGTACTTCCACCGCCAGCGGAAGTACCGCCAGCGCCGCTACGAATTTGCGTTCAAGTTCTATGCCTGCGGCGACGCTATTCGCTACGATGCCATCGAGGTGTCCTGGTGCGAGATACCCCTGCAGCAGCTGCTCCAGCGCTGCTCGGAGATGAACGATCCCGGCCTCCGCGACTACGCGGTGTATCTGTACGACGACGAGTACCTGAACCTGGGGACCGTGCTGTTCGCCAACGGCCGTTCGCTGGATTTCGCCGCGTCCGCCAATGGCGAAGAATTCATCGTGGTGATGCTTTACGGAAAGAGCGAGGAAGACGAACGGCGCGCGGCGGCCGTGCGTTCGCGGATGGTAACGCTAGGGGCGACAAAACAGACGCATCCGCGCGTGGAGCGCTTGGCCGACTACGTGGTGAGATCCCGAACCCGCTGACCGCGGGCGTTCAATCGACCGCCGCCGCGTGCGCCAACCCCGCCACCACCCCCAACGATGCGTCGCCGGCGACGATACGCGCGGCCGGGAACATCTCCCTGGCGATCGCCGGCACGTACGGCGAGCGTGACATGCCGCCGGTCAGATAGACGCTGTCCGGCGCCTCGCGCAGGTCGGCCTTGGCCTTGCGGATGAGTTCGCCCAGGTGGCGCAGGAACGGGCTGGCCGCGTCCTGTAGCCGCTCCTTGTCCAACTGCACGCACAGTCCGTCTTCGATGTAGTCCAGCGTGAATCCGACCCGATCCTGGCTGCTCAGACCGATCTTGGCCGCCTCGACATCGCGATTCAGGCGCACGGTGTGGCCGGGTTCTTGCAGGCGCTGCAGACGCGGGCCGTAAGGCGCCTCTACGTCCTTGAACGAGGCCAGGCGGAAGTTGCTCTGCCGCTCCAGATCCTGGACCGTCGACGCCTCGTAGTAACGATGCACCGCGGTCGGCGTGACGCCCTTGCCGAACTGCGCCATGACGCCGCGCATGCTCAGTTCGATGTCCACGTCGGTGCCGCCGACGGGATCGCCCCAGGAGCCGTGGATTACCGGCGCCGAAGCCGGTCCGCCGACGTCGGCCAGCGCGATGTCCGTGGTACCGCCGCCGATGTCCAGGATCAGCGTCCGACTCGCGGTGGCCTGTTCGCGGTGATAGCCGTAGGCCGCCGCCGCCGGTTCCTCGAGAAACTCGATGGCGTCGAACCCGGCCGCATAGGCAGCGTCGGTGAGGATCTCCAGGGCCTGCGCACTGCCGGCTTCCTTCATGCTGCTGCGAAAGCGCACCGGACGGCCCATCACCGCCGCGCGCACGTCGGTGTCCAACTGCGCGGACGCGCTGGCGCGGATGTGGCGCAGCAGTTGGGTGGCGATCCGCAGCAGGGTCTCGCGCGCATTGCCTTCGAGCTTGTAGCCGAGCATGGACTTTGGGGAGACCACCAGGTGACCCGTGCCGCTGGCCATGTAAGCCTCGACCGCCTCGTCGCCGTAAAGCGCGTTGTGCACGTCCGCGCCGGCCTCCATCGCCTTGCGCACCTGGTCGGCCGCCCATTGCCGGCGTACGGCGACGACGGCCGCACGCTGCATTTCGAAATCCGATTGCTTGCGTGCCGTGGGCACCAGGGCCAATGCCTGCGCGCGCAAGTGCGCCGGTTGCCGCATGGCCTCGTCGCGCAAGCGCTGGACCCGTGCCAGCTCCTGGGTCTGGTCGCGTTTCGCGCCGGCGACCAGCGCCCTCACCTGCTCGTTCAATGCTTCCGTCAATTCGAACTGCGCGACGTCGGGCATCCGCAGCGGGAAGAACACGGTGGTACGGAACTGATGGTCGTCGCCGAAGCGGATCAGGCGCAATTGGCCGTCGACCACCGCGCCCGCGGCCGAGTAGCTGGTTCCGAAGTCGATTCCGATCCGCATGGACCACGTGCTCAATGATGGCGGACCCGCCATTTTGCCTCGAAACCGCTTTGAGGCGGATGAGTAGCAAAGCGCAGCGGCGAACCCAAGGTGCGGTCGCGATCGGTATCGACCGCGTATCGGCCGCGTCAGCAGCGGCGACCGCATGCGAGGTGCGGGTATCAGTGCTTCGGCCGTGGCGGCTAAGGATCGTCTACCCGGCGTCGGGTTCGACTTGACGCGGCGCCAGGTGCCATCTAGCATTTATGCAAATAGGAATCAATCGCATTTGATGCGATTGATCGAGATGCCCCCATTGCAGCCATGGGAACGCAAGACAGCCGATGTCGGCAACGGACCTGGATTCGCTATCCCGCTCAGCGGTCGTCCTCATGGCCGATGGCTCAGACCTCCCGACGCCCGCTGCCTGCGCGAGTCCAGCGGTACTCTTCCTCTTCCGTCAGGCCGCAAGCGCCGCAATGCTCCGGCCCTGCACACGGCGCTACGCGGTGTGGACTTATTAATCCTTCTTAAACTCGTCCTTCTAAGCTGGACGCAATCTGCCAGCCGAGGCCGGATCCGCTCGCCGCCGATCCCCGCCACGTCCGCCGCTCTCGCTGCGCCAACTTTTTCCACTTCTGCTACGGAATCTCCCATGCGTGCACGTCCCCCGCGTTGGTTACTCGTGTTCCTGGTTTGTTCGTTGTTGGCCGCATGCGGAGGTACCAAGGAAGAAGAAGGCAAGGCCAACGACGCCTCGGCCATGGCGGTGTCGTTGGTGGCGGCGCGCCCGCAGCCGCTGGCGCGCAGCGTGCTGGTGTCGGGCCCGGTGTCGGCCTTCGAAGAGATGCAGTTGGGCGTCGAACTCAGCGGTCAACGCGTGACCGCGCTGCGGGTCGATGTCGGTCAGGCGGTGAGCAAGGGACAAGTGCTGCTGCAACTGGACCATCGCACCCTGGACAGCGAGCTGGCGCAGGCCGAAGCCTCGCTGCGGCAGGCGCAGGCCTCGCTGTCGCTGGCCCAGGTCAGCTACGACCGCGGCGCCAAACTGGCCGCCGAACAACTGATCAGCGCAGGCAACCTGGACGAACTGCGCGCCACGCGCGTGCAGGCCGAGGCGCAGGTGGCCACGGCGCGGGCCGGCCGCGATGCGGCGCAGCTGCGTCGCGATTTCGCCGAACTGCGCGCGCCGGCCGCGGGCGTGATTTCCAAGCGGCTGGTGCAGCCGGGCCAGGTCGTGTCCGCGGGCAGCGAGCTGCTGCGCCTGATCCGCGACGGCCGCCTGGAGTGGCGCGCCGAGTTGCCGGAGGATCAACTGGCCGGCGTCGCGGTCGGCAACACGGTCGAGCTGCCCTACTCCGGCAGCACCGTCGTCGGCCGCATCCGCGCGGTCACGCCGGGCGTCGATGCGCAGACGCGCACCGGCACGGTGTACGTCGATCTGCCGGATCCCGGCGCGCTCAGGCCCGGCGTGTACGTCGAGGGCCGCATCGTCACCGGCGACGGTCGCGCCTTGATGGTGCCCAGCTCGGCGGTGGTGCAGCGCGACGGCCATAGCTATGTGTTCACGATGAAGGATCAGCACGTGGTGGAGCGCAAGCGCGTGCGCACCGGTCAGACCGCCAAAGGCCTGGTGGAGATCGTCGAAGGTCTGAAGGACGGCGATCAGGTCGTCGCCGAAGGCGCGGGCTTCCTCGGCGATGGCGACCGCGTGCGCGTGGTGCCGGCCGCGGCCGCCAAGGCGGGCGCACGATGAATCTTTCCTCCTGGGCCATCGACCGGCCGCTGCCGGCGATCATGGTGTTCTTCGTGCTGTGCGTCGCCGGGCTGTGGGGTTTCCATCAGCTGCCGGTGGCGCGCTTCCCCGATATCGCCTTCCCGATGACTACGGTCACGGTCACTCAGCCCGGCGCCTCGCCCAGCCAGCTCGAGGCCGAGGTCACGCGCAAGGTCGAGGACTCGGTCGCCACGGTGACCAACGTCAAGCGCGTGGTGTCCACGGTCAGCGAAGGCGTCAGCACCACCAATATCGAATTCCAGTTGGAAGCCGATCTGGCCACCGCGCTGGACGACACCCGCGACGCGGTCACGCGCATCCGCACCGACCTGCCGCAGGACATCCAGGAGCCGGTGATCTCCAAGGTCGACATCGGCGGATCGCTGATGACCTATGCGCTGGTCGCCCCCGGCATGACGCCGGACGAAGCCAGCTGGTTCGTCGATCGCGAAGTCTCGCGCGCCATGTACGGCGTGCCCGGCGTGGCCCGGGTCACGCGCGTGGGCGGCGTGCAGCGGCAGGTGCGCGTGGACCTGGATCCGAATGCGTTGCAGGCCTTCGGCGTCACCGCCGGCGACGTGTCGCGGCAGCTGGCGCAGATCCAGGTCGAACGCGCGGGCGGCAAGGCCGAGCTGGACGGCGCACAGCAGACCATCCGCACCCTGGGCACGGTCGGCGACGCGCAGGCGCTGCGCGATTACTCGATCAGCCTGCCGGACGGACGCGCCGTGCGTCTGTCGACGCTGGCCAAGGTCACCGATGCGGCCGCCGACCCCACCGAGGCGGCATTGCTGGACGGCGCCGACGTGGTCGCGTTCTCGATGTCGCGCACGCGCGGCTCCAGCGAGGTCAAGGTCGAGGAAGGCGTGCACAAGGCGCTGGACGCGCTCAAAGCCAGCCACGCCGGCATCGATTTCCGCCTGGTCACCACGGTGATCGACGAGACCCACCGCTCCTACGATTCGTCGATGACCATGCTTTGGGAAGGCGCGTTGCTGGCCTTGCTGGTGGTGTGGTTGTTCCTGCGCGACTGGCGCGCGACCTGGGTGTCGGCGCTGGCCCTGCCCTTGTCGATCATTCCGACGTTCGCGGTGATGTACTGGTTCGGCTTCACCTTGAACCTGATCACCCTGCTGGCGCTGTCGGTGGTGGTGGGCATCCTGGTTGACGATGCCATCGTCGAGATCGAGAACATCGTGCGCCATCTGCGCATGGGCAAACCGCCGCTGGAGGCGGCGCGCGAAGCAGCCGGCGAAATCGGCAACGCGGTGATCGCAACCTCGCTGACCCTGGCCGCGGTGTTCGTGCCGGTCGCGTTCATGCCCGGCATCGCCGGCAAGTTCTTCCGCGAGTTCGGCTGGACCGCGGCCACCGCGGTCTTGTTCTCGCTGCTGGTGGCGCGCCTGCTGACGCCGATGATGGCCGCTTACCTGCTCAAGCCGCACGGCGAGGACAAGGGCGATTCGAAACTGATGCGCTGGTACCTGGGCTGGGTGGACGCGGCGCTACGGCATCGCGCCCGCACGCTGTGGATCGCCACCGGCCTGTTCGTCGCCTCGCTGGCGCTGGTACCGCTGATCCCGGCGACCTTCATCCCGCAGTCGGACCTGGGCCGCAGCAATCTCAACCTGGAACTGCCGCCGGGCGCACGCCTGCAGGAAACCGTGGCGGTGGCCGAACGCGCGCGCCTGCTGCTGAAGGACATCCCGGAGCTCAAGCAGGTCTACACCGCGGTCGGCAGCGTGCTGGACCTGGGCGACCCGTCCACCACCGGCATCGGCGAATCGCGCAAGGCCAGCCTAGTGCTGGACTGGGGCGTGGCCGACGACCGCGACCGCGACCAGCGCGTGCTGGAACGCGAGGCGCGCGCGCGTCTGGCGCAACTGCCCGGCGTGCGCGTGAGCTACGTCAGTTCCGAGCCTGGCAACCAGCTGCAGCTGGTGCTGTCCGGCGACGATCCGAAGCACCTGCAGGACGCGGCGATCGCGTTGGAACGCGACCTGCGCCGCATCCCCGGCTTGGGCAGCGTGACCTCGTCGGCCTCGCTGTTGCGCCCGGAGATCCAGATCGTGCCCGATCCGGCACGCGCCGCCGATCTGGGTGTGGCCACCGCGGACATCGCCGAGGCCGCGCGCATCGCGACCGCGGGCGACTACGAGCAGCGCCTGGCCAAGCTCAACCTGCCCGACCGGCAGATCCCGATCCGGGTCGGCTTCGCCGAATCCACGCTGGCCAATCCGGCGCTGATCGGGCAACTGCGCGTGCCGGGCCGCTATGGACCGGTGCCGCTGGGCGCGGTAGCGGACATCCAGATGGGCAGCGGTCCGTCGCTGATCTCGCGCTACCAGCGCCAGCGCAACGTCACCCTGACCGCCGAGCTCAACGGGCGCCCGCTGGGCGAGGTGATGGAGGAGGTGCAGCAGCTGCCCAGCGTGAAGCAGTTGCCGCCGGGTGTCAGCTTCCTCAACACCGGCGATGCCGAGGTCTTCGTCGAACTGTTCATCGGCTTCATGCTGGCGATGGCGGCGGGCCTGATCTGCATCTACATGGTGCTGTTGCTGTTGTTCAACCATGCGCTGATGCCGATGACCATCCTGACCGCGGTGCCCTTGTGCGCGGGCGGTGCGTTCGGCGCCTTGCTGCTGACACAGAACATGCTGTCCTTGCCGGCCCTGATCGGCCTGTTGATGTTGATCGGCATCGCTACCAAGAATTCGATCCTGCTGGTCGACTACGCGGTGATCGCCGAGGATGAGCAAGGCATGAGTCAGCACGACGCGCTGGTCGACGCCTGCCGCAAGCGTGCGCAACCGATCATCATGACCACCCTGGCCATGGGCGCGGGCATGATGCCGATCGCGATGGGCTTCTCCGGCGACTCCAGCTTCCGCGCGCCGATGGCGATCGCGGTGATCGGCGGCCTGATCACCTCCACGCTGCTGAGCCTGATCGTGATCCCGGCTGCGTTCACGGTGATCGACGACCTGGGCGAATGGATGACGCGCAAGTTCCGTCACCGTTCCTCGCATCCGCTGCAGCAGCCGCCGTCGGCTTGAACCCGCGCGCCACCGGAACCGCGCAGGCGGTTCCGGTGGTAAGGGGTCGAGTCCCGGCGCCGTCGTCGGGGCGGATGACTCGCCGCGGCGCTTCAGGCGCGACCGCGTACGCCGTGCCGGCGCTTGAGAAAGCGCAGCGTCGCCTGTTCCCATTGGCGTTCTCCGCGCGCCTGCGCGGCGTAACGATGCAGGGCGTCCTCGCGCCAGCCGGCAAAGACGACCGGGTCGATGTAGGACTTGCGGCAGACCGTGGGCGTGTTGCGCAAGGCGGCCGCCACTTCGGCCACGATCGCGTTCTCGATCTTCGCCAACGCGCGCGCACTCGGCGCGCCGCCGGATTTGCCCTCGGGCGTGGGCAATGCCGCCAGGCGCCGGAACGCGGCCAGCGTGCCGCCCCAGGTGCGAAAATCCTTGGCGCTGAACTCGCCGCCCATGGCCTCGCGCAGATAGGCGTTGATCGCGCCCGAATCCACCGGCTGCACCTTGCCGTCGTCGTCGCGGTACTGGAACAGGAACTGCCCCGGCAGTTGCTGGCAGCGCCGGATCTGCCGGACCAGGCCGGCGTCGTCGATCGCGACCTCGTGCGCCAATCCGCCCTTGCCGCGGAAATGAAGGCGCGCGCGTCCGCCGCGCAGGAAGTCGATATGGCGATTGCGCAAGGTGGTCAGGCCGTAGCTGCCGTTGCTGCGCGCATAAGCATCGTTGCCGACCCGCAACAAGGTGTCGGCCATCAGGGCCACCACGATCGCCAGCACCTTGTTGCGCGGGAAGCCGGCGAGCTTGAGATCGCTGCGCAGGCGCCGGCGCAATCGCGGCAAGGCCGCGCCGAAGGCGACGATGCGATCGAACTTGCCGTCGTCGCGCGCATGCCGCCAGGCCGGGTGGTAGCGGTACTGCTTGCGGCCGCGCGCATCGCGACCGGTGGCCTGCAGATGGCCGTTGGCCTGCGGACAGATCCACACGTCCCGGTAGGCGGGCGGTACCGCGAGCGCCCGGATCCGTTCCAGCGTGGCCGCATCGCGCACCGCACGGCCGCGCGCGTCGCGGTAACGGAAGCCGCGGCCGGCGCGCAATCGGGCGATGCCGGGGGCGGCGTCGCTGACGTAACGCAAACCGGCGTCGGCCGCCACCCGCGCGGATTCCGCGTCGGTCGCGCCCTGTGGGCTCGGGTCGATAATGCCGGTGCGTGCCATCGGGGCACAGATACGGGCAGTCGCGTCAAGGCGGCGAAAACGGCCTTGCGCCGGGCCAAGGCTGGACCATGGTTCAGGCTGCGGCAGGCTATTTTCACGGGTTTCTGACGACAATTCAGCCGGCCGGCGTTAAAGTACAAGGGTGACGTCTGTCCTGCTGCGACTGCTGTTGTGCCTGGGTCTGATCCTTAACGGGTCGGCTGTGGCGGTCGCGTCCACGCAAATGCAGCTGGCGCACATGACGGCCGCATTCGAAGTTGCGGCCGCGACGTCCGCGCCCTGCCATGAAGGCATGGCGATGGCCGGCATGGACATGAGCGGCATGGATCACGCCGCGATGTCGATGCACGGCGACCACGGCCCCGACGCCGCGCCTGAGCCGGATTGCTGCAAGTCGCAGACCTGCGATTGCGCCTGCCTGCAGCCGGTACCGGCGACCGCCATCGCGTTCGCCTTCGGCGGCGCGCACGCAGGTCATGGCCCGATCGCGCGGCCGATGCCGATCGGTCACGACGCGCCGGCCCTGCCCTACCCCATTCGACCTCCCATCGTTTAAGCGAACTGCGGGCCGCAATCGCGGCGCGCTACAGCGGGTCGTGCGCGTCGCTTGCGGTCGCGCCGGCTTCGTGTCGCCGTCGCATTCCGTGCGGCGCTAACGATCTTTGTGGAGTTCGATGATGTCTAACGACTTTTCCGGCCGGCGGCCGGATGCATTGGCCGAGCCCTCGCGCCGGCGTTTCGTCACCGGTCTGGCCGTGGGCGGCTTGGCCGCTGGCATGGGCCTGTGGCGCTCGCCCGCGTTCGCGGCGCCGGCGTTGGCCAGCGCGGCGCGCGAGTTGCGCGGTGTGGATTTCGACCTGGCCCTGGATGTCGCACCGGTGAATTTCACCGGTCGCGTGCGCCCGGCCGTCACCGTCAACGGTTCCTTGCCGGGGCCGATCCTGCGCTGGCGCGAAGGCGATACCGTCACCCTGCGGGTCGCCAACCGCCTGCGTGATACCAGCTCCATCCATTGGCACGGCATCCTGCTGCCGGCCAACATGGACGGCGTGCCCGGGCTGAGTTTCGATGGCATTCCGCCGGGCGAAACCTTCGTCTACCGCTTCCAGCTGCGCCAGTCGGGCAGCTACTGGTACCACAGCCATTCCATGTTTCAGGAACAGACCGGGTTGTACGGCGCGATCGTGGTCGATCCGCTGCAGCCGCCGCCGTTCCACTACGACCGCGAACACGTGATGCTGCTGTCGGACTGGACCGACCTGGATCCGGCGGCGCTGTTCCGGCGCATGAAGAAGATGTCGGACTACGACAACACCTACAAGCGCACGGTCGGCGACTTCGCTCGCGATGCGCGCGAGAACGGTTTGGCGGCGACCCTGCGCGACCGCGGCGAATGGGGACGCATGCGCATGACCCCGACCGATCTGTCGGACATCAACGCGCATACCTACACCTACCTGCTCAACGGCGCGGCGCCCGCGGGCAACTGGACAGGGCTGTTCCGCTCCGGCGAAAAGGTGCTGCTGCGTTTCATCAATGCCTCGGCGATGAGCTACTTCGACGTGCGCATTCCCGGCCTGAAGATGACCGTGGTCGCGGCCGACGGGCAGTACATCCATCCGGTCAGCGTCGACGAGTTCCGCATCGCCGTGGCCGAAACCTTCGACGTGATCGTCGAACCCTCGGGCCAGGACGCGTACACCGTGTTCGCCCAGGACATGGGCCGCACCGGCTACGCCCGCGGCACCCTGGCGGTGCGCGAGGGTTTGTCGGCACCGATACCGGCCAACGATCCGCGCGTGATCCTGACCATGGACGACATGGGCCATGGCGGCATGAGCCATGGCGGTCACGGCGCGTCCAAGCCCAAGGCGATGCCGGAAGGCAGCTGCGGCGCGAGCATGGGCATGGCCGGCATGGATCATTCCGGCCACGACATGGCGGGCATGGAGCACGATGGCGCGGGTCACCCCGCCAGCGAGGCCGGCAATCCGCTGATCGACATGCAGTCCATGAGCAGCACGCCGCGCCTGGACGACCCCGGCATCGGCTTGCGCGACAACGGCCGGCGCGTGCTGCGCTATGCCGACCTCAAGAGTTTGTTCGAGGATCCCGACGGCCGCGACCCCAGCCGCACGATCGAGCTGCACCTGACCGGCCACATGGAAAAGTTCGCATGGTCGTTCGACGGCAAGAAGTTCATGGACGCCGAGCCCTTGCGCCTGAACTACGGCGAGCGCATGCGCATCACCCTGGTCAACGACACCATGATGACCCACCCCATCCATCTGCACGGCCTGTGGAGCGATCTGGAGGATGAGCGCGGCGAGTTCCAGGTCCGCAAGCACACCATCGACATGCCGCCGGGCACCCGTCGCAGCTATCGGGTGCGCGCCGATGCGCTGGGCCGCTGGGCCTACCACTGCCACCTGCTCTATCACATGGAAGCGGGCATGATGCGCGAAGTGAGGGTGGAAGAATGAGCGCCTTCATTACTCCGCGTCGCGCCGTGTTGAGCGCCGCATTGACTTTGGCGTTCGCCGGTACCGCGACAGCTCAACACCACGGTACCCATGGCGCGCCCGCGCAAACCGAACCTAAGCCCGCGTCCACCGCAGGCGCGACGGACCACGCGGCGATGGGCCATCGAGCGCCGCCGAAATCGAGCGGCCAACACGGCGGCATGGACCATTCGAAGATGGGACACGTCGTGCCGGGCCAGGTCGAGAAGCCGGCCGAGAAAACCGACCATTCGGCGATGGACCATTCCAAAATGGAGCATGCCGCTCCGGCCGAGGCCGAGAGCCAGTCCGGCGGCATGGATCACTCGAAAATGGACCATGCCGCGATGGGCCACTCGCCCGCTTCCGCTGCTCCGCAGGCGCCGCGCGAGCCGATCCCGCCGGTCACCGATGCCGATCGCGCCGCGGCGTTCCCCGACTTGCAGCACCACATGGAGCACGCGCGCGAGCTCAACAGTTATGTGCTGTTCGACCGCCTCGAAGCGGGCGATGCCGAGCACGGTCGCAGCGAAGCCTGGGAAGCGACGGCCTGGTTCGGCAGCGATCTCAACCGCCTGTGGTTGCGCAGCGAAGGCGAACGCGAGGACGGCGTCACCGGCTCGGCCAATCTGGAGGCGCTGTACGGCCGCAGCATTTCGCCCTGGTGGGACGCGGTGGTCGGCGTGAAGCACGACTTCAAGCCCGGGCGCTCGCAGGACTGGCTGGCGGTGGGCTTACAGGGGTTGTCGCCGTACAAGTTCGAAGTGCAGGCCACCGCCTACCTCGGCGCCTCCGGACATGTCGCGGCCAATGTCGAGGCCGAGTACGACGTGCTGCTGACCAATCGCCTGATCCTGCAACCGCTGGTGGAGGTCGAGTTCAACGGCAGCCAGGACCGGGAACGCGGTGTCGGCTCCGGCTTGAGCACGCTCGAGGCCGGCCTGCGCCTGCGCTACGAGTTCAATCGCCATTTCGCGCCCTACGTGGGCGTCGTGCACGAGCGCGCGTTCGGCAATACCGCCGAGCTGCGGCGCGAGGAAGGCGAGCCCGCCCAGGACACCCGCGTCGTCGTCGGCGTGCGGTTCTGGTTCTGAGGGCGCGACCATGACGATCACGATCCGTAAGACGGCGCTGGCGATCGCCTGCGTCGCATTGGGCGCGGCTGCGGCCGCGGGCGGTTTGATCTGGTCAGGCGCGTACGACGTCAGCGCCGACGCGCCGCATACGCGGCCTGTCTACGCGGTGCTGGAAACCGCGCGCAAACGTTCGGTCGCCGTGCGCGCGCAAGAGCTGCAGGTGCCGTCGGACCTGTCCAGCCCTGAGCGCATCCGCCAGGGCGCGGGCAACTACGACGCCATGTGCGCCGGTTGCCATCTCGCCCCGGGCATGGACAGCACCGAACTCAGCCGCGGGCTCTATCCCGCGCCACCGGAGCTGAGCAAGGCCGCCATCGATCCGCGGCATGCGTTCTGGACCATCAAGCACGGCATCAAGGCCTCGGGCATGCCGGCCTGGGGCGGCAGCATGGACGACGAGTACATCTGGAACATGACCGCCCTGCTGCAAGCGTTGCCGTCGCTGGACGAAGCACGCTACCGCGCCCTGGTCGCCGAAAGCGGCGGACATTCGCACGGTGGCGGCGAAACCATGGCCGAAGGCGCGGACGATCACCACGACGCAACGCCGCACGGCCATGGGGACGGTGGCGACCATGGGCAAGCGGCGCATGCGGCCGGCGTCGGCGATGAACGCCCCCAGAAGCCGGCGAACGCCGCGGGCGCGCAAGCTGCGATGCCCGCTGCGCATCGTCATGCAGATGGCAAAGCGCATGCGGCGCACGGGTCCGCAGAAGCCGCAAAACCTGCAGCCACCGCGCCGGCTGCGACGGTGAAACCCGCGGCGCCGACCACGCCCAAGGCCACGCCGACTTCTCCACCCAAATCCACGCAGGAGCATGACGCGCATGAACACTCGCATTGACCGTCGCACAGCGCCGATCGAATCGGTCGTGAGCAGGTGCGCCATCGCATTGGGCGTGGCATTGCTGATCAGCGCCTGCAGCGGTGCAGCCGCGCCCGCCGCCACGGTTGCCGCAACCGCGGCGACCACGGCTGCGCCTTCGACCGGCAAGCCTGCTGCCGCCACCGCCGTCGCAGCACACCCGCACGATGCGCATACCGCGCATACCGCGCATGCGACGGCGAAGGCGAAGGCCAAGTTGCCGAAGATGGTGGTCCACAAGAGCCCGACCTGCGGTTGCTGCAGCCTGTGGGTGGAGCATGTGCGCGCGGCTGGATTCGAGGTCGAAGTGCGCGACCGCGAAGATCTGTCGGCCATCAAGCAGCGCCTTGGCGTGCCCTACGGCAAGGGCTCCTGCCACACGGCCGAGGTGGGCGGTTACTTCGTCGAGGGCCACGTTCCCGTTGGCGATATTCAGCGCATGCTGAAGGAACGGCCGCAGGCGCGCGGTCTGACCGTGCCCGGCATGCCGGCCGGATCGCCGGGCATGGAAATGCCCGACGGCCGCACCCAGGCCTACGCCGTGGAGCTGGTGACCGCGGACGGCGGCGTTTCGGTCTACGCCCGCCACTGAGCCCGGACGCGGACGGCGGCGACTGTCTTCGCCGCCGTCCGCAAAGGCTTGACTCTGGACCATGGTCCAGCCCGGAGACTGGCGCCACTCTCCACTTCCACAGGCTCAGCCGCCATGCAGATCGGTCAACTGGCCAAACGCGCCGGCGTTCCCATCGACACCGTGCGCTACTACGAACGCAACGGCATCCTGCCCGCGCCCGAGCGCCAGGCCTCGGGCTACCGCGCCTACGACGAACGCGATGTCGAACGCCTGCGCTTCCTGCGCCGCGCTAAAGCGCTGGGCTTCACCCTGGTCGAGATCCGCGACCTGCTGGCCTTGTCGGCCAGCCGTGGCGACGACATGGCCGGACTCAAAGCGACCGCGAGCGAGAAACTCGCCGACGTCGAGCGCAAGCTGGCCGAACTCGGCCGCATCCGCGACGGGCTCAGTGCCCTGATCGAAGCCTGCCCCGGACACGGCGCACTGGAACGCTGCCCCATCCTCGCCGCGCTGGCGCAGGAGGACGCATGAGCGCTCACGATCATCACGGCCATGCCCACGCGGCGCCGAAGCCTGCCGCGCCTGCGCATGCTTGCTGCGCGAACAAGACCGCCGCGAAGAACGACGCCGTCACCGTGATCGATCCGGTCTGCGGCATGCGTGTGGACCCGACGCAGACGCCGCACCACGCCTTGCACGAAGGCCACGATCACGCCTTCTGTTCGGCCGGCTGCCGCAGCAAGTTCATCGCCGATCCGCGCAAGTATCTGGCGCCGGCTCCCGCCGAACCGGTGGCGGTACCCGCGGGCACCGTCTACACCTGTCCTATGCATCCGGAAGTGCGCCAGATCGGTCCCGGCACCTGCCCGATCTGCGGCATGGCGCTGGAGCCGGACATGCCCAGCCTGGACGAGCAGGAGAATCCGGAACTGCGCGATTTCGGCCGCCGTTTCGCCTGGACGCTGCCGTTGAGTCTGGCGACGCTGGTGCTGGCGATGTTCGGCCACAACTGGCCGGCGCTGTCGACGGCGACGCGCACCTGGCTGGAATTCGCGCTGAGCGCGCCGGTGGTGCTGTGGGCCGGCTGGCCGTTCTTCGAGCGCTGCCTGGCCTCGATCCGCAACCGCAGCCCCAACATGTGGACCCTGATCGGCATCGGCGTGGCCGCGGCGTTCGGCTACAGCGCGGTGGCGACGATCGCGCCGGATCTGTTCCCGGCGTCGTTCCGCGAGCACGGCCGCGTCGGCGTCTACTTCGAGGCCGCCGCGGTGATCGTGTCGCTGACCCTGCTCGGCCAACTGCTGGAGTTGCGCGCGCGTTCCAAGACCTCGGCGGCGATCAAGCGCCTGCTCGGCCTGGCGCCGGAACATGCGCGCCGCCTCGGCGACGACGGCAGCGAAGAAGACGTGCCGCTGACGCAGGTGCAGGTCGGCGATCGCTTGCGCGTGCGTCCGGGCGAGAAGGTGCCGGTGGACGGCGAGGTGCTGGACGGCCGCTCCAGCGTCGACGAGTCGATGCTGACCGGCGAGCCTATCCCGGTCGCCAAGCAAGCCGGCGACGCACTGATCGGCGCCACCCTCAACGGCACCGGCAGCCTGGTGATGCGCGCCTCGCGCGTGGGCGCCGACACCGTGCTGTCGCAGATCGTGCAGTTGGTGGCGCAGGCGCAGCGCTCGCGCGCGCCGATGCAGCGCATGGCCGACAAGGTCGCGTTCTGGTTCGTGCTGGGCGTGCTCGGCATCGCCGCGGCGACGCTGTTGGGTTGGGGCCTGTTCGGCCCGGAACCGTCGTGGACGTACGGCGTGCTCAACGCGGTGGCGGTGCTGATCATCGCCTGCCCTTGTGCGCTGGGCCTGGCCACGCCGATGTCGATCATGGTCGCCAGCGGCCGCGCGGCGGAGGCCGGCGTGCTGTTCCGCGATGCGGAGGCGATCGAGCGCCTGCGCGAGATCGACACCCTGATCGTGGACAAGACCGGCACCCTGACCGAAGGCCGCCCCGCGTTCCGCGAAGCGATCGCGGTCGAGGGCTATGCGCCCGACGAGGTACTGCGCCTGGCCGCCAGTCTGGACCAGGGCAGCGAACACCCGCTGGCCGCGGCGCTGGTAACGGCGGCGCGCGAACGCGGACTGGGTTTGGAGGCCGCGCAGGACTTCGATTCGGCGACAGGCCTGGGCGTGCGCGGACGCGTCGGCGACCGCCGCCTCGCGCTGGGCAACGCCGCCTTGATGGCCGAGGACGGCGTTGACCTCGGCGCCCTCGCCGCGCGCGCCGAAACGCTGCGTGGCGACGGCGCCAGCGCGATGTTCCTGGCCGTCGACGGCCGCGCGGCGGGCGTGCTGGCGGTCGCCGATCCGATCAAGCCGACCACAGCCGACGCGATCCGCGCCCTGCAGGCTGCCGGCCTGAAGGTGGTGATGGCCAGCGGCGATGCCGCGACCACGGCGCACGCGGTCGGCCGCAGGCTGGGCTTGGACGGCGTGCACGGCGAAATGCGCCCGCAGGACAAGGCCGCGCTGGTCGAGACGCTGCGCGCCCAGGGACGGCGCGTGGCGATGGCCGGAGACGGCATCAACGACGCACCGGCGCTGGCCGGCGCCGACGTCGGCATCGCCATGGGCACCGGCACCGACGTGGCCATGGCCAGCGCCCAGGTGACCCTGGTCAAGGGCGATCTGAATGGGATCGTGCGTGCGCGTGCGATCTCGTCGGCCGCGGTCGCCAACATGAAGCAGAACCTGGCCTTCGCCTTCCTCTACAACGCCCTGGGCGTCCCGATCGCGGCGGGCCTGTTGTACCCGCTCACCGGCAGCCTGCTGAGCCCGATGATCGCGGCGCTGGCGATGAGCCTGAGCTCGGTGTCGGTGGTGGCCAACGCGCTGCGCTTGAACGCCGCCAGGATCGACTGAACCGCATACCGCGCCCCGCGCCCGTACCGGGGCGCGGTAGCGCCGGCCCGGGCTATGATTCCGGCAGACGATCCGGTCGCGGCCAGAGGAAGCCCCATGTCGATCCATTCCAAAGCCCGCCGCGACGCCAAGAAGCGCAAGGCCGCCAAGGCCGTGCGAGCGCCGGCCCCGGCCGCGATCGAGCCGCACGCGGAAATGCGCGACCGCAACGGCCAGCTCCTGGGCGGCATCGTGCGCCGCGACGGCGAATGGACGCTGGGCCTGGGCGGCCGCATCGTCGGCGGCTCCGACAGCGCCGCCAAGGTGCTGATCATGCTCAAGCGCGCCGCCGCCCTGCACGAGCGCGAGGGCGAAAGCGTGCAGCTGAAGTTCTCGCCCGCGCTCAGCGCCGCCGCCGCCCAGGAGGCCGCCGACCGCGGCCTGAGCTTCGAGCAGTTCGAGGCCGAGTTCGAGAAGGAACTGGCCGACGGCCAGCGCACCTCGCTGGACGCGCCCAGCGGCGGTAACGAAGCGGTGCATTGAGCCTCGCCTCCGGCGAGCGCATCTCAGTTCACCGTGTCGCGGCTCTCATTGCGAATGCGCACGGTGGCTTCGAGACCGCCGCCCTCGCGATTGCGTAACGTCAGGCTGGCACCGATCGAAGCGGCCAACTGCTGCGCGATGGCCAACCCCAGGCCGGTGCCGCCCGTATCGCGATTGCGCGATGCCTCCAGGCGATAGAACGGTTGCAACACTTTGTCCAGTTCGGCTTCCGGGATGCCCGGGCCGCGGTCGCGCACGCTGATGCGCACTTCGCCGTTCGCGTCCTGCGCGACATCGAGTTCGGCGGCGCCGGTGTATTTGAGCGCGTTGTCGATCAGGTTCGCCACGACGCGTCGCAGCGCATGCGGTCGTGTGCTTACCGGCGCGTCCACGCGCCCGCTCAGGGCGACGTCCTGGCCGGTGTCGCGGTAGTCGTAGACCAGGCTGTCGAGGAAGGCGTTGAGGTCGATGCGCAATGCCGGTTCCGAGGCGCCGTGGGCGCTGCGCGCATAGGCGATGCCTTCGCGCACCAGGTGCTGCATCTGCCGCAAGTCTTCGAGGCTTTTGTCGCGCGCGACGGATTCGTCCATGGATTCGACGCGCAGCTGCATGCGCGTGATCGGCGTTTGCAGGTCGTGCGAAATCGCCGCGAGGATCTGCAATCGTTCCTTGGTGTAATCGGCGATGCGATCCTGCATGGCGTTGAATGCCGACACCGCCTTGGCCACTTCGGTGGGACCGCCTTCTTGCAGGCGCTCGCCTTCGCCGCCGGGGCTCAGGGTTTCGGCGGCGGCGGCCAGCCGTTCCAGCGGACGCGTCGCCAGCCGAACCGCGATCCAGGTGCACAGCAGCAGCAGGCCTAACTGCGCGAGCAGTACGTAAGGCAGCCACTTCGCCAGCGGCATCACCGAGGGCTGTACCTCGATGAACATGGGCGCGCCGTCGCTGAGTCGCAAGTGGACCTGGAAGCGCTCGGGCTGCGCCGATACGGCGTTGGCCTGGATGGGATAACGCACGCCCAGCGCGACGCCGATGCGACGGCTCATGTCCCGCGCGGTATCGCTGGCCAAGGGGCCACCGCTCTGCCCAGGGCCAAGCTGATAGTGGAAGGTGCGACGGCGCAGCATAGGCAGCCAATCCGCGCGCTCCTGCGCCGGCAGGCGATCCAATAGTTTGACCGCGACCACCACGTCCTGTTCGAGGTTGGCGGCCAGCATCGACCTGGCTGCCTCGTAGCGTTCGTAAAACAGCAGGCCGAACGACAGCCCGTGCGCGATCAGCAGGCCGCTGACCAGGATCAAATACAGGCGCGAGGCGATGGTGCGCGGCAGCCAGCGCGAGGGGCGCGCCACGTTCATGCGCCCTCGCCCACCACCGTCACCGTGGCGCTGAACACGTAGCCTTCGCTGCGCACGGTCTTGATGTAGCTCTGCTCGCGGGCATCGTCCTGCAGGCGCTGGCGCAGACGGCTGACCAGCAGGTCGATGGAGCGGTCGAACGGCTCGGCATCGCGGCCCTGGGTCAGGCTCAACAACTGATCGCGGCTGAGCACGCGGTTGGCGTGGTCGAGGAACACGCGCAACAGCCGGAACTCGGCGCCGCTCAAGGCCACCGCCGTGCCGTCGGGGTCGAGCAGGTGGCGTGCCGTGGTGTCCAGGCGCCAGCGTCCGAACGCAAGGAACTGACTGGCTTCGGTCACCTGCAGATTCGGCGGCAGCATGCGCGTGCGTCGGATCACCGCCTTGATCCGCGCCAGCAGCTCGCGCGCGGCGAAGGGTTTGGTGACGTAGTCGTCGGCGCCCATTTCCAGGCCGACGATGCGGTCGGTCTGGTCGTCGCGGGCGGTCAGCATCACGATCGGGATGGCGCGGTGCTTGCCCGCGCGCAGGTTGCGCGCCAGAGTCAGGCCGTCTTCGCCCGGCATCATCAGGTCCAGCACGATCAGATCCACGGCGTTCGTATCCAGCACCGCGCGCATTTCGCGGCCGTCGGCCACGGCGGTGGCGCGCAGGCCGTTCTTTTGCAGGTAGTCCGCCACCATCTGCCGGATCTCGCGATCGTCGTCGACGACCAGGATGTGATCGAGGGGTTCCATTACGATTCCCGAGAGAGGGCTGGTGGCGGGCGCCACCCGCGATTATGCCGTTGGACGCCAGGACTTAGGCAGCCCGCGGCGGGCAGCGCACCGCCGTCAGCGCGCCGCCAGCAGTTGCCGGATACGCGCCTCGGTGGCCTCGTACGCGCCCTCGCCGTAGTGCCGGTAGACCACCCTGCCCTCGCGGTCGATCAGGTACAAGGCCGGCCAGAAGCGGTTGCCGTAGGCGTTCCAGGTCGCGTAGCCGTTGTCCTGCGCCACCGGGTACTCGATACCGTAGCGTTTCATCGCCGCCTGCACGCCGGCCGCGCCATGCTCCTCGTCGTACTCCGGCGTGTGCACGCCCACCACCACCAGACCCTGGTCGCGATAGCGTTGATGCCACTGCTTCACGTGCGGCAGCACATGGATGCAGTTGATGCAGGAATAGGTCCAGAACTCCACCAGCACCACCTGCCCCTTCAAACCGGCCATGGTCAGCGGCGCGCTGTTGAACCAACGGTCGATGCCGACGAACTCCGGTGCCGACACCGTTTGCGCTTGCGCCTGGGTGGCGTTCGCGCCGGGCGAACAGGCCGCGCCGGCCAGGCACAGGCACAGCGCGGCGATGATCGTTTTCCACATGGTGATCGCTCCTGGGCGGCGGCGCGGGTCAGGCGATCGCCAGCGCCACGTCGACGTTGCCGCGCGTCATGCGCGAGTACGGGCAGGTCTGGTGCGCGGCATCGACCAGTTCACGCTTGAGACCCGCGTCCAAGCCCGGCAGGTTCACGTGCAGAGTCACCGCCAACTGATAGGCGCCGGCGGCGGTCTTGCCCAGGGCCACCTCGGCGTCGACGGAGGCGTCTTCGGGCAACTTGATTTTGCGCGCCGCCGCGGCGAACTGCAGCGCGCCGATGAAGCAGGCCGAGTAGCCGATGCCGAACAGTTGCTCCGGATTGGTGCCCGGACGGCCGGAACCGGGCGAACTCAGCTGGACATCGACGGCGCCATCGCTGGACTGGCCGCGGCCGACGCGGCCGCCGGTGACATGGGTGTGGGCGGTGTAAACGACGGTTTCGAGGGTGCTGCTCATGATCATGACTCCAATGCTGGGGGAAAGGTGTGTTGCGGGACGTTGCGGCGTTGCGCTTGCGTGCGTTTGCTGGCCTGCGCCCACTTGCCGACCCAGCGCACCGCGACGGCGGCGCACAGGATGGCGAACGGAATCGCGTACAGCGTGCTCATGGTGGGAATGCGCTTGTAGAACGAGAGGCCGAAGATCAAGGCGATCGTCCACATGCCGGCCGTGTGCAGTCGCTTCCATGCCGTCGCCGACAGACGCTTGGAGACCGCATGGAAGGAGGTGACCGTCAGCAGCGCGATGACCACGTAGCCGATCGTGCCCGGCAGATTGGTGAGTCCGCCGCGGCTGGGCCAGAATTGTGGGTTGAGCGCGCCGTAACTGAAGATCGCGCCCAGGTGCACCAGGTGCGAGAACGCGAACGACAGGCCTATGTAGCGGCGCTCGCGCACCAGGCCGCGGGTGAATCCGTTCGGCACCAGGGTCGCCAGCGACGAGGCCACGAACGCCGCCAGGAACAGTACGAACGAACTGCGCGCGGTGGCGCGGATCACCGAGCGCATCGCCTCGGCCGGGTCGGCGTTCAGCGCCAGGATCAGCGCCGACATCGCCAGCACCAGGGCCGCCAGCAGCGCGAACAGCTTCCATCCGGTGAGGCTTGCGGTCTTAGACGGCATGGTTTTGCTCCGTTGGTATGTGGGTGCCCAGGACCACGCCCTGTGCATGCAGTTGTTGCAGTAGCGGCAAGCCGAACTGGATGAACTGCGCAGGCTCGTCCCCGGTTTCGGCGGCGAGCGCGGCCAGATGTTGCCGTCCCGTCTGCGACGCGCTCTGCATGCCCACCAGCAGTCGGTACACCAGCGGCGCGATGCGGGCGAAGCGCACCTGGTGATCGATGCCGCGATGCACCAGCAGCAGCGTCGGCTCGGCCGGCGCGGTGTCGGGCATGCGATCCGGACCGATCTCCGCGACCGGCCAGCGATAGGCCAGCGGCAGCGCCAGTGGCGACAGCACGGGTATGCCGTTCAGCAGGTCGCCTTGCGGATCGTGCGCGGGCGGCTGGGCATCGCTGACGTACAAGGCCTGCTCCACCCATTCGTAATGCGCCAGTTCGGGCAGCCACGGCGGCAGACCGTCGCCGCCACGGGCTTCCACATAGGCGACGAACTCCGCCGCGATACGCGCGAACAACGGCGTCTGCGCCCGGTGTTCGGCGTAGAAGCCGTGCACCAGCTCGGTCCAGCGCGCCTCGCCCAGGGTCTGGGCGATCACCGGGAAGCCGTTGCCCAGCAGACCGCGGATGTTGTTGAAGAACAGCTCGCGGTACACGCGCAGGCGGCGCGGTTCCAGGCCCGGCGGCGGCGCGTGGGCGACGGGATCGCGCAGGTGCCGCGCCAGGGTGTACTGCTGTTCGCGCAGGCGCTCAGACATGGGCCTGCTCCAGCAAGCGTGCGCGATCGGCGTAGGCGTGCTGCATCGAGCGGATGCGATCGGTTTCCGACAGCAGTTCGGCCATCGGCGGAAAATTGAAGTCGCGCTCCAGCAACGTCGGACGCACCCCGAAGCGGCGATAGGCGCTGGCCAGCAACGACCACACGTCGGATTTCACCGGCGCGCCGTGCGTGTCCACCTTCAGGTCGATGTCTTCGTCGTAGTGGCCGGCGATGTGGTACGAGGCGATACGCTCGCCCGGCAGACGCGCCAGGAAGGCCTCGGCGTCGTAGCCGTGGTTGATCGAGTTCACGTACAGGTTGTTGACGTCCAACAGCAGGTCGGTATCGGCCTCGGCCAGGACGGCATTGATGAAATCGATCTCGGCCAGCGCCTGATACGGCGCGGCGTAATAGGACACGTTCTCCACCGCGATGCGCCGGCCCAGCGCGTCCTGCACCTGGCGGATGCGCGAGGCGACGTGGCCGATGGCCTCGTCGGTGAACGGGATGGGCATGAGGTCGTACAGCTGCCCGTCGTCGTTGGTGTAGCTCAGGTGTTCGCTGTACAGCATGACCTGATGGCGGTCGTTGAACTCGCGGGTGCGGCGTAGCAGCTCGGTGTCCAGCGGTTGCGTACCGCCCAGCGACAGCGACAAGCCGTGGGCGCTGATCGGAAAACGCGCCGACAGCTGCGACAGCGACTCGCCGAAGCGGCCGCCCACGCCGATCCAGTTGTCGGGCGCGACTTCCAGGAAGTCCACGGCGTCGGCAGACAGATTCAGCAGCTCCGGCAGCAGGCCGCGGCGCAGGCCCAGGCCAGCGGAAGTGGAGCGAGCGTCGGTGGGGCTGAGCTTGGACATGACGGAACTCTCGAGTAGCGTCCCCACGGGATCCGTGGGGACGCGTCAGGGCGGCGGTTTATTCGTCGATGCCGGAGAACAGGCCGCGCGGAACGTCCTTGCCGTTGGCCTTGAAGGCGGCCTTCACGCTGTAGTACGCCTCGTGCTCGGAGATGTAGCCGTTGCGGTCGCTGTCCTTGCTCTTGAACGCGGCCTCGCCCTTGGGCACCACCTTCAGGAACTCGGCACGCGAAACGCGGCCGTCGTCGTCGGTGTCGGTCGCGGCGAAGCGCGCATCGCCGCATTGGCCTTCGCCGCACTTGCCTTCGGCGGTCTTCTTGCCGGCAGCGGTCTTGCCGGCACCGGCGCCGCACTTGCCTTCGCCGCACTTGCCCTCGGCGGCGGCATGGCCGGTGGCGAGCATGTAGCCCTGCGCCAGCGGCTGCATGGCGAAGGCCGAGCCGCTCAGAACCAGGCCGGTCAGGGCGATGCCGAGCGCGCCGGCGACGGTGTTGCGGGTGTGGTTGGAAGACATTGCGGTTACTCCAGGTTCGGTGCGGCCACGCCGCGGGGGATGCGTCGCGGATGCGGCGCGAATTTGGAAAGGGAGGGGAATCGGGCGATCGCTTAGGCGGTAGCCGTGCCAGTCAAGGCGGCATCGGAGCGCGGCTTGAGCAGCAATCCCATGCCGGCGATGGCCAGCGCGCCGCCGACCCAGGGCAGCAGCAGCGAGGTCGGCAGGCCGATCGCGATCAGCACCACGCCCCAGGCGGTCTTGCCGGCCGCAGTGGCGCTTACGCCGGAGCGACGGGTTGCGATGTAGCGGTCCAGGCTGAGGCGCCCTGCGCCGTTGAGCGCCAGCGGCAGCAGCATCGCCAGGTACAGCAATGGCAGCTTGTAGTTGCCGTAGCCGTCGTTGCTGATCGCGTAGCCCTGCCAAAGCTCGCCCAGGCTCGACCACTGTTCGGGCCAATGCACGGTGTAGATCGCCACCACCGTCAGCACCCACAGCGCGGCGGCGACGTAGCGCGTGCCCAGGCCCAGCAGCAGCGCGATCGCGCCGAGCAGCTCCACCCAGGTCGCCATCGTCCAGTTGAGGTTGGGGCCGAGCAGTGCGAACGGCTGCGGAAACTTGTCGCCCAACTCGGCGAACCAGTTCTGGCCCAGCAGCTTTTCGCGGCCGGCCTCGAAGAACTCCCAGGCCAGCAGGACGCGCAGGCCCAACGGCGCCAGCGATTGGCCGACGGCGTCGACGCGGGACATCAGGGGCAGTTGCACAGCGGCGGCAAGCGAGCGGTTCATGGGGAAGGCCTCGGCGATTCGGTGGCGCTATTTCGAACGCGGGCGGTATCCGGGAGGTGTCCGGCGACGGGCGGTTTTGTATGCAACCGTCGCGTTCCCGGCCGTGGATACAGTTCGATACAAACCAGGGGCCACCGCTGCGGCGAAGGCGTGCCGGCGACATCGATCCAGTACCGCGCATTCGTGCAGAATCGCAGGCGCGGCCAGGCATCCAGGAGAGCGACGCCGATGGATCTTTCGCAACTCGAACTGCACGACGCCAATTTGTTGGGCGTAACGCTCGACGCTGGCGCGCGCACGGTCGAGATCCGGCTGGCCTACTACGCGAGCGAACGGGCATCCTCACGAACTCTGGGCAGCCTGCGCTTTTCAGGCGTCAGCCAGTTCAATCAAGTCGCCGACCTGGAACGGCTGGCGGATCACGCGTCGGCCGGCAACGTGATCCAATGGAGGCAGGCGGAGCGCTCCGGCGCGGCTTGCCTCCATCTCGTCGGTGGGCTGATCGCGGTGACCGCCACGTCGGTGGAGTTCGTCGCAACCTGATCCGCTTATCGAATCCGGCGCAGCACAGATATCGGACGGCCATGGCCACTTTCTCGCCCAAGGATCTAAAGTCCCGTCACGCGATCCTGTCCGGAACGCCGGGCGACGTATCGATCACGATCCTGATGCGCCCGTTCCTGCGCGGGCACGAGATCGTCGACACCGCGATCCGCCTGGACGGCATCGCCCTGCCCTCGAACCTGCTGCGCGATCTGGCCGGGAAATCGTTCTATTTTCCGGTCAATCCCGATGACGGCTACATCGACGGGTCGGTCTATCTGGAAAGCGCGCATCATCCGGTCGATGTCACCTCGCTGAACTTCAGCGCAGCGCGCGACGGCAGCCTCACCCTCATCGTGAAAGGGGTTTACGTGTTCGATTTCGAAGGCCTGGACGATCTTGAGCGCGTGTCGTTCACGCTGGCCGCGACCGTGAGTTCGTGCGCGCTCTAATCGCGAGACTGCGCCGATCGCGGCGCAGATTCGCTCAGAACCGAGCGCCATTGTTCTCGCGGATTCGATTCTGCGGCGCCCCAAAAGCAAAAGCCCCGACGAGTCGGGGCTTTTGCGTTCTTGCTGGCGTCCCCACGGGGATTCGAACCCCGGTCGCTACCGTGAAAGGGTAATGTCCTAGGCCTCTAGACGATGGGGACAAAACTGATTGTTCTTGCAGCTAACTCGTCGAAACCCTTTCACTGTGTTCGAAGAGTGGTGGAGCCAGCCGGGATCGAACCGGCGACCTCTACAATGCCATTGTAGCGCTCTCCCAGCTGAGCTATGGCCCCACGTGCTGGAAAGACGAAAATTCTAGCTGGCGTTCAGCGATGTCGTCAAGCGTTCATCGCTAAATTTTTTGCCGCCCCGCCAGGCACTGCGTTGAGGGGTGTTCCCGGCGGTCGAATCTCGACCGGGCGCAATGTTGCCATGCCATGACCACGTTCGGCTAGATACTCGAGCCACTTTCCTAAAAAAGTGTTCATGCGCATGCGGTGGCCGATCAGCTCCGCCGGCGGCGGGTACAGGCCGATCACGTCCTGCCAGCGGCGGCCGACGTAGCAATTGGTCGCTTCCAGCTGGTGGGCGTCGTTGTACAGGCGCAGCCAGGCGGAGGGATCGGGTTCGCCGGTGAGCGGGTCCAGCAGCGCATAGGTCATGCGCAGCTCGGTGGTGTAGCGGTGCTGCTCGATCACGTCCAGCTGCAGGTCCAGGCCGTCCCCGATCGAGGACAGGTAGGTGCCGGCGGCCAGATCGGCGGGCGCGAACAGGCGCGTGAGGCGGCGGTGGTTCTCCGCGTACAGCCCCATCAACCAACCGAAACGGGTCAGTCGCGGGATGCGCGCGGAGCGGGCTGCGAGCGATGTCATGCAGGCGATGCTACACGCGCGAAACGCTTTGCGGCAGCGTTGACGGACCTGCCGCAGAGGCCTAAGTTAAGGGTTCGGGCCGTATCATAGGCCGCACATCGAAACCGCTTTCGCGCCGACGTGCGCCGGGGCCGCACAAGGCGGCCCTCAGAACATCTCGCGGTGGATCCCCAACGTCGTCAGCACCTTGCTCGAGATCTCCTCGATCGAGGTATGCGTGGTGCTCAGCGTGGGAATGCGCTCGGCGCGGAACATGGTCTCGGCCGCGGCGACCTCGCGTTTGCAGGTGTCGAACTGGGCGTAGCGCGAGTTGGGCCGGCGCTCCTGACGGATCTGCTGCAGACGCACCGGGTCGATGGTCAGGCCGAACAGCTTGTTGCGGTACGGGCGCAGGCGCGGCGGCAGGCGGTCGTGTTCCAGGTCTTCCTCGGTCAGCGGATAGTTGGCCGCGCGTACGCCGTAGTGCAACGCCAGGTAAACGCAAGTGGGGGTTTTGCCCGCGCGTGAAACCGCTACCAGGATCAGGTCGGCCTCGGCGTAATCGATGTTCTGGCCGTCGTCGTGGGTCAGGGCGAAGTTCATCGCGTTGATGCGGCGGTGGTAGGTATCGAAATCGGCGATGCCGTGGGCCTGGCCGATGCGGCGCTGACGGCTCTCTTCCAGTTCGCGCTCCAGCGGCTCGATGAACGGCGCGAACACGTCCAGCATCAGCGCCCCGCTCTCGGCCAGGGCCGCGCCCACGTCGCCGTCCATGCAGGAATTGATCACGATCGGGCGCACGCCGTGGGCCTGGGCGGCCTCGCGGATCTTGGCTCCGACCTCGCGGGCGCGCTCGACGCTGTCCACGAACGGGATGCGGTCGGTCACGAACCGGGTTTCGGTGAACTGGGTCAGCAGGCTGTGGCCTATGGTCTCGGCGGTGATGCCGGTACCGTCCGAAACGTAGAAAACCGGCCGCGTGCCTGCCATCGCTTACCCCTCCAAAACCGCGTTCCAATACGAAAAAGCCCGTCGGATCAAGCTTGTATGCACCCGACGCAGCGGCGATCATATCCGCTTGGCCGCGACCGGACGCGTCCCGCCCCCCTTGGAGACAGTGTGCCTTGAACGAGAACATCCTCTGGCTGCACGCGCTGCGCCTCAACGATCTGGCCCGCGTAGGCGGCAAGAACTCCTCGCTAGGCGAGATGATCGGCAACCTCGCCAACCTCGGGGTCTCGGTGCCGGGCGGTTACGCCACCACGGCCGAGGCCTTCAAGGACTTCATCGCCCATAACGACCTGCACCAGCGCATTTTCGACCGTCTGGCGACGCTGGACGTGGAGGACGTGCCGGCCCTGACCGCGGCTGGCGGACAGATCCGCGGCTGGGTCATCGACGCGCCGCTGCAGCCGGCCCTGGACCAGGACATCCGCGCCGCCTACCGCCAGCTGTGCGCCGACAACGGCGGCAGCGATGTCGCGGTGGCGGTGCGCTCCTCGGCTACCGCCGAAGACCTGCCCGACGCCTCCTTTGCCGGCCAGCAGGAAACCTTCCTGAACGTGACCGGCGAGGACGACGTGGTGCGCAAGGTCAAGGAGGTCTTCGCCAGCCTCTACAACGACCGCGCCATCGCCTACCGCGTACACCACGGCTTCAAGCACGAGGACGTGTTCCTGTCCGCCGGCGTGCAGCTGATGGTGCGCTCCAACGTCGGTTCCTCCGGCGTGCTGTTCACCCTGGACACCGAATCCGGTTTCCGCGACGTGGTCTTCATCACCTCCAGCTACGGCCTGGGCGAGATGGTGGTCCAGGGCGCGGTCAATCCGGACGAGTTCTACGTCTACAAGCCCACCCTGAGCCAGGGCAAGCCGGCGATCCTGCGCCGCTCGATCGGCGCCAAGCAGCTGCGCATGGTCTATTCCGACCAGCCCGGCGAGCGCGTGCGCATCGAGGACACCCCGGCCGAGCTGCGCAACCGGTTCTCGATCGACGATGCCGACGTGCACGAGCTGGCCAAGCAGGCGCTGATCATCGAAAAGCATTACGGCCGCCCGATGGACATCGAGTGGGCCAAGGACGGCGTCAGCGGCAAGCTGTTCATCGTGCAGGCGCGCCCGGAAACGGTGAAGTCGCGCGCCAAGGCGACCCAGATCGAGCGCTACCAGCTGACCTCGCGCGGCCCGGTGGTCGCCGAGGGCCGCGCCATCGGCCAGAAGATCGGCAGCGGCGTGGCGCGCGTGGTGCGCAGCCTGGACGACATGGCCCGCGTGCAGCCCGGCGACGTGCTGGTGGCCGACATGACCGATCCCGACTGGGAGCCGGTGATGAAGCGTTCGGCCGCGATCGTGACCAACCGCGGCGGCCGCACCTGCCACGCGGCCATCATCGCCCGCGAACTGGGCGTGCCCGCCGTGGTCGGCACCGGCAATGCGCTGGAGACGATCAAGGACGGCGAGACCATCACCGTCAGCTGCGCCGAGGGCGACACCGGCTACATCTACGACGGCGCCCTGCCCTTCGAGCGCCACGTCGCCGACCTGGAGAAGATGCCGCCGGCGCCGCTGAAGGTGATGATGAACGTCGCCAACCCGGAGCGCGCCTTCGACTTCGCCATGCTGCCCAACGCCGGCGTCGGTCTGGCGCGCCTGGAGATGATCATCGCCAGCCACATCGGCATCCATCCCAAGGCGCTGCTGGAGTACACGCAGCAGGATGCGGCGACCAAGAAGAAGATCGACGAGAAGATCGCCGGTTACGGCGACGATCCGGTGCAGTTCTACGTCGATCGCCTGGCCGAGGGCATCGCCACCATCACCGCTTCGTTCGCGCCGCACCCGGTGATCGTGCGCCTGTCGGACTTCAAGTCCAACGAATACGCCAACCTGATCGGCGGCTCGCGCTACGAGCCGCACGAAGAGAATCCGATGATCGGCTTCCGCGGCGCCAGCCGTTATGTCGATCCGTCCTTCACCGATGCTTTCGCCCTGGAATGCCAGGCTGTGCTCAAGGTGCGCGAGCAGATGGGCCTGACCAATTGCTGGGTCATGATCCCGTTCGTGCGCACGCTCGATGAGGGTCGCCGCGTGGTCGAGGTGCTGGAGAAGAACGGGCTCAAGCAGGGCCAGAACGGTCTCAAGATCATCATGATGTGCGAGGTGCCGTCCAACGCGCTGCTGGCCGACGAATTCCTGGAGATCTTCGACGGCTTCTCAATCGGTTCCAACGACCTGACCCAGCTCAGCCTGGGCCTGGACCGCGACTCGGCGATCGTCGCTCAGTTGTTCGACGAACGCGATCCGGCGGTGAAGAAGCTGCTGGCGATGGCGATTTCGGCGGCGCGCGCGAAGGGCAAGTACGTCGGCATCTGCGGCCAGGGCCCCAGCGATCACCCGGATCTGGCGATCTGGCTGATGGACCAGGGCATCGAGTCGGTGTCGCTGAACCCCGACACCGTGGTCGACACCTGGCTGCGCATGGCCAAGGCCAAGGCGAGCTGAGCCGGTGACGGCGAAAGTCCCGCCGGTGCAGGTCGACGTTCCCACCTCGCTGGCGGAGCTGAAGGGCATCGACTGGCTGGGCATGCTGCAGGCCGCTGGCCTCAAGCTGGCCGGCGCGCTGGCGGTCCTGCTGATCGGGATCTGGCTGGCCAAACGCCTGTCCAACGCACTCGACCGCGCCATGGCGCGCGGTCATATGGAAGCCACCCTGCGCGGCTTCCTGCGCAACATCGCCTACGCCGGCATGGTGGTCGTGGTCACGACCTCGGCGCTGTTCACGCTGGGCGTGTCGCCGGCCTCGGTGCTGGCGGTGCTGGGCGCGGCGGGCTTGGCGATCGGCCTGGCGCTGAAGGATTCGCTGTCCAATATCGCCTCGGGCGTGATGCTGATCATGCAGCGCCCGTTCCGGGTCGGCGATTACGTGCAGGCGGCTGGGATCGAGGGCACGGTCGATCAGATCCGCGTGTTCCAGACCCGTCTGCGCACGGTCGACAACCGCACCGTGGTGCTGCCCAACAGCCTCATCACCACCGCGCCCATCGTCAATTTCACCGCCAACCCGCGCCGCCGCATCGACATCGCGGTGGGCGTGGGCTACGACGACGATCTGCAGAAGGCGCGCGAGACGCTGCTGGGCGTGGCCGCGGCGCATGCCAAGGTGTTGAAGGAGCCCGCGCCGGAGGTGCTGGTGGTGGCGCTGGCCGAGAGCAGCGTCAACCTGGAGTTGCGCGTGTGGGCCAAGACCGCCGACGTGCTGCGCACGCGCAGCGATCTCAACGAAGCGGTGCGCAACGACATCATCGGCGGCGGTTTGAGCATTCCGTATCCGCAGCGCGATCTGCATGTGTATCACCACGACGCCGACGGCCGTCCGTTGTCGGATGTGCTGGTGAATTCGGTCGCCGACGACGGCGACGTGGTGCGGCCGGTCAAGCCGAAAGCCTGAGTTCGCGGTGCCCTGCTTTGGGGTAGGAGCGGCGTGAGCCGCGCCCCATGCAACCGGCCGGAGATTCGATCGCGACTCACGTCGCTCCCACAGGAAGCGGGCTGATCCGTCCATGGCGACGCGTACGTGCTGCTCTGGGGTAGGAGCGGCGTGAGCCGCGACCTGCGCAGGTGTCCGTGAGTGCGTGGTCGCGGCTTACGCCGCTCCTACCCCGAAACCGGGAATCGGCTCAGCCCAAACCGCCCAGCTTGCCCATCGCGCCGCGGTAGTGGCGCAGCTCGGCGATGGAGTCGTGCACGTCGCTCAGGGCGGTGTGCTTGGCGTCCTTGCCGACGCCGGCCAGCACGTCGGGCGCCCAGCGGCGCGCGAGTTCCTTGACGGTGCTGACGTCGAGGTTGCGGTAGTGGAAGTACTTCTCCAGGCGAGGCATCTGGCGGTGCAGGAAGCGCCGGTCCTGGCAGATCGAATTGCCGCACATCGGCGAGGCGTTCGGCGCCACCCACTGCGCAAGAAAGGCCAGCGTGCGTTCCTCGGCCTCGTCCAGGTTCACGCCCTGCTCCAGCGAGCGCTGCCACAGGCCGGACTTGCCGTGCTGGTTGCGGTTCCACTCGTCCATGGCCTGCAGCCGTTCCAGCGGCTGGCGGATCGCCAGCTCCGGCCCTTCGGCCAGCACCTGCAACTGGGCATCGGTGACCACGGTCGCGATCTCCAGGATGGCGTCATGATCGGTGTCGAGCCCAGTCATTTCCAGGTCGATCCAGATCAGTCGGTGGTCGTTGCCGTTTTTCGCTGTCATGGGCCCCCGTGGTGTCCTCGCCGTGATGCGTCCGTTCGGGGCATGATAGCCCACCTCCCCCCGCCGCTCCTCCGGACGATGTCGCAGACCGCCGCCTACGCCCATTACGCGATCCTGACCGCGATGCTGGCGCCCGCGTTCTTCCTGACCGCGACCGCCTCGCTGCTGCTGTCGGCCAACAACCGCCTGGCGCGGGTGATCGACCGTGCGCGCGTGCTGCTCAAGGAGCTGGCCGAGACCGAGGACGAGGAAGAGCGGCGCATGCTGGAAGCCCACATCGCGCGCCAGAAGCGCCGCAGCAAGATCATCCTGCGCGGCAGCCAGCTGCTGTACACCGCGATCAGCTTCTTCGTCGGCACCAGCCTGACCGTCGCCGGCGACGCCTATCTGGGCTATCGCCTGGCCTCGCTGCCCACCATCCTGGCGGTGTGCGGCGTGCTGGCGATGTTCGCCGCCAGCGTGCTGCTGGCGTTGGAATCCTCGCTGGCGGTGGAGGCCGTGAACGAGGAAATGGACCACGGCCACCGTCGCGCCAATCTGCGCCGTCCGCGCAGCGGCGACTGACGCCGGCCGCGTCCGTAGGCATCATAGGCAGCACGTCCCTGTCGCTGGAACCGCGCCCATGAGCGATGTGCTGAACCTGGCCGCCGGCCACTACGCCGTGGTCTCGGCGATGATCACGCCGGCGTTCTTCCTGACCGCGACCGCGTCGCTGCTGGTGTCGTCCAACAACCGCCTGGCGCGTGTGGTCGACCGCATGCGTCAGCAGCTCAAGCAGCTCGAAGACACCACGAACGACGATGCCCGCGCCTATCTGGAGGCGCGCATCATCCAGCACCGGCGCCGGGTGCGCTTGATCCTGACCTGCCTGCAGCTGTTGTACGCGGCGATGAGCGCGTTCGTGGCCACCAGCCTGTCGATCGGCATCGACCAGTTCACCGATTACCGCCTGCGCGGCGTGCCGACCGGTCTGGCCATGCTGGGCGTGCTGCTGGTGCTGGCGGCATCGATCAATCTAGGACGCGAGGCGCGCATGAGCGTGACCATGCTGGACGCCGAGCTCAAGCGCGAGTTCGACCGCGACGGGCGCAAGCTGCCGGTGGAGTGAGCGGCGGCGCCTGGCTTCGGGCTCTCTGTGGGAGCGGCGTAAGCCGCGATTTCCCCGAGCGCCCCGGAACCCCATCGCGACTCACGTCGCTCCCACAGAAGGCCAAAGCCGCCGCTTTGGGGTAGCAGCGCTGCACTCCGCGGTCATGCTCGTCCGTCGCTTTCTGTGGGAGCGGCGTAAGCCGCGATTTCCCCGAGCGCCCGGAACCCCATCGCGACTCACGTCGCTCCCACAGAAGGCCAAAGCCGCCGCTTTGGGGTAGCAGCGCTGCACTCCGCGGTCATGCTCGTCCGTCGCTTTCTGTGGGAGCGGCGTAAGCCGCGATTTCCCGAACGCCCGGAATTCATCGCGACTCGCGTCGCTTCCACAGAAGGCCAAAGCCGCCGCTTTGGGTTGGGAGCTCTGCACTCCGCGGTCATTCTCGTTAGTCGCTTTCTGTGGGAGCGGCGTAAGCCGCGATTTCCCGGGCGCCCGGAACTCATCGCGACTCGCGTCGCTCCCACATAAGGCCAAAGCCGAAGCGTTCCGATCAGTCAGTCTTGCCGCGCTTGCGTCGGAAATAGGCCGTGAGACGCGCGCCGGCTTCCTCGCCGAGCACACCGCCCTGCACCGCCACGCGGTGGTTGTGGCGCGGGTCGGTCAGCAGGTCGAACACGCTGCCGGCGGCGCCGGTCTTGGGGTCGCTGGCGCCGAACACCACCCGGGCGACGCGTGCGTGCACCATCGCCATCGCGCACATCGCGCACGGCTCCAAGGTCACATACAGGGTGGTGCCGATCAGGCGGTGGTTGTCGAGCCGGCGGCCGGCCTCGCGCATCGCCACGATCTCGGCGTGGGCGCTGGGATCGCGCTCGCCGATGTTACGGTTGCCGCCCTCGCCCAGCACCTCGCCCGTCGCCGAGACCAGCACCGCGCCGACCGGAATCTCGTCGTGCTCGCGTTCGGCACGCTCGGCCAGCGCCAGGGCATGGCGCATCCAGCGTTGGTCGATGTCGTCCTGCTCGCTCACACCGCGGTTCCGTAGTCGTGGATGGCGATTATCCCCGAGCCCTGGCCGCGGCGCATCGTCGCTGCGGCCTGGATCACGGACGGAGAGTAGACGCACGCCCCGAGACCGTCAGCGGCGTTCGCGGCCGCAGCGCGACCGATCGCTTACCGCGAAATCACGTCCTCGCCGCCGCCCGCTTGGCAGCGCCCGAAGGCTCCGGCATGTCCAGGATCAAACGACCGAACTCCAGCGCCGCCGGCGTCTTGCCGCCGGCCCCGCAGATCAGGGCGAAGTCCGCGTGCGGCAGCGGCGGCAGGCCGTACAGCCCGTCGACGATCTTCATGCCGGGCTCGACATCGTCCACCGTCAGCACCGTCACCGCCAGCCCGGCCAGCACGGCCGCGCGCAGGCCCTGGTGGCTGGGCGAGGTGAAGATCACGTGCCACTCCAGGCCGGTGCGGCCCAGCGCCGCGACGCTGATGTGGCGATACACGCAAGGCGGCGGATAGAACGCCAGCGGCAGCGACGCACCGGCCGGCGGCTCGAAAGTGTCCGCGGCGATCCAGACCAGGCGCGTGCGCCGCAGCAGCGTGCCGCGCTCGTGCTTGGGCGCCGAAATGACCACCGCCAGGTCGAGTTCGTCGGCGTCGATCATGTTGGGCAGATCGAAGTTCATGCCCACGCTCACGTCCAGCCGCACCGCCGGATAGGCGCGCGCGAACTGGCACAGCAGCGTCGGCAGGCGTTCGCCCATGAAGTTCTCGGGCACGCCGAAGCGCACGGTGCCCGACACCGGCGACGGCAGGAAGCGTCGGCTCAGGGCGTCCAGCGAGTCCAGGATCTGCTGGGCGTAGCGCAGGAAATCCTCGCCGTCCTCGGTGAGGGTCAGGCTGCGCGTCGTGCGATGCAGCAGCGGCCGGCCTACCTGCTCTTCGAGCCGGCGGATCTGATGGCTGACCGCGGATTGGGTGAGGTGCAGGCGCGCAGCGGCGCGCGTGAAGCCGCCGCAGTGTTTGACCGCGACGAAGGCGCGCAGCAGGGTCGGATCGAAGTCCATGGGCGGACTCTATCATGATGAAAAATGATTAATCCCACAAAATTAAATCATTTCCATCATGAAATGGCCGGGCCGAGAATAGACCTCGCCGGCTAGCAACCGCGCGCCGCCTGGAGCCACCGATTTAGGCCCCGTGGCCGTCCGGATCGGCCTCGGCTAACGCCTGTCGCAGCGGCTGCGAACGCCGCTACAGCCCCCTGCCCCGAATGCATCGACGCGTGGCCCGCGACGCGGCCGCGTGCCCGTGGCCTTCGTCAAGAGAATTCCGAATGAGCGCATTGGCCCCCAGCAAGTCGGCCCCTAACAAGAACGCGACCGCGCTGGCCGCGGTGTCCCTGTCCGCATTGATGTTCGGCCTGGAGATCTCCAGCGTGCCGGTGATCCTGCCCACGCTGGAGGCGCTGCTGCAGGGCGACTTCAAGGACATGCAGTGGATCATGAACGCCTACACCATCGCCTGCACGACAGTGCTGATGGCGGCGGGCACCCTGGCCGATCGCTACGGCCGCAAGCGCGTGATGCTGATCAGCCTGCTGCTGTTCGGTGCGACCTCGCTGATCTGCGGCCTGGCCCGCGACGTGCAGTTGCTGATCGTCGCGCGCTTTCTGCAGGGCATGAGCGCGGGCACCATGCTGATCTGTCAGGCCGCGGTGCTTTCGCACCAGTTCCAGCCCGGTCCGGAGCGCAGCCGCGCCTTCGCCGTGTGGGGCATCGTGTTCGGCATCGGCCTGGGCTTCGGGCCGATCATCGGCGCGGCGATCGTGGCGCTGTCGAACTGGCAGTGGGTGTTCCTGGTGCATGCGCCGCTGAGCCTGATCACGTTGGCGCTGGCGCTGGCCGGCATGCAGGAATCGCGCGACTCGCAGGCGCAGCGTTTGGACCTGCCCGGCATGGTCGCCCTGTCGATGTCGGTGTTGGGCCTGACCTACTACATCACGCAGGGACCGGACCTGGGTTTCTCCAGTCCGACCGCGATCGCGATCCTCTGCGCGACGCTCGCGTCCTTCGTCGCGTTCGTGATCGTCGAACGGATCACGCCGCATCCGATGTTCGACTTCTCGGTATTCCGCTCGCGCGATTTTTCCGGCGCGCTGGTCGGTTCGGTGGCGATGAACTTCAGCTTCTGGCCGTTCATGATCTACCTGCCGATCTATTTCCAGGGCGCGCTGGGCTACGGCGCGGTCGAGACGGGACTGGCCTTGCTGGCCTACACGCTGCCCACGCTGTTCGTGCCGCCGCTGGCCGAGCGCCTGATGCTGCGCCATCGACCGGGCCTGGTGATCCCCGCCGGCCTGTTCGCGATCGGCGTCGGCTTCCTGCTGATGCGCTACGGCAGCGCCGTGGACCGTCCGAGTTGGTTGAGCATGCTGCCTGGCGCGCTGCTGGCCGGCATCGGCCTGGGCATGACCAATACGCCGGTGACCAACACCACCACCGGCGCGGTGACGCCCGATCGCGCCGGCATGGCCTCGGGCATCGACATGAGCGCGCGCCTGATCAGCCTGGCGATCAACATCGCGCTGATGGGGTTGATCCTGCTGGCGGGCATTGCTTCGTATTTGAGGCAGGCCCTGCCCGCATCGGTCGATGCCATGCGTCTGCGTGCGTTGGCGCAGGACATCGCCGCCGGCCACGCGGTGTCGGCGACGAACGAGGCGTCGCTGACGGGTATCGAGGCGATCGGCCGCGCCGCCTTGGTGCACGGCTTCGGTTGGGTGCTGCTGTTCGGCGGTTTGGGCGTGTGCGTGCTTGGGGCGATCAGCTTGTTGGTGTTCGGCCCGGCCAAGCGGACTTGTGGGGTGGCGGTCGAGTCTGCGCCGTAGTTGGGTGCGAGGCCTTGGAGTCGGCAGCGATACGGCTGCCGTCCATGGCGCGGCATCTCAGCTTCGGCTGATCCGGCCCGGCCATCCATGGCCGATCGGTATTCCACCTGCGAGCCAGTGGCTCCGGCGCCGCCGCTGCGCAGTTGCGCGAGGGCGCGCGCCGCGAGCGTCTGCGTAGCCGCCGGCACCCGCTCAGAACGCCAGCGCCAGCCGCCCTTGCACGCCGTCGATCTGCGGGCCTTCACGCACCGACAGGTCGCGGGTGTACTGCAACTGCACTTGCACCCGGTCGTTGAGCTGTTGCGCCCAGGTGAGGGTGACGTTGGTGTCGTTCTTGCTCCCGAGCAAACGCTCGCCGTGCAGGCTCTCGCGCGCGCCGAAGCTCTGGCGCGCGCTCAGCGCGAAGCGCGTCGCCGGCGTCGGGTTGTAGCTCAGATGCGCGGTCGCGCGATACATCGGATCGCGGTGCACTTGGCTGCTGTCGTCCTGGGTGTAGAACTCGGCCTGGCCCATGAATTCCGCGGTCCAGCGTTCGGTCAGCTTGGTCATGTAGCCGCCCTGCAGCTCCAGCGTATAGCGGTCCTCGCCGGTGATCAGGCCCTCGCCCGCACGCGGCGAGGTCGGCAGGCTCAGGTAGGCCGCGAAGGTCAGGTAGCGGCCGCGGCTCTCGTCGGCCTTGGGCCACCAGGAGGTGCCCACGACCAGGTTGCCCATGCCGCTGAGGCCGTCGCGGTCGAACGCATCGCGCTGACGGTTGCCCATCGAGATCACTTCGAAGGTCGTGGTCTTGCCGTCGAGCGCGAAGAAGTGGACATAGCGCGCGGTGAGGACGTCGGCGCGAAAATCCAGGCCATCGAACGCGCGCTTGCCGTTGGCGTAAACGCGGTCGCCACGCAGGTGCTGGCCGTACAGCAGCAGCACGTCCATGCCCGGCGGCGCGGGCTGGATGTCGCCGGGATCCGGCGCGCTCATTGCCCACGCCGCGCCGCCTGGCGATGCCGCCGCCAGCGCCAAAGCGCACATCCCCGCCCGCCCGCGCCCGGCGCGGCGGCGTTCATGATCGGACATGATCGTTCTCCTTGCGATGCAAACGGCCGAACCCGGGCCGCACGGCTCCGCGCGCACGCGTCGGCGCGGTTCGACGCAGACTCAGACGCGTTCGAGCGCCTGCCCGAGGTTGCGGTAGAACTGGCCGCGGTAGCGCCACAGCCACCACGCATAGACGACGGCCGCCGCGGCCACCGCGATCACGCAGGCCGGAATCAGCGCGACGAACACCGCGTTGCCGCCGGCCAGCAGCGGCAGGCTCTGGCAGATCAGCGCGATCAGTCCGGTCAGCACCAGCGCCGCGGCCAGCGGCGCGACCACGGTCGTCCACGGCCGCCGCGGCAGCGGCCGCGACAGGAAGAAGAACGGCACCGCGATGCTGGCCAGCACCTGCACCGTGAGCATCGAGATCGAGGCCACCGCCGAGCCCACCGGCAGCACTGCCGCCATCGGATCGGCGCCGATCGCAGCGAAGGCCAGGATGCAGGCGATCGACGCGGCGAATTGGGTCGCGCCGGCCGCCGACGGCGTGCGCTGGCGCGGATGCACCCGCGCCAGCCAGTGCCACAGCACGCCTTCGCGACCCATCGCGAACAGATAGCGCGAGACCGAGTTGTGCAGGCTCAGCAACGACGCGAACAAACTGGTGATCACCAGCGCGCTCATCGCCGCCGCCACCGGCGGCGCGGTCAGCGTGGCCGCCATCGCGAACCAGAAGTTGCCCGGGTCGGCCTGCGCCGCCGCGACCACCTGCTGCGGGCCGTAGGCAACGGTGATCGCCCAGGTCGCCAGCGACAGGAACACGGTGATCGCGCCCAGCGCCACGTAGGTGGCGATGGCGATGCTGCGGCGCGGGTCGCGCGCTTCCTCGGCGTAGATCGCGGTGGTCTCGAAGCCGAAGTAGGAACCGGCGACGAACACCAGCGACACCCCGAGCCCGGCCGAGAACACCTGCGACGGCAGCAGCGGCGCCGCCGAGAACCCCTCCGGGCCGCCGCCGTGCGCGAACACGGCGGCCACGAACAGCAGCACGATGCCGATCTCGCACAGCATCAGCACCGCCAGCACGCGACTGCTGAACTCGATGTTGCGATAGCCGCAAATTCGGACCAACACCGCCACCGCCAGCGCGTTGATCCACCATGCCGCGCTGGCGCCGAGCCACTGTTGCTGCGCTTGTTCGAGGAAGAACCCGATCATCGCGAAGCACGCCAGCTGGATGCCGAAGTACGCCGCCAGCGCCAGGAACGCGGCGACGATGCCGGCGCCGCCGCCGAGCCCGGCGGTGACGTAGGAATAGAACGCGCCGGCATTGCCGATGTGCCGGCTCATGGCGACGAAGCCGACGCTGAAAAGCAGGTACGCCGCGCCGGCCAGCACGAACGCACCGGCGGTGCCGACGCCGTTGCCCATGCCGATCGCCACCGGCACCGCGCCGACCAGCCCGATCAGCGGGCCGTTGGTCGCGATGACGAAGAACACGATCTGCAGCCAGCCCAGCGCGTTCTTGCGCAGTTCCACCGTTTCCGCATTGCCGTCCACGTTCGTCTCCCCTCCCCGGGTTGGATCTGCTGCGCCGGTCGCGTCGCGGCCGGCGGATTGAGTTCGCATCACTGCCGCGCTTGCATTGCCGCCGCGATCGCCTCGCCGACGATCCGCGTCCACGTCGCCACCCCGCCGGGTTCACCGAGCAAGTCCTGGCGCACTTCGATGGCGAAACGGCGCAGGCCGAACGGGCGCGCGTGGCGGTCGAAGGTGTAGCCGCGCGCGAGGCGGCCGTCGTAGGGCGCGTTGTCGCCGACCGGCTCAACCTCGCGGCGCAAGGCGGCGACGACGTGGGTCGCCGGCGTCGGTTGGTCCCAGATCACCGCCACCGGCGGCCGCGCGAGCCCGTCGAGGAACGGCGCGTAGCTATGTACGGCGACGATCAGCGGGTCGCCGCCCTCGCGGCGTTTGGCCGCGACCGTCTCGCCGACCAGCGCGTGGAACGGCTCGAACACCAGCTGCGCGCGCGCATGCCGCTGCGCCGCGCTGAGGTCGGCATTGCCGGCGATCGCGCTGCGGTCCGACACCGGCGCGATCCAGTCGGATTCGAACGGCGCGCGGTTGCAGTCCACGAACAAGCGGCTGGTCGAGCAAAGCACCGCCGGCGCATCCAGATGCAGCGCCAGGCCGCGGGCGAGTTCGCCCGCGCCGAGATCCACGGCGATATGGCGCGACAAATCGTGCGCGTCGCAGCCCAGGTCGGCGTAGCCCGGCGGAATGCGGTTGGAGGCGTGTTCGCACACCAGCACCAGCGGCGCGCGCCCGGTCGGGTTGAAGACCTCGCCCGCGGGCCAGGCCGCGCCGGGTTCGAGCGCAAGCGGATCGGCGTTCATTTCGCCCCCGTTTCGCGCACGTGCACGGACTTGAGTTCCACCCATTCGTCGAAGCTCGCGCCGGCGCCGATGCGGCCGAGCCCGGAGGCCTTGGTTCCGCCCCAGGGCAGATGCAGGTCGGCGTGGTCGCAGCGGTTGACGAACACAGTGCCGGCCTGGATCGCGTCGATCAGGCCGGCCGCCGCCTGCGGCTCGCGCGTCCACACCGACGCGGTCAGGCCGAAGCGGCTGGCGTTGATCGCCGCCAGCGCCTGCGCGTCGCCGTCCACCGCCGTCAGCGTCGCCACCGGGCCGAAGGTTTCCTCGCGCTCAATGGCCATGTCGGCGTTCACGTCGAGCAGGACTTCCGGCGACAGGTAGGCGCCCTGTCCGGCGAGTTCGCCGGCGCGGTGTCCGGCCAGCGCGGCGCGCGCGCCGGCGGCGACGGCGGCGGCGACTTCGTCGGCGATGCGCTGCGCCGCGGCTGCGCTGACCACCGGCCCCAGATCCGGCGAACGCAGCGGGTGATCCAGCCGCAATGCGCGCGCGCGTTCAACGAAGGCATCGACGAAGCGCGGATACACGCGCCGGTCGACATAGATGCGCTCGACCGAACAGCACGACTGGCCCGAGTTGGCGTACGCGCCTTCGACCAACTGCGCCGCGGCCCAGTCCAGATCCGCGTCGGCACGCACATACGCCGCATCCTTGCCGCCAAGCTCGAGTCCGGTCGCGACCAGCCCGGCGCTGGCGGCCGCCAGCACCGCCCGCCCGCCGCGTTCGGAACCGATGAACTGCACCGCCTGGAAACGTCGCTGCGACAGCAGCCGCTCGACCATCGCATGCGGCAGATGCAAGACCTGGAACACGCCGCCCGGCAAGCCCGCCGCGTCCGCGCACTCCGCCATCAGCTCGGCGATCAGCGCGGTCTGCGGGGCGTGCTTGAGCACGAAGGCATTGCCCGCGGCCAGCGCCGCGATCGCCATCTGTGCGGCCATCGCCACCGGGTAGTTCCAGGCGCAGATGCCCAGCGCGATGCCTTTGGGCTCGCGCCGCAGCGCGCGGCGGATACCGTCGCCGCCGTCCACGACCTGTTCGCCGAGCAACTGCGGCGCTAGCGCGCGCGTGCGCTCCCAGCCCGCCCGCACCCGTCCCAGTTCGTCGGCGAACTGCAGCGGCCGGCCGATCTGCCACAGCACCTGCTTGGCGAACTCGGCGCGCCGCGCCTCCATCGCCGCCACGAAGGCTTCGATCGCCGCCAGGCGCGCATCCAGGCCGAGCGCACGCCAGCCCGGCAGCGCCGCCTGCGCGCGTTGCAACGCGCGCTCGGACTCGGACTCGCGCGCATAGCGCACCACCGACAGCGACCGGCCGTCGACCGGAGAAATGATTTCGAAAGCGTCCATCGACGGCCTCAGGCGAATTCGAAGAAGCGACGCAGCTCCACGTCGGTGACCAGCGCGGCGAACTCTTCGTCCTGGGCGCGCTTCATCTCCACGTAGGCGTCGACGAAGCGGTCGCCGAACAGCTCGCGCGCCGCGCGCGAGGCGTCGAAGCGCTCGATCGCCGCGGCGAAGCTGCGCGGGAAGCGGTATTGCGGTGCGACCTTGTCGAGGTTGTCGTAGACGTTCCAGGTCGACTCCTCGCCCGGCTCGATCGCGTGTTCGATGCCCCACAAGCCGGCGCCGAGCACGCAGGCCAGGGCCAGGTAGGGATTGGCATCGGCGCCCGGCACCCGGCATTCGACGCGTTGCGAATGCGGCGAACCGCCGATCAGGCGCAGCGCGCAGGTGCGGTTCTCCCAGCCCCAGGTCGCCGCCACCGGCGAGAAGATCCACGGCTGATAGCGGCGGAACGAATTCACCGTCGGCCCGAACAGGATCAGGAATTCCGGCAGCAGGCGCTGCACGCCGCCGACGAAGTGACGCATCGTCCGGCTCATGCCGCGCGGCTCGCTCGGATCGTGGAACACCGGATCGCCCTGCTCGTCGCGCAGCGAAACGTGGATGTGGCCGCTCTGCCCGTCGGCTTGGTTGGACCAGCGCGCCATGAAGGTGATCAGCTTGTCGTGGCGCTGGGCGACGATCTTGGCCACGGTCTTGAACAGCATCGCGTCGTCGGCCGCGCGCACGCCCTCGCCGTACGCCAATGCGGCTTCCATGAAGCCGGCGCCCATTTCCTCGTGCACGCCCTCCAGCGGAATGTCCATGCGCTTGCAGCAGTCCATCAGCGCGTTGTAGAAGCCGCTGCCGACGCCCTGGCGCAGCATCAGGTGATAGGAGTTGTCGAGCGTGGCCAGGCGCAAGCCGCGGTAGTCCTTCTCGCGGACCGAACGCGACGTTTCTTCGAACATGGTGAATTCGTATTCGCTGGAGTGGAACGCGCGCAGCCCTTGCGCGCGGGCGCGCGCCAGCACCCGGCGATAGACGTTGCGCGGCTGCAGCGGCCCCTCGGGCTCCTCGAAATCGGCCAGGAACAGCAGGTTGCGCGTGGGGCTTTCCCAAGGGATCTCGCGCACGCTGTCGGGCACCACGCGGCACAGGCGGTCGCCGAAGATCACTCCGTCGCCGCTGCTAACGCCCTGAGCCGGACGCTGCACGTCGCCGTGATCCAGGGCCAGCGCCGCGCCGGCGAAGCCGATGCCCTTTTCCAGCGCGCTGAGGAAGCGCTCGGTGGACACGTACTTGACCCGCAACTGGCCCGGCATGTCGCCGTAGCCGACGTTGACGTGGTCGGGACGGCGCGCCTGGATCAGGCGGACGACGTCCTCGACGGTGGCGATCGAGCTGAGGTTGGGGTCGGACATTCGGTTCCGTTTCCTATTATTAACAATGTTTCCATATAGAAACATGGCGTGGTAGTTTTCGCTCATCGCGATCCGTGTGTCAAACCCTCCCGCCGTCGCGCCCCGGCTCAGCCGACGAACGGCGGCCCAACCGGCGAGGTCCATGCATGAACCAGGCTTCCTTCCCCACGTGGGACTACATCGTGGTCGGCGCCGGTTCGGCCGGCAGCGTGCTCGCCCATCGCCTGTCGGCCGATCCGCAGGTGCGCGTGCTGCTGCTCGAAGCCGGGCCGGCCGACCTCTATCCCTATCTCCATGTGCCGGCGGGAGAGGAAATGGCGCTGTCCAGCGGCAAGGTGACCTGGCCCTACCGCACCGAACCCGACCCCAGCCGCGACGGGCGCAGCGAGGACTGGCCGGCCGGCAGGGTGCTCGGCGGCAGCAGTTCGGTGAACGGGATGATTTACCTGCGCGGTTCGCGCGAGGACTACGACGACTGGGCGCGCGCCGGCAATCCGGGCTGGAGCTTCGACGAGGTGCTGCCGTGCTTCCTGCGCAGCGAGCGCAACTCGCGCGGCGCCGGGCCGGGCCGCGGCGGCGACGGGCCGCTCAGCGTCGCCGACCTGCGCAGTCCGCATCCGCTGGCCGCGGCCTTCCTAGACGCGGCCGAGGAACTGGGGCTGCCGCGCAACGACGAGTTGAACGGCGGCGATCCGTTCGGCGCCGGCTATCTGCAGGCGACCCAGTTGCGCGGCTGGCGCCACAGCGCCGCGCGCGCGTTCCTGCGTCCGGCGCGCCGGCGGCGCAACCTCGACATCGTCACCGGCGCCCTGGCCGAACGGGTACTGATCGCCGACGCCGCGGCCCACGGCGTGGCCTATCGCCATCGCGGACAACGCAAGATCGCGCATGCGCGACGCGAGATCATCGTCTGCGCCGGCGCGCTGGCCTCGCCCAAGCTGCTGATGCTGTCGGGCATCGGCCCGGCCGAACATCTTGAGCGCCATGGCATCGGCGTGGTCCGCGACAGTCCGGGCGTCGGCGCGAATCTGCAGGAGCATCCCGGCGCGCTGATCACCGCGCAGGTCAATATGCGCACCTACAACGTCGAGACCGGCCCGCTGTCGGTGCTGCGCCACGGCCTGGATTTCCTGCTGCGCGGCCGCGGCCCCGGGACCACGCCGATCGGGCACGCCGTCGCCTTCGCCCGCAGCGCGCCGCAGGTCGAGCGGCCGGACCTGCAGTTGGTGTTCACGCCGATCGGCTACAACACCTCCGGCGACGGCCCGGTGCTGCTGCCGGTGCCTGCGGTGGTGATCGCGGTCAATGTCTGCCGTCCGCGCGCGCGCGGCACGCTGCGGCTGCGTTCGGGCGATCCGGCGGAGCTGCCGGAAATCCGTCTGGAAATGCTCGCCGATCCGCACGACCGCGGCTTGCTGCGCGAAGGCGCGAAGCTGGCGCGGCGGTTGTACGCGACCGGCGCGATGCGCGGCTACGTCGAGCGCGAGCTGCGCCCGGGCGCGCAGGTCGACAGCGACGCCGAGTGGGACGCGTTCCTGCGCAAGCACTGCATGCGCTTCAGCCATCCGGCCGGCACCTGCCGCATGGGCGTGGATGCGCGGGCGGTCGTCGGCCCGGATTTGCGCGTGCACGGTGTGCAGCGCTTGCGCGTGGCCGACGCCTCGATCATGCCGACCCTGGTCAGCGCCAACACCAACGCCGCGGCGATCATGATCGGCGAGAAGGCGGCGGAGCTGATCCAGCCCGGTGCTTGACTGCGCCGTGCGGCGTGTTCACGCGGCCGGGCCCGAGCCGCTGAAGGCGAGCGGCGGGGTTCGAGTGGAGGGATTCAAGCGGCGAGCGTCCTGCGCAGCGACCGTCCGCCACTCACAGCCGCGCTGCCGCGACGCAGCGCTCCGACGGCTCAGCGCTTGCGCTTGGGCCGCAACCCGGCGCGCGCCGCCTCGCCCTGCACCTGCGCGCCGTCTTCGCCAACGGTGTTGGACATCAGCAGCACCGCCTCGCGCGAGACCGCGAAATACGCATGGCGGGTCTGCGCGTCGAACAGCACGCTGTCGCCCGCGGCCAGCACCAGCGGTTCGTAGGCGTCTGTGTGCAGCGCGACCTTGCCCTTGAGCACGTACACGAACTCCTCGCCCGGGTGCGACACGAACGCGTCCTCGCCGCCGGGCGGCTTGTCGCGCACGGTCACCCGCCAGAACAGGTTGGACTGGCCGCTGAGCTCGCTGCACAGCATTTCGTAGGTGCGATGGCTGTGCTCGAACTTGCGTCCGCCGTCGGCGCGGGTCACCGCCCGCCGCGCGCCGGCGCCGGGCACGAGCGTGGGCGGCGCCAGCAGCGCCGTGGCCGGCACGGCCAGGGCTTCGGCCAGGGTCAGCAACTCGGGATGACGCAGCGTCGCCAAGCCGTTCTCCACCTTCGACAGCTTGGCGATCGAGATCCCGGCGCGCGCGCTGAGCTCGCGCAGCGACAGCTGCGCTTTCTGCCGGGCTTGGCGGAGTTGTTCTCCCAGGGACATGGGCGATGGCGGGCGTTGAGCGAAGACGGCCCAAGGCTAGGCCAGGTCCGCGCGCGCGTCCACCGTCCGCGCCGGGCGCGAAAACGAACAGGCCCGCAAAGCGGGCCTGTTCGTGCATTGCCGGTCGGTCGCGGTCACGCCCGCGGACTCATTCCCACTCGATCGTCGCCGGCGGCTTGCCGCTGATGTCGTAGACCACGCGCGAGACGCCGCGCAGTTCGTTGATGATGCGGTTGGACACGGTGCCGAGGAAGTCGTACGGCAGGTGCGCCCAGTGCGCGGTCATGAAGTCGACGGTCTCCACCGCGCGCAGCGCGATCACCCATTCGTAGGCGCGCGCGTCGCCGACCACGCCCACCGACTTGACCGGCAGGAACACCGCGAAGGCCTGGCTGGTCTTGTCGTACAGACCGGCTTTGCGCAGTTCGTCGATGTAGATGTGGTCGGCCTTGGCCAACAGGTCGGCGTACTCGCGCTTGACCTCGCCCAGGATGCGCACGCCCAGGCCGGGGCCTGGGAACGGATGGCGGTAGACCATCTCGCGCGGCAGGCCCAGTTCCAGGCCCAGGCGCCGCACTTCGTCCTTGAACAGCTCGCGCAGCGGTTCGACCAGGCCCAGCTTCATGTGCTCGGGCAGGCCGCCGACGTTGTGGTGGCTCTTGATGACATGGGCCTTGCCGGTCTTGCTGCCGGCCGACTCGATCACGTCGGGGTAGATGGTGCCCTGCGCCAGCCACTTGGCATTGGCCAGCTTGTTCGATTCCTCGTCGAAGATCTCGACGAACAGGTTGCCGATGATCTTGCGCTTGGCTTCCGGGTCGCTGACGCCGGCGAGCCTGTCGAAGTAGCGGTCGGCGGCGTTGACGCGCACCACTTTCACGCCCATGTGCTCGGCGAACATCGCCATCACCTGGTCGCCTTCGTTGTAGCGCAGCAGGCCGGTGTCGACGAACACGCAGGTCAGCTGGTCGCCGATGGCCTTGTGCAGCAGCGCGGCCACCACCGAGGAGTCGACGCCGCCGGACAGGCCGAGGATGACCTCGTCGCTGCCGACCTGGGCGCGCACGCGCTCGATCTGGTCCTCGATGATGTGGGCCGCGTCCCACAGGGTCTGGCAGCCGCAGATGTCGACCACGAAGCGGCGCAGCAGGGTCTGGCCCTGCTTGGTGTGGGTGACTTCGGGATGGAACTGCACGCCGTACCAGCGGCGCGCGTCGTCGGCGAAGGCCGCGACCGGGATGCGGTCGGTCTTGGCGGTGACGACGAAACCTTCGGGCGCCTTGGAAACGTGGTCGCCGTGGCTCATCCACACGTCCAGACGCGGCGGCGAACCCGGGTGGTCCTTGAGGCCGTCGAACAGGCGGTCGTGCGCGACCAGTTGCACTTCGGCGTGGCCGAACTCGCGCTGGTCGGCGGCTTCGGTGTCGCCGCCGAGCTGCTTGGCCATGGTCTGCATGCCGTAGCAGATGCCCAGAATCGGCAAGCCGGCGTCGAACACCTGCTGCGGCGCGCTGGGCGCGCCGGCTTCGGTGGTCGATTCCGGACCGCCCGACAGGATGATGCCCTTGGCGCCGAACGCGGCGATCTCGGCCGGGTCGTGGTCCCAGGCCCAGATTTCGCAGTACACGCCGATCTCGCGGATGCGGCGGGCGATCAGCTGCGTGTACTGGGCGCCGAAGTCGAGGATCAGGATCTTGTCGCTATGGATGTCGGTCATGGAAATTCCGCAGCTGTACAACAGGGAGTTCTAAACGGGGCGTTCAAAAACGAAGAAGGGAAACATTCGTTTCCCTTCTTGGATGACGATCAGCCGGCGCGATAGTTCGGCGGTTCCTTGGTGATCTGCACGTCGTGCACATGGCTCTCGCGCGAACCGGCGTTGGTGATGCGCACGAAGCTGGGCTTCTTGCGCATCTCCTCGATGGTCGCGCAGCCGACGTAACCCATCGTCGCGCGCAGGCCGCCGGCGAGCTGATGGACCACGCCGCCCAGCGAGCCGCGGTACGGCACGCGGCCTTCGATGCCTTCGGGAACCAGCTTGTCGGCGTCGGAGGCGTCCTGGAAATAGCGGTCCTTGGACCCCTGCTCCATCGCGCCCAGGCTGCCCATGCCGCGGTAGCTCTTGTAGCTGCGGCCCTGGAACAGTTCGATCTCGCCCGGCGCTTCCTCGGTGCCGGCGAACAGGCCGCCGACCATGACCGTGGACGCGCCGGCGACCAACGCCTTGCCGATATCGCCCGAGTAGCGGATGCCGCCGTCGGCGATCAGCGGAATGCGGTCCTGCAGCGCCTCGGCGACCATCGCCACGGCGGTGATCTGCGGCACGCCCACGCCCGCGACCACGCGCGTGGTGCAGATCGAGCCCGGGCCCACGCCGACCTTGACCGCGTCGGCGCCGTGATCCATCAGCGCCAGACCGGCGTCGCCGGTGACGATGTTGCCGCCGATCACCTGCAGCTGCGGGAAGCGCGTCTTGACCCACTTCACGCGGTCCAGCACGCCCTGCGAATGGCCGTGCGCGGTATCGACCACGATCACGTCGACGCCGGCCGCGGCCAGCGCTTCCACGCGCGCCTCGGTGTCGCCGCCCACGCCGACCGCCGCGCCCACCAGCAAGCGCTCGGCGCTGTCCTTGGCGGCGTTGGGGTTGTCGGTCTTCTTCTGGATGTCCTTGACGGTGATCAGGCCGCGCAGCTCGAAGCCGTCGTTGACCACCAGCACCTTCTCGATGCGGTGCTTGTGCAGCAGTTGCAGGACTTCGTCGTCGCTGGCGCCCTCGCCCACCGTGATCAGGCGGTCGCGCTTGGTCATGATGTGGCGGACCGGATCGTCCAGCTTGGTCTCGAAGCGCATGTCGCGGCTGGTGACGATGCCGACCAGTTGGCCGCCGTCGACCACCGGCACGCCGGAGATGTTGCGCGCGCGGGTCAGCTTGAGCACTTCGCCGATGGTGGTTTCCGGGCCCACGGTGAACGGCTCGCGGATCACCCCGGCCTCGAACTTCTTGACCTTGGCGACCTGCGCGGCCTGGGCTTCCAGGCTCATGTTCTTGTGCAGGATGCTGATGCCGCCCAGCTGCGCCAGCGCGATCGCGAGGCGGGCCTCGCTGACCGTGTCCATCGCCGCCGACAGGATCGGCAGACGGATCGACAGGTCGCGGGTCAGGCGGGTGGAGAGGTTGACGTCCTTAGGCAGGACATTCGAATGCGCGGGGACGAGAGACACATCGTCGTAGGTAAGCGCTTCAGCCTGGATGCGCAGCATGGGCGGGCCCGGGAGGATGAAGCGCGCCATTGTAACCCGAATCGGAGCCCCGGCGCTGGGTGTGCGGGTGGAATTCGGCGTTCCGTGGGCGGATCGGGGGGCGGCCGTTAAGGGCTCCCTCGGCCCCTGGCTGTTTTGGCTCGTCATTCCCGCGGAGGCGGGAATCCAGTGCCTTTCGTGCGAAAGAGCTGGAAGTCCGAGGAACCCGCTTCGGCCACACTGAAATATTGGCACGTACCGGCTGAAGTCACTGGATTCCCGCCTTCGCGGGAATGACGAGCAAGAGCGAAGCCGCCTTCGCGGGAATGACGAGCAAAAAAAGCTCGCGGGCGGCCCAAAGCCGCGCTCAGGCGTCGGAGGCCTCGGCCGCTTCCAGCGTGTTCTGCATCAGCGTGGCGACCGTCATCGGGCCGACGCCGCCCGGTACCGGGGTGATCCAGCTGGCGCGCTGGGCGGCTTGCGCGAAGCCGACGTCGCCGACCAGGCGGCCGTCGTCGAGGCGGTTGATGCCCACGTCGATCACCACCGCGCCCGGCTTGACCCATTCGCCCGGGATCAGCTGCGGGCGGCCCACCGCCACCACCAGGATGTCGGCGCCGCGCACCGAGGCTTCCAGCACTTCGGGCGGGGTGAACTTGTGGCAGCTGGTGACGGTGCAGCCGGCGATCAGCAGCTCCAGCGCCATCGGCCGGCCGACGTGGTTGCTGACGCCGACGATGGTCGCGCTCTGCCCGCGCACTGGGCGGTCGGTGTAGGCCAGCAGCGTGGTGATGCCGCGCGGCGTGCACGGACGCAGGCCGAACTGGCGCAGCGCCAGGTGGCCGACGTTTTCCGGATGGAAGCCGTCGACGTCCTTGCGCGGGTCGATGCGGTGGATCAGCGCGGTGCCGTCGCGGCGATCCGGCAGCGGCAGCTGCACCAGGATGCCGTGCACGTCCGGATCGGCGTTGAGGCGGTCGACCAGGGCCAGCAGTTCGGCGTCGCTGGTGCTGGCCGGCAGGTCGTAATCGATCGCGCGGATGCCGACCTTTTGCGCGGCGCGGCGCTTGTTCTTGACGTAGACGCTGGAGGCCGGGTCGTTGCCGACCAGGACCACGGCCAGGCCGGGGCGCGACTGGCCGGCCGCCACGCGCGCGTCGACCCGGGCCTTGAGATTGTCGAGCAGGTCCTCGGCGATGCGCTTGCCGTCGAGGATGCGGGCCGGAGTCGGGGCGGACGTCATGAGGCGGGATTGGCGTCGGGTGCTGGGCCGCGCATTATCCCCCATTCACGCCACACCGGCCGAGATGCCATGAACGAAATCGATCACGACACCATCGCCATCGAGGCGGCCGCGTTCCGGCGCCTGCGCCAGCACCTGATGCAGGACCGGCCGGAGGTACAGAACATCGACCTGATGATCCTGGCCGGTTTCTGCCGCAACTGCCTGGCCGACTGGTACCGCGACGGCGCGCAGGCGCGCGGCATCGCCATGACCCGCGACGAGGCGCGCGAGGCGGTCTACGGCCAGCCGTTCGCGCAGTGGAAGGCGCAGCACCAGACCGAGGCCACGCCCGAGCAGTTGGCGGCGTTCGAGGCCGCGCAGCGCGCGCATCCGCGATGAGCGCGGCGCCCACGCGCATCAACCTGGCCAGCGACAACGTGGTCGGCGCCAGCGCCGCGGTGCTGGACGCGATCGTGCGCGCCAACGCCGACGCCGAGCCGTCCTACGGCGCCGACCGCTACTGCGCGCAGGCCGAAGCCGCTCTGGCGCAGGTGTTCGAACGCGAGCTGCAGGTCTGCCTGACCGCCACCGGCACGGCCGCCAATGCGCTGGCGCTGGCCGCGCTGTGCACGCCCTGGGGCGCGGTGCTGTGCCATGCCGAGAGCCACATCCTGGAAGACGAATGCGGCGCGCCGGAGTTCTACAGCGGCGGCGCCAAGCTGATCGGCATCGCCGGTGTCGCCGGCAAGATCACCCCCGATGGCCTCAGTGACGCCCTCGCCCGCCTCAGTCCCGGCGTGGCGCGCACCGTGCAGCCGGCGGTGCTGTCGCTGTCGCAGGTGACCGAGGCCGGCACGCTGTACAGCCTGGAGGAATTGCGCGCGCTGACCGCGCTGGCGCGGCGCCACGGCCTGCGCTGTCACCTGGACGGCTCGCGCTACGCCAACGCGATGGTGGCGCTGGACTGCAGCGCCGCGGCGATGAGCTGGCAGGCCGGCTTCGACGCGGTCACCTTCGGCGCGACCAAGAACGGCGCACTGGCCTGCGAGGCGGTGCTGAGCTTCGAACCGGCGCTGACGGCGTCGCTGCCGTTCCAGCGCAAGCGCGCCGGCCACACCTTGTCCAAGAGCCGCCTGCTGGGCGCACAGATGGTCGCCTACCTGCACGACGGCCATTGGCGCGACAACGCGCGCCACGCCAATGCGATGGCGACGCGGTTGGCGGCGGGCCTGGCCGCCCTGCCCGGCGTGCGCCTGCCTTGGCCGACCCAGGCCAACGAGGTGTTCGCGCTGGTGCCGGAGGCGGTGGCGGCGCGTTGGCGCGAAGCCGGTATCGCCTGTGCGCCCTGGCTCAGTCGCGGCCTGCCCGAGGGCTGCAGCGTCGGCGACGGGCAGCGCTTCCTGCGCATGGTGACCAGCTACGCGACCACACCCGAGCAGATCGACGCGGTGATCGCGGCGGCCTAGACGCGGCCGTCGCACGGGGCCGGCGACGCTGGCTCCACGCAAGCCGCCAGGCCGGATCGGTTCGGCGCATTCGGCGGCGGCGGACGGCCCTTGCGGGACGCGTTCGACGTTGCCCATAGTGGAGTCGCTGCAACCCGTGCACGTCCAGGTATCGGCCGCGATCGGCGGCCACAGGGGGAACGCGATGGCGCTCAAGCTCTCCAAACCCGCATGGCTGGCGATGCTGGGCCTGCCGGCGATGGTCTATGCAGGCATCTGCGGGCTGATGTACGCCAAGCAGCGCGACCTGATCTATTACGGCCAGTACACGCGCGTGGACCCGGCAACCACCGACTTCGCCCTGGAACGCGAGGGCGTGCACCTGCGCGGCTGGGCGGTGAATCCGACCGCGCCGCGGCCGCTGCTGTACTTCGGCGGCAACGCCGAACGTATCGAACAGCGCCGCGACCAGCTGGCGCAACTGTTCCCCGATCGCAGCGTGTATCTGCTGGCCTACCGCGGCTTCGGCGCCAGCGACGGCCAGCCCAGCGAGGCGGCGCTGTTCGGCGACGCGCTGAGTTTCTACGACCGCGTGCGCGCCGCGCATCCGGGCCAGGCCATCGACGTGATCGGCTGCAGCCTGGGCAGCGGCGTGGCCAGCCACGTCGCCTCGCAGCGGCCGGTGGCGCGCCTGGCCCTGGTCACGCCGTTCGACAGCCTGGCCTCGGTCGCGCAGTCGCACTACCCCTTGCTGCCGGTGGGCTGGCTGGTGCGCGACCGCTTCGAGTCGGCGCGCTGGCTGGCCGGCTATCGCGGCCCGACCCTGGTGCTGCGCGCGGGCCTGGACCAGGTGATCCCGGCCGGCAACACCGACCGCCTGATCGCGGCGCTGGCGACGCCGCCGCGCGTGGTCGCGCTGGCGCAGGCCGATCACAGCAGCATCGGCGCGGAGCCCGCGTTCGAGCAGGCGCTGCGCGAGTTCTTCGCCGCCCCCGACGCGGGCGGCTAACCGCCCGGCGCGGGCGTGGCCGCCGGCCGCGCGGGACAGCGCTGCATGCCTTCAGGTATCGGCAAGGAGCAGACCTCGCAGCAATTGCGCGGCGGCGCCAGATTCGGCGCCGGCGTGGTCGGCGTCATGGTCTTGAGCTTGAGCAACGCCGCCCAGTCCTGGCGGTTGAAGCTGCAGCCCTGGGCATGACCGGGCCGACAGTCGGCGGCCCCGGCGGCGCGGCGCGGCAGCGCCCATAGCAGGCCGCTGCTGTTGAGGTTGAGTTCGCGCAGGGTCACGCCCTGCAGCACGTTGCCGCCGACCAGATAGAGCTTGCCGCCGTCGATGCTGGCGGCGATGTCGCAGTGCATGTTCAAGGCGCCCGCGTCGCGATCCAGGAACGCCTTCAAGCCGGCATGACCGAACGTCGTCGAGGAGGCGCGCACGAAGCACAGCAGGTCGCCGGGCGCGGGCGCGGTGGTGTCGGGGTCGGCGAAGGTGTACGGACTGCTATCGGGATGCAGGTAGGCGTCGCGCACGTAGTCGATGTGGCTGGCCGAGGCGCGGAAGTTGGGCACGCCGGCGCGGTTCATCACGTAGGACACGAACACCGCCGACCACGGGTTGTCGATCAGGAAGGCGCGGCACGACGCGTTGGCCGCGCGCATCTGCTCGGGATCGGCGGCGGGCGAATAGCCGCATTCGGCGGCGCCGGCGAAGCTGCTCATCTGCCACAGCAGGCCGCTGCCCTTCCAATAGTCGGCGACGCGGCGCCAGGCCTGCGTGCTGCCGTCGCTCAGGCGCGAGTTCTCGGCCTCGGCGACGGTGGTGCTGGCCAGGCGGCCGTCGCTGTCGATGAAGGCCTGGAACCACAGCGCGTTTTCCTGGCAGGCGATCGCGGCGACGCGGGCGGCGTAACTGTCGGGGCCGGGGGACGGAACGCAGACGCCGCCGGCCTGCGCGGGGGGCGTCGCCAACGCCAGTAGCAGCCACAGCGCTATCGTCACCCACCCTGCCCGCATGCGTCGCTCCATCGTCCGTCCCCGATGCAAGGAACGTCGCACAGTCGGTGTGTCGGCCGTTTTCACATCGCGGCGCGCTTCAAGGCACGGCGCAGAAGGCCTGGTAGTCGATATAGCCGGGGAATGGCACACCCGGTGCGCACACCGCGCAGCCCGGATCGGGGCGCAGGCGGGTTTCGCGGAAGCGCATGGCCAGCGCGTCGAAGTGCAGCAATCGCCCGCTCAAGGGCTGGCCCGCGCCCAGGATCAGCTTGATCGCCTCGGTCGCCTGCAGCAGGCCGATCACGCCGGGCAACACGCCCAGCACGCCGGCCTCGGCGCAATTGGGCGCGGCCTCCGGCGGCGGCGGCTCCGGAAACAGGCAGCGGTAGCACGGCGCGTGGCCGCGCTGGCGCCCGGCGTCGAACACGCTGGTCTGGCCTTCGAAGCGGTGCACCGCGCCGTAGACCAGCGGCTTGCCCAGCTTCACGCAGGCGTCGTTGAGCAGGTAGCGCACCGGGAAATTGTCGGCGCCGTCGACGACCACGTCGGCGTCGGCGATCAGACGCTCGACGTTGCCCGAGTCGATGCGCTCGGCAAACGCCAGCACGTCGAGGTGGGGATTCAGCGCCGTCAGCGCGATCCGCGCCGACTCGACCTTGGGCGTGCCGATGCGCGCTTCGGTATGCAGGATCTGGCGCTGCAGGTTGCTGCGGTCGACACGGTCGTCGTCGGCCAGCACCAGGGTGCCGATGCCCGCGGCGGCCAGATAGTAGGCCGCCGGCGATCCCAGCCCGCCAGCGCCGACCAGGGCCACGCGCGCGGCCTGCAGGCGGCGCTGGCCGGCCTCGCCGACTTCGGGCAGGCGCAGATGGCGCGAATAGCGGTCGTAGAAGTCGGCATCGGCGTCGGGCGGCGCCAGTGGCAGGCCCTCGGCGATCCAGCGCGCGGTACCGCCATCGACCGAGGCCACGCGCGTGTAGCCGGCGTCGAGCAGAGCCTGCGCGGCCAGCAGCGAGCGCGCACCGGATTGGCAGATCAGCAGCACCTCGGTGGCGGCGTCGGCGATGCTGGCGCGCGGGTCGGTTTCCAGTTCCGTACGGGCCACGCCCAGCGCGTGCTCGGCGCGGCCGGCGGCGCGCTCGACGGCCTCGCGCACGTCGATCAGCAAGGCGCCTGCACGTTGCCGGCGCAGCGCTTCGGCGGGAGTGATGCGTTCGATGCTCATGCGGCGATTATCCGCCTTCGCGCCGGCGCTGTGCGGCGGCACCGGCGACGCTGCGTTGCGCGCGTCAGTACGGCAGCACCTCGACCACGGCGCCAGCGGCCAGTGTGCGCGGCCCTTCCTCGATCACGATCAGGGCATTGGACTCGGCGGCCGCGCGCAGGCGGTGCGAGCCGGTGGCGGGATTGGGGTCGGCGTACAGCGCGCCGTCCTCGCCCGCCGACAGGCGCGCGCGGATGAACTCGCGGCGCACATGGGTCTTGTCGATGGCGTCGGTGAGGCGCGCGCGCCAGCGCGGGCGCGGTTCCTGGCGCCCCTGTAGGCCGTCGATCAGGGCGCGCCCGAAGGTCAGGTAGGTCGCCATCACCGACACCGGATTGCCCGGCAGGCCGAGGAAGCGCGCCTGGTCCAGACTGCCGAACAGCAGCGGCATGCCGGGCTTCATGCGCACCTTCCAGAAATGCGTGCGTCCGAACGCGGCCAGCACCGCCGGCACGTGGTCCTTCTCGCCGGCCGAGACCGCGCCGCAGGTCAGGATCAGGTCGAAGGCGCAGGCGGCGTCGCGCAGCGCGATTTCGACCTGGCGCGGGTCGTCTGGCAGGCGCGGCCACGCGGTCGGCTCCAGGCCGTCGGCGCGCAGCAGCCCCATCAACAGGTCGCGGTTGCTGTCGTGGATCTGGCCGGGGCCCAACGGCAGCCCGGGTTCGATCAGCTCGTCGCCGGTGGTGAACACCGCCACCGTCGGGCGGCGCGCCACCGTCAGCGACGGCAGCCCCAGGGACGCGGCCAGGGACACGCGCGCGGGTGTGAGCGCCTGCCCCGCATGCAGCACGCGGTCGCCGAGGCGCACGTCCTCGCCGGCGTAGCGCACGTTGGCGCCGCGCGGGGTGTCGGTCGGGATACGCACGCGCTCGCCTTCCAGGCTCACGTTTTCCTTGATCGCGACCGTATCGGCACCGGCCGGCAGCGGCGCGCCGGTGGTGATGCGCAGGCATTCGCCGATGGCCAGCGCCGGCGCCAGCGCGGCGCCCGCGAACTGCTCGCCGGCCAGGCGCAGGCCGGCGCCGGTGCCGAGCAGGTCGGCGTGGCGGAAGGCGTAGCCGTCCATCGCGCTGTTGTCGAACGGCGGCAGCGCCAGCGGCGCGTCCACGTCCTGCGCCAGCACGCGGCCGTGGCTGCGCGGCAGGGCCAGGGTTTCGGTGTCCAGACGGTGCGCGGCGGCGACCTCGGCGACGATGGCGAGCGCCTCGTCGAAGCTCAGGCCGGTCGGAAACTCGTGCATGTCTTCAGTCGCATAGTGGCGCGTCGATACCGGCCGCGGCCAGATCCTCGCGCGTGTTGAGATTGCCGAAGCGTAGGCCATCGCAGCGCACGCGCGCCATGCCCAGTTCGGTCTGCAAGGCCTGCACGGAGAGTCGGCCGTGAGCGAGCGCCTGCGCCAGCACGGGCCGCAGCGCCACCACGCGCCACAGCGCGAACAACGGCTGCACGCCGTCGGCGTCGATCGCGCAGGCGCCGTGCGCACCCGCGACGCTCAGGCGCGCGAGCAGATCCTCGGGCGGGTCCAGCGCGTCCACCGGCAGGGTCAGCAGCCAGGGCGTGGCGCAGGCGGTCGCCAGCGCCTGCAATCCACCCAGCGGGCCGAGGTCCGGGCGCAGGTCGGGCACGGCGCGCAGGCCGTGTGCGGCGTAACGGTCGGGATCGCGATTGGCGCTGACCAGCACGGCGCTGGCCTGGGCCGCGTAGCGCTGGGCCAGCGACAGCACCTGCGGCTGGCCGTCGCGCAACAGCCAGGCCTTGTCGAGCCCGCCCAGGCGGCTGGCGCGGCCACCGGCTAGCAGGCCTAGGGTCAGGTCGGAGGGCGGGATGGCGGTGGTGGGCGCAGCGGCTTGCATGACGTCGGAACCAGAGGCTTCGGATGGCTGCGTTGCGGCGGGTCTGCTGATGAGACTACCGGCTGAAGCTACTGGATCCGCGCCTTCGCGGGGATGACGGATCGGGGCGTCGATGCAAGCTTGGTTCGATGCTGTTCTTCGTGGCCGGACGAGGCTGCGGCAGTACCGGCTGAAGTCACTGGATCCCCGCCTTCGCGGGGATGACGGATCGGGGTGTCACGGAGACGACCCACCACCAAAGCCGTGCGCAAAGCGCACGGCGCGCCAGCTCACTTGCCGCGCTTCACATGCCGGATCAGACGGCGCTTCTTCGCCACCTGCTTCTCGGTCAGCACGTTCTTCTTGCCCTCGTAAGGGTTGTTGCCTTCCTTGAAGATGAAACGCACCGGCGTGCCGACCAGCTTGAAGCGCTTGCGGAAGAAGTTCTCCAGATAGCGCTTGTAGCTGTCGGCCAGGGTGCGCAGGCGCGTGCCGTGGACGACGAAGGTGGGCGGATTGCTGGCCGCGGGATGGGCGTAGCGCAGCTTGGCGACGTGGCCGCGCACCACCGGCGGCGGGTTGGTTTCGTAGGCGATTTCCAGGGCCTTGGTGACCTCGGCGGTGGCGAACTCGCGGGTCGCCGAATCGTGCGCGCGGTGCACGGCCTTGAACAGCTCGCGCATGCCGGAGCCGTGCTTGGCGCTGATGCGCACCGCTTCGGCCCAGTCGACGAAGGCCAGCTTGCGCACCAGCAGCGCCTCGGTCTGTTGGCGCTGGTAGTCGGTCTGCCCGTCCCACTTGTTGACCGCCACCACCAACGCGCGGCCGGCGTCCAGCGCATAGCCCAGCACGCTGGCGTCCTGGTCGGTCACGCCCTCGCCCGCGTCCAGCATCACCACCGCGACCTGGCACTGCTCGATCGCCTGCAGGGTCTTGATGATGGAGAACTTTTCCACCGCCTCGTCGACGCGCGACTTGCGGCGCAGGCCGGCGGTGTCGATCAGCCGGTACAGGCGACCGTCGCGTTCCATGTCGATGGCGACCGAATCGCGGGTAGTGCCCGGCACTTCGGAGGCGATCATGCGTTCCTCGCCGAGCAGGCGATTGACCAGGGTCGACTTGCCGACGTTGGGGCGGCCGATGAAGGCCACACGGATGCGCGAGGGATCGCTGTCGAGTTCGGTCTGAGTGCCCTCTTCCGGCAGCTTGGACAGCACTTCCTCGAGCAGGCGGTCGATGCCCTGCCGGTGCGCCGAAGACACCGCCACGCGGTCGGCGAAGCCGTAGCGGGCGAAGTCGTTGAGCGCGGCCTGGACGTCGATGCCGTCGGTCTTGTTGACCACCAACAGGGTCGGACGCGCGGTCTTGCGCAGCCACTTGAGGATGTCGTCGTCCAAGGCCGAGGCGCCTTCGCGGCCGTCGACGATGAACAGCACCAGGTCGGCCTCTTCGGCGGCGGCGCGCGCCTGGCGCGCGGTCGCGCCGGCCAGGCCCTCGTCCTCGCCGGCGATGCCACCGGTGTCGACCACCGCGAACGGGCGCAGGCCCTCGGGGCGGCAGACGCCGTAGTGACGGTCGCGCGTGACGCCGGGCTGGTCGTGGACCAGGGCGTCGCGGCTGCGCGTGAGCGCGTTGAACAAGGTGGATTTTCCGACGTTGGGGCGGCCAACGAGGGCAACTAACGGAAGCATGAGACGAAACCGAAAAAGGAACGGAAGGGGACCGGGCGGAACGCCGCCGCGATACGGAATACGGGGCCGGCGCCCGCGAGCGCGGAGCTGCGACAGGCCGCCATAGTGCCAGAGCGCCCGCGACGGCGCCTTCGGCGGCCGGATGGCGGGCCGGGGTCACCGCGTGGCGGCGCCCGCGAACCGGTGCCGGCGCGGGCCGGCGACAGGCTGGGGATCAAACGAACGGCCCGGCTCGGCGATCAGCCGATCCGGGCCGCGGGTACCACTGGGTCGCCGCAACCGGGCGGCCGCGCAGGCCGCTCCGGAGCGCGACGCGACGCCTTACTGCAGCTTGAACGCGGTCAGTTCGCCTTCGACGTTCTGCACCACCAGCACGCCATCGGAGACCACCGGCGCGGCGCGCAGGGCCTTGCCGCCGACGCGCTGACGCGCGGCGAACTCGCCGTTGTCGAGCTTCAGCCAGTGCACGTAGCCGTCGAAATCGCCGACCACCGCATAGTCGCCCTGCACCGCGGCGCCGGTGACGTTGCGGCGGGCCAGGCCGGCCTGCTGCCACATCGCGCTGCCGCCGGCCTTGTCCAGACCGAACACGGTGCCGGTGGGGTCGGTGACCACCAGGCGGTCGGCGCTGACGCCGATGCGGCCGGCACCGCCGTGCTCGCTGCTCCACATCGGGCGGCCGCTGGGACCGTCGATGGCCAGGGTCTGCTTCTTGAAGCTGCTGGCGTACAGCGTGCTGCCTTCCAGCACCGGGGTGCCGTCGATGTCGGCCATGCGGTCCAGCTCGGTGCGGCCTTCGGCCTGCGCCACGGCCTGCTCCCACATCGGGCGGCCGTCGGTGGCCGACAGGGCCACCACGCTGCCGTCGTCGTTGCCGACGAACACGAAGCCCGGGCCCAGCACCGGCGAGTCGTTGCCGCGCACCGACAGCATCGGCACGTCGCGGGTCCAGAACCAGCGGCGCTCGCCGCTGGCGGCGTCGAACGCGCTCAGACGGCCGTCGTTGGAGCGCACGAACACCATGCCCATGCCAATCGCCGGCGCGGCGATGACTTCGTTGCCGACCTTGGCGCGCCACTTTTCGGCGCCGCTGGCGGCGTCGAGCGCGATCACCTCGCCCTCCAGGCTGCCGATCACGACCAGGCCTTCGCCCACGCCGGGACCGCCGGACAGACGGATGTCCTTGTCCTTCTTGCCGCTGTCCTCGCCCTGCTGACGCATGGGCTGGTAGTCCCACACGGTCTTGCCGGTCTGCAGGTCGTATGCGTGCACACCGCCTTCGATGGCTGCTGCGTAAACGCGGCCGTCGGCGATCACCGGGCCCTGGCGCACACCCATGCGGTCCTCGCCCTTGCCGGCCTGCGCCGACCACAGCTTGGCGACGTTGGCGGTGGGGGTGATGTCGGTCAGCTCGACCGGTTCGTTGGGCTTGCCGTCGTCCTTCTTGCCGCCGCCGAACCAGCCCTTGACGGTGGAGCAGCCGGCCAGCGCGAAGGCGCACAACAGAACGGCGGTGGCATGCTTCGTAGTAGCGCGAACCACAGTGCGGCTGGGGGTCATGGCAACCTTCATCAAGACTTGGCCTCGGGCTTGACCGGCGTGCCGCCGGCTTCGGTGAGCTTGAGTTCGAGCAGGCGACGCTGCGGCGACGCCACGTCGAGCTTGGTCATGGCCTGCGTGTACGCTTCCTGCGCCTTGGCGCGCTGGCCCAGGGCCAGTTGGGCGTCGCCGCGCACCGCGATCGCGCTGGGCGTGGCGGCGTTGGTCAGCAGCTTGAGCGCGGCGTCGGCCTGCTTGGCGTCGATCAGCAGACGCGCCAGACGCAGGTTCACGATCTCGGCGATCGCGGCGTCGTCGCTCTTGATCGAACGCAGCGTGGCGATCGCGGCATCGCGCTGATTGGCCGTCACCTGCGACTGCGCCAGGCGCAGCGCGGCGAGCGTGTGGTAGGTGTTCTGACCCAGCGCCTTGACCTTGGCCTCGGCGCCCTTGTCCTTGGCTTCGATCGCGTCGACCGCGGCCTGGTACTGGTTGGCGATCTGGGTCTGCTGCTGCGCCTGATGGTTCTCCCACCACTTCCAGCCGCCGATCGCGGCCAGACCCAGGGCGATGCCGCCGATCAGTCCGGCGCCGTTGCGGCGCAGCCATTCGAGTACGCGTTCGCTTTGTTCGTGTTCGTCAGCTAGATCGTCGATCGCCATCGTTCGTCTCGCCCCGCCGACCGGCTGGAGCCCAAAGGAATAAAACCGGCCCGCGCTGCGGGCCAGTGTGGGACATGCCTATCGGGGCATGCGCAGACCCGCGTCGCGGGTCAGTCGGAGACCGGCGCGAGGGAACCGTCAGAGGATAGCGTAAAGCGCGCGACGTTCGCGCGGCTGAACGGCGCCAGATCGACGGGTTGGCCCGCCTGCTGCACCTGCACCGCGGAGGAGTTGCCCAACACCACGCGTGCGACTTCGCCGGCGGCGTAGTCGCGGCGCTGGCCCGCACCGAGCAGGCCCTGTTCCAGGGTGCTGCCGTCGGCGGCGTAGACCTGCACCCAGCTGTCGCCGGTGAAGTTCAGCGACAAGGCGTTGCGCTGCGCGGCGGCGGCCGGCAGCGGCGCCATCGAGGCGATCAGCGGCGTGCGCTGCGGCGGCGCGGCGGGTTCGGCGGCGGGCGCGGCGCCCGCGGCCAGCGATGCGGCCGGCACGTCCAGCGACTGCACCGCCAGGTTGCTGTCCAGGTGCGGACGCGTGGCCAGCCAGACCGGCACCGCGATGGCGGCGGTCAGCACGATGTAGATCGCGCGGCGGGTGGCCTGTTCGAACACGCGGCGGTAGCGCGGCGTGTGGGTGTGGCTGACCAGTTGCGACGGCGCCAGTTGGGCGACGGCGACGCGGTCGAGTTCGGGTTCCAGATCCACGCCGAGCAGGCGCGCGTAGCTGCGCAGCTGACCGCGCACGAACACCGGCGCGCCGATGCGCTCCAGGTCGTTCTCTTCCAAGGCCTGGACCACGCGGGTCGGCATCTTAAGACGTGCGGACACGTCCGCATGCGACAGGCCGGCCTGTTCGCGCGCGAGTTTCAAGCGCGCGCCACAGTTCCCCCCGCCGTCAGGCGCGACTTCGTTAGAAAGCATCATCGCTTACCGTCATCCCCTGTCCCGGAGCCCTGCGCGTCAGGGAACTCCGCCCGTAGACGCTGAACGTATCTTGCGGCGGCTGCCATGTCGCCGAGTTTTTGTTCGATTTGTGACGCAAGCACAAGCGCATCCGGGTCTGCCGGAGCGGCAGCCAGCCTGCGTTCAGAAAAGGCCCGTGCCTCGAAGGCGTTGCCCTTCTGCAGTTCGATCCGCGCCAGCCCACCCAGGGCCAAGGCGTTGTTGGCGTCCAGGGCCAACGCGGTGCGCAGGTCGCGTTCGGCGCGTTCGCTTTGGCCGGCGCTGGCGGCGCAGCTGCCGGCATTGGCCAGGGCGGCGCTGGGCGTGGCGTAGCTGCTGTCGGCCAGGGCGCGCTCGAACCAGCTCAGCGATTCGGCGGCGCGGCCGCTGGCGCACAGCCAGGTGCCGTAGTTGTTGAGGTAGGCGCCGCGCTCGGGGGCGAGGTCGACGGCCTTCTTGTAGTGCTGCCCGGCGCCGGCCATGTCGCCGCGGCGTTCGGCCACCGCCCCCAGGATGGTCAGGGCATCGGCCGAGTGCGCGTCGGCCTTCAGCGCCAGGCGGGCGTCGCGGTCGGCGCCGTCCAGGTCGCCGTTGCGCAACGCGGCCTGGGCCAGCTGCACGCGCGTGCGCGCGGAGGCGGCGTCCTTGCTGCGCTTGTCGTCGCGGACTTTGTAGTCCGGTCCGGTGTGCTCGTAATTGGTCTTGTCGAAATTGGGCCGGACGAAGGTCAGGCGCTTGCAACCGCTCAACAGGCTCAGGCCCAGTACCGCGACCGTCGCCAGCACCGCTGCCCTCGCCCACGTCGCGCGCGCATCAAGCGGCATCGCCCAATCCTTGAGATTCGAGTTTCTTACGGAATTCGGCCTGGCGCCGGGTCCGGTCCATGACCTGCCCCTTGAGCTGGCCGCAGGCGGCGTCGATGTCGTCGCCGCGCGTGCGCCGCACCGGCGCGATCATGCCGGCGTCGTTGAGCAGCTTCTGGAACGCGCGGATCGAGGCGTCGTCCGGGCGCTGGAAACGCGTGCCCGGGAACGGGTTGAACGGGATCAGGTTGACCTTGGCCGCGTCCTTCATCTGCACCGCGTTGTCGAACTGGCGCAGCAGGCGCAGCAATTGGCGGGCGTGCTGGGGCTGGTCGTTGACGCCCTTCATCAGGGTGTATTCGAACGTGACCGAGGTGCCGCGCTTGCGCAACGCGTAGCGCACGCAGGCTTCCATCAGCTGCGCGATCGGGTACTTCTTGTTGAGCGGCACCAGCTCGCTGCGCAGCTCGTCGTTGGCCGCATGCAGCGACACCGCCAGCGAGACGTCGCTGACCTCGCCCAGCTTGTCGATCATTGGCACCATGCCGGCGGTCGACAGGGTCACGCGCTTGTTGGCCAGGCCGTAGCCCAGGTCGTCGCGCATGATGCTCATCGCGCGCACGACGTTGTCGAAATTCGCCAGCGGCTCGCCCATGCCCATCATCACCACGTTGGTGAGCTTGCGCTGCTGGTGCGGGACGTTGCCGAGGTGACGCGCCGCCACCCAGACCTGGCCGATGATCTCGGCGGTCGACAGGTTGCGGTTGAAGCCCTGGGTCGCGGTGGAGCAGAACTGGCAGTTCAGCGCGCAGCCGACCTGCGAGGACACGCACAGCGTGCCGCGGCCCTTGTCGGGGATGTAGACCGTCTCGATCGCGTTCTTCGGGTCCATGCCCAGCAGCCACTTGTGGGTGCCGTCGGCGGAGGCCTTGTCGAAGATCACCTGCGGCACGTGCACCTGCGCGTGCTGCTCGAGCTTGGCGCGCAGCGCCTTGCCCAGGTCGGTCATGTCGTTGAAGTCGGTGACGTAGCGGTGGTGGATCCACTTCATCACCTGGTGCGCGCGGAAGCGCTTCTCGCCCAGGGTCTGCTCGAAGAAATCTTCCAGCGCGACGCGGTCGAGATCGAACAGGTTGGTCTTGCTGGGATCGAAGGCGACGAAGACGGGCACGCCCGCCTGCGTCGCCGCGATCGCGGCACCGTCGCCGGTGCCGTCGCTGCCGGGAGCCTGCGCGCTAGCGGGCGCCGCCGACACCGGCGCGGCGCCGGCGTGCGGAAGTTCGTTCGCGTTGGCGCGCAACTCGTTCACGGCGGTTCAGCGCGCGTAGACGTCGGTGGCCGGGAAGAAGTACGCGATCTCGATCGCGGCGTTCTCCAGGCTGTCGGAACCGTGCACGGCGTTGGCGTCGATGCTGTCGGCGAAGTCGGCGCGGATGGTGCCCGGCGCTGCGTCCTTCGGATTGGTCGCGCCCATCAGTTCGCGGTGCTTGAGCACGGCGTTCTCGCCCTGCAGCGCCTGGATCACCACCGGGCCGCTGATCATGAACTCGACCAGCGCGGCGAAGAACGGACGCTCGCGGTGCACGGCGTAGAAGCCTTCGGCTTCCTGCTTCGAGAGGTGCTTCATCTTGGAGGCGACGACCTTGAGGCCGGCCTTCTCGAAACGCGTGTAGATCTCACCGATGACGTTCTTGGCGACGGCGTCGGGCTTGATGATGGACAGGGTGCGCTCCAGCGCCATGGAAATTCTCCGGGTAGGCGGGCCGCTGCTGCTTCCTTGCGAGGGGCCCGAGAATAACAGAAAACCCGCGACAGGACGCGGGTTTAGCCAATATGGCTACGGTAATTCTACCGGATCGGTCAGCCGATTTGCACGGTTGTGCTGAAAATCCGTTGACGATCCGGTCGGGCCGGGACTACGATCAAACAAGCGTTTGATTCAGTCCACCCGGGAGCCCCATGGCCGCCACCGCCCACTTCTCCACCAAGGACCGCATTCTCGGCGCCGCCGAGGAGCTGTTCGCCCAGTTCGGCTTCACCGGCACGTCGCTGCGCCAGGTGACCAGCCGCGCCGACGTCAACATCGCCGCGGTCAACTACCACTTCGGCAGCAAGGAAAACCTGGTCAACGAGGTGTTCCGCCGCCGCATGGACGACATGAGCCGGCAGCGCCTGAGCGCCCTGCAGGAGGCCGTGCAGCAGCATCCGGGCGAGCTGGAGCCGATCCTGGCGGCGTTCGTGGAACCGGCCCTGGCGCTGGCCCAGGACCGTCACGGCGGCGCCGCCTTCGTGCGCGTGGTCGCCCGCGCCTACGCCGAGAAGAACGACAGCCTGCGCAAGTTCCTGTCCGACCACTACGGCCACGTGCTGCGCGAGTTCGCCAAGGCGATCGCGGCCGCGGTGCCCGGCTTGAGCAAGGAAGAGCTGTACTGGCGCCTGGACTTCCTGGCCGGCGCGCTGACCTACGCCATGGCCGACTTCGGCCTGATCAAGCGACCCGCCGGTGTCACCGAGGCGGCGCATCGTGAGCGCGCCGGCCGCGAGCTGATCCGTTTCGCCGCCGCCGGCTTCAAGAGCTGAGCCGGCGCGCAACGCCCTTTCCTATCGCGCCCGGGCGACCCCATCGGTCGGCACCCCGCCCGCTCCCGCCTGCGGCGCAGCGACATAAATGCAATTAATCCAAGGAGTTGTAGACGATGTCTAATAATTTACTTGTCCGTCGGGTCGCGGTCCTGGGCGCCGGCGTCATGGGCGCGCAGATCGCCGCGCACCTGACCAACGCCGGCGTCGACACGGTGCTGTTCGACCTGCCGGCCAAGGAGGGCGACCCCAACGGCATCGTCGCCAAGGCGATCGCCAACCTGGGCAAGCTCAGCCCCGCTCCGCTCGCCGCCAAGGGCCTGGCCGAGCGCATCGGCGCGGCCAATTACGAGACCGGCCTGGAACAGCTGCGCGACTGCGACCTGATCATCGAGGCCATCGCCGAGCGCATGGACTGGAAGCAGGACCTGTACAAGAAGATCGCGCCGTTCGTGGCCGCGCACACCGTGCTGGCTTCCAACACCTCCGGCCTGGGCATCAACAAGCTGGCCGAGGTGCTGCCCGAGGAGCTGCGCCACCGCTTCCTGGGCGTGCATTTCTTCAACCCGCCGCGCTACATGCACCTGGCCGAGCTGATCCCGGCGCGCAGCACCGACGCCAGCGTGTTGGAAGGCCTGGAAACCTTCCTGACCACCACCCTGGGCAAGGGCGTGGTGATCGCCAAGGACACCCCGAACTTCATCGGCAACCGCATCGGCGTGTTCTCGATGCTGGCCGCGATGCACCACACCGAGCAGTTCGGCCTGGGCTTCGACACCGTCGACGCCCTGACCGGCCCGGCGATCGGCCGCCCCAAGTCGGCGACCTACCGCACCGCGGACGTGGTCGGCCTGGACACCATGGCCCACGTCATCAAGACCATGGCCGACACCCTGCCCGAGGACCCGTGGCACGCCTACTTCAAGGCGCCCAAGTGGCTGGCGGCGCTGATCGAGAAGGGCGCGCTGGGCCAGAAGACCGGCGCCGGCGTGTACACCAAGCGCGGCAAAGACATCCTGGTGCTGGACCTGAAGGCGCAGGATTACCGCGTCTCGGCCGGCGAGCTCGACGCCGACGTGGCGGCGCTGCTGAAGGAGCGCGACCCGGCCAAGAAGTTCGCCGCCTTGCGCGCCAGCGAGCATCCGCAGGCGCAGTTCCTGTGGGCGGTGTTCCGCGACAGCTTCCACTACAGCGCGTTCCATCTTGAGGCTATCGCCGACACCGCGCGCGACATCGACTTCGCGATGCGCTGGGGCTACGGCTGGTCGCTGGGTCCGTTCGAGACCTGGCAGGCCGCGGGCTGGAAGCAGGTCGCCGACTGGATCGCCGAGGACATCGTCGCCGGCAAGGCGATGGCGCCCGCGCCGTTGCCGAACTGGGTGTTCGACGGCCGCGACGGCGTGCACGGCAGCGACGGCAGCTACAGCCCGGGCCGCAACGCCAAGGTCGCGCGCTCGTCCAATCCGGTCTACGCGCGCCAACGCTTCCCCGACGCGCTGCTCGGCGAGAAGTTCTCGCAGGGCCAGACCGTGTTCGAGAACGACGGCATCCGCCTGTGGGCCGACGACGGCGACGACATCGCGGTGATCAGCTTCAAGACCAAGATGCACACGGTCAACGACCACGTGCTCAACGGCATCCAGGAAGCGATCGGCATCGCCGAGAAGAAGTTCAAGGGCGTGGTGATCTGGCAGTCCAAGGAGCCGTTCTCGGCCGGCGCCGACCTGTCCGGTGCGCTGGGCCTGCTGCAGGCCGGCGACCTCAAGGGCTTCGAGGCCATGGTCGCCAACTTCCAGGCCACCAGCCAGCGCATCAAGTACGCGCTGGTGCCGGTGGTCGCGGCGGTGCGCGGCCTGGCCCTGGGCGGCGGCTGCGAGTTCCAGATGCACGCGGCCAAGTCGGTGTTCGCGCTGGAAAGCTACATCGGCCTGGTCGAGGCCGGCGTCGGCCTGCTGCCGGCCGGCGGCGGACTGAAGGAGTTCGCGGTGCGCGCGTCCGACGCGGCCGGTCCGGGCGGCGACGTGTTCGCCCAGCTCAAGACCGCGTTCGAATCCGTGGCCATGGGCAAGGTCTCGACCTCGGCCTTCGAGGCGCGCGAGCTCAAGCTGGCGCGCGACGGCGACGCGGTGGTGTTCAACGCCTACGAACTGCTGCACGTGGCCAAGGCCCAGGCCCGCGCCCTGGCCGAAAGCGGCTACCGCCCGCCCCTGCCCGGCCGCCGCGTCCAGGTCGCCGGCGACGTCGGCATCGCGACCTTCAAGATGCTGCTGGTCAACATGCTGGAAGGCCGCTTCATCTCCCCGCACGACTACGAGATCGCCAGCCGCATCGCCACCGTGATCTGCGGCGGCGAAGTCGACCGCGGCGCGCTGGTCGACGAGGAATGGCTGCTCAAGCTGGAGCGCGAGCACTTCGTCGCGCTGGCGCAGATGCCCAAGACGCAGGAGCGCATCGCGCACATGCTCAAGACCGGCAAGCCGCTCCGTAACTAAGCGCCGACGACATAGGACACACAGACATGACCAAGCAAGTTCAAGACGCCTACATCGTCGCGGCCACCCGTACCCCGGTCGGCAAGGCCCCGCGCGGCGTGTTCCGCAATACCCGTCCCGACGACATGCTCGCCCACGTGCTCAAGTCGGTGGTGGCGCAGGCCCCGGGCATCGACCTCAATCGCATCGACGACGCCATCATCGGCTGCGCCATGCCCGAGGGCGAGCAAGGCATGAACGTGGCGCGCATCGGCGTGCTGCTGGCCGGCCTGCCCAACACCATCGCCGCGCAGACCATCAACCGCTTCTGCTCGTCGGGCCTGCAGGCCGTGGCGCTGGCCGCCAACGAGATCCGTCTGGGCAATTCCGACCTGGTCCTGGCCGGCGGCACCGAGTCGATGTCGATGGTGCCGATGATGGGCAACAAGGTCGCGCTGAGCCCCAGCGTGTTCAAGGACGACCATGTCGCCATCGCCTACGGCATGGGCATCACCGCCGAGAAGGTCGCCGAGGAATGGAAGATCTCGCGCGAGGACCAGGACGCGTTCGCGCTGGCTTCGCATCAGAAGGCGATCGCCGCGCAGCAGGCCGGCGAGTTCAAGGCCGAGATCAGCCCCTACGAGGTGCTGTCGCACGTGCCCGACCTGGCCGGCAACACCATCAAGCTGCGCAAGAGCCTGATCGAGCTGGACGAAGGCCCGCGCGCCGACGCCTCGCTGGAGGCGCTGGCCAAGCTCAAGCCGGTGTTCCGCAACGGCCAGTTCGGCGGCACCGTCACCGCCGGCACCGCCTCGCAGATGAGCGACGGCGCGGCCGCGGTGCTGCTGGCCTCGGGCCAGGCGGTCAAGGACTACGGTCTGACCCCGCTGGCGCGTTTCGTCAGCTTCTCGGTCGCCGGCGTGCGTCCGGAAGTGATGGGCATCGGCCCGATCGCGGCCATTCCCAAGGCGCTCAAGCAGGCCGGCCTGACCCAGGACCAGATCGACTGGATCGAACTCAACGAAGCCTTCGCCGCGCAGGCGCTGGCGGTGATCCGCGACAGCGGCCTGGACCCGTCCAAAGTCAACCCGCTGGGCGGCGCGATCGCGCTGGGCCATCCGCTGGGTGCGACCGGTGCGATCCGCACCGCCACCCTCGTCCACGGCCTGCGCCGTCGCCAGCAGAAGTACGGCCTGGTGACCATGTGCATCGGCACCGGCATGGGCGCGGCGGGCGTGTTCGAGGCGCTCTGAAGCGACCCGCTCGCGGCTTAGCCGCGGGACTCCCATCAGGGCGGCTACGGCCGCCCTGATGCGTTGAGTGGCCCGCATCGCGCATGATGACGGCGGACTGGGTGACGAGGGGACCGCCGTGCGATTCAGAGCGCCACGTTTCTGGCTGGGCCTGGCCTTGATCCTGGCCTACGGCACGGTGCCGCTGCTGGCCGGCCACGGCATGGGCGTGGTCGGCATGATGCTGACGCAGGGCTCGCTCGGCGCCAGCCTGGGCTGGCTGGGCATCGTCGTGCTGTTGATCGCCGCGTTCCATCGCTCAGGATGGTGGTTGGTCGCCGGGCCGCTGCTGCTGTGCCTGTCGCTCTGGCTCATTCTCGGCGAGGTCTACGGCGACGAGATCGACGGCATCGGCGATGTTTTCAACCTGTTGCTGTGGAGCGGTTTGTTCCACGTGCTGATGATCGTCGTCGTGGGCGCGGCATTCGCGGATTTACGCGAAATGCGGCAACTCGAGGACGAGTAATTCGTAACGATACCGCCCCGCGTCCACGCCCAGCGCGGTCCTGCTGCCCTGGACGTGGACAACGAGATCGACGGCGCGCGCGACCGACCCACGGTAGCCGGCCGCTGCGGCGCCCGCGACGGGACTACTTCGGACAGGCGGTGAACTTGCCTTGGGCGTTGCGGCAGTGCTTGGCTTCGGCCTTCTTTTCGCAGGACACGAACTGGCCCTTGCTGTCGCGGCAATGCCCGGCCGCGGTCTTGGCCGGGGCGGATTTCGCCGCGGCGGGTTGCGTGGCCGTTGCGGGCGACGCGGCGACGGCGCCCAGACTCAGCAACAGCAAGGCGGTGGCGACTGGAATCAGCGATGCGCGGACCATGGCGTCCTCTCCCGAATGCGCGACCCATGCGGTCGCGATTGCAGGCTAGGCGGCGTTGGACTACCGATGTCTGGGCGCGGGATTAACGATTTGTAATCTGCCGCAGGCTGTGGGGTAGAAGCTCCCACAGAAAGCAGATCCCCCCGCAATAGCCGCCGCTGTTGTTGTTGTTGCTGCTGTTGTTGCTGTTGTTGCTGTTGTTGCTGTTGTTGCTGTTGTTGCTGTTGTTGCTGTTGTTGCTGTTGTTGCTGTTGTTGCTGTTGTTGTTGTTGTTGTTGTTGTTGTTGTTGTTGTTGTTGTTGAGTTTGCTCCGGCATTCAAATCCATAGACCCGAAGCCACACGACCATTCCCAGACCCGGAGGGCGGCGCGCAGGACGCGCGCCGTTTTTCGATAGGACAGGGATGTCCTATCGAAAAATCCCGGCGCAAGTTCCGAAGCCACACGGGAGCTTCTGGCTCAGACCCTTCTCTTTGGTTACTTTCTCTTGGGTCAGCAAGAGAAAGTGACCCGCATGCGCAGCAGGCGGAAGCCGTTGACCTTCGGTCAGAAGCAACAGAGCAAGAACAAAAGCAAATCCTCCCCAACCCGCCCGGCCAACAGGCACAGCCTGTTGTCGTTCACCCGTGCACGAACCTGCGGTTCGTAAGCGCACGGCTTCACCCTTTGTCAAAGGAGGGAGCTTAGAGCGCGACACGGGAGTTTGGTGACAATCAGAACCGGAGAGCTGCAGCTGCGGTCGCCGGGACTTCCGGTCGCGGCTCACGCCGCTCCTACCCCACGGCGGAAGAATCAAGCCAAACGCGTACCGTTCGGAACCGGGCGCTCGATCGCGGTGATCACCACGCCCTCCTGCGTCGGAAAGCCGGTGAGCAGGAACTCGGAGCGGAACGGCCCGATCTGCTTGGCCGGAAAATTGATCACGCCGACGATCTGGCGGCCGATCAGCTCCTGCGCCGTGTACAGCTGTTTGACCTGGGCGCTGGTCTTGCGCACGCCGTGCGGGCCGAAATCCACCCACAGCTTCCAGGCCGGCTTGCGCGCCTCGGGGAACTCCTCGACCTGCAGCACCGTGCCCGCGCACAGCATCACTTTCTCGAACTCGCTCCAACTCAGATCGCCGTAGGCGACCGTTTCCTGCTGCTCGCTCATGCGCGCCGGCCCTCGTTCCAGTCCTTCCACATGTCCTTGAATTGCGCCCAGCTGTAACTCAACTGCGCGCCCAGCAGGCCGGCCGGCTTCAGCGCCGACACCAGCCCGTAATGCCCGAACTCGCGCCAGCGCGGATCGCCCTGCGCGATCGCCGCGGCCAGAACCTCGCCGGCGTGGGTGGTCGGCGCCACGCCATGGCCGCCGAAGGCCTGGGCCAGCCACAAGCCGTCCTCGACCTGGCCGATCTGCGGCATCTGGTGGCGCGCGTAGCTCATCAGGCCCGACCAGGCCTGTTCGATACGCACGCCTTCCAGCTGCGGAAACACCTTCAGCAAGTCGCGCCGCAACAGGCGCTCCACCGCCTGCGGCGAGCGGTCCAGCACCGAGATCCGTCCGCCCCATAGCAGGCGCGTGTCCGGCAGCGGCCGGTAGTAGTCGAACGCGAAACGCGTGTCGTAGACCGCCGCGCGCGTGCGCAGGACGTCGTCGAGGCGCTGGTGCAGCGGCTCGGTGACCATCACGTAGGTCGCGATCGGCATCACGCCCGCGTCCACGCGCGCGCTCAGTCCGGCCAGGTAACCCCCGCAGGCCAGCACCACTTGGCGCGCGGCGATCTCGCCCTGCGGCGTACTTACCCGCCACTGCGCGCCGTCGCGGCGCAGCGCGACGGCCGGCGTGCGTTCGTGCAAGACGACGCCGGCACGCTCGGCCAGCTCGGCCAGGCCGTAGGCGTACTTGAGCGGGTGGAAATGGAAGGCCTGCGGTTCGAACAGGCCGTCGTGGTAGCGCGTGCTGCGCACTTGCTCGCGCAGTTGCGCCTGAGCCAGCCATTGCCAGTCGGCGCTGTAGCGCTCGGCCAGCAGGCGCTGGCGCGAACGCAGCACCTCGGGGTCGCGGAACCAGTTGGCCCAGATCACCCCGGCCTCGACGGCGTCGCAGTCGATGCGGTGGCGGTGGATGCGCGAGCGGATCAGTTCGACCGCGTCGATGGTGCCGGCGTACAGCGCCCGCGCCCGTTCTGGCCCCAGTTCGCGCAGCAACGCGTCCTCGCCGCGCGAATAGCCGCCGAACACGAAGCCGCCGTTACGGCCCGAGGCGCCGTGGCCCAGCGCCTGGGCCTCGATCAGGCGCACGCCGGCGACGCCGCGCTCGGCCAGGCCCAGCGCGGTGTTGAGGCCGGCGAAGCCGCCGCCGATCACGCAGACCTCGGCCTCGGCACGGCCGGACAGCGCGGGCCGTTCGGCGATGGGCGGCAAGGTGGCGCGGTAGTAGCTGGCGGTCATGGACGCAGGGGCATGGACGGGCGGCAGTAGACGAACGGCTGTGGATTCCCGCTTTGGGGTTTGCTGGAATACGCCGAAGGACGCCAGCCGCAGGCGGACACGGTGCGCGATATGGAAATCCACCCCGCCGACCTAGCCTATCGTAGGCGCAGCCTGCGCATCATGGCCGCGATCGCGGTGTTGTGCGCGCTCGGCCTGTGGCAACTCAACGGCTGGCTGGGCGAGGTGCTGCCGCGTCTGGCCCAGGGCGGCGACCTGGACTACACGCGGCGCTGGCTGCGCGGCTTGCTGGTCGGGCTGGCGCTGCTGCCGGTGGTGCCGCTGTGGTTGTTCGCGCGCAGTCTGCGCCGGCTGGCCACGGCCGCGCAGGCCGAACAGCGCTTCCCGCCGCGCGAGTGGCGCACGCTGCGCGATGTGCGGGTGCTGCGCGGGCCGATCGCGGCGAGCTGGATCGGCCGCGTGCGCGGTCTGGCCACGACGGCGACGGCGCTGGCCGTGGTCTGCGTGCTGGTCGCGCTGGCGACCTACGGTTTTTTCACCGGCGCCCGCTGACCCGCGATCACTGCGCGGTCGGCCAAGCGGCGCGGCGATCCCTTATTCCAGATCGGCCACGCCCAGTTCCGCCAGCGCGTTCTGCATCAGCTGGCGTGCCGAGTCGCTGAGCACCTCGTGGTCGAGGGCGAAGCGGATCGTGGCCTCGATCAGGCCCAGGTGGGTGCCGCAGTCGAAGCGCGTGCCCTGGAAGCGATAGGCGTTGACGGCCTCTTCCGCGAGCAGGGACGCGATCGCGTCGGTGAGCTGGATCTCGCCGCCGGCGCCGGGCGTGGTGTTCTCCAGCAGCGAGAAAATGCGCGGGTTGAGCACGTAACGACCAACCACGGCCAGATTGCTGGGCGCGACTTCGGGCTTGGGCTTTTCGACGATCGCGCGGATGCGGCCCTGGCGCGCGGCGAAGCCGTCGGTGGCGACAATGCCGTAGCTGCCGGTCTGTTCGCGCGGCACGTCCTGCACCGCGATCACGCTGGCGCCGGACTGCTCGGCCGCGTCGGCCATCTGCCGCAACGCGCCCGGCCCACGGTTCCAGATCAGATCGTCCGGCAACACCACCGCGAACGGCTCGTCGCCGACCACCGGTTTGGCGCACAGCACCGCATGGCCCAGGCCCAGCGCCTCGGCCTGGGTCACGAACACCGCGCGCACGCCTTCGGGCAGCACGTTGCGCACCAGTTCCAACTGCTCGGTCTTGCCGCTGCGCTCGAGCTTCTGTTCCAGCTCGTAGGCCTTGTCGAAATAGTCGGCCACCGCGTGCTTGTAGCGGTTGGTGACGAAGATCAGCGTGTCGCAGCCGGCCTCGATGGCCTCGTCCACGGCGTACTGGATCAGGGGCCGATCGACGATCGGCAGCATTTCTTTGGGAACGGTCTTGGTCGCGGGCAGGAACCGGGTTCCCAGCCCTGCGACCGGGAATACCGCTTTGCGGATACGGGCTGCCATCAAACCTTCCTGGCGTTGCGTGCGGGGAACGCCACCACGGTGGCGGACTCGACGTAATCGGGATGCTCGCCGACCGGCGCGAACTCGGGCACGGCCTGGCGCAGCAGCTGGTTGAGCAGGTCGCGGTCGTAGCGCGCCGAGGCCTCGCGCAGCTGCGCGATGGCCGACTCGATCGCGTGCGCGGACACGTCGCGCGGCTCGGCCTGCAGGATCTTCGGATGCTGGGTCGGGCGGTAGCGCTCGTCGGCGTGGAACAGCGTCTCGTGCAGCTTCTCGCCCGGGCGCAGACCGGTGTAGATGATCGCCACGTCGCGGCCCGGCTGCTTGCCGGCCAGGCGGATCATCTGCTCGGCGAGCAGACGGATCGGCACCGGCTCGCCCATGTCGAGGGTGTAGATCGCCTCGTGGGTGCCGATCGCGGAGGCCTGCAGGATCAGCTGGCAGGCCTCGGGAATGGTCATGAAGAAGCGCGTGACTTCCGGATCGGTGACCGTGACCGGGCCGCCGCTGCGGATCTGTTCGCGGAACAGCGGCACCACGCTGCCGGCCGAGTCCAGCACGTTGCCGAAGCGCACGGTCACGAAACGGGTCGAGCGCTGGTCGGCCAGCGACTGGCAGGTCATTTCGGCCAGGCGTTTGGTCGCGCCCAACACGTTGACCGGGTCCACCGCCTTGTCGGTGGAGATCAGCACGAAGGTGCCGACGCCGGCCTCGCGGCAGGCCTTGGCCACGGTGGCGGTGGACAGCACGTTGTTGCGCACCGCCTCGCGCAGCTGCGCTTCCAGCAGCGGCACCTGCTTGTAGGCGGCGGCGTGGAAGACCGCGTCGGGCTCGGACTGGTCCAGCGCGAAGGCGATCACCGCCGGGTCGCCGCAGTCGCCCAGGATCGGGATGTATTCCAGATCCGGGAAATCGCGGCGCAGCGCGGCCTCGGTCTGGGTCAGCGCAAGCTCGTCGATTTCGATCAGGGCGATGCGGCGCGCACCATGGCGCGCGCACTGGCGGCACAGCTCGGAACCGATCGAACCGCCGGCGCCGGTGACCAGCACCGAACGCGCGCCCAACCAGCCGCGGATCGCCTTCCAGTCCGGCAGCACCGGCTTGCGGCCGAGCAAATCCTCGATCGCCACTTCCTTCAGCTCGCCCGGCAGCGAACGGCCTTCCAGTACGTCCTGCAGGCGCGGCACCATGCGGAACGGCAGGCCGGTGCGTTCGCAGGCGATGACCACGCGCTGCAGCGCATTGGCGTCGGCCGAAGGCATCGCGATCACCAGCAGCTTGGCGGCGGTCTCGCGCGCGATCTCGGCCACTTCCGGCACGCGGCCCAGCACCGGCACGCCCTGCACCTTGCTGCCGCGCAGACGCGCGGCGTCGTCGAGGAAGCCGACCGGTTCGTAAGTGCCGAAGCGGCGCAGGTCGCGCACCAAGGCTTCGCCGGCGCGGCCGGCGCCGAGGATCAGGATGCGCACCGAGGAGGTGCTGGTGCGCTCGACGCGGCTGTCCTTCCAGGCGCGGTACAGCAGGCGCGGCGCGCCCAGCATGCCGACCAGCACCACCGGATACAGCACCAGCACCGTGCGCGGCATGGTCGTATCGAGACGGTTGTACAGGAACAGCACCAGCACGATCGCGAACAGACCGAGCATGCAGGCTTTGAAGATGTTCCAAAGATCGGGCACGCCGGCGAAGCGCCACAGGCCGCGGTACAAACCGACCTGCCAGAACACCAGGCCCTGAGCCACCATCACCAACGCGATCTCGGTCGACCACAGCGGCAGCGGCACCGGCGCGGGGATGATGCCGAAGCGCAGGCGGTACAGCGCCTGCCAGACCAACCACACCATCGCGAGATCGTGCGCGACTACCGCCATGCGCGGCAGTGCACCTTTAAGACGATCGCGCCATGAGCTCATTCCATGCCCCATATTTGAACAGTAAGACCTAGCCGGGAGAATCCGAAACCGGCTCGGAGCCGGAGCGCTGCAGCCACCACCACAAAAAAGCGCCGGACATATACCACGCCAGAACCGTACACAGCATGAAAGCCATTCCCATCCGCAACAGGACTGGGAGCGACAGCACAGCTAAGAGCGTATGTATGGCGTAGGCGATGGTGACTTTGGTGTGCCCCACCCTCCTGGCCCACACCTGATAAGTGTGCTGTGCGTGTGCCGTCCACCATGACTCCCGTCGCAGCATGCGTCGCAACAGTGTCAAGCCCGCGTCGACAAGGAACGCCGACAGCGGCATCAGCACGACCGCTGATCGGCTGCCCAGTCCGGCCGCGGCGAACACCGCCAGCCCGGCCAGGGCGAAACCCAGCGCACCGCTGCCGACATCGCCCATGAAGATCCGCGCACGCGGGAAGTTGAACGGCAGGAAACCCAGGCAGGCCGCGGCCAGGGCCAGCCCCAGCCACAGACCGGGCGCTCCGGCCAGCCAGCCCAGGGCCAGGGCGGCCAGTGCGGCCTGACTGGCGGCCAGGCCGTTGATGCCGTCCATGAAGTTGCAGACGTTGGTCAGCACCAGCGCCGCCACGAACGCGCCCAGGGCCAGCCAGGGCGCGTCCAGCACGTGCCAGACCGCGTAGGCGAAGATCGCCGCCGCCAGCGCGTGCACGCCCAGGCGCAGCCGCGCCGACAGCGGCCGGTGGTCGTCGATCAGCCCGACCCCGGCGACCAGCGCCAGGCCCAGGCCGAACGCGGCCAGCAGCGGCGCCTGCGCCGGCAGGCGCACCGCCAGCGCCAGGGTGGCCACCAGCAGGGAGATCACCAGCGCGATGCCGCCGCCGCGCGGGGTCGCCACGCTGTGGCTGCGACGTTCGCCGGGCTGGTCAATCAGCTGGATGCGCAGCGCGTACCAGCGCGCCAGCCAAGTGCCGACCGCACCGATCAGCAGGTGGGTCATCAGCCAACTCGTCATAGTTCAGACCACCGCGTAGTTCAGCAGCGGCTTGACCGTTCCCCATTCCTTGCAACTGGGGCATTGCCAGTGGTGGCTGCGCGCGCCGAAACCGCAGCGGTTGCAGCGGTAGCTGGGGTTGCGCACCAGCAACTGGTCGGTGATGTGCTTGAGGTCGTGCAGAGTCGCCAGCGGATCGGCGCCCTCGGCCAGGGTCAGGTCGATCAGGGCGGCCTCGCCGCGCACCGAGGGACGGTCCTTGAGCTGGCGTGCGAGGTAGGCGCGCGCGGCCGGCACGCCGTCCTCGGCCTCGACCATGCGGGTCAGGGCCAGTACCGGAGCGATGCCGCGGTAGTGCTCGCACATCTCGGCCAGGAACGCGCGCGCGCCGGTCGGGTCGCCGTCGCGCTCGTAGCAGCTCAGCAGCGAGGGCAGCACTTCCGGCAGGTAGTCGGGGTCGGCGCGGGCCACGCGCTCGAACGCGCGGATCGCGGCGGCGTCGTGGCCGGCGTCGACCTCGATGCGGCCCTCCAGCATGCCGGCGCGCACGGAGTTGGCGTCGGCCTCATAGGCGCGCTTGACCGCGGCGCGCGCGGCGTCGACGTCGCCGGCGGCGCGCTGGCGGTCGGCCAGCTCGCATTCGAACTGCGCGATCAGCTTGCCCATCGGCTCGCCGGTGGCGGCCTCGTAGCGGCGCGCGTTCTCGATCGCCTTGTCCCAGTCGCGTTCGGACTGATAGATGCCGATCAGGTGGCGCAGCGCCAGCGGCGCCATGTCCAGAGCGACCAGATCGCTGAACACGGTCTCGGCGCGGTCGAGCAGGCCCGAGCGCATGTAGTCCTCGCCCAGCGCCAGCAGCGCCTGGACCTTCTGCTGGTCGCTCAGGCCCGGGCGCTGCACCAGCGCCTGGTGCAGGCGGATCGCGCGGTCGACCTCGCCGCGGCGGCGGAACAGGTGGCCCAGCGCGACTTGAGTCTCGAAGGTGTCCTTATCCAGTTCGGCGATGTGCAGGAAGATCTCGATCGCCTTGTCGGGCTGCTCGTTGAGCAGGTAGTTCAAGCCGCGGAAGTAGGTGGTCGAGAGATGGCTGACCTGGTTGTCGCTGTGGCGCTCGCCGCCGCGGCGGCCGATCACCCAGCCGCTGATGGCCGCGATCGGCAGCAGCAGGAAGAACCAGAACCATTCGCTGATGAAGGCCATGCGTCAGGCCTCGCGCGGCAGGGCGGCGCTGCGCTCGGCGCGCGCCAGGCGGCGGCGCAGCGGCAGCACCAGGCTGGCGGTGATCGCCAGGCCGCCGGCGAGCACGCCGATCAGCAAGGACACGATCAGGGCCACGCCCAGGGTGGTGGGAAAGGTGCCGAAGCCCAGGTCGATGGGCACGATCTGCCGGTTGAGCGCGCCGACGGTGGCGCCGGCCGCGAGGCAGACGAAGGCGATGAGGAAACGGATCAGGCGCATGGGGGTTCCGGCGTCCGCGGTGTCGCCCCTAGCTTAGCGGAGGCGCAGCGCAGCGGTTAAGCGGTGGATGGCGGGAGCGCAGGCGCTGGCGACGCGCACGCGAAAACGGCGACGGCTAGCGTACACAGATAAGAGAGGTTCGCCCTGCCCCGTTCCGGGACGGCGATCGGGTAACGCCGGCGCGCGCTCAGGCCGCGTCGTCGTCCAGCGGCGACACGCCGCTGACGCGTTCGCGCAGTTCCTTGCCGGGCTTGAAATGCGGGACGTGCTTGCCGGGCAATGCCACCGACTCGCCAGTCTTGGGGTTGCGGCCCAGGCGCGGCGGACGGAAATGCAGCGAGAAGCTGCCGAAGCCGCGGATCTCGATGCGCTCGCCCACCGACAACGCGCCGCCCATCATTTCGAGCAGGGCCTTCACCGCCAGATCCACGTCGTCGCCCTTCAGGTGGGCCTGACGCTGGGAAAGGATCTCGATGAGTTCGGACTTGGTCATGGGCGCTGCGCTGGCTCTGTACTGGGATGTCGGAACGGTGCCGGTACCACGGCGCCGCGACGGTGCCACAAATCGAAGGCGACCCGGCTGACCGGGCCGCCTCCGCGGTAGTGCCTGCATGCCGCGCCGGTCGCCCGGCGCGGCATGGGTGTTGCCATTACTCGGACTTGTTGCCGCTCAGCTGCTCGCGCAGCAGCGCGCCCAGCTTGGTGGTGCCGCTGGAAGCTTCCGAGGCCGCGCGGTTGTAGTCGGCCAGGGCCTCCTGCTGCTCGGCTTCGTCCTTGGCCTTGATCGACAGCTGCATGGAACGGCCCTTGCGGTCCGTGCCGACGATCTTGGCTTCGACTTCCTGACCCACCTTGAGGTACTGGGTGGCGTCCTCGACGCGCTCCTTGGCGATGTCGCGCGCGGCGACGTAGCCTTCGATGCCGTCGGCCAGCTCGATGGTGGCGCCCTTGGCGTCGACTTCCTTCACCACGCCCTTGACGATCGAGCCCTTGGCGTTGGAGGCGACGTACTGACCCATCGGGTCCTGCTCCAGCTGCTTGACGCCCAGGCTGATGCGCTCGCGCTCCGGATCCACGGCCAGGACGACGGCTTCCAGGGTGTCGCCCTTCTTGTAGTTGCGGACCACGTCTTCGCCGGTGGTGTTCCAGCTGATGTCGGACAGGTGGACCAGGCCGTCGATGCCGCCGTCCAGGCCGATGAAGATGCCGAAGTCGGTGATCGACTTGATCTGGCCTTCGACCTTGTCGCCCTTCTTGTGGATGGCCGCGAAGGTCTCCCACGGGTTCGAGGTGACCTGCTTCATGCCCAGCGAGATACGGCGACGCTCTTCATCGACGTCCAGCACCATGACCTGAACTTCGTCGCCGACCTGCACGATCTTGGACGGGTTGACGTTCTTGTTGGTCCAATCCATTTCGGAGACGTGGACCAGGCCTTCGACGCCCGGCTCGATCTCGACGAACGCGCCGTAATCGGTGACGTTGCTGACCTTGCCGAACACGCGGGTGTCGGCCGGGTAGCGGCGCGCGATGTTGTCCCACGGATCCTCGCCCAGCTGCTTGAGGCCGAGGCTGACGCGGTTGCGCTCGCGGTCGTACTTGAGCACGCGGACGTCCAGCTCCTGGCCGACTTCCACGACTTCCGACGGGTGACGCACGCGCTTCCACGCCATGTCGGTGATGTGCAGCAGGCCGTCGATGCCGCCGAGGTCGACGAACGCACCGTAATCGGTGAGGTTCTTGACGACGCCCTTCAGGATCGCGCCTTCCTGCAGCTTCTCCATCAGCTGCTCGCGCTCGACGCTGTACTCGCTCTCGACCACCGCACGGCGGGAGACGACGATGTTATTGCGCTTGCGATCGAGCTTGATGAGCTTGAACTCGAGTTCCTTGCCTTCCAGGTAGGCGGAGTCGCGCACGGGGCGCACGTCCACCAGCGAACCCGGCAGGAAGCCGCGGACATCCTTGATGTCGACGGTGAAACCACCCTTGACCTTGCCGCTGATGCGGCCGGTGATGGTCTCGTTCTTTTCGAGCGCCTCTTCGAGCTCGTCCCACACCATCGCGCGCTTGGCCTTCTCGCGGGACAGCACGGTTTCGCCGAAGCCGTTCTCGATCGAGTCGAGGGCGACCTTGACTTCGTCGCCTTCGGCAACGTCGATCTCGCCGGCGTCGTTACGGAACTGTTCGATCGGCACGATGCCTTCGGACTTCAGGCCGGCGTTAATCACCACCACGTCGCCGCGGACTTCCACGACTACGCCGGTGACGATGGCGCCCGGCTTCAGCTTGGCCAGGTACTGCTGGCTCTGTTCGAACAGCTCGGCAAATGATTCGGTCATTAGTTGAATACTCTGTTGAACACACGGGCCGCACCGGCTGGCATCGTCGCCGTCATGGCGACGCAAGCAGCGCGTGGTCGACCCACCCGTTATGTGGCGCGGTGACGCTGCGCCATGTGTCGTTGTGGATCCCATCGCGGGATTGCGATGGGGCTGGTTGGTTTACTGCGGTTGTTCTGCGGCGTTCGATCCGCGTTTGCGGAAACGTCAGCGCGCCGGCAACAAGGCCAGCACGCGTTCGACCACCTGCGCGATGCCCAGGCCGGTGGTATCGATGCGTACGGCGTCGTCGGCCGGGCGCAGCGGTGCCACCGCACGCTGTGCGTCGCGGGCGTCGCGGGCGAGAATCTCCCGCAGCAGACCGTCTAAAGTAACGGAAACCCCTTTGTCTTTCAACTGCTTATAGCGCCTTTCGGCCCTCTCCTCGGCGCTGGCGGTCAGGAAGACCTTATAGGCGGCGTCGGGGAAGATCACCGTGCCCATGTCGCGGCCGTCGGCGACCAGGCCCGGCGGCTGGCGGAAGGCGCGCTGGCGGTCCTTGAGCGCGGCCCGGACCTCGGGGATGGCGGCGATGGCGGACGCGGCGGCGCCGGCGGTCTCGGTGCGCAGCTCGTCGGTGGCGTCCTGGTCGTTGACCAGCACCCGCAGCTCGCCGCGCTCGTCGTCGCGGAAGCCGATGCGGGTATCGAAGGCGCAGCGCACCAGGGCGGCCGGGTCGGCCAGGTCCAGGTCGGCCCAGCCGGCGGCCACGCCGACCGCGCGGTAGAGGGCGCCGGAATCCAGGTAATGCCAGCCCAGGGACTGGGCGACCAGGCGGCTGATGGTGCCCTTGCCGGAACCGGAGGGGCCGTCGATGGTGAGGACGGGGATGGCGCTGTCGTGGGAGTTGGTCATGCCGCTATTATGAACGCCGACGCGCCCCAGCCGCCGCCCGTGCAGGCCCTGATCGGCCCTCAGCGGGGCCGCCGAAAACGGCCGGCCCTGGCCGCGCGCAACTTTTTTCGTGCAAGCACTTGATCGTAGTGGGAAATACCCGCTATGATCGCGGGCTGTCTAATTCAATCCTGTTGCCGAGGTCTGTCATGAAGGTCCTGTCCTCCCTGAAGTCGGCGAAGAACCGTCACCGCGACTGCAAAGTCGTTCGCCGCCGTGGCAAGGTCTTCGTGATCTGCAAGTCGAACCCCCGCTTCAAGGCGCGTCAGCGCTAAGCAGCCGTCCGCGGGCGCTCGCGCCCCGGCAGTTCGACTGGAAGGCCGCCGCGAGGCGGCCTTTCTGCGTTGCGCCGACGCGTCCCGGCCGCCCCGGCCGGATCGCGAAAACGTGACGGCCGCGTGCTGCCGTGGCATCGGGGCTTGTGCGTACAATCTCGCGTCCACCAGCGAGGTTGCACCCATGACGTCCCGCACCGCTCCCGCCGCACTAGTGTTTGCCGCCCTGCTGCTCCTGTCCGCCGCCGCCTCCGCCGACACCCTGCTGATCGAGCGCGTGTCCGAAGAGAACAAGGCGGCCATGCCCGTCCGCGGCCAGACCATGGCCCAGGTCGAGTCCCGCTACGGTGCCCCGGCCGAGCGCCTGGATCCGCGCGGCGGCCAGAAGCGCCAGTGGCCCACCATCAACCGTTGGGTCTACCCGGCGTTCACCGTGTACTTCGAGAAGAACAAGGTGGTCGACGTGGTCGCCAACAAGGCCGACGCGCAGGAAATCGGGCCCAAGCCGCCCGTGCGCTGACGCCGCCGAACGAGAGCGTAGTTTTGACCGAGCAAGCATTGCGCTTCCCCGCGGAGTGGGAACCCCAGTCCGCGGTCCTGATCGCCTGGCCGAACGCCGACACCGACTGGGCCGAGCGCCTGGGCGAGGTCGAAGAGACCTACATCGCCCTGGTCGCGGCGATCACCCGCTTCCAGCCGGCGATCGTCTGCGTCGCCGACGACGACGTGCAGGCCTATGCGCGCGCGCGCCTGTCCTCGGCCCGCATCGACATGGACCGGGTGCGTTTCGTCGAAGCGCCCTACGACGACACCTGGCTGCGCGATTCCGGCCCGATCAGCTTGCGCGACGGCAACGGCTTCCGCCTGCTCGATTTCCGCTTCACCGGCTGGGGCGGCAAGTTCGACGCCAGCCAGGACGATCTGCTGGTCGAGCGCCTGCACGACCAGGGAATCTTCTTGAACAGTGATCGCCAAAGCATTGATTTCGCTTTGGAAGGCGGCGCCATCGAAACCGACGGCGCGGGCACCCTGTTGAGCACCTGGCAGTGCCTGCACGAGCGCCACCCGGACGCCAGCCGCGAGCAGATCACCGCCCAGCTGTCGGACTGGCTGCGCCAGGACCGCGTGCTGTGGCTGGATCACGGCTATCTCGAAGGCGACGACACCGACGCCCACATCGACACCCTGGCCCGTTTCGCCGCTCCCGACGCCATCGTTTACCAGGGCTGCGACGACCCGGCCGACAGCCATTACGCCGAGCTGCAGGCCATGGCCGCCGAGCTGGCGGCGCTACGCACCCGCGACGGCCAGCCCTACCGGCTGTTCGCACTGCCCTGGCCGCAACCGGTCATCGACGCAAATGAGCAAGGTGAAAACCGAAGACTGGCAGCGAGTTACGCCAACTTCCTCATCGTCAACGGCGCCGTGCTGATGCCGGCCTACGGCGATGTCGCCGACGTCCAGGCCCAGGCCGTGCTGGCCCAGGCCTTCCCGGATCGCGAGATCGTGCCCGTGCCCTGCCGCGCGCTGATCTGGCAGAACGGCAGCCTGCATTGCATCACGATGCAGCTGCCGCGGGGCGTGGTGGCAGGCTGAGCCGGTGACGGCGCCCTACTCGCAGGTTCTTAAGATCGTCTTCGCCGCGCTACTGGCGGCTTGGGGCCTTGGCATGCTGTCGGCACTGTGGTGGAAGCCGGCGCTGCAGCGATGGTGGGTGTTCAGGCCGCGCTGGCGGGGCGGCCTGCGCGCCAGCCGCGGCGGCGCGACCGTGCAGGTTCTGTTCGTCTTCTGCGTGATTGCGTTGATCGTCTGCGACCTGATCGGAGTGCGCTCGAGCTCGGCGACAACGGTGTTTGTGACCGCCCTGGCCGCCAACTTCATCGCCTGGGTCGTGGACGGCGCCAATGCCGCCGCACGTGAGTCCTGACGCAGGGTAGCCTCGGCAGCACAGCTTGCGTGCGCGATAGCCCAACGAAGACCGTTGCGCCTTCCAGTCCAGCAATCTCCTTGCTGGTCAGCAAAGCAACCGCCTTGTGCGATTCGAGCTGGAGCCGCCGCCTTCTGTGGGAGCGGCGTGAGCCGCGATTCGTCGTGAGCGGAGTCGCGATGTCGCGACTCGCATCGCTCTTACAAAGAGCGTCGGAGGCCGTTGCGCGGACGAGCTAGTCAGGCGGAGCTCTGGCCGAGCCAGCGACGGGTCAGGAAAAGCGACCCGCTACAAGGCGACGCACGCGATAGACTCAGTTCACGCACGCAGTGATCGAAGCGATAGGCGACCACCCAACGTACAATGCGCGCATCCGCCGCAGCCGATGCTTCGCCGACCGATATGAAGAAAACCACCCTCCCCGTCGCCCTGATCCAGGACCGCGACCACGGCTCGCGCGAGGCCAATCTGGCCAATATCGAGGACCGCGTGGGCGAGGCCGCCAAGCGCGGCGCCAAGCTGGTCCTGCTGCAGGAACTGCACAACGGGCCGTATTTCTGCCAGCACGAGTCGGTGGCCGAGTTCGACCTGGCCGAGACCATCCCCGGCCCCAGCACGCAGCGCCTGGGCGCGCTGGCCAAGCAGCACGGCGTGGTCCTGGTCAGCTCGCTGTTCGAGCGTCGCGCGGCCGGGCTGTACCACAACACCGCGGTGGTGTTCGACGCCGACGGCTCCACCGCCGGCAAGTACCGCAAGATGCACATCCCGGACGATCCGGGCTTCTACGAGAAGTTCTACTTCACCCCCGGTGATATCGGCTTCGAGCCGATCCAGACCTCGGTCGGCCGCCTCGGCGTGCTGGTGTGCTGGGACCAGTGGTACCCGGAAGGTGCGCGCCTGATGGCGCTGGCCGGCGCCGAGCTGCTGCTGTACCCGACCGCGATCGGCTGGGACCCGACCGACGAGCAGGCCGAGAAGGACCGCCAGCGCGACGCCTGGGTGCTCAGCCACCGCGGCCACGCGGTCGCCAACGGGCTGCCGGTGCTGAGCTGCAACCGCGTCGGCCACGAGCAGTCGCCGATGGATGCGGCCGGCATCGACTTCTGGGGCACCAGCCACGTGCTGGGGCCGCAGGGCGAGTTCCTGGCGCAGTCGGCCAAGGCCGAACCCGAGATCCTGATGGCCGAGGTCGACCTGGGCCGCAGCGAGCACGTGCGCCGGATCTGGCCGTTCCTGCGCGACCGTCGCATCGACGCCTACGGCGACCTGCTCAAGCGCTACCGCGACTGAGCCGGTGAGCGCCGCGCCCGTCGTGGTCCGCGCCGCGGTCGCCAACGACCTGCCGGCAATCGCGCAGCTGTACGCGCTGGAAGTGCGCGAGGGCGTGGCCACTTACGAATACGCCGTGCCCGATCAGGCCGAGATGAGCCGGCGCTGGCTGGCCGTGCTGGCCCAGGGCTACCCCTATCTGGTCGCCGAACTCGACGGCGCCTTCGCCGGCTACGCCTACGCCAGCAGCTACCGCAGCCGCGAGGGCTACCGCTGGACGGTCGAAGACACGGTCTATGTCCAGCCCGGGCGCCAGGGACGCGGCGTCGGCCGCGCCCTGCTGCAGGCGCTGATCGACGACTGTCAGGCGCGCGGCTACCGGCAGATGGTGGCGGTGATCGGCGACGGCACCAACACCGCCTCGGTGGCGCTGCACGAGCGCCTGGGTTTTCGCACCGTCGGCGTATTCCGCGGCCTGGGCCGCAAGCACGGGCGCTGGCTGGATACGGTGCAGATGCTGCGGCCGCTGGGGCCAGGCGACGCCGAACCGCCGGCCTGATCTGCACGTTCCAGGTGCCATTCGCGCACATTCGACCGACAGACGGTAGACATAAAACGAACGAGCGTGCTATTTTCCGCTCATGTCCAATCTCACCGCCACCGGCAAAGGCGCCGCCACCCGCGACGCGATCATCGACCGGGCCTACAGCATCGCCGTCGGCGGCGGGGTCGAAAGCCTGTCGATCGGCCCGCTGGCGCAGGCGGTGGGCATGTCCAAGAGCGGCGTGTTCGCCCACTTCGGCTCGCGCGAAGACCTGCAGCTGGCAGTGCTGGACGCCGCCGGCCAGCGCTTCCTCGAATACGTGCTGCTGCCGGCCCTGAAGGCCAAGCGCGGCCTGCCGCGCCTGCGCGCGATCGTCGCGGCCTGGTTCGATTGGGCCCGCCATACCTCCGGCGGCTGCGTGCTGTTGTCGGCCGTCAACGAATACGACGACCGCCCCGGCCCGCTGCGCGACCGCGTCGTGCAGCACGAGACGCGCTGGCGCGACGACATCGCCCGCGCGGTGCAGATGGCGGTCGACGCCGGCGAACTGCAGACCGACACCGACGCCCACCAGCTGGCGTTCGAGATCTACGGGCTGGCCCTGGTCGTGCACCACGACGCCGGCCTGTTCGGCTTCGAAACCAGCGTCGAGCGCGGCCAACGCGCGTTCGAACGCCTGATCCGCTCCTACTCCTCCCCCACCGCCTGAGCTCGCGCAGAGAGGCTCCGCCATGTACCCGCTTATCTCCAAAATTAGCACGACCGTTCGTAGTTTTATGAAGCTATACGGCGTTCGGCTCAGCTTCGGACTGGGCCGCTGGCTCGCGCCCGAGGCGACCATGCGCCGCGCGGCGCGCCTGTTCTGCACGCCGTTCGCGTCCTCGCGCAGCCGCGCGCTCGCCGCGCCCAGCCATGGCGCGCGCGAGGGCGCACTGGAGATCGACGGCCAGCGCATCGCCACCTACGTCTGGGGCGATCCGCAGGCGCAGCCCTATGTGCTGTTCGCGCACGGCTGGTCCAGCCATGGCACCCGCATCGCGCCGTGGCTGGACGCGCTGCGCGCCAACGGCTATGCCGTGGTCGCCTTCGACCAGCCCGCGCACGGCAAGAGCGGCGGCCGCCAAAGCACCCTGCCCGACTTCACCCACCACCTGCTCGCGGTCGGCCGCCACTACGGCCCGGCGGCCGCGGTGATCGGGCATTCGCTGGGCGGTGCGGCGACCCTGCTGGCGATGGCGCGCGGCCTGCGCGCCGAACGCGCGGTGCTGATCGCGCCGGCCGCCGACCCGGTCGCGGCGGCGTACCGCTTCGCCGATCTGGTCTGGGTCGGCGAGCACCTGTGCCGGCGCATGTTCGCCTACTTCGAGGCGCGCATCGGCATCGGCTTCCAGGAACAGCAGGCCCATCTCAACGCCCCGGCCATCGCCAGCCCGGCCCTGATCGTGCACGACCTGGGCGACCGCGAAGTGCCCTGGTCGGAAGGCGAGCGCTACGCGCGCTATTGGCCGGATTCGCGCCTGCTCAGCACGCGCGGGCTGGGCCACCGGCGCGTGCTCGAGGACCGCAGCGTGATCGAGGCCGGTCTGCGCTTCCTGCAGGGCGAACGCGTCGGCGACCGCATGGTGTCCAGCCCCAACCTGCCCTACGGCTGGGCGTGACGGCCTCGCCGCGCCTGCGTTGCGGGCGCGGCGATGAAGAGGCGCAGCGCCCGCGCACGTCGAGACGATGCGCAAAGCAGGCCATGCCGACGCGTGCATGCCGACGAAGCCGCATGCGCCTGCCGCACCCGCGCCCCTTGTTCGCACGCCGCGCTTGCTTCTACTCTGCGCGCTTGCGGCCGCAGGCCGCGACGCACTCAGGGGAACGTCGGTGGATCGGACTCGGCATACGCACGCCCGCGGCGCACGCCCGGACGCAGGACGGGGCGCGGCCGCATGATCTCGCCGGTGCGGTTGTTGCTGATCCTCGGCGCCGGCCTGCTTGCGTTCGGCTGGCTCAAGCGCGAGACCCTGCCCGCGCCCGTCGAACTGCTGCCCGAGGTGCGCACCGAACCGCGTCAGCGACTGCATAAGGACACGCCGTTCTCGGTGCGCGCCGGCGAGGTCGACTACCGCATCGAACCGGTCGCCGACTACGACATCACCGGCCTGGTGGTGAGCCGGCACGACTCGGACACGTTCTGGGACCGCTTCCATTCGCGCTACAACGACCACCTCAATATCGCCGACCTGTGCCTGGTCTGGGGCGCCAATGCCAGCGACGGCGCCTACGAGCACATGGCGTTCTGGAACGGCCAATGGACCTGCAACTTCCGTTACGGCGGCGCTGCGCCGATCGGGCCCGAACACATCCGCGCCCTGTCCAACAACCACCTGCTGACCGAGCGCAGCGACATCGCCGAACGCATCCGCGGCCTGCGCGTGGGCGACCAGGTGCGCCTGCGCGGCCAGTTGGCCGTGTACAAGCACAACGTCGGCCTGAACTACGAACGCGGCACCTCGCTGTCGCGCGACGACACCGGCAACGGCGCCTGCGAGACGCTGTTCGTCAGCCAGCTGGACCTGTTGCGGCCGGCCCCGGCCTGGCCGCGCTGGCTGCAATGGCTGGGCGCGGCCTTGCTCGCGATCGGCCTGGTGGCCTGGTACAAGGCGCCGTTCGCCGCCCGCGACGAGTGACGGCACCGGATCGGTCTCGCGCCGGGCACTTCCGGCCGCGGACGCGGTCGGATCAGGGCGGTTTGCCGCTATCCCCCCCAGCCTCTATCCTGCCGGCCTTCCTGTGCCAGCCCCCGTACGGCGCCCAACCACCGAATGAATGATCCGATGACCGACGGCCTGAACGGCCAGCCCCATGCCATCGTCGAACGCGACGGCGTCCGCTACACCCTGCTGGGCACCGCGCACGTGTCGCAGGCCAGCGTGGAAGCGGTACGCGACGCGATCGGCAGCGGCGCCTACGACGCGGTCGCGGTGGAGCTGGACCCGCAGCGCCTGCAGGCGCTCACCGATCCCGACGCACTCGCGCGGCTGGACCTGATCCAGGTGCTGCGCACCGGCAAGACCGCGCTGTTCGCCGCCAACCTGGCCCTGGCCGCGTATCAACGCCGGCTGGCCGAGCAGCTGGGCATCGAGCCCGGCGCCGAGCTCAAGCGCGCGGTGATGGAAGCGCGCCAGCGCGAACTGCCGGTGCACCTGATCGACCGCGAGGTCGGCCTGACCTTCAAGCGCGCCTCCAGCAAGCTGGGCTGGTGGGGCCGGGCCAAGCTCGGCGGCGGCCTGCTGACGGCGCTGTTCGTCGACGAGGAAGTCGGCGAGGACGAGATCGAGAAGCTCAAGCAGGGCGACCTGCTCGAATCCAGCTTCGGCGAGTTCGCCAGCGAGAGCCCGCAGCTGTACGAAAGCGTGATCGCCGAACGCGACCGCTACATGGCCGCGCGCCTGCGCGAATCGCACGGCGACGCGCGCGAAGTGCTGGCCGTGGTCGGCGCCGGCCACCTGGCCGGCCTGGCCCAGCACCTGCGCGAGGAAACGCGCGCGCCGGCGGCCGTGCGCGAAGAACTCGAATCGCTGCCGAAGAAGAGCTCGGTGCCCTGGTTCACCATCTTCCTGTCGGTGTTCGTGCTCGGCGGCTTCGCCTGGGGCTTCTGGCGCGGCGGCATCGACGTGGGCTCCGACCTGCTGCTGCAGTGGGTGCTGGCCACCGGCGTGCTAGGCGCGATCGGCTGCGCGATCGCCGGCGGCCATCCGCTCAGCATCCTGGTCGCGTTCGTGGCCTCGCCGATCACCCCGCTGCATCCGGCGCTGGCCTCGGGCACGCTCAGCGCGCTCACCGAGGCCTGGGTGCGCAAGCCGACCTACGCCGACTTCATGGCCCTGCGCGACGACGTGCAGACCTGGCGCGGCTGGTGGCGCAACCGCGTCGCACGCGTGCTGCTGAACTTCTTCCTGACCAGCCTGGGCACCGCGATCGGCGTGTGGACGGGTGGGTTGAGGATGTTGGGTAAGTTGATCGGCTGATCGATCGACGCGGCGGGTAGAGCAAATCCCCCTCAATCCCCCTCTACAAAGGGGGAAGACCAGCGATGAGCGCCGACCGTTCCGAAGCCGACGGTTCCCCCCTTTGTAGAGGGGGCCAGGGGGATTTGCTGTTGCTCTGAGCAGTCTCCCAAGCTCAGCCTTTCTTCTGCTCCGCCGCGATCCACGCATCGATATGCGCCTCCAGCGCCTGCAGCGGCACCGAGCCCGTCGCCAGCACTTCGTCGTTGAACGCACGCAGGTCGAAGCGCTCGCCCAGCGCCGCCTTGGCCTTGGCGCGCAGCGCCGAGATCTTTAGCTGGCCGATCTTGTAAGCCAGCGCCTGCCCCGGCGTGCCGATGTAGCGGTCGACTTCGTTGACGATGTCCTGGTCGGTCTTGGCGGCGTTGTCCTTGAAGTAGGCGATCGCGCGCTCGCGGCTCCAGCCCTTGGCGTGCATGCCGGTGTCGACCACCAGCCGCACCGCGCGCCACATCTCGTAGGTGAGCTGGCCGAAGCGATCGTAGGGATCGTCGTACAGGCCCATGTCGTAGCCCAGTTGCTCGGCGTACAGGCCCCAGCCTTCGCCGTAGGCGACGAAGTAGGCGGTGCGGCGGAACATCGGCCGCTCCGGCAGTTCCAGGCCGCGCGCGAACTGGAAGTGGTGGCCGGGCACCGCCTCGTGCAGCGACAGCGCCATCATTTCCCAGATCGGGCGCACCTCGGGCTTGTACAGATTCACGTAGTAGAAGCCGGCGCGGCTGCCGTCGACGGCGCCGGGCTGGTAATAAGCAGTGGTGGTGTCGGGCGCGATGTTGTCCGGAATCGGACGCACGCCGTAGGGCTGGCGCGGGATGGTGTGGAACACCTTCACCAGTTCCGGATCGATGCGCTTGGACAGCGCGCGGTACGCGGTCAGCAGTTCCTGCGGCGTCTTGTAGAAGAACTGCGGATCGCTGCGCAGGTAGGCGAAGAATTCCGGCAGCGTGCCCTTGAATCCGACCTCGGTCTTGACCTGCTCCATCTGCGCGCGGATGCGCGCGACTTCCTGCAAACCGGTCTGATGGATCTGCTCGGCGCTGAGGTCGGTGGTGGTGTAGTAGCGCGCCAGGAAGTCGTAGTAGGCCTTGCCGTCCGGCTGCTCGGCCACGGCGATGCCGGTGCGGGTCTTGGGCAGGTACTCGTCGTTGAAGAACGCGGCGAAGGCGCGATAGGCCGGCACGATGCGTGCGCTGATGACCTGTCGCGCCTGCGCCTGCAGCGCCGCGCGCTCGGACTCGGGCACCGCGGCCGGGAAACGCAGGAACGGGCGGTAGAACGCGCTCTTGACAGGATCGACGACCAATTGCGAGGCGATCTGCGCCGGCACGCGCTGCATCAATACGCGCGGCGGCGTGTTGCCCTGCTTCAACCCTTCACGCATCAGCGCCGTGGTCTGTTCGATCACGGTCGGCAAGGCGTTCAAGCGCGCCAGCCAGTCGCGGTAGTCCTTGATGCTGGCGAACGGCAGCACCTCGGCGATGCCGTCGGCGGTCTGCACGCCGCCCTGGTGGCCGACCGGCTGCAGGTATTCGCGGAACTTCTGCCGCTCGATGTTGCGTTCCAGGTTCCAGACGTAGGTGTCGTAGTCGAGCTGGCTGTCGGCCGACAAGGTGCCGCGATCGATCGCCTTCAGGCGCGCGAGCGCATCGCGGTCGGCGGCTTCGCGCTGCGCGATCGCGGCCAGGCTGCGGTCGGTCCAGCGGTCGTTGAAACGGTTGTCGCCGTTGTAGCTGGCGCCTTCTGGGCTCTCGACCAGGCCGCGTTCCCATTCGGCTTCGAAATAGCCCTTGAGTCGGGCATTGGCGTCCTGCGCGCGGGCGGGCGCGACGACGAACACGGCCGCGGCGGCCGCGGCGAACACGAGTGTGCGGAACATGCGCTATCCCCAGGGAACTGCCCCCGAGTCTAGCCCCCGACTTGCGTACCCGCGCTAGGCCAAAAGTCGTTGTCGGCACTAGCGGACCGATTGGGACAGGTGGCCGGGTTCATGCCGACACGTGTCGCATGCGGGTGAGACAGCCGCGCGCCGACCCGCCGCTCAGCGGCGGTGTCATGCGGAATCGTCGATGCCCCGGCCCGGAAGGACCGCGCGGACTCAGGCCGCGTCGGCGGCCGTGGTGAAGCTCTCGCCGCAGCCGCACTCGGCGCTCACGTTCGGGTTCTGGAACACGAACTGCTCGCCCAGGCCCTGCTTGATGAACTCGATGCGGGTGCCGTCGACCAGCGGCAGGCTGATCGGATCGACGAAGATGCGCACGCCGTCCTGCTCGAACACCGTGTCGCCCTCGCGCTGCTCGCGCGCCAGGTCGGCGATGTGCTGCCAGCCCGAGCAGCCGGTGCGGGTCACGCCGAAACGCAGGCCCAGGGCGTCGGGCGTCTCGGCCAGGAAGTGGCGGACACGGTCGAAGGCGGCGGGAGCGAGGGTGACGGACATCGGACGGATCTCGTGGCTCAGGCGGTCATGGTACCAGGGGCGCCGTTACGACGGCCCTGGCCCAGCCGATATGGCGCCGCGACACAGCGTTTCAAGTTTCCGGCGGCGCCAGCAGGTAGGTCGCGAAACTGCCGAGCCAATGCGCGCCCGCATAGTGCACGTCGCTGACCGCGGCCAGGCCGCTGTCGCGATGCCGCGCGGCGGCGGCACGCAGCGCCGGGATGCGGCGGTCGCCGGGCGGCAGGCCGCGCGCCATGCCCTCCAGCATCCAGGCGCGGCTCAGGTTCAAGCCGTCGAGATGGGCGAGCTTGCCGTCGGTGGGGTCCAGCACCACGCCCGGGCTCAGCCAGCCGGCGTCGGCCTTGCGCGGGATGCCGGGCAGGAAGGCCTTCAGCCAGCGTGCGTACTCGGCCGGCGCCAGCACGCGCCGCATCAGGTCGGCTTCGGCCAGGCAGGGCGAGAGGAAGTCCTGACCCGAGGGCTCGTAGGCGATCGGACAGTCGCGGTCGTTCAGATGGAACTGGCGCACGCGCGCCAGCAAGGCTTCGCGCAGGCGCGCGTCGCCGCTGCGCTGCGTCCAATCCAGGGCCAGGCCGAACGCGAACGCGGTCTGCGAATGCTCGCCGACCCGGATCGGCATGGTCAGCTTGGGCAGCCAGCGCAGCAGGCGCGCGGCGGCCTCGCGTTCCAGCGGCTCCAGCGCCGCGGCCCATTCGCGGCCCTGCGGGTCGTCCCAGCCGCGCAGCTGCGCGCCCAGTTGCAGCAGCCAGGCCAGGCCGTAGGGGCGTTCGAAGGAGTCGTCGCTGCCCGCGCGCAGGTAGGCCAGCTCGCCGGCGATGTTGGCGGCGGTCAGATTGGCGGCCAGGGCGCGTCGCGCCGGTGCGGCGAACTCGGCCTGCGGATAGCGCTGCAGCAGGCGCACCAGCAGCCAGTGGCCGTGCACCGAGGAGTGCCAGTCGTAGCAGCCGTAAAACGCCGGATACAGCTTGCGCGGCGCCTGCACGTCGGCGTCGCTGCGCAGCTGATGCGAGACCTTGTTCGGGTATTCGCGCTGCACGCACTCCAGGGCCAGCTTGGCGAAGCGCCCGGCCCGGGCCTCGTCCAGCGTCGCCGGCGCCTGCGCCCAGGCGCTCGCGGCGCACAGCCACAGCAGCGCCGCCATCCAGACTCGTCTCATGCCCGCTCCCCTGCCCGATTCGAGCCCGAGTGTAGCGGCGGCCCGGACGCTTCGGGTGGCGCCGATCCGCTATCATTCCGGGTTCTTATCGAACAGCGTTCCAAGGCAGGAATCTCATGACGGTGGTCAGCGTCGAACAGGCACTCGCAGGCAAGGTCCCGGCGGGCGGTGAAGTCACGGTCCGCGGCTGGGTGCGCACCCGTCGCGATTCCAAGGCCGGGCTGAGCTTCGTCAATGTCAGCGACGGTTCCTGCTTCGCGCCGATCCAGGTGGTCGCGCCGGCCACGCTGTCCAACTACGACAGCGAGATCAAGCACCTGACCACCGGCTGCGCGGTGATCGCCACCGGCACCCTGGTGGCCTCGCAGGGCCAGGGCCAGAGCTACGAGATCCAGGCCAGCGCCGTGGAAGTGGTGGGCTGGGTCGAGGAGCCGCTGACCTACCCGATGCAGCCCAAGCAGCACACGCTGGAGTACCTGCGCGAGTTCGCCCACCTGCGTCCGCGCACCAACCTGTTCGGCGCGGTCACGCGCATCCGCGACTGCCTGGCCAAGGCCGCGCACCGCTATTTCCACGAGAACGGCTACTACTGGATCAGCACGCCGATCATCACCACCTCCGACGCCGAAGGCGCGGGGCAGATGTTCCGCGTCTCCACCCTGGACATGGCCAACCTGCCGCGCGACAGCCAGGGCGGGATCGACTACGGCCGCGACTTCTTCGGCAAGGAAACCTTCCTGACCGTGTCCGGCCAGCTCAACGTCGAGGCTTACTGCCTGGCGCTGAGCAAGGTCTACACCTTCGGCCCGACCTTCCGCGCCGAGAACAGCAACACCACGCGCCACCTGGCCGAGTTCTGGATGATCGAGCCGGAGATCGCCTTCGCCGATCTGGCCGAAGACGCGCGCGTGGCCGAGGAATTCCTCAAGTACATGTTCCGCGCCGTACTGAACGAACGCGCCGACGACATGGCCTTCATCGCCGAACGCGTGCAGAAGGACGCGATCACGCGGCTGGAGTCGTTCGTCAACGCGCCGTTCGAGCGCATCGAGTACACCGACGCGATCAAGCTGCTGCAGAACGCCGGCAAGAAGTTCGACTTCCCGGTCGAATGGGGCCTGGACCTGCAGACCGAGCACGAGCGCTGGCTGACCGAGGAACACGTCGGCCGCCCGGTGGTGGTGACCAACTATCCGGAGCACATCAAGGCCTTCTACATGCGCCTCAACGACGACGGCAAGACCGTCGCGGCGATGGACGTACTGGCGCCGGGCATCGGCGAGATCATCGGCGGCAGCCAGCGCGAGGAGCGCCTGGACATGCTGGACGCGCGCATGGCGCAGTTCGGCCTGGACCCGGCCCACTACGGCTGGTACCGCGACTTCCGCCGCTACGGCACGGTCCCGCACGCCGGCTTCGGCCTGGGCTTCGAGCGCCTGGTGGTGTACGTCTGCGGACTGAGCAACATCCGCGACGCGCTGCCCTACCCGCGCGCGCCCGGCAGCGCCGAGTTCTGAGGCGGCACGCATGGCAACCGTGACCCTGTATCGGCCGACCGGCCCACAAGAACTGGCCCTGGTCGAAGCCAGCGGCTTCCGTCGCTGGCCGCCGCGCCTGCCCGAGCAGCCGATTTTCTACCCGGTGACCAACGAGCAGTACGCGATCGACATCGCCACCCAGTGGAACATCAAGGACAGCGGCGTGGGCTATGTGACCCGCTTCGAGGTCGACGCCGGCTTCATGGCGCGCTATCCGATCCAGAAGGTCGGCGGCGCGCACCACACCGAGTGGTGGGTGCCGGCCGAGGAACTCGAGCAGCTCAACGACCATATCGTCGGGACGATCGAAGTCATCGGCGAGTACCGCGCGCCCGCGTCCGAGTAGCCTGTGATCCTGTTTCTAGCCCTGCTGTTCGTCGCCGTCGCCATCGCCGGCTTCTGCGCCTTCGCGATCTTCTGGCCCTTGTCGCTGGTGCATATCCGCGACCGCCACCCGCAGCTGCAGCAGGAACTCGGCGCGGGTGCGTTCGCCAATCCCAGCGCCTGGCGCTGGCTGCTGGCGCGCGGCTACCGCAGCGCCGACGACCGCAATCTCGATGGTCTGGCCAATCCGGCGCGGCTGTCGCTGCTGACCATCATCGCCGGCCTGGTCTGCGCCGGCCTGCTGTGGGCCTTGTCGGCGGTGCTGCCATGAGCGACGAACCTATGAGCGATACCCCGATGAACGAAGCCCTGCGCGAGGAATGGTGGCTGGCGACCCTGGGGCGCACCGTGATCTGGGCGCGCTTGCGCGTGCTGGAGGCCGGCACCGCCGAGGTCTTCGACAGCGACGGCAACACCCTGCCCTACGACAGCGAGGACAGCGCCCGCGCCGCGCTGATGGATGCCGAGTTCGTGTCGCTGGACGGCCTGGACGACGAGGACGCGGCCGAACGCGGTTTCGCGGTCGACGAACTGATCCCGCCGCGCGCCGACGACGATGCCGCCCTGCGCGATCTGATGGTGCGCAAGCTGCCGCAGCGGCACTGAGTCCGATGTACCTGCCGCGTGCCTTCGCCGAGACCGACCTGGCCGCGCTCGACGCGCTGATCGCGCGCGACAACTTCATCAGCCTGACCACCGTGCGCGACGGCGAGCCGACCGTCTCGCACCTGCCGGTGCTGTACCGCCGCGACGGCGATCGCATCCAGTTGCGCGGCCATTGGGCCAAGCCCAATCCGCAGGCCACCCACGCCGGCGCTGCGCTGGTGGTGGTGCACGGCCCGCAGGCCTACGTTTCGCCGGGCTGGTACACCGACAAGGAAGAAGCCGCGCGCGTGCCGACCTGGAACTACGCGGTCGCGCATCTGCACGGGCGCCTGGACCTGTTCGAGGACGAGGCCGAACTGGCGCGTCTGGTCGACGACTTGAGCCGGCAGCACGAGGCGCGCGTCGGCAGCGACTGGCGTTTCGAGTTCGAGCGCGAAGAACTGCGCCGGCAGTTGCGCGGCATCGTCGGGTTCCGTTTCGAGGTCGAGCGCGCCACGCTCAAGTTCAAGTTCAGTCAGAACCATCCGCTGGCCAACCGCATTGCCGTGGCCGAGCGGTTGGACGCGCAAGGCGGCGAAAACGCGCGCGCGGTCGCCGCGCTGATGCGCACCGGCCTGCCCCCGGGCTGACTCTTTCCCTTCCGCCACACCGTTCCGGAGACCCGCCATGGACCTCGATCTCACCGGCAAGCACGCCCTGGTCTGCGGCGGTTCCGACGGCATCGGCCGCGCCGCCGCGCACGAATTGGCCTTGCTGGGCGCCGACGTGACCGTGCTGGCGCGCCGGCCCGACGCGCTGCAGGCCGTGGTCGCGGCGTTGCCCGTGCGCGGGGCGCAGCAGCACGGCTGGATCGCCGCCGACGTGTCCGACAGCGCCGGCCTGCGCGCGCAGGTCGAGGCGCTGGCCGCCGGCCGTCCCGTGCACATCCTGATCAACAACACCGGCGGTCCGCCCGGCGGCGCCGCCCACAGCGCGCAGATCGACGCCTACCTGGACGCCTTCCAACGTCACCTGGTCGCCAACCAGACCCTGGTGGCGGCGGTGCTGGCGGGCATGCAGTCGGCGCGCTGGGGCCGCATCGTCAACGTGATCTCGACGTCGGTGAAGGAACCCATCGTCGGCCTGGGCGTGTCCAACACCATCCGCGGCGCGGTCGCCAGCTGGGCCAAGACCTTGTCGCGCGAACTGGCGCCGTTCGGCATCACCGTCAACAACGTGCTGCCCGGCTACACCGAGACCGGCCGCATCGCGCAGATCATCGGCGATCGCGCGCGGACGTCCGGGCAATCGGAAGAGGCGATCGTCGAAGGCATGCGCAAGACCGTGCCGGTCGGCCGCTTCGCGCAGCCGGCGGAGATCGCCGCCAGCATCGCCTTCCTCGCCTCGCCCGCCGCCGCCTACGTCAACGGCGTGAGCCTGGCGGTGGACGGCGGACGCATGCAGTCAATCTGAGTGCAGTCAATCTGAGTGCAGTCGATCTGAGTGCGGTCGATCTGAGCGCAGGCGCGACGCAGCGCTCAGCCCGTCGTTTCCGCCGCAATCGGCACGGCGCGCCCCAGGCGCGAGCGTTCGAACCACCATAGCGCCGCAGCGAACGACAGCCAGGCCAGGAACCAGGGCCAGGACGGGCCGCGCCGGGGGTTAGGATCGGCGGCGACCAGAGTCGACGGCGACGCCGGTTGCGCGGCCAGCGTCAGCGTGCGCTCGCGCAAGGCGCTGGCGTGCAGCCCCGGCGCTTCGTCGCTGCGGCGCACCGCAAACGGCCATACGCGCTCGCCCTGCCGCAGGCGGTGCCAACCCGGCAGACGCGGCCAATAGCCCGCGCAACGGCGCGCGCCGCTGGCCGGATCGATCAGCAAGGGCAGCTCGCGACCGTCGGGTGCGGTCACGCGCGCACCGGCGCTCAGCCCGCACAGGCTCATGCGCTGGTGCGGACGCGCGTCGCTGTCGATCTGAGGCGCATCGCCGGGCTGCGCGCGCGCGACCGCGGCCAGCGCATCGTTCCAGATCCGCGCATGCAGATCGCCGCGGCCGCCCAGGGCCAGACGGAAGCTGTCGGTCAGCGTCCACAGCGCGACCCGGCCGCGCCCTTGCTCGCGCCAGACCGCTAGCGCGACGCCGTTGCTGTCGCGCAGCAGGGTTTGCACCTGCGGCGATTCCAGGCGCAGCACCCGCCGGCTCAGTACCGGCGTCTCGGGCACGGCCTCGTCGCGCACGCGCGGCGCATCGGCGCTGCCCGGGCCGATGCGCGCGCGGATCGCGTCCTCGTCGGCGCCGCCGTCCAGCGCCAGCTTGGCGTTGGCGGCATCGCGGCCGGCGTCGACGTTCAAGCCCAGCGACCGCCACTGCGCGCGCGTGCCGTCGGACAAGGGTCCGGTAGTGCGCAGGATCAGACCCAGGCCGCCGCGCACCGCTTCGATCAGCGACGCGCGTTGCGCCGCGCCCAGGCCGTCCCAGCTGCGCTCGTCCAGCACCGCCAGATCGTAACCGCCCAGGCTGGCGGCATTGAGAGCGATGGGCGCGTCGCCCAGCTGCAGGCCGCCGCCGACGCTGATCTGGGTCTGCAGCCGCGCGCCGCTGTCCACGGCCCAGCGGCGCAGGTATTTGAGTTCGGGGCTGGGCGCGCCGGCCAGGATCAGGATGCGCGGCGCGGGTTCGTCCGTGGTCTGCAGCGGCAGATCGATGTCCTGCACCGTTTTGCGCTGCGCGTCAAACAGACGCAGGGTGAAGTTGCTTAACCCCGCGCCGCGTGCGGTGCCGCTCAGGGCGAACGCGCCGTCCGCATCCAGCGCAGCGCGATCGACGCGCTGTCCCGCCGGATCCAACAATTCCGCACTGCCGCCGTCCAGTCCGCTCGCCTGCGCGTGGACCAAGAAATCGTCGCCGGCCGCGACGCGGCGCGGCAGCCACAGGCCGCTGAGTCCGCGCGGCAAGGGCGCGGCTTGGAACTCGATCGTCAGGCTGCGGGCGGCGTCCGCATCGCGCGCTTCCAGACCGGCGCCGATCACGCGCAAGCGCCGCGTGCCTGGGTGGCGGCGCAAGGCGGTGGCCAGATCGGGCACGCGTTCGCCCGCTGCGTCATTCGGCGCTTCCGGCAGGATCACCCGCACCTCGCCGGCGGCTTTGTCGCCGACATCGCGCGCGCCGGCCGTCGCCACTAGCATCGTGCCCGCCTCGCCCGGCAAGGTCGGCGGCAGCAGGGTCAGGTACAGCAGCGCGGCGGCGACGGGCTGCGCGGCCAGCAGCAACAGCAGGCGCCAGCTGCGCGCGCGCTCGTGCCTGGGCGTGCGCGACTGCCGCAGGATCAGGCCGGCCCAGGCCAGCAGCACGGCCAGAGCGAGCAGTGCGGCCAGCGCGAATTCGGGCGTGGCGTACGCGGGGTTCATGGCGCCGACTCCCGCCGCAAGGCATCCAGATAACGCCGACCTTCCTCACCGCCGTCCTCGCGTCGCGGCAAGGCCGCCGGCGGACGCTTGAGCAGCGGCCACAGCAGGCCGCGCAGGCGCGCCCGGCACGGCACGCAATCGGGCCGTTCGCGCAGCGCGTCGATCGCGGCCACGAACGCCAGCGGATCGGCCACGCGCGACTCGTGTTCGCTCAGCCAGCGCTCCAAGGCGGCGGTGTCGATGCCCGCGCCCTGCGCGCCCGGCGCCGTTTCCAGCGCGCCCCACAAGGCTTCCAGAGGCGTATCGGTGGCGACCGTCGCGCTGAGCGCATCGGCGCGCCGCGCCAGGCCTTCGCGCTCGCCGCTCATGCGCCGGGTCTCGTCGATCGGCGGCAGTTCCGGCCCGACCCGCGCCAGGTAGATGCGGCTGGCCTGCTGGACCTGCTTGATGTAGCGCAAGGCGCGATAGGCGTAAGGCAGCGCCTGCTCGGGATGGGCCTGGCGCAGGTGCAGTTCCGACTGCCACATCTCGTCCAGCGCGGCCTTGAGCAGCTTGCGGGTTTCCGGATCCAGCAGCGTCGCCGCTTCGGCGTGGTCGTGGGTGTGGCCGTACTCCTCCAGCAACGAGCCGGCATCGCCGAAGCGCGAGGGCGTCTGCGCCGGCGCGTGATCGTGGTCGTCGTGCGCGTCGGCGTCCGCCGCGGCCGGCGCATGATCGTCGTGTTCGCCGTCCGCGTGGGCGACGTCTTCGGCGTCGTTGGTCGGCGGCGGCTTGGGCTCGCCCTCGGACTCCTCGCCCAGGAACTGGCCGTAGCGCAGGCGCAGGATGCGCTGGTCCACGCCGATCCCGTCCGAGCGCTGCTCGTAGGTCGCGGCCGCGAGTTTGCGGCGCTGTGCGTACAAGGCTTCGGCGTCGATGATGATCTGACGCTGGCTGCGGAAGTACGCGGGCAACGTGGTCTTGACCAGGCCCTCGAGGCCGGTCGCCTCCTGGCCCAGATCGGCGGGCCAGCGCAGGATCAGGCTGGGGCTGCGCGTGGTTTGCGGTTGCGGGGCGCGGTTGTCGTCGACGCTGAGCTGTACGATCAGGTCGTCGCCGACCGCGAAGCCCAGCGCGGCCAGGTCCAGTCGGTGCGCGTAGCGCTTGGCGGTGGCGCCGCCGTTGCCGCGCAGGCTGATGCGCTGCTCGCGGAAGGTGATGTTTTCGCCCGAGCCCTGGGCCAGGGTGATGCGCAAGATCGCATTGGCGGCCAGGCCGTAGTCGTCGCTGGCGTCGAAGGCCAGCGGCCATACGCGCTGGCCCGGGGTGAGCAGGCTCAGGCCGCGGTCGGGCTCGATCACGCCCAGCTGCGGTGCACGGTCGGGCGCAAGGTCTACTCGGTACAAACGGCGCGGCTGCAAAGGCAGCGCTTTGGCATCCAGCACGATGCGGTAGAGCGTGGACTTTTCCAGCACCGCGCTGGCCGACCAGTCCTCGCCTGCGCGCGTCAGCGGCACGCGGCGACCGTCGTGAAAGACCAGCTCGACCGAGTTCGGCTGCGGCTGGAAGCGCAAACGCCAGCGCAGGCGCGCGCCCTGCACGGTCTTGGCTTCGAGCTGGTCTTGTTCGCGCGCAGGCAGGCGCGTGTAGGCAGGCGGAGCGATCGCGAGCGCGGCGTCGCTCAAACGGGTCTGCGTGGGCGCCGGCGACAGGCCGACCGCATCGGCGAGCCGCTCGTGCAGCGGCAGGTCGTTGGGGCGCGGCCACAGGCCTATCGCCAACAATGCCAGCACCGCCAGCGAACCGGACCAAGCCAGGCGTCGCAGCGACCAGGCCGGGCGCAAGTCGGGCGTGGCACCGTCCTCGATGCGCCGTTGCAGACGGGCGCGCTGCAGGCTCTGCAGCGCACCCAGCTTGGCGCCATCGGCGAACAACAGATCCGCGCTGTCGTCCATGTCGGCGCGGTGCGCATTGAGCCGGCGCACCAGCCAGGCCGTGTCCAGGCGCAGCGACACGCGCCAGGCTATGGCCGCGACGATGGCCGCCGCCAGCACCGCCACCGCAATCGCGGTGCCCACCCCGCTCCACCGCCACGCCAGGCAGGCAGCGAGCAACACCCAGGGCGCGCCGATGAGCAGCGCATCGGCCGCACTTCGCCAGCGCGCCGCATGCAACAGCCGTTGCAGCCGTTGCGCCGCGCTCATGGCGCACCACCGCGACGCGGACGGCAGGCGAGCCAGCGCTCCAGCACGAACAAGGCGCCGATCAACAGCGCCAGCCAGGGCTTGAGATCGCGCGCGGGCGTGTCGTAAGTCGGGCCGCCGTGGCGCGGCGCGTAATCGCCGGCCGAAGTCAGCGTCGGCGCCGCGACGGGTGCGCTCAGCAAAGCGCGCAGGCCGCGCGGAAACTCCGGTTCCAGTAGCAGCGGCAGGCTCTGCGGCGTGAGCGCGCGGGTGAAACGCAGCACGCGGCCCTCGCGGTAGCGCCCGCCTTCCGCCAGCACCCGGCCCTCGCCGTCGCGCCACAGCGGCAGGCTGGACGCCAGGGAAGGCGCCTGCGTGTCGGCCGCCAGCACCAGCGTGCCGCCCGCGCCCGCCCACTCCAGCACGGGTGCGGGCAGCGGTCCGGGCGCGAGCCATAGCAGATTGCGGACCTTGGGATCGCTGGGCGCGGCCGCGGTTGCGACGGCGGCGTCCACCGCGGTGCCTTGCGGCGACCAGGATGCGATGGCCGCGCGCAGATACGGCAAGGCGGCCGCGTGGTCGGGCGCATAGCGGATCGCGGCCTTGACCGGCGCTTGCGCGGCGGCGACCGATGCGGCTGCGTTCGAACCCGCCACCACGCGCCATTCGACCTTCCGCGACAGCCGCGGGCGTTCGCCGTCCGCGCCCGACAACTGCGCCGGCACGACCACCTGCAGCGGCACATCGGCCGGCAGAGTCGCGTCGAGTTCGCGCAGCAGGCTGGCCAGCGGCTGCGCGCGCGCAGGCATCGGCGTATCGATGCTCGGACTGCCCGGCGCCAGCCAACGCACGCGCGCATCAGCGGGCAGGTCCAGGGCCCGAGGATCGATACCCGGCGCGACCGCCACCCAGGGCCGCACGGTGGCGCCGCCGTACATCGCCGGCCGCGCCAGCCATAGCGCCAACAAGGCCAGCAACAGCAGACGCAGCAGCAGCAACCAGCGCTCGTCGAAGCGGATGCGATGGCGCGGGCGCGGCTTCTGGCGCAGCCAGCGCAACGCGGCGAAGTCGGTCGGGCGCTGCTCGCTGCGTCGCGCCAGATGGATCAGCAGCGGCAGCAGCAAGGCCGTCAGCGCGGCCAGCGCGGCAGGCAGCAGCAGGGCGAAATTCACGCGTACTCCGCGGCGTCGCGGGCGCCGAACAAGCGCCGCAGCGGCAGGTCCAGTTCCTGGTCCAGCACGTATTCGGCGTGGCGGATGCCGCAGGCGTCCAGGCGCGCGTCGATCTGCGCGCGCGCCGCGGCGAAGCGGGCCAGGAACTCGGCGCGCAGCGCGACGCCGTCGCCCAGCAGCTCTTCGCCGGTTTCAGCATCGCGGAAACGATGCCCGCCCTGATACGGGAAGTCGCGCTCTTCGGCGGTGAGAATGCGCAGGCTCAGCACCTCGCGCCGCGCCGCGGCCAGACGTTCGGCCACGGCGATGCCGCTCTCGTCGAATCCGTCGCCCAGCATCAGCACCAGGTCGTCGGCGCGGATGCGTTCCCACAGCGGCCGCAATTGCTCGCTGCCGGGCCAGCTACCGCGCGCCGACAGCGCCTGCAGCTCCAGCAGCAGACGGTCGCGTTGACGCGGGCCGCTGGCCGGCGCGAGCAGGCGCAGGCCGTCGTCGCGCAACGCGATCAGGCCGAAGCGATCGCCCTGGCGCAGGGCCAGCTCGGCCACGCAGGCGACCAGGGCCTTGGCCGCATCCAAGCGGCTCCAACCCGGCCGCGCCGCATCGGCCTGGTTCATCGAGGCGCTGGCGTCCAGCAGCAGCCACACCGCCAGCGGACTCTCGCGTTCGGCCTCGCGCACGAAGAAGCGGTCCGAGCGCGCGTACAGCTTCCAATCGATCTGGCGCAGTTCGTCGCCGGGCTCGTAGGCGCGGTACTGGGCGAACTCCAACCCGGCGCCGCGGCTGCGGCTGCGGTGCAGGCCCAGCCCGTGCGCGCCGACCGCGCGCCGCGAGGTCAGGCGCAGGTTGCGCAGACGCGCGCGCACCGCCGCCGGGATCAGATCGCCGCTCATCGCAATCGCCGCCCTGCCCCTGCGCTCAGGCGCCGGCGAACCGCACGCCGCGCACCAGCGCGGCGATCACGTCGTCGGCGCTCTTCTGCTCGGCCTCCGCGGCGAACGACAGCAACAGGCGGTGACGCATCACCGGCGCCGCCAGCGCCAGCACGTCGTCGCGCGTCGCGGCCAAGCGGCCGTGCAGCAGCGCGCGCGCCTTGGCCGCCAGCACCAGCGACTGACCGGCACGCGGGCCCGCGCCCCACTTCACCCATTGCCGCACTTCGGCCAGGGCGCTGTCGCGCGGCCGGCTGGCGCGCACCAGGCGGGTGATCCACAGCAGCAGATCGTCGCCCAGATGGACCTCGCGCACGCGCGCCTGCAAGGCCAGCACCTGCTCGCCGTGCATCACCCGCGGCACCTGCGCGCTGTGCGCGCCGGTGGTCTGCTGCAGGATGTCGTGCTCCTCGCGCTCGCTCGGATAGTCGACGCGGATATGCAGCAGGAAGCGGTCCAGCTGCGCCTCCGGCAAGGGATAGGTGCCGGCCTGTTCCAAAGGATTCTGCGTGGCCAGCACGAAGAACGGCGACGGCAGGGTGTGGGTGACGCCGGCGTAGCTGACCGTGCGTTCCTGCATCGCCTCCAGCAGCGCCGCCTGGGTCTTGGGCGGCGTGCGGTTGAGCTCGTCGGCCAGCAGCAGGTTGGTGAAGATCGGGCCGGGCTGGAAGCGGAAATGGCGATGACCGGTGCCGTGATCCTCTTCCAGCAGCTCGGTGCCGAGGATGTCGCTGGGCATCAGGTCGGGCGTGAACTGCACGCGCCGGAACTGCAGTTCCAGCGCCTGCCCCAGCGAGCGCACCAGCAGGGTCTTGCCCAGGCCGGGCACGCCTTCGAGCAGGCAGTGGCCGCCGGCCAGCAGGCCGATCAGCAACTGCTCGACCACGTCGTCCTGGCCGACGATGGCCTGCGCGATCGCGCTGCGCAGCGTGCTCAGCTGGGCCAGTTCGGCCTGGATGTCGGATTCGCTGGGGGTCTGGCTCATGGGGTGCCCTTGCTGGATGCGTTCACGCGGTCAGCGCGTACATGACGATGTTGACCGCGAACTTGGTGTTGTCCTCGGCCAGGAAGCGCTTGTTGCGCCAGTCGTAGTCCCACTCGCAGCCGTAGTCCTTGTTGCTGTAGAGCACGCCCAGGCGGCCGTCGATCTCGATGCCCTGCAGGTACTCGTGGACCAGGTCGTCGCCCCAGCCGTTGAGTTCGAAGCCGGTCGCCGGCGGGCCGTCGAAGACGAAGAAGCTGCGGTAGAGGGGATGGTTCTTGGGCAGCTTCTTCATCGCCTTGCGGCCGAAGATCGCCGCCATCTGCGATTCGAAGGAGCGCGCGAACAGGCCGTCGATGTCGTGGTTGCAGTCGTCGACGAAGACGAAGCCGCCGTTGCGCACGTAACGCTCGAAGTTGCGGCGCTCGTCGGGATTGAACTCGACCAGCTTGTGCCCGGCCAGGTAGCAGAACGGCGCGGTCAGCATCTTCGGATCGGCCAGCGCCAGCACGTGCTCCTTGGGGTCCACGCGCAGGTTGGTGTAGTCGATCAGCGAGGTGATCAGGTTGGCCGGCATGCGCTGGTCCACGTCCCAGTCGCCGGAGTCGTACTTCAGGCGGGTGAACCAGAAGTCGTACTCGGCCGCCGCCGACGCCGCCTGCCAGGGCCGCGACAAGGCCGCACCGGCCAGTCCGCCCAGCATCAGGCGCAGGAACTGCGCGCGGTTCATGCGCATGCGTCCGCGCGTCGGAACGCCGGGGCATGCGGGACGGCGACGCGCATCGGCACGGCCTACAGCGAACGCGCGGTGTTGATGACGTTCACGCCGTTGAAACGCGCGGTGCTGGAGCCGTGCGAGACCGCCGACACCTGGCTGGGCTGGCCCTTGCCGTCGAAGAACGAACCGCCGAGGCGGAAGTCGCGCTGGTCGCAGACGGCCACGCAGGCGTTCCAGAACTCCGGCGTGCGGATCTGGTAGGCCGCGTCCTCGACCAGGCCCACGACCTGGCCGTTCTTGATCTCGAAGAACAGCTGGCCGCCGAACTGCGCGTTGTAGCGCTGCTGGTCGATCGAATACGAGCCGCGCCCGTGCACGTACAGGCCGCGTTCCACGCCCTTGACCATCTCGGCCACGCTCAGCGGTTTCTTGCCCGGCAGCAGCGAGACATTGGCCATGCGCTGGAACTGCACGCTGGACCAGCTGTCGGCATAGCTGCAACCGTGCGATTCCTTGTGGCCGAGGATGAGGGCCTCGTCGCGGGTGGCCTGGTAATCGACCAGGATGCCGTCGCGCACCAGATCCCACTGCCGCGTCTTCACGCCTTCGTCGTCGTAGCCGACCGCGCCCAGGCTGCCGGCGCGGGTCTTGTCGGCGACGAAGTTCACCACCTCGCTGCCGTAGCGATAGCCCTGTTCGCGTTTGTCCAGGGTGGCGAAACTGGTGCCGGCGTAGTTGGCCTCGTAGCCGAGCACGCGGTCCAGTTCCAGCGGATGGCCGACGTTCTCGTGGATCGTGAGAAACATGTTCGACGGGTCCAGCACCAGGTCGTACTTGCCGGGCTTGACCGAGGGCGCCTTGAGCTTGGCGCGCGCGTGCTTGGCGGCCGCGACCGCGTCCTCCATCACGTCGTAGGAACTGCCGTAGCCGGTCATGCCGCCGGGCAAGGCGTGCTTTCCGGCCGGATCGGCGTCCAGGTATTCGTAGCCCATGCCCATCGGCGCCGACAGGCCGTCGCGGGTGCGGAACTTGCCGCTGGCCTTGTCCACCGCGGTGGCGGTCAGCGGCAGCCAGATCCGGTGCACGTCCTGATCGATGTAGCTGCCGTCGGTGGACGCGAAATACTTTTGTTCGTTGATCACGAACAAGGTGGAATTGACGAAATCGGCACCGGCCTTCATCGCCGCGGCGTTCACGCCCAGCAGCAGCTCGACTTTGTCCTTGATCGGCACCGCCATCGCGTTCTTGCGCACCGGCGTGGCCCAGCGCACTTCGCCCACGCCCTGCACCGGCGCCAGTTCGACCTTGCGGGTCAGCACCTTGGCGTTGGCGCGCGCGATCGCCAGCGCCTGACGCGCGGCGGCGGCCACCGCATCGGGCGTGGAGCGCGCGGTGGCGGCGAAGCCCCAGGCGCCGTCGCTGAGCACGCGGATGCCGACGCCGGCGGATTCGCCGTTGACGATGTTGCGTACCTGCGCCTCGCGGGTGATCACCGACTGGCGCAGATAACGGCCGATACGCACGTCGCAGTAGGAGGCGCCGCCCTCGCGGGCCGCGTTCAAGGCCGCATCGGCCAGAGCGCGGCGACGCGCGGTGTCTACCGGTTCCAGCAGGGCCTCGGCGGCGATGCTGCGGCCGTAGGGAAGCATGAGGCCGGCCAGGCCCAGGCCGGTGAAACTCAGAAAATCGCGTCGTTGCACGGCTTGCGGACTCGGCTGTGGCGGTGATCGGTCGTAGCGGGTGTTTCGCGGCGCGGGCGGCGCACCGGCAAGCGGTGGCGCCGCCTTGGCCGTCTGGCGTCAGACCGCGTCCGACAGCGAGGTGAAGGTGAAATCGCGCAGCTTCATCGGCGGAATCATCATCACGAACGAGGACTCGTCGCCGGCCACGCGCACCGGCTTGCCCAGCTCCTCGATGTTGTTGAGCATGATCACCGGCGATTCGTTGAAGCGGAAATTCTTCACCGGATGCTTGATCACGCCGTTCTCGATGTAGAAGGTGCCGTCGCGGGTCAGGCCGGTCAGCAGCACGGTCTGCGGATCGACCAGGCGGATGTACCAGGTGCGCGTGACCAGGATGCCCTTCTGCGTGCCCTTGATCAGCTCGGCGGTGGACTTGTCGCCGCCGGCCATCAGCAGGTTGCCGGGCGTGCCGACCGCGCGCTTGCCCTGCTTCTTGGCCCAGTAGCGCGAGTAGCGCAGCGCGGCGATCTTGCCGTTCTCGACCACCGCCATCTTCTCGCGCGGCAGGCCGTCGCCGTCCCAGGGCATGACCGCGGCGCGCTCGTCCCAGGGATCGGCGACGATGTTCACGCGCGGGTCGTAGACCTGCTCGCCCAGCTTGTTGCCGCCGCCCTTCTTGGACAAGAAGCTGCGGCCCTCGTCGGCCTGGCGCGCGTCGAAGAAGTTCATCATGAAAGAGATCAGGCCCGCGGCCGCGGCCGGCTCCAGGATCACCGTGTACTTGCCCGGCTCCAGCGCCTTGGCCTCGGCCGATTCGGTGGCCTTGCGCATCGCCGTGCGCACGTCGCTGTCGGCCTTGAAATCGTCGGCGCTTTGCAGGTTGCGGCCGACCCAGCCCGAGCCGCGGCCGTCATCGGTGCGCACGGTGCAGGTGTAGTTGAAGTTGGTCGCGCGCTGATAGCCGAAATTGCCCTTGCTGTTGGCGAAGGCGACGAAGCTCTGGCCGTCCTCCAGGAACCCGGCGGCGGTCAGCTTGTCGGCGCGGCACGGCGCGATCGAGTCGGACGCGACCTTGGCCCGGTACTCGGGCGTGATCGCGGCGGTGGCGGCGCTGAAGGTGTCGCTGGCCTTGTAGTTCTGCTTGTCGATCGCCGGCATGAACTCGGGATTTTCCGGCGCCAGGCGGGCCAGGTCCTCGGCGCGGCGCACCACGCGTTCCAGGGCCGCATCGTCGAACTCGTTGATCGTGGCCACGCCGACGCGGTTGCCGAACGCGACCTGCACCGCCAGGTCGGCGTCGTCGACGATGCCGCTGGTGGAGACGTTGTTGAGGGCGAAACGGATGTTGCCCGAGATCGAGCCGGTCAGCGTGGCGGTGCACTCGTCGGCCTTGGACAGCTTGACGACCTTCTCCAGCAGGGCCCGGGCTTCGGCTTCGTTGAACATACTCATGGTGAATTCTCCTGGATCGCTCAGCCGAGCTTGCGGGCGGTGTTGATGACGTTGATGCCGTTGAAGCGCGCCGTGCTGGAGCCGTGCGAGACCGCCGACACCTGGCCCGGCTGGCCCTTGCCGTCGAAGAACGAGCCGCCGAGGCGGTAATCGCTGTCGTCGCAGACCGCGGTGCAGGCGTTCCAGAACTCCGGCGTGCGGATCTGGTAGGCCACGTCCTCGAGCATGCCGGTGATCTTGCCGTTCTTGATCTCGTAGAACAGCTGGCCACCGAACTGGGCGTTGTAGCGCTGCTGGTCGATCGAGAACGAGCCGTCGCCGATGATGTAGATGCCGTTCTCGACGTCCTTGATCATGTCGGCGACGCTGAGCTTGTTCTTGCCCGGCGCCAGCGAAACGTTGGCCATGCGCTGGAATTGCACGCTGGACCAGCTGTCGGCGTAGCAGCAGCCGTCGGACTCGGTCTTGCCGACGATGTGGGCCTGATCGCGGATGGTCTGGTAGTCGACCAGGATGCCGTCCTTGATCAGGTTCCAGCGCTTGGTCTTGACGCCTTCGTCGTCGTAGCCGACCGCGCCCAGGCTGCCGACCTGGGTCTTGTCGGCGAACAGGGTGACGTTGTCGCTGCCGTAGCGGAACTTGTCGTTGCGCTTATCCAGCGTGGCGAAGCTGGTGCCGGCGTAGTTGGCCTCGTAGCCCAGCACGCGGTCCAACTCCAGCGGGTGGCCCACCGATTCGTGGATGGTCAGCCAGGTGTGCGAGGGGTCCAGCACCAGGTCGTACTTGCCGGGCTTGACCGAGGGCGCGGTCAGCTTCTGCCGCGCCTGCTTGGCCGAGGCCACCGCGTCCTCGAGCATGTCGTAGGAATCGCTGTAGTTGACTACGCCGTTGGGCGAGACCACCTTGCCCGAGGCGGCGCCGTCGAGGTACTCGAAGCCCATGCCCATCGGCGAGGACAGGCCGTCGCGGGTGCGGAACTTGCCGCTGGCCTTGTCGATCGCGGTCACCGTCATCGGCGCCCAGATGCGGTGCACGTCCTGGTCGATGTAGGAGCCGTCGGTGGAGGCGAAATACTTCTGCTCGTTGACCAGGAACAGCATCGAGTTGACGAAGTCGGCGCCGGCCTTGATCGCCGCGGCGTTCACGCCCAGCAGCAGATCGACCTTGTCCTTGAGCGGCACTTCCATCGAGTTCTTCTTGATCGGCGTCTTCCACGACACCTCGCCCACGCCCGGCGCCTTGGCCAGCTGCACCGGCGCGGTCTGGCTCTTGGCGTTGGCGCGCGCGATCGCGGCGGCCTGCTTGGCGGCCTGGACCACGCCTTCGTTGGTGAGGCGGTTGGTGGCGGCGAAGCCCCAGGCGCCGTTGACCAGCACGCGCACGCCGATGCCGGTGGATTCGGTGTTGACCACGTTCTGGACCTTGTCCTCGCGCGTGATCACGAACTGGCGCAGGTAGCGGCCGATGCGCACGTCGCAATACGAGGCGCCGGCACCGGTGGCCGCGCCCAGCGCGGCGTCGGCCAAGGCCTTCTTCTTGGCCACGTCCAGCGGCGAGAGCAAGGCCTCGGCGGCGATGAGGTTGCCGTAGGGAACCATGAGGCCGGCCAGGCCCAGGCCCGACATCGTCAGGAAATCGCGTCTGTCCACGTTGATGCTTCCGCCGTTGAGGCCCGCATGCCGACGTCGCCGTCCGCCATCGGGCGTGGATGAGAAGGGTCCGACCGAATGTGCAGAGCCGCTAACCGGCGCGTCAAGTGCCGAGAGGCCCGGGTCATGGGTGACCATGTCGAAAGCTGGGACGCGCATGCGTGCAAGCTTTGCGTAACTTGGCAGTAACACCGGCACCGCGCTCGACCCGGGTCGACGCCGTCGGTACGGCGCATTCGTCACCGCCTCGCCGCGGCCGCGATGACCGCGATGCGCGCCGGACGGCCCACGCGTTAAGCTAGCCAGATGCGATATTTCCGGCACTGCATCGACGGACAGTCCCGCGACCCCGCCAGCGGCCGTTGGCTAGACGTATACGACCCTGCCAATGCGCAGGCGTATGCAAAAGTCGCCGCCGGCGATGCCGCCGATGTCGAGGCCGCCATCGCCGCCGCCCGCCGCGCTTTTCCGGCCTGGGCCGCCCTGCCCCACAGCGAACGCGCACGCTGGCTGGAGAAGTTGGCCGACGCGCTGGAATCGCGCCTGGACGCATTCGCACGCGCCGAGTCCGAAGACGCCGGCAAGCCGATCCGGCTGGCGCGCGAGGCGGAGATCCCGCGCGCGGTGTCCAACCTGCGTTTCTTCGCCCACGCCGCCACCCAGTTCGCCAGCGAATCCCACCACGGCCAGGCCGGGCTCAACTACACCTTGCGCGCGCCGCTGGGCGTGGTCGCGACGATCTCGCCGTGGAACCTGCCGCTGTACCTGTTCACCTGGAAGATCGCGCCCGCGCTGGCCGCCGGCAACGCGGTGGTCGCCAAGCCGTCGGAGATCACGCCGGCCACCGCGACGATGCTGGGCGAGCTGGCGATCGAGATCGGTTTTCCGCCGGGCGTGCTCAACATCGTCCACGGCCTGGGCCCGGACGTGGGCGAGCCGCTGGTGAACCACGACGCGGTGCGCGCGGTGTCGTTCACCGGCAGCACCGTCGTCGGCCAGCGCATCGCCGCGCTGGCCGCGCCCAAACTCAAGAAGGTGTCGCTGGAACTGGGCGGCAAGAACCCGACCCTGGTGTTCGCCGACAGCGACTGGCGCGCGCAGCTCGACACCCTGGTGCGCTCGGCGTTCCAGAACTCGGGGCAGATCTGCTTGTGCGGTTCGCGCCTGCTGGTGGAGCGCCCGATCTACGCCGAGGTGCGTCAGGCCATGGTCGAGCGCGCGCAAGCGCTGCGCGCCGGCGCGCCCGCGGACGAAACCACCACCCTGGGCCCGCTGGTGTCGCAGGCGCATTACGACAAAGTCCTGCGTGCGTTGGCGCGCGCCCGCGAGGAAGGCGGCCAGGTCCTGTGCGGCGGGCAGGCCTTGGACCGCGAAGGCTGGTACGTGGCGCCGACCGTGATCGAAGGCCTGGGCCCGGACAGCGCGAGCAACTGCGAGGAGATCTTCGGCCCGGTCGTGACCCTGCAGCCCTTCGACGACGACAGCCACGCGCTGGCGCTGGCCAACGCCGGCGACTACGGCCTGTCGGCCTCGATCTGGACGCGCGACCTCAACCGCGCCCACCGCCTGGCCGCGCAGTTGCGCGTGGGCATGGTCTGGATCAACACCTGGCTGCAACGCGACCTGCGCACGCCGTTCGGCGGCGTCGGCGCCTCCGGCCTGGGCCGCGAAGGCGGCATCGAAGCCATGCGTTTCTTCACCGAGGCCAAGAACGTCGGCCTGCACCTGGGATGAGTCCTGACATGAAGTCGCCGCTGCCGATCCGCGCCACGCCGCCCGTGTCCTTGAAAGGCGTATTCGCCCTGTTGGCGGCCTGGCTGCTCGCGGCCACCGGCCTCGCGCAGGCGCAAGGTCTGCCGCCGGATCCGATCGACGAGTTCTACCGCCAGTTCAACGCCCAGCCCGACGAGTACCGCCGTTTCCTGCTGGCCTACGGCTACGACAGCGGCGGCGACGAAGCGCTGGCCGCCGAGGTCGGACAGATGCTGGCGACCCAGTACGGCTTCTTCGGACGCCCGAACGACGCCGACCGCAGCATGCCGTTCTGGGAGGAAACGCCGGACGCGTTCGTGCTGCCCAACCGCCAACACGACGTCGCCGTGCCCGCGTCGGACTGGATCGTCGCGCGCGCCGCCGGCCGCCGCGCCGTGATGATCAACGAAGCGCACCACCGCAACGAAACCCGTCGCCTGACCCTGGCCCTGCTGCCGCGCCTGCGCGCATTGGGCTACACCCACCTGGCGCTGGAAACGCTGGATGCGTCCGACACCGGGCTGACGCGGCGCGGCTATCCGCTGTACCAGCGCAGCGGTTACTACAGCGGCGATCCGATCTACGCCGAAATCATCCGCAGCGCGCTGCGCCTGGGCTACGTGCTGGTGCCTTACGACTCCGTCGGCATTCCCGGCCAGACCCAGCAACAGCGCGAAACCCGACAGGCGCAGAATCTGATCGAGCGCGTGTTCCACGCCAACCCGCGCGCCAAGCTGCTGGTGCATGCCGGTTACGCCCACATCGACAAGGCGCCGGGCGGTTTCGGGCCCACCACGCGGCCGATGGCGATGGAGTTCCAGCGCCTGAGCGGCATCGAGCCGCTGAGCGTGGATCAGGCGCTGCTGTCGCCGGCGCCGCCGGGCGAGACGCCATCGGTCGCCGACCGTCTGGCGGCGGAATTCCGCCCGGCCCAGCCCAGCGTGCTGGTGGCGCGCGGCACGCTGCGCGCCTGGGCGCTGTGGCCGCAGCGCCACGACGTCACGATGGCCTTCCCCGACACGCCGGACGCGACCGTCCGACCCGACTGGATGCGCCTGGGCGGACAGCGCTACCCGATCGATCTGTCCGCCGACCTGCAGCCTTGCCTGGCGCGCCTGCCCTGCGCGCTGCAAGCGCGCTACGTGCGGGAAAGCGACGACGCGGTACCGGCCGACCAGACCGTGGTGCTGTCGGCGGCCGAACGTCATCTGCCCCTGTATCTGAAGCCTGGGCGTTACGACCTCACCGTGCGTGACGGTCGCGGCGACGTGGTCGTGCGCCGCCTGCTGAAGGTGTGCACGCCCGCGCAGGCGGCGCAGGCGCGCGCCTGCGCTCGACCCGTTTCCCCCTAGTCCCTTGCCGCGAACCCCTATGAACTCACTCGAAGACCTGCTGGCCCGCAACCGCGAATGGTCGCAACGGATCAGCGCCGAAGACCCGGAGTTTTTCGCCAGGCTGTCGCGTCAGCAGGCGCCGGAGTATCTGTGGATCGGCTGTTCGGATTCGCGCGTGCCGGCCAACCAGATCATCGACCTCGCGCCCGGCGAGGTGTTCGTCCACCGCAATATCGCCAACGTGGTCGTGCACACCGACCTCAACTGCCTGTCGGTGATCCAGTTCGCGGTCGACGTGCTCAAGGTCAAGCACATCCTGGTGGTCGGCCACTACGGCTGCGGCGGCGTGCACGCGGCCCTGCACGGCCACCGCTACGGCCTGGTCGACAACTGGCTGCGCCACGTTACCGATGTCGCCGACAAGCACGTGTCCTGCATCAGCCACGCCCACCAGGACGAGCGCCACGACCGTTTGTGCGAACTCAACGTGATCGAGCAGGTGCAGAACGTCTGCCTGACCACGATCGTGCGCGACGCCTGGTCGCGCGGCCAGCCGCTGACCGTGCACGGCTGGGTCTACAGCCTGCGCAACGGCCGCGTCAACGACCTGGGCATGGACATCGCCGCGCACGAGCAACTGCAATCGGCCTACGACAGCGCGACCGCGCGCGTGCACTCCACCCACGGCGGCTCGCCGCGATGAGCGACAGCATCCGCGCCGATGCCGCGCCGCGTCCGGTCGGGCTGTACCCGCACGCGCGCCGGGTCGGCGAACTGCTGTTCCTGTCCGGCATCGGCCCGCGCGATCCGGCCAGCAACGGCATCCCCGGCAACGTCCACGACGCCGACGGCGGCCTGCTGGCCTACGACATCGTCCTGCAATGCCACGCCGTGTTCGCCAACGTGCGCACCGTGCTGGAAGCCAGCGGCGCGTCCTGGGACGACCTGGTCGACGTGACCGTCTACCTCACCGACATGGCGCGCGACTTCGCCGCCTACAACGCGGTGTGGGCCGAGTATTTTCCCGACATCGACCGCGCGCCCTGCCGCACCACCCTGGGCATCACCGCGCTGCCGACGCCGATCGCGATCGAACTCAAATGCGTCGCGCGCCTGCCGCGCGACGGGGAGTAAGCCATGCTGCCCGGACCGATCAACCTGCAGGCCTGGATCGAGGAGCACCGCCACCTGCTCAAGCCGCCGGTGGGCAACAAGGTGATCTACGCCGGCGACTTCATCGTGATGGTGGTCGGCGGCCCCAACCAGCGCACCGACTATCACTGGGACGAGGGCGCGGAGTGGTTCTACCAGCTCGAGGGCGAGATGGTGCTGCGCATCCAGGAGTCCATGCCTGATGGAAGCAGCGCGGTGCGCGATATTCCGATCCGCGCCGGCGAAACCTTCCTGCTGCCGCCGTGCGTGCCGCATTCGCCGCAGCGCATGCCCGATTCGATCGGGCTGGTGATCGAGCGCCGCCGCCGTGCGGACGAGGACGACGGCCTGATGTGGTTCTGCGAACGCTGCAACCACAAGCTGTACGAAGAGTACTTCCACCTGCGCAATATCGAGACCGACTTCCCGCCGGTGTTCGACCGCTTCTACGCCTCGCGCGAACACCGCAGCTGCAAACAGTGCGGGCACCTCAATCCGGCGCCCGCGCGCTACACCATGCCCGACACCTGACGCGCAGCGCCCCATGCCTGCGCTACCCACCGCGCTGCTGCTCCTGTCCGCCGCGCTGGCCTCGGGCGCCGCGTCCGCCGCTGCGCCGACGCCCGCGGCAGCGCCGACCGTGGTGCTGGCCGGGCGGCTGATCGCCGAGCCCGGCGAGCCCAGCCTGGGCCCGCACACCCTGGTGATACGCGAGCAACGGCTGCTGCGGATCGAACCGGGTCTGAATCCAGCCATCGAGCCCGGCGCGCGCGTGCTCGACCTGTCCCAGGCCACCGTGCTGCCGGGCCTGATCGACCTGCACATGCATCTGTCGACCAAGGCCGACGTGGACGAGGACACTTACGGCTCGCCGGCGCGGCTGGCGCTGGCCACCGCGTCCTACGCGCGCCGGCTGCTGCGCGCCGGCGTCACCACCGTGCGCGATACCAGCGACAACACCGGCGTGACCTACGCCGTGCGCGACGCGATCGACAGCGGCCTGATCGAAGGGCCGCGCATCCTCGCCAGCGGCCGCACCATCTCGCGCACCGGCGGACACGGCGCCAAGCGCGCCCCGTCCTGGCATATCCCCTACTCGCCCGCGGCCTGCGACGGCCCGGAATCGTGCCGGCGCGCGGTGCGCCAGAACATCGAGGACGGCGCCGACTGGATCAAACTGACCGTGTCCGGCTCGGGACGCGAAGCCGGCGGACGCCCGCAGGCCGAGCCGGCCATGTTCGAGGACGAAGTGGTCAACGCGGTGGCCGCCGCGCGCCAGGCCGACCGCCCGGTCGCGGCGCACGCCCACAGCACCGCCGCGATCAATCTGGCGCTGCGCGCGGGCGTGCGCACCATCGAACACGGCAGCTACTTCGACGACGAATCGGTGGCGCTGTTCAAGCGCAAGCGCGCCTACCTGGTCCCCACCGTCTTCATCGCCCACCATGTCGCGTCCCGGCTGGACCTGTTCGCGGGCGGACGCGACGGCCGTTCCGCCGACGAGCTGCGCGCCTGGGCCGATGCGGCCAAGACCGTGCCCGGACGCGCCTGGCGCGCCGGCGTGCCGTTGGCGCTGGGCACCGACGGCGGCCCCAGCTTCGAGCCGACCGCGACCGCGCTGGAGGTCGGCTACTACGTCGAATCCGGCGTGCCGCTGCCGCAGGCGGTGCGCGCCGCGACCGTCGGCAACGCCGACGCGCTGGGCCTGGGCGACGAGCTCGGCCGGCTGCGCGTGGGCCACCGGGCCGACCTGATCGCGGTCGACGGCGACCCCCAGCGCGACGTCTCGCAGCTGCTGCGCATGCGCATGGTCATGCAGGGCGGGCGCCTGGTCTGCCTGGGCGACTGCGACCAGGCCGCGCCGGGATCGCCAGCAGCGGAGCCGGCCAAGTAGACTCGGCGCATGCTCAAGATCGACACCCACGCCCATTACCTGCCGCGCGACTGGCCCGACCTGGCGCGCAAGTTCGGCGACGAGCGCTTCCCGGTGATCCATCACACCGACGACGGCCGCCACCGCATCTACAAGGACGGCAAGTTTTTCCGCGAAATCTGGTCCAAGACCTGGGATCCGCAGGAGCGCATCGACGACTACGCGCGCTTCGGCGTGCAGGTGCAGGTGATCAGCACGGTACCGGTGATGTTCAGCTACTGGGCCAAGCCGCATCACGCGCTGGAACTGCATCAGGCGCTCAACGACCACATGGCGCAGACCTGCCGCGCCCACCCGCGCCACTACGCCGGCATCGGCACCGTGCCGCTGCAGTCGCCGCGGCTGGCGGTGCAGGAGCTGGAACGCTGCATGGACCAGCTGGGCCTGCAAGGCGTGCAGATCGGCAGCCACGTCAACGACTGGAACCTGGACGCGCCGGAACTGTTCGAGTTCTTCCAGGCCGCCAGCGACCTGGGCGCGGCGATCCTGGTCCACCCCTGGGACATGATGGGCACGGCCAGCATGCCCAAGTACTGGCTGCCGTGGCTGGTCGGCATGCCGGCCGAACAATCGCGCGCGGCCTGCTGCCTGGTGTTCGGCGGCGTGCTGGAACGCCTGCCCAAGCTGAAGATCTGCATGGCCCACGGCGGCGGCAGCTTCCCCTACACCATCGGCCGCATCGAGCACGGTTTCAACATGCGCCCGGACCTGGTGGCCACCGACAACCCGCGCAATCCGCGCGAGTACCTGGGACGCATGTATTTCGACTCCTGGGTGGCCGACCCGCGCGCACTGCAATACTTGCTCGACACCTGCGGCGTGTCGCGGGTGATGCTGGGCACCGACTACCCGTTCCCGCTGGGCGAACAGGAACCCGGCGCCGGCATCGCCTCGCTGTCGCTGGCGCCGGCCGACCAGGCGCGCCTGTACCACGGCACCGCGCTGGAATGGCTGGGCCTGCCGCTGTCGCGCTTCACCTGATCGCGGCCATGTCGTCCCCTCACTGCTTCGTGCAGCACCGCCTGCGCCTGCACGCTTACGAACGCGAAACCGCGCCGAATCCATGACCGATCCGTACTCCGAACACCACGCCCTCGCCCTGGATGCCGCCGATCCGCTGCCGAGCCTGCGCGGCGAATTCCTGCTGCCGCGTCACGGCGGCCGCGAACAAGCGTATTTCTGCGGAAATTCGCTGGGTCTGCAGCCGCGCGGCGCGCGCGCGCACGTCGAGGAGGTGCTGAGCAAGTGGGAGCACGAAGCCGTCGAAGGCCATTTCACCGGCCAGGCGCAGTGGATGTCGTATCACGAGCTGGTGCGCGAACCGCTGGCGCGCCTGGTCGGTGCGCGGCCGGCGGAGGTGGTGGCGATGAACTCGCTGACCGCCAACCTGCACCTGATGATGGTCAGCTTCTACCGGCCTACGCGCGAGCGCCCGGCGATCCTGATCGAGGCCGGCGCGTTCCCGTCCGACCGCCACGCCGTGGCCTCGCAGATCCAGTTCCACGGCTTCGACCCGGCCACCGATCTGATCGAACTCGAACCCGACCTGCCGGGCGGCACCTATTCCACCGAAGCGATAGCGCGCGCGATCGCCGAGCACGGACCGCGTCTGGCGCTGGTGCTGTGGCCGGGCATCCAGTACCGCAGCGGCCAGGCCTTCGACCCGGCCACGATCGCGCGCCTGGCGCATGCGCAGGGCGCGGTCTGCGGCTTCGACCTGGCGCACGCGGTCGGCAACCGCGAGTTGGCGCTGCACGACAGCGGCGTGGATTTCGCGGTGTGGTGCCATTACAAGTACCTGAATTCCGGTCCCGGCGCGGTCGCCGGTTGCTTCGTGCACGAACGCCACGCCCACAGCGAGCGCCCGCGTTTCGCCGGCTGGTGGGGCCATGAGGCGGCCACCCGCTTCCGCATGGGGCCGCAGTTCGTGCCCACGCCCGGCGCCGACGGCTGGCAGCTGAGCAACCCGCCCATCCTCGGCCTGGCGCCGCTGCGCGCCTCGTTGGACCTGTTCGACCGCGTCGGCATGCCGGCCTTGCGCGCCAAGTCGCTGCGCCTGACCGGCTACCTGGAAGCGCTGATCCGCGAGCGCCTTTCCGACACACTGCAGATCGCCACCCCGTCCGACCCAGCCCAGCGCGGCTGCCAGCTGTCGCTGCGCGTGATCGGCGGCCGCGGCCTACATGGCCGCGACGCCGGCCGCGCGCTGTTCGAGTACCTCGCCGATCAGGGCGTGCTGGGCGACTGGCGCGAACCGGACGTGATCCGGATCTCGCCGGCGCCGTTGTACAACACGCATGCGGAGGTGTGGCGGTTTGTGGAGGTGGTGGAGAGTTGGCGCGGAAAGTGAGCCTATGAACCGAAGCCGATGGCCACTACGCTGCTCTCGCTGCCGTTGTTCCAGCGAACGAGGGTTCCGTTTGATCTCGGCGTTTCCGGGTAACTGGAGGACTGCGTAACTCCAAGACCGTCATTCCCGCGAACGCGGGAATCCAGCGACTTTGCTCCCAAGCAGGATGAACAAATCACCCGCCGTCTACATCATGGCCAGCGAACGCAACGGCACCCTGTACATCGGGGTCACCGGAGACCTGATTCGGCGCGCATGGGAACACCGTGAACATGCCGCCGAGGGTTTTACCAAGACCTACGGCGTCGATCAGTTGGTATGGTTCGAGCTTCATGACGTGTTCGAGAGTGCGATCAGGCGCGAGAAGCAGCTCAAGAAGTGGAAACGCGAGTGGAAAATCGACCTGATCGAGAAAGAGAACCCCTATTGGCACGACCGCTGGCCGGGGCTGGTCGGCGGGGACTGAAAGTCGCTGGATTCCCGCGTTCGCGGGAATGACGGCATAGACAACCGGAAACCGCACCCGTCTGCGAAGCGCAACCCAGGAAACGTTCCTTGAACACACCCGCAAGCGACAAGCATCTCACCATCATCGGCGCAGGCCTCGCCGGCGCCCTGCTGGCCACCCTGCTCGCGCGGCGCGGCTGGGACGTGGACGTGTACGAGAAGCGCGGCGATCCGCGCCTGAAGGGGTACCAGGGCGGGCGCTCGATCAACCTGGCCCTGGCCGAACGCGGCCTGCACGCGCTGCGCCTGGCCGGCGCGGACGCGGCGGTGATGGCGCAGGCGGTGATGATGCGCGGGCGCATGGTGCACTTCCTCGACGGCCGTACCGACCTGCAGCGTTACGGTCGCGACGACAGCGAGGTGATCTGGTCGGTGCACCGCGGCGAGCTCAACCTGATCCTGCTGCAGATCGCGCAGGACGCGGGCGCGCGGCTGCATTTCCACCGCGGCCTGCAGTCGGTGGATTTCGACGCGCGCATCGCACGCTTCCTCGACGAGCGCGACGGCAGCGTGCACGAAACCGGCTTCGGCAGCCTGGTCGGCGCCGACGGCGCCGGTTCGGCGCTGCGCGCGGCGATGAACCGCGCATCCGACCTGGGCGAGCGCACCGAGTTCCTCGGCCACTCGTACAAGGAATTGGAAATTCCGCCCGCGCCCGACGGCGGCTTCAGCATCGAGCCCAATGCGCTGCACATCTGGCCGCGCGGGCGCTACATGTGCATCGCCCTGCCCAACGACGAGCGCACCTTCACGGTCACCCTGTTCCTGCCCAACGAGGGCGAACCCAGTTTCGCCAGCGTCCGCGACGGCGCGCAGGCGCGTGCGCTGTTCGAACGCGACTTCGCCGACGCGCTGCCGCTGATCCCGAACCTGGAGCAGGATTTCGAACGCAACCCGGCCGGCCTGCTCGCCACGCTCTACCTGGACCGCTGGCACCTGGACGAGCGCGCGGTGCTGCTGGGCGACGCCGCCCACGCGATGGTGCCGTTCCACGGCCAGGGCATGAACTGCGCGTTCGAGGACTGCGTGGCGCTGGCCCAGCATCTGGAGGACGGCCAGGACCGCGCCGCCGCGTTCGCCGCCTTCCAGGCCCAGCGCCTGCCCGATGCGCGCGCGATCCAGGCCATGGCGCTGGAGAACTACCTGGAGATGCGCGACCGCGTCGACGACGACGACTACCTGCTGCAGCGCGCCCTCGAGCGCCGTCTGGCCGAGCGCCACCCGGACCGGTTCATGCCGCGCTACGCCATGGTCACGTTCCACCGCATGCCCTACGCGGTGGCGTTCGAGCGCGGCAACCTGCAGCGCGAGCTGCTGGTGGAACTGACCCGCGGCCACGACAGCCTGGACACGCTGGACTGGGACGCCGTCGACGCCGCGGTGCGCGAGCGTCTGTCGCCCCTGCCCGCGGACGACTGAGCGCATGCCCGCCAGCTTCCTGTTCTACGATCTGGAAACCTACGGCGCCGACCCGCGCACGACGCGCATCGCCCAGTTCGCGGCGATACGCACCGACGCCGAGCTCAACGAGGTCGAGGAACCGATCAGCCTGTTCGTCAAGCCCGCCGACGACCTGCTGCCCTCGCCCGCCGCGACCCTGATCACCGGCATCGCGCCGCAGGACGCTTGGCGCGACGGCGTGAGCGAGGCCGAGGCCTTCGCCCTGATCTACGACGAGATGGCGCGCCCGGAGACCTGCAGCCTGGGCTACAACTCGCTGCGCTTCGACGACGAGTTCGTGCGCTACGGCCTGTTCCGCAATTTCTACGATGCCTACGAGCGCGAATGGCGCGGCGGCAACTCGCGCTGGGACCTGCTTGACGTGCTGCGGCTGGCGCACGCGCTGCGCCCCGACGGCCTGGTCTGGCCGCAGCGCGAGGACGGGATGACCTCGTTCAAGCTCGAACACCTGGCCCTGGCCAACGGCGTGCGCGAGGGCGACGCGCACGAGGCGCTGTCGGACGTACGCGCCCTGATCGGGCTGGCGCGCAAGCTCAAGGCCGCGCAGCCGCGCCTGTGGGACTACGCCCTGCGCCTGCGCGACAAGCGTTACGCCGCCAGCATGCTCGACGTGGTTGGGATGACGCCGGTGCTGCACGTCTCGCAGCGTTTCCCGGCCAGCCGGTTGTGCGCGGCGGCGGTGCTGCCGATCGCGCGCCATCCGCGCATCGACAGCCGCGTGATCGTGTTCGACCTAGACCAGGAACCCGACGCGCTGCTGAGCCTGGACGCCGACGCCATCGCCGATCGCCTGTACACGCCGCTGGCCGATCTGCCCGAGGGCGAGTCGCGGGTGGCGCTGAAGGAAGTGCAGACCAACCGCTGCCCGGCCCTGATCGCCTGGGACCATCTGCGCGAGCCGGACTTCCAGCGCCTGAAGATCGATCCAGCCACGATCGAGCGCCGCGCCGCGGTGCTGCGCGCGGTCGGCCCGGCCCTGGCCGACAAGGTCCGCCGCGTGTTCGGCGCCGAGCGCGAACGCGCGCCCGCGGACGTGGACGCCTCGCTCTACGACGGTTTCATCGGCGATGGCGACAAGCGCCTGTTCGCGCAGGTGCGCACCACGCCGCCGGCCGAACTGGGCACGGCCGCGTTCGGCTTCCGCGACGCACGCCTGCCGGAACTGCTGTTCCGCTACCGCGCCCGCAACTGGCCCGAGACCCTGTCGGCGGCCGAACACGAGCGCTGGAACGATTACCGGCGCCGCCGCCTGTACCAGGACGCCGGCCTGGGCGAGTACGACTACACGCGCTTCCACGCCGAACTGGCCGCGCTGCGCCTGACCCACGCCAGCGACGGCGCACGCCTGGCCCTGCTCGACCGCCTGGAGGCGTGGGGGCGCGATATCGACGGCCAGCTGCAGACGTGAGCGCTGCGTAGTGAAAAGTGAGCGAAGGCAGGGGTGCTAGTCTTGCCCACTCGCTCCTCACCCCTCTCCACTCACTCCTTGCCCCAGCCCCCATGGCCCGCTATTTTTCCGACGCCAGTTTCAAGTTCCTGCGCGGCCTGGCGCGCCACAACGAGCGCGAGTGGTTCCAGGCCCACAAGTCCGAGTACGACGAGCAGGTGCGGGCGCCGTTCCAGCGCCTGCTCACCGACCTGCAACCGGTACTGGCGGGCGTGAGCGAGCATTACCGCGCCGAGCCCAAGACCGTCGGCGGTTCGCTGTTCCGGATCCAGCGCGACACGCGCTTCGCCAACGACAAGACCCCGTACAAGACCTGGCAAGGCGCGCGCCTGTTCCACGAGCGCGGGCGGCAAGTCGAGGCGCCGTCGTTCTACATCCACCTGCAGCCCGGCAACTGCTTCATCGCCTCCGGCCTGTGGCACCCGGAATCGGACACGCTGCGGCGCATCCGCCATTTCATTCTCGACAACCCGGGCAGCTGGAAGGCGGCCGCGCACGAGCCCAAGTTCCGTCGCCGCTTCGACCTGGACGAGGACGAAATGCTGGTGCGGATGCCGCGCGGCTTCCCCGACGATTTCGAGTTCGCGCAGGATCTGCGCCGCAAGAACTTCGTCGCCCTGCGCGCGATCGACGACGAGACCATGACCGGCCCGCGCCTGCTGAAGGCGCTGGAAACCGACCTCACCGGCCTGGCGCCGTTCACCGATTACCTGTGCGCCGCGCTGGACCTGGAGTTCTGAGCGGCGCCTTGGGTAGGCGCTGCGCCCACGCCGTTCGCCGCTTCGTTTAGAGGGTCGGAGCTGCGCAAGCTGCGACGGCGAATCCGCACTCACCGCACCACGGCCTCCCCCTTTGAAAAAGGGGGATTGAGGGGGATTTGCTCTTGGTTACGATCGAGCGCCGCCAGCCGGGCCAAGGCGACTTGACGATTCGAGTCGCAGCTCACGCCGTCTCCCAGACCGTACCGTGACTTCGCGATGGCCGTAGATGCTCGGTCGCAGCTTACGTAGCTCCTACATTGCGTATCCCGGCTTGCGACGTGGCGGCAGGTGCTCGGTCGCGGCTCACGCCGCTCCTAGTGCAAAGCCGACAGGCCGGTGTTCAAGCAAGCCCCGGGCCCCGGCGTTAAGCTGAAGGCCCGTCGCGCGGAAGTCCCGGCATGAAGAAGTGGATCGCCCTGCTCGTCCTGGCGCTGGCGCTGCTGCTCGGCTACGTCGCGGCCGGCCCCTACCTGACCGTCAATGCGATCCGCAAAGCCGTGCAGGAGCAAGACACTGCGGCGCTGAACAAGCACGTCGACTTCCCGGCGCTGCGCCTGAGCCTGAAGGCGCAGGTGCAGGACTACCTGGTGCGTGAGGCCGGCGTCGAGATGCAGGCCAACCCCTTCGGCGCCCTCGCCCTGCGCCTGGCCGGCGGACTGGCCGGCGGCGCGGTCGATGCGCTGGCCACACCGGTCGGCATCGGCGCGGTGCTGGAAGGCCGCAATTTCTACAACCGCCTCGGCGGCGGCGGTCGCGGCCAGGACGTGTATGCGCCCAACGTGCCGGCCGATCCGCTCAAGGACGCCAAGTACGGTTACGAATCGCCCTCGCGCTTCACCGCCACGGTCGCCAACGCCGACGGCGAGCCGGTGGTGTTCGTGCTCACGCGTTCGGGCTTGAGCTGGAAGCTCAGCGACATCCGCCTGCCCTTGGGCCAGCCCCAGACCGCGGCGCCCTGAGGCGCGCGCGCCGACCGCTCAGCGGTTGGCGACGCCGTGCGGCACGTGGCCGGCGGCGACGTGATCGCGCGCCGAGACGATGTTGTGCTCGGAATCGTCGAAGAAGATGTCGGCGCCGAAGGCTTCCAGGAACGGGCCCTTGGCGCGGCCGCCCAGGAACAGCGCCTCGTCCAGGCGGATGCCCCAGTCGCGCAGCGTGCGGATCACCCGCTCGTGCGCCGGCACCGAGCGCGCGGTGACCAGCGCGGTGCGGATCGGCGCGTCCGGCCCGATCGGGAACGCCGCCTGCAAACGGTGCAGCGCGTCCAGGAAGCCGCGGAACGGGCCGCCCGACAGCGGCTCGCCGGCGTGCTCGCGCTCGTGCTTGGCGAACGCGGCCAGACCGCCCTCGCGCGACACGCGCTCGCCTTCGTCGTCGAAGATCACCGCGTCGCCGTCGAAGGCGATGCGTAGTTGGTCGTGGCGCTGCTGCGGCGCCTTCGCCGGCAACAGCGTGGCGGCGGCGACGCCGGCGCTGAGCGCGTTGCGCACGTCCTCGGCGTTGGCCGACAGGAACAGATCGGCGCCGAACGGCTTGATGTAGGGGAACGGCGGTGCGCCGTTGCTGAAGGCGGCGCGCTTGATCGACAGCCCGTGGTGGGCGATCGAGTTGAAGATGCGCAGGCCGCTGTCGGCGGAATTGCGCGAGATCAGGATCACCTCCACCCGCGGCGCTTCCGACGGCGCGCCCTCGTTGAGCGCGAGCAGCTTGCGCACCAGCGGGAAGGCGATGCCCGGCGCCAGCAGATCGTCCTCGTGCTGGCGCTGGAAGCTGGCGTACGCGTCCAGGCCCTCGCGCTCGAACAGCTGGTGGCTCTCCTCCATGTCGAACAGGGTTCGCGAGGAGATCGCTACGATCAGGGGGTCGGCGTCGCGGTCGGGCATGCGGCTATTGTGCCTCGTGCGGGGTCTCAACGCTTGCGACGCGTGACGGGTACCGCTGGTGATTTCTGTGGCAGCGGCGTAAGCCGCAATTCCCTCATGGGCAGGTCTCGGCCCGTGGGCAAGTCTCACCGCGCGTGGAGCCATCGCGGCTTACGCCGCTCCCACAGAGGGCACGGCGCCTGCGCCGCTATGGCCCGCCTCAACCGCTGGTGAACTGCTCGATCAGCATGCGCTCTTCGAGATTGTGCTCGGGGTCGAACAACAGGGTCACCGTGCGGTCCAGCGACTCGCGGATCATCACCTCGACCACGTCGCGCACCTCGTGCGAGTCGGCCGTCGCGCTGACCGGACGCTTGTAGGGATCCAGCACACGAAAACGCACCTCGGTGTCCGCCTTGAGCAAGGCGCCACGCCAACGACGCGGGCGGAACGCGGCGATCGGCGTCAACGCGATCACGCTGGAACCCAGCGGCAGGATCGGGCCGTGGGCGGAGAAGTTGTAGGCGGTGCTGCCGGCCGGCGTCGCCACCAGCACGCCGTCGCAGATCAGTTCGTCCAGCCGGGTCTGGCCGTTGAGGTCGATGCGCAGGTGCGCGGCCTGGCGGGTCTGGCGCAGCAGCGAGACTTCGTTGTAGGCCAGCGAGCCCACGGTCGCGCCGGACTCGGTCAGCGCCACCATCTCCAGCGGACGCAGCACCGCCGGTTCGGCCGCGGCCAGACGTTCGAGCAAACCGTCGCCTAGCTGGTTCATCAGGAAACCGACCGTGCCCAGCTTCATGCCGTACACGGGTTTGCCGAGGCTGCCGTAGCGATGCAGGGTCTGCAGCATGAAACCGTCGCCGCCCAGCGCAACCAGGGTGTCGGCCTCGGCCGGTTCGTGCTGGCCGTGCAGCGCGATCAGGTCGGCGAGCGCGCGCTGCGCGTCGTCGATGGGACTGGCGAGGAAGGCGATGCGGGGCGTGGATGTCATCGGCGGATCCTGGCGGATGGCGACCGCAGCATAACCCGAGCCCAGACAAATGCCGATGACGGCGGTTCCGCAGAACGAATGCTTTGGGGTAGGAGCGGCGTAAGCCGCGACCCGCGTGCTAGCCGAAGCTACGCGGTCGCGGCTTACGCCGCTCCTACCCCAAAGCAGGCATCAAACCGAGATCGTCCCTCTCCCGCCACCGGGAGAGGGACGCGGAACTCAACCGCGCGACGCCAGCTGCGACAGACGCTGCACCGCCACCGAGGCGGTCGGGTAATCCAGGGTCTTCTGCGCGGCCAGTTCGTTGAGCATGGCCAGGGTGAAACGCAGCGAGACGTCGTCGCGTTCCAGCCACTGCTTGACCTTGGCCTCGGCGCTGGCGCCCGGCATGGCCAGGACCTGGCCGACCAGGATGCGCTGCTGCGTGCCCAGCTCCTCGCGCAACACGCCGCGCGCGACCGCATGCCAGCGGCCGTCCACGGTGAGCGCGTCGATCTGCTGCTGCAGCCACGGCAGGCGCAGCGCCTCGCCGAGACGGAAGTGGACCTTGGCCACGTCCGCCGGCTTGAGCTTGCGCTCGCGCGCCACTTCGATCACGTCGCAGCTGGGCTCCAGGTACGGCAGCGCCGCGAGCTGGTCGGCCAGCGCCACCGGCACGCCCTTGGCCTTCCAGTCGGCGAAGCTGGCCTCGTAGGCCGGACGCTCGCCGTCGCCGAGGATGCCCTTGCCGGCGCGGATGTCCTTGAAGCCGTCGTGGTAGCGCGCGACCGCGGTGGCGATGTCCGGGATCGCACCCGGACGCGACAACAGCCAGCGCGTGAACGAACGCTGCAGGTTCCAGATCACCTGCAGGGCGTCGATCTGGGTAGCCTCGGCGACCTTGCCGTCGAGCGCGTCGATTTGCGCCCACAGCTCGCGCGCGTCCAGCGTTTCGCGGGTGATGGTGAAGGCCTTGGCGACCTCGCCCGGGGTGCGGCCACTGTCTTCCTGCATGCGCAGCAGGAAGGTCGCGCCCATGCGGTTGATGGTGGAGTTGGTGACCGCGGTGGCGATGATCTCGCGCTTCAGGCGGTGGTTCTCCATCGCCTTGGCGTACTTCTTCTGCAGCGGCTCGGGGAAGTAGCGCACCAGTTCCTTGGACAGGTACGGATCTTCCGGCACGTCCGAATCCAGCAACTGCTGGAACGCCACCAGCTTGGAGTACGACAGCAGCACCGACAGTTCCGGACGGGTCAGGCCCTGGCCGCGCGCCTTGCGCTCGGCGATCTCGGCATCGCTGGGCAGGAACTCGATCTGGCGGTCGAGCAGGCCCTGCGATTCCAGCGTGCGGATGAAGTGCTGCTTGGAGCCCAGGCGCGACAGGCTCATGCGCTCCATCAGGCTGATCGCCTGGTTCTGGCGGTAGTTGTCGTTGAGCACCAGCCCGGCGACCTCGTCGGTCATCGAGGCCAGCAGCTTGTTGCGCTCGGGCAGGGTCAGCTTCTTGGTCTGGACCTGGCCGTTGAGCAGGATCTTGATGTTGACCTCGTGGTCCGAGGTGTCCACGCCGGCCGAGTTGTCGATGAAGTCGGTGTTGAGCAGCACGCCGTGCAGCGCCGCCTCGATGCGGCCCAGCTGGGTCAGGCCCAGGTTGCCGCCCTCGCCCACCATCTTGCAGCGCAGCTCGTTGCCGTTCACGCGCAGGGCGTTGTTGGCGCGGTCGCCGACGTCGCCGTTGCTCTCGCTGCTGGCCTTGACGTAGGTGCCGATGCCGCCGTTCCACAGCAGGTCCACCGGTGCCTTGAGGATCGCGCTCATCAGCTCGGTCGGGCTCATCGCGCTCACGCCGGCATCGATGCCCAGCGCGGCCTTGATTTCCGGCGACAGCGGGATCGACTTGGCCGAACGCGGGTACACGCCGCCGCCCTTGCTGATCAGCTTCTTGTCGTAGTCGTCCCAGCTCGAACGCGGCAGCTTGAACATGCGGTCGCGTTCCTTGAAGGTGCGCGCCGCGTCCGGGTTCGGGTCGAGGAAGATGTGGCGGTGGTCGAACGCGGCCAGCAGGCGGATGTGCTCGCTCAGCAGCATGCCGTTGCCGAACACGTCGCCGGACATGTCGCCGATGCCGACGGTGGTGAAATCCTGGGTCTGGCTGTCGCGGCCGAGGCTGCGGAAGTGGCGCTTGACCGACTCCCAGGCGCCCTTGGCGGTGATGCCCATGCCCTTGTGGTCGTAACCGACCGAACCGCCCGAAGCGAAGGCGTCGTCGAGCCAGAAGCCGTGCTCGGCGGCGATGCCGTTGGCGATGTCGGAGAACGTGGCCGTGCCCTTGTCGGCGGCGACGACCAGGTAGGGATCGTCGTTGTCGTGGCGGACCACGTCGCGCGGCGGCACGATCTTGCCGTCGACGATGTTGTCGGTGATGTCGAGCAGGCCGTTGATGAACATCTTGTAGCAGGCGATGCCTTCGGCCAGCACGGCGTCGCGGTCGCCGCCGACCGGCGGACGCTTGGCGAAGAAGCCGCCCTTGGAGCCGACCGGCACGATCACCGTGTTCTTGACCATCTGCGCCTTGACCAGGCCCAGCACCTCGGTGCGGAAGTCCTCGCGGCGGTCCGACCAGCGCAGGCCGCCGCGCGCGACCGGGCCGAAGCGCAGGTGCACGCCTTCCACGCGCGGGCCGTAGACGAAGATCTCGCGGTACGGACGCGGCTTGGGCAGGTCCGGCACCTGCGCCGAATCGAACTTGTAGCTGACGTAGCCGCGCTCGCCGCCGTTAGCCGCGCGCTGGTAGTAGCTGGTGCGCAGGGTGGCGTCGATCACGCCGATGAAGCTGCGCAGGATGCGGTCCTCGTCCAGGCTGGACACGCGGTCCAACAGGCCCTTGAGGGTGGACCGGGTGATGTCGACCTGCTGCTCGCGCTTGCCGTTGCGCGCGTCGATCACCGGCTGCAACGCCGCCAGCACCGCCGCGTCGCCGCCGGCCAGGGCCTGCAGCTGCTGGGTCAGACGCTCGATGCCGGCCTTGATCTCGGCCTTGCTTTCCTTGCCGGTGCACGGATCGAAGCGGGCCTCGAACAGCTCCACCAGCAGTCGCGCCAGCAAGGGATAGCGGAAGAAGGTTTCCTCGACGTAGCTCTGCGAGAACGGCACGCCGACCTGCAGCAGGTACTTGCAGTACGCGCGCAGCATCGCGACCTGGCGCCAGGACAGGTTGGCGGCCAGGATCAGGCGGTTGAAGCCGTCGTTCTCGGCGTTGCCGCGCCAGATCTGGCCGAACGCGTCCTCGAAGGTCTCGTCCAGGCGCGACACGTCGACGTCGGCGCCGACGGTCTCGACCTCGAAGTCCTGGATGTACAGCGGCGTGTCGCCGGCGGTCAGGCGGTAGGGGTGCTCGGAGATCACCCGCAGACCCATGTTCTCCATCATCGGCAGCGCGTCCGACAGCGGAATGTCGTCGTGCTGGCGGTAGAACTTGAAGCGCAGGCCGCCCTCGCCCGTGCCGACGCGGCGCAGGTTGAGGCGCAGGTCGTCCGGACCGCTGAGCGCGGCCAGGTGCTCGATGTCGTCGGCGGCGGCCGCGGCCGACACTTCGTCGACGTAGCCGGTCGGCAGCGCGCGGCCGTACTGATTGGCCAGGGCCAGACCGCGCTCCTCGCCGTGGCGCGCGACCAGAGCCTCGCGCAGTTCGTCGCGGCGGTCGCGCACGATCTGCGCCAGTTCGGCCTCGATCGCGGCGTTGTCGATCTGGATCGCCTCGCCCGACTTCGGACGCACGATCAGGTGCAGCTGGGCCAGCGGCGATTCGCCGATGAGCACCGTGGTATCGACCTGCTCGCCGTGCAGCATGCGCTTGAGCATGGCCTCGATGCGCAGGCGCACATCGGTGTTGAAGCGGTCGCGCGGGATGTAGACCAGGCCGGAGAAGAAGCGGCCGTAGCGGTCGCGGCGCAGGAACAGCTTGCTGCGCACGCGCTCCTGCAGGCCGAGGATGCCCGTGGAGGTGCGCAGCAGTTCCTCGCCACCGGACTGGAACAGCTCGTCGCGCGGCAGGGTTTCCAGGATGTGGCGCAGCGCCTTGCCGCTATGGCTGTCGGACGACAGGCCGGACTGCTCCATCACGTAGGCGTGGCGCTGGCGCACCAGCGGGATGTCCCAGGGGCGGCGGTTGTAGGCGCTGGAGGTGTACAGGCCGATGAAGCGCTCCTCGCGCACCGGCTTGCCGGCGGCGTCGAAGCTGAGCACGCCGATGTAGTCCATGTAGCCGGGACGGTGCACGGTGGAGCGCGCATTGGTCTTGGTCAGGATCAAGGCATCGACCGAACCCGACTGCGGCATGTAGTGCGCGGCCAGCGAGGTCAGCGGGCGCGGCTTGCCGGCGTCGTGGCCGCGCAGCAGGCCCAGGCCGCTGTCGGGCACCGCGCACAGCACTTCCTGGCCGTTCTTCTTGGTCACCTCGTACTCGCGGTAACCCAGGAAGGTGAAATGGTTGTCGGCGGCCCAGCGCAGGAACTCCTGCGCCTCCTGGCGGCCCTCGTCGCCGACCGGCAGCGTGCGCCCGCCCAGGGCCTGCGCGACCTCGCCCATCTTGTCGCGCATCTGCGCCCAGTCGCGCACGATCGCGCGCACGTCCTCGAGCACGGCTTCCAGCGCCTTCTGCACGCGCGGCATGGCCTCGGCGGACTGGCGGTCGATCTCCAGGTGCATCAGCGATTCGGCCACGCCTTCGCCGACGGCGACGATCTTGCCGGCCTTGTCGCGACGGAAGGTCACCACCGGATGGCCCAGCACGTGCACGCCGATGCCCTGCTCGGCCAGGGTCATGGTGACCGAGTCGACCAGGAACGGCATGTCGTCGTTGGCGATCTGCAGCACGGTGTGCGCCGACTCCCAACCGTGGGTCTTCAGGGTCGGATTGAACAGGCGCACCAGCGCCTTGCCGGTCTTGCGCGCGCGCGCGAACTCGAGGAAGTCGCTGGCCAGCGCCGCCCAGCCGTCGGGGCTGTGCTGCGGCAGCTCGTCGCCGCTCATGCGGCGGTAGAAGGCCTGGGCGAAGGCCTCGGCCTCGGCGTGGCGCGCCTTGGGCAGGCGCTTGCGCATCGCGGCGGTGATCGGTTCCAGCGACACCGCTTCGCTCTTGGGCGCGGGCGGCTGGCTGGCGGCGCGCTTGGCGACCGGCTTGCTGTCGGCCGCCTTGGCGGTGGCGGATTTCGGGGCGGCCTTGGCGGTCGGTTTCGCGGCTTTGGGTTTGCTGCTCATGGGAACTTGGAGGTCCGATGGAATGAGGCCCACGCTCGCGCGTGGGCCGTGAAGAGAATCAGTGCGACGGCGTGACGATGCGATGCACGGCGACGCGTCCGCGGGCCGGGCGGCCCACGTCGCGTTTGGCGGTCATTGATACCCGGTGACCGCGGCCGCGGTCCCCGGGTGAGGCGGTGACTCGGTAAGAGCCGGTACGTTTCATGCGGTAGCGATCAGCGCAGACCGGTTTCGTTGCGGGCGATCACCAGGCGCTGGATCTCGCTGGTGCCTTCGTAGATCTCGGTGATCTTGGCGTCGCGGAAGTAGCGCTCCAGCGGCATTTCCTTGGAATAGCCCATGCCGCCGTGGATCTGCACGGCCTGGTGGGCGATCCACATCGCCGCCTCGGAGGCGGTGAGCTTGGCGATCGCGGCCTCGTTGCTGAAACGGCCGCCGTTCTTTTCGGTCTGGCCTTTCTGCCAGGCCGCGCGCAAGGTCAGCAGCAGGGCCGCATCGAGCTTGCACTTCATGTCGGCGATCTTGGCCTGGGTCATCTGGAACGCGCCGATCGGCTGGCCGAAGGCCTTGCGCTCGCGCACGTAGGCCAGGGTGGCCTCGTAAGCGGCGCGGGCGATGCCGATGGCCTGGCTGGCGATGCCGATGCGGCCCGCGTCCAGCACGCCCATGGCGATCTTGAAGCCGTGGCCTTCGTCGCCCAGCACGTCCTCGGCGGCGGCGACGTAGTCCTCGAACTCGATCTCGCAGGTGGCCGAGGCGCGGATGCCGAGCTTGGGCTCGGTCTTGCCGCGGTGGAAGCCCGGCTTGGCGGTGTCGATCATGAACGCGGTGATGCCGCGCGCGCCCTTGTCGGGGTCGGTCATCGCGAACAGCACGATGTACTTGGCGACCGGGCCGGAGGTGATCCAGCTCTTCTTGCCGTTGATCACGAACGTGCCGTCGGCCTGCTTGACCGCCTTGCAGCGCATCGCGGTGGCGTCGGAACCGGACTGCGGCTCGGTCAGGGCGAAGGCGCCGATCTCGCGGCCCTCGGCGATGGCGCGCACGTACAGCTGCTTCTGCGCCTCGGTGCCGAACTTGAGAATGCCGTTGCAGAACAGCGAATTGTTCACCGACACGATGGTCGAGTGGGCGGCGTCGGCCGCGGCGATCTCGACCATGGCCAGCACATAGCTGATCGGGTCCATGCCGGCGCCGCCGTACTCGGCCGGCACCTCGATGCCCATCAGGCCGTTTTCGCCCAGGGTGCGGATGTTCTCGAGCGGGAATTCGCCGGTGTGATCGTGGTGCTCGGCGCTGGGAGCAATCTTTTCCTGGGCGATACGGCGCGCCACGTCCTGGATCATCAACTGCTCTTCGGTAAAGCCAAAATCCACGTCGGCACCTCTGCTGGTTCTGGGGTGGGAGGGCCTGGAAACCGCTCCCGGAACAGGGATCCGCAGGCCATCGGCCTCGGCACGGATCGCACCGCGGCCATCGATCCGCGGCCGCCGTGCGAATTGTAGCCGCGCGCGCCGAATAACCCCACCTCCCAAGCCCAACGCCGGCTGCATCGAGTGCGGCGCAAGACTTGACCCTGTCGGGCGCGCGGAGGACACTTATCGCTGTATCGCGATAGGTTGATGGAAGACCGCGGACGGGAATCGGGCCAGCCCCTCCCCCGCCCGCCCCTCGACGCCTCGCCCACCCTCCTCCTCAAACCCGGATTCCCATGGACCTCGAAGGCTGGTCGTCCCGACTCAAGGTGTTCGCCGACGCCACCCGCGTGCGTCTGCTGACCCTGCTGGAACGCGAAGAGCTGACCGTGGCCGAACTGTCGGCGATCACCCGCCTGGCCCAGCCGCGGGTCTCGACCCATTTGTCCAAGCTCAAGGAGGCCGGCCTGGTGCGCGACCGCCGCGCCGGCGTGTCGGCTTACTACCGTTTCGACGAGGGCGCGCTGGACCAGGCGCAACGCGCGCTGTGGCAGACCCTGAGCACCGGCAGCGACGACCCGCTGCTGCGCCAGGACGCCGAGCGCGTGGCGGCGGTGCTGTCGATGCGCGCGGCCGACCAGAACTGGGCCGACTCGGTCGCCGGCGACATGGAGCGCCATTACTCGCCGGGCCGCACCTGGGAGGCGCTGGCGCGTTCGGCGGTGCCGCTGCTGCAACCCGGCGACGTGCTCGACATCGCCTCCGGCGACGGCGTGCTGGCCGAACTGCTGGCGCCGCACTCCAACCGCTACCTGTGCCTGGATGCCAGCACCAAGGTCGTGGCCGCGGCGTCCGAGCGGCTGCGCCGGCTCGACAACGTCGAGGTGCGCGAAGGCGACATGCACGCGCTGCCGTTCCCGGACCACAGCTTCGACCTGGTGGTGCTGATGCACGCGCTCACTTACGCCGAACACCCGGCGCAGGCCGTGGCCGAAGCCGAACGCGTGCTGCGTCCCGGCGGCCGCCTGCTGCTGACCAGCCTGGCCCGCCACGAGCACCGCGGCGTGGTCGCCGCGTACGGCCACGTCAATCTGGGTTTCGCCGAAAAGGAGCTGCAGAAGTTCGCCACCAAGGCCGGCTTCGAGATCGTCAGCTGCGAAACCGTGACCCGCGAGCGCCGCCCGCCGCATTTCGAGGTGATCGCCCTGATCGCGCGCAAGCCGACCGAAAAGGATGTGTCCGCGCGCAAGCCGGTCGGGAACGAGGCATCCGCACGCAAACCCGCCGCCGAGACTCCGGCACGCAAGCCCTCCAAGAAGGCCTGACCATGAAAATCCTGCCCTGGCTCAACCCCACCCGCGCGCAAGCGCTGCAGGACGCGCTCGCCGCGCGCATCCTGGTCATGGACGGCGCGATGGGCACCATGATCCAGCGCCACGAACTGGACGAAACCGCCTACCGCGGCGAGCGCTTCGCGCAGGGCTACGACGGCCAGCGCGCGCCGGAGGCCGAGGCCGGTCACGAACACGGCGAAGGCTGCGGCTGCGCGCGCGACCAGCGCGGCAACAACGACCTGCTCAGCCTGACCCGCCCCGAGATCATCTCCGGCATCCACGGCGAGTACCTGGCCGCCGGCGCCGACCTGATCGAGACCAACACCTTCAACTCGACCACGATCTCGCTGGCCGACTACGGCCTGGAGCATCTGGCCTACGAGCTCAACGCCACCGGCGCGCGCCTGGCGCGCGAGGCCTGCGACGCCGCCGAGGCGTTGACGCCCTCGCAACCGCGCTTCGTGATCGGCGTGCTCGGCCCGACCAGCCGCACCGCCTCGCTGAGCCCGGACGTGAACCGCCCCGGCTATCGCGCGGTGACCTTCGACGAGTTGCGCATCGCCTACCGAGAGGCCGTCGACGGCCTCATCGACGGCGGAAGCGATGTGATCATGGTCGAGACCATCTTCGACACCCTCAACGCCAAGGCGGCGGTGTTCGCGGTCGAGGAGGCCTTCGACGCGCGTGGCGCGCGCCTGCCGCTGATGATCTCCGGCACCATCACCGACGCCTCCGGCCGCACCCTGTCGGGCCAGACCGCCGAAGCGTTCTGGTACTCGCTGCGGCACGTGCAGCCGATGACCATCGGCCTGAACTGCGCGCTCGGCGCCAAGGACCTGCGCGTGCACGTCGACGTGCTGGCCCAGGTCGCCGACGCCTACGTCAGCGCGCACCCCAACGCCGGCCTGCCCAACGCCTTCGGCGGCTACGACGAAACCCCGGAAGACATGGCCGCGGTGCTGTCCGAGTTCGCCCAGGCCGGCCTGCTCAACCTGGTCGGCGGCTGCTGCGGCACCACGCCTGCGCACATCGCCGCGATCGCGGCCGTGGTCGAGGGCGTGGAACCGCGCCGCCTGCCGCAGGTGATCAGCGCCGAGGCGGCGTGACGCCGCCCGCCGCCCGTTTACGCCTCGTACGACACGACCGAATCGAAGAGTAATCCCACGCAATGACCGCACTCCCCCGCCAGACCCGCCTCAGCGGCCTCGAACCGCTGCAGATCACGCCCGAAAGCAACTTCGTCAATGTCGGCGAACGCACCAACGTCACCGGCAGCGCGCAGTTCAAGAAACTGATCATGGAGGGCCGCCTGGACGAGGCGGTGGTGGTCGCGCGCCAGCAGGTCGAGAACGGCGCCCAGGTCATCGACGTCAACATGGACGAAGGCCTGCTCGATTCCGAGAAGGCGATGGTCGACTACCTCAACCTGATCGCCGCCGAGCCCGACATCGCGCGCGTGCCGGTGATGGTCGACAGCTCCAAGTGGAGCGTAATCGAGGCCGGCCTGAAGTGCCTGCAGGGCAAGGGCATCGTCAACTCGATCTCGATGAAGGAAGGCGAGGACGAGTTCCTGCGCCAGGCGCGGCTGGTGCGCCGCTACGGCGCGGCCGTGGTGGTGATGGCCTTCGACGAGGTCGGCCAGGCCGACACCATCGATCGCAAGGTCGACATCTGTTCGCGCGCCTACAAGCTGCTGACGCAGGAGATCGGCTTTCCGCCCGAGGACATCATCTTCGACCCCAACGTGTTCGCGATCGCCACCGGCATCGAGGAGCACAACAACTACGCGGTCGACTTCATCGAGGCCACCCGCGAGCTCAAGCGCCGCTTCCCGTACAGCCATATCTCCGGCGGCGTCTCCAACGTCTCGTTCTCGTTCCGCGGCAACGAGGTGGTGCGCCAGGCCATCCACGTGGTGTTCCTGTACCACGCCATCAAGGCCGGCATGGACATGGGCATCGTCAACGCCGGCGCGCTGCCGCTGTACGACGACCTGGACGCGGACCTGCGCGAACGCGTCGAGGACGTGGTGCTGAACCGCCGCGCCGACGGCACCGAACGCCTGTTGGAGATCGCCGACCGCTACAAGGGCAAGAAGGGCGAGAAGAAGGTCGAGGACCTGGCCTGGCGCGAGCGCCCGGTGCGCGACCGCCTCAGCCACTCGCTGGTGCACGGCATCGACCAGTGGATCGAGGAGGACACCGAGGCTGCGCGCACCGAGTCCACGCGTCCGCTGGACGTGATCGAGGGCCCGCTGATGGCCGGCATGAACGTGGTCGGCGACCTGTTCGGCGCCGGCAAGATGTTCCTGCCGCAGGTGGTGAAGTCGGCGCGGGTGATGAAGAAGGCCGTGGCCTACCTGCTGCCCTACATCGAGGCCGAGAAGCTGCGCACCGGCGACGCCGGCAAGTCCAACGGCAAGATCGTCATGGCCACGGTCAAGGGCGACGTGCACGACATCGGCAAGAACATCGTCGGCGTGGTCCTGGCCTGCAACAACTTCGAGGTGGTCGACCTGGGCGTGATGGTGCCCGCGCAGACCATCCTGGACCGCGCCAAGGCGGAGAACGCCGATCTGATCGGCCTGTCCGGCCTGATCACGCCGTCGCTGGAGGAAATGAGCCACGTCGCCCGCGAGATGCAGCGCCAGGGCTTCACCATGCCGCTGCTGATCGGCGGCGCCACCACCTCGCGCGCGCACACCGCGCTGAAGATCGATCCGCATTACAAATCGCCGACGATCTGGGTCAAGGACGCCTCGCGCGCCGTGGGCGTGGCGCAGTCGCTGATCTCGATCGAACTGCGCGAGCCCTTCGTCGCCGCCAACGCCTCCGACTATGCCGAGATCCGCGAACGCCACCGCAACCGCGGCGACGGCAAGCGCCTGGTGTCGCTGGAGAAGGCGCGCGGCCAGCGCTACGACGGCGGCTGGAACGACTACGTGCCGCCGGCGCCGAACCAGCCCGGCCTGCACGTGTTCGACGACTATCCGCTGGCCGAGCTGGTCGACTACATCGATTGGACGCCGTTCTTCAACACCTGGGAACTGGCCGGCCGTTACCCCGCGATCCTCACCGACGAAGTCGTCGGCGCCCAGGCCACCGAGCTCTACCGCGACGCGCGCGCCATGCTCAAGCGCATCGTCGAGGAGAAGTGGATTTCGGCCAAGGCGGTGTTCGGCCTGTGGCCGGCCAACAGCGTCGGCGACGACGTGGTGCTGGGCGACGAGGCCGGCACGGTGCTGCACTTCCTGCGCCAGCAGGTCGACAAGCCCGCCGACCGCCCGGACTTCTGCCTGGCCGACTTCGTCGCGCCGCAGGACAGCGGCCGCCAGGACTGGATCGGCGGCTTCGCGGTGACCGCGGGCCTGGGCATCGAGCCGCACGTGGCGCGTTTCGAGGCCGACCACGACGACTACAACGCGATCCTGCTCAAGGCCCTGGCCGACCGTTTCGCCGAGGCGCTGGCCGAGCGTCTGCACGAGCGCGTGCGCAAGGAGTTCTGGGGCTACGCCGCCGACGAGGCGCTGAGCAACGACAGCCTGATCGACGAAGGCTACCGCGGCATCCGCCCCGCCCCGGGCTATCCGGCCTGCCCCGAGCACAGCGAGAAGGTCACCCTGTTCCGCCTGCTCGACGCCGAGAACAAGGCCGGTCTGCAGCTGACCGAAAGCTACGCCATGTACCCGGCCGCGGCGGTCTCGGGCTACTACTTCAGCCACCCGGGCAGCCAGTACTTCGTGGTCGGGCGGGTCAACAAGGAACAGGTCGAGGACTACGCCCGCCGCAAGGGCGTGAGCCTGGCCCAGGCCGAGCGCTGGCTGGCCTCGAACCTGGACTACGACCCCGAGTAACCGCGACCGCATCGCCACGAAGCTTAGCGATGGCGCGGCTACCACCGCACCCTACCCGTAGGATGCGGTGAGCCGCAGGCGACCCGCATCGCCGCGCCGCTTTGAACGTCCGCGCCGCCGCGCTCGCCGCATGCGCCCGCCGGCGGCTAGGATACGAACCGATGCCGGCGCCTCCCGCGCCGCGACCGTCCTGCCGAGTGGCCCGATGAGCGAACCGCTGCCCCTGCCCGACGACGACGGCGCCGACGCGCTGGGCAACGCCGCCTTCATCGAAAAATACGCCGGCCCCGGCCGCATCGGCCTGTGCGGCGGCCGCGACTTCATCAACAAGCTGATCCGCAAGGCGCAGGCGCCGCTCACCGCCGACGGCCACCGCAGCCTGTGGTCGCACGCTTTCGTCTTCAGCGAACGCCGCGTCGACGGCCATTGGTGGGTGATCGAGTCCGACCTGGACCTGCGCTACCGCCAGATCCGCCTGGGCGTGCAGGAGAACCGCGTCGAGCGCTACTACGACGCCGAGGCCTTCCCCAACATCGCCATCCTCGACTTCGGCCTGGACGAGGAACAAATCCGCAAGATCCAGGTCGCCGGCCTGGATCTGCTGTCGGGCCTGTCCAGCTATTCGATCAGCGAACTGGTCGGCACTCTGATGGCGATGCACAGCCGGCGCCTGCGCCGGCGCAGCAACCTGCTGGCCAAGGAAGGCGCGCTGTACTGCTCGGCGCTGGTGCAGCACTGCTATGCCGCGGCCGGCATCGAATTCCTGTCCGGCGTGCCCGGCAAGAACATCGCCCCGCACGACATCGACGAATCGCCGCTGCCGCACCGCACCCATCGCATCCTGCGCGACCTGGGCGTGTCGACGGTGCGCGAACTGAGCCACGAGGCGCTGTCGCGCTTCGGCTGAGCGCGGCCGGCGCTCAGCCTGCCTCGCAATCTGCGTATCCGATCCCCGCCGCGCTTGCCGCGAAGGCGGGGATCCAGGGCCTCGCCAGGCATGACTTTGCAGTCGCTGGATCCCCGCCTTCGCGGCAAGCACGGCGGCGTGCCGTGTGCGGCCGCGGCGCCCAGGCGCCACGGCCGCAAGCCCGGCCTCAGTGCGGCTCGTACCAGGGTTGTTCGATGTTGTAACGCGACACCGCGCAGCCCGCGCCCCAGCCCTGGGTGTTGATGGCGATGTTCTCCACGCAGGTGTGGTCGGCGGTGTCGGAGTACATGGCCTCGCGCGCGCGCACCTGATCCATGGCCACGGTGTTGTGCACCAGCCGCGCGCGCGGCGAATCGGTCAGCGAGATCACGCCGCTGGCCTCGGCGGTGAAGTCCAGGAACTGGTTGCCGGTGAGCTGCGCGTCCGGCGAATGCGCGAGCACCACGCCGCGTGCGCCGCGGTAGCCCACGACCACGTTGTTGACCATCTGCACGCCGGGCGCGTTGGAGATGTCGAACGCCGGCGTCCATACCGAGTATTCGTCGTTGCCGCGCCAGTAGCCGATCACGCGATTGCCGGTCAGGCGGATGCCGGGCGGGCCCGGGATGCGGCTGCCGTTGACGGTGATCGCGATCTCGGTCGCGCGCAGGATGGTGTTGTTGATCAGTTGCGCGTCGCGCTCGGCGGTCAGCAGGATGCCGCTGCGGTAGCCATCGACGCGGCAGTTGCGCACGGTCACGCCGTTGCCGGGTTCGACCTCGATGCCGATATGCTCGCCCTGCGCATCGGTGCGGCGCGAAACGGTGCGGCCCTTGCAGTCCAGTTCGACGTTGGAGGCGACGATCCGGATCGGACGGTCGCGGCTGGCGTTGAGGCAGTAGCTGCCGGACGCGGCGATGGTGTTCACGTCGGGCGTAAGTACGGTGTCGCAAGCGCTGGCGGCGGTGGAAAAACCCAGCCCGAACAGGGCCAGGCCAAGGTATGGCATGAAGCGCATGAGTTCCCTCTCGATGGATGCGATCGAGCCGATGACCGGCTCACGATCATCCTAAGCACGCGCGTTCTCACAGCCAGCGACTTGCGCCGACCCGTGGGCGATATGCGCCAATCCGGGCATCGCACGGAATCGGCGGCGTCGTGCGCGGATTTCGCCGCCTATCGCGAAACCATACGCAATGGTATGTTTAACCATCCGCCCTGCCCGCTGCCGCCTCCATGCAGGATCTGCTGCTGTTTTCCCACGCCAACGGCTTTCCGGCGCCGGTCTACGGACTGATGCTGGACGCGCTTGCGCGCGATTACCGCATCGCCCGCCCCGAGCGCATCGGCCACGACCCGCGCTATCCGGTCACGCCGGACTGGCCGCATCTGGTTGAGGAGTTGGCCGAGCGCGTGCAGGCCGCGGCCGCCGACGCGCGCCGGATCTGGCTGGTCGGGCATTCGCTGGGCGGTTACCTCAGCCTGCTGGCCGCTCACCGTCTGGGCGACAGTGCGCTGGGCGCGCGCATCGGCGGCGTGGTGATGCTGGATTCGCCGCTGATCGCCGGCTGGCGCGCGCACCTGGTGTCGCTGGGCCGCCGCACCGGCCTGGACGATCTGCTGATGCCGATGCGTGCGACCCTGCAGCGGCGCCAGCATTGGCCCGACCGCGAGGCCGTGCGCGCGCATTTCATGGCCAAGCCCGCCTTCGCGCGCTGGCACCCGCGCGTGCTGGAGGATTACGTCGACCACGGCACCCGCGCGCGCGCGGACGGCGAGCGCGAGCTCGCGTTCGTGCGCGAGACCGAATACGCGATCTACCGCAGCCTGCCCACCACCGCGCTCAGCGATCTGGCGCCACGCCTGCGCGTACCGGTGGCGTTTCTGGCCGGCACCCGCTCGCGCGAGCTGCGCCAGGCCGGCAGCGCGGCGACGCGGCGCCTGGTCGGGCCGCGTTGGGCCTGGGTCGAAGGCAGCCATCTATTCCCGATGGAGCGGCCGCTGGACACCGCCGAGGCGATCGCGGCCATGATCGCGCGCATGCGCGGCGGCGAGGCTGCGCGCGAGCCGGCACCTGCCAGCGAGGCGGCCTGAGGCCGGACGCGGCCGGCGTCAGTGCGCGGCGGCGGCCGCTTTACCGGTATCCGCCGCGACCAGGCCGTCCAGGTGCGCGGAGAAGCTCGGCAGCAACAGACGGTTGCCGTAGCCGCTGAGGTGGTCGCCATCGAAGTACAGCGGCCGGCCGTCGCGCAGCGCGGCGCAGGTCGGTCCCGGGCACAGCACCGGGAACGGATCCCACAGGCTCGCGCCCGGCAACTGCGCGACGATCTGCTGCAGCGCCTGCAGGCTGGGCGCGCGGTAACGCTGCAGGAAATCGCGCTCTACCGTCAGGCCGCGCGCGCACACCGGATTGTCGCGGTTGAACCAATCCGAACAGCGGTACGGCGGCGCGCGCAACAAGGGCTTGGGCGCCTCGAACACGATCCGCACCCCGCGCTGGGCCAGCGGGCGCAGGCGTTCCACCGCTCCAACCACGCCTTGCTGGCGCGAGGCCTGCGCGTCGGCGCCGAACGTCGCGCTGACCGCGGCGTTCTCGTCGAACAAGGTCCACTGCTCGGACAGGCGCGGCAGGCGCAGGGCCGGCAGGAACAGCACGTCGCCCGGGCGCGCCTTGCGGCCCACGTCGGCCACTACCGCCTCGACATAGGCGCGGCATGCGGGGTTGTCGAATTCGCGGCGATCGACCAGCCCGGCCACGCCGCAGCCGCCGGCGAAGTACAGCGTCGCGCTGCGCCCGCTGGCCAGCGCCGAGCGCTGCAGCAGTTCCGAATAGGCGCCGGCATGCGAGTCGCCGGCGACGAACAGGCGCCGCCCATCCGCCGGCGCGCGTTCGCAGCCGCCGCGTTCGTACACCCAGGCCGCGCCGCCCTGGATCTGTTCGGTGCGCACCGTCGCCTTGCAGCCCGGGTACGCCGGGTCGGTTTCGGGCCCGTACGGATACCAGTCGCCGGCGTTGCGGCTGACCACGCTCAACGAGTAATCGTCGGTGTGGCGCGCGACATGGCGGTAGATCGCGCTGGACGCGAACACCACCAGCACCGCGGCGGTCACGAAGCCCCAGTTGCGCATGCGCACCAGCGGCGCGGCGTGGCGCAGCGGGCGTTCGACCAGACGATACGACGCGATGGCCAACGCGATGGCCAGGCCCAAGGCCAGCGCACGCGCCCCCGCCGACTCCAGCCCCAGGGTCCAGCGGAACAGCACGAACACCGGCCAGTGCCACAGATACAACGAGTACGAGATGCGCCCGATCGCCACCGCCGGCGCGGTCGACAGCGCGCGCCCCAGCATGCCGCCGGCGCCGCCCGCGTACAGCAGGCCCAGCAGCAGCAAGGTGCCCAGCACCGGCCACAGACCGTCCGGCCAGGGCGAGTGCCCTGGACGCGCGTAGACGAAACCCGCCGCGATCAGCAGCACCGCCACGCCCAGTCCCGCCGAACGCAAGCCGCGCCAGACGCGCGCGGCCTGTTCGCCGCTGCGTGCCGACACGCCCGCCAGGCTCAACCCCTGATACAGCAGCACGCCCGCACCCAGCTGCCAGAAGCGGCCGGTGGTCAGATAGAACGCCTCCACCGTGCGGTCGCCGGCCTGCGCCAGGAGGCGCGCGTACCACAGCGAGGCCAGCGCGGCGACGGCGAACAGCGCCACCGACACCCAGCGCTTGCGCGCACCGTAGCTCCAGGCCAGAAACAGCAGCGGAAAGGCCACATAGAACTGCTCCTCCACGCCCAGCGACCAGGTGTGCGTGTAGGGGTTGAACTCGACCTTGGGCGAGAAATAATCGTTGCCGGTCGCGGCCAGGGTGAAATTGCTGAGCCCAAAGAAGGCCATGCGCCCGGTGTTGCGGCTGGTCTCGCTGAGCCAGGCCTCGGGGATGAACAAGGCGCTGGCCAGGCCGGTGACCAGCAGGCAGACGATCAGCGCCGGCGCGATCCGGCGCAGGCGGCGCGCATAGAAACGCAGCAGCGATTCGAAGAAACCGGCGCGTGGAAACCGCACGACCGAGGCGCTGACCACGAAACCGGAGATGACGAAGAAGATGTCGACGCCGGTGAAACCGCCCGGCAGCCAGGCCGCGTCGAGGTGGTAGAACACCACCGCCAGCACGGCGACGGCGCGCAGGCCGTCGATGTAGGGGAGATAGCCGGCCTGAGCTTCGTCTGCGCGCATCGGAATCCATTCGCGGACGAACCGCGTGCGCCGTCGCGCGGCGCGGAGTGGTCGGGAAGCCTGGGCGCCTTACCAGACCAGGTCGTCGGGCACCTGGTACTGCGGATCGGCGTAGGGATCGTCCTGCGCGGGCGCGTTCGGATCCACCTTCAGGGCCACCGACGGCGGGAACACCGCCTCGGCCTGCGCCAGCATCTGCGCGCTCACCAGCAGGTAGCGGCCGTCCATCTGCAGCACGCCCAGTTCGCCGGCGTTGAGCGCCTTGAGCTGGTCGGCGGTGACGTAGATGCGCTTGATCTTGCCGCCGTAAGGGAAGTGGCGCGCGATCTCGGCGTCGGCGACGTTCAAGGACTGATCCTTGACCAGCTCGGCCAGGCGCGCGCGCGCTTCGCGGCGCAGACGCGCTTCTTCCTGCTTGGCCTGTTCGGCGGCGATGCGCTCGTCCTTCTCGCGCTGGGCGCGGATGGCGTAGGCCTTGGCCAGGTCGATGTCCTCGCGCGAGCGCGGCTTGCCCTGCCCCGGCTGGGCCGGACGGCCGCCCGGCTTGCCACCGGGATGAGGAGCGCCGGGTTTGCCGCCAGGGCCGCGGCGCGCGTCGTGACGTGCGTCCTGGCGCGGCTGGCCGGGATTGGCGCCCGGACCGCGCGCATCGGCACGCGCGCCTTGCGCAGGTTTGCCGTCGCGGCGGCCGGGGCCGCCGCGCTTGGGGTCGTTGCCGCGTTCGGGCCGCTCGGGCTTGGGCGCGGGCTTGAAGCCCAGGCCTAACAATTGGTCGCGCAGTGTGTCGCTCATCGGCTTGAATCTTGTAGGGCTGCGTGCGGAATAAGGGGATTAACGAGAGCCGGCGCGCGCGGTGAACGCGCGGCGCCGCTCAGTAGTGCGGCGGCGGCGGTTCGCTGGCCGGGTCGTTGCCGGCCGGCCCGCCGCTGGACAGGGCCATGCGCAGCTGGCGCAGTTCCTCCAGCGCGCGGTGCAGCAGCAGTGTGGTGCGCGCTTCCTCGTCGCGGGCGGCGGCCAGCGCGTCGCTGAGTTCGAGCAAGGCGTGCTCCTGGAACGCGAGCCGCGTTTCCAGATCGACCAGGCGCTGTTCGACGGCGTCTGCGCTCACGGCGTGTCCAACCGGATCGAGCGGCCGCGGCCGATGCCGTAATAGGCCAGGCCCGCCGACTCGACCTCGTCGGGGTGATACAGGTTGCGGCCGTCGAAGATCACCGCGTCGGCCAGCGCATTGCGCACGCGCGCGAAGTCCGGGCTGCGGAACTGCTTCCACTCCGTGACCACCACCAGCGCATCGGCATCGGCCAGCGCGGCGCGCGAGGAATCGCACAGCACCAGATCCTCGCGCTCGCCGAAGATGCGCTGCGCCTCTTCGGTCGCTTCGGGGTCGTAAGCGCGGACCTTGGCGCCGGCCTCCCACAACTGCGCCAGCAGGCGCCGGCTGGACGCCTCGCGCATGTCGTCGGTGTTGGGCTTGAACGACAGGCCCCAGACGGCGAAGGTCTTGCCTTTGATGTCGCCGCCGTAGTGACGCCGGATCAGCTCGAACAGATGGCCCTTCTGGCTGTCGTTGACCGCCTCCACCGCGTCCAGCAGGCGCGCGTGGTAGCCGCTGTGCTGCGCGGTGCGTGCCAGCGCCTGCACGTCCTTGGGGAAGCAGGAACCGCCGTAACCGGCGCCCGGGTAGATGAAGTGGTAGCCGATGCGCGGGTCCGAACCGATGCCCTGGCGCACCATCTCGATGTCGGCGCCGACTTTCTCGGCGATGTTGGCGATCTCGTTCATGAAACTGATCTTGGTCGCCAGCATCGCGTTGGCGGCGTACTTGGTCAGTTCGGCCGAACGCAGGTCCATCACCACGATGCGCTCGTGATTGCGGTTGAACGGCGCGTACAGGCGCTTGAGTTTCTCCACCGCGACCGGGTTGGACGAGCCCACCACGATGCGGTCCGGACGCATGCAGTCGTTGACCGCATCGCCTTCTTTCAGGAATTCGGGGTTGGAGGCGACGTCGAACGCCAGCTCGATCCCGCGCTGGGCGAGTTCGGCGGCGATCGCGGCCTGCACCTTGTCGGCGGTGCCCACCGGCACGGTCGACTTGTTGACCACCACCACCGGACGTTCGATGTGGCGGCCGATGGTGCGCGCCACCGCCAGCACGTACTGCAGGTCGGCGCTGCCGTCCTCATCGGGCGGCGTGCCGACGGCGATGAACAGCATGTCGCCGTGGGCGATCGCGGCGGCGGCGTCGGTGGTGAAATGGAGGCGGCCGGCGGCGTGATTGGCCTTGACCATCGGCTCCAGGCCGGGCTCGTAGATCGGAATCACGCCGGCGTTGAGGCCGTCCACCTTGGCCGCGTCGATGTCCACGCAGACCACGTCGTGGCCCACGTCGGCCAGGCAGGTACCGGTGACCAGGCCCACGTAACCGGTGCCGAAGATGGTGACGCGCATGGAGGGCTCTCTGGTTCAGTCTGCGATGTTGCGTCGTGCCCGGCGAACTCCGCCGCCGGGCACGCGTGCGCGAAACGCGCGAGTGAGGCTTACTTGCCCGGCTTGGGACCGCCGCCGAGGATGTCGAGCAGCTCGACTTCGAACACCAGCACCGAGTTCGGCGGGATCGGACCGCCCGGGGTGCCCTTGTCGCCGTAGCCCAGCTTGGCCGGAATCCACAGCTTGTACTTGCTGCCGACCGGCATCAGCGCGATGCCTTCCTGCCAGCCCGGCACCACCTGCTGCAGCGGGAACTCGACCGGCTGATTACGCTCGTAGGAACTGTCGAACTGCTTGCCGTCCAGCAGCGTGCCCTTGTAATGCACGCGCACCACGTCGGTGGGCTTGGGCTTGGCGCCCTTGCCTTCGGTCAGCGCCTGGTACTGCAGGCCCGAGGCGGTGGTGACCACGCCCGGCTTCTTGCCGTTGCTGGCCAGGAAGGCCTCGCCGTCGGCGAGGTTCTTCTTGGCCTCGGCCATCATCTTGGCGATCTGCTTGGCCTGGATCTTCTGGGCGAAGCTGTCGCGCACTTCCGCGGCCTGCTTTTCGTCCATCAGCGGCTTCTCGCCGGCCAGCGCGGTCTTCATCGCCTTGTTGATGGTGTTCAGGTCGATTTCGTCCTTGGCCATCTCCAGCGACTTGGCGATGTCCAGGCCGATCATGTAGCTGACCTGCTCCTTCTCGGTGGCCAGGCCGGGGATGTTCTTGACGTCGCCCTTGCCCTCGTCCTTAGCGGTTTCGGTTTTGGCCGCGTCGGTTTTCTCGCCGGGCTTCTTGTCGCAGCCGGCGGCGAACAGAACCAGCGAGCCCACGGCGAGCGCGAGGGCGGTGTGGCGCAGGAAGGGCTTCATCAAACGGAACTCCTGGTGGGTGGGCATGCCTGCTAGGTCATGCCGTCTTGCATCGGGGGAGCCGCCAAGTTGCCAGCGGCCAGCTGAACGTTTCGCTTATCGCATGCCGCGGGCGTCCGGCGCGGTCGCGCCGGACCACCGCCGCCTTACAGGATCTCGACCAGCTCGACGTCGAAGGTCAAGGTGGCGTTGGGACCGATGCTGGGCGGGCCCTTGGGGCCGTAGGCGAGTTCGGCCGGGATCCAGAAACGGAACTTGGAACCGACGTTCATCATCGCCACGCCTTCCGACCAGCCCTGGATGACTTGGTTCAAACCGAAGTCGGCCGGCTGGCCGCGGTCGTAGGAGCTGTCGAACACGTTGCCGTTGAGCAGGGTGCCCTTGTAGTGCACGCGCACGCGGTCGCTGGGCTTGGGGCGCGCGCCGGAACCGGGGCGCAGCACCATGTACTGCAGGCCCGACGGCGTGGTGAACACGCCCTTGACGGTCTTGTTCTTCTCCAGGAACGCCTTGCCCTCGGCGAGATTCTTCTCGCCCGCGGCGGCGGCGTCGGCTTCCATCTTCTTGCCCATGCGCTCGCTGAAAGCGGTCAGCACGGTCTTTTCCTCGGCCTCGGTCAGCAGCGGCTTGCCGTCGCTGAGGACGGCGCGCACGCCCTGCATCAGCAGCGGCACTTCGATCTCGGCTTTGATCGGCGTCAGCGACGGGCCGACCATGTAGCCGCCGATCAGCTGGGCGACCTTGCCCTTGTCCACGGCCGGCGGGGCCGGCGGCGGCGTGCCCGGCGCGCTGCCCGGCGCCGACTTGCCGTCGCGTGCGGCCACGCGCGCGCGCAGGGCCGTGTCGGTGGCGCGCGCGTCGTCTTCGCCGATCATCGGCTTGCCGCCGTCGAAGCTGTTGCGCACGGCCTTTTCGAACATGGCCAAGTCCAGATCCGGGCCCACCGGCTTGATCGACTTGCCCACGTCCAGGCCGATGGCATAGCTGATCTTTTCGCGTTCGGTGGTCAGCACGGTCTTGTCCTGGGCAATGGCCGCCGCGCTGCTCAGCGCGACCGCGGTGGTGATCAACGCAGCGGCGCCGCGTACGAAAGCCTTCATCGGGTCCCTACTCCTTGGTGTATGGGAATCATCGGCGGCGTGGATACGCGCGCAAGCCGGACATTGTCGCGGGCCGCGCGCCTGTGGGCAATCGCGCCGGATTCCATCGAAAACGCGCTATTTGAAACCGCACTCATATATTGGGGCCGGCCCGGGCCGCTCAGCCGGCCTTCTTCGGGCGCGGCGCCTTCAGCGCGGCCTCGATCGCCGCGACCACGGTCGGGTCGTCGGGCTTGACCTTGCTGCCGTAGCTGGCGATCAGCTTGCCGTCGCGGCCGATCAGGTACTTGTGGAAGTTCCACTTCGGCGCCTCGCCGGCGGTGCTGGCCAGATCGCGGTACAGCGGCGTGGCCTGATCGCCGACCACGTGCACCTTCTCGAACATCGGGAACTTGACCCCGTAGGTGAGCGTGCAGAACTCCTGAATCTGCTTCTCGTCCTCGAATTCCTGGGCCTTGAAGTCGCCCGACGGGAACCCGAGCACGGCGAAGCCCTGCCCCTTGTACTTGGCGTGCAGGCCTTCCAGGGCCTCGAATTGCGGGGTGAAGCCGCATTTGCTGGCGGTATTGACCAGCAGCAGCACCTGCCCGCCGTACTGGCTGCGCAGATTGATGGCCTGCTTGCCGGCCAGGGGGCGGAAGCTGCGGTCCAGCAGCGACCCGGCGGCCGAGGCCAAACCGGCGACCAGCAGCAGACTGACGGCGGCCACGGCGGCCGTACGGCGGATTCGGGGGGCGAAAGCGGGCATGGGGGGCTCGGACTTGGCAGGTGGAAACGGGGGCCGGGACGGCCGGTGGGCCAAGTATGACTTCAGTTGGGGTCGGCGGACTTGACCGGGTGTGTTTTGGTGTTATAGTTGCATACAACACCGGTCTACCAACGAGCAGGACGTTCGCCATGAACAGCAAGCTCCATAACTCGATTTCCGCCCTCCTGGTCAGCGGCGCCACTTTGGTGCTGGCCCTGGTCGCGGCGAATCCGGCTCTGCCGGGCAGCCCCTCCCCCCAGCCGCGGCTGGCGCCGTCCGGCGTCGTCGTGGCGCTGGACACCGACGCCATCGCCCGCCGCGCCGAAGCCCAGGCCCGTCGCATCGAAGCCCGCGCGCAGCGCGTGGAGAGCCTGGCCGACGCCGCCGCCTTCACCGCCGAGCTGGCCACGGCGGTGGCCCTGGCCAACGCCCTCGAAAACGTTTCTGCCGCGGAGCCGGCCGACGACGCAGTACCGCACCGCAAAGCCCGGAAGGCCACGCGGCGCAATCGCCAGGCCTTAGTCATGCCTTATTTCTCATTCGCACCGCGGGGCTGAACCATGACCGCTATCCAATGGAGCGACGGCGCTCCCATCTATCGCCAGCTGAAGGAACGCGTCGTCGCCATGATGCTCGACGGCGTGCTCAAGCCCGGCGACGCCCTGCCCTCCGTGCGGCAGGTGGCGGCCGAGTATCAGCTCAACCCCATCACCGTCTCGCGCGCCTACCAAGAGTTGGCCGACGAGGCACTAGTCGAAAAACGCCGAGGACTGGGCATGTACGTCACCGAAGAGGCTGCCAAGAAACTGCTGCTGAACGAACGCGAGCGGTTCCTGCGCGAGGAATGGCCGCTGGTGCTGGAACGCATCCTGCGGCTGGGCCTGAGCACGGAAGAGCTGCTGTCCGCGGGCGGCGGCAAGGCGGGTGCGCAATGAACGCGCAATCCCAGTCCAACGTCGTCAGCGCCCGCGGCCTGCGCAAGGCCTATAAGAACAAGGTCGCGCTGGACAACACCGCCTTCGAGATCCCGGCCGGACGCATCGTCGGCCTGATCGGTCCCAACGGCGCCGGCAAGACCACCGCGCTCAAGGCCATCCTCGGCCTGATCCCCTTCGAGGGCGACCTGAAGGTGCTGGGCCGCGATCCGCGCACCCAGCGCGACGAGCTGATGCGCGACGTGTGCTTCATCGCCGACGTTGCGGTGCTGCCGCGCTGGATCCGGGTCAAGGAGGCGATCGACTTCGTCGCCGGCGTGCATCCGCGCTTCGACCGCGCCAAGTGCGAGCGCTTCCTCGCCGGCACCCAGCTCAAGCCCAACCTGCGCGTGCGCGAACTGTCCAAGGGCATGATCGTGCAGCTGCACCTGGCCCTGGTGATGGCGATCGACGCGCGCCTGCTGGTGCTGGACGAGCCGACCCTGGGCCTGGACATCCTCTACCGCAAGCAGTTCTACCAGCGCCTGCTGGAGGACTACTTCGACGAGGAGAAGACCATCATCGTCACCACCCACCAGGTCGAGGAGATCGAGCACATCCTCACCGACGTGTTGTTCATCCGCGACGGCAAGGTCGTGCTGAACAGCGACATGGAAATCCTCGGCGAACGCTTCGTCGAGGTGCTGGTCAACGCCGACAAGCTGGAGCAGGCGCGCGCACTCAAGCCGCTGGACGAACGCGCCCTGCCGTTCGGCAAGACCGTGATGCTGTACGACGGCGCGCCGCACGACCGGCTGGCCGAACTCGGCGAAACCCGAACGCCCGGCCTGGCCGATCTGTTCGTCGCCACCATGAAGGGGACCTACGCATGAACGCGATCGATCTCAACGCCGACCGTCCCGCACCGCGCACCGTCGCCGCCGTCCATCCCACCCACACCTTCCGCCTGCTGCTGCGGCGCGAGTTCTGGGAACACCGTGGCGGCTTCCTGTGGGCGCCGCTGCTGGCCGGCGCGATCTTCCTGCTGTTGGCCGTGATGGGCATCGGCGTCGGCGAGTTCGCCGCGCGCAAGGTCATCGACAGCAACAGCAACCACGCGATGATCAGCACCGACAACGGCGACATCAGGCTCAACGGGCTGGACCTGTCCAACCTGACCGAGCGGCTCAGCAAGGAGGACATGCGCGAGCTGGGCGGCGCCGTCGACGGCCTGCTGTTCGTGGCCGGCAGCTGGCCCCTGATCGTGCTGGCCTTCGTGGTGTTCTTCTACTGCCTGGGCAGCCTCTACGACGAGCGCAAGGACCGCAGCGTGCTGTTCTGGAAATCGCTGCCGGTGTCCGACGGCCAGACCGTGCTGTCGAAGGTCGCCAGCGCCACCCTGACCGCGCCGTTGCTGGCGGTGGCCGCCTCGCTGGCGACCATGCTGGGCTTCCTGGTGATCCTGAGCGTGGTGGTGCTGATCCACGGCGGCAACCCGATCACCCTGCTGTGGGGTCCGGGCAGCCCGTTCAAGGTCGCGATGAACATGATCGCCAGCATCCCGATCTACGCACTGTGGGCGCTGCCGACAGTGGGCTGGCTGATGCTGTGCTCGTCCTGGGCCCGTAGCAAGCCGTTCCTGTGGGCCATCATGATCCCGCTGTTCGCCGGCATCTTCGTGTCCTGGTTCGATCTGATGCAGCTGTTCAACCTGGATAGCGGCTGGTTCTGGAAGAACATCGTGGTCCGCTCGCTGGCCAGCGTGTTCCCCGGCGGCTGGATCGATGCGATCAACGTCGGCGAGATCCACAGCGAGGGCCCCTCGGTGGTCCACGAAGTGATCAACCTGCGCACGATGTACTCGGTCCTGGGCAGCCTGCAGCTGTGGGTCGGCGCGGCGGTCGGCGCGGCCATGATCTACGCCTCGGTCCGTCTGCGCCGCTGGCGCGACGAGGGTTGATCTCCGACGCCGGGCGCGGGCCGCGGATGCGGCTCCGCCCGGCGCAGCAAGAAACCCGCACACGCAATGCAACCCTGATCGCTGCAACTGCATCCAAGTACGCGACGCCCGCCGCCACGGCGGGTCCGACCCGACAGGAGTATGTGATGCGCAAGTTCATCCTCGGTGCCCTCGCCCTGCTGCCGTTCGCGGCGATGGCGCAGGACGGCAACTGCCAGCATTCCCAGGCCCGCGACCTCAAGCTGGACCTGGCCGGCGCCAAGGCGGTGGTGTTCGACATCGGCCAACACGATATCGAAGTGGTCACCGGCACCGACTACGCCGTCCACGGCCGCGCCTGCGCCTCCGATGCCAAGTACCTGCCCGAGCTCACCCTCAGCCAGCACCGCGTCGGCGACAAGCTGGTGGTGGTGGCGCGGCGCGACCAGCGCGCCTGGCTGAGCCTGGGCAACAACTACGCCTACCTGCGCCTGAAGGCGACGGTGCCAGCGGACCTGATGGTGCAGCTCAACGTCGGCTCCGGCGACGCCCGCGCCACCGGCGTGGCCGCGCTCAGCGCCGATGTCGGTTCCGGCGACGTGCGCGCCGAGAACGTGCGCGGCCAGGTCACCGCCGACGTCGGCTCCGGCGACATCGAACTGGAGAACATCGGCGCGCTGCACGTGGTGTCGGTGGGTTCGGGCGATCTCAAGGCGCGCAAGGTCGCGCGCGACGTCAAGGTCGGCGACATCGGCTCGGGCGACGTCGAGCTGTACGGCGTGGGCGGCAACGTCGACGTCGACGAGATCGGCTCCGGCGACATCGAGGTCCACGGCGCGCGCGGCAACCTGCACGTGCGCTCGGTGGGCAGCGGCTCGGTGCGCCACCGCGACGTGACCGGCAAGGTCGACGTGCCGCGCGACAACGAATGATCCGGCCCCTTTACATCTTCCGCCAGGACTCCGTCATGAAACTCGCTAGCGTACTGTCCATCCCCTTGTTCGCCCTGGCCCTGGCCCTGGCCGGCTGCGGCAGCCACGACCGCGTCACCATCGGCGGCGACGGCGTGCTCAAGCACATCGAACTGGGCGACGACCGCATCAGCCTGCACGGCAACGGCAGCATCGCGGTGATCACCAACCGCGGCGACCTGAGCATCGACGGCAAAGCGGTGGCGCTGAACCCGGCGCAGCGCGCCGAAGCCCTGCGCCTGTACACCAACGCGGTGGCCGTGCGCGACGACGGCATCGCCATCGGCAAGGCCGGCGTCGACATCGCCGGCAAGGCGGTGGCCGGCGCGATCGAGGGCGTGGTCAAGGGCAATGCGGACTCGGTCGGCGACAAGATCGACGCCGAGGCCGACAACATCGCCCAACAGGCCCAGCGCCTGTGCAAGCGCGTGGTCGAAATGCGCGCCGCGCAGGACGCGCTGGTGCAGACCCTGCCCGCGTTCGAGCCCTATGCCCAGCTCGACCGCGGCAGTGTGAGCGACTGCAACGCCTAAACGTTTTATCGAGTGCGGTGTCCGTCGCTTCTCCGGTGCTGCGACGGACACCCGCTCGACCTGGTTTAAACTGACGTGATTCAAACCGATCGGACCCGATCGGACCCGAACCAACTAGCTCCACACCCGTCAGACCCGCACGATTTGCCCCGGTCGGCCCGGCCCTCGCCCCGACCCGATCCGCCCCCAACGTCCCGCGAAGCGGGTAGCCGTCCGAACCCAGATCGGAGGTACCGTCATGCCTGTGCGTGCCCTGTTGTTCGCCGTCGCCGCCGTGTTGAGCCTGGCCGGCTGCGCCTCCACCGCCAGCCGCGACGCCGCCGCCCCGCCCTTGCGCGGCGCGGCGCTGGACCGCGAAGTCGAACGCCTGATGCAGGCCGGGCGCGTGCCCGGACTGGCGCTGGCGGTGATCGACGACGGCCGCATCGTGCATCTGAAGGCCTACGGCTCGCGCGATCTGGAGCGCAAGCTGCCGCTGACCACCGACACCGTCATGTACGGCGCCTCGATCACCAAGGGCGAGTTCGCCTACGCGGTGATGTCCCTGGTCGAATCCGGCCGGTTGGACCTGGACCGTTCGATCGCGCAGTACCTGCCCAAGCCGCTGCCCGAATACGAAAAATACGCCGACCTCGCCGGCGACGAACGCTGGCGCCGGCTGACCCCGCGCATGCTGCTGTCGCACACCGGCGGCTTCGCCAACTTCCGCTTCTTCACCCCGGAGGGCGGCTACGACCCGAAGGGCAAGCTCAAGTTCTACTTCGATCCCGGCCAGCGTTACGCCTATTCCGGCGAAGGCATCAACCTGCTGCAGTTCGTGATCGAGTTCGGCCTGGGCGTGGACGTCGCCGAGCTGATGCAGAAGCAGGTCTACGACCGCTACGGCATGCGCCGCACCAGCCTGGTCTGGCGCGAGGATTTCGCCGACAACCTGGCGATCGGCTACGACCAGGACAACAAGCCCCTGGGCCACAAGCAGCGCGGCGCGGTGCGCGCGGCCGGCTCGATGGACACCACCATCGCCGACCAGGCCGCGTTCCTGGCCGGACTGGCGCGCGGCGACGGCCTCAGCGCCGCCAGCAAGGCCGAGCTGCTGCGTCCGCAGATCGCGATCGATTCGGTGCAGCAGTTCCCGACCCTGTCGCTGGACGCGAATCCCGACAACCGCAGCATCGAACTGTCGTACGCGCTGGGCTGGCTCACCTATCGCGAACCGCAGGGCCTGGCCTGGTCCAAGGGCGGCCACGACGACGGCACCAACAACCTCGCCCTGTGCGTGGCCGACGGGCGCCGCTGCATGGTGATCCTGAGCAACAGCTCCAACGGCGAAGGCCTGTTCAAATACCTGGCCGACGCGACCTTGGGCACGACCTGCCTGCCCTGGTTCTGGGTCAACTACATTCCCTACGACCACCCGGAATGGCGCCTGCCGAAAGCGCGCGCGCAAGCGCATTCGCCATGTGCGCCGCTGGCGCGGCCACAGTTATAAATTTTGGCACTTGCCTACGCACCCTCTTTGCATCTTGGAAAATACTTTGCTAGCTTCGAATCAGTGCTGTAAGCGAGTAATTTTTCGACGCAAATGCCAGGCACACAATTTACATCTTCAATATGTTTCTTGCAGACCTAGATACTCAAAAACAGGCTGGACACCCATGAAATGGAATAATTCGTGGCACCCATTGCTAGCAAGCCTTGCTTGGACACTTACATTCTTTTTTATGGTCGCGACCGGCGCTAGCGCCTACACGTTGCCGACCAAGCACAATGTTTACGATTTAAAGCTTGAACTCATTCGAGACGGCAAGGTGGTCGCTTCGCCAAGCATGCAACTGCTGTATGGCAAGCCTGGGCGTATCACGATAGGCGATCAGAATGGCGCCATTCGAATGCAGGCGCTGGTTAGTCCCGGCGCAAGAACACCAAAGGGCGACGCGGCGGTAGACATAAGCGTGATCGTCTTAGAGCAAATTGAAGGTGCTTGGGTCATACTTGGTGAGCCCAGGATGCGGATAGCTGAGGGCAAAAGCGGAACAGTAAACATTGATGGTGCCGATGGGTTCAGCCTTGGCCTTACGGTAGTGTCTAAATACAATCCGCGCGCTGCGAAAATTGAACCCAAGCAATGCGGGCCAATCGATGAGCCCCTTTCGGCATCGAGCCTTTCGACCTCAAGCCTAACTGCAGGCCCCTGCCCCAACTGCCCGTCTCTCCCCTGCCCAGATTGTCCGAACTGCTGCAGCGCTAACTGCGCAGACGGCACCCCCGGCAAGATGAGTTGCTGCGGCGGCACCACTTGCTGCGCTTGCGGAGCCTGCTGCGACCCACCGCTTTAACGGGTTGCGTACGGACGCTGAGGTTCGTCCTCAGCCACCGCCGCCCGCACCCGCGTGGATGCCTCCACGCGTGAGCGCGGCCGGGTCCAGCAATCGGCGCAATTCCTTCTCGGCCATGCCGGTCTCGGCGATCGCGACCTCCAACACCGGCCGGCCTTCCTTGTAGGCGCGCTTGGCGATCGCGGCGGCTTTTTCGTAACCGATGATGGGATTGAGCGCGGTGACCAGGATGGGATTGCGGTCCAAGGCCTCGCGCACGCGGTCCTCGCGCACCTTGAGCCCGGCGATGGCGCTGTCGGCGAGCAGGCGCATGGCGTTGCCGAGCAGGCGGATCGAGTCCAGCAGGTCGTAGGCGATCAGCGGCAGCATCACGTTGAGCTGGAAGTTGCCGCTCTGGCCGGCGACGGTGATCGCGCCGTGGTGGCCGATCACCTGCGCGCAGACCATGGCCATCGCCTCCGGGATCACCGGATTGACCTTGCCCGGCATGATCGAGCTGCCCGGCTGCAGCGCCGGCAGTTCGATCTCGCCCAGGCCGGCGAGCGGACCGGCGTTCATCCAGCGCAGGTCGTTGGCGATCTTGCTCAGCGCCACCGCCAGCGTCGACAACTGGCCGGACAGTTCGACCGCGTCGTCCTGCGCCGCCAGGCCTTCGAACTTGTCGCGGGCCGATTCGAACTTGGTCCCGGCCAGCGACGACAGCGCACGCGCCATGGCCTTGCCGAAGCGCGGATCGGCGTTGATGCCGGTGCCGATGGCGGTGCCGCCGATCGGCAGCCGGCGCAGGCGCTTGAGGCTGTCCTCGATGCGCTCCTGCGCCGAGGCCAGTTGCGCCGCCCAGGCGCCGAATTCCTGGCCGAAGGTCAGCGGCATCGCGTCCATCAGGTGGGTGCGGCCGGTCTTGGTGACCTTGGCCAGCGACTTGGCGCGGCGCTCGATGGTCTTGCGCAGGTGCTTGAGCGCAGGCAGCAGCGATTCGGTCGCGGCCAGCTTGGCCGAGACGCGGATCGCGGTCGGGATCACGTCGTTGGAGCTCTGGCCCAGGTTGACGTGGTCGTTGGGGTGGATCGCGACCTTGCCGGCGCGCGTGGCCAGGGTCGCGATCACCTCGTTGGCATTCATGTTGCTGGAGGTGCCGGAACCGGTCTGGAACACGTCGATCGGGAACTGGGCGTCGTGACGGCCGCCGGCGACCTCCAGCGCGGCGTCGCGGATCGCCAGCCACTGGCCTTCGTCCAGCAGCTCCAGGTCGCCGTTGACCTCGGCCGCGGCGGCCTTGACGTAGGCCAGCGCGCGGATGAATTCGCGCGGCATCGGCACGCCGGAAATCGGGAAGTTCTGCACCGCGCGCTGGGTCTGCGCGCCCCATAGCGCGGCCGCGGGCACCCGCAGCTCGCCCATGCTGTCGTGTTCGAGGCGGAACGCCGCGGCGCCCGCGGCGGCGCGGGTCGGGGACTTGCGGGGGGCGGTCTTACCGGCCGCGGCCGGGGTCTTGCGTCGGGTCGCCATTGCCAACTCCATTGCGTCGTGGGGTGTCGGGCCGTGGCGGGCGCGGGCGCGCGGGCCACGTCGATCAAGGTCGGGGGCGCCGCCGCGGCTTGCAAGGGCGGCGCATCGGGCTGGCATCGGACTGCGCTGGCGCCGCCATGATGGCGTCCGCGGCGCGGCGCGGCTAGTCCCGTACCGCGCCGTACCGGGGCGGCGCGAACGGGCAAAAGCGCCGGGCTGTTAGAATGTTCGACTGTTTCCCGCCCTCTCATGCCATGTCCGCCGACCCCAACGCCCAGCTGCTCGCCCTTTCCCCGCTAGACGGCCGCTACGCCGCCAAGGTCGACGCGCTGCGCCCGATCTTCTCCGAATTCGGCCTGATCAAGGCGCGGGTCAAGGTCGAGGTGGAATGGCTGCTGGCGCTGGCCGCCGAGCCGGGCATCGCCGAGCTGGCGCCGTTCTCGGACGCCGCCGCCGCGCGCCTGCGCGCGCTCGCCGACGGGCTGTCGGTGGCCGACGCGGCCCGGGTCAAGGAAATCGAGCGCACCACCAATCACGACGTCAAGGCGGTGGAGTACCTGATCAAGGAGCGCCTCAAGGACGACGCCGAACTGGGCCCGGCGCTGGAGTTCGTGCACTTCGCCTGCACCAGCGAGGACATCAACAACCTCAGCTACGCGCTGATGCTCAACGAGGCGCGTCAGCACGTGCTGCTGCCCAAGCTCGACCAGCTGATCCAGGTGCTGCGCGCGATGGCGCACGAGCACGCCGCGCTGCCGATGCTGTCGCGCACCCACGGCCAGACCGCCTCGCCGACCACGGTGGGCAAGGAAATCGCCAACGTGGTCGCGCGCCTGCTGCGCCAGGGCGAAACCCTGGCCGCCGCGCAGATGCCCGGCAAGATCAACGGCGCGGTCGGCAACTACAACGCCCACGTCGCCGCCTACCCGGACATCGACTGGCCGGCGTTCTCGCAGCGCTTCGTCGCCTCGCTGGGCCTGGACTGGCAGCCCTACACCACCCAGATCGAACCGCACGACGGCATCGCCGAGATCTGCGACGCCCAGCGCCGCATCGACACGATCTGCGTCGATCTGTGCCGCGATATCTGGGGCTACATCTCGCTGGGCTACTTCAAGCAGGCGGTCAAGGCCGGCGAAGTCGGCAGCTCGACCATGCCGCACAAGGTCAACCCGATCGATTTCGAGAACGCCGAGGGTAACTTCGGCATCGCCAACGCGCTGTTCGAGCATTTCGCCGCCAAGCTGCCGATCAGCCGCTGGCAGCGCGACCTGACCGACTCGACCGTGCTGCGCGCGCTGGGCACCGCCTTCGGCCATGCCCTGATCGGCTACGACGCGCTGCTGCGCGGCCTGGGCAAGCTCAGCGTCAATCCCGAGCGCCTGGCCGCCGACCTCGACGCGTCCTGGGAAGTGCTGGCCGAAGCCGTGCAGACGGTGATGCGCCGCCACGGCCTGCCCAACCCCTACGAGCAGCTCAAGGCGCTGACCCGCGGCCAGGGCATCACCGAGGCCTCGATGCGCGAATTCATCGCCGGCCTGGACCTGCCGGCGGCCGACAAGCAGCGTCTGATGGCGATGACGCCGGGCCGCTACAGCGGCCTGGCCGAGCGCCTGGCGCGCGAGATCTGACCGCAGGAGCGCGCGCGCCATGGAAGACACCCGCGGCTGGACCCTGGCCGAACACCGCGCCGACGACGGCCTGTCGCTGATGCGGCTGAAGCGTTTCGAGCGCGGTTTCGACTTCCGCGCCTACCCGGACCGGCTCAACCTGATCTGGGCCTACCAGGACGACCGCAGCCTCGGCACCGCCTCGCCGGAGGAACTCGAGGCCATGCAGCGCTTCGAGGACCGCGTCTGCGAACGCATCGAGGCCGCCGGCCACAGCCTGCTGGCGATCGTGTTCACCGAACCCGACCACCGCGAGTACGTGTTCTACAGTCGCGACGTCGAGGCCTTCGTCGGCGTGCTCAACGCGATGCCGCAGGAAGCCACGCCCTACCCGATCGAGATCGACCGCGAGAGCGATCCGGGCGGCGAGTTCTATCACTCCTTCGCGGCGGCTATCGGGCTGCGTTGAAGCAGGATTGGGTTGCAGCTTCGCCGCGCTGAAGCTGGACTGGTTTGAAGCTGGGCTGGCTTGAAGCAGGACTGGCTTGAATCAAGGAAGGACTGAGGTCACGCCATGACGATGCGGCTGCTGCTCAATCTCGACGTCCCCGACCTGGCCGCGGCCGAACGTTTCTATGTCGCCGCTTTCGACCTGCGCCCCGCGCGTCGGTTGGGCGACAGCGTGCTCGAGCTGGACGGCGCGCAGGTGCCGATCTACTTGCTGGAGAAACCTGCCGGCAGCGTCGGCGCCTCCGGCTCGGTGCGCGACTACGCGCGCCATTGGACACCCGCGCACGGGGACGTGGTCGTCGAGGATCTGGACGCGGCGCTGACGCGCGCACTCGCGGCTGGCGCGACCCAGGAAGGCGCGATACGCGAGGCCAACTGGGGCCGCATCGTGCAACTGGCCGACCCGTTCGGGCACGGCTGGTGTCTGCTGCAGTTCCTGGGACGGGGCTACGACGAGATCGCGGGATAAGGTCCGTCGCCCCTTCTCCCTCGTCCCCTTTGCAAATGGGGGCGGGCGCCCGATGTAAATCGATGCCGATGCGTGACTCGCGGCGCTGGGGTATTTGCTGCGGCTGTTGCTCTCTTCAGAGCAAAAGCAAATCCCCCCTAGCCCCCCTTTTTCAAAGGGGGGAATTCAAGGCGCAGCGCCACCCTCCACTTCCCCATCGCCCCTCTTCATCGCCCCTCTTCATCGCCCCCTTTGCAAAAGGGGGCGGGCGCCCGATGTAGTTCGGTGGCGATGCGTGACTCGCGGCGCCGGGGGATTTGCTGTGGCCGTGGCTATTGCTCTCGCCAAAGCCAAAGCAACGTCCCAAACCCATTGCTTAAAGGGGTAACCAACAACGATCTTCACCCCCGCATGAGCGACAATGAAGCGATCCGCGCAAACCGCCGCGCCACCGCTACGAGCCAGCCCGCCCCCATGGCCAAGAAATCCCCCGCCGCCGGCAAGTCCAAGCCCGCCGCCGCCCCGATCGAGGTCGACGCCAGTCGCGCGCCGCCGCTGGGCATGCCCGCCGCGCAGTTCCTGCGCGATTACTGGCAAAAGCGCCCGCTGCTGATCCGCAACGCCTTCCCCGGCCTGGTCTCGCCGATCCAGCCCGAGGACCTCGCCGGCCTGGCCTGCGAGGAAGCCGCGCTGTCGCGGCTGATCCAGCACGACCGCGCCAACGACCGCTACAGCGTGCGCCACGGGCCCTTCGACGAAGCCGAATTTCCGGGCATGCCGCAGCAGGACTGGACCCTGCTGGTGCAGGACGTGGACAAATGGGACGCCGACGTGGTCGCGCTGCTGCCGGCCTTCGACTTCCTGCCGCGCTGGCGCGTCGACGACATCATGGTGTCCTTCGCCGCGCCCGGCGGTTCGGTCGGCGCCCACGTCGACCAGTACGACGTGTTCCTGCTGCAGGCCCAGGGCCATCGGCGTTGGCAGATCGATGCCGGTCCGAATCCGCCGCAAGGGTTCCGCGCCGACGCCGAGCTCAAGCTGCTCAGCGAATTCGCGCCCAGCCACGACTGGGTGCTGGGCCCCGGCGACATGCTGTATCTGCCGCCCGGCGTGCCCCACCACGGCGTCGCCGAGGACGCCTGCCTGACCTTCTCGGTCGGCATGCGCGCGCCGTCGTCGGCCGAACTCATGGGCGACTACGTCGACACCCTGGCCGCCGAGGCCGACGAATCGCTGCGCTACCGCGACCCCGACCTGAGCCCGCCGCGCGACCCGGCCGAGATCGACGCGGCCGCCATGGACCGCGTGGTCGCCGCCCTGAACGCCCTGCGCATGAACGATCCCGACCGCCTCGGCGACTGGTTCGGCCGCTTCATCACCGTCTACCGTGCCGCCGGCACGGTGTCGGCGGGCACCGAACCGCCGCGCTCGCGCATCGAGATCGAATGGGACCTGCAGCACGGCGCGACGCTGTGGCGCCACCCCTGGTCGCGTCTGGCCTGGCGCCGCGCGCGGGCCAAGGGCCGCGCCGCGCGCCTGTACGTGAGCGGCCAGGACTACGCCCTGCCGGCCAAGGACGCGCAAGCCCTGGCCAACGCGGCCGAGATCGACCAGGCCCTGTACGCCGCCCTGTCCGAGGCCGGCCGCGCCTGCGTGCACGAGCTGATCGCCGGCGGCCATTACCGCCTGGGCCTGGACGACGACGGGGAAGAGGAATGAGCGCGGGCGCATCCGGCCCGGGCTACCGCGTGGTCGCCGTGAGCGACTACGCCGCCGCCCTGCCGGCGCTGCGCGCGGTGCGCGAGGCGGTGTTCGTGCGCGAACAGAACGTGCCGGCCGAACTGGAGCTGGACGCGCAACGCGACCCCTCGTGCGAGCACGTGCTGGCCGTGGACGCCGACGGCGCCCCGATCGGCACCGGCCGGCTCACCCCCGATCGCCGCATCGGGCGCATGGCCGTGCTCGCCGCCTGGCGCGGGCGCGGGGTCGGCGACGCTCTGCTGACCGCGTTGCTGCAACGCGCCGCCGAGCTGGGCTGGCGCGAAGTGTCCCTGCACAGCCAGGCCTCGGCGATCGCCTTTTACGCCCGCCACGGTTTCCTGCCGCAGGGGCCGCGCTTCCTCGAGGCCGGCATCGAACACCTGGGCATGCGCCGCCTGCTGGGCGCGGCCAACCCGGTCGACAGCCGCGAGGCCGCCCTGGCCGCGCTGCAGGGCGTGATCGCCGGCAGCCGCCGCGGCTTGTCGGTCTACAGCCGCGAACTCGACCCCGGCCTGCTCGACCGCCCCGACGCCCTCGCCGCCCTGCGCCGCCACGCGGTCGCCGGCGGCGGCGTGCGCGTGCTGCTGCAGGACCCGGCCGCGCCGCAGCGCGCGCTGGCGCCGCTGATCGGCCTGGCCCAGCGCCTGCCGACCGCGTTCGAATTCCGCGCGATCGAGGAGCCGGTGGACCAGAACTACCCCTCGGCCTATGTGGTCAACGACCGCGACGGCTGGTACTTCCGCGTCCTGGGCCACCGCTTCGACGGCGAGACCCGCGTCGACGACGGCGCGCGCGCGCGCCAGCTGCGCGCCCACTTCGACCCGGTCTGGGAGCGCGCCCGTCCCTGCACCGAGTACCGCGCGCTGGGGATCTGAAACCGGCGCCGGCGCCTGCGCGCCTGAGCCGCGACTAAACCGTGCGGCGCCCGCGACCGCGCCCGCGGCCGCGCTTGAAAGGCCGCGTCCCAGCCCAAGATTTTCAGGGCTTGCCGCAGCGGCCGGTTCGACGGTCCGGCCCGGTCGGAAGCCGGAAATCGAACGAAATCTGTCGCTTAGACCTAAGTAGTTATGCCGCTGGCCTTAACACTACCGCTATAATTCCGATCCTATGTCCGCGCAAAGCGCCATCGGCCCGCGCGCGACGCCTCTTCCGCCCCCTAGAGTTTCCCGATAACCATCGTGGACAGTCTCCTGAAGCAGTTCTCCCAGTCCTCGCAACTCGGCGCCAACGCCGCCTTCATCGAAGACCTGTACGAGCAGTACCTGGTCGATCCCGACAGCGTCGGGGCCAAATGGAAGGCCTATTTCGACGGCTTCAAGGGCCGCGAAGCCGGCGACGTGCCGCACTCGGCCGCCATCGATTCCGTCGCCCAGGCCAGCCGGGCCGCCGCCCGCGGCGCCCCCGCCGGCGCCAGCGCCGGCCCCAGCGACGAGCGCGAGCGCGGGGTCGGCAAACTGATCACCGCCTATCGTTCGCGCGGCCACCTGGCCGCCGACATCGACCCGCTGGGCCTGCTCGACAAGCCCGACGCGCCGGACCTGGCGCTGGGCTTCCACCGCCTGTCCGAGAGCGACCTGTCCGGCGAGTTCAGCACCGGCGGCGTCGGCGGCAAGGAGCGCATGAAGCTGCGCGACCTGGTCGCCCTGCTCAAGGCCACCTACACCGGCCCGATCGGCGCCGAGTTCATGCACATCGCCGACGCCGAACAGCGCCGCTGGATGTACGAGCGCCTGGAAACGGCGGCCGGCAACTACGGCCGCAGCGCCGCCGACAAGCAGCGCATCCTCGAGCGTCTGACTGCGGCCGACGGCCTGGAGCGCTACCTGGGCACCAAGTACGTGGGCCAGAAGCGCTTCTCGCTGGAAGGCGGCGACGCCCTGATCCCGCTGATGGACACCACCATCCGACGCGCCGGCGAGCAAGGCGCGCAGGACGTGGTGATCGGCATGGCCCACCGCGGCCGCCTCAACGTGCTGGTCAACACCCTGGGCAAGCCGCCGCGCAAGCTGTTCGACGAGTTCGAAGGCAAGTTCGATCACGACGAGCACGCCCACACCGGCGACGTGAAGTACCACATGGGCTTCAGCGCCGACGTCGCCACGCCCGGCGGCCCGGTCCACCTGGCGCTGGCGTTCAACCCCTCGCACCTGGAAATCGTCAACCCGGTGGTCGCCGGCAGCGTGCGTTCGCGCCAGACCCGCCGCGGCGACAAGGGTCGCGCGCAGGTGCTGCCGGTGCTGCTGCACGGCGACGCCGCGTTCGCCGGCCAGGGCGTGGGCATGGAGCTGTTCCAGATGTCGCAGGCGCGCGGTTTCGCGGTCGGCGGCACCCTGCACATCGTCATCAACAACCAGGTCGGCTTCACCACCAGCGCCCGCGAAGACGCGCGTTCGACGCTGTACTGCACCGACGTGGCCAAGATGGTCGGCGCGCCGATCCTGCACGTGAACGGCGACGATCCGGAAGCGGTGGTGTTCTGCGCCGAGCTGGCGCTGGACTTCCGCAACCGCTTCGGCCGCGACGTGGTCATCGACCTGGTCTGCTACCGCCGCCACGGCCATAACGAGGCCGACGAGCCGGCGGCGACGCAGCCACTGATGTACCAGGTGATCCGCAAGCACAAGACCCCGCGCGAGCTGTACGCCGAGCGTCTGGTCGCCGAAGGCACGATCCAGGCCGCCGACGCGCAGGCCCTGGTCGACGGCTACCGCGACAAGCTCGACGCCGGCGCGGTCACCACCGAGCTGGTCGAGGTCAAGCCCGACGAGTTCACCATCGACTGGTCGAAGTACCTGTCGGGCAAGGTCACCGACCCGGTCGACACCACCTTCGACCGCGCCAAGCTCGACGGCCTGGCCGCGCAGATCAACACCATCGCCGACAGCGTCAAGCTGCATCCGCGCGTGGCCAAGATCTACGAAGACCGCCGCAAGATGGCCGCCGGCGAGCTGGCCGGCGACTGGGGCTTCGCCGAGAACCTGGCCTACGCCACCCTGCTCAGCGAAGGCTACAAGCTGCGCCTGGTCGGCCAGGACTGCGGCCGCGGCACCTTCTTCCACCGCCACGCGATCCTGCACGAGCAGACCAGCGACGATTACGTGCTGCCGCTGCGCGAGCTGGTCAAGACGCCGTCGGACGTGACCATCATCGACTCGCTGCTCAGCGAGGAAGCGGTGATGGCGTTCGAGTACGGCTACTCGACCGCCGATCCCATGACCCTGGACATCTGGGAAGCGCAGTTCGGCGACTTCGCCAACGGCGCGCAGGTCGTGATCGACCAGTTCCTGTCCTCGGGCGAGGCCAAGTGGGGCCGCCTGTGCGGTCTGGCGCTGTTCCTGCCGCACGGTTACGAAGGCCAGGGCCCCGAGCACAGCTCGGCGCGCCTGGAACGCTTCCTGCAGCTGTGCGCGCTGGAGAACATGCTGGTGTGCGCGCCGACCACGCCGGCGCAGGCCTACCACATGATCCGCCGGCAGATGCGCATGAGCACGCGCAAGCCGCTGGTGGTGATGACGCCCAAGTCGCTGCTGCGCCACAAGCTGGCGGTGTCCAGCCTGGACGAACTGGCCCAGGGCGAGTTCCAGCACCTGATCCCCGACGCCGCCGCCAACCCGAAGAAGGTCAAGCGCGTGGTGCTGTGCTCGGGCAAGGTCTACTACGACCTGCTGGAGGAAGCGCAGAAGCAGGGCCTGGAAGACGTGGCCCTGCTGCGCGTCGAACAGCTGTACCCGTTCCCGCGTCAGGCATTGAGCGACGAGCTCAAGCGCTACACCGCGGCCAAGGACGTGGTGTGGTGCCAGGAAGAGCCGCAGAACCAGGGCGCGTGGTACCAGATCCGCCACCACCTCGCCGCCTGCCTGGCGCCGAAGCAGGCCCTGCACTACGCCGGTCGCGCGCGTTCGCCGTCGCCGGCGGCGGGCCACCTGGCCGACCACGTCGCCGAACAGACCAAGCTGGTCGCCGACGCCCTGGTCAATTCGCTGCAAGGCGAGGCCAGCGCCGAGTAATCGGCGCCGGTCACGTCCCACACCCCATTCGCTCCACGTCCGCCACATACCCAATCAAGCAAGCCAGGATGCCCACCCCATGAGCACCGAGATCAAAGTCCCCGTCCTGCCCGAGTCCGTCTCCGACGCCACCATCGCCACGTGGCACAAGAAGCCGGGCGACGCGGTCAAGCGCGACGAGAACCTGGTCGACCTCGAAACCGACAAGGTCGTGCTCGAAGTCCCCTCGCCGGTCGACGGCGTGCTCAAGGAAATCAAGTTCGAGGAAGGCGCCACCGTGACCAGCTCGCAGCTGATCGCGATCGTGGAAGCCGGCGCCGCCGCCGAAGCCAAGCCGGCCGCCGAAGCCGCTCCGGCCGCCGCCAAGGCCGGCCCGCTGCCGGCCGCCGGCGCGCAGCCGATCACCCCGAAGGCCGAGGCCGCCAAGGCGCCGGCCGCCAACGATCAGTTGCCCCCGGGCGCGCGCTTCACCGCCAACAAGGAAGGCATCGACGCATCGCAGGTCGAGGGCACCGGCCGTAAGGGCGCGGTGACCAAGGAAGACATCCTCAACTACGCCAAGTCCGGCGGCGTCGGCAATGCCGCCGGCGCGCGCGCCGAAGAGCGCGTGCCGATGACCCGCATCCGCGCGCGCATCGCCGAGCGCCTGATGCAGTCGAAGAACTCCATCGCCATGCTGACCTCGTTCAACGAAGTCAACCTGGGCAAGGTCATGGCCATGCGCAAGGAGCTGGGCGAGTCCTTCGAGAAGGCCAACGGCGTCAAGCTGGGCTTCATGAGCTTCTTCGCCAAGGCCGCCGCCAACGCGCTGCAGCGCCATCCGGTGGTCAACGCCTCGGTCGACGGCAACGACATCGTCTATCACGGCTACGCCGACATCTCGATCGCCGTGTCCACCGACAAGGGCCTGGTCACGCCGGTGCTGCGCAACGTCGAGCGCATGGGCTTCGCCGACGTCGAGAAGGCCATCGGCGACTACGCCAAGAAGGCGCGCGACGGCAAGCTGGCGCTGGAAGACCTGCAGGGCGGCACCTTCACCATCACCAACGGCGGCACCTTCGGTTCGCTGATGTCGACCCCGATCGTGAACCCGCCGCAGTCGGCCATTCTGGGCATGCACGCGATCAAGGAACGCGCCATCGTCGAGAACGGCGCCGTGATCGCCGCGCCGATGATGTACATCGCGCTGTCCTACGACCACCGCATCATCGACGGCAAGGACGCGGTGCTGTTCCTGGTCGACATCAAGAATCAGCTCGAGAACCCGCACCGCATGCTGCTGGGCATGTGATTGCGCTCCAAGCCCCTCTCCCACCGGGAGAGGGGTTGGGGTGAGGGTCCGGCACAAGCGCGCCGCTCCATACTCGCCCCGGACCCTCATCCGGCCCTACGGGCCACCTTCTCCCGGCGGGGGAAGGAAAAAGCTAAGGAACGAGAATGTCTGAGCAATTCGACGTAGTCGTCATCGGCGCCGGCCCGGCCGGCTACCACGCCGCCATCCGCGCCGCCCAGCTCGGTCTGAAGACCGCCTGCATCGACGCCGCGCTGGGTAAGGACGGCAAGCCCGCCCTGGGCGGCACCTGCCTGCGCGTGGGCTGCATCCCGTCCAAGGCCCTGCTCGACAGCTCGCGCCAGTTCTGGAACCTGCAGCACCTGTTCGGCGAACACGGCATCACCACCGACAACGCCAAGATCGACGTCGCGACCATGGTCGGCCGCAAGGACAAGATCGTGAAGCAGTTCACCGGCGGCATCGCGATGCTGTTCAAGGCCAACAAGGTCACGCCGTACTACGGCTTCGGCACCCTGCACCCGGGCAACGTGGTCAAGGTCAAGCAGCACGACGGCTCCGAGGTCGAGCTCAAGGGCACCAACGTCATCATCGCCGCCGGTTCGGATTCGATCGAGCTGCCGTTCGCCAAGTTCGACGGCGACAAGATCGTCGACAACGTCGGCGCGCTGGACTTCACCGAAGTGCCCAAGCGTTTGGGCGTGATCGGCGCCGGCGTGATCGGCCTGGAGCTGGGCAGCGTGTGGAAGCGCCTGGGTTCGGAGGTCACCATCCTCGAAGCCCTGCCCGACTTCCTCGCCGCCGCCGATGCCGAGGTCGCCAAGACCGCGGCCAAGGAATTCAAGAAGCAGGGCCTGGACATCAAGCTGGGCGCCAAGGTCAGCAAGGCCGAAATCAAGAAGGACGGCGTGCACCTGACCTACAACGACGGCAAGGCCGATCAGCAACTGGTCGTGGACAAGCTGCTGGTGGCCGTCGGCCGCCGCGCCGCGTCCAAGGGCCTGCTGGCCGAAGGCACCGGCGTCAAGCTCAACGAGCGCGGCCAGATCGAGGTCGACGAGCACTGCCACACCGGCGTCGACGGCGTGTGGGCGGTCGGCGACTGCGTGCGCGGCCCGATGCTGGCGCACAAGGGCTTCGAGGAAGGCATCGCCGTGGCCGAGCTGATCGCCGGCCTGCCGGGCCACGTCAATTTCGACACCATTCCGTGGGTGATCTACACCGAGCCGGAAATCGCCTGGGTCGGCAAGACCGAGCAGCAGCTCAAGGCCGAAGGCGTGCCGTACAAGACCGGCAGCTTCCCGTTCGCGGCGATCGGCCGCGCCGTGGCCATGGGCGAGCCGGCCGGCTTCGTCAAGGTCATCGCGCACGCCGAGAGCGACCGCGTGCTGGGCCTGCACCTGGTCGGCGTCGGCGTGTCGGAGCTGGTGCACGAAGGCGTGCTGACCATGGAGTTCAACGGCTCCGCCGACGACCTCGCCCGTATCTGCCACGCCCACCCGACGCTGTCGGAGGCGATCCACGACGCGGCGATGGCGGTCGACAAGCGCGCGATCCACAAGGCCAACTGATCGGCCTGCAAGACCGGAACGGCGCACCCTGGTGCGCCGTTCTGCATTTCGGCCCCACTACGCCGCAACGCGAAACCTCGCCGGTCGGCATCGGATACCAGCATGAAATCGCTTTGCGTCTACTGCGGCTCCAACTCCGGCTCGCAGCCGATCTACACCGAACGCGCGATGGCGCTGGGCCAGCGCATGGCCCGCGACGGCATCGCCCTGGTCTACGGCGGCGGTAACGTCGGCCTGATGGGCGTGGTCGCCGATGCGGTGCTGGAAGCCGGCGGCGAAGCCATCGGCGTGATCCCCGAGCAACTGGTCAACTGGGAAGTCGCGCACCGTGGCCTGACCAAACTCGAAGTGGTCGGCTCCATGCACGAGCGCAAGGCACGCATGTTCGATCTCGCCGACGCCTTCGTCGCCCTGCCCGGCGGCTTCGGCACCCTGGACGAGATGTTCGAGATGCTGACCTGGCGCCAGCTCGGCATCGGCGACAAGCCCTGCGCCTTCCTCGACGTCGAAGGCTTCTATACGCCGCTGATGACGATGCTGGATCGCATGGTCGCCGAACGCTTCCTGCACGCCGACCAGCGCCGCGATCTATGGCACGGCGACGACCTGGACGCGATGCTGACCTGGATGCGCGACTACCGCCCGGCCGAAGCCAGCAAGTGGATGGACGAGAAGCGCCGTAACGCGCTGCGCTAAGCTGCATCGATCCAGAGGAGATCGGACGATGCGTGCACTCGTGCTGCCCTTGTTGCTCGGCTTGTGCGCCTGCCAGCCCGCCGAAAAGGTCGAGCCCGAGTTTCGCGACGACACCCATGTCGTGCTCAAGCGCAGCGGCTGCCTCGGTCTGTGCGTGCCCTACGAGGTCCATATCGGCCCCGGCGGCAACGTGGCGTTCGTCGGTCGCGACCGAACCGGCAAGCATTCCGAGCGCAATGAGGAGGGCGACGTGGTCCGAGCCTATGGCCTGGCCTACCCGCATCGCCGGGCGATGTTCGATCTGATCTTTTCGCAGGCCTTCTCCCAACTCGAATCGGTCTACAGCGCCGGCGTCACCGACGGCCAGACCACGACGATCACCATCACCGATCGCCACGGCAGCCGTTCGGTCTCTCGCAACGTCGCCGCGTGCCTGCGCGACAGCGAGGAGCCGGGCGCGCTGCCGGCCGTCGCGACACCCGGCAAGCCGGCACGCTGGGTACCCGACGTGTTCTGCGAGACCGTTGAGCTGATCGATACCGCCAGTTGCGCCGCCTACTGGAGCAACGAACTCCTGCCGATCGGCGATCCGATGGACCCACGCTCGTCGGTTCCCGAACGCTGTCGCACGGCGGACGCCGCTGCCCCGGGCGCTCGCTGACTCACGCGCGGCCATCGCGAGCTGATATCGCCGCTGCGTACTCCAGCGTCAGTAGTTTTCGTGCCACGAGCGCGTTAACCCCAACCCGCCCTCCCCTGCGTTAGCATCACATCGGGGAATTCGGGACACGACGCACTCATGCGTTATCCATTCGCGACCGCCGCGCTCGCGGCCCTGCTGCTGTGCCCGCTCGCAGCCGGTGCCAAGGACAAGGCCGCGAAATCGGCCTACGACTGCGCCGAGCTCGCCGAGCTGCCAGCCGACGCCGGCGAGAACGATCGCCGCCTGACCTGCACCATCCCCGACAAGTACCGTCGCGACGTTGCCATCGCTGAGTACATCGGCAACGCGATCCGCCGCCACGACCTGGCGGCCTGGCTGACCACAGACGAGCTGGTCAAGATCAAGGCCCTGCCGGACGCGCCCGGCCAACCCTCGGGTTGGCTTACCCTCGAACGCGACGACGACATCGATGTGCGTTACTTCAGCAAGGTCGACGGCCGGTTGGTCGCGTTCGCATCGGCGACCCTGGGTCTCGATCCACTCGGTGTGCGCGACGCCACCCGCCTGCGACCGCCGCAGCCCGCGCAACTCCGCGAGCAACGGCTGATGGCGGCGCTGCATCTGGCCCGCCAGCAGGACCAGGTCTATTGCAGCCAACGCCCGCCCAATACCGTCGCCTTCGAGTACGAAGAGGACGGCCAAAACCAGATCCTGGTGTTCGTGATGACTCCATGGCTGGACGAATCCGCGCCGCTGGGCGGTTACGCGATGTACCGCATCGATGCCCAGGGCGAGCGCCTGATCGACCGTTACGAACAGACCCGCGGCTGCGTGAACGCGCCCCTGGATCAGGCGCGCAAACCCGAGTCGCTGTTCGTCTCGCACCTGACCTCGGCCGCACCGACCATGTTCCATGTGTTCATGAGCTTGCAGTACCGCACGCCGATCGTGGTGTTCACCACCCAGAACGAGCAGTTATGGAAGGTCGAGCGAGGCCGCATCCGGCTGCTGGGCCCGGACGAGCCCGACTACCGCAAGCTCAAGCAATGGAGCGACGGTATAGAGCGCAAGCACGAAGCCACACCCACTTCCAGCCCGATCGGCTGAATCGGACCATGACCGGGCGCGCAATCGCGCTCGGTTATCATCGCGTTCTGTCTGCAGAGAACGCGCCATGACCGTACCCAGCGACTTCAACGCCTTCCGCATCCACAGCGACGACGCCGGCTATCGCAGCGGCTTGGAGCGCATCTCGATCGATGCGCTCTCGCCCGGCGAGGTGGTGATCAAGACCGCCTATTCCTCGATCAATTTCAAGGACGCCCTGGCCGGCACCGGCGAAGGCAAGATCCTGCGCCGGTTCCCGTTGGTCGGCGGCATCGACGTTGCCGGCCACGTGGTCGCCTCCACCGACAGCGCCTTCCGCGAAGGCGACGCCGTGCTGGTCACCGGTTGCGGCCTCAGCGAGACCCGCGACGGCGGCTACGCCGAGTACGCGCGCGTGGAAGCGCAGTGGGCGATCCCGCTGCCGGGCGGCCTGAGCCTGCGCGAGAGCATGATCCTGGGCACCGCCGGCTTCACCGCCGCGCTGGCCCTGCACCGCATGCAGGACAACCGCCAGACGCCCGAACTGGGCCCGCTGGCGGTGACCGGCGCCAGCGGCGGCGTGGGCTCGCTCGCGCTGGACATCTTCAGCCGCGCCGGCTACGAGGTGCATGCGATCAGCGGCAAGGCCGAGCAAACCGATTACCTCAAGTCGATCGGCGCCAGCCAGGTGCTGGGCCGCGACGCACTGGCCACCACCCGGCCGATGGAATCGGCGCGCTTCGGCGGCGGCCTGGACAACGTCGGCGGGCCGATGCTGACCAGCCTGCTGGCCCAAACCGCGCCCTACGGCAACGTCGCCAGCGCGGGCCTGGCCGCCAGCCCCGCACTGGACGCCACGGTGATGCCGTTCATCATCCGCGGCGTGTCGCTGCTGGGGGTGGCCTCGGCCGGCACCGCGCGCCGGATACGTGACGAAGTCTGGCGGCATCTGGGCAGCGACTGGAAACCGGCGCACCTGGACCGCATATGCACCCGTGAAGTGGGGCTGGCGGAGCTGCCCCAGGTGTTCCCCGGCATGCTGGCCGGGGGCTCCCTGGGCCGGACGCTGGTCGTGATCTAGTTGGCATTGCGGCGTCAGCGCGCATCGCTACAATCGCAACATTCCCGGGGGAAACACATGGCGCGTATTCTGATCGTCGACGACTCACCGTCTCAGCTGATGGGCATCCGCCGCATCGTCGAGAAGCTGGGGCATGAGGCCTTGACCGCCGAGGACGGCGCCGCCGGCGTCGAAGCGGCCAAGCGCGAGATCCCCGACCTGATCCTGATGGACGTGGTCATGCCGAACCTCAACGGCTTCCAGGCCACGCGCTCGATCTGCCGCGAGGCCACCACCAAGCACATCCCGATCGTGCTGGTGACCACCAAGGATCTGGACACCGACCGGGTCTGGGGCATGCGCCAGGGCGCCAAGGCCTACATCACCAAGCCGTTCAGCGAAAGCGACCTGTCCGAGATCATCGCCCAGCTGTTGCCGGGCTGATCGCCGCGGGCGGGCCGTCGCGGGTCCGCCGCGTTACCTTAGCGCCCTACCGCCTTCTGTGGCAGCGACGCGAGTCGCGATCGCGGAGAGTCGGCGCATGAATCCGATCCGTAGGACGTGGTGAGCCGCATCGCTCACTATGCGGTTCGCCCATGGCTCGCCACACCCTACGGGAGCGCCTGTTCTTCGTTGGCGACTCGCGCCGGTGCGGTTCGCCGCGCTCACCGCACCCCACGGCATTCGATCCGGACTTAGCCGCGCCGCCAATCGTCGCCGAAGGCGTCGCGCATGCGCGCGTAGGCCGCGTGCTGCTCTTCGGTGTCGGCGCGCGGCGCCAGCACCTCCAGCTCGACGATCTGATCGCCCGGCGGCGTGCCCGGCAGGCCGCGCCCGCGCAGGCGCAGCTTGCGTCCGGCTTCCGAGTTCGGCGGGATCTTCAGCTCGACCGAGCCGCCCAGGGTCGGCACGCTGATGGTGGCGCCCAGGGCCGCTTCCCACGGCGCCAACGGCAGCACGTGGATCACGTTGCGGCCGTCGACCTCGAAATGCGGATGCGCGGCGTACTCGATTTCCAGCAGCAGATCCCCATGCGTGCCTTGCCCTGCCAGCCGGATCATCTGCCCCGGCTGGATGCCCTTGGGAATGCGTACCTCGAGGGTGCGTCCGTTGACCGAGATCCGCACCGAGCCGCCTTCGTAGATCGTCTCCAGCGAGACCGCGAGCTTGGCGCGGGTGTCGCCGCGCGGCGGCGCCCGACCGGCCTGGCCGCCGAAGCCAGCCGGGCCACGACCGCGCCCGAACAGGCTTTCGAAGAAATCGCTGAAACCGCCACCCGCACCGCCGCCGGCGAAGATCTCGTCGAAGTCGGCGCCGCCGTAGCCGCCGCCGAAACCGCCCGGCGGCGGTTGCACCTCGTCGCCCGGGCGATAGCCGCGCGCGCGCAGCTGGTCGTAGGCCGCGCGCTTTTGCGGATCGCGCAGCGCCTCGTACGCCTCGTTGACGGCCTTGAACTTGTCCTCGGCGCCGGCTTCCTTGCTGACATCGGGATGGTATTTACGTGCCAGCCGCCGGTACGCGGTCTTGATCTCGGCCTCGCCGGCGCTGGGCTCCACGCCCAGGGTTTCGTAGTAATCCTTGAACTGCATCGAAGCACCCTCAAACTTGCTGTTGCGCGGCCGCACCGGCCCACAGGGTAGGCGGCGCGCGACCGCACGGGAAGACCGGGCCGAAATGGCCGCCGCGCCTGCGTTTTTCAATACTTGCGCGCACAATGCGCGCTCTACCCCGGTCTTGACGCGCCGTTACGCGCGCGCCGACCAGACTGCCATCCCCACCGGAGAGGTTTCCCATGAGCATCCAGGTCGGCGACCGCCTGCCCGAAGTCAATCTGCAACGCATCCGCGAAGGCGTCGAGACCGTCGACACCAACGCCCTGTTCGACGGCCGCAAGGTGGTCTTGTTCGCCGTGCCGGGCGCGTTCACCCCGACCTGCTCGGAAAAGCACCTGCCGGGTTTCGTCGCGCATTTCGACGACTTCCGCGGCAAGGGCATCGAGGTCGCCTGCATGGCGGTCAACGATCCCTTCGTGATGCAGGCCTGGGGCCAGACCCAGCACGTGCCGGACGGCCTGATGATGCTGGCCGACGGCAACGGCGACTTCACCCGCGCGCTGGGCCTGGAACTGGACGCCAGCGCCTACGGCATGGGCACGCGCGCCAAGCGTTTCGCCCTGTACGCCGAGGACGGCGTGGTCAAGCAGCTGCACGTGGAAGCGCCCGGCGAGTACCGCGTGTCCTCGGCCGAGCACATGCTGTCGCTGGTGTGAACGCGCGCGACGGCGCCGACACCGCCGTCACCGGCCGCTAGGCATCGTTGGGGGCACTCGCCCCCAGCGACCGCCAGGAGGTCGACATGAGTGCCAAACCCGCCAGCAAACCCGCACGCGACGCGGCCGGCAAGAGCGGCCGCAAGCCCGAAGCGGCCGTGATCGCCGACATCAAGGCCATCCGCGCGCGGGCGCGCCAGCACATCGAAGACGGCGCGATCACCGACAGCTACACCGCCGACCGCGCCACCGTGGTCAAGCTGCTCAACGAGGCCTTGGCCACCGAAATCGTCTGCGTGCTGCGCTACAAGCGCCATTACTTCATGGCCAGCGGCCTGATGGCCGACGCGGTCAAGGCCGAATTCCTCGAACACGCCAACGAGGAACAGGCGCACGCCGACCGTATCGCCGAACGCATCGTCCAACTGGGCGGCGCCCCCGATCTCAACCCCGACGTGCTGTCCGCACGCGCGCACGCCGAGTACGTCGAAGGCAGCGACCTGCGCGACATGGTCAAGGAGGATCTGGTCGCCGAACGCATCGCCATCGACAGCTACCGCGCGATCATCGATTACGTGGGCGACCGCGACACCACGACCAAGCGCCTGATGGAAGACATCCTGGCCCAGGAAGAGGAACACGCCGACGAACTGGCCGACTTGCTGGACGGCTGGACCGGACGCTGAACGCCATCGTTGCGCCTTAGCGCAAGGCCGCGGCGCCCCGTCGCGACGGCGGCAGCGCGCGGCTAGACTCGAGGCATGAGCCGCCTCGAACACATCGCCCGCCTGCGCAACCAGCTGGAGCGCGGGCATTGGCCGCGCTTCCAGATGCTGCTGATCGTTGCCCTCACCGGCGGCATCGGGTTTCTCGCTTCCTACCTGCTGCGCGACGCCGGCATGGTGGCGATGTGGCAGCGCTACCCGGCCGCGGTCGGCATCGCCTACGTCGCGTTCCTGATCCTGCTGTGGCTGTGGGCGGTCACCTTCCAAAGCCGCGCTTACGACTATCTGGACATCCCCAGCGACGGCGGATCGGGCGGCGGCTCCGGCGGTCACGCCGGCGGCGGCGGACACAGCGGCGGTGGCGGCGCATCGGCATCGTTCCAGGAGCCGGCGCCGTCGCTGCCGGCGCCGATGCCCGAGCTGGCGATGCCGAAGATCGAATTGCCCGACGGCGCCGACGGCTGCGCCGGCGACGACGGGCTGGGCTGGCTGTTGTTGGTGGCCATTGCCGCCCTGCTCGCCTTGGTCGGGCTGGCACTGCTCAGCCTGTGGGTGGTGTGGATCGCGCCGACGCTGATGGCCGAATTGTTGCTGGACGTGGCACTGGCCGGCAGCCTGTATCGGCGCCTGCGCCGCATCCAGACCCAGCACTGGGTACGCACCGTCCTGCGCCACACCTTCTGGCCCATGCTCGCGATCGCCCTGGTGCTGGCCGGCCTGGGCTACGCAGGTGCGCGCTACGCGCCGGGCGCGGACTCCATCGGCGACGTGGTCGCCGCGTACCAGGCGCGCGATTGATGCCACGACGCAGCAGCTGGTCCGCGTTTCGCCTGTTCGGCGCGCCGGTGATCTTCCATTGGAGCGTTCTGATCGTACCGGTGCTGGCGCTGGTTTCGAGCCGGAACTGGCTGCCGGCGATCGCCGGCACCGTGGCCTACCTGCTGCTGATCGTCGCGCATGAAGCCGGCCATGCCTGGGTCGCGCGTCGCAACGGCTTGTATGTGCATGCGCTGCATATCTATCCGATGCATGGCTTGTGCGAACACGAATGCGCGCGCACGCCCGGACAGGACATCGCCGTCGCTTGGGGCGGCGTCGGCGCCCAGTTGCTGCTGCTCGCGCTTGCCGTCGCCATCGGCTTGCAACGCTGGCCGGAGCCGGCCGTGCCGGTGCAAGACGCGCTGGTCGTGGCTTGGGGCGCGCTCAACCTGATGACGATCGCGCTGAACCTGGCGCCGGTTGCGCCGCTGGACGGCGCGCGGGCCTGGAAGGTACTGGCTTGGTGGCGGCAGCGCTGGCGCAAACCCGCTCGCGAGCCAAGGCCGGCGCCACCGCGACACGGCAAACGGGAAGACGGCAAGGTCGTCGCGCTGGACGCGCACCGGCGCCGGCGGCGCAAAAGCTAACGCAGGATACGGAACCGCACCCTCGCCCACGCGCCGCTGTCGGCCAGTGCGGTGAGCTGATGGTCGCCGGGCTCGGCGAACTCGTAAGCGAAACTGCCCTGGCCCGAGGTTTCGCCGATCAGGCGTCCGTCCAGCAGCCAGCGCACGCGTCGGTCGCTGCCGATCGCGCGCAGCGCCAGGCGCAGCGGTTTCGCGCTGCCGGGCGCGCGCGTCAGGGTGGCGCGGTCGTCGATGCCTTCGATCAGCAGTTCCTCGGCGCCGTCGCGGCCGTCGTCGGCGCAATCGGGCGCCAAGGGCGGCAGTCGCGAGGCGCGCCGCGTGTCGGCTGCCAGCCACGGCGAAGCCAGCGCCGGCCAGCGTGCGATTTGCGCCTCGCCGCGCGCGTGCGGCGCGCTGCAGTCGGCGGACAGGCGCAGGCCGCTGCGGGTGTCGATGTCGTAGCGCTCCACGCCGGCGTTCCACAGCCGCGCATCGCGCTCGGCGAAGGTCGGCGGCACCGAACCATCCAGCGTCCAGGCCTGCATTTTTTTCTGGCACAGCTGCGGCGCCTGCGGATCCGGTGGCAGGCCCAGCGGCCAGCACACCTCGATCTGCGCCACGTTCGCCGGCGGCGGCCGCAGCGCGCCGTCGCCGCGCTGGCGCGGCAGGCTGTCGACCACTTCGAACAGCAACGGCAAGGCGGTGACCGCGCCGTACTGGCCGGGCAAGGGCGTGCCGTCCGGCCGCCCGACCCAGACGCCGACGGTGTAGCGGCGCGTGCTGCCCAGCGCCCAGGCGTCGCGGAAGCCGTAGCTGGTGCCGGTCTTCCAGGCCACGCGCGGGCGTCCCGAGGTATCGAAGGTGTCGGCGACGCTGCCTGGGCGCGGATTGGCTTCCAGCATTTCGCGCACGATCCAGGCCGCGCCCGGCGACAGCAGGCGCCGCTCCAACAGCGGCGCCTCCGGCCCGTAGCGCACGTGCCCGGCCAGACCCTCGCGGTTCAAAGCCGCATAGGCGCCGACCAGATCTTCCAGGCGCGCGCCGGTGCCGCCCAGGATCATCGACAAGTTGGGCGTGGCTCCTCGCGGCCAATGCAACTCGATGCCGGCGTGCGCGAGCCGCGCCGAGAAGCGGCTCGGGCCGACCCGGTCCAGCAGGTCCACCGCCGGCACGTTGAGCGAAAGGCGCAAGGCTTCGGCGGCGCCGATCGGGCCATTGAAGGCGGCATCGAAATTGCCGGGCCGGTAGTCGCCGAACGCCTGCGGTGCGTCCACCAACAGGCTTTCGGAATGGATCAGGCCGTCGTCGATGGCCAGCCCGTACAGGAACGGTTTCAGGGTCGAGCCCGGCGAGCGCCAGGCCTTGACCATGTCGACGTGACCCAGCCGCGCGGTGTCGCCGAAGGTCGCCGAGCCGACGTAGGCGCGCGCTTCCAGGCTGGCGTTGTCGATCACCAGCAGCGCCGCCGAAGTGCGTTCGGGCAGATTGGAGAAGTACGCCGCGACGCGGTCCTCCAGCGTGCGCTGCAGTTCGATGTCGATGGTCGACACCAGCCGCGCCGCTTTGGGCTGCTCGAAGCGCAGGCGCTGCGCCAGCAAGGGCGCGTGCTGCGGCGCCTGCAGCGAACGCGCGACCACCGGTTCGATGCGCGCGTCGGCGACCAGCGCCGGCGACCACACGCCCAGCGCGGCCATGCGCGCCAGCACCTTGTCGCGCGCGATACGCGCGCGCTCGGGCTCGCGATCGGGCCGCAGGCGGCTGGGCGACTGCGGCAGCACCGCCAGCAGCGCCGCTTCGGCATGCGAGAGCCGCGACGAGGGCTTGCCCAGATAGGCCCAGCTGGCCGCTTCCACGCCCTCGACGGTGCCGCCGAACGGCGCGCGGTTGAGGTACAGGCCCAGGATCTCGCGCTTGGACAGGTGCGCTTCCAACTGCAACGCGCGCAGCAGCTGCTTGAGCTTGCCCCAGGGCGTGCGCGTGTGCGGATCGAGGATGCGCGCGACCTGCATGGTCAAAGTGGAGCCGCCGGACACCACCCGCCCGCTGCTCAGCCACTGCCCGCCGGCACGCAGCAGCGCGTAGGGATTCACGCCCGGGTGCTTCCAGAACCAGCGGTCCTCGTAGTTCAGCAGGGCCTGCAGGTACAGCGGCGAAACCTGCTCCATGCGCACCGGATAGCGCCAGATTCCGCCGCGGTCGGCGAACGCGCGCAGCGGCGTGCCGTCGGCTGCCACCACCACCGCGCCGGCCTGGCCGTCGCGCGGCAACGGCAGCGGGAACGCGAGGTCGAGCAGCATCGCCGAGGTGAAGAACAGCAAGGCGGCGAGCAGCGCTTTGAGGGCGCGGCGGCGCCGCTTGTGCGCGGTCGTCGCCGCCCCTCGGTCAGCGCGACGCCACCACCGCCTCCGCACGCCATCGCCTCCTCTCCCGCTTGCGGGAGAGGGTTGGGGTGAGGACCGCTCCGACGCCGGAGGTTCCGTACTGCTCACTGGATGCACCGGCTTTCGTTTACTGGAGTTCCGGGATTGAAAGCATTCACGCCTACGGCGCTTGCGAGCCACTGGCTCGCGCCGCACCGAACGCCCGACCGCTGTGCGGTCGGGCCGGGGTGCGGGTTGGGGTGAGGGCCGCCCTCACTTCCCCGGCTGCGTCACCGTCAGCATCGCCGGCACCGCCTTGCCGACGCCGCGCAGGTCGGGACGGTACATGTCCTCGACCAACGACGGCGGCACGGTGTAAGTACCCGGCGTGACCGCGCGCACCAGATAGAACACGCGCGCGGTGTCGCCGACGTCGAGCTTCAGCGCGGCCACGTAACGGTCGTCGCGGAACTCCTCGTGGCGCACCTCGGCCGCGTCGTCGCGGTCGGAGATCTCGATGCCGTCCACCACCACGCCCGCCCATTGCTTGGCGTCGCCGAGGTTGAAGTTCTCGATTTCCAGACCGGCCGGCAGCAGGTCGGTGAGCAAGGCATCGGGCATGGCGCGGCTGGCCTTGATGCTGACCTGCACGATCAACGCCTCGCCCTCTTCCAGGCTGCCGCCTTCCCAGGCCTCGCCCTTGGTCGTGTAGTACTTGCGCTTGACCTCGATCACCGAGCTGTCCGGCTCCGGCGCGCGGCGCGGCACGCCGGCCACTTCCATGCTGGCGTACAGCGGCGGCTGGCCGACCGGGGCGAAGCTCACGCCCGCCGACAGCGCGTCGTAGTCGAACACGCGGCCGACGATCTTGGCCGCGCCGGCATCGGCAGCGACCTCGCCGACCTTCCACTGGCCGGACACGGTCTTGGCCTGGTCGGCCATCAGCGACTTGCCCAAGCGCGCCAGCGCGACCTGCTCCTGCGTGCTCAGCCACAGCCAGCCGCGGTTGCGCCGCGCATCCAGCTCCAGGCCCAGCGGCACGGCGCGCGCGTCATAAGCCGGCGTGGCGTAGCCGCGTTCGTGCACCAGCGCGATCATCAGCGCGTCGTCGCGCACGCGGCTGCCGTAGTCGCCCAGGTACTCCGGACGGTCCTTGGAGTCGCGCGCGAAGCCCTCGGCGATCGCCTTCTTGCCGCGCGCCTTGTCGCCCTGCATCGACAGCGCCAGGCCCAGATGCACCAGCGGCAGGCCGGTCAGGCTGTTCTTGCGCTCGTTGTCGTACAAGGCGCGCAAGGTGCCCAGCGGGGCGCGGTTGACGCGTGCGAGCACGTAGCCCGCATGCGCCTGATAGGCGAACTTGAGGTGTTCGCGGCGGTCGTAGCCGAAGAACTGCGCACCGCCCGACAGCAGATCCTCGTTGAGCACCTTCAGCGACTTCTGCAGCATCGCCTCGGGCACCGCGAACCCGCCATCGCGCGCGTCGAGCAGGAACTCGACCACGTACGGCGTGATCGCCTGATTGACGTAGTCGCCGTCGCCCCACATCGAGTAGTGGCCGGAACCGATCTGCATCGCCGCCAGACGGCCGAACGCGCCTTCCATGCGCGCGCGCCGCTGCTTGGCGTCCAGGCCCTTGACCCCGAGCATCTTCGCCGTCGCCTCGTCCAGCTCCAGCGCGGCATAGCCCTTGCTGGTGGTCTGCTCGGCGCAGCCGTACGGGTACTCCAGCGCGCCCTGCAAGGCGCTGGCGAACGGAATCGGCGGCAAGGCGCTGACCGTCATGCGCGCATTGACCGAACCGGGCATCAGGCCGTCGGCGAAGTCCGCGCCCAGGCGCACCGGCGCGTTGTCGCCCAGCACCTGCGTGCGTGCGCGCAACACCTGCGGCCAGGCCGGCCGCACCGGCACGTCGTAGCGGCGATCGACCTTGTAGCCGTTGCCCTCCACGCGCACGCGCACCTGCGCCACCGTGTAGCCCTCGCGGGCCACGATCGGGAAGGTGTAGGTGGTCTTGGCATCCACGCCCAGGCTGGCCTTGCGATTGCCGTCGCTGAGCGAGAGCGGACCGATGCCCTCCACCTTGACCTCGAACTCGCCGGGCTTGCCGGTGAAGTTCTGCACGTCGAGGGTGACGTTGCTGCGGTCGCCCGGCGCCAGCACGCGCGGCGTGCTGGCTTCGGCCAGCACCGGCGCGCGCACGATGGTCTCGCGATCGCGCTTGCCGTACTTGCCGCCGGAATACACCAGCGCCGAGACCCGCAGGGTGCCGTTGAAATCCGGCACCGCCAGTTTGACCACGGCATTGCCCTTGGCGTCCAGACGCACCGGACCGGCGAACAGGTCCACCGTCTGCACCTTGGCGGTCGGGCGCCGCGCCTGCGGCAAGGCCTCCAGCGCCATGTCGCCGCCGAAGCGCAGCTTGGCGGTGCCGCCCTCGAAGCTTTCGATCACGCGCCCGTAGACGTCGTAGGCGTCCACGCCCAGACGGCGCTGGGCGAAGAAGTGCGCGGCTGCGTCCGGCACCGGGAAGCGGGTGATGTTGAGGATGCCGACATCGACCGCGGACACGGTCACGTAGGCTTCCTGCCCCGCCAGCTGCGGCGCGCTGACCGTGACCGGCAGGTCGCGCTCGGGACGCATCAGCTTGGGCACGTTGAGCCCGACCGCGACCGTGCGCTCGCGTCGGTCCATCGGCACGTGGGCGATGCCGACCGCGCGCGCCGGCGTGATCTTGCTGGGCGCGCTGCCGCCGCGGAACACCAACGCGGTGACGTAGACGTCATGGCGGTCCCAGTCGTTGGTGACCGGAATCTCGAAGCTGCTGCCGGCCTTCACGTCGATCGCCTGCACGTACAGCATGCGGTCGCTCTCGACCATCAGCAGGCCCTTGCCCGCGTGCGGCGGGGTCAGGGTGACCTTGAGCGTGTCGCCGGCCTTGTAAGCGGTCTTGTCCAGCGCGATCTTGACCTTGTCGGGACGCGCATCGAGGCCGCGGTTCTGGTCGTCCCAGCTCCAGCCGGCCTTGAACGGATAGCGCGTGGTCAGCTGGGTCGCCGGATCGTAGACGTCGACGCGGTACTCGCCCCACTCGACCGGGAAATCCAGGCGCAGCGGCGACGCGCCCAGATCGACGTTGCGAGTCTGGATGTCCTCGTAGCGGCGGTTGAAATCGTAGTCCCAGCCGCCGTCGGCGTCGTAGTTCCAATGGTAGTCGCGGTGCTCGCGCACCAGCGTCACGCGCAGGCCGCGGCCCGGACGCGGCTTGCCGTCGGCGCCGACGCGGGTCAGCTCGAAACCGGCGTTGCCGTTGGAATCGGTGCCTTCCTTGTCGTCGAACAGCGGGCGCACGCCGACCAGCGCATCGGCCGGCCACAGCACGCGCTTGAGGCTGCGGTTGACGCTGCGGCCGCCGCTTTCGTAGACGCTGCCGGTGAGGATGGCGGCGATCGGCGTGACCGGCTTGGCCTCGCTGGGCAGCGGCACGTCCTGCTTCAACTTGCCCTGCGCATCCAGCGCGGTGTCGACCACGTCCTTGACCTCCTTGGGCAGGGTCACGGTCGGATCGCCGAAGAAATAACCGGGCAGCTGTTCCAGCGGATGCTGCTCCACCATCACCGCCAGCTTGGCGGTGAAGCGGTTGCCGGCCGCGGGCGCGCCGTACAGATAGGCGCCGTCGACGGCGAGCTTGATCGGCTCGCCCGGCTTCAAGGTGGTCTGTGCAGTAAGGTCGAGCTTGAGGCGCTCGGGCAGGAACTCCTCGATGCGCAGGGTCATGCCCTGCACCGCTTCCTTGCTGGCCGGATCGGTGCGGAACTCGACCCGCCAACGGCCGGTCGCGGCGTCGGCCGGAATCACCTGCGCGTGGCGCACATAGCCCTGGCTGTCGGGCTGCAGGCGCGTTTCCAGGAAGGTCTTGCCGTCGGGCTGCACGTAGCGCAGGAACACCGGCTGCAGGGCCTTGCCCTTCAGCGCGACCGGCTTGCCGTCCTGGTCGCGCAGCAACGCCGACAGGCGCACGGTCTCGCCCGGGCGGTAGAGATCGCGCCCGGACCAGGCGAACACGTCGAACCAGGCCTGCTCGCGGCCGGACACCGCGAACTCGGACAGGTCCAGCGCCGGTTGGTTGAACGGCAGCATCGACACGTCGCTGCCGCGCTGCGCGACCAGCACCTGGGTCGCGTCCAGCTTGTAGGGCAGCATGACGTTGCCGTTGCGGTCGGTCTCGCCCTTCAGCACCGGCTCGCCGGCGGCGTCCAGCACCTTGAGCTCGACGCCGCCGACCGCGTCGCCGTTCTCCAGCGAGGCGGTGTGCACGAACAGCTTGTCCTTGTAGACGCGCGCGTGCAGGCCCAGATCGCTGACGGTGAAGAACGCGGTCTCGAACTCGTCCTTGAACTGGCCGCTGCGCTTCATCACCGCGAAGTACAGACCGGGCTTCTGCAGCTCTTCGATGTCCTGCAGCGGCAGATAGGTCAGCACGCGCTCGTTGGGCTTGCCGCCGAGCACGAAGCGATTGACGTAGACGGGTTCGGCCAGCTTGGACAGCGGCGTCTTGTCGTCCCAGTCGCGCTCCAGTTCCCAGCTGCCGCGGCGGCCGCCGCGCTGGTACTCGGCGAAGAACTTCGGCAGCTCCTTGTCCTTGATGCGCATGAATTCGACGTCGACTTCGGCGACGTTGATCGACACCACCGGCAGGCCGCGGCTCTCGCGCGCCGGCAGCACGCTGCCTTGCGAGGCGAAGCCGACCACCGGGTCCAGCGGACCGGTGTAGACGTTGCGGGTCACCGCCTTGCCGATGCGGTCGCCGTCGGCGGCGGTCAGGCCGCCCTTGATGGTGACCACGTAGTCCTTGCTGGCCTCCACGTGCGGGAAGCGCAGCACCTTGCCGCCCTCGTCCAGCACCCAGCTGCCCTTGACCACCGCGCCGTTCTTATCGGCGACCGCGATCAGATCGTCGAAGGCCTGGCTGCCGACCAGCGGCTGGCTGAACTCCAGCGCGATCGCCAGTTGCTCGTCCGACTTCTGATCCGGATACGCCGCGACCAGGCCGAATCCTTCCACTTTGTCGCGCTTGGCCTTGATCGCCTCGCCGCTGACTTCGGGCAATTGCCCGGTGGTGTCGCGCTTGCAGGCAACGGGCGCGGCGACCAACACGATCGCCAGGGCCAAGGCGGCGGCGGCGCGCGAAGCGCGGCGGATGATGCCAGTAACGAACGCAGTTACCACAGGACTTGCAGCCGAACCCACGCTTTCCATGTCGTCTCCCCTCGGGTTGCGACGAGTATAGAGCGGCGCGTGTGTTACGCAGCAGCGACGTTGGCAAATATTTAGCGACCGATTCGGCGGCGTTGTCGGCACAGATATTGCGTGCCCGGCTTGCGCCGAACCGGTTAGTACACTGTTTCAAACCGAGACAGGCACGGGCCGGCGGCGCTCGCGGTCCGCCGGCCGGTACGGGATGCGGTCCGGCCTCAGGTCCGAACGAAAATTTCCACGCGCCGGTTCAACTGCCGGCCCGCGGGATGGTCCTGCCCGTTCAACTCGTTCGGCGCCACCGGCTGCGACTCGCCGTAGCCCTTGGCATCGGCCTCCTGCGCCGCGCCGCGTTGGCGCAAGGCGGCGATGACGGCCTGCGCGCGGCGCTCGGACAGATCCAGGTTGTAGTCGTCGCCGCCCTTGGCGTCGGTGTGGCCGCGGATCTCCATCGCCCGCGCCGGCACCTTTTGCAACGCCGCAGCCAGCGTATCGAGCACCGGCACCGCGTCCGGCCGGATCTGCGCCTGGTCGAAGTCGAACAGCACCCGGTCGTTGAGGGTGATGACGAAGCCGCAGGGCGCGCCGGGCGGCGCGAACTTCTTCAGCGGCGGGAACTTGCCCGCCGGCGCGACCTTGGGAATCGGCGCCATCTTCATCTCGCGCGCCGGCGCCCCAACCCGGCCCTTGCCGTCGCCGTCGTTGATCACCAGGCCCTGCGGACTGTTCCAGCTGCCGCTGCCGTCGGCGTTGATCGTGACCACGCCCTGCGGCCCGTTCCAGCTCCCCGAACCGTCGCCGTTGTTGGTGATCACGCCGCTGTCGTTGTTCCAGGTGCCGCCGCCCTTTCCGTCCAGGCGGATGATCCCGTACTTGCCGTTGTAGCTGCCCGAGCCGTCGGCCTCGACCGTAACGATCGCATCGTCCGCGCCGTCCTCGCCGCTGCCGTTGATGCTGCCGCTGCCGTCGGCGTCGACGGTGACGATGCCGCCGCCGAAGTTGGCGGTACCGCTGCCGTCGGCGGCGATGCGGAAGATGCCCTCGTCGCCGTTGCGCGAGAGCTTGCCGTCGGCGTCCACGCTGGTGATGCCGGCGTCGTTGACCAGGGCGCCGTCGGCGACGCAGTTGGCCGGGCGCACGCTGATGCCCGCGATCGGATCGATGATGTCCTGCATCGCGTTTTCCAGCGTCTGCTGCGCCGGGCCGATGCCGACGACGTCCGGCACCACGATCTGCGGAATGACCGGGAACTCCCTGTCGCCGGCCGTCTTCGGCGCGGCGTCGGTGGCCAACGCGGCGGCCGGTTGCGACTGCGGTTGATCGGACGCGCTGGCTCCATCCGCGCCCTGCGCAGGCCCGCGACTGCAAGCGCAAGCCAGCCACACCATCCCGATCAGCATCCCTGCACGGCGCATCGCCATAAATCGAACTCCAGTAAATAGGGGCCTGCACTATAGGTGCGAAACGTTAATGTCCGCTGACGATTTCGCCCAGGGGCACGTCGCGCCCGCGCCTGGCCATGGACGCAGAGCGCACGTGCCGCATTCGCGCTTTCTGGCACGCTTTAAACACATTTATCGCGTGTTTCATGCGCATAAAGCTTGCTTGAAACACTATTTCAACGCACCTCATCTGTGCGCTTCGCATCGCAACGGAAACGCCGATGCTTGATTGCGGTCACGCTTGCATGCGCCACCACCTCGTCTTTCCCTCTCTCTGCAGCGGCCGCCGCTTGGCTAGCTTGGCAATCAGGGCGCAACGCGGCACCCGTCGATCGCCGCGCGGCTCCTGTCGCCTCTCTGCGCACCGGCAAGCACGGACGCCGCGCGTGGGGACACCGCCATCGCCACGGCCGCCCGCGGCCGACCGGAGAGAAAACCCGATGACCACCCGCCACTACGCAGCACCGCTCGCCCAAGCCGCCTTGCTGCTGTCCATCGTCAGCGCGCCGGCCTTCGCCGCCAAGCCCTTGTTCGTCGGCGACGCCACGCCAGCGCCGAGGAGCGCCGCGCTGGCGACCGCTCAGCACCTGTCCAAGGCAGGCCCGACGCGCAGCCTGCGCATCGAACGCGCCGACGCCTCGGCGGTCAGCGCGCAAAATCGCGAGATCGACCTGCGCCTGGGATCGCGCCTGGTCACCGCCGTGCTCGACAACGCCCACCGCACCGAACGCGGCAACACCGTCTGGCTCGGCCGCCTGCGCGACTCGCGCGGCGCCTCGGCCTTGCGCGGCGCGCGCGAAGTGCGCCTGGACGAACGCAACTCGGTGGCCCTGGTCCGCCACGGCGACCGCATCACCGGCAACGTGCGCGTCGACGGCACCCTGTACCGCATCCAGTCCCTGCCCGACGGCAGCAACGCGGTGATCGAGGTCGACGAGAGCCGCATGCCGCCGGATCACGCCGCCGACTACAGCGAAGCGGCCATGCCGCAGTTCGACATGCGCGGCGCCGCCGCGCGCGCGGGCGGCCTGGTCGGCGCGGCCGCGATCGATCCCGGCGCCACCGCCACCATCCGCGTCCAGGTGGTCGCCACCAACCAGGCCGTCGCGGCCTACGGCGGCGACATGGAGGCGTTGATCGAACTGGCCGTGGCCGAAAGCAACCAGGGCTACGTCAACTCCAACGTCGGCATCAACATGGTGCTGGCCAACTACCGCACGGTCGAATACACCTCGGTCGGCGACGGCCACGCCACCGACGTGCAGCGCTTCGCGGTCACCAACGACGGCTACATGGACGACATCCACGCCAGCCGCGACGCCAACGCCGCCGACGTCAACGTGCTGGTCATCGACGACGACAGCAACTGCGGCCGCGCCCGCGCGATCGGCTCCAACGCCGCCAGCGCCTTCGCCACCGTGTACTGGGATTGCGCGACCGGCTACTACAGCTTCGCCCACGAGATCGGCCACCTGCTGTCGGCCCGCCACGACCCGGCCAACGACCCCACCAGCACGCCCTATGCCTACGGCCACGGTTACCAGTACGCGCCGGCCAGCGGCGCGCGCTGGCGCACCATCATGGCCTACCAGTGCAGCGGCGCCGCCTGCACGCGCCTGAACTACTGGTCCAACCCCGACGTCACCTACAACGGCGTGGCCATGGGCAACACCAACCTCAGCCACAACCAGCGCGTGCTGGTGCAGACCAAGGCGACCATGGCCGCGTTCCGCCCCGACCCGGGCGCGAACACCGCACCGGTGGCCAACTTCACCTCCTCGGCCAGCGGCCTGACGGTGGCCTTCACCGACACCTCCACCGACAGCGACGGCAGCATCGCCTCGCGCAGCTGGAACTTCGGCGACGGCACCACCTCCACCGCGGCCAATCCCAGCAAGACCTACTCGGCGGCCGGCAGCTACACCGTCAGCCTGACGGTCACCGACGACGACGGCGCCACCCACACCAAGACCGGCACGGTCACGGTCAGCACTGGAGGCGTGCAGACCTACAGCAACGGCACCGACGTCAGCATTCCCGACAACAACGCTACGGGTGTCACCAGCTCGATCGTGGTCGCCGGCCGCAGCGGCAACGCACCCAGCAATGCCTCGATCTCGGTCAACATCGTCCACCCGTACAAGGGCGACCTGATCGTGGACCTGCTGGCGCCGGACGGCTCGGTCTACAACCTGCACAACCGCAGCGGCGGCAGCGCCGACAACGTCAGCGGCACCTTCAGCAAGAATCTGTCGACCGAGACCCTCAACGGCACCTGGCGCCTGCGCGCGGCCGACCGGGCCGGCCAGGACGTGGGCTACATCGACAACTGGAGCATCACCTTCTGATGCGGCCGCGCCGCCGGGCACCCTGCCCGATCGCGATCCCAAAACCCCGGCCACGGCCGGGGTTTTTCTTTGGCCTTGCTGCGAAAACGACCGGCCCGCCGGTTTTCGCGATAACTGGGATAGTGCCCACGCTTAACCGCGGAACTGGATCACATTCGCCAATTGATTATCTACCCGACAAAATAATAGCGCCCGACAAAAACAGTGAATTCGCGGTGAAAGCCATTGATTTAGCTGAATAAGATTTACAACGCACTTCAGGCGAAAATGCCCTACTCCGACCGCGCAATATCCTTGTGCGTTGCAGCAATTTATTTAAAACATTATTACAAACCGATTTCCATCTCGTGAATCCGAGATTCACGCGCCAAACCCAGCAAAAAAACGGTTTCAGATGTAATCGCCGGGTACCGCGACGCGGCGGCCGTCTCCCTTAACGGATGTGACTCAGTTCCATTCCTTTGACGCTGATTCGCGCAGCGACCTAGCGTCGCTGCGCCGTCGCGAAGGACATCGCGCCGGTATCCGATAGACCCACGACCTACCGCACGCACACGGACGTCTTCAGTGCGCAGGGCCAGGGCGTGTTGGTGACAGGGGGCGGATGCACCACCTGCAGTGAGCCGGCCGCGTTCGCGGCCCGACCAACAACACTAGCTTCGGGGGTACCACCAGTGAATCGTCATTCCGTACCGAAACTGCACGCGCTCGCGGCCGCGGCCGCCCTGGTCCTGGCCGCTGGCGCGGCCGATGCGGCGCAACGCGTCGATCTGCACCAGCAGCGCAACGTCAGCCAGGTCAACCAGCAGTACCGCGCCGCCACCGCCAACGTCGGCGTCAGCGCCGATGCCGGCGCGCGTCACGCCGAGATGCTCGCGCTGGACGCCCAGTCCACGCTCAAAGCCGTGGCGATCAAGACCGACCGCAACGGCACCCGCCACTACCGTTACCAGCAGAGCCACCAGGGCGTGCCGGTCTTCGGCGAGCAGCTCGTGGTCAGCGAAGACGCCAACGGCAACGTGCGCACCCTGTTCGGCCAGATGATCAACGGCCTCGACGCCGACCTGCCCAGCGTCACGCCCAAGCTGGCCAAGGCGCAGGCGCTGAGCGTCGGCAAGCGCGCCGGCCTGGGCAACCGCCAGGGCCTGCTCGGCACCCGCGACGAGAAGACCGAGCAGGTCATCTACGTCGACGACGCCGGCCGCGCTCACCTGGCCTACGTGGTCTCCTACTTCGCCGATGCCGCCAAGGGCGGTTCGCCGACGCGTCCGTTCGTGATCGTCGACGCCAACAGCGGTCGCGTGCTCAAGCAGTGGGACGCGCTGGCGCACGCCAACGGCACCGGCCCCGGCGGCAACCAGAAGACCGGCCAGTACGAGTACGGCACCAACTTCGGTTACCTCGACGTGGCGCAGAGCGGCAGCACCTGCACCATGAACAACGCCAACGTGAAGACGGTCAACCTCAATCACGGCACCAGCGGCAGCACGGCGTTCTCCTACACCTGCCCGCGCAACACCGTGAAGACCATCAACGGCGCGTATTCGCCGCTGAACGACGCGCACTACTTCGGCAAGGTCGTCTACGACATGTACGGCGCCTATGTCGGCGTGCCGCCGCTGACCTTCCAGCTGACCATGCGCGTGCACTACAGCAACAGCTACCAGAACGCGTTCTGGGACGGCTCGGCGATGACCTTCGGCGACGGCGGCTCGACCTTCTATCCGCTGGTCAGCCTGGACGTGTCGGCGCACGAGGTCTCGCACGGCTTCACCGAGCAGAACTCCAACCTGACCTATTCCGGCCAGTCCGGCGGCATCAACGAAGCGTTCTCCGACATGGCCGGCGAAGCCGCCGAGTACTACATGAACGGCAGCAACGACTTCCTGGTCGGCGCGCAGATCTTCAAGGCCAGCGGCGCCCTGCGCTACATGGCCAATCCGCCGCAGGACGGCAGCTCGATCGGCCATGCCTCCAACTACACCAACGGCATGGACGTGCACTACTCGTCGGGCGTGTACAACAAGGCGTTCTGGAAGTTGGCGACCACCTCCGGCTGGGACACGCAGAAGGCGTTCAAGGCCTTCGCCCGCGCCAACCAGCTGTACTGGACGGCCAGCACCAACTTCATCCAGGGCTCCTGCGGCGTCGAAACCGCGGCCACCGATCTGGGCTACAACGTCGCCGACGTCAGCGCGGCCTTCGCCCTGGTCGGCGTGGATTGCCCGGGCGGCGGCAACGCTCCGCCGGTGGCTAACTTCACGTCCTCGGTCAGCGGCCTGACGGTGGCCTTCACCGATACCTCCACCGACGGCGACGGCACCATCGCCTCGCGCAGCTGGAACTTCGGCGACGGCACCACCTCGACGGCGGCCAACCCGAGCAAGACCTACACGACGGCCGGCACCTACACGGTCACGTTGACGGTCACCGACGACGACGGCGCCACCAACACCAAGACCGCCTCGGTCACGGTCGGCGGCACCGGCGGCACCCAGACCTACACCAACACCACCGACGTCAACATTCCCGACAACAACTCGACCGGCGTGACCAGCAACATCACGGTGTCGGGTCGTACGGGCAATGCGCCGGCCAACGCCTCGATCTCGGTCAACATCGTCCACACCTACAAGGGCGATCTGGTCGTGGACCTGGTCGCGCCGGACGGTTCGGTCTACAACCTGCACAACCGCAGCGGCGGCAGCGCCGACAACATCGTCACCACGTACAGCCGCAACCTGACCACGGAAGCCCTCAACGGCACCTGGAAGCTGCGCGTGCGCGATCTGGCGTCCATCGACGTGGGCTACATCAACAGCTGGAGCGTCACGTTCTGATCGCGCCGTCCGGGCCAGGGACCGGCCCGGCATCGCGAACGCTACAAAAAAACCCCGGCTACGGCCGGGGTTTTTCTTTTCCGCTCACGAAAACGCCGCCCGAAGGCGGCGTTTTCGCATGCAACGAAGCGCGATAAGGATCAGCTTTCCGGCGCGATCTCCTCGGTGCCGCCTTGGCCGGCATCCGCGGCCGGCGGCAGGGTCTCGCCGTCGCCGCCGTCCTCGGCCTCGTCTTCCAGCGACGCATCGACGCGCTCGATGGTCTTGAGCGTCTCGTCGTCGGCCAGGCGCATCAGGGTCACGCCCTGGGTGTTGCGGCCGACCTGGGAGATTTCCGCCGCGCGCGTGCGCACCAGGGTGCCGCCGTCGGAGATCATCAGCACTTCGTGGTGGTCGCTGAGCTGGATCGCGCCGACCAGCGCACCGTTGCGGTCGGTGGTCTTGAGCGCGATCACGCCCTGGGTGCCGCGGCCCTTGCACGGATACTCCTCGACCGGCGTGCGCTTGCCGTAGCCGCGCTGGCTGGCGGTGAGGATGTCGCCGTCGCCGTCGATCACGATCATGCTGACCACGGCTTCGCCGGCGGCCAGCTTGATGCCGCGCACGCCGCGGCTGTTGCGGCCGGTGGAACGCACGCCGCCCTTGCCGCGCTTGCTCTTGTCGGCGCCCTCGCCCTCGCCCGCGGCTTCGCCGTCGGCGGCGTCGTCGCTGGCATCGGCCTCGATCGTCTCGTCGCCGGCCTCGGCCTCGTCCTCGCGCCCGCTCTCGGCGAAGCGCACGGCCTTGCCGTTGCTGGCGAACAGCATGACCTCGCGCTGGCCGTCGGTGAGCGCGACATCGACCAGGGCGTCGCCCTCGTCGAGGTTGATCGCGATCTTGCCGCGCGCCAGGCGGTAGGCGAACTCGGTCAGCGGCGTCTTCTTGACCATGCCCTTGCGGGTGGCGAAGAACACGAAGTGCTGGTCGTCGTACTCGCGCACCGGCAGCACGGCCTGGACCTGCTCGCCGGCTTCCAGCGCCAGCCAGTTGATGATCGGACGGCCGCGCGCGTTCGGACCGGCCTCGGGCAACTGGTGCACCGGCAGCCAAAACACGCGGCCGGAACTGGTGAAGGTCAACAAGGTGTCGTGGGTGTTGACCAACCACAGCTTGTCGATGAAATCCTCGTCCTTGGTCGCGGCGGCGTTGCGTCCCTTGCCGCCGCGCTTCTGGGCGCGGTAGGCGCTGACCGGCTGGCGCTTGGCGTAACCGGAATGCGACAGGGTCACCACCACGTCTTCCGGCGCGATCAGGTCGAGGATGTCGAGATCTTCCTCGCTGGCGCGGATCTCGCTGCGGCGCGCGTCGCCGAACTCTTCCTTGAGGTTGAGCAGCTCGGTGCGGATCACCTCCAGCAGCACCTCGGGGTTCTCCAGGATCTCGATCAGGCCGCGGATGGTGTCCAGCAGCAGCCGGTATTCCTCGGTCAGCTTGTCCTGCTCCAACCCGGTCAGACGGTGCAGGCGCATTTCCAGGATCTGGCTGGCCTGGACCTCGGTGAGCTGGTAGCGGCCGTCGGCGAAACCCACGCCGGCCGGCAGGTCTTCCGGACGCGAGGCCTCGGAACCGGCCGCGGACAGCAACGCACCGACCAGACCCGGCTCCCAGGTCTTGGCCAGCATGCGCTCGCGCGCCTCGTTCGGATTTGCCGAGGTCTTGATCAGCTCGATCATCTCGTCGATGTTGGCGAGCGCGACCGTCAGGCCTTCCAGGATGTGCGCGCGCTGACGCGCCTTGCGCAGATCGAAGATGGTGCGGCGGGTCACCACTTCGCGGCGGTGACGGATGAAGGCTTCCAGGATCTGCTTGAGGTTCAGCAACTGCGGGCGGCCGTCGACCAGCGCCACCATGTTGATGCCGAACACCGACTCCATCTGGGTCTGCTGATACAGATTGTTCAGCACCACCTCGGCCGACTCGCCGCGCTTGACCTCGATGAAGATGCGCATGCCGTCCTTGTCGGACTCGTCGCGCAGCTCGCTGATGCCTTCGAGCTTCTTTTCCTTGACCAGCTCGGCGATCTTCTCGATCAGCCGCGCCTTGTTGACCTGGTACGGGATCTCGGTGACGGCGATGGCCTCGCGGCCGGTGTCCTCGTTGACCTCGATCTCGGCGCGAGCGCGCATGCGCACTCGGCCGCGGCCGGTGCGGTAGGCGGCGATGATGCCGGCGGTGCCGTTGATGATGCCCGCGGTCGGGAAGTCCGGGCCGGGGATGTGTTCCATCAGTCCGTCGACGTCCAGCTCCGGCTCGTTGATCAGGGCGATGGTCGCGTTGATCACTTCCGACAGGTTGTGCGGCGGAATGTTGGTCGCCATGCCCACGGCGATACCGGCCGAGCCGTTGACCAGCAGGTTCGGCACCCGGGTCGGCATGACCGTGGGTTCGAGTTCCTTTTCGTCGTAGTTGGGCTGGAAGTCGACGGTTTCCTTGTCGATGTCCGCCATCAGCTCGTGGGTGAGCTTGGCCATGCGCGATTCGGTGTAACGCATCGCCGCGGCGGAGTCGCCGTCGACCGAACCGAAGTTGCCCTGGCCGTCGACCAGCAGGTAGCGCAGCGAGAACGGCTGCGCCATGCGCACCAGCGTGTCGTACACCGACTGGTCGCCGTGCGGGTGGTACTTACCGATCACGTCGCCGACGATACGCGCCGACTTGAAGTGCGGCTTGTTGCTGTGCGCGCCGAGCTCGCTCATCGCGTACAGGACGCGGCGGTGCACCGGCTTGAGACCATCGCGGACATCGGGAAGCGCGCGCCCCACGATCACGCTCATGGCGTAGTCGAGATAGCTGCGACGCATCTCGTCTTCGAGATTGATCTGGATGATTTCCTTGGCGAGTTCGGCCATCAGGGTTCCGTGCTGTGCGGTGGTGCCAGGCGCCCCGGACGGCGGCGAAAACCTGCCCGTGCGGGCCTGTTCTGCAGCTCGCTCGAGGCGGCATCAAAAGGACAGGAAATGATAGCACGAAACGGGGTCTGACGGCAGTCAGATTCCCACGCAGAAACAAGCACTTGCGCCTGTTTTTCCAGGCCCGCGCGAACCCTGCCGCCGCGCCGCGCCGGTCAGGCGCCGAACGCGGCCCGCATCGCCTGCGTGTCCGGGCGCTCGATCACGCCGCGCTCGGTGACGATGGCGTCGATCAGCTCGTGCGGGGTGACGTCGAACACCGGGTTCCAGGCCCCGACCTGCTCGGCCGCGGTCCGTACCCCGCCCAGCGCGAACAGTTCGCCCGGGTCGCGTTCCTCGATCTCGATCGCATCGCCCGAGGCGGTGGCCATGTCCACCGTCGACGAGGGTGCGGCGACCATGAACTTGAGGCCGTGGTGGCGCGCGGCGATCGCCAGCTGGTAGGTGCCGATCTTGTTGGCGGTGTCGCCGTTGGCGCAAATGCGGTCGGCGCCGACGATCACCCATTGCACGCGCCCGCTCTTCATCAGGTGCGAGGCGGCGGCGTCGGCGATCAGGGTCGGCACGATGCCGTCCTGTTGCAGCTCCCACACGGTCAGACGCGCGCCCTGCAGCCAGGGCCGGGTCTCGCCGGCGTAGACGTGATCGATGCGGCCCTGGGCCACGCCGGCGCGGATCACGCCCAGCGCGGTGCCGAAGCCGGCGGTGGCCAGCGAGCCGGTGTTGCAATGGGTGAGCACGCCGCTGCCGGGCGCGATCAGCGCCGCGCCCAGCGCGCCCATGCGGCGGTTGGCAGCCAGATCCTCGTCGGCGATGGCCTGCGCTTCGCGCGCGAGCGCCTCGCGCCAGTCGGCGCCGGCCGAGGTCAGGCGGCGGCGCATGCGCGCCAGCGCCCAGGCCAGGTTGACCGCGGTCGGGCGCGCGGCGTTGAGGCGCTGCATCGCCGGCTCCAGCCGCGCCAGCGCGGCGGCGCCGTCGGCCGCCTCGACCTCGCGCGCCGCCAGCACCGTGCCCCAGGCCGCGGCGATGCCGATCGCCGGCGCGCCGCGCACGGTCAGGGCATGGATGGCGGCGGCGACCGCGTCGCTGTCCTCGCAACGCACGTACTCGACCTCGAACGGCAGCCGACGCTGGTCCAGCAGTTCCAGGGCGTCGCCGGTCCAGCGGATCGGACGGATGCGGTCGTAGCGGTCGAAGTCGATGTCGTTCATGGGGTGAGTTTATCGCAGGGGTGTGGCGGTTGCGGGGCTGTGGAGCGGCGGGCCTGGGTCTCCAGCGAAGCAGGATGACTCCCTGCGCTGCGGCCTGGCTTCGGCTTTGCTCCCTCCTTTGGCAAAGGGAAGCTGCGCATTTACGAACCGCCGCACAAAGCACATCCCCCTCAATCCCCCTTTTCCAAAGGGGGAAGCGGCTCCGTCGCACTCATGCCGCATTGGCTTTGCTCCCTCCTTTGGAAAAGGAGGGTTGGGAGGATTTGCTCTTGAAGCCTGCTATGGGGCCACAGCGCAACGCAAATCCCCCTCAATCCCCCTTTTTCAAAAGGGGGAAGACAAAAAACAACGGCCCCACATTGCTGCGGGGCCGTTGCGCGATGCGGATATTGCGCGGGATCAGCGCACGCTGAACTCGCCGCGGCAGCCCATCTGCACCCAGATGCCATTGTTGTCCCAGCCCCAGGTACGGCCTTCGATGCAGGCGCTCTTGGAGGTCTGACGGATCAGGCGCGCGCCGTCGCGGATGGTGGTGTTGCAGCGGCGCATGCGGCCGTCGCGGCCGTCGTTGGATTCGCAGGTCATGCTGCGCCACTGGTTGTTGCCGCCGCCGTTCCAACCACCGCCGTTCCAGCCGCCGTTGCCGCGACCGCTGCTGAACTCGCCGCGGCAGCCGTTGCTGACCCAGACGCTGCCGCGCTGCGAACCCCAGCTCTGGCCTTCGATGCACGGCGACTTCGACAGTTGGCGGACCAGGCGCGCGCGATTGCCGCCGATGCTGCAGGTACGGGTGCGGCCGTCGTCGGATTCGCAGCGCACGGTGTCGCCGTAGCCGCCGCCATTGTTGCCGCCGTTCCAGCCGCCGCCGTCGTTCCAGCCGCCACCGCCACGGCCGAGTTCGAACTCGGCACGGCACCCGTTGCTGACCCAGATGGTGTTGCGGTTGTAGCCCCAGGTGCTGCCCTGGATGCATTGCGATTTGGAGAACTGGCGCACCAGGCGCACGCCGCCGCGGGTGTCGGCGCTGCACTGACGGTTGCGGCCGTCGTCGGACTCGCAGCGGATGGTCTGCTGGCCGCCGTAATAGCCGGAGTCGTATTGCGGCGCCGCCTGCGCGGTCGCGCTGAAACCCAGCGCCAGGGCGAAACAGGAAACGATGCGTACGAACATGTCCGTCACTCCTTTGTCAGTTGGCTGCAACTCTATCCGCGTCCGCTTAACGAGAGCTCAAGATTTGGCGACTGTGCCGCAACGGTCGGGATCCGTTTATCTGCGGCTTAACGACATCCCGGACCGGCGCCGGACAACGTTACCTCGTGGCCAGCGTGCCGCGCCTGCACGCGGCATTCACGGGCCGCCGGTGCCCCAGGCCGCTCAGCCGCCGCGCGGCGCGTCGACCTCGAATTCGGCGCGGCAGCCCTCCTCGACCCAGATACCGTTGCCGTCGTAGCCCCAGTTGCGCCCCTCGACGCACTGCGTGCGCGAGAGCTGCTTGTGCAGGCGCACGCCGGACCCGGTCTCGACCGCGCAGCGCTGGGCCTGGCTCTTGATCGATTCGCACATCACCAGTTTGCCGCGCGGCGCGACCACCACCGGTTCGGTGGCGCCGGCGGACAGCAGTTGGAACTCGCCGCGGCAACCGCCGGACACCCATAGGCCCTGCGCGTCCACGCCCCAGTTCTGGTCGCGGATGCACGGACGCTTGGACAATTGCCGGACCAGTTGCACGCCGTTGCCGCTTTCGGCGCGGCAATGGTTCCAGCGCCCGCCCTTGGATTCGCAACGCAGCACACGATCGCCGCTGCGGCTGTCGCGGCCGCTGCCGCCCTGGCCGAGCAGAAAGTCGGCGCTGCAGCCGCGCGCGACCCAGACACCGCTGCGATTGACGCCCCAGCTCTTGCCTTCGTCGCAGTCGCTGTCGGACAGCTGGCGCGCCAGGCGCACGCCGCCGCTGGTGTCGGCCGGACACTGGCGCGGCGTTTCGCCCTGGGATTCGCAACGCAACACGCGGTCGCCGTAAAGCCGTTCGCCGCCGGCCTGAGCCACGGCGGCGCCCGCGCAGGCCGACATGGCCAACGCTAGCGACAATGCCGCGGCGGTACGTGTACGCATTGCGAGCTCCCCTGTGCGATACGCGATCACTCTACCCCGCGCCCCTGAATGGTCAATCAAAAGATCCTGCAACTGCGCGCTGACACGCTCGGCGTTCAGGCTTGTCATGCGCGCGCGAAGTCGAAGGCCAGGGTGTCGGCGATGCGGCCGGTGTTCAGCATCGCCATCAGCAGACGGTCCACGCCGAGCGCGACGCCGGCGCAGTCCGGCAGGCCGGCGGCCAGGCCGTCCAGCAAGGCCTCGTCGCGAGGCGGCGATGCCGCCCCGCGCTGCGCGCGCACGGCCAGATCGCGGCCGAAGCGCGCGCCCTGCTCGTCCGCGTCGGCCAGTTCGTGGTAGCCGTTGGCCAGTTCCAGCGGCCCCAGATACAGCTCGAAACGTTCGGCCAGCGGCGGATCGCCGGCGCGCACGCGCGCGAGCGCGCACTGCGACGCCGGGTAGTCGTAGACCGCGAGCAGGCGATCGTGCGCGAAGCCCGGCTGCAGGCGATGGGTCATCAACAGATCCAGCCAGTCGTCGCGGCCCAGGCCGTCGGGATCGATCACGACGTCGCCGAGCGCGGCGCGCAATTCGCTCTCGTCGGCGGACAACGGATCCAGCCCGAGACGCTCGCGATAGAGCTCGCGGTAGGCCACGCGCTCCAGCACGGCTTCGCGCCCGACCAGAGCCAGCGCGGACTGGATCAGTTGTGCGGTTTCGCCGATCAGCGCGTGATGGTCGTAGCCGAGCCGGTACCACTCCAGCATGGTGAATTCGGGGTTGTGGCGGCCGCCGGCCTCGCCGTCGCGGAACACCCGTCCCAGTTCGTAGCAATCGCCCAGGCCGGCCGCGAGCAGGCGCTTGAGCGGATACTCCGGCGAAGTCCGCAGCCAGCGCGTACGCGGCGCGCCCTCGGTGCGGCCGCTGAATTCCAGCGCGAACGAGGCGATGTTGGGGTCGGTGTTGCCGGCCATCGACAGCACCGGCGTTTCGACCTCCAGCACGTCGCGCTGGGCGAAGAACGCGCGGATGCGCGCGTTGAGCGCGGCGCGCAGGCGCAAGGCGTCGAAGCTCGCCGAGGGCCGCCACTCGCGCGCGTACCCGGACCGTGCGCCGGCCCGGCTCACGAGAGCGCGCGTCCGTGCTGCGCGAGGAACGCCAGCAACTGCGCCTCGTCCCAGACCGGCACGCCCAGCTCCTGGGCCTTGTCGAGCTTGGAGCCGGCGGCTTCGCCGGCGACCACGAAGCTGGTTTTCTTCGACACGCTGCCGGCGACCTTGGCGCCCAGCGCTTCCAAGTGCTCCTTGGCCTGATCGCGCGACAGCGTGCTCAGGCCGCCGGTGAGCACCGCGGTCTGGCCTTCGAGCGGGCCGGCCGCGGACTGAGCGTCGACGGGGATGCGTGCGACCACGCTCACCAGCGCCTCGCCCACGCGCTGCAGCAAGGCGGCGTGCGCGGGCTGCTCGCGCCAGTTCGACAACGCCTGCGCGCTGTCGGCGGGCAGGCCGGCGGTGACGTAGGCGTGTTCGGGCGCGGCGGCCAGCTTGGTGGCGTCGGCGAACGCGGCGGCGAGCTGATCGGCGCGAATGCGCGTGACCTTGGGAATCTCCATGTCCACCAACAGGGTGGACAGATTCAGATCCGGCCGCAGCTTGGGCGTGGGCGCATGGGTGTCGGAGATGGTCACGCCGCGCGCGAGCAGTTCGTCGATCACCTGTTGATTGCCGGGTTGATCGAAGAAATGCCCCAGCGAGCGGGCGACTTCGCCGCCGACATCGGGCACGCGCTTGAACAGCGGCCACGGCAGGCGCCGGATCAGCTCCAGGTCGCCGAACCACACCGACAGGGCCTTGGCCGTGCTCTCGCCGACGTGCTGGATGCCCAGCGCGTAGAGGAAGCGTTCCAGCGTGGTGGCGCGGCTGTGGTCGATGGCCTCGACCAGATTGTCGGCCCACTTGGTGGCGATCTTGCCGGCCTTGACGGTTTCCGGCGTGGTGCCGTCGCGTTCGTCGGCGCGGCGTTTCATTTCCAGCAGATCGTCGAGCGTGAGCTTGTACAGGTCGGCCACCGACTGCAGGTAGCCCAGGTCGGACAGATCCTCGATGTAACGATCGCCCAGGCCTTCGATGTCCATGGCGCGGCGCGAGGCGAAGTGACGGATCGCTTCCTTGCGCTGCGCGGCGCAGGTGAGTTCGCCCGAGCAGCGCCAGACCGCCTCGCCTTCCTCGCGCACGATGTCCGAGCCGCACACCGGGCAGGCGGTGGGCATCTGCCACTGCGGTGCGTCGGCGCTGCGATCTTCGGTCACTACGCGCACGATCTCGGGGATCACGTCGCCGGCGCGGCGCACGATCACGGTATCGCCCACGCGCACGTCCAGTCGCGCGATCTGATCGGCGTTATGCAGGGTCGCATTGGTCACGACCACGCCGGCGACCTGCACCGGCTTGAGGCGCGCGACCGGGGTCGCCGCGCCGGTGCGGCCGATCTGGATCTCGATCGCCTCCAGCACCGTGGATTGTTCCTGCGCCGGAAACTTGTGCGCGATCGCCCAGCGCGGCGCGCGCGAGACGAAGCCCATCTCGCGTTGGCCGGCGTAATCGTCGAGCTTGTAGACCACGCCGTCGATGTCGAACGGCAGGCGCTCGCGCTTGGCCCCCATCTGCCGGTAGTAGCCGAGCAGGCCCTGGGTGCCGGCGACCACGTCGCTTTCGGCGCTGACCGGGAACCCCCAGTCGCGCAGCTGCTTCAGGGTCGCCGAATGCGTGGCCGGCAGCTCGTAGCCCTCGACTACACCGACGGCGTAGGCGTAGAACGCCAGCGGACGCTGCGCGGTGATGCGCGGATCGAGCTGGCGCAGCGAGCCGGCGGCGCCGTTGCGCGGGTTGGCCAGCACCTTGCCGCCGTCCTTGAGCGCGCGCTCGTTGTAGGCCTTGAACGCGGCCAGCGGCATGTAGACCTCGCCACGCACTTCCAGCACGTCCGGCCAGCCCTTGCCGCGCAGTTGCAGCGGGATCGCCTTGACGGTGCGCAGGTTGGCGGTGACGTCCTCGCCGGTGGCGCCGTCGCCGCGGGTCGCGCCCTGGACGAAGCGGCCGCGCTCGTAACGCAGGCTGATCGCCAGGCCGTCGAGCTTGGGTTCGACCGAAAACGCCGGTACCTCGCGCTCCAAACGCTCTTCGATGCGGCGCACGAAGTCGGCGACCTCCTCGTCGCTGAAGGCGTTGCCCAACGACAGCATCGGGATCGCGTGACGGACCTCGGCGAAGGCCGAGGACGGCGCGTTGCCGACGCGCTGGGTCGGCGAATCGGGGCTGAGCAGTTCGGGGTGCGCGGCTTCCAGCTCGTCCAGCTCGCGCAGCAGGCGGTCGTACTCGGCATCCGGAATGCTCGGATCGTCGAGCACGTGATAGCGGTAATTGGCGTCTTCGAGCTGGCTGCGCAGCTGCGCGGCGCGTTGGGCGGCTTTGGCGGAGTCGGTCATCGCGGGCGATCCAGGGCGCTGCGGCGGCAGTGCGGTGGAGGCATTTTGAACGTTTGCGGGCGACTTCGTTAGAGGCGGGGAGAGCAAATCCTCCCTAGCCCTTCTTTTTCAAAGGGGAGAACAGCGCGCAGTGATCGCAACAATGCGGCGTGCCGCCGACGACGCACGCAACCGTCTCCCCCTTTGAAAAAGGGGGGATTAAGGGGGATTTGCTTTGCGCTTTTACCAGCGCGTAGGCCGCGTCAGCGGCGGCGCCTCGCGCTGGCGGTCGTAGGCGCGCAGCTCGTCGCGCAAATGCGCGATGCGCTGGCGGCCCAGCGCGTTGCGCTGCTCGTCCAGGACCACGCCGTCCAGCAGTTCGGCCATGCGCTGCGCGGTCGGCAGCATGGTTTCCCAGGCGTCCAGCGCGGGCACCGGCGCCGGCAGGGTCAGGAAGAAGGCGATCGCCGGGGTTTCCAGGGCCTGGATCTGGGCCATGTCGAAACTGCCGGGCTTCATGATGTTGGCCACGCTGAACACCGGGCCGCGCTCGGGGTGGCCCTCGACCAGGCGGTGGAACACGCCCATGTGGCCGTAGACCAGGCCGGCCTTCTCGGCCGCGACCACGATGTCGGGTCCGTGCAGCTTGGCGCCGGCGCGCGCGGCCAGGTACAGGGTGACGATCTTGTCGAATTCCTCGGTGGCGCGCTTGCCCAGCTCGCTGTTGGCCGCGCCGCTTTCCAGGGTGCGGTCGAACAATTCCAGTTCGGCCTGACGCGTGCTCTCGCCCGCGGCGGCGGCGTCGGCATCGCCCTCGATCAGTTCGCCCAAGGTGGGTTCGCGACGGTCGCTGTCGGCCTTGCGCGGCTCGGCGCCGTTCTCGCGCGGCAGACGCTTGCCCTGCCCCGGCTTACGCGGCCGGCCGAAGAACACGATCGCGCCGATCAGGATCAAGCCGGCGATCAGGATGCCGATCCGCAGCAGGGTCACTTCGGACATCGATTGCTCCTTACGTTGCTGGAGTCGGGCATGCGGGACATTCGGAATCGTGAGCGCGATGCGGCCGTTCGAATCCTATCCCTGCAAGCCGACTCCTTAATGATTCGAATCTAAACGAAGTCGTGGGCGGAGGCGAATCGCGATGCGATTCGCGACGCGCGCCGCCGACCGCGGCGGCTCAAGCCGCGCCCGCCAAACGCGTCGCCTCGGCCAGATCCACCGATACCAGACGGCTCACGCCCGGCTCGCGCATGGTGACGCCGGACAGCTGTTGCGCGGCTTCCATCGTCGCCTTGTTGTGGCTCACGAACAGGAACTGTACCTGTTCGCTCATCTCGCTGACCATCGCCGTGAAACGGCCGACGTTGGCTTCGTCCAGCGGCGCGTCGACCTCGTCGAGCAGGCAGAACGGCGCCGGGTTGAGGCGGAAGATCGCGAACACCAGCGCCACCGCGGTCATCGCCTTCTCGCCGCCGGACAGCAGCGAGATGTTGGACACGCGCTTGCCGGGCGGACGCGCCATGATCGCCACGCCGGTGTCCAGCAGGTCTTCGCCGGTGAGTTCCAGGTAGGCGTGACCGCCGCCGAACAAGCGCGGATACAGTTCCTGCACGCCGGAGTTGACGCGGTCGAAGGTGTCCTTGAAGCGGCCGCGGGTCTCGCGGTCGATCTTGCGGATCGCGTCTTCCAGGGTTTCCAGCGCGGTGGTGAGGTCGGTGAACTGCGCGTCCAGGTAGTCCTTGCGCGTGGCCGCCTCGGCGTGTTCGGCGATCGCGGCCAGGTTGACCGGTTCCAGGCGGCGCAGCTTGCCGTCCAGTTCGGCGACCGTGCGTTCCCACACCTGCGGCTGCATGTCGTCGGTCAGGGTGTTGACCACGTCTTCCAACACGAAGCCGGCCTCGGCGATGGCCGCCGACAGGGTCTCGGCCTTGAGCACCAGGGCCTGCTGCTCCAGACGGCGCTGGCCGATGGCCTCGCGCTGCTGCAAGGCCTGTTCGTCGCGCTGATGGCGGGTCTGCTCGAAGCGGCGCAGGTCGTTGTCGATGCCGTCGAGGTGGCTGCGCGCGCTGGTCAGGGTCTGCTCGGCCAGCACGCGCTGTTCCAGCGCGACCTGGCGCTGGGTTTCCAGCGACTGCACGGGCTGGTCGCCCTCGGCCAGTTGCGCGGCGAGTTCGCCCAGGCGGTTGTCGAGCTGGCCGCGCTGGCCGCCCATGCGGTCCAGGGCCTGCGACAGGCCGACGATCTGGGTGCGCTGCGCCTCCAAAGTCAGGGCCAGCGCGTGCGCCATGTCGCGCGATTCGCGCGCGGCGTTGCGCGCGGCGTCGCGCGCCTCGCCCAGGCTGCGGCGTTCGGATTCCAGCTGCTGGCGGCTGTCTTCCAGCTCGCCCATGCGCTCGACCGCGGCTTCCTGGCGCGCACGCGCGTCGCGGGCCTGCTCGCGGCTGGCGTCTAGGGTGACGATCAGTTGTTCCAGCTCGGCTTCGATCTTCTCGATGCGGCCGCGCGCGTTGTCCAGGCGGCCCTGCTGGCTCTGCAGCTGGCCGGCCAGTTCGGACACGCCGCGATGGGCCATGTACAGGCCGCGCTGCGCGTCTTCGCGCTGCTGCTCGGCGGCCAGGGTGCGGTCGCGCAGTTGCACCAGCAGCGATTCGAGTTCGCGCTCGCGGTTGAGCAGGGTGTCGATCTCGCCGCGCAGGGTCTGGATTTCGCGTTCGCGCAGCAGCGCGCCCTGCTGGGCGGCGCCGGAGCGCAACACCCGCACCCAGCCGGCGCCGAGGCGCTCGCCGTTGCGGGTGATGACCGAGTCGGCGGCATCCAGCGAGGGCTGCAGCGCGCGCGCGGCGGCCAGGTCCTCGGCGGTATGCAGATGCGCGAGCAGGCGCCGGATCGCGCGTGGGCCGCGCACCTTGGCGGCCAGCGAGGTCGGCGGGTAGACCGTGTCGTCGGCTTCCGGCGAGACCAGACTGAGGCGGCCCTCCCCCAGTTCGCCGATCGCATCGACCAGGGATTCGGGCGCTTCCACCAGCACGCCTTCGATGAGCTGGCCGAGCGCGCTTTCGACCGCGTTCTCCCAGCCGGCATCCACGTCCAAACGCTCGCCGACGCGGGCGGCGTTGTCCAGGCCGCGTGCACGCAGCCAGTTCACGGCGGCGCCCTGCTCCTGGCCCAGCGCGGCGTGCTGCAGGGTTTCCAACGACGACAGGCGGCCGCGCGCGGCCTGCGCCTGCTTGCGCACCTCGGCCAGTTCGGACTGGGTGCCGCGCTGGTTCTCCTGCAGTTCGGTGACGCTGCCCTTGCGGGTTTCCAGTTCGTGGGTCAGGCCCTCCAGCGATTCCTTCTGCACATCGTGCTGGTTCTGGATCTGCTCGAAGGCCTCGGCCAGCGCGCCCAGGTCCAGGCCGGTACGTTCGTTGGACAGCAGCTCGCGGCGGCGGTCGGCGTCCAGGCTCTGGCGGTCCAGGCCTTCGATGCGGGTGCGTTCGACGTCGGCCGCGCGCGCGGCCTCGGACTGGGCGCGGCTGTGCGCGTCCCAGCGCTGCTGCCAGTCGTTGAGGGTGTTCTCGGCCTCGCGCAGGGCGTCCTGGCGTGCCTCGTCGTTGTCGCGCAGGGCCTCCAGACGCGGTTCGGCGTCCTCGACCGCGGCGCGCAGCGCGTCCAGGCGTTCCTGGTCGCTGCCGATGTGGCTTCCCAGTTCGGCCAGCTGCGCGGCGGCTTCGTCGCGCGCGCGCTGCAGGCGCGTGGTCATTTCGCGCTGGTGCTGGATCTGCTGTTCGATGCGCGCCAGAGCGCCGCCGACTTCGTAGCTGGCGGCCTGGGCCTTGTTGAGCGCCTCGGCGCCTTCCTCGCGGCGCACGCGGCCGGTTTCCAGCTCGCGCTCGGCCTCGCGCTGTTCGGCGATCAGCTGTTGCAGGCGGGTTTCCTGCTGCGACAGTTTCTCGCGCTGCGACTGCAGCTTCTGGTCCAGCGAGCGGTGCTCCAGGGCTTTCCACTCGGCGTCCTTGACCCGGCGCTCGGCCTGGATGGCCTGGTACTGCTCGGCCTGGCGGGCCTGACGGCGCAGGTGTTCGAGCTGCTTGCCGACTTCCTCGCGCAGGTCGTTGAGGCGGTCGAGATTTTCGCGGGTGTGGCGGATGCGGGTCTCGGTTTCCTTGCGGCGCTCCTTGTACTTGGAGATGCCGGCGGCCTCTTCGAGGTAGACGCGCAGTTCCTCGGGCTTGGCCTCGATGATCTGGCTGATCATGCCCTGCTCGATGATCGAGTAGCTGCGCGGGCCCAGGCCGGTGCCGAGGAACAGGTCGGTGATGTCGCGGCGGCGGCACTTGCCGCCGTTGAGGTAGTACTGGCTGGTGCCGTCGCGGCTGACGGTGCGCTTGACCGAAATTTCGTTGAAGGCCGCGAATTCGCCGGTGATGGTGTGGTCGGAGTTGTCGAAGATCAGCTCGACCATCGCCTGCGACACCGGCTTGCGCGCCGAGGAGCCGGCGAAGATCACGTCGGTCAGCGAGTCGCCGCGCAGGCGGCTGGCCGAGCTCTCGCCCATCACCCAGCGCACGGCGTCGATGATGTTGGACTTGCCGCAACCGTTCGGACCGACCACGCCGGTCATGTTGGTCGGCAGGTGCATCGTGGTCGGATCGACGAAGGACTTGAAACCGGAGAGCTTGATCGTGGACAGACGCATGCGGCGGGGTTGCCTCTGGCGCGCCGGCGAGGGCGCTGCCGTAGATACCAAGGAGGGTGAAGTACTTCGTCTAAATTGCTGATTATTATAGACGATGCGCGGCGAAAACGCCGCACAGCCTCGTGAGTATAACGGGCCGCAGCCGCCCCCGCCGGGGCCCGCGGCGGGCCGGATCGGCACAAGCGCCCGCCGCGCCGGGTGACGGCGAACCGCAACGGCGGTCATGCTATTGATGACGCACGGACCCGGACGCGGTCCGCGCCCATCCGCAACGCAAGGTAGCCCTGGCCGATGAGCCGACCCCGCGCCCAACGCCGCAACAAAGCGCCCGGCGACAGCCCGACCATGGCCGATCTGGCCAAGCTGGCCGGCGTCTCGGCGATCACCGTCTCGCGCGCGTTGCGCGACAGCCCGCTGGTGAACCCGGAGACGCGCGCGCAGATCAAGGCCCTGGCCGAGACCCAGGGCTACATGTTCAACATCTCCGCGCGCAACCTGCGCCTGCGCCGCAGCATGACGGTGGCGGTGGTGGTGGAGATGACGCCCAGCATCGAGCGGCAGATGTCCGGCCCCTATCCGCTGGACCTGCTGGGCGGCATCAGCCAGGAACTGACCTCGTCGGGCTATGCGGTGCTGCTGACCTCGCTGCAGGGCGGCGCGCTGCCCAGCGTGCAGGCGGCCGACGGCGTGATCCTGCTGGGCCAGGGCGCGCACGAGGACGCGATGCACCAGGTGCAGCGCTGGGGCCGGCCGATGGTGGTCTGGGGCGCGGTGAGCCGGCACGAATCGCAGGTGGTGGTGGGCAGCGACAACCAGCGCGGCGGCGCGCTCGCGGCCGAACGCTTCCTGGCCCTGGGCCGGCGCAGGCCGGTGTTCCTGGGCGATCTGGCGCACGGCGAATTCGCCGAACGCCTGGACGGCTACAGCCGCACCCTCGCCCGCCACGGCCTGACCCCGCTCACGCCCTCGGTGCCGGCCCTGACCGTGAGCGCCGGCGCTACCGCGGTGCATACCTTGCTCGACGAGCATCCGCAGTTCGACGCCCTGTTCGCGGCCAGCGACCTGCTGGCGATCGGCGCGATCCGGGCGCTGATCGAACGCGGCCGACGCGTGCCCGAGGACGTGTCGGTGATCGGCTACGACGACACTCCGCTGGGCGCGACCTATCTGCCGCCGCTGACCTCGGTGCACCAGAACTTCACCGACGCGGGCGTGCTGCTGGCGCGCAAGATCCTGGCGTTGATCGAGGGGCAGCCGGCGGCATCGGAGATTCTGGCGACCAATCTGGTGGTGCGGGTGACTTGAGGCGGGGTTTCAGGGCGTGGGCCACGTCGTCCTGGCTGCCGGCTTCGTCCTTCCGACTGCGTTGATGCAGTTCGCTTACGGCCGACAGCGCCGTACGACGCAGGTGCGGTTCGCCTGCGGCTCACCACACCCTACGGGCCGCGCTCTGGGGTCTGATCTCGCCGGTCACCCCCACATCCGTCATTCCGGCGCAAGCCGGAACCCACTGGATTTTGCGCCCGCAAGGGAACTCCGGCGGGCCCCCAAGAGGCGCTAACGCCGTCGCTTAGCCCGTCGCGCGAATCGCGCGGACCCTTGCTGCGCTGCAGCGCGCTACCGCCGCGGCCGCCGTCGCTCGCGCCCAAGCTCAAGCCGCTGCTTCGGCCGGTTGAAACCCGATTTAAATCAGCTTGTTGAGAACCTTCCCTAATCCCGCCCCTGATACCGGTCAAGCCTAGTTCCGGAGGCGGTTCTCTGCCGTTACGGCGCTTTGTTATCGATAACTTGACATCGATAACAATCGCCACTTAGGGTCCGCCTCGACCGCCGCCCCCGCGGTCGCAACGACCAAGGCCGATCCCGCGTGACCCAGTCCCTCCCCGCCGCAGCCGCCGCTCCCGACGCCCCGACCTGGTGCCTGCGCCAGGACCGCTATCAGCCCGAACGCCGCCAGCGCGACGCCAGCCTGTTCGCCCTGGCCAACGGCTCGCTGGGCGTGCGCGGCGGCTTCGAGGAAGGCCGCGGCGACGGCGACGGCTGCTACCTGGCCACGGTCTACGAACACAATCCCATCCACTACCACGAGCGCTTCCGCGGCTTCGCCCTGAGCACCGACACCCGCGTGCCGGTCGCCGACGGCAAGCGCATCGAAGTCTGGCTGGGCGATCAGCGCCTGGACCCGGAAACCGCAGAGGTGCTGGCGTTCGAACGCGAACTGGACCTGCGCAGCGGCGCGTTGCGGCGGCGCATGCGCCTGCGCGGCGCGCAAGGCGCGACGGTCGAGATCCTGGCCGAGCGCGTGGTGCCGACCAACGTGCACCCCGGCGCCTGCGACCTGCTGGCGATCCGCTACCGCGTGACCTCGATCGACTACAGCGGCCCGATCGCGCTGGTGTCGGCGATCGAGAGCGGGCGCCAGGCCGCCGCTCAGGGCGACGATCCGCGCATCGGCGTGTCCGGCAGTCAGGGCCTGCTCGCCAGCGGCGCGCACGCCGACGCCTCGCAGGCGCGCTACGCCCAACGCACCCGCCATGGCACCGGCGCGGTGCTGTGCGCGCAAGGCCATCGCCTGCCCGACGGCGGTACGGCGCTGAGCTTCGATGCCGCCAAGGCCGACGAAACCCGCGCCATGCAGCGCTACCGCGCGCAGCTGCAGCCCGGCGACAGCGTGGTGCTGGAGAAGTTCGTCGCCTACGCCAGCTCCGCCGAAGCGCCGGGCCTGGACGCGCGCGTCGACGCCGCGCTGGCCGCGGCCGTGGACGCCGGCTACGCCGCCATCGCCGCGCTGCAGGCCGGCGCCGTGGCCGAGTTCTGGCGCGACGCCGAACTGTGCATCGCCGGCGATGCCGGCAGCGAACTGGCGCTGCGCTTCAACCTGTTCCATCTGTGGCAGTCGGCCGGCCGCGACGGCGTGTCCGGCACCGCCGCCAAGGGCCTGACCGGCGAAGGCTACGAAGGCCATTGCTTCTGGGATACCGAGGCCTTCGTGCTGCCGGTGATGGCCTACACCGCGCCGGACGTGGCGCGGGCGATGCTGCAGGCGCGGTACCGCATGCTCGACGCCGCGCGTGCGCATGCGCGCGAGATGAACCACGCCGCCGGCGCGCTCTACCCCTGGCGCACCATCGGCGGCGGCGAGTGCTCGGCGCACTACCCCTCCGGCTCGGCCGCGTACCACATCAACGCCGCCATCGCCTACGCGATCGGCCTGTACCTGGACGCCAGCGACGACGTCGATTTCCTGGTCGACGGCGGCGCGCAGATGCTGTTCGAGACCGCGCGCATCTGGCCGCAGGTCGGCCACTACAACCCGCGCCGCGGCGGCGCGTTCTGCATCCACGAAGTCACCGGGCCGGACGAGTACACGGCCATGGTCGACAACAACTACTACACCAACCGCATGGCCCAGCAGCACCTGCTGCGCGCGGTCGCGGTGTGGGAACGCCTGCATGCGCAACGCCCCGAACAGGCGGCGGCGCTGGCTGCGGCGCTGGGCCTGGACGCCGACGAGGTCGGCAACTGGCGCAATGCCGCGCAGGCCATGTACCTGCCCTACGACGAAGGCCTGGGCGTGTACGCGCAGGACGACGGCTTCCTCGACAAGCCGCGCTGGCCGTTCCCGCCGCGCAGCGGAGAACACCGCCCGCTGCTGCTGGATTACCACCCGCTCACGCTGTACCGCTACCAGGTCTGCAAGCAGGCCGACGTGGTGATGGCGCTGGTGCTGGCCGGCGCCGACATCGACGTCGCGCGCAAGCGCCGCAGCTACGACTACTACGAGGCGGTGACCACCCACGACTCGACCCTGTCGGCCTGCATGTTCGGCATCCTCGCCAGCGAAGTCGGCTACGCCGATCGCGCGCTGGACTATTTCGACGCCAGCCTGCGGGTGGACCTGGACGACCTGCACGGCAACACCGACCACGGCGTGCACATGGCGGCGATGGCCGGCAGCTGGCTGGCGCTGACCCAGGGCTTCGCCGGCCTGCGCGCGATCCAGGGCGAGCTGCACTTCGCCCCGCGCCTGCCCGCGCGCTGGAACGGTTACGGCTTCGGCCTGCGCTGGCGCGGACGCGAACTGCACGTGGGCGTGGACGGCACGCACGCGACCTACCGCCTGATCGAGGGCGAACCGCTGGAGATCGTGCATGCGGGCCAGCGCCTGCGGCTGAGCGCCGACCGCGAACAGCGCCTGCCGTTGGCGGGCCCGCACAGCGACGCGTCGCCGGCGTTTCCGCGCCCGGCGCAGGCGCTGATCTTCGACCTGGACGGCGTGCTCACCGACACCGCCCACACCCATTACCTGGCCTGGAAGCGCCTGGCCGACGAGATCGGCGTGCCCTTCGACGAGACCGTCAACCTGCGCCTGAAGGGCGTGGACCGCGAGGCCTCCCTGGCGATCATCCTGGAGCGCGCCGACCGCGCCTACGACGCCGCGCAGCGGCGCGAACTGGCGGCGCGCAAGAACGGCTACTACCGCGCCGCGATCGAGAGCGTCGGCCCGCAGGATCTGTTCCCGGGCGTGCGCGAACTGCTGGACGCTGCGCGCGCGCGCGGACTCAAGCTGGGCCTGGCCTCGGCCAGCAAGAACGCCGCCGCGCTGCTGGCGCGACTGGGCATCGCCGACCGCTTCGACTGCGTCGCCGACGCCGCGCGCATCGCCCGCGCCAAGCCGGCGCCGGACATTTTCCTGGACGTGGCGCAGCGCCTGGGCGTGCCGCCGGCGCTGTGCATCGGCATCGAAGACGCAGCCGCCGGCATCGTCGCGATCCGCGCCGCCGGCATGGCCGCGGTCGGCATCGGCGACGCCGCCGCCCTGCCCGGCGCGCATGCGCACCTGCCCGCGATCGCCGCATTCGACTTGGACGCTTTCGTTACGCGCTGAAGCCGCGCCGGCACTCGGCGCGGCGCACACAACCTGACATCCTGAGGAGTGGGGAGAACACCATGCAGCAGCAGTCTCTGATCCGTTACGCCCTGTCGATGGCCATCGCGGCCGCGCTGGCCCCCGGCTTGGCGCGCGCGCAGGACGCGGACGCGCCGCCGTCCGGCGAAAGCGAGGCCACCACCCTGGATTCGGTGGTGGTCAGCGGTACCGCGCGCTTCAAGGGCGTGCGCAAGCGCGACGCCAGCTTCTCCATCACCACCGCCTCGCTGGAGCAGTTGCAGGAGGCCGTGCCGCTGAGCACCGCCGACGCGCTGAAGGTGGTGCCCGGCGTGTGGGCCGAATCGGCCGGCGGCAGCACCGGCGCCAACATCTTCGTGCGCGGCATGCCGTCGGAAGGCGACGCGCCGTTCGTGACCGTGCAGATGGACGGCGCGCCGCTGTTCCCGCCGCCGACGCTGTCGTTCCTGGAGAACTCCACCCTGTTCCGCATGGACGACACCATCGACCGCATGGAAGTGCTGCGCGGCGGCCCCAGCCCGATCTTCTCCAACGGCCAGCCCGGCGCCACGGTCAACTTCATCCAGAAGAAGGGCGGCGAAGAGACCGAAGGCAGCCTGCGCGTGACCGCCGGCAGCGACAACCTGCGCCGCGTCGACGTGTTCAACAGCGGCAAGCTCGGCGAAGGCTGGTACTACAGCATCGGCGGCTTCTACCGCGTGACCGACGGCGTGCGCGACACCCAGTTCCCGGCCGACAAGGGCGGCCAGTTCAGCGCCACCCTGACCCGCAGCTGGGACAGCGGCGAGATCACCCTGTACGCGCGCCACACCGACGACAAGAACGCCTTCTTCACCCCGATCCCGCTGCTGTCGCGCAACAACGGCCAGGACCTGTCCAGCTTCCCCGGCCTGGACGCGCAGTCCGGCACCTTGCTGGGCAACGATTTCCGCCGCGTGACGATACCGACCGGCCCCAACGGCCAAAGCATCAGCCGCGATCTGGCCGACGGCCGCGGCATCAACCTGGACGTGTTCGGCGCCTCGATGGATTTCTACCTCGGCGACTGGACCATCAGCGACCGCGTCAACTACGTCAGCGGCAGCGCGCCCACCAACGGCCTGTTCACCGGCGCCAGCCCGCAGACCATCGGCAGCTACATGGCCTCCTTCGGCAGTCCCGGCACCGCGACCTACACCAACGGCGGCGGCGCGGTGGATCCGAACCAGCAGGTGCTGACCGCCGGCTTCTGGGTGGTCGACAAGGAAATCGAATCCTTCACCAACGACCTGCGTTTCAGCCGCGACCTGTTCGAGGGCAACACGCTGACCGCGGGCGTGTACTACGCGCGCTACTCGTCCAAGGACACCTGGTACCTGGGCAACAACATGCTGCTGACGGCCGAGAACAACGCCCGCCGCATCGACGTGCGCCTGGCCGACGGCCGCCAGGTCACCCGCGACGGCTTCGTCGGCACCTCGTTCTTCTCGCTGCGCGGCGACTACGACGGCCAGAACACCGCCGTGTTCCTGGCCGACGAATGGCAGATCAACGACCGCCTGCGCCTGGACGGCGGCATCCGCTACGAGTGGCAGCAGGTCGACGGCACCGTGCACAACACCGCCACGGTCGACCTGGACGGCAACCCGAACACGCTGTACGACAACAACACCTCGATCTCGCTGCCCAGCACGCGCCGCATCGACCAGGACGACAAGCATTTCTCCTGGACCCTGGGCCTGAACTACAAGCTCAACGAAACCTCCAGCCTGTTCGCGCGCGCCAACTCCGGCTACAAGCTGCCGGCTTTCGACAACCTGCGCGACGGCAACACCAAGATCCAGGAGGTCGACCAGTACGAGCTGGGCTTCAAGTCCGGCAACTCGGTCTACGACCTGTACCTGACCGCGTTCTACAACAGCTTCACCAACTCGCCGTTCCAGGCCTTCCTCGACGACGGCACCAACTTCACCACCGTCGGCGATTCGCGCGCCTACGGCGTGGAACTGGAAGGCGCGATCCGTCCGTTCGGCGGCTTCGAGCTGCGCGCCACCGGCGTGTGGCTGGACGCGCAGTACGAGAACTACCGCGAGTTCACCGGCAACCAGGTGATGCGCCAGCCCAAGCAGCAGTTCCGCATCACGCCCAGCTACTACTGGACCCTGCCGGTCGGCGATCTCAAGCTGTTCGCGACCTACTCGCGCATCGGCGACCGCTACGCCGACCTGGCCAACACCCAGGAGCTGCCCTCGTACCACACGCTGGACGTAGGCGCGAACCTCCATGTGGGCGAACACTGGGAGTTCACCGCCAGCGGCAGCAACGTCACCGACGAGCTGGGCCTGACCGAGGGCAACGTGCGCGTGCCCGGCGCGGCCACCGGCGGCGTGTTCCTGGGCCGGCCGATCGCGGGCCGTTCCTACCAGCTCTCGGCGGCCTACCGCTGGTGAGCGCCGCGGCGGCGGAGCGGCATGCGATGCTGACTCCGTCGCCGGCGGCTCGGGGTTTTCCAGTCCGTTCGCGGCGCGATCGCGGGCGCCGTCCGCGCAGCCCCTCCCCCCGAGGCAAGGGCGCGCCGGCGACCGTCGCGAACGGCTTTTCATCACAGCGCGCATCGGCAACAGCCACGCGCAGGAGCAGCGCATGAGTCCCACCGGCAGTCACCGCGGCCGCATGATCCTGGCGATGGTCCTGACTTACATGGTGTTCGCGGTGCTGCTCAACAGCGTCGGCACCGTGATCCTGCAGGCCATCCAGGGCTTCGGCGTGGACAAGGCCGAGGCCAGTTTCCTGGAGGCGTTCAAGGACCTGCCGATCGCGGTGGTGTCCTTCCTCACCGCCTCGCTGCTGCCACGCCTGGGCTACCGGCGCGCGATGATCCTGGGCCTGAGCCTGGTCGCCGCCGCCTGCGCGCTGATGCCGTTGCTGCATGCGTTCTGGGCGACCAAGCTGCTGTTCACCGTGGTCGGCGCCTCGTTCGCGCTGGCCAAGGTCGCGGTGTATTCCTCGATCGGCCTGCTCACCGACGGCAAGCAACAGCACGCCAGCCTGACCAGCACCATCGAGGGCTGGTTCATGGTCGGCGTGCTGGCCGGTTACTGGCTGTTCGCCAGCTTCATCAACCCCGACGCGCCCGCCGACCCGCGCTGGCTGCGGGTGTACTGGGTGATCGCCGCGGTCGCCGGCGCCACCGCGCTGCTGCTGGCCGTCAGCCGCCTGGACGAGGCGGCCGCGCGCGACGGTCATGCGCCGGGCGAGGCCTTCTTCGACATGTTCCGGCTGATCGCGCAGCCGCTGATCGGCGTGTTCCTGATCTCGGCGTTTCTTTACGTGCTGATCGAACAGAGCATCGGCACCTGGCTGCCGACCTTCAACCGCGAGATCCTGCACCTGCCCACGACCATGAGCGTGCAGGCGGCGAGCATCTTCGCCGTCTCGCTGGCCCTGGGCCGCCTGGGCGCAGGGCTGCTGCTGCGGCGCGTGCCCTGGCATTGGCTGCTGATCGGCTGCGTGCTGGCGATGGCCGCGCTGGTGCTGCTGGCGCTGCCGCTGGCCGCGGGCATGCGCCCGGACCCGCACGCCAGTTGGACGCGCGCGCCGGTCGCGGCCTACGTGTTTCCGCTGATCGGACTGTTCATGGCGCCGATCTATCCGGCGATCAATTCGGTGGTGCTCAGCGCGCTGCCCAAGTCGCGGCACGCGGCGATGACCGGTTTGATCGTGGTGTTTTCGGCGTTGGGCGGCACCACCGGCTCGTTCATCACCGGGCAGTTGTTCGCGCGCGCCGGCGGCGAGACCGCGTTCTACCTGTCGCTGGCGCCGATGGCCCTGCTGCTGCTGGCGATCGTCGGACTGCGCCGGCAATCGCAGCGCGCCGACGCGCGCCTGGCGCAGGCAGGCGCTTGAGCTGGTCGGGTCAGCGCAGCAGCACGTAGCCGGCGCGCGCTTCGTCGAACGCGTACTCGCAGCCCAGCAGGCACGCGGCGACACGGTAGGAATGCTCGTCGTCGGTCGGGTATTCCTTGTACGGCAGCGACGCCAGCGCGATGGACGCATCGCTCACCGGCGCGCCGTCGCGCATGTCCAGGACCTTGCTGCCTACCCGGAACAGCGGCGACACCAGCGGCGCGATCGCCGCGGCCTGCGTGCCCAGCAGGCGCCAGGGTTGGCGGTTGTAGGGCGCGGCGACGAATTCGCCGCCGCTGCCGAGCAGGTTGCGCAGCGCCAGCGGCGCGGCGGCGATGTCAGCGGGCGGCGTTTCGTCTACGCCGATCCGCGCGTGGATGTCGTACAGGTAGCCCCAGCCCTTGCGCGCCAGCGCGATGTAGCCGTAGGCGTAGCCCGCGCCTTCCGGCAGCGGCACGCAGAACTGCGCGCCTTCGCTCAGCTCCGCGGCCTGGCGCGGATTCATGCCGCGCTCTGCACGGCCGCGGCCGCCGGCGCGGGACGCAGGCTGAGTTCGGTGTCGGGATCGAAGTAATGCATGCGCTCGGGCACGTAGCCCAGGTGCACGGTGTCGCCGGGTTGAGGCAGATCGTACGGCGCCAGCCGCAGCACCAGGTCGCAGCCGCCGCAGCCCAGGTTGAGGAAGGCCTCGTTGCCGACCGGCTCCACCACTTCCACCTTCGCCGCCAACCGCCCAGGCGCGGCTTCGGCCAGGCGCATGTCCTCGGGGCGCAGACCGACGGTGAGTTGGCGGCCCAGGTAGCCGCGCACGGTCTCGCGCAGCGCCTCGTCGGGTTGCAGCGGCAGTTCCACGCCTTCGGCGATGCGCAGGCGCAGGCCGTCGCGTTCGATCACCTCGCCCCACAGCAGGTTCATTTTCGGGCTGCCCAGGAAGGTCGCCACGAACAGGTTGGCCGGGTGCCGGTACAGCGCCATCGGCGTGTCGATCTGCTGGATCTTGCCGTCCTTGAGCACGACGATGCGCTGGCCCAGGGTCATGGCCTCGATCTGGTCGTGGGTGACGTAGACCATGGTGGTGCCCAGCTGACGGTGCAGGCGCGCGATCTCCACGCGCATGCCCATGCGCAGCTTGGCGTCCAGATTGGACAGCGGCTCGTCCAACAGGAACACCTGCGGCTGCCGCACCAGCGCTCGCCCCAGCGCCACGCGCTGGCGCTGACCGCCCGACAGCGCGGCCGGCTTGCGCTGCAGCATCGACTCCAGCTCCAGCGTGGCCGCCGCGTCCTTCACCCGCGCCTGGATCTCGGCCTTGGACGCGCCGCGCAACTTCAGGCCGAAGCCCAGGTTCTCGGCCACGGTCATGTGCGGGTACAGGGCGTAGCTTTGGAACACCATGGCGATGTCGCGGTCCTTGGGCGGCACCTCGTTGACGCGGCGCCCGCCGATGCGCAGTTCGCCTGCGCTGATGGTCTCCAGGCCCGCGATCATGCGCAGCAGGGTCGACTTGCCGCAGCCCGAGGGGCCGACCAGCACCAGCAGCTCGCCGTCGTCGATCTCGAAACTGGCCGCGTCCACGCCGACGAATCCATTCGGATAGACCTTGCGCAGCCCTTCAAGCGTGACCTTCGCCATGAATTCTCCCAACCGGTTGCACGATGCGTCGAAGCGACGATGCAATTGTCGCCGCCCTGGGCTATTCTGCCATGTAACCGTTTACATGCGCGTCGGACCAGCGATGCGCCCCCGCACCGGAGCCAAGCAGCGATGAGCCAAGTTCGTGTCTTTCCCGAGGGTTTCCTATGGGGTGCGGCCACCGCCGCCCACCAGATCGAGGGCTCCCCGCTCGCCGACGGCGCCGGTCCCAGCATCTGGACCCGCTTCGCCCACACCCCGGGCATGACCCTCAACGGCGACACCGGCGACGTCGCCTGCGACCACTACCGGCGCTGGAAGGACGACGTCGCGCTGATGAAGCGCCTGGGCCTGCAGGCCTACCGCTTCAGCGTGTCCTGGTCGCGGATCCTGCCCGAGGGCACCGGCCGCGTGAACCAGGCCGGCGTGGACTTCTATTCGCGCCTGGTCGACGAGCTGCTGGCCAACGGCATCGAACCGCTGCTGACCCTGTACCACTGGGACATGCCCGCGGCGCTGGACGACCGCGGCGGCTGGCTCAACCGCGACTGCGCCGACTGGTTCGCCGAGTACGGCAGCGTGCTGTACCGCGCTCTAGACGGCCGGGTCAAGAAGTGGGTCACCCTCAACGAACCCTGGGTCATCACCGACGGCGGCTATCTGCACGGCGCGCTCGCGCCCGGCCACCGCAGCCGCTTCGAGGCGCCGATCGCCTCGCACAACCTGATGCGCGCGCACGGTGCCGCCGTGCAGGCCTACCGCGCGATCGGCCAGCACGAGATCGGCCTGGTGGTGAACATCGAGCCCAAGTACGCCGCCACCGATTCGGCCGCCGACGCGGCCGCGGTCAAGCGCGCGCACGCCTACATGAACGAGCAGTACCTCGACCCCGCTCTGCTCGGCTCGTATCCGCCGGAACTGCGCGAGATCTTCGGCGAGGCCTGGCCGGAATGGCCGGCCGAGGACTACGCACTCATCCAGCAAAAGATCGACTTCGTCGGCATCAACTACTACACCCGCAGCGTCACCCAGGACGCGGTCAGCTACCCGCTCAACACCGGCGTGGTGCGCCAGCCCTCGGGCACCTACACCGAGACCGGCTGGGAAGTGTTCCCGCAGGGCCTCACCGACACGCTGACCTGGTTCAAGCAGCGCTACGGCGACATCCCGATGTACGTCACCGAGAACGGCGCGGCCTTCTTCGATCCGCCGGTGGCCGAGCCCGACGCCAGCGGCGAACGCCGCGTGCGCGATCCGCTGCGCATGGACTACCTGCAAAAGCACCTCAGCGCGATCCACGACGCGATCCAGGCCGGCTGCGACATCCGCGGCTACATGGTGTGGTCGCTGCTGGACAACCTGGAATGGTCGCTGGGCTACTCCAAGCGCTTCGGCGTGGTCCACGTGAACTACGCGACCCAGGAGCGCACGCCCAAGGACAGCGCGAAGTGGTACTCGAACGTGATCGCCACGCATGGCCGCTCGCTGTCCGAGCCGCTACCTTAAGCACTCCGATCCGACCAGGCGCCGGCGCCATGCACGACACCCTGTTGCTGTTCGGCGCCACGGGTGATCTCGCCCAGCGCTACCTGTTCCCGTCGCTGATCCACCTCTGGCGCGACCGCCTGCTGCCGCCCGACTTCCGCCTGATCGCGGTCGGGCGGCAGGAGATGAGCGACGAGGCATTCCGCGCCTGGCTGCGCGAGCGCATGGCCGACGAAGCCGCCGACGACGCCGCGGCCGTGGACGGCCTGCTGCGCGGCATCAGCTACGTCGCCGTCGACCTGCGCGACACCGCCGCGATCGCGGCCGCGCTGTCGCGCTACGCCGACCGCCCCAGCGTAAGTTACCTGGCCACGCCGCCCGACTTGTTCGTGCCGGTGGCGCAGGGCCTGAGCGCGGCCGGCGTGCTCGCCGATCCCTCGCGGCTGGTGCTGGAAAAACCGATCGGCCGCGACCTGGCCTCGGCGCGCGCGATCAACGCCGCGCTGCGCGCCTGCCTGGACGAGTCGCGGATCTTCCGCATCGACCATTACCTGGGCAAGGCCGCGGTGCAGAACCTGCTGGCGCTGCGCCTGGGCAACACCCTGCTGGAAGCCGTCTGGCAACACCGCTGGATCGAATCGGTGGACATCCTGGTCGCCGAGACCGCCGGCGTCGACGGCCGCGAGGAGTACTACGCCGGCTACGGCGCGCTGCGCGACATGGTCCAGAACCACATGCTGCAGCTGCTCGCCCTGATCGCGATGGAGCCGCCATCGAACCTGGACGCCGACAGCATCCGCGAGGAAAAACGCAAAGTACTGCGCGCGCTGCGCCCGATGGACGCCGCGCAGGCCGCGCAGGACACCGTGCGGGGGCGCTACGGCGGCGGCGTGGTCGAGGGCCGCGCGGTCAAGGGCTTCGTGCACGACGCGCCGGTGGAAACCTTCGTCGCGCTGCGCACCTACATCGACAACTGGCGCTGGGCCGGCGTGCCGTTCCGCCTGGTCACCGGTAAGCGTCTGGCGGCGCGCGCCACCGAGGTCGTGGTCTCGTTCAAGCCGGTGTCGCATTGGCTGTTCGAGCGTCCCGCGCGCGGGCGCGAACGCCCCAACCGGCTGCGCATGCGCCTGCAGCCGGACGAAACCGTGGAGCTGGGCCTGATGGGCAGCCTGGCCGCGCCCGAATGGGGCGCGCTGGAGCTGCGGCCGATGTCGCTGGACCTGTCGATGTCGAATTCGCCGCAGCGCCGCATCGCCTACGAACGCCTGCTGGTGGACGCGCTGCGCGGCAACCAGACCCTATTCGTGCGCGACGACGAGGTCGAATCGGCCTGGCAGTGGATCGACAGCGTCGAGCGCGCCTGGAGCGGCACCGATCAACCGGCGATCGAATACCCGGCCGGTTCCTGGGGCCCGACCGAGGCCGCGGATTTCCTGCCGGCGACGCTGCGCCAGGGCCGCGGAGGCGAGCCTTGAACGCGGCCGCACCGGAGGCGCTGCTGGCCGACATCGGCGGCACCAATGCGCGTTTCGCGCTGGCCTCGCCGCAGCACGAGCAACCCTTGCGCGAGGACAGCGTGCAGGTGTTCGCGGTCGCCGACTTCCCGTCGCTGGCCGACGCCGCGCGCCATTATCTGGATCGCGTCGGCGCCGCGCCTGTGGAGGCAGTGTTCGCCGTCGCCGGACGCGTCGACGGCGACGAGGCGCGCATCACCAACCACCCCTGGGTGATCTCGGCCGCGCGCACGCGCCAGGCCCTGGGATTGCAGCGCCTGCAGTTGGTCAACGATTTCGCCGCGCAGGCGATGGCGGTATCGCTGCTGCGTCCGCAGGACGTGGTCGCGATCGGCGGCGTCGCCTGGCAGGGCGCCGACGAGGGCGACCGCACCTACGCGGTGATCGGCGCCGGCACCGGTCTGGGCGTGGGCGGCCTGCTCCGCCGCGACGGACGCTACTACCCGCTGCAGACCGAAGGCGGACACGTGAGCTTCGCGCCGGGCACGCCGGAGGAGATCGACATCCTGCAACGCCTGTCCGGCGAGTTCGGCCGCGTCTCCAACGAACGCCTGGTCAGCGGCAGCGGCCTGGTCAACCTGCATCGCGCGCTGAGCCAGATCGCCGGCGAAGACCCCGGCCCGCTGCAGCCGGCCGACATCACCGCGATGGCGCGCGAAGGCGACGCGCGCTGCCTGCGCGCGATCGACGTGTTCTGCGCGGTGTACGGCGCCGCGGCCGGCGACCTGGTGCTGACCCTGGGCGCCTGGGACGGCGTGTTCCTGCCCGGCGGACTGGTGCCGCGCTTGATGCCCTGGCTGCAACGCTCCGGATTCCGCCAACGTTTTGAGCATAAAGGACGTTTTTCGCCTGCGATGGCGCGCATTCCCACGTTGGCCGTCACCCATCCGCAGCCCGGACTGCTGGGCGCGGCCGCTCTGGCCAGGCACACGCCGCGTTGAGGCGGATCGTGCGAAGATCGGGGGATGCTCGACGACACGTCGCCCGCCTCGGCCGGTCCAGCGGAACCGGAAACGACTCGGTACGTAATGCACGCGCATCGCGGCCGCGATGTGTGGACCTGGGCCTGCGCGGTCGCGATCGCGGCTGAATTGCGCCGCGATCTGTCGCTGCGCCCGCGCGCGCGCCTGCTGCTGTCGGGCGGCACCACCCCCGGCCCGGTCTATCGCGCGCTCGCCAAGGCGCCGCTGGATTGGAGCCGCGTCGATATCGGCCTGGTCGACGAACGCTGGCTGCTGCCGGACGATCCGGACAGCAACGCGCGCATGGTCCGCAGCCATCTGCTGCACGACCACGCCGCCGCCGCGCGCTTCGAACCGCTGACCCAGGCCGGACGCCGCATCGAAGACGCGGTCGCCGCCGCCAACGCGCATGCGCAGCTCGGCGCCAGCGCGGCGGTGCTGGGCATGGGCGAAGACGGCCATACCGCGTCGCTGTTCCCGGGCCGCGATCTCGCACGCGCGCTCGCCAGCCGCCAGGCCTATGTCGCCGTCGATGCCGACGACGCCGCCGGCGCGCAACGCTGGCCGCGTCGGATCAGCCTGACTCCGATCGGGCTGCAACGCGTCCAGACCCGACTGCTGTTGATCCAGGGTGAACGCAAGCGCGAAGTCTTCGAAGCCGCGCTGCGCAGCGGCGACCTGATGCGCTATCCAGTGCTGGCGGCATTGGAGGCCGGCCACGGCTCGCCGTTGCATGTGCATTGGTGCGAGTGAAGCGCGCGCAGCCGACGGTGGATCCCAACGCTGAGCCCGAACAAACCGGTGTTGGGCTGGGACTGTGCGTGATCGCCGCGCTGGCGGCGCTGCTGCTGGCGTATCTGGCCGTGGGCGGCGTCGCGGCGGGGCCGTGGCGCGCATCGCCCGGCAATGCGTTGCTGGGTGCTAATGCGATGGCCTGGGGCCTCGTGTTCCTGCTCAGCTATTACTTCAGCGCCAAGAGCTTCGTGTTCCGCGGCTTCCTCTGGTTCTGCCTGCGCGTCTCGGCGCCTGCCGGCCGCAAGCTGGCCCTGGTCTGGTTCGCCTTTCTCGCTTTCGCTGGCGCCGCGATGTTTCTGACCGGCATGGGTTGGCTGTGACTGGATGCGATACCGCCGGCAGCCTGCTCACGCGCGATGCGGTGCGCCTTCGGCTTACCGCATCCTACGGGGCTGCTGCGCATGCATTGCTGCGAGTGAGGGCTCGCATTCGTAGGATGCGGTGACAACCGCATCGCTTTCATCGAGTTGAATCCGTACCGCCGCTCGCGATGCGGTGCGCCTGGCGGCTTACCGCCTCCTACGGCGATGGTGGCGCCGTCAGTCGATGCGTTCGGCGCCGCCCATGTACGGACGCAGCGCTTCGGGCACGGTGATCGAGCCGTCGGCGTTCTGGTAGTTCTCCATCACCGCGATCAGGGCGCGGCCGACGGCGACGCCGGAGCCGTTGAGGGTGTGCACGGGCTCGGGCTTGTCGGTGGCCGGGTTGCGCCAGCGCGCCTGCATGCGGCGGGCCTGGAAGGCCTCGCAGTTGGAGCACGAGGAAATCTCGCGGTAGGTGTCCTGGCTGGGCAGCCACACTTCCAGGTCGTAGGTCTTGGTGGCGGCGAAGCCCATGTCGCCGGTGCACAGCAGCATGCGGCGGTACGGCAGGCCCAGCTTTTCCAGCACGACTTCGGCGCAGCGGGTCATGCGCTCGTGCTCGTCGTAGCTCTCGTGCGGACGCGCGATGGTGACCAGCTCGACCTTCTCGAACTGGTGCTGGCGGATCATGCCGCGGGTGTCGCGGCCGTGGCTGCCGGCCTCGGCGCGGAAGCACATCGAATGCGCGGTCATGCGCAGCGGCAGCGCCGCGTCGTCGACGATCTCGTCGCGCACGATGTTGGTCAGCGGCACTTCCGAGGTCGGGATCAGGTAACGCTTGCTGGCGGCCTCGCCCTCGCCGACCACGGTCGCGAACAGGTCGTCCTCGAACTTCGGCAGCTGGCCGGTGCCGCGCATGGAATCGGCGTTGACCAGCAAAGGCACGTTCGTTTCCTGGTACGCGTGCTGATCCACGTGCAGGTCCAGCATGAACTGCGCCAACGCACGATGCAGGCGCGCGAGCTGGCTGCGCAGCACGGTGAAGCGCGCGCCCGACAGCTTGGCGGCGGTGTCGCCGTCCAGCCAGCCGTTGCGCGCACCGAGTTCGACGTGGTCCTTGACCGCGAAATCGAACGCGCGCGGCGTGCCCCAACGGTGCTGCTCGACGTTGCCGGCCTCGTCCTTGCCGGCCGGCACGGACTCGTGCGGCAGGTTCGGGATGCTCAGCGCGACGGCCTCGATCTGGCTGCGGATTTCGTCCAGGCGCAGCTCGCTGGCCTTGAGCTCGTCGCCGAAGCCGGCGACCTCGGCCAGCAGCGCGGCCACGTCCTCGCCCTTGGCCTTGGCCTGGCCGATCGCCTTGGAACGGGTGTTGCGCAGGTTCTGCAGTTCCTGGGTGCGGATCTGGATCTGCTTACGCTCGCTTTCCAGCGACTCCAGCGCGCTCGCGTCGAGGACGTAGCCGCGGGTATCGCGCAGGCGCGCGGCGAGTTCGGCGGGTTGCTGGCGCAGCAGGACAGGATCGAGCATGACGGAACCGGTGGGGAAGCGGAGCGCGATTATCGCGTGCCGGACGCGTTTAGGGCCAATGCGCGTCCAAATCGCGACCGGTTGCCGACGGATTAACCCGGTTGCGGGCAGAATGCAGGCAGCCCCGCTCCCTGCCCCACCGGAACCCGCATGTCGACCCCGTCCCCCGCGCCGTCCCGTCCCGTGATCGATCTGGCCGCCTGGCGCCCCGCGCGCAAGGCCTTGTGGTGGGTACTGGGCGCGTTCGCGCTGGGCCTGATCCTGTTCGCCCTGGTCTGGTCGCGCAGCGACAAGCACGATTTCTACCGCGCCGACGGCATCGCCCCGCCGACCGCCGCCGGCCCCAACTACGCACCGCTGCCGGCGCCGATGCCCGGCGACGAAGGCAGCGGCGTCGGCCCCGCGCCGCAGGCCGCGCCGACGCCCGGCGCCGACCAGCCACGGCTGGTCGAGACCCGGCCGCCGGCGCCGCCCGCCGATGCCGCGATCGCGAACAACCCGGCCGCGCCGCCGCCGGCCGCGGTCGCCAGCTCCGACCCCAAGCCGATCGCGGGCCAGAATCCGTCGCCGCGCTATCCGCCCGCCGCCTTGCGCCGCGGCGAAAGCGGCACGGTGATGGTGCGCGCGCGCATCGGCGCCGACGGCACGCCCGATGAGGTGGCCGTGGCCACCAGCAGCGGCTCGCGCATGCTCGACCGCGCCGCCCAGGACGCGGTGCGGCGCTGGCGCTTCCACCCGGCCCTGGCCAACGGCCAGCCGGTCGGCGGCACCGTGATGATCCCGATCACATTCGATGCCAGTCGCTGAACGCGTAACGCCGTAACCCCTCCGTCTCACCTGCCGCTAACACCGGCGTGAGGAAAGTCGAGTCGCCACCCGGACCACCGGGGACGACCCGAGGAGGAAGACATGACGGACAACACGCTGGACCATCGTGAGACTCAACCGCAGGCCACCGCGGTAGCCGCCGAGCCCGCGCGCAACCGTACCGGCCTCTGGCTGCTGGTGCTGCTGGCCGCGATCCTGGCGATCTGGTACCTGCTGAGCCAACGCGCGCCGGCGCCGACGGCGCTGCCGGATGCCTCGATCGCGCCGATCCCGACGCAAACCACGCCCGCCGACGGCAGCGACGCCGCCAGCGGCGCACGCAAGCCGGTCGCCAGCGCGGCCAAACCCAAGCCGACCAAGCCGGCCTTGACCACGCCGCGCGAGACCGCGCCGGAACGCATCGCCAATCGCAGTCCGGAACCCGAGTACCCGGCCACCGCGCTGCGTCGCGGCGAAGGCGGCGACGTGCTGTTGCGGGTGAACGTGGGCGCCGACGGCGTGCCGGGCGAGGTCGATTTCGTCCGCCGCAGCAGCTCGCGCGAGCTCGACCGCGCCGCCCAGGACGCGGTGAAGCGCTGGCGCTTCGAGCCGGCCACGCGCAACGGCAAGCCGATTCCGGCCGTGGTCGAGGTGCCGATCGAGTTCAAGCCGCAGGCGTAAACACAGGCCTATGCCCCGACCCCCGGGGCCAGGTAATCGGGGGAGAGCGGGCTCCGGCCGCCAAGGGGCGGCCGGAGCGACACAAGGGAACTCAATACCAGAGCCGGCGGCAACGTTGGCCGCGTGTGTGTTCGCAGCCAGTCCACGCCTGTGGCGCTGCTGTGAACGAGGCGAGCCGCTACCCGAACACCGCGCCCAAGCAAACTCGCCCCCCGCTCGATGCGGGAGCCGGCTTCAACCGGCAGCGCGCTGCACCCGTTCCGCGCGGCGCATGATCAGCCCCCAGGCCAGGCAGACCCCGAACAGGAACTCCAGGGGCGCGCGCCCGTACTCGAACCGCCACAGCAGTGAATCGAAATTGTTCGCCACCAGCACGATGCCGACGCTGCCGATCAGCGCCCAGAACCCCGCCACCGGCACCCACCCGCGCCGCCAGGCCAGCAGGGCCTCGCGTAGCAGCAGCACGAACGCCGCGATCAACAATCCGGTGCCCACCACGCCCAGACCGACCAGGGCGTCCAGGTAGGTGTTGTGCAGATGCATGTGGTGCTGGCCGGCCATGTCGCGCTGGCTCTCGGTGATCAGGCTGGGCGTGGTGCGCAGGCCCCAGCCCAGCAGCGGCCGTTCCTGCCATTTCTCGATGCCCAGCTTGTACAGCGCCATGCGCACGCTGACGGCCTTGTTGTTGACCTGGGTCTGCTGCGCGGTGACGGCATCGGTCACGGCTACCGCCGCGGCAGGCGTGGCGGCGCTCGCCGCCGGTGCCGCCGGCGCGGTCGGCGTCGGCGCGCTGGAGACGGTGCCCGCGACCGCGGCCTGCTGCGCCTCGCTGACCACGGTCTCGGTGCCGGCGAAACGCAGCGCGATCAGATCGCGCGCGGCGTACAGCAGCAGCAGCGATATCGCCGCCGCCACCAGCACCGGCAGCATCGCGCCCAGGCCCTGGCGCGCGCGATGCAGATGCCAGAGCAAGCCCAGCACGACCAGCGGCACGATCGCCGCGAACGCCAGCCAGGCGCCGCGCGACTGCGAGAACAGCAGCAGGCAGAAGCAGCCGACGTAGGCGAACAGAGCGGCCGCCAGCGCCAGGCCGCGGCCGCGCTCGCGTCGCCGCGCCCACAGGGCCATCGACAGGCACAGCGCCAGCCAGCCGCCCATCGCCGCCAGCTGTCCGCTGAGATTTTCCTGGATGCCCAACTCCGGACGCAGCCGGCCGCTCCACAGCGCCGCGCCTTGGGTCCACGGCAGATAGATCAGCACCGACAACAACAGGCCGGCGCCCATCAGCATCACCAGGCGCGGGATCGCGCGCGGCAGCAAGGACAGCCACCACCCGGTCACGCAGGTGAACACCGCCAACCGCACCAGCTTGCCGGCGGTGGACAGTTGCGCCGACAGCGGTATCGACGGCGCGACGCTCACCGCCGCGTACACCGCCTGCGCGATCACGAACGCGACCAGCAACGCCAGCGCGCGCACCGCCGGCTGTGCGGCCAATTCGCGCCAAGGGCGGCGGCCCGCGCAGCACAGCAACAGCAGCAGGACGCCGGCGCCTAGTTCGGGGCGCAGATACAGGCCGATGTCGGTCAGCGCGAAAAAGGCCTGATAAGACAGCGCGAACAGCGCGACGCGACGCATCCACGGCGACAGTCCATCGGCATCGGAATAACCCGTGTCGGCGGCCCGCGGCGCGGCGGCACCGACCTGCGACGGCGCGCGCAGCGCCCGCTCGGTCACCGGCGGTCTCCGACATCGCGCGCGTCGTCGCCGCGCAACCGATCGACCGCGTCGGCGCAGCGCGACTGCGCGCACGGCGCTGCGCCCTGCGCGATCGCGCCGCATGGAACTTGCTGCATCGCCTTCATCCTCTCGTAATCGCGCCGGGCCTGGCGCCAACCACGTGATGGCCGTCGCAACGCGGGGGCGTTGGCGAGGGCCGCTACGTCCTTGTACTCACATCCGTGTCGATACGCCGCACGCGGCGCGTCTCGATCCGCCGCAGTCTAACCAAACCGGCGGCGCCCGCCTGTCTACAAACCAAACGCGGTTCGCAGTTCCAAACCGCAGCCGCGCGCCAAGGCATCGAAGCCGGGGAAGGAAGTAGCCACATTTTCTACGTCACGAATATGCACTTCGCCGTGCGCGCGCTGCGCCGCCACAGCGAAGCTCATCGCAATGCGGTGGTCGCCGTGGCTGTCGACCGCGCCGCCGTGCAAGGCACCGCCTTCGATAATGGCTCCGTCGGGCGTCTCCTCGATTTGCGCACCAAGAATGCGTAAACCTTGTGCCATCGTCGCGATCCGGTCCGACTCCTTCACGCGCAGCTCGGCCGCGCCGGAAATCCGGCTGCGTCCCTGCGCGCAAGCCGCGGCCACGAACAGCGCCGGGAACTCGTCGATCATGTCCGGCACCAGCGCCTGCGGCACGTCGATGCCGTGCAGCGGCGCGTAGCGCACGCGCAGATCGGCGACCGGTTCGCCGCCCTCCTCGCGCGCGTTTTCCTCGGCGATGTCGGCGCCCATCAGGCGCAATGCCGCCAGCAGGCCGGTGCGGCGCGGGTTCATGCCCACCGCCTGCAGGTGCAGTTCCGAACCCGGCACCACGCTGGCCGCGACCAGGAAGAACGCGGCCGAGGAAAAGTCCGCCGGCACCGCCACCTGCGTCGCGTGCAGCGCATGACCGCCGCTAAGGCGCGCATAGCCGGGCGAGAATTCGATCGGCCAGCCGAACGCGGCCAGCATGCGCTCGGTGTAGTCGCGGGTGGGATGCGGCTCGCGCACCACGGTCTCGCCCTGCGCATACAGGCCGGCCAGCAGCAGCGCCGACTTCACCTGCGCGCTGGCCACCGGCAGCGTGTAGTCGATGCCCTGCAGCGAACGGCCGCCGTGGATGCGCAACGGCGGCAGGCCGCCGTCCTGGCTGTCGATGCGCGCGCCCATCGCCGCCAGCGGCTCGGTCACGCGCCGCATCGGCCGCTTGGACAGCGATTCGTCGCCGATCAGCACCGAATCGAAGCCCTGCCCCGCCAGCACGCCGGCGAGCAGGCGCATGCCGGTGCCGGCGTTGCCGCAATCCAACGCCTCGGCGCTGGCGCGCAAGCCGTGCAGGCCGACGCCGTGGACGATGCGTTCGCTGGCGCTGGGCGTTTCGATGCGCACGCCCAGGCGCTCGAACACGCGCGCGGTGGCGCGGGTGTCCTCGCCTTCGAGAAAACCGGTAACACGCGTGACGCCCTCGGCCAGCGCGCCCAGCATCACCGCGCGGTGCGAGACCGATTTGTCGCCCGGCACGCGCACGCTGCCGCGCAGCGGCGCGCCGGACGCGGCGATCCAGTCCTGGCGCGCGCTCATGCGCGCACCGCGTCCAGCGCGGCGAGCAGGCGACGGTTCTCGTCGGCGTCGCCGACGGTGATGCGCAGGCAATCGCCCAGGCCGTAGCCGCCCATCGGCCGCAGCACCACGCCACGCGCGATCAGTTCCGCTTCGATGCGCGCGGTGTCGGCGCCGAATTCGACCAGGACGAAGTTGGTCTGCGACGGAAACACGCGCAGGCCGCGTTCGCCCAGCGCCGCGCTCAACGCGGCGCGCTGTTCGGCGTTGCGTGCGCAGGCCGAGGCCAGATGCGCCTCGTCGGCCAGCGCGGCCTCGCAGGCGGCCAGCGCCGGGCCGTTGACGTTGAAGCTCTCGCGCAGGCGTTCCATCACCGCCACCAGCCCCGGCGCCGCCAGCAGGTAGCCCACGCGCAGGCCGGCCAGGCCGTAGGCCTTGCTGAAGGTGCGGGTGACGGCGAGGTTGGGATGGGTGGCCAGCAGCTCGACCGCGCTGCCGAAATCCGGCGCATCGGCCATCTCCGCGTAGGCCTCGTCCAGCACCACGATGGTTTCGGCCGGCAGCTTGGCCAGGAACGCGCGCAGCGCATCGCGGCCGAACCAGGTGCCGGTCGGGTTGTTCGGATTGGCCACGTACACCAGCCGCGTGGCCGGTCCGACCGCCGCGGCGATCGCGTCCAGGTCGTGGCCGGCCGGCATCGCCGCGTCGCGCGGCAGCGCCTCGACGATGCGCATGCTGGCGCCGGCGGCCTGCGTGGCCAGCGCGAACACGGCGAAGCCGTAACGCGAGAACACCACTTCGTCGCCCGGCCCGGCGTACACCTGCGCCAGCTGCATCAGCAGTTCGTGCGAGCCGTTGCCGAGCAGGATCTGCGCGGTCGTCACGCCGTGTTTGGCCGCCAACGCGCGCTTGAGATCGGCGCCCAGCGGATCGGGATAGCGATGCAGTTGATCCAGCTGCGCCAGCACGGCTTCCTTCGCGCGCGGCGACGGGCCGTAGGGATTCTCGTTGGACCCCAGTTCGACCAGTTGCTCGGCGCCGAAGCGGCGCCGCAGCGCCACCAGGTCGTGGCCGGGGTCGTAGGCGCGCAGGCGCTGCACGCCGGCCTGCGCGCGCGTGGCGAACCAGGCCTCGTCGTACGCCGGCGCCGCCGCGGTGGAAGACGCAGCCGCGCTCACGCGATCGCGACCGGGTAGGAGCCCAGCACCTTCACTTCGTGCGCCAGCTCCTGCAGCTCCTCCAGCGCCTCGCGCATGGCGGGTTCCTGCACGTGGCCGCCGATGTCGACGAAGAACGCGTACTGCCAGCGGCCGGTGTGACCGGGACGCGACTCGATGCGGTTCATGCTCAGGCCGCGCTTGGCGAACGGCGACAGCACGTTGTAGAGCGCGCCGGGCTGGTCCTTGATGAAGATCAGCAGCGAGGTGCGGTCGTTGCCCGAAGGCGTGAACAGCTCGCGCCCGATCACCAGGAAGCGGGTGGTGTTGTCGGGGCGGTCCTCGATCGGGCCGGCCACGGTCTTCAGGCCGTAAACGTTGCCGGCGCTGGCGCCGGCGATCGCGGCGGCGTCGTCGGCGTTGCGCGCGCGGCGCGCGGCCTCGGCGTTGCTCGCGACCGGAATCTTCTCGGCCTTGGGCAGGTACTCGCGCAGCCAGGCCTTGCATTGGGCGAAGGACTGCGGATGCGAGTAGATGCGCTCGATGTCCTCGATGCGGCCGCCGCGCGACAGCAGGTGCTGGTGCACGCGCAGCTCGACTTCGCCGGAGATCTTCAGCTTCGAGGTCAGGAACATGTCCAGCGTCGACTGGATCGTGCCCTGGGTGGAGTTCTCCACCGGCACCACGCCGAAGTCGGCGTTGCCGGCTTCGACCTCCTGGAACACTTCCTCGATGCTCGCCAGCGGCAGCCCGTGGATGGAATGGCCGAAGTGCTTGAACACCGCCTGCTGCGAATGCGTGCCTTCCGGACCGAGGAAGCCGATCTTCAGCGGCTCCTGCTGGGCCAGGCAGGCCGACATGATTTCGCGGAACAGCCGCACCAGCACTTCGTCCTGCAGCGGGCCGTCGTTGCGGTCGACCACGCGCCGCAGCACCTGCGCCTCGCGCTCGGGCCGGTAGTAATCCACCGCCGCGGCCAGCTTGCCCTTGGCCTTGCCGACCTGGTTGGCGAACTGGGCGCGCTCGGCGATCAGCTGCTGGATGTGCTGGTCGATGCCGTCGATGCGCGTGCGCAGGGTCGGCAAATCCAGCGCGGGCGCGTCCGGCTCGGGCGCGCTGAGCGGCTTGGCCTCGGCGGTCTTGCGCTTGACCGCGTGGGACGCGTCGTCTTTGACGGCCTTCTTGCCGGCGGACTTAGGCGCTGCGGCGCGCTTGGGCGGGGTGGGTTTCTTTGCCATGGTTGTCTCGCAGGTCCGCTCGGGGGTTCGGCGACGCGGACGGAACGGTATGAAGGAAGAACGCTATGAAGAACGTAGGGTGCGGCGAGCCGTAGGCGAACCGCACCATTGCGCTGAGACGGGCCGTGCGATGGCGCGCTGGTCGGCGCACCCTACTTCGCCTGAAGCCCGGTCTCAGCCGTGCCTGGCCGCGAAATCGCGCATGAAAGCGGCCAGCGCCTGCACGCCCTCTTCCGGCATCGCGTTGTAGATCGAGGCGCGCATGCCGCCCAGGGCGCGGTGGCCCTTGAGCGAAATCAGGCCGGCGGCCTCGGCCTCCTTCAGGAACGGCTTGTCCAGCGCCTCGTCCTTGAGGAAGAACGGCACGTTCATGCGCGAGCGCGCGCCAACGGCGACCTCGTTGCGGTAGAAGCCGCCGGAGTGGTCGATGGTCTGGTACAGCAGCGCCGACTTGCGCGCGTTGCGCTGCGCGAATTCGCTCACGCCGCCCTGCGCGATCATCCACTTGAACACTAGGCCGGCCAGGTACCAGTTCCAGGTCGGCGGCGTGTTGAGCATGGACTCGCCCTTGACGTGGGCGCGGTAGTCGAGGATCTCGGCGCGCGGCTGGCCGGCGCGTTCGAGCAGGTCGCGGCGCACGATCAGCACGCTCACGCCGACCGGGCCCAGGTTCTTCTGCGCGCCGGCATAGATGATGCCGAACTTGGACACGTCCAGCGGCTCGGACACGATGCTGGAGCTGAAGTCGCCCACCAGCGGCACGTCGCCGGTATCGGGAATGTCGCGGAACTCGACGCCGTGGATGGTCTCGTTGGCGGTGTAGTGGACGTAGGCGGCGTCCTTGGACAGCTGCCACTCGCCATAGGCCGGGATGTCGCGGAAGCCGCCGGCTTCGCCGTTGGCGACCACCTTGGCGTCGACATAGGGCTTGACCTGCTTGAGCGCGGTCTTGCCCCAATGGCCGGTCACGGCGTAATCCACGGTCTGGCCGGGCGCGGCGAAGTTGAGCGCGATCAGGGCCTGCTGGGTGGTGGCGCCGCCCTGCAGGAACAGCACCGCGTAATCCTGCGGAATCGACATCAGCGTGCGCAGGTCGGCCTCGGCCTCCTGGGCGACCTGCAGGAACTCCGGCCCGCGGTGGCTCAACTCGACGATCGAGGCGCCGACGCCGTGCCAGTCCAGCATTTCGGCCTGGGCCTGCTGGAGGACGGATTCGGGCAGGGTCGCGGGGCCGGCACTGAAGTTGAACGCGCGGGACATCGGGTGCTCCGTAGGATGGGGGGTCGGATCCCAAGTATGCCGCAGTGCAACACTTGCGCGCGCCTTGGTTACCCGCGCAACTTTTGACCGCCCGCGCAACTTTTACCCCTCGGGCTGCCTCTATGGTGATAAACCCACCGTATGCACCTGGACCGGCCCGCGGCACTACCCGCGCCGCGCCCGTCCCCCGCAGGAGTACCCCCGATGGCATTGCGCGACGCTTTCACGCTTCCCGCCCGCGAGATCACCGACGAGGCCGTCTACCGCGAACGCCGGCGCCTGCTGGCCGCGTTCGCCGCCGCGCCCGCGCTGGGCCTGGCCGGCTGCGCCGACGCCGAGCCGCCGGCGGCGCCCAAGACCGCGATCACGCCCGCGCAGGCGGCCTCTGGCTTCCGCACCGACGAGACCCTGACCCGCTACGAGGACGTCAGCAGCTACAACAATTACTACGAGTTCGGCACCGGCAAGGCCGACCCCGCCCGGGCCCGCAAAACCCTGCGCACCAAGCCCTGGACGGTCGCCGTCGGCGGCGCCTGCGCCAAGCCCGGCCGGCTGTCGCTGGACGATCTGATCAAGGGCCTGACGCCGCAGGAGCGCATCTACCGCCTGCGCTGCGTGGAAGGCTGGTCGATGGTGATCCCCTGGCTGGGCGTACCGCTGGGTGAGGTGCTCAAGCGCTTCCAACCCACCTCCAAGGCCAAGTACGTGGCCTTCACCACCCTGGCCGATCCCAAGCAGATGCCCGGCCTGGCCTACCCCGCGCTGGACTGGCCCTACCGCGAGGGCCTGCGCATCGACGAGGCCATGCACCCGCTGACCCTGCTGGCCACCGGCCTGTACGGCAAGCCGCTGCCGCAACAGAACGGCGCGCCCTTGCGGCTGGTGGTGCCGTGGAAGTACGGCTTCAAGAGCATCAAGTCCATCGTCGCGATCACCTTCGTCGAGAAGATGCCGTTCACCAGTTGGAACGACGCCCAATCCAGCGAATATGGCTTTTTCTCCAACGTGAACCCCAACGTCGACCACCCGCGCTGGACCCAGAAGAGCGAACGCCGCATCGCCGGCACCGCCAGCAAGCTGTTCGCCGAGCGCGTGCCGACCCGGCTGTTCAACGGCTACGGCGACCAGGTCGCGTCGATGTACGCCGGCATGAACCTCAAGCAATGGTTCTGAGCGCATGAACGACCGCACCGCGGCCGCGGCGCCGGCACCGCGCCGCGCGCCGGCCAAACGCCCTGCGTCGATCGGGATGATCGCGGCCAAGACTGTCGTCCACTTGCTGGCGCTGACGCCCGCGGCGATCCTGGCCTGGCAGATCCGCGCCGAATTCCTCACCGGCGACGGCGGCCTGGGCGCCGACCCGGTGGCCGAGATCGAACACCGGCTGGGCCTGTGGGCGCTGCGCCTGCTGCTGCTGACGCTGGCGATCACGCCGCTGCGCCAGCTCAGCGGCCAGCCGGTGCTGCTCCGCTTCCGCCGCCTGCTCGGCCTGTATGCGTTCTTCTACGCCAGCCTGCATCTGGCCGCGTATCTGGTGCTGGACTTGCGCGGGTATTGGACGCAGATCTTCGAGGAAATCCTCAAGCGCCCCTACATCACCGTCGGTTTCCTGGCCTGGCTGCTGCTGGTGCCGCTGGCGATCACCTCGACCCAGGCGATGATGCGCCGGCTGGGACGGCTGTGGGGCCGGCTGCACCAGCTGATCTACGCGATCGCCGTGTTGGCCGTGCTGCACTTCTGGTGGCTGGTGAAATCCGACATCCGCGAGCCGCTGCTGTACGCGGCGGTCCTGGCCCTGCTGCTGGGCTGGCGCGCGTGGAAGAAGCTACGCGCGCTCAGCGCACGCCGTACAGCAGCAGCAGGCTGAGCGCGGCGGCCAGCAAGGTGGCGGCGAGCAGCAGCCAGGGCATGCGCCGCACCGACGACGGCAGCGCCGCGGCCGGACGCGCGCGTTCCTCGGCCTCGAACTCGACCGGGTGCAGGGCCGGCGCCGGCTCGTTGCCGATGCCGCGGCTGGGCGCCTCGATCACGAAACGGTGCTGCGATTCCAGCACCAGTTGATCGCCCGGCCGCAGCAGCGCGCTGCGCACCGGGCGGCCGTTGACCACGCTGCCCTCGACCGAGCCCATGTCGCGCAGGACCACGCCGTCGGCGTGCGCCTCCAGACGGGCGTGGCGTTCGGCGAAGGACGCGTCGTCGACGCGGATGTCGCATTCGCTGGCGCGGCCGATGGTGCGCGGCTTGTCCAGCGTGTAGCAGCGTCCGTGGTGCGGGCCGGCGATGCCGCGGATCACCAGGCGGCTCTCCGGCGCTTCGCCGAAGCCGTAGTCCACCGGCGCCGGCGTCGGCTCGCCGGCCAGCAGCAGCAGTTCGACCCCGTCGATGAAGATCGCATCGCCCGCGCGCAGCATCGCCATGCGCCGCACCGGGCGGCCGTTGACGTGCAGTCCGCGCACGCCTTCGCGCACCTGCAGCCAGACGCCGCGGCGGTCCACGCACACTTGCGCGACCGCGTCGCCGCCGTCGCGGACCAGGGCGGTGCGACCGTCGGTGTCGCGGCCAATCGCATGCACGCCCGGGCTCAGCGCCAGGTCGGCATGTTCACGGTTGGGGTATCGCAGTCTTAGGCTTTCCACTCGGCGGAAATCTAGCACGCTGCACGGCGTTTCAGGCAGCCCGGGGCGAGTGCCCTGGGGCACGCTCTTGGATGCGACGCGCCGCGCCCGCACAATAGGCGCCACCTGGGAGGGAACATTCATGTCGAGCATCGATATCCGCCACGATCATTCGCTGACGCCGGCCAAGGCCCGCAAGGCCGTCGAAGAGGTGGCGGAAAAGCTGGCCGAACGCTTCGGCATCGAATACGACTGGGCCGGCGACACCCTCAACTTCGCCCGCAGCGGCGTCGACGGCAAGATCGCGCTGGGCGCCAAGCAACTGCGCGTGACCGCCAGCCTGGGCTTCCTGCTGGGGGCGCTCAAGGGCCCGATCGAGAGCGAGATCCGGCGCGTGCTGGACGAGCGATTTAAGTAATTCGGGATTCGGGATTCGGGATTCGGGATTCGGGATTCGGGCAAGGCTGCGGCTACCCGCGTCGTTTCGATCCATCATCCCGCGCAGGCGGGCATCCGGTGCCTAGGTCGACCATACATCGTCCGAGCATTCGGCCTACGCGCACCGCCCCAAGGCCCCGACGTAGTTTCGATCAGTCATCCCCGCGCAGGCGGGGATGCAGCGACCGGGTCGGCGTGGCGCCGGCGACGCAAGCGGCATAGAGCCCTTGGCTCCGCGCCTGTGGACACACACACCACACTCACGCTTACGCGCTGAAGTCCCTGGATCCCCGCCTGCGCGGGGATGACGAATCCGGAGTTACGCCGAGACGGTGTGGCTCCGCGACGATGCAGTGCTACTGCGACCCACGACACAGTGCAGGCGCTGCCGCGCCCTACTCCAACCCCGGAAACGGATCCGGATCGCCCTCGAACAAACGCCATGCGACCTCGCGCTCGTCGCTTTCGATTTCGGCGATGAACTCGCGCACGTCGCCCAGTTGCCCGAACGCCGCGAAGCCGCGTTCCAGAAAGCCCTGCAGCTCGGACAGGCCGGCGGCCTTGGCCGGGCCACGCGAAAGCTTGAGCAGGGTCGACACGCCCGGCATCCGCACCGCCCGCCCCAGGCCCAGCCCGACCCGCCCGATCAGCTCGATCTGGTGGCCGCGCAGGCGCGGCAGGCCGCAGTCGCGGTAGGCCTGCGCGTACAGCGCCGCATCCAGGCGCTTGCGTCGCGGCGCCAGGGTCTGCAGGCGCTGCGCCATGCGCAGGTCGAAGGCATGGGTGAGCAGGCCCAGCTCGATCGCGTCGGCCACCGTGCCCAGCAGGGCCGAGGGCAGCAGCCGCTGCATCATCGGCAGCACCCGCGCGATGTCGGCGTCGCGACGGCTGAAGTCATGGTCGTTGTAGACGTCGCTGAGGAAGAACTGCGCCGCCGGACGCCGGCGCGGGTCGCGCAGGAAGCGGTCGAAGCTGGCCTCCAGGCGGCGCGCCTGCCAGCTGCGCAGTTCCTGCAGCCAGCGCAGGCCGTTGCGCGGCTCCTTGCGCGGATCGTGCAAGGCCTGGTGGCGCGCCAACAGGTCGCTCAGGCGGGTGGAAAGATCGGTCGTCCTGGACATCGCAGGCATGATCGCGGCCGCGAACGGCGCCCGCAACCGTCCCGCGCTACGACCAAAGTCGCGGCGTCTGGCGCGCCCGCTCCGGTCGGCTACACTCCGGGGGATACTCCTCCGCACGGTCGCCGCCCACCCCATGCTGTCACTCCATTCCGCCCAGCACCGGGCGCGTAGCACCGGCACCCCGGCCAAGATCGGCCTGGCCATCGCCGGCGGCGGCCCGATCGGCGGCATGTACGAACTCGGCGCGCTGCGCGCGATGGACGAGGCCCTGGACGGCCTCGACCTGACCCGGCTGGATTGCTACGTCGGCGTCAGCAGCGGCGCCTTCCTGGCCGCGGGCCTGGCCAACCGCATGGACACCGCCGAGATGTGCCGGATCTTCATCACCGGCGACAGCGACGACGTCCAGTTCCGGCCCGAGACCTTCATGCGGCCGGCGTTCTTCGAGTACATGAAGCGCGCCGCCAGCTTCCCGCGCCTGGCCACGCAGTGGTGGCGCGAGCTGCTGTTCTCGCCGCGCGAAGCGCGCTGGTCGGACCTGATCACCCGCTTCGGCGGGCTGATCCCCAACGGCCTGTTCGACAACGGCGAGGTCGAGCGCTTCCTGCGCGAGGTCTTCACCCGCCGCGGCCGCAGCAACGACTTCCGCGATCTCGACGCGCGCCTGTACGTGGTCGCGGTGGATATCGACAGCGGCGACGCGGTGCGTTTCGGCGGCGACGACTGGAACGACATTCCGATCTCCAAGGCGGTGCAGGCCAGCGCCGCCCTGCCCGGCCTGTACCCGCCGGTGAACATCCGCGGCCGCCATTTCGTCGACGGCGCGCTGCGCCGGACCATGCACGCCTCGCTGGTGCTGGAACAGGGCATCGACCTGCTGATCGGCATCAACCCGCTGGTGCCGTTCAACCATAACCACGGCGGCGCGCCGGTGGCCGAGGACAACAGCCTGGCCGCGGGCGGTCTGCCGGCGGTGCTGTCGCAGACCTTCCGCACCCTGCTGCAATCGCGCATGCAGGTCGGCCTGGCGCGCTACGCCCAGCAGTACCCCAACATCGACCAACTGGTGTTCGAGCCCAACGCCGAAGACGGCGAGCTGTTCTTCACCAACGCCTTCAGCTTCTCGGCGCGGCGCCGGATCTGCGAGATCGCCTACCGCAACACCCTGGCCGACCTGCGCCAGCGCGCCGACGCGCTGCGCCCGGTGCTGGCCGCGCACGGCATCCGCCTGCGCGAGGAGGTGCTGGCCGACCCCGGGCGCTCGATCCTGGACGGCATCGCCGCGCCCCCGCGCGACACCGAGACCACCGCGCGCCTGCGCCGCGCCCTGGACGATGTCGATCACTTGGTCGCGAATCGCCGCAAGCGCGCCAAGGCCAGGTAGTCGCCGAGTGCGGTGATTACCGCGCCGGCGCGGGGCTTCGGCCTGGCGCGACGATGCGGTTCGCCTAAGGCTCACCGCATCCTACGGGCTGGCAGTGCCCGGCCTCGCCGATTTCCGTCGGCGTTGGTTGCGCGTCCCGTCCAATGGTGTGAAAACTCTAGACAGCGCCCCCATCGTGCAGTGACATCGTATTTACGCCCGCTTGGAGGGCACATGGCCAAGTTCAAGAAGAACGCTAAGAAAACGACCGCCGGCAAGAGCAGCAGCGGCAGCGCCCAGGAGCAGGCCGAGCGCCTGTCCAAGACCCTGAGCGAATCCGCGCAGCAGATCTGGCTGGCCGGCGTCGGCGCGTTCGGTCGCGCCCAGGCCGAGGGCACCAAGCTGTTCGAAGGCCTGGTCAAGGAAGGCCTGAATCTGGAGCAGACCGCGCGCAAGTTCACCGGCGGCCAAGCCGATGCGCTGCGCGACGTGGTCGAGTCCAAGGTCGGTCACGCGCGCGAACGCGCCGCCGACACCTGGGACCGTCTGGAGAAGGTGTTCGAAGAGCGCGTGCAGCGCGCCCTGGTCAAGCTCGGCGTGCCGGGCCGTGACGACCTCGCCGGCCTCAGCCAGCGCGTCGACACCCTGACCGCCGAACTGCGCCGCCAGGGCGGTAAGCCGGCCAAATCGGCCAAGCCCGCCGCCAAGCCCGCCGCGGCCAAGAAGGTCAGCGCTGCGAAGAAGGTGTCCAAGCAGCCGGCCGTTGCCAAGAAGGGGGCCGCCAAGGCGCCGCGCAAGTCGATCGCCAAGCCCAAGCCGCCGGTCGCGCCCTGATCCATCGACGCCGGGCGGTGCGCCGCCCGGTCGCAACACCGCTACCGATCCAGCCGCGCGACCCGCACCTCACGGTCGCGCGCAACGCCAAGCCCGCCAGTCCGTCGCTCCGTATGCTCCCCTCCCCTTACGGTTTCGGACTGGCGGGCTTTCTTTGTCCGCCGCCGGCGGGCGTCCGCGTTTCTGAGGAAACCGGCGCCGATCCCCGCCCGCGGCCGGCCCAGACGCGCATAGCGTGAGCCAGGGCCGCGGCAGACCGTGCCTAGTGGCGTATATTTTGCGCCCAACGTCCGGCCTGAGGCCTGCATGTCCAATGCTGTTTCGCTGCTGACCGCGCTCCTGATCGCCGTGCTGGCCGGCGGCGCGATCACCGCCTATCTGTGGCTGTACCGCCGTCGCCGTTCCGAAACCCAGGCCGGCATCGAGGCGCTGGCGAACATGCGCTGGCGCGAGTTCTCGCGTTTGGTCGTGGAGGCCTTGCAGCCGCGCGGTTTCGAGCCCGAATCGGTGGAACAGACGCTGGAACGCGGCAGTCAGCCGGAGGAACTGCGCCTGCAGCGCGACGGCCGCCCCTGGCTGCTGTCGTGCAAGCAGGGCCACGCCAACTACCAGGTCAGCGCGGCGGTGGTGGCCGAGTTCGCCAACGCGGTGCGCTTCGCCGGCGCCAGTGGCGGCGTGCTGGCGACGCCGGGCCGGATCGCGCCGGCGGAAGTGCGCGGCATCGAGCTGGAACGCTACGACGGCCCCGCGCTGTGGGCGCTGGTCAGTCCGCTGCTGCCCGAATCGCTGCGCAACGACCTGACCGCCAGCACGCGCAAGCGGGTGATGCGCGAGACGCTGTTCGGCTGGGCCGCGGCGATCGTGCTGGGCGCCGTGGCCAGCCTGCTGCTGCCCGATCCGCCGCGCAGCGTCGAAGCGCAACCGGCCGCGCCCGTCGCGGCGGCTACTGCGGCGGCAGCGCCACCGGCCGCCGTCGCCGAGCCCGCGCTGACCGCGCCGGCCGATCCCAATCGCGAGCAGTACGAGCGCGCCGAGGTGATGCGCATGGTGTCCTCGCTGCCCAGCGTGGAACGCGCGCTGTGGTCGACCTCCTCGACCCTGCTGGTGTATCAGCTGCGCGAGGACGACGAGGCCGACGTCAAGGAAATCTGCACGATCCTGGAGCGCTACGCCTTCCTGCGCTCCTCGCGCCTGCAACTGCAACCGCCGCCGGGCAGCGACAAGCGGGTGCGGTTCCTGCAGTGCAAAACGTATTGAGGCGAGCCTCGTCCGCCGTTGAGCATGCGGCGCGACGCATCGATGCGGTTCGCTGCGCCGACCGCATCCCACGCAGCTCATGATTCCCCCCTTTGAAAAAGGGGGGCTAGGGGGATTTGCTTTTAGCTCGTAAAGCTCAGAGCAGCGGCAACGGCAAATTCCCCCTACCCCCCCTTTTTCAAAGGGGGGAACCGCAGCGCAAGGCTCGGGAAGTCGCGCAGTTCCGGAAGTCGCGTTGCCGACTGCGCAGGATACGGTCAGCGCAGCGAACCGCATCGCGCCTGCCCGCGCGTGCCCCAAATACAGAATCGGCCGCACAAGGCGGCCGATTCCTGCGCGCACCGCGTCCGCGCGACTACCAGTGCACGCCGCGCATCAACGCCGCGAACGCGATCTGCTCGTTGCTCGCGTGCTCGTCCTTCAAGCCCTTGCGGTCGCCCTTGGCGGCGGCCGAATCCGGGAACAACTCGAAGGCCGTGCTCATCACCACCTCGTACGCCTTCGGCGCCAACGCGTTGACCACCGAGGCGAAGATGCCCAGGCGGGTCGCGATGCGGCTGGGCTTCTCGATGATGCCCTTGACCACCAGGTCGCCGGCCTCGTCCGGGGTCAGGGTCGGCACGCTGTCGTACATCTTGGTCGGCGCGATCATCGGCGTCTTCACCAGCGGCATGTTGATGGTGGTGAAGCTGATGCCCTTGCCCGACAGCTCGCCCTGCGCGCAGCGGCTGAACGCATCCAGCGCCGCCTTGCTGGCCACGTAGGCCGAGAAGCGCGGCGAGTTGGCCAGCACGCCGATCGAGGAGATGTTGATGATGTGGCCCTTGCGGCGCTCGGTCATCTTCGGCATGAAGCCCATGATCAGGCGCAGGCTGCCGAAGTAATTGAGCTGCATGGTGCGTTCGAAATCGTGGAAGCGGTCGTAGCTGAGCTCGATCGAGCGCCGGATCGAACGGCCGGCGTTGTTGACCAGGATGTCGACGTGGCCGTGCTCGGCCAGGATCTGCTTGACCAGGCGGTCGCAGTCGGCCATGTCGGCCAGGTCGGCGGTGTAGGCGAAGACCTTGCCGCCGGCCGCCTTCATCGCGTCGCGGGCCTTGAACAGTTCTTCCTCGCCGCGCGCCACGATCACCGTGATCGCGCCGGCCGCGGCCACCTTCTCCGCCGTCGCCAGGCCGATGCCCGAGGAGCCGCCGGTGATCACCACGACCTTGTTGCGGACCTTGCCCTTGAGGGTGCGGTCGACGAACAGGTCCGGGTCCAGATGACGCTCCCAGTAGTCCCACAGGCGCCAGGCGTAGCCGTCCAGATGCGGCACCTTGATGCCGCTGCCGCGCAGCGCGCGCTCGGTCTCGCGGTTGTCGAAGCGGGTCGGATAAGTGATGAACTTCATCACCTCCTTGGGGATCTTGAAGTCGCGCAGCAGCATGCCGATGAAGCGCTTGACCGGCGGCAGGTTGCCGACCGCGCCGCGGATGCCCGACGGCACGAAGGCGAACATGCGCGCGTCGATGCGCATGGTCATCTCAGGCGCATGGCCGGCGCGGGCGAAGGTGTTGAGCACCTCGCCGACGCGCTGCGGCTCCGGATCGGTCAGGTGGAAGCAATGCCCGTCCAGCTTGGGCTTGTGCGCGATGTGGTCCATCGCGTCGACCACGTAGTCGACCGGAATGATGTTGATGCGCCCGCCCTCGATGCCCAACGTCGGCATCCACGGCGGCAGCATCTCGCGCAGCTTCTTGAGGAAGGTGAAGAAGTAGTACGGGCCGTCGATCTTGTCCATCTCGCCCGTCTGCGAATGGCCGACCACCATGCCCGGACGGTAGATGCGCCATTTGACGCGCTTCTCGGCCCGCACCAACCCCTCGGACTCGTGCTTGGTGCGCAGGTAGGGATCGTCCAGGCCCTCGGCCTCGGCGAACATGTCCTCGCGGAACACGCCCTGGTACATGCCGGCGGCGGCGATCGAGCTGGTGTGGTGGAAGCAGCCGGCGCCGATCGCGGCGGCCAGGTCCAGCGCGTGCTGGGTGCCGTCGATGTTGGCCGCGCGCTGCGACTCGGCGCTGGCGGTCAGGTCGTAGATCGCGGCCAGATGGAAGAAATGCTTGACCTTGCCGCTGAGCGTGCGCAGCTGCGCCGCGCTGACCCCGCACTTGGCCGCGGTCATGTCGCCGTAGACCGGCACCACCCGCTTGAGGTCCCAGCCCATCTTCTTGGCCGTGGCCTCGTACTTCTTCTGCGAATCCTTGCGCACCAGCACATAGATCGTGCCCTTGCGCTTGAGCAGGTTGCTGACCAGGAACCGGCCGATGAACCCGGTCGCGCCGGTAACGAAATAACTCATGCCCCTCTCCTTGACCCCAAGTCGGCCGCGCGGTGGCGGTACGCGCCTAACTTGCCAGAGCCCGGGCTCATGGACAATTCCCTTCCGTATTGACCACCCCGCCGGTGCATGCGGTAATGCCGCATCACCTTGGTCGCCGGGAGGGCCACACCATGTCCGATCTGAAGTCCAGTTTCGAGCAAGCCGCGAAGGATGTGCAGGCGCTGAGCGAGCGCCCCGACAACGACACCCTGCTGCGCCTGTACGCGCTGTACAAGCAGGGCGCCGAGGGCGACGTCAGCGGCGCCAAGCCGGGGTTCTTCGATTTCGTCGGCACCGCCAAGTACGAGGCCTGGGCCAAGCTCAAGGGCACCGGCCAGGACGAGGCGATGAAGAAGTACGTCGATCTCGTGAAGAAGCTGCGCGGCTGATGCCGCGCGGGGCGCGCCGACCGACGGCGCCACGATCCAGGGCGGGTTGACCCGTGGCCAAACAGACCCGCCAGCGCATCCTCGACGCCGCGTTGACCATGTTCAACGCCCAGGGCGAGCCCAACGTCACCACCAACCATATCGCCGACGAGCTGGAGATCAGCCCGGGCAATCTGTATTACCACTTCCGTAACAAGGACGACATCATCGAGCAGCTGTTCGCGCGCTACGAGGAGCGCATGGACGAAGCGCTCGCCGCGCCGCAGGGGCGCCTGCCCGGGCTGGAGGACATCTGGCTGCAGCTGCACCTGGTGTTCGAGTGCATCTGGGACTACCGCTTCCTGTACCGCGACCTGGTCGAGATCCTCAGCCGCAACCGCCGCCTGCGCCTGCGCTTCGCACGCATCCTCAAGCGCGCCGACGAGCAGGCCCACACCGTCATGCGCGGTCTGTCGCAGGCCGGGGTGATGCGCGCCTCCAGCGACGAGCTGGCCGCCACCGCGACCAACGTGCTGGTGATCGCCACCTTCTGGCTCAACTACGCCTCCGCGCGCGGCGACAAGGACGAACACGCCGCGATCCGCGACGGCATCGTCCAGGTGATGATGCTGATGGCGCCGTTCCTGCGCGACGCCGAGCGTCTGCATCTCAACACGCTGACGCGGGCTTACCTGGACTGAGCGCCGCGGCGAATCCGCCGTGCAGCGTCGAAGCTCCCCCCCGTAGAAGCGGCGTCCCGTAAGGATTTCCTTCGGTCCTAAGCCGCGACCGCGCAACGATGGCTGCGACGCGAGCTTGGCGACGCGATTGATGGTCCGATCCTGGGCTGGCCGGTTGGCGCGGACGTCTGCGGTGGCGCGGTCGCGGCTAACGCCGCCCCTACCGCAAAGCCCTGGGGCCGCGACTTGCGGTGGCGCAGCAACGCAAACCGCGCAATCGCGCGCGAATTCACATCGGCGCCGGGGCTAGCGTGCGGGCGCGGGTCGATCCCGCACCACCCCAAGGAGAGGAGTGCCCATGAACGCTTTCCGCCGCAAACCCGTCCTGCTCGTCGCCGTCGCGCTGATGCTGGCCTCCAGCGCCGCCTGGGCGGTCTGCCGCCCGAACAACTGCGCCTCGAGATACCATCAGTGCCTGAACAACGGCGGCGACGAAACCGCCTGCGAAATCGCCTACTACAACTGCCTGCGCAGCTACGGCTGCCCGATCCCCTGATCCAACGCTGGCGCGGCAATCACCGCCCTACGCAAGAACGCATGCGGGCCACCAGCGCCCCCTTTGAAAAAGTGGGCGGGCGCCTTGCGTTAGCCGAGGGCGAGGCCACGCCGGCGGCGCCGGGGGATTTGCTGTTGCTTCTGAGGGCAGGAGCAAATCCCCCTAGCCCCCCTTTTTCAAGGGGGGAACAGACGCGCATAAAGAGTGGGGGTTCGCGCCCCTGCCCCATCGCTCAAACGACGAGGGCGCCATCGGCGCCCTCGTTCGCTCGCTACGCGTCCAGGCTCAGGCCTTGCGCGCGGCCCGCTTGGCCGGCTTGCGCACCGCGCGGCGCACCGGCGCCGGCTTCTTCTTGGCCTTGGCAGGCTTGCGCGTCTTGCGCTGGGTCTTGGGCTTCAAGCCCAGCTTGTCCAGCACGGGCGCCAGTCGCGATTCGACCTCGGCGCTGAACTGGATCACCCGCGGTTCGACCTGGCCACGCACGCCGTCCAGCTGCGCGCGCATGTTCTCGCGCGTCTGCCGCACCAACTTCTGCGCGCGGCGCTGCAGGGCGTCGGCGCGCTCGACCGCGCGGCCGGCGGCATCGAAGCCGCCGCGGCGGGCGATCGCGACCAGGCCCAGACCGGCCAGCCACAGGTGGCGCAGCGTGGTTTGCTTGGCCGCGCGGGGTTTGCGTTTGACGGTTGCCATCTCGGGTACTCCGCTGACCGGCCGGAGGGGGGCCGGTTTCTCGACCGTCACTGTGGCCAAGCGCCATGGAGCAATCACACTAGCCATGCAGGGCCTTGCCAGAACACCGTCCGCGGACGGATGCTGCGCTCCCGACCTGTCGACAAGGACCGCAGATGGCCGCGAAATCCGCCTGGGCCGCTTTTCCGCACGATGCCAAGGGCTACGCCTACGCCGGCGACGCCCTCAAGAAAGCCTGGCCCAAGCTGCACGCCGGCGACACCGAACCCTACCCGGACGCCAAGCGCGCCGCCGCGCTGATCGCGGCCGCCGGCAAGGCCGCGCCCAAGGGCTTGGACGCCGACGCGCTCGCCAGCGCGCTGCAGGACGCGTGGCGCGCTTTCCATCGCGGCGACTTCAAGGCCGCCTTCGACGCCGGCGAAGCGCTGGGCCCGGTCGGCGCATCGGTCGCGGTCAAGGCGCTGGGCATCCACGCCACCTACCTGGTCGACGACGACGCCGAAAAGCTCAAGCGCTACGAGCACGCCGCCAAGCTCGCCGAGGCCGCGGTCAAGGCGCTGCCGGACGAGGCCAACAGCCACTACCGCCACGCGTTCGCGCTGGGCCGCTACAGCCAGGGCCTGAGCATCGCCAAGGCGCTCAAGGCCGGCATCGCCGGCAAGGTCCGCGCCGCGCTCGACGCCACCCTCGAACTCGCCCCCAAGCACGCCGAAGCGCAGACCGCGATGGCGTTGTACCACGCCGAGATCATCGGCAAGGTCGGCTCGATGATCGGCGGCCTCACCTACGGCGCCAAGGCCGGCGAGGCCGACAAGCACATCAAGGCCGCGCTCAAGCTGACGCCGGATTCGCCGATCGCGCACATCGAGCACGGCAACGTGCTGATGCTGCTGCACGGCGACAAGCAGGAGGACGCGGCGGCTGCGGCCTACGAAAAAGCCGCCAAGCTCAAGCCCATCGACGCCATGGAGGCGCTGGACGGGGCCTACGCGCGCGCGCAGCTGGAATGAACCCCGGCCACGGGCCGGCATGAACAGGCTTGCCTAGTTCGCGCCGGCCCCCTACAATCTGCGGCCCAAGTATTTGGGCGGTTAGCTCAGCGGTAGAGCACTGCTTTCACACGGCAGGGGTCACAAGTTCGAAACTTGTACCGCCCACCAGATACGGACGAAGGCCGGCGCAAGCCGGCCTTCGTCTTTTCCGACGCCCGGTTCCGGGCTGCAGGGCCGCCGCCCCCGTGTTGCCGGCCCCGCGCCCGCAGGCCCCGATCGGCGCATTCGACCGCAGGAGCGCGCGATGAGCGACACCCACCCGACCCGCCTCTACCACAACCCCGGCTGCTCCAAGTCGCGCGGCGCGCTGGCGCTGCTGCGCGAGCGCGGTATCGAACCGGAGATCGTCGCCTACCTGGACAGCGCGCCCGGCGCCGACGAACTGCGTGCCTTACTGGATCTGCTGGCGCTGCCCGCGCGCGCGCTGCTGCGCAGCGGCGAGGACGCCTACGCCGCGCTGGGCCTGGACGATCCGGCCCTGGACGAGGACACGCTGATCGCCGCGATGGCCGCGCATCCGCAGTTGATCGAGCGGCCGGTGTTCGTGCACCGCGGCCGCGCGGTGATCGGCCGCCCGCCGGAGCGCGTGCTCGATCTCCTCTAAGCCGCCGCCGCTTTGGATTCCTGTGGGAGCGGCGTAAGCCGCGATTGAGCTCGCACGCCGCGACGCAAGTCCGATGGCAGGCGGGGTTCGATCGCGGCGTACGCCGCTCCCACAGAAGGCAGGGCCGCTCAGCGGCCGCTGGATCACAACGACTTGCTGGCCCGCAACGAAGCCACCTTGTCCGGCGCCGCGAACGAATCGCTGCGCGCGTTCGCCCAATAGCTCTGGAACACGGCATGGCCGGGAATGCGTCCCAGCAGGTCGCCCGGGGCGAGGAAGTTGTACAGCGCGCCCAAGGAGCGCACTTCCGTCGCCGACACCCGCCGCAGGATGTGCTCGGGGCCCAACTGGTCCGGATGCGACAGACCCGCCGCGCACAACAGATCGCGCAAGGCCTTGAGCGTGTTGTCGTGGAAATGGAACACGCGCGTGGCCTTGTCCGGCACGTCGAGCTGGCGCCAGCGGCTGGGGTCCTGGGTGGCCACGCCGGTGGGGCAACGGTCGGTGTGGCAGCTCTGCGCCTGGATGCAGCCCAGCGCGAACATGTAGCCGCGCCCGGCGTTGCACCAGTCCGCGCCCATGGCCAGGGTACGGGCGACGTCGAAGGCGCTGGTGATGCGCCCGGCCGCGCCGACGCGGATGCGGTCGCGCAGCTCCAGGCCGACCAGGGTGTTGTGGACCAGCATCAGCGCCTCGTGCATGGGCACGCCGACGTGGTCGATGAATTCGGCCGGCGCCGCGCCGGTGCCGCCCTCGGCGCCGTCGACGACGATGAAGTCCGGCAGCAGCCCGGTTTCGTGCATGGCCTTGGCGATGCCGAACCACTCCCAGGGATGGCCGATCGCGAGCTTGAACCCGGTCGGCTTGCCGCCCGAGGCCTCGCGCAGACGGGCCACGAACTCCAGCAGGCCGCGCGGCGTATCGAAGGCGCTGTGCTTGGCCGGCGACACGCAGTCCACGCCCATCGGCACGCCGCGCGTGGCCGAGATCTCGGCGCTGACCTTGGCCGCCGGCAGCACGCCGCCGTGGCCGGGCTTGGCGCCCTGCGACAGCTTGATTTCGATCATCTTCACCTGCGGATCGGCGGCCGCGGCGGTGAAGCGCTCCAGGTCGAAGCGGCCCTGATCGTCGCGACAACCGAAGTAGCCCGAACCGATCTCCCACACCAGATCGCCGCCGTGCTCGCGGTGGTAGGGCGAGATCGAACCCTCGCCGGTGTCGTGGTAAAAGCCGCCCAGCTTGGCGCCGCGGTTGAGCGCGCGGATCGCGTTGGCCGACAGCGAACCGAAGCTCATCGCCGAAATGTTAAACACGCTGGCCGAGTACGGCTGCGCGCTGTCGGCGCCGATCACGATGCGGAAGTCGTGCTCGACATGCGGCGACGGCGACATCGAATGGTTGATCCATTCGTAGTCGTGGCCGTACACGTCCTGCTGGGTGCCGAACGGGCGCACGTCGTTGACCGACTTGGCGCGCTGATAGACCAGGGCGCGCTGCTGTCGCGAGAACGGCACCTCGGCGGTGTCGGACTCGATGAAGTACTGGCGCATCTCCGGCCCGATCGACTCCAGGCCGTAGCGGAAATGCGCGAGAACCGGATAGTTGCGGCGCAGCGTGCTGCGCGTCTGCAGCAGATCCCAGGTGCCCAACGCGGCGATGGCGCCGAACGCCAGCACGCCCCACCATCCATCCGGCTGCCACAGGCTCGCGACCAGCAAGGACGCGATCAGCAGGATCAGGCTGGCGATGTAGACGGCATAGCGCATGGCGGGCGGTTCGTTCGCGGGCTCATGCGAGCATAGCGCGGCCGTGCGCTGCGCGGGTCGGAAGCGAACGCCCCGACGCTCCCTTTATCTCCCGCCGACCTCACCCATCGGAGCGCGGCGATACGATGCCGCAGCGCATCCGCTCACAAACGCGCGTCGGCCTGCCCGTGCGGATACAGGCTTTTGATGTCGTACAGCAAGGCGCCCTCGCGGCCGTAGGCACGCGCGCCGGCCGCGCCCAGGGCGCGGAACTGATCGTGCGCCACCGCCAGCACGATCGCGTCGTAGACGCCGTGTTCGGGTTGCGCGACCACCTCCACGCCGTATTCGCGCCGCGCATGCGCGGCGTCAACCCAGGGATCGTGGATGTCGACCTGGGCGCGGTACTCGCCGAACTGGCGCGCCAGCTCGATCACGCGGGTGTTGCGCAGATCGGCGCAATTTTCCTTGAAGGCCAGGCCCAGGATCAGGATGCGCGCGCCGGCGACGTTGACGCCGCGCTGGATCATGCGCTTGATCACGTCGGCGGCGACGTGCTCGCCCATCGCGTCGTTGATGCGGCGGCAGGCGTGCAAGATGTCGGGATGGTAGCCGGCGGCCTGCGCCTTCTGGATCAGGTAGTACGGGTCCACGCCGATGCAGTGCCCGCCGACCAGGCCGGGACGGAACGGCAGGAAATTCCACTTGGTGCCGGCCGCCTCCAGCACTTCGGTGGTGTCGATGCCCAGGCGCTGGAAGATCAGCGCGAATTCGTTGACCAGGGCGATGTTGGCGTCGCGCTGGGTGTTCTCGATCACCTTCGCCGCCTCGGCCACGCGCAGGCTGGACGCCTTGTGGGTGCCGGCCAGGATGATGCTGCGGTACAGCGCGTCGACGCGCTCGGCCGCCTCCGGGGTCGAGCCGGAGGTCACTTTCGGAATGTCGACCAGGCGCCGCGTGCGGTCGCCGGGATTGATGCGTTCCGGGCTGTAGCCGACATGGAAGTCGCGGTTGTAGCGCAGGCCCGAGGCGCGCTCCAGCTCGGGCACGCAGATCTCCTCGGTAGCGCCCGGATAGACGGTGGATTCGTAGATCACCAGCGCCCCCGGGCGCATCAGCGCGCCGATGCGGCGGCTGGCGTCGATCAGCGGCTGGAAATCGGGACGCTTGTGCTCGTCCACGGGCGTGGGCACGGTGACCACGAACACGTCGCGGTCGCGCAGCTCGTCGGGATTGGCGCTCAGGCGCAGGCGCGCGGCGGCGGCGAACTCGTCGGCGCCGGCCTCGCCGTTGCCGTCCTCGCCCGCGGCCAGCGCGGCCACGCGCGCCGCGTCGATGTCGTAACCCAGGGTGTCGTAGCGCCTGCCCAGTTCGAGCGCGAGCGGCAGCCCGACATAGCCCAGGCCGATCACCGCGATGCGTGCGCTTGCCAGATCCTGCATGCCCTGCCCTGACGTAATGAGGAAGCGCCGCCGTTCCAGGAAGCCCGGTCCCGACGCCGCCCGATTATAGGGGCCGCCTCGCGCGGCGCGCGCAGGCGCGGCTGTCATCCTGGACTGCCAGCATGCGTTACCAGGGCAGCGAACGGCCGAACCGCGGACCGGGGCTGGACGCAGCGCCACGATTCGGATTTTTCCTACACGCGGTTAGGGCCTGGACCGACTGTCAGGGCCCGTGCACGCAGGCAGACTCAAGGGGTCGGGCGCCGCGGGCTCGAACGGCAGCGATCCAGCGCCACGACAGCAGGACGATCCGAAGCAAACAGCACCAAGTACGACGGTACCAAGCAGCACGACCCAAAACGGAACGCACCAGCCCCTCTCGAATCAGCACCCGAACCTCGTCCGGCCAAGGATGCCCACCCGCCCCACCGGCCCGCCCAGGCCGGCCCCGCTCACGCCCACGGGACCCGCGCCATGCCGTACCGAGTCGAACTCCGCGAACAGCACAACCATGGCAGCCTGATCTGCAGTCCGGCCACCATCGAGGCCCACCGCGATCTGCAGGCCGCCGGCGCGGCCGCGCGCCACGACGCCATCGAGCACGCCAAGGCCTACCGCGTGGACGTGCGCGTGCAGATCTACGCGCCGTCGGGCCAGCTCGCCGTCGGCACCCAGGTCCGTCATCTCGAAGTGGCGGCACCGCCGCGCAAGCGCCCGCAGCTGTCGCTGGTCGTCAATACGCCCTGAGCGCGGCCGCTCGCACGCCGGCCAACGCCAAGCGCGACGTCGCCATCGCAGGCACGGCCGAAGCCCGGCCTTGGCGCGCCCCAACCCGGGCACGTCGTCTTCGCTTTACTCGCGCGCCATCGCCTGCGCGCCGGCCAGGATCATGCGCACCATCTGGCTGAGCTGCCGGATCAGCTCGGCGTCCTTCTCCGGCGGCGAGTCCATCGCCGTGGCGCCCATCGCGAACACCAGGCGCGTGATCGCCTTGGCCACCAGGGCCGGATCGCGCAGCGTCGCGCCCTCGGCCGCCGACAGCCGCACCAGGTCGATGCGCAGTTCTTCCTCGAAGAAGGTCAGCTCGCGGTCCACCGCCTGCTGGAACGCATGCGAGCCCACCGTGCCCTCGCGCAGCAGCACGTGCAGCAGCTTGTCGTCGGCGCGCACCTGTTCCATGAAGGCGGTGACCGAGTCGCGCACGATGCTGTGGCTGGTCGCCGCGCGCCGGCGCGCGGCGCCGACGATCTTGCGCAGCGACTGCCCGGCCAGGTCGATCAGCGCCACCGCCAGCTCGTCGATGTCGCGGAACTGGCGGTAGAAGCTGTTCGGCGCGATCCCGGCCTCGCGCGCGACCTCGCGCAGGCTGAGGCTGGACACGCTGCGGTGCGGTCCGATCAGGCGCAGCGCCGCGGCCAGCAGGTCGTCGCGCGAGATCGCGGCCTTGCGCGCGGAGGTCGAATCGTCGTCGGCGGCGATGGAGGGCTGGGTCACAGAAACGAGCATGAACGGGATCGGGCCTGCATCATAGCGAGGGGCGCGAATATACATCTGTCTATACACTTGTGCTCTCACGTGTATAGTAGCGTCCATGAGCGCCCGCCCCCGCCCCGCCTCCACCCGCCTCCCGGCCCGGTCCGACAGCCCGTTCAGGCGCCTGGCGCGCCCCTGGCTGTCGCCGCGCGTGTTCGATTTCTGGGCCTCGCGCCTGCACCCGACCTGGTCCTGGGAGCGCCCGCTGGCACGCATCGTCGAGCGCCGCGCCGAGTCCGCCGACGCGGTGACCCTGGTCCTGCGCCCCAATCGTCATTGGCACGGTTGCCGCCCCGGCCAGCACCTCAACGTCAGCGCCGAGATCGACGGCTGCCGCGTGACCCGCAGCTACAGCCCCACCGGCCTGCCCGGCCGCGACCGCCGCGTCGCCATCACGGTCAAGGCCGTCGACGGCGGCAAGCTCAGCCGCCATCTGTGCGAACGCGCCAAGGTCGGCGACGTGCTCGACCTGGGCCCGGCGTTCGGCGACATGCAACTGGACGAGAACGCCGCCGCGCCGCGCCTGTTCCTGGCTGCCGGCAGCGGCATCACCCCGCTGATCGCGCTGACCCGCGCGCTGGCCGCACGCGGCATGCCCGCGCCGCTGAGCCTGCTGTACTGGGCGCGCAAGCGCGAGCAGCTGTGCTTCGTCGACGAGCTGCGTAGCTACGCGGCCGCGCATCCGCGTTTCCAGCTGCGTTTCCTGCTCACCGGCGAGGCCGCGGATGCGGCCGACGAAGGCCAAGGCCGCATCGATGCCGCGCAACTGGCGACCATCGCCGACCTCGCCGATCGCGAGGTCTACGCCTGCGGTCCCGGCGGTTTCGTCGACGAGGCGCGCGCCCTGCTCGCCGCGCGCACGGTTTCGTTCCAGGCCGAAGCCTTCAGCCCGCCGCCGCGCACGCAAGAAGACCTCGATGGCACGGTGGAAATCACCCTGGCCGCCAGCGCGCGCACCGTGACCGTGGCGCGCGGGCAATCGCTGCTCGGCGCGCTGGAAGCGCAGGGCCTCAAGCTCGCCTCCGGCTGCCGCATGGGGATCTGCAACACCTGCGCCTGTGGCAAGCGCTCGGGCAGCACCCGACACCTGCACACCGGCGATGCCCAGCACGAACCGGTCTCCGCGCTGCGCCTGTGCGTGAACAGCGCCACCAGCGACCTCGTCCTCGATCTGTGACCCCCCACTTGAACCCCATGACCACGACCACCCGCAACCGCAAGCTGAGCCCGGACGAACTCGACAGCTTCGGCCGCGAACTCGACGAAGTGCGCGCGCGCGCCGTCGCCCAACTCGGCCAGCGCGATGCCGACTACATCCGCCGCATCGTCGCCGCGGTGCGCTGGACCGGCCTGGGCGGACGCCTGGCGCTGATGATCGGCGCGATCGGCGGCGCCTTCGTGTCCGGCCTGCTGATCCCGGCCTGGATCGTCGGCGTGCTGCTGCTGGCCTTGTCCAAGATCCTGGAGAACATGGAGCTGGGCCACAACGTCATGCACGGCCAGTACGACTGGATGCGCGACCCGCACCTGGACGGCAAGACCTACGAATGGGACATCGTCGCCACCGGCGACAACTGGCGCAAAACCCACAACTACCAGCACCACACCTGGACCAACGTGCGCGGCATGGACGACGACATCGGCTACGGCCTGCTGCGTCTGTTCCCGGAGCAGCGCTGGCGGCCGTTCTACCTGTTCCAGCCGATCGTGGCGGTGATCTTCGCCGTGCTGTTCGAGTGGGGCGTGGCGATCCAGGACCTGCGCCTGGGCCGCTGGTGGTACGGCAAGATCAGCAACGCGCAGATGCGTAAGAACTTCCGTCCGGTCGGCCGCAAGATGGCGCGCCAGCTGATCAAGGACTACCTGTTCTTCCCGCTGCTGGCCGGCCCGTTCTTCCTGCCGGTGCTGCTGGGCAACATCGTGGCCAACGTGCTGCGCAACCTGTGGACCTACACCGTGATCTTCTGCGGCCACTTCACCGCCGACGCCGAAACCTTCGCCAAGGAATCGGTGAAGAACGAATCGCGCGGCCATTGGTACCTGCGCCAGCTGCGCGGCTCCTCCAACCTCACCGGCGGCCGCCTGATGGACCTGATGACGGGCAACCTCAGCCATCAGATCGAACACCACTTCTTCCCCGACATTCCCGCCCACCGCTACGCGGCGATGGCGGTGGACGTGCGCGCGATCTGCGCGCGCTACGGCCAGCACTACAACACCGGCTCGCTGCCGCGCCAGTTCGGCCAGGTGGTCTGGCGCATCCTGCGCCACGCCCTGCCCAGCCGCCCGCCGGTGAAGCGCGCGCGCCTGGCGCGCTCGTCGGCGTGATGCGCGGCGCGGCTCAATAACCCAGCCGCACCGCCTTGATCTCGGTGAACGCCGACAGGCCGACGTGGCCGTTCTCGCGGCCGTAGCCGGACTGCTTGACCCCGCCGAACGGCAGCGTGGCCTCGCCGCCGCCGCCGTTGACGATCACCTGCCCGCTCTCGATGCGCCCGATCAGCTCGTGCACGTTGCGCAGGTCGCGCGACCACAGCTTGGCCGACAGGCCATAGTGCGAATCGTTCGCCAGCGCGGCGATCTGCGCCGCGGACGCGTCGTCGGCGAAAGGCATCACCGTCAGCACCGGCGCGAAGATCTCCTCGCGCACCGCGCGCATGTGCGACTCGACGCCGGTCAGCAGGGTCGGCGGGTAGAAGTAGCCCGCCCCCGGTCGGGCGCGCCCGCCGGTCAAGGCCCGCGCACCCTCGGCCAGGCTGTGGTCGACGATCTCCTGCGCACGCTCGCGTTGGGCCTGCGAAATCATCGGCCCCATCTCGCAGCCGGCGGCGTATCCCGCATCGATGCGCACGCCGTCCATGCCCGCGCGCAGGCGCTCCAGCAAGGCCTCGTGCAGCGACGCCTGTACGTAAACGCGGGAGCCGGCGGCGCAGTACTGGCCGCTCTTGAACACGATCTCCGCGACGATCGCGCGCGCCGCCCGGTCCAGGTCGGCGTCGCCCAGCACCAGCACCGGCGACTTGCCGCCCAGTTCCAGCACGACCCGTTTCAGGTTGCTGCGCGCGGCCGCGGCCATGATCGATCGGCCGACCTGGGTGGACCCGGTAAAACTGATCAGGTTGACGTCGGGGTGCTCGGCCAGCGCCTGCCCGGCCGCCAGCCCGGTGCCGGTCACGACGTTGACCACGCCGTCGGGCAGGCCGACGCGCGCGCATAGCTCGCCGATACGCAGCGCCGACAGCGGCGCCAGTTCGGCCGGTTTGATCACCACCGTGCAACCGGCCGCGAGCGCGGCGCCCAGCTTCTGCAGCACCATCAGGAACGGCGCGTTCCAGGGGGTGACGATCGCGACCACGCCGATGGGCTCGCGCAGGAAATAGTCCATCCCCGCCTGCTCGCTGGAACGCATCGGCACTTCGCCGGCGATCTTGGTCGCCCACCCCGCGTAGTCGCGCAAGGAGCGCAGCCCCAGCGGCAGGTCGCCCGCGCGGATCGAGGCCAGGCTATGGCCGGCGTCCAGGGATTCGAGCAAGGCGAAGCGCCCCTGCTCGCGCTCGATCGCGTCGGCCAGCGCGAACAGCAGGGCCGCCCGCTTCGAGGCTGGCAAACGCGGCCACGGCCCGTCGCGGAACGCGCGCCGCGCCGCGGCCACCGCATGCTCCACGTCCTGCGCATCGCCCGCGGCGATACGCGCGATTACCGCGCCGGTGGCCGGGTCGTCCACGTCCAGCGTCGCGCCGGACGCAGCGGGCCGCCAATGTCCGTCGATCAGCAGGTTCGGCGCCTGCGCCGAAAGATCGGCGCGCAGGCGCGCCAGTTCGGCGGCATCGTCGCGGACGGCCACGGCGCCGGTGAGAAGTTCGTTGGAGCTCATGACGATGGGAGTCCCTAGTCGGAAAGAGGCGCACGCGCTGTCGCGGGCGCCGTGTTGACAATATCAACTATGAGCTATGAAGTTGATAAAATCAACCAATCAGGACGGATCCGGCGGCGCCTGCGCCATGCGCGCGAGCAGCTTGTGCAACTGCGCGCGCTCGGCCGCGCTCAGATCGGCCAGCAGGTCGCGCGCGACCGCGGCGCGCAGGCCTTCGGCGGTTTCGTGCGTGCTCTCGCCGCTGGCGGTCACGGCCAGGCGCTGTCGCTTCTGACCGGCTTCGTCCGGCAGTCGCCGCACGTTGTCGCGCTCGATCAGCGTCTTGACGATACGCGCGACCTGCGCCTTGTCGCGCCCGCTCTCGCGCACGATGTCGTTCTGCGTGCAGGCCGGATGCCGGGCGATGAAGCGCAGCGTACGCGCTTCCATTGCCGCCAACCCGACCTCGGCCTCGCGCAACGAACGCTGCATGCGCGCCGTCGCCTGATGCACTATCGCGTTGACCAGGTTGAGTATCTCGATGTCACGGCTGGCCGGCATGACGATTCCGCTGGAGTGGGCCGGCGGATTGTTGGACCGCCGCGACGCAAACGTCAATCGCCACGCCCTAGCACGGCGCGCGATCGAGCACGACGACGTCGTTTTCACAAACCCATACCGCTTCAACGCGCGTTCGCCGCGAGACCCGATACGTTCATGCAGGCGCAGGCAAGGTGCCGCCGTCGCCACCAATGCGCGAGGGAAGCATGGACCTGGCCTACCTGGAAATCGTCACGGACACGGGCTTGCAGATCGAGGTGCGTTACAAGGGCGAGCACGTGGGCTGGATACGCCGCAGCGCCGATCACACGCGCTACGAGTACTACCACGGCGTGCTCAACGACTTCGCCTACGCCTACAGCAATGCCAGCCTGGACGAACTCAAGCGTCTGCTGGGCGTGCGCGCGGGTCTGTCGCCGCTGCTCGCCACGGGCCTGATGATCTAGGCCCGCGACGGCATGCGCTCAATCTCGCGCCGATGCGGCACCGTCGTGTCGGCGCGAGGCCGCATCGCGCGGGAAGGGACGCAGTTGCAACCGCTGCCGACGGCAGACGTCCACGTCGCGATAGAGCTGCTGGCGGCCGTCGCGGAACGCGACCCGGAAATCGCGCAGGCAGCCTTCCCCTTGCAATTCGATCGTCGCCGTCGCGCCGCCGCCGCGCAGCGGCTCGCCGAGCGCGGCGTCGCGGTAATCGTCTTGCCCCGCTACGGCGGTCGACAGGCCGACCACGCTGTCGTGGGCGCGATTGATCACGACCACGTAGCGCTCGCCAGCCAGGGCGTACGCGGCCGGCATCGCGACCAGGCATAGCGCCAACGCCGCGCCGGCGCGGCGGATGAGACGGGAAGGAATTCGACCGAAAGGCTGGGTGCGCATGACGGGCTCCTGCGTAGGGATGGGACCTGGCCCGGCGCGAATCCGCGCGGCCGGCGTGGCCATCAAGGCAGTCGCGCGCCGCCGCGCCTAGCGATTCGGGACGAATCGTCGTAGCGCGGTGGCGAATCGTAGCGGCGGCCGACGGCGCTTCCAGGCGGCCGGCGCTGCGCCTAGGATGCGGACATCCCCGCCCTTCCGGTCCGCGATGAACGTCCGCCTCGGCAGCACCGAAATCGGCCTGTCCCGCTACCTCGCCCTGTGGTCGGCGGTGGTGCTGGCGTTCGCGCTGCAGGGCTTGTTCGACGACATCGTCAACGGCGATCCCTGGGCGCCCTCGGATTACCTGCGCTGGTCGGCTATCCAATGGGGCGTGTGGGCCGCGCTCGCGCCGGTGGTGTTCCGCCTCGGCGAGCGCCACCCCTTGCGCGCGCCGCTGCGTCTGGGCGCGCTGGCGCTGCACCTGGGCGCCAGCCTGGGCGTCACGCTGATCGCGGTGGTGGCGGGCGCGACGATTTCCAGCTTCACCGAACCCAGCAGCTTCGGCGAGCAGTTCTGGCAGTTCGCGAGCAAGTACATCGCGATCGGGCTGCTAACCTACTGGGCGCTGCTGGCGATCCAACAGGCCCTGCATTTCCGCGCCGAGCAGGCGCGGCGCGAACTGGAGGCCAGCCGGCTGGCCACGGAACTGGCGCAGTCGCGCCTGCTGGCGCTCAAGAGCCAGCTGCAACCGCACTTCCTGTTCAATACCCTGCACGCGATCGTGACCTTGCTGGACGAGGACACGCTGTCGGCGGAAGACATGCTGCTGCGCCTGAGCGAACTGCTGCGCGCGTTCCTGGAGGACTACGACGGCCAGGAGATCAGCCTGCGCCGCGAGCTGGCCTTGTTGGATCTGTACCTGGGCATACAGCGCACGCGCTTCAAGGACCGCCTGGACACGCGCATCTACATCGCCCCGGACACCCTCGATTGCGCCGTGCCCAGCCTGCTGCTGCAGCCCATCGTCGAAAACGCGATCCGCCACGGCATCGGCCGACGCGTGGGCGAGGACTGCATCGAGATCGAAAGCCGGCGCGAGGACGGCCAGCTGCGCATCGAGGTGCGCAACCGCAACAGCACGCTGGAGCAAGGCGGCGAGCCGGCCGGCCACGGCATCGGCCTGTCCAACACCCGTCTGCGCCTGCGCGAACTCTACGGCGATGCCGCCGACATCCGCCTGGACATGGTCTGGCCGCAGGGCGTGGCCTGCCGCATCCGCCTGCCGCTGCGCGAACTCGATGAAACCGACGACGCGCCGGAGCATGTCGTCGCATGAGCCTGACCGCGCTGGTCGTCGACGACGAGCCGATCGCGCGCCGCGCGGTGCTGCGCCTGCTGCGCGACGACCCGCAGATCCGGGTGCTGGGCGAATGCGGCGACGGCGCCTCGGCGGTGGTGGCGATCCGCAGCCAGCGGCCCGACCTGGTGTTTCTGGACATCCAGATGCCGGCCATGACCGGCATGGAAGTGGTCGCCGAGATCGGCGCCGACCGCATGCCGGCGACGATCTTCGTCACCGCCTACGAGCAGTACGCGGTGCGCGCCTTCGAGGCCAACGCGCTGGACTATCTGGTCAAGCCGTTCAGCCGCGAGCGCTTCGCCGCCACCCTGCTGCGCGCCAAGGCGCGTGTCTCGGCCAGCGCCAACGAGGCGTCCTCGGCGCAGATCCTGCAGGCGCTGGAGGCCCTGCGCCGCCGCGACGATTACCTGGAGCGCATCCCCGTGCGCGTGGACGAGCATCTGGTGTTCGTCGCCGTCGACGACGTGGTCTGGATCAAGGCCAACGGCAACCTGGTGCAGATCCATCTGGCCGACCGCGTGCACGAACTGCGCGAGACCATGACCGCGCTGGCCGCGCGCCTGGACCCGCGCCGCTTCGCGCGCGTGCACCGCTCGGCGATCGTCAATCTGCGCCGGGTGAAGACCGTCCATCCCTGGTTCAACGGCCATCACGTGGTCACCATGGACAGCGGCCAGCAGCTGCGCATGAGCCGCTATCAGCACGAGGCCTTTCTGCGCCTGGCGACGACGCGGCAGGAAGACTGAGCGAGGCGCCGCCGGCGCCCGCCGCGCGACCCGCCCATCACCGGCAACACGATGCCGTTAGGGCCGCGTGCGCCATATGCAAGTAACCGGCGATATTGGTCTGCAGCGCCTCCTGCATAGGATCGGCCGCTAGGCCATGTTTGCAGCGGCACGCCCATGCGTCGACCGTCTTCAGCCCACGAACATTAACCGTTAAGAAATTCGCGGCGCGAAGCGCGCTCAGCTAACGCCGCGTGCACGCGGCGGCAAGCACCATCGGGTTTCGGAATCGCGCATCGCAAGGAGTCCGCCATGCAAGTCACGTTCCGCGAACAGGGAACGACACCCGACGAATCCACCCAGGTATTTTGCGACGGCGTCACCGTCGGCTCGATCCGTCGCAGCCAGGACGGCCACCACTACGAGTACTACCACGGCCCGCAGAACGTCACCGCCTACGCCTACCAGAGCAGCAGCCTGGAGCAGATCAAGCGGATCCTGTCCGACCGCATGGGTCGCTCGTTCCTGCTCTCCGTGGCGCAGCCGGCGCACGGTTGAGACCGTGCTCCGCGGCCCGCGCCCTGACAGGCGGGCGCCGACATGAGCCTGAGCGAGTACCAGCGCAAGCGGCGCTTCGATAAGACCCGCGAGCCCGGTCTCGACGCCACCGCGCGGCGCGCCGCGCGTCCGATATTCGTGGTGCAGCTGCATCATGCCAGCCACCGCCATTACGACTTCCGCCTGCAGGTCGGCGATGCCCTGAAGAGCTGGGCGGTGCCCAAGGGGCCGTCCTACGATCCCCAGGTCAAACGCATGGCGGTGGAGGTCGAGGATCATCCCTTGAGCTATGCGGGCTTCGAGGGCGACATTCCCAGCGGCGAATACGGCGCGGGCCATGTCGCCCGGTTCGACCACGGCGTATGGACCACCGACGGCGACGCCGAAACCCAGTTGGCCAAGGGCCATCTGCGTTTCGCCTTGCACGGCAGCAAGCTCAAGGGCGCTTGGCACCTGGTCCGCTCCGGCAAGGCCGCGCGGCAACCGCAATGGCTGTTGTTCAAGGACGCCGACGAATACGCGGGCACGCTGGAAGCCGACGACCTGCTCGGCGACGTGACCGCCGCCCCGGCCGCCGACCGCAAGCGCGCCGGCACCGGCAAGGCCGGCAAGAAGCGACTCAAGACGGTCGCGGCGCCGAAGCGGCGACGGCGCATCGACTGGGCGGCCAAGGCGCTGGCGCTGACGGGCGCCAAGCGCGCGCGCATCCGCGATGCCGCGTTCGCGCCGCAGTTGGCGCGCCTGCACGAGAGCCCGCCCACGGGCGAGGCTTGGGTGCACGAAATCAAATGGGACGGCTATCGCTTGCTGGTGACGGTGGTGGACGGCGCGGTGCGGCTGTGGTCACGCAACGCGCTGGAATGGACCCAGCGCCTGCCCGAGATCGTGAGCGCGATCGAGACCCTGGGCCTGCGTGAGGCCCAGCTCGACGGCGAGCTGATCGCCGGCGCCGGCACCAAGGCCGACTTCAACCTGCTGCAGTCGGTGCTGTCGGGCGACAAATCCGGCCCGCTGATCCTGATGCTGTTCGACCTGCCGCACCTGCAAGGGGTGGACCTGCGCCAGGCCGGACTGATCGAACGCAAGGCATTGCTGGCGAAACTGCTGACGCCGCCACCGGCGCGGCTGGGCCTGAGCTCGCATATCGTCGGCGATGGCGCGCGCGCGTATGCGGTGGCCAGCGAGCGCCATTACGAGGGCATCGTGTCCAAGCGCGCCGACAGCGCCTACCACGCCGGCCGCGGCGACGACTGGCGCAAGAGCAAGCGCCTGAGCAGCGACGAATTCGCCGTGGTCGGCTACACCGCGCCGAAGGGGCAGCGGCAGGGATTCGGCTCGCTGTTGCTGGCGCGCCCGGACCCCGAGCACGGCTGGGTCTACGCCGGCAAGGTCGGCAGCGGCTTCTCGCAGACGCTGATCGACGCGCTGACGCCGATGCTGGAACGCCGCACCCAGGCGCAGCCCAGCGTGCACGTGCCGCCGCACGACACCGACCTGCGCAGCGCGCGCTGGTTCGCGCCGCGCGCGGTGGTCGAGGTCCACTATCGCGGCACGGGCGGTCACGGCCTGCTGCGTCAGCCATCGCTGAAGGCGGTGCGCAGCGACAAGGCGCCGGCCGACTTGGCCGACGCCGATCGCGCGCCCGCCGCGCGCGCCAAGCCGACCAGGAAGCGCTCGCACAGCGGCGCCAAGGCCGCCCCGGCGGAGAACGAGATGCAACTGACCAGCCCCACCCGCGTCGTCTTCCCCGATCGCGGCACCACCAAGCAGGACGTCGCCGACTATTACCGGCGCGCGATGGACTGGCTGCTGCCGGAAATCGTCGATCGTCCGCTGTCGGTGATCCGCTGCCCGCAGGGCGCGACGCGCCCCTGCTTCTTCCAGAAACACCTCATGGCCGGCCTGGAGCGCGTAGACGCCGTCCCCCTCAAGGAAGAATCCGGCGCACGCGCGGAGTATCTGGTGGTGCGCGACGCGGCCGGGCTGATGGAACTGGTGCAGTTCAACACGCTGGAGTTCCACCCCTGGGGCGCGCTCGCCGCCGCGCCGGACCTCGCCGACCGCATGGTCTTCGATCTGGATCCCGGACCCGGCGTGGCCTGGGCCGAGGTGGTGGCCGCGGCGCGCAAGATCCGCACGCTGCTGGACGCGATGAAGCTGCGCAGCTACGTCAGGACCTCGGGCGGCAAGGGCCTGCACGTGGTGGTGCCGCTGAGGCCGGCGTGCGACTGGTCGCAGGTGAAGCCCTTCGCGCACAGCTTCGCCGAATCGATGGCGGCCGCCGAGCCGCTCAAGTACGTGGCCAGCGCCAGCAAGAAGTTCCGCCGCAACAAGATCTTCATCGACTACCTACGCAACGGCCGCGGCGCCACCAGCGTCGCCTCGTTCTCGCTGCGCGCGCGCGAAGGCGCGCCGGTGGCCATGCCATTGCGCTGGGAGGAACTGGGCCGGATCAAATCCGGCGACGCCTTCGACATCGATTCGGCGCTGCGTCGCATCGCGCGCCTCAAAGCGCATCCCTGGGCCGGGATCGAACGCGTGTCGCAGGACCTGAACAGGGTCGCCGCCCTGCTCGTGCGGCGGTCGCGCACATGACGCACGCGTCCGTTGGGCCGGGCTTCAGCCGCATCAAACGCCTTTAACGCGCGCGGTCGTATCGTCGGACCCTCACCGCAAGCAAGCCGCTCCCTCCCCCGAGGATCACGCCATGGCGCGCCCCATCTGGACCGGTACCCTCTCGTTCGGCCTGCTCAACGTGCCGGTGTCGCTGATGGCCGGCGAACGCCGCACCGACCTGAGCTTCCGCATGCTCGATTCGCGCGACAAGAAGCCGATCCGGTTCGAACGCGTCAACGCCGACACCGGCGAGGAAGTGCCCTGGAAGGACATCGTCAAGGCCTTCGAATACGACAAGGGCAGCTACGTGGTGATCGAGAAGGAGGACATCGCCGCCGCTGCGCCGGAAACCCACGAGTCCATCGACGTGGAGGCGTTCGTGGACCGCGACGAGATCGGCACGCGCTACTACGAGAAGCCCTACGTGCTGGTCCCCGGCAAGAAGGCCGAGAAAGGCTATGTGCTGCTGCGCGAAACCCTGAAGGACACCGACAAGGTCGGCGTGGCGCGGGTGGTGATCCGTACGCGCGAATACCTGTGCGCGCTGATCCCCGAAGGCGACGCCCTGATCCTGATGCTGCTGCGCTATCCGCAGGAACTGGTCGATCCGGAAGACTACAAGCTGCCGCACGCGGCCAGCGGCCGCTACCGCATCGCGCCCAAGGAGCTGACCATGGCCAAGCAGCTGATCGAGTCCATGGCCGCGCAGTGGAAGCCCGACGCCTATCACGACGAGTTCCGCAAGCGCCTGTCGGCGATCATCCAAAAGCGCATCAAGTCCAAGGGCAAGACCACCAAGATCGCCGACGAGCCGGTGGCGCACGTGGACGAGACGACCAACGTGGTCGACTTCATGGCGCTGCTGGAACAAAGCCTGAAATCCAAGAAGCGCACGCCGGCGGCGAAGAAAACCGCGGCTGCGGCCAAGAAAGCCACCAAGGCAGCCAAGGCGACCAAGACCGCCAAGGCCGCCAAGAGCCGGGCCAAGAAGCGCGCTTGAACGGCAGCCACGCACGCCGGCGCCGCGCGGCTTCACGCCGTGCTGAACCGGCCTGCGCACAGTAGCCGCACCCGCCTGTTCCGGAGCGCCCATGCCCACCCGTTGGTCCCGTCGCCGCGTCGTCTGGGCGGTGCTGATCGCGATCGTGCTCACCGCCCTGACCAGCTTGATCGCGCTCAACCTCGCCGGACCGGAAAAGCAGCTCGTGCGGCCGCTGCCGCACCTGTATCCGATCGAGTCGGCGCAGTTCCGGCGCGAGATGGGCACCCTGCTCGGCCCGTCGGTGATCGGCGGCAATCGCGTGACCGCGTTGCAGAACGGCGACCAGATCTTCCCCGCCATGCTGCAGGCGATCCGTTCGGCGCGGCGCAGCATCACGCTGGAAACCTACATCTACTGGTCCGGCGACATCGGCCGCCGCTTCAGCCAGGCGCTGTCCGAGCGCGCACGCGCCGGCGTGCCGGTTTATCTGACGGTGGACTGGCTGGGCAGCGCCAAGATGGACGAGTCCCAGATCGAGGAGATGAAGCGCGCCGGCGTGCATATCCGCCAGTACCGGCCGCTGGCCTGGTACAACCTGGACCGGATCAACAACCGCACCCATCGCAAGCTGCTGATCGTCGACGGCGTCATCGGTTTCACTGGCGGGGTCGGCATCGCCGACCAGTGGCAGGGGCATGCGCAGGATCCGGAGCACTGGCGCGAATCGCACTTCCGCATCGAGGGTCCGGTGGTCGCGCAGATGCAGGCCGGCTTCAACGACAACTGGGTCAAATCCACCGGCGTGGTCCTGCACGGCCCGACGTTCTATCCGGCGGTGCCCGCCGCCGGCGACATGCCGGCGCAGTTGTTCATCAGCTCGCCCGCGGGCGGCAGCGACAGCATGCACCTGATGGTGCTGATGGCGATCGCGGCCTCGCGGCGCAGCATCGATCTGGCCGCCGCCTACTTCGTGCCCGACGACCTGGTGCGGCGCGCCCTGCTCGATGCGCGCCGTCGCGGCGTGCGCGTGCGCGTCCTGGTGCCGGGCGAGCACACCGACTCGGACACCGTGCGTCTGGCGTCCAAGGCGCAGTGGGAAGGCCTGATCGGCGCGGGCATCGAATTCTACGAATACCGGCCGACGATGATGCACATCAAGATGCTGATCGTGGACGGCGAGCTGGTGTCGGTGGGCTCGACCAACTTCGACATCCGCTCGTTCCGGCTCAACGACGAGGCCAGCCTCAACGTCTACGACCGCGACTTCGCCGCGGCCATGACCGCCGTGTTCGAGGCCGACCTGCGCCAGTCGCGCCGCTACACCTTGCAGGACTGGCGCCGGCGCCCGTGGAAGGAGCGCTTGCTGGAGAAGTTCGTGCTGCCGTTGAAGTCGCAGCTGTGAACGCGCGCTGCCGGCCCCGAACGCGCACGGGCACGACAGTGCGTTCACCGTGCCGCGGGCAGCATCGACGAAGCGGCCCGGCGTCTGTCGCCGGCCTTTCCCGTTGGAGCGACGGTATGGCCAGCAAGAAAGCGACCGCATCGCGATCGACTTCGTGCGCGACACCTACGGCCATCCGTAGGCGATCGCGGTCGACGCGGGCGGCCGTCGCGCACTCGCCGCGGCGGGTGTCGAACCCGACCAAGGCATGATCGACGCGGCCGATGCGCGCGCCTTCGCCGCTGCCAAGAACCCGCAATGGACGCGCGAAACGAACGTGCCGACCTTGGCCCAGGCATGCGCGAATTCGAACGTGGATGAAACCCGCAATCGCAGGCTCGGACACTAGGAGCGCCGATGGATTGGATGGAGCAGTTCTGGGTGATCGTCGACACCGGCTACGCGATGGTGCTGGGGGGCGCGATCGGCCTGGAGCGCGAGATGAAGAACCGGCCCGCCGGGTTCCGCACCCACATGCTGGTCGCCGGCGCATCGTCGCTGCTGATCGGCATCGGCCAGCTCAGCCTGGCCGATGCGCGCCTGGCGCCGCCAGGTCAGATCAGCACCGACCCCTTGCGCCTGGTCGAGGCGGTGATCGCGGGCGTGGCCTTTATCGGCGCCGGCACCATCTTCTCGCACCGGCGCGGCCAGGCCATCGCCGGCATCACCACCGCGGCGTCGTTGTTGATGGTGGCGGTGATCGGCGTGGCGGCCGGCTTCGGCTACCACGCGCTGGCCCTGGCCGCGGCGCTGCTGACCCTGCTGGTGCTGGCGTTGCTCAACGTGATGGAGCGTCGCGTGAGCGCGCGGCCGCCGCCGCCCGATCGCTAGACCGCGTCAGCGTCGTCGGATTACGAGGACTCACGCCCGCTAGCGGCCGAGAGAAGGTCGCGTAGACGCGGTGGATTGCGGAGCGGACCGGACAGTTGCGGAGCGGCCCCGCCGCGCCGTTCAAGCCTGAAACCCTTGCGGGTACTGGTGCCCGGGGCCGGACTCGAACCGGCATGGCCTTGCGGCCGGCGGATTTTAAGTCCGATGCGTCTACCGATTTCGCCACCCGGGCCTGGGCTGCGACTGCGGCGATAGCTTACGACACCGCGGCGGCGCTCAGGAAAGTCCGGCACGCGCGGCGGCAGGCCGCGAACGCTCCGCCGCTGCGCACCCGACGAACCGGTCGCGCGCGCGTCGCGCTGCAGATCGCGGTCGCGGGCATCGCGCAAAAAAGAAAGCCCCGCTTGCGCGGGGCTTCGGAGTTCCGATAAAGCCGGACCCTGCATGCAGGGTCCGATAATTGGAGGCCTCGAGCGGAATCGAACCGCTGTAAACGGATTTGCAATCCGGTGCATCACCACTCTGCCACGAGGCCGGTGACTGGTCGCAAGCATACCGCTTGCGGCGGCGATTGCACACGTCGCGCGTGGGCGGTCGCCGAAAAAACAAAACCCCGCATGCGGGGTTTTATTCTGAGGATCACTCCTCGAATTTGGAGCGGGAAACGAGACTCGAACTCGCGACATCTACCTTGGCAAGGTAGTGCTCTACCAACTGAGCTATTCCCGCAGAGGAACCCACATTTTAGGCATGGAAAGAAAACTGTCAACACTTAATTTCGTTTTCTTCACATTCCCGAACCCGGGCTTCCGCCCCGGTGCACCCGCCCCCGATGCCCCTGGGACGGACGCCGCGATCAGCCCGAGGACCGTTTCGCGTCTTCGCGCATTATAGGCCATGCCGCGCGCAAATACGCTAGCCCCGACCACAAAGTCAGCAGCGCGGCGGCGGCGAGCAGCCATTCGCCGATGCGGAAGATCGGCAGACCGAACACAGGTTCTTGATACAAAAGGCAAACCAACGCGACCATCTGCACGATGGTCTTGATCTTGCCGATCGAGGCGACTTTCACCGCCGCGCGCTGGCCCAGTTCGGCCATCCATTCGCGCAGCGCCGACACCGCGATCTCGCGGCCCACGATCACCGCCGCCCACAGCGTCATCCACACCGTCGGATGCTTCTGCACGATCAGCAGCAGCGCCACCGCCACCATGAGTTTGTCGGCGACCGGATCGAGGAAGGCGCCGAACGCCGAGTACTGGTTGTAGCGGCGCGCGATCCAGCCATCGAGCCAATCGGTGACCGAGGCGAAGGCGAAGATGAAGGCCGCGGCGAAATTGGTCCACTGGAACGGCAGGTAGAAGACCACCACCAGCACCGGGATCAGCACGATCCGCGCCAGGGTGAGCATGGTGGGTATCGTCAACTTCATCCTTCGCTCCGCGTGCCGCCGTTGGCCGCTTTCGGGTTGGCCTTGGCCGGGGCGCCGGGGTCCGGCGTCTCCAGCCCGTGCAGGGTCGCATAGATGCGCTCGGCGAGGGCGGCATTCACGCCCTCGACCCGCGAAATTTCCTCGACGCCGGCCGCTTTCAGGCCGCCCAGGCCGCCGAAATGGCGCAGCAGGCTGGCGCGGCGGCGCGGGCCGATGCCCGGGATGTCCTCCAGGCGGCTGCTGTTGCGCGCCTTCTGGCGCCGTCCGCGGTGGCCGGTGATGGCGAAGCGGTGGGCTTCGTCGCGCACCTGCTGGACCAGCTGCAGGGCCGGCGATTCGGCGCCGGGATGCAGCACGCGGCCGTCGGGCAGCAGCAGTTCCTCGTCGCCGGGCCGGCGCGCCGGGCCCTTGGCCACGCCGACCAGGATCACGCCCTCGACCCCGAGTTCGGTCAGGGCCGCGCGCGCCTGCGCCACCTGCCCCGCGCCGCCGTCGATCAGCAGCACGTCGGGCACCACGCCGTTCTCTTCGACGGCGCGGCGGAAGCGCCGCTCGATGGCCTGGTTCATGGCCGCGTAGTCGTCGCCTTCGACGATGCCGGCGATGTTATAGCGCCGGTACTGGCCGCGCACCGGGCCCTCGGCGTCGAACACCACGCACGAGGCCACCGTGGCCTCGCCCATGGTGTGGCTGATGTCGAAGCATTCGATGCGCGCGGGAATCGCGGCCATGCCCAGCATCTCGCGCAGGGCCTCGGCGCGCGCATGCTGGGCGGCATGGCTGGTGCGCTCGGCGGCCAGCGACAGCTCGGCGTTGCGGCGCGCCAGATCCAGGTAACCGGCGCGCTCGCCGCGCACGTTGCTGCGGATCTGCACCTTGCGCTCGCCGGCGGCCGAGAAGGCCTGTTCCAGCAGTTCGCGGTCGGGGATGTCGCGGTCCAGCACGATCTCGCGCGGCGGGGTCTGCTCGGCGTAGTACTGCGACACGAACGCGGCCAGCACTTCCTCGGGATTGTCGCTGCCGTTGGTCTTGGGATAGAAGGCGCGCGTGCCCAGGTTGCGGCCGTCGCGGAAGGCCAGCAACAGCACGCAGGCGGCCACGCCCTGCATCGCCACGGCCAGCACGTCCAGGTCGGCGGCGCGGCCGTCGACGTACTGGCGCGCCTGCAGGGTGCGGATCGAGGTCACCAGGTCGCGCATGCGCGCGGCTTCCTCGAAGTCCAGGCGCGCGCTGGCGGCCTCCATGGCGCGGCCGAGTTCGTCGGTGAGCTCGTCGCTGCGGCCGTCCAGCAGCAAACCGGCGCGGCGCACGCTCTCGGCGTAGTCGCGGGCGGCGACCAGGCCCACGCAGGGCGCGCTGCAACGGCCGATCTGGTGCTGCAGGCAGGGCCGCGAGCGGTTGCGGAACACGCTGTCCTCGCAGCTGCGCAGACGGAACAGCTTGTGCATCAGGTTGAGGCTGTCGCGCACCGCGCCGACGCTGGCGTAGGGGCCGAAGTAGCGTCCGGGGATCGCGCGCGGACCGCGGTGCATGGCGATGCGCGGCCAGGCTTCCTGGGTCATCAGCACGTAGGGGTAGCTCTTGTCGTCGCGCAGCAGCACGTTGTAGCGCGGCTTGAGCGACTTGATCAGCTGGTTTTCCAGGATCAGCGCTTCGGCCTCGGTGCGGGTGACCGTGACCTCCATGCGCGCGGTCTGGGCGAGCATGGATAGGATGCGCGCCGACTTGGGCGTGGCGTTGAAATAGCTGGAGACGCGGTTCTTGAGCGCGCCGGCCTTGCCGACGTAGAGCACGCCGTCGTCGGCGCCGATCATGCGGTACACGCCGGGCGCGGTGCTCAGGGCCTTGACGAAGGATTTGCCGTCGAACGGCGGCGGCGCGGCGGTCATGCGCCCCGCTCCATCGCGGTTCCTGCGCGCGCGCGGGCGACGCCGCGCGCGTTCGAGCGGCGCGGCGCGGGCGGTACGACGGGCGGGCGGCGGGGGATCACGTTCGCTGACATCGGCTACTGGCGGGGGCCAGCTATTGGATTGGGCCGATTATGCGCGAAGGCAAGCGGCCGGACCGGTACCGGATGCGCGCGCTGGCGGGCCTCAGCGGCCGCGCTCGTTCAGTTCGTGGCGCAGGCGCGCGATCGCGCCGTCGGCGGCGCGGTCGAGCAGATGGAACACGTGCTCGAACTGGGCCGGCCCGCCGGTGTAGGGATCGGGCACCTCGCCCTGCGGCTCCACCCCGCTCCACTCCAGCAGCAGCGCGGCCTGCGCGCGCGCATCGTGCGGCGCGCGCGCCCGTACGTCGCGCAGGTTGGCGCGGTCGGCGCACAGCAGCCAGTCGAAATCGCGGTAATCCGACGCCTGCAGTTGCCGGGCGCGCAAGCCGCCGATGTCGATGCCGTGCCCGGCGGCGTTGGCGATCGCGCGGCGGTCCGGCGGCTGGCCGACGTGCCAGTCGCCGGTGCCGGCCGAATCCACTTCGATGCGGCCGGCCAGGGTGGACGAGGCCAGGCGCGCGCGCAGCACGCCCTCGGCCACCGGCGAGCGGCAGATATTGCCCAGGCAGACCATCAGCACGCGCATGCTCAGGCGCCCTGCGCCAGGCGCGCCTGCGCGCGTTCCAGATCCTGTGGCGTATCGACGCCGGGCGGGAACGGCTCGGGCGTGAGCGCGACCGCGATGCGATGACCGGCTTCCAGCACACGCAGTTGCTCCAGGGATTCGATCTGTTCTAGCCGCCCGGGCGGCATCGCGGCGAAACGCTGCAGGAAGCCGGCCCGGTAACCGTAGATGCCGATATGGCGCAGCCATTGCCCTTGTTCCGGCATGCGGCCGCGGTCCTGCGCGAAGGCGTCGCGCGGCCAGGGGATCGGCGCGCGGCTGAAGTAGAGCGCGTCGCCGTTGGCGGCACGCACCAGCTTGACCGCATTGGGGTCCAGCAGGGTCTCGACCTCGGTCACCGGCGCGGCCAGGGTCGACATGTCGGCGCCGCTGTCGCGCAGGGCCTGCGCGCAGGCGCGCACGCCGGCGGCCGGCGCGAACGGCTCGTCGCCCTGCAGGTTCACCACCACGGTGTCGTCGGACCAGCCGGCGATGCGCGCGCATTCGGCCAGGCGGTCGGTGCCGGAGGCATGTTCGGTGGAGGTCATCGCCACCTGCACGCCGCTGTCGCGCAGGGCGTCGGCGATGCGCGCGTCGTCGGCCGCCACCCAGACCTCGCGCGCGCCGGCGGCCAGTGCGCGGCGCGCGACGTGCAGCACCAGCGGTTCGCCGGCGAGCAGGCGCAGCGGCTTGCCGGGCAGGCGCGTGGCGGCGTAACGGGCGGGGATGGCGACGACGAAATCCTGGGACATGCCTGGCTCCAGCGGTGCGCGGCGCGGCCGCGACGGTATCGGTGTTTCCGCGTGACGCGGAGCGTCGGGGCGGCGACGCCGAACCATGGTACGACGTCGGCTGCGGACGGCGCGCGAGGGCGGTGGTCGTCGACCCGGGTCGGACCGTGCGCGATCGCGGCTCACGCCGCCCCGCAGGAAGCAGCGGCGCGAGCATCGCAGGTTCGTGTGCGCGACATCCGCCCCGACCGAGCGGCACGCTAAAGGGCGAGCATGCGATCGCCGCGCGGCTTAGCTGCGGCGCAGGGGCGCCAGCTTGGCCAGCAGCGAGACCCAAAACGCTTCCGGCAGTTCGGTGCGTACCGGCACGCTGAAGTATTGCTCGGTGACGAAGGAGCCCTCGCCGACGCCGGCCAGCTTGACCGCGTCCTTCTCGGTCATCAGCACCGGCAACTGGCTGCCGAACTCGAAATCGGCCGCGCGGTAGCGGTGGTGGTCCGCAAACGCATGCGGGACCACGGCGATACCGAAGCCGCGCAGCATGGTGAAGAAGCGTTCGGGATCGCCGATACCGGCCACCGCGTGCACGCGTTGGCCGGAATAGGCGCTGAGCTTGCGCCCACGTCCGCCCAGCACCGGCTGCACCTGGTCGGCGACCAGGCGCATCGGCCATTCGCCGAAGCCGGTTTCGCCGCCGTTGACGACGCGGAAGTCGCAGCGCGCGGCGCGCTCGGGCAGCTCGCGCAAAGGCCCGGCCGGCAGCAACTGGCCGTTGCCGTAACGGCGGCGGCCGTCGACCACTTCGATTTCGATGTCGCGCGCGAGCCGGTAGTGCTGCAGGCCGTCGTCGCAGATCACCACGTCGCAACCGGCCTCGGCCAGCGCGCGCGCGGCGGCGTGGCGGTCGCGGTCCACGCGCAGCTTGACGCCGGTGCGCGCGGCGATCAGCACCGGCTCGTCGCCGCCGACGGCCGGATCGGTGCTGCCTTCGACCCACATCGGCGGCGCGCCCTTCTCGCGTCCGTAGCCGCGGCTGGCCACGCCCGGCGTCCAGCCCTCGGAGCGCAGGCGCTCGACCAGGGCGATGGTCATCGGGGTCTTGCCGGCGCCGCCGGCAGTGATGTTGCCGACCACGATCACCGGCACGCCCGGATGGCGTCGGCGCAGCCAGCCCTTCAGGTACAGGCCGCGACGCAGGCCGGTGACGCTGCCGTAAAGGGCCGACAGCAGGCGCGCGCCGATCGGCACCGCGACGTCGCCGTACCAATACGCCGGCAGGCGCACGCGGCGTTCGTGGGAACCGCCGGCCATGCCCTACTCCGCCTCGCGGAACTGCATGCGGTGCAGGTGCGCGTACAGCCCGCCCTGCGCCAGCAACTGCGCGTGATTGCCGCGCTCGACGATGCGGCCCTGGTCCATCACCAGCACCTGGTCGGCGTGTTCGATGGTCGACAGGCGGTGCGCGATCACCAGTGTGGTGCGGTCGGGCATCAGGCGTTCCAGCGCGTCCTGCACCAGGCGTTCGGATTCGGTGTCCAACGCGGCGGTGGCCTCGTCCAGGATCAGGATGGGCGCATCCTTGAGCATGGCGCGCGCGATCGCCAGGCGCTGGCGTTGGCCGCCGGACAAACGTCCGCCGTTGGCGCCGATGTGGGTCTGCACGCCCTCGGGCAGGCGCTCGACGAACTCCATCGCGTTGGCGCCGCGCACCGCCTGCTCCAGGCCTTCCGGCGGCGCCTGCTGCAGCTCGCCGTAGGCGACGTTGGCCGCGACGGTGCCGTCGAACAGCATCACCTGCTGGCCGACCAGGGCGATCTGCCGGCGCAGGTCGCGCAGGCGGTAGTCCTGCAGCGGGTGGCCGTCGAGCAGGATCTGGCCGGATTCGGGCTCGTAGAAGCGCGGAATCAGCTTGATCAGGGTCGACTTGCCGCTGCCGGAACGGCCGATGATGGCGGTGACCGTGCCGGGCGTGGCGGTGAAACTGATGTCGGCCAGCGCCGGCTCCTGCTGGCCCGGGTAGCGCGCGACCACGTCGCGGAATTCGATCTCGCCGCGCGCGCGCGGCAGCGCGCGGGTACCGGTGTCGGGTTCGTCGTCGGCGTCGAGCACGGTGAACAAGCGCTCGGCCGAGGCCACGCCCCGCTGCAGCATGTTCTGCACGTTGGTGAGCTGGCGCAGGGCCGGGATGATCGCGATCATCGAGGTCATCAGGGTCACGAACTTGCCCGCGTCCAGGCGCCCGGCCAGGGCCTCGCGGCCGGCCACGAACACCAGCAGCGCCAGACCGGCGGCGCCCATCAGCTGCACCATGCCCGAGGCGATGCTGCGCGTGGACTCCACCTTCATGCTCAGCTTGAGGTGGTTGTCGGCGATGGAACGGTAGCGGTCGAGTTCGACCTCCTGCGCGCCGTAGACCTTGACCTCCTGATGGTTGCCCAGGGCCTGGTCGGCCGATTGCAGTAACGCGCCCGCGCTTTCCTGGATGCGATGGCTAATGCGGCGGTAGCGGCGGCCGATCTTGTCCATCACGAACGCCAGCGGCGGCGCCATCAGCAGCACCGCCAGGGTCACCTGCCAACTCGCGTACAGCATCGCGCCCAGCAGCGCGATGGCCTGGAAGCTCTGCTGCAGCATGACCTTCATCGCGTCGACCGCGGCCTGCGCGACCTGGTCGCTGTCCGAGCCCAGGCGCACCAGCATCGACGGCACCGGCTCGGTGTCGAAACGCAGGCCCGGCAGGCGCAGGTACTTGCCCAGCACGTTCACGCGCATGTCGCGGGCGATGCTGCGGCCGGCCTTGGCCATGTTGTAGTCGGTGAGGTAGCCGGCGATGCCGCGCAGCAGGAACAGACCGACGATGGCCGCCGGCAGCAGGTTGCTGAGCGACTTTTCCTTCTCGATGAAGGTGATGTTGATGATCGGCGTCATCAGCGTGGTGAACACGCCGGCGGCGGCCGCTTCGATCAACATGCCGAACAGCGCCAGCCACAGCAACGCGCCGTAGGGACGGGCGAAGCCGAGCAGGCGGCGGTAGGTCTGCCAGGGCGAGACCTGGGCGGTCACCGCTTGCCCTCGGCGGGAGCGGCGCCGGCCGGCGGCGCGGTCGCGCTCATGATGCGGCGGAAGCCGAGCTGGCCCAGCGCGTCGTACACCGTCACCACCGCCTGATAAGGCGTGCGCGCGTCGGCGCGCAGCATCACCTGGCGGTCGCGGTCGCTGCCGGCGACCTCGGCAATGGTGGTCTTCAGCGATTCCAGGTCGTCGCGCAGCACTTCGCGATCGTCGACGAAGTAACGGCCGTCGGCGTTGACCAGCACGATCAGCGCCTTGGACGCGTCGCTGACCGGCTCGCCGCTGGCGCGCGGCAGTTCCAGCTTGAGCACCGAGCGCGCATCGAAGGTGGCAGTGACCACGAAGAAGATGATCAGCACCAGGATCACGTCGATCAGCGGAACCAGGTTGATCTCCGGTTCGTCGTCGGCGCGGTGGTCGCGTATGCGCATGCCGTCCTGCCTCAGCCCGCGGCCTGCGGCTGCACCGGCGCCGGCTGCGCGGCGGCGGCCGGGCGCACGGCGGTGCGCGTGTCCAGGGTGTCGAGCAGCTGGATCGCCTCATGCTCCATCGCCACGATGTACTCGGCGATGCGCCCGCGGAACCAGCGGTGCGCGATCAGCGCCGGAATCGCCACGATCATGCCGGCCGCGGTGCAGACCAGGGCCTTGCCGATGCCGCCGGCAAGCTGGTTCACGTCGCCGATGCCGTGATCGAGGATGCCCAGGAACATCTGGATCATGCCGACCACGGTGCCGAACAGGCCCAGCAGCGGACCAGCGGCCGAGATCGTGCCGAGGGTGTTGAGGTAGCGCTCCATGCGGTGGACCAGGTGGCGGCCCACGTCCTCGATGCGCTCGCGGATCTCGTCGCGCGGGCGCCCACGCACGTCCAGGGCCGCGGCCAGCAGGGCCCCCAGCGGCGAGGTCGCGCGCAGGGACTCGATGTGGGCCGGGTCGAGCTTGCCGCGACCGGCCCAGGCGCGGACTTCCTTGCCCAGCTCCGGCGGCAGCACCGCCTTGCGCCGCAGCGTCCACAACCGCTCGATGATGATCGCCAGCGCGACGGCCGACAGCAGCAACAGCGGGATCATCGGCCAACCGCCGGCCTTGATCAGTTCCAGCACTCGCGAACCTCCGGCCCATGCGGCCGCTTCAATCTGGCCGATAGGATAGCCCAGCCGGCGCGGCCTCCACCCGTCGGGCCGCGTCCCACAGGCGCGGATGTGCCTGACGTCGCGTTTCCAGCCTTAAGCCTGCAGCGCCCAGGCGCAGTCGCAGGGCGCCGCCGCGGGCGGTGTCCCAGACCGTCGCGCCGGCCGCGCGCCAACGCGCCACGACCTGCGGCTTGGGATGGCCGTAGCGATTGCCGTAACCGCTGGAAATCAACGCGTGGCGGGCGCCCGTGGCGGCGACGAAGGCCGGATCCGAAGAGCCGCGGCTGCCGTGGTGCGCCACCAGCACCACGTCGGCGTGCAGGTCGCGACGGCCGCGCTCGCGATCGCGCCGGACCAGATCGCGCTCGACCACCTCGCCGATGTCGCCGGTCAGCAGCACCGCGCCGTGCCGGGTTTCGATGCGCAACACGCAACTGGACTCGTTGCGCAGGTAGGGGAAATGCGGCGACGGATGCAGGAAGCGGAAGCGCACGCCGTCCCAGGTCCAGGCCTGCCCCGCCACGCAGGCCCGCGCCAGCGCGATGCCCGCGCCGTCCGGCGCGCGCCGATCGCCGCTGGGGAACACCCGTGCCACCGCCTCCAGCCCGCCGGCATGGTCGTTGTCGGCATGGCTGACCACCAGCCGGTCCAGCGAACGCACGCCCAGCGCATGCAGCGTGGGCACGACCGCGCGCTCGCCGGCGTCGTAGCCGTCCGCGGTAGCCGGGCCGAAGTCGTACAGCAGATCATGGCGCGCGGTGCGCACGTGCACCGACAAGCCCTGACCGACGTCGATCACGGTCAACTCGGCCTCGCCAGGCCCGGGCAGGTGCCGGTCCGGCCACAGCAACGGCAGCCACAGCAGCAATGCCAGCGGCTTGCCGGGCACGCCGTGCGGCAGCAGCAGCCAGAACGCGCCCAGCAGGGCCAAGGGCAAGGCATACCAGGCCGCTTCCGGCAGCCACCACAAGGCCAGGCCGCTGCCGGCGAGGCGCTCGAACAAGGGCCAGCTCAGATCGAAGCAGGACGCCGCCAGGCGCCAGGCGCCCTCGCCCGCCCCCGTCCAGACCAGGTCCAGGCCGGTGCCGATCAGCGCCAGCGGCACCACCACCAGGCTCCACCACGGCACCGCGACCAAGTTGGCGAAGGGGCCGGCCAGCGAGGCCTGGCCGAACAGCACCGCGCAGGCCGGCAGCAGGCCCAGCGTAGCCACGCCCTGAGCCGACAGGAACTCGCGCAGCAGCGAAGGCCGCGGCCCGGCGCGCGGCAGGCACCACAGCAACCAGGCGACGCCCAGGAAGCTCAACCAGAAGCCGGCGCCCAGCAAGGCCAGCGGATCGACCAGCAGGACCGCGATCGCCGCCAGCGCCAGCGCGCCGGCGCCCGCGAACGGACGCCGCGTGGTGCGCACGCCGGCAACGACCACGATCATCAGCAAGGTACGCACGGTCGGCAGCGCGAAACCTGCGAGCGCCGCGTACGCGAGCGCACCGAGCGTGGCCGCCAGGGCCGCCGCGACCGGACGCGGCCAACGCCGCGCCAGCGCCGGCCACAGGCGCCAGACGCCGCGCGCGACCAGCGCGAAGAAACCCGCAACCAGACCGACATGGAAACCCGAGATGGCGATCAGATGGGTCAGCCCGTTCGCACGCAGCACCTCCCAGTCGCGCTCATCCAGGGCGCGCGTATCGCCCAGCGCGAGCGCGCGCACGTAACGCGACGAGGAAGCGGCGACGGCGGCCTGGATACGATCGGACAGACGCTCGCGCAAGGCTTCCAGCCCGCTCGGCGGCGCCAACAGTCGCGCCTGATCCACGGCGACCAGGTAACCGTTGGCGCTCAGCCCTTGCATCAAGGCGTACTTTTCCGCGTCGGGCGCGCCGGGATTGCGCAGGCCGCGCGGCGCGCGCATGCGCAGCCGCCATTGCCAACGCTGCCCGGCACGCAGCACCGATCGTTGCTGGCGGTCCTCGCCGTACCAGGACAGGCGCAACAGCCGGCCGCGCAGGGGCTCCGGCTGCCCGACATCGCCATCGACGCGGAACGCGAAGCGCGTGCGGCGCACCTCGTGCACCGGCAGCTCGACGATGCGGCCCGAGACCGTCGCCTGTTTGCGCTCCCACTGCGGCGGCAGTTGCAGGGACAAGGCGTAGGTCGCGTGCAACCCCGCCCAGGCCGCGCCGAAAGCGACGGCGCCCAGCCAGCGGCCCAGGCCGCGGCTGCGCAGCCAACCGAGCAAGCCGAACGCGAGCCCGGCCAGCAGCGCCCACAGCGGCGGCAGGGACGGCGCCGCGAGGCCGCAGGACACGCCGGCCAGCAGGCCCACCGCGACCGCCGGACCCAGCGCGGCCACCGTCGCCTCATCGCTCGCACCCGCCTTCCTCATCCCTGCCCCGCGCACGATCCAGTGCGTCCAGCTTAGGAAGGCGATCGGTGCCGCTGTATCGGCGGCCACCCCGGCGCGGGCTAGGAAAACTCCGAGTTTCAGGTAATCGGATGCCGCGCTTTATGATCGATGCGCACCGATGCCAACGAGCGAGCCAGGAGCGCGCGCCCATGCCCCAGACCTACCGTGGTTCCTGCCATTGCGGCCGCGTCAGCTTCGAGCTGGAAGGCGAGCTCAAGTACGCGATCGAATGCAACTGCTCGATCTGCCGCCGCAAGGGCGCGCTCTGGCACGGTACCGCCGACGCCAACCTGCGCATCCTCAGCGACGAATCGGATCTGCAGCTGTACCAGTTCAACACCATGACCGCGAAGCACTACTCGTGCCGGCACTGCGGCATCTCGCCGTTCTCGCGGCCGCGTCTGGACCCCAGCGTGTGGGTGGTCAACATCCGTTGCCTGGACGGCGTGGACCTGGCTTCGCTGCCGGTGCATACCTTCGATGGGGAGCATTGGGAGGAGGCGGCGCGCGCTTTGCGCGGCGGATAGGCGACGAGACGTCGCCAGATTCAGCCTTGTGGTCACTGCCCCGAATCGGAGGCGCTAATGTTCGATTCCGCCTTCTTCAGTCCTGTCGAGCCCAATCTGGCCGCCGCGCTGCGCCTGCTTTTCATCGAGTTCGCCGTGGGCCTCGTCTCGGCATTCGCGCTCGGACAACTTGGATTTCCCGTCGAGCCCGTGCTGATCGCGATGTCGCTGCTCAACCTTTGGGTCGCCTGGCACCTGGCTAAATCCGCCAAGGCGATGGGCAAGAACGCGATCCTGTACGGCGCGGTTTCGGCGTTGTTGCCGGGCTTCGCACTGTTCGCGTACTTTCAGCTGCGTCAGCATGAGCTGCTGACGGCGCTGGATCGCGAGTGATGCGCGACGAATTCGGTGCGTGCCGATCATGACGAGCATGCACAGAGCCTAACCCTACGCCTTACGAAATTTGTGGAGAGTCGCCGGCGCTCATCCCGTGAGTGCCGATTCGGACGGAAACACCTTGTCTCGCTCGGAGCCGAACCCGCCCACGGTTCCATACGCGTTCCATCGAACCAAGTCGGAGATACACGATGCGTTTTGGCTGTCTGTTGGTCTGCTCGACCCTAGCCTGCGTTTTCCAAGGCTACGCGTACGCCGGCTCGGCCCCGGCCAGCCTCAAATGCACGCCCCTGACCAAGGGATCGAGCATGCAGCTCGACGGCACGATACCCGCGACCGAGGAAACCCTGTCCCTGGTCGTTTCCAGCCGCGAGCACCGCTACACGCTCAGCGATGCGAGCTCCGAAACCACGCTGGTCGAATCCCTGACCGAGGGCGTGTTCGCCCTAAGCATCAAGTCGCGTGGATTCGAGACCACGCTCTACGCCCTACCGGCCACGGTAAAGGCCACGAACCTGCCGTACGGCATCGACGCCCGCTTCGTCGCGAAACTGACCGCGCTGCGGCCGTCGCGCCACACGGCCTCGGGCGACAGCTACCTCTACGACGACTATGTGCGCGACATCAAGATGTCCTGCGCCTACCGCTACGAGATATGAGCGCAAGATGGGCCGGGCCTTGAAGGCCGCGGCCAACGCCCTACCATCCACCCACCCAACAGGAAGGACCGCCCCATGTGGACTGACGTTGCTGGCTACCTGATCGACCCGCGCCAGATCGCCGCGCTGGGGCCCGTACACCCGACCGGCGTCGCCGGCGCCGTCGCCTCGACGTTTGAGATCGTCACGCTGGGCGGGCACGTCCTGCTGCCCAAGTTCTCCGACGCCAACCAGGCCAATGCGGCGCGGAACGCGCTCAAGGGCAAGCTCCCCGGCTGACCCCGGAAACGCGAACGGCCCGCGCGTGAGGGCGGGCCGCGAGGACTATTACCGACGATGCGCGCTTCTTTCTACCTCGGCGTCGCCCTGCTGTTCGTTCCGGCTCTTGTCCTGGACGCGCAGGCGACACCTCGTGCGGCGACCAACGCGCAGCAACGCGCGGACGCCTCGGTGCTCAAACAATCGTCCATGATCCTGGGCATCCCCGTGGCGCGACTGCGGGTGGACCGGTCCTATGCCGAGCAGGCGAGCCCGGGCGACGCTTTGGATATCGTCGAAATCATCATAGCGGTCGAGGAAGACCTGGAGATCGCCATAGACGACGATGCGATCTATCGGGCCGCGGATGCGAAAGGCACGAGCGATCTCGCCCGCCAGCTGAGCATCGCCGAGTTCCAGGGCGTGGTGCGCGAAGCTCTGTCGGCGGCGGGCGGCTGAAGCTCCGCAACGCGCTTCGAGAGCGGCAGGATCCCGCCGAAATCGTCGAAGATACCGATGCGCGCGCGCATCGCCTGGGGAGGCCGCTTGGATATCAATACAGACGCAATCATCTCAGCGCTGGCGCTGTTGGGCGGCGCGATCGCTTGGCTGCATCAACTGCGCACCAAGTCGCGTCGCGACAAGATCAAGCTCGATCTGGAGATACTCGAAAAGTCGAAGCAGCTGTTCGGCGAAGGGGATGAGCGCACGCTGCGGGTCAGCGCCGCGATCGGGCGGCGCATGGATCGCGTCTACGGGGACGCGTCCAACCAGGGCAGCAAACCCCTGCCCTGGTCCGATCTGATGTTGCTGCTGTTCTGCACCGGGGGCGCGATCTTTTTCGTCAGGAACGGAATCGACGGCAGCGACGCCTGGGAACTGGTGGCGGCGGGGCTGCTGGCCTTCATAGGCGCCGGCGCGGCGATGAACGCTCTGGAATACCGGCGGGACACTGCTGGCTAAGACGACGACGCCGGATCCCTGTCGGCCCTGCGATGCCGCGCGCGGCGACGCTAGGCCGTGGGTCCGTGGCGGTCGTGAACGCCCGCCGCGATCAAACCTCGCTGGCCGCCAGCTGCCTTAGTTTGCCTTCGTGCAGTTCCAGCACGCGATCCAGCTTGCGTGCGAGACGGCGGTCGTGGGTGACCAGCACCAGGCTGGTGCCCTGTTCGCGGTTCAAGGCCAGCATCAGTTCGAACACGGTCGCCGCGGTCTTCTCGTCGAGGTTGCCGGTGGGCTCGTCGCCGAGCACGCAGGCCGGCTTGTTGACCAGGGCGCGCGCCACCGCGGCGCGCTGGCGTTCGCCGCCGGACAGCTCGCCCGGCTTGTGTTCGAGGCGGTGGCCCAAGCCCACCGACTCCAGCAACGCCTTCGCGCGCTGGCTGGCGTCGGGCACGCCGGCGCCGGCCAGCAGCACCGGCAGCATCACGTTCTCCAGCGCGGTGAACTCGGGCAGCAGGTGGTGAAACTGGTAGACGAAGCCCAGCGCGCGGTTGCGCAGCGCGCCACGGGCGGCATCGGACAAGGCGTTCATGCGCTGGCCGGCGACGAAAACCTCGCCCGCGGTCGGGGTGTCCAGGCCGCCCAGCAGGTGCAGCAAGGTGCTCTTGCCGGCGCCGGACGCGCCCAGGATGGCGACGGTCTCGCCGCGCTGCACCGCCAGGTCCAGGCCGTCGAACACGGGCGTGCGCATCTTGCCCTCGGCATAGGTCATGGCCAGGTCGGAGCAGCGGATCACCGCGTTGTCGTCGGACGGCATGTGCGGATCACTCATAGCGCAGCGCCTCCGCCGGCGCCGTGCGCGCGGCGCGCCAGGCGGGATAGATGGTGGCGACGAAGGCCATAGCCAGCGCCACCGCGGCGATCGCGACCACGTCGCCCGATTGCAGGTCGGTGGGCAGGCCGGTGATGTAGTAGACGTCCTCGGGCAGCAACTGCACGCCCAGCACCTTCTCGATCGCCTTGAGGATGTGCTCGAGGTTGAGAGTGAGGACGATGCCGCCGATCACGCCCAGCACGGTGCCGATCACGCCGATCAGGGTGCCCTGGACCACGAACACCTGCATCACGCCGCGCGGGGTCAGGCCCAGGGTGCGCAGGATCGCGATATCGGCCTGCTTGTCGGTGACCAGCATCACCTGCGAGGACACCAGGTTGAACGCGCCCATGGCGATGATCAGCGACAGCAGGATCGCCATGATGGTCTTTTCCATCTTCAACGCCCGGAACATGTTGGCGTTGTCGCTGGTCCAGTCGCTGACGTTGTAGGGGCCGCCCAAACCGATCGCCAGATCGCGCGCGACGTCCCAGGCCAGGTCCATGTCGTGCAGTCTCAGGCGCACGCCGGTGACGCCGTCGCCCATGCGCAGCACGCGCTGGATGTCGCGCAGGTTGACCACCGCCAGGCCCTTGTCGAACTCGTTGTAGCCGGCTTCGAAGATGCCGCTGACCGTGAAACGCTTGAGTTGCGGCAGCGCACCCATCGGCGTGCTGCGGAAGTCGGAGGTCATCATGACCACGCTGTCGCCCACGCCCACGCCCAGCCACAGCGCAAGCTCCTTGCCGAGCACGATGTTGTAGCTGCCCGGGGTCAGCGAATCGAGCTTGCCCTGGACCATCTTGTCGGCCAGCACCGAGACCTTGCCCTCCTCGGCCGGCAACACGCCGCGCACCATCGCCGGCTGGTTGCGCGAGCCCGACAGCAGGGTTTCCTTCTCGATGTAGGGCGCCGCGCCGGCCACGCGCTTGTCGGCCACGGCGGCGTCGACCGCGCGCTGCCAGTCGACCAGCGGCTCGCCGTAGGCGCTGACGGTGGCGTGGGCGGCCATCTGCAGCATGCGGTCGCGGATTTCGCGCTGGAAGCCGCTCATCACCGCCAAGGTGGTGATCAGCGCGGTCACGCCCAGGGCGATGCCCGCGATCGAGGCCAGCGAAATGAAGGAGATGAAGCCGTTGCGGCGCTTGGCGCGCAGGTAGCGCAGGCCGATGGCGACAGGAATGGGTTTGAACATATCCGGCTATGGTGCCATTGAACGCGGGTCGGGCGTAGGCGTTTGGACCGCCCAAGCCAGCCTCAGTTCACGCCGGCCGGCGGCGTCCAGGCTGCCCGGCCACCAGACCCGGTGGCGCAGGCGGCCGGCGCCGTCGCGATAGCGCAGTACCGCCAGCGGGCCGCGCCATTGCAGCGAGGGCGCGTCCAGGGACGTTCCGTCCAGGCTGACCGCCCCGGTTTCCACCACCCACCGCTGCGGCGCGGTACGCAGCTCACGGCGTGCCAGCCAGGCGCCGTAGAGCACGGCGCCGACAGCCAGTAGCCACGACATCGGCGACGGCAGCTCGCTGGCCAGCACGGCCCCGGCGGCGAGCAGGCCGATCAGGGCCAGCGCGCCGGCGAGCGCGCGCGAGGGCCGCCAGTCAAGCCGGCATGGCGCGGATGCGTTGGATGAGCGCGTCGAGGTCGGCATCGGGACAAGCTTCGTAGCCCATGAACCAGCGCCAGAGCTTATCGTCCTCGCAATCCAGCAGATGTAGGAAAACCCCGCGCTGGGCTTCGGAATCCTGCGCCCAGGCGCGGTCGAGGTAGCGGCCGAACAGCTGATCCAGCTCGCGCATGCCGCGCCGGCTGCGCCAGCGCAGGCGCCGCAGTTCGGCGGCGTCAGCGTCGTTCATCGCTGGCTCCCTCGGAAGCGGCGTCGGTCTGGTATCCGCACATGCCCTCGTCGGGCTTGCGCTTGCAGTAGTCGGCCAGCTGCGCGGCGATCTGCGGATCGCGCGACACCAGCTCGCGCGTGCTGTCGTTCAAGGCACGGGCCACGGTCTCGCCCCGCAGCACCTTGCCCATCAGCGCCAGCCCGGACGGGCTCTGGCTGTGCTCCATGATCCGCGTCAGCTGCGCTTCGTCGGCGCTGTCCTTCAGGCAACTCGGGTAGCCGTCTCCGCCGTCGGACATGCGCGCCACGCAGGCGAACTCGATCCGGCCGGCATCGCTCCTGGCGTAGGCCAGACCGTCGCGCAGCGCCTGGATCGGGGTATCGGCCAGCGAGCGCGCCAACGAGTCGGCCATGACCTCACGCGATATGTCGCGCACGACGCGGCGCTTCATCGCCAGATCGTCAGGCTCGACGGCGATATTGGCGCCGGCGGCGAAGCGATTGACGATGGCGTCCAGCAGTTCGACGTAGCGCGCCGCGTCGACGTAGTCGCGCGCGACTTTCAACGACTCGGGGCTGGGCGCGGCGGCGAGGGCCGACAGCGACCACGGCAGCAGCAGCGCGATCGCGGCCAGCCGCACGGCCGACCTACGGCGGTGCGCGCGCACGTCGGCAGGCTCAGTCATGGGCTTTGCTCTTGGGTTCTGGCGCCGCGCGCTCGGGCGCGCGCAGTAAGGGGCAAGGATTGGTCGTGGGCTTGCGGCCGCAGTAGTCGGCGAAGAAACGCGCGCTGTCGGCATCGCGCGCGACCAGCGCGCGCAGCGCGTCGGCCATGGCGGTCTCCATGCCCTTCATGGCCAAACGGCTCACCTCGCCCGGCTGTCCCAACTGCGCCCGCGCGATCTGCTCGAGCAAGGCCTGATCGGTCACGCTGCCGTCCATGCACTCGTAACCCGGCTGACCGACCAGCGGCAGGCGCGCAGCGCAGTCGGCGCCTTTGCGTCCGGCCTCGGATTGGGCGTAGGTCACGGCCTCGCGCAAGGCCTCGGCGCTGGCGCTGACCGCCAGTTGCTTCGCCAGCGACTCGCCCATGACGTCGCGCGGCAGTTCGCGCACGACTCGGGCGATGCGCTGCTCGTCGGCGTCGGCGCCCGCCTCCGGCAGCGGCAGATGATCGAGGAAGGCTTGCGGCCGGGCGTGAGCGACATATTCGCGTGCCAGCGTCAGACGCGCGTCGGCGCTGTCGTCGGCAGCCGAGGCGGCGGCATTGCCGCCCGCAATGGCGGGGATGACGACCAGTAGCCCGGCGATGCGACGCGACCGGCCGACCAGGACAGGGATCGAAATTCGCAGCCTCGTCGTCTCGCTCATGCGCTCAGCAATCCCCAGGTCAGATAACCCCACAACGCCCACAACACGGTCGCACCGGCGGCATAGGCCGCGAACCGGTGCATGACGCGGTTGTAGCCGCAATGAATCGCGCTGTGCAAGACGCGCAAGGCCACGAAGGCCCAGGCCAGCGCCAGCACCACGCCATCGCCAAGGCCGGTCGCGGCCGCCACGGTCAGCGCCAGGTAGAACAGCACCGGCAGCTCGAACAGGTTGCGGAAGTTGTCGGCCGCGGCGCTCTGGGTGAGCCTGGCCGTGGCCTGCGCCGAGGTCGCCACCGACTGCGGGTGGATGCGGTCGCGGCGCATCTGGCCGATGCGCACCCAGTACAGGCGCAGCCAGACCAGCAGGCTCAGCGCCGCCATCGCGGCAGCGGGAAGGAACAGGGTCTTGGAATCCATCGCTCGCCTGCGTGGAGGGGGCCGATGCGGATGGTAGCGGTGCGGACGGGCCAGCGGGGCCGTCGCAGCACCGGGCGGGCGCACGCCTGCCCGATGCGGTGCCGGGGCGAGGTCGCGCCCCGGCGATGGCGGCCGCGATCAGACGCGGCGCGCCAGCATCAGCTTCTTGATTTCGCCGATCGCCTGCGCCGGGTTCAAGCCCTTCGGGCAGGTGCGTGCGCAGTTCATGATGGTGTGGCAGCGATAGAGCTTGAACGGGTCTTCCAGGTCGTCCAGACGCGCGCCGGTGTCCTCGTCGCGTGAATCGATGATCCAGCGGTAGGCCTGCAGCAGGATCGCCGGGCCCAGGTAACGGTCGCCGTTCCACCAGTAGCTCGGGCAGCTGGTCGAGCAGCAGGCGCACAGGATGCATTCGTAGAGGCCGTCGAGCTTCTTGCGGTCTTCCGGCGACTGCAGGCGCTCGCGGTCGGACGGGGTCGCGCTCTGCGTGCGCAGCCAGGGCTTGATCGAGGCGTACTGGGCGTAGAAGTGGGTCAGGTCGGGGACCAGATCCTTGACCACGTCCATGTGCGGCAGCGGATAGATCGGCACCTCGGTCTTGCCCTTGCAGTCGGCGATCGCCTTGGTGCAGGCCAGCGTGTTGGTGCCGTCGATGTTCATCGCGCACGAACCGCAGATGCCTTCGCGGCAGGAGCGGCGGAAGGTGAGCGTGGGGTCGATCTCGTTCTTGATCTTGATCAGCGCGTCCAGAACCATCGGACCGCAGGTCGCCATGTCCACCTCGTAGGTGTCCACGCGCGGGTTCATGCCGTCGTCGGGGTTCCAGCGGTAGACCTTGAAGGTGCGCGGCTGCTTGGCGCCCGGCGTGGCCCAGTGGCGGCCCTTCTGGATCTGCGAGTTCTTGGGTAGGACGAATTGGGCCATGCTGGCGATCTCTGGGCTAGCGTAGGTACTGGGACGGTTGCGTTAGCGGCGCGCGCCGATGCGCGCGCCGAGGAGGCCGGTCAGTACTTACGCTCCTTGGGCGGGACGTAGGCGACGTCGTCGGTGAGCGTGTAGTTGTGCACCGGGCGGTAGTCGATGCGGGTGGCGCCGCTCTCGTCGACATAGCACAGCGTGTGCTTCTGCCACTGCGCGTCGTCGCGCGTCGGGAAGTCCTCGCGCGCATGCGCGCCGCGCGACTCGGTGCGGTTCTCGGCCGAAACGATGGTCGCCAGGGCCTGGCCGAGCAGATTGGACAGCTCGTAGGTTTCGACCAGGTCCGAGTTCCAGATCAACGAACGGTCGCTGACCTTGACGTCGGCGAACGACGCGTGGATCTCGCGGATCTTGCGCACGCCGTCGCTGAGCGTCTCGCCGGTGCGGAACACCGCGGCGTCGGCCTGCATGGTGCGCTGCATCTTGTCGCGGATCACCGCGGTCGGCGTGCCGCCGTTGGCGTTGCGCAGCTTGTCCAGGCGCGCCAGCGCCTCGTCGCAGGCGTCGCCGGCCAGGCGCGGCTGGGCCGCGCCGGGGGTGACGGTCTCGGCGCAGCGGTTGGCGACGGCGCGGCCGAACACCACCAGGTCCAGCAGCGAGTTCGAGCCCAGGCGGTTGGCGCCGTGCACCGACACGCAGGCCGCCTCGCCGATCGCGTACAGGCCCGGCACCACCGCGTCGGGGTTGCCGTCGCGCAACTGCACGACTTCGCCGTGGTAGTTGGTGGGGATGCCGCCCATGTTGTAGTGCACGGTCGGGATGACCGGAATCGGTTCCTTCTCGACGTCGACGTTGGCGAAGATGCGCGCCGACTCGGCGATGCCCGGCAGCTTTTCGTGGATCACTTCCGGGCCGAGGTGGGTCAGGTCGAGCAGGATGTGGTCCTTGTGCTCGCCGACGCCGCGGCCTTCGCGGATCTCGATGGTCATCGAACGGCTGACCATGTCGCGCGGCGCCAGGTCCTTCACGCTGGGCGCATAGCGCTCCATGAAGCGCTCGCCGTTGCTGTTGCGCAGGATGCCGCCCTCGCCTCGCACGCCCTCGGTGATCAGGCAGCCGGCGCCGTAGATGCCGGTCGGGTGGAACTGCACGAACTCCATGTCCTGCAGGCCCAGGCCGGCGCGCAGCGCCATGCCGCCGCCGTCGCCGGTGCAGGTGTGGGCGGACGTCGCCGAGAAGTAGGCGCGGCCGTAGCCGCCGGTGGCCAGCACCGTGCCCTGGGCGCGGAACAGGTGCAGCGTGCCTTCGGCCATGTCCAGCGCGAGCACGCCGCGGCAGGCGCCGTCGGCGTCCATGATCAGGTCGAGCGCGAAGTACTCGATGAAGAACTGCGCGTCGTGCGCCAGCGACTGCTGGTACAGCGTGTGCAGGATGGCGTGGCCGGTGCGGTCGGCGGCGGCGCAGGTGCGCTGCGCCGGCGGGCCTTCGCCGTACTTGGTGGTCATGCCGCCGAACGGGCGCTGGTAGATCTTGCCCTCTTCGGTGCGCGAGAACGGCACGCCCTGGTGCTCGAGCTCGATGATGGCCGGGATGGCCTCCTTGCACATGTACTCGATCGCGTCCTGGTCGCCCAGCCAGTCCGAACCCTTGACGGTGTCGAAGAAGTGGTAGCGCCAATCGTCCTCGCCCATGTTGGCCAGCGCGGCGGAGATGCCGCCCTGTGCGGCGACGGTGTGCGAACGGGTCGGGAAGACCTTGGTGATGCAGGCCGTCTTCAGGCCCTTCTGGGCCAGGCCGAAGGTGGCGCGCAGACCGGCGCCGCCGGCGCCGACCACGATCATGTCGAACTTGTGTTCCTGGATCTTGTAAGCGGCGGCCACGGTCAGGCTCCCAGCGCGATGCGGATGACGGCGAGCACGCTAGCGAGCGCAGCGAGGACGCAAATGAAAACGACGGCGAGTTGCGAGGCGATCGCCAGACCCGGGGCGTGCACGTAGTCCTCGATGACCACCTGCAGGCCGAGCTTGGCGTGCCAGAACATCGCGATCAGGAACGCCACCAGCAGCACGGCGTTGCAGGGATGGGCGACCGAGGCGCGCACCGTGGCGTAATCGCCGCCGATCCACGAGATCACCAGGCCCAGCACGTACAGGCTGAGGAAGATCAGCGCGATCGCGGTGACGCGCTGGACCACGAAGTGGTGGGTGCCGTCCTTCGCCGAGCCCAGGCCGCGCGCGGACTTGAGCGGATTGCGCAGCTGCTTCTGGCTGAAGATGCTCATGCGCCACCCCGCGACATCATCGCTACGATCCAGATCAGCGCGGTCAGCACCAGGCTGCCGATGACGCTGACCCAGCTGTTGCGCACGAAGGACTGGATCTTGTAGGCGAAGCCCGCGTCCTGGACCAGGTGGCGGATGCCGTTGATCAGGTGGAAGGCGAACGCCCAGGTCCAGCCGAACAGGATCAGGAAGCCCAGCGGCGAGCGCGCGCAGGCGGTGAACTGGGCCCAGGCCTCGGGACCGGCCGCCAGCGCGACCAGGCCCCAGGCGATCAGCAGGGCGCCGACGGAAAGGATGCAACCGGTGGTCCGGTGCACGATCGAGGTCACCATCTGAATCTGCCAGGCGTAGACCTGCAGATGCGGTGACAAGGGACGTTCGCGGTTCGCCATGAGCGATGGCTGTCTCGGCTGGGCGGCGGCGCCGCGTGGCAGGAAGGATGGGTGAAGTACGGTGAAGGCGGGGCGTAGCTAGAAGTCGATGCAGCGGCCGTTTTTTTCCCAATCGCCGTAGCGGGTGGGCTCCAGACCCTCGCGGCCGCCGATCTCCTTGCCCGGTGGCGCATCGCTGCCGGTGGCCGGAACGGAAGTCCTGGGGGCCGGGACCTGGGGGGCCGCCGCTGCTTCCGGGGTGGTTTCGCCTATCATCACAGCGTTAAATCTTAAGTCCCGCCCCCATGCATGACAACCCGCAGCCTGTGTCCGGACAGGCGTTCGCCCTGCCCGGCCACCGCGTGATCGAGCTTTCCGGCCGCGATGCGGCCGCTTTCGCGCAGGCGCAGTTCATGAACGACGTCAACGCCTTGGCCCCCGGCCAGTGGCAATGGAGCGGCTGGCTGACCCCGAAAGGCCGCGTGTTCGCGCTGTTGGCTTTGCTGCGTCTGGCCGATGAGCGGCTGTGGCTGCTGTTGCCCGATGCCGACGCCGACGCGTTCGCCGCGGCCCTGCGCCGATTCCTGTTCCGCAGCAAGACGACCATCGTCGTACGCGACGATGTGCGTGCGCTGGGGCGCTACGCAGCGCCGGACGCGGCGCGCGGCGCGGTTTTGGCCGGGGACGAGATCGTGGGCGTGGAACTGGACTACCGCGGCGACGGCGCCGCGCGCAGCCTGCGCCTCGTCGTGGCGGCGGATCGGGCGGCCGACGAGGCGGCCGCGGCCCGCTGGGCTCAGGACGATCTGCGCCATGGCCTGCCCCGCCTAGGGCCGTCGCAGGTCGAACAGTGGACGCCGCAGCAGTTGTCGCTGGAGCGTCTACGCGCTTTCAGCGTCAAGAAGGGCTGCTACCCGGGACAGGAGATCGTGGCGCGCACGCACTTCCTGGGGAAGGCCAAGCGCGGGTTGGCGTTGGTCGAGCCGACGTTCGCGGTAAACGCGGGTGCGGAGTTGCGCGCGCCCGAGGCGGTGCTGGGCACGGTCGTATGCGCGGCCGACGACGGCCCGCGTCATCTCGCGCTGGCGGTGGTGCCGCTGGAGCGCGGCGAGACCGAGCTCAGCATTGATGGGCATGCGGTGAGCGAGCATGCGTTGTTGGATGGTTTGGCGCGCTGAGGGACGTATCGCCCGCCTTCTGCGGGAGCGACGCGAGTCGCGATTTCCAGCCCGCAGCTTGCCTCCGCCCTGAGCGAGAAGCCTCGCGACTGACGTCGCTCCCACAGAACGCTGAGCGCGATGGGGATTCGTCGCCGGTGTCTTCGTCGCCGCCGAGGGTCGCCGCGAAGCTCAGGTAGCGCCGCCTTGTGGAGTGCGCGGTCGCGGCTTACGCCGCTCCTACTCCAAAGCCGCGACTGCGCTCGATCGGCGTCGCGTGGTGGCATACGCGGTCGCGGCTTGCGCCGCGTCTGCTCCCAGCCGTGGTGGCGCCGGACGGCGGCCACCACGAGAGGGCGATCAGGCCAGGGCGTCGGCGGCGGCGACGATGTCGTCTTCGCCCGGAATCACCAGGAACGCGGCGCCGGCCAGCGGGGTGTAGGTGTCGACGCCGACCACGCGCTGGAACGGGCGGCCGCCGAAGCCGCCTTCGGCGATCGCGGTGATCACGCCCTCGCCCACGCCGGCGCTGCGACGGCCTTCGTCGACCACGATGATGCGCTTGGCGCTGCGCGCCTGTTCGACGATGTAGGCGTCGTTGAGCGGCACCAGCCAGCGCAGATCGACCACGCGCGCCTTCCAGCCGTGCTTGGCCTCGATCGCGCGCGCGGCGCGCAGGCTCATCGGCACGCCGTTGCCATAGCTGAAGATCACCAGGTCGTCGCCGCTGCTGCCGTCCTGCGGCAGGTACACCCTGCCCTCGCCCAAGGCCATGGCCTGGTCCGGCGACGGATACGCGGTCAGCCAGGCGCCATCGCCGGCCTCGTACAGGTCCTTGGTCATGTACAGCGCGATCGGCTCCAGGAACACCGCCACGCGCCCGTCGACCTTGGCCAGCGCGGTCAGCGTGCGCAGCATGGTCGCCGCGTCGTCGCCGCGCGAGGGACAGCCGACCACCAGGCCGGGGATGTCGCGCAGCGCGGTGATCGAGTTGTCGTTGTGGAAGTGGCCGCCGAAACCGCGCTGGTAGCCCAACCCGGCGATGCGTACCACCATCGGATTGCGGTACTGGTTGTTGCTGAAGAACTGCAGCGAGGCCGCCTCGCCGCGGATCTGGTCGCAGGCGTTGTGGAAATACGCCAGGTATTGGATCTCGGGAATCGGCAGCAGGCCGACGTTGGCGAAGCCCTGGGCCATGCCCAGGATCATGGTTTCGTCCAGCAGGGTGTTGAACACGCGGCGCGCGCCGAACGCCTTCTGCAGGCCCTTGGTGACGGTGTAGACGCCGCCCTTTTGCGCCACGTCCTCGCCGAACAGCAGGGTCTCGGGGTACTTGGCGAAGATGTCGTGCAGCGCGTTGTTGATCTGGATCGCCAGATGCCGCGGCGGCTGGTTCTCGGGCAGTTTCGCCTCGCCGCCGAACACCTGCAGGCGGCGCTCGGCGTAGTCGGCGCGCGCGGCCTCGTCGGCGACCGCGGCGGGCGTGTACGGCGCCAGCGGCGCGATCACCTCGTCGAGGCGGTCGAGCTTGGGCCGGCGGTCGGCCTCCTCGGCGGCGGCGAAGCAGCGCTGGCGCGTGGCTTCGTACAGCGCCAGCACGTCCTCGCGCGACATCAGGCCCGACTCCAACGCGATCGCGGCCGAACGCAGCAGCGGATCGCTGGCCTCCACCGCGCACAGCTCTTCCACCGAACGCCACTCGATCTCGAAGTCGGTGCCGGCGTGACCCATGATGCGGGTGGTGCGCAGGTGCAGGAAGGTCGGACGGCGGCTGCGGCGGCAATGCTCGACCGCGCGCTGCACGTCGGCGTAGCCGCTGGCCAGATCGAGGCCGTCGGCGGCGAAATAGTCCAGGCCGTCCATGTTGCGGAAGCGGTTGCCGATCCAGCCGCCCGGCGTTTTCACCGAGATGCCGATGCCGTTGTCCTCGCACACGAACAGCACCGGCGCCGGCAGCTTCTGGTAGGCGGTCCAGGCGGCGGCGTTGAACGCGGTCTGGGCGGTGGCGTGATTGGCCGAGGCGTCGCCGAAGGAGCAGATCGCGATGCTGTCGTCGGGAATCGGCAGCGCGTGGCCGAGACGGCGCCCGGTTTCGATCGCGACCGCGGTGCCCAATGCCTTGGGCAGGTGCGAGGCGATGGTCGAGGTCTGCGGCAGCACCCACAAGGGCTTGCTGCCCCACACCTTGTGGCGGCCGCCGGAAGCCGGATCGTCCTTGCTGGCGGCGAACGACAGCGCCGAATCCATCACCGGATCCATGCCTGGCAGCTTGCGGAAGCGCTCGGCCATGAAGCCGCCGCTGCGGTAATGCAGGAACGCCGGATCGGTGTGGCGGGTGAGCCGGGCGACCATCGCGTTGCCCTCGTGGCCGCTGGAACCGATGGTGTAGAAGACCTTGTTCTGCACGCGCAGCACGCGCGCCATCAGGTCCAGATGACGGCTGATCAGCTGCGATTCGAACAGCTCGCGAAAGCCCTGCGCGTCCAGCGCGCTGCCGTCCAGCACCGCCTCGTGCGCGGCTGGGCGCGCGTCGGCGCGGCCGTTCCAGGCCCGCACGAATTCGACGAAGTTGAGGTCGCAGATCTCGGCGCGGTTGAGGCCCTTCATGCGCGCCGGGATCGGGCTGGGCACGGCGTTGAAGTTGGGAACGCTGCTGAAGATCGAAGACTGCGCTTGCGCTGACATCGGAGACTCCGCCGCCCCTGCGGGCCGGCTTGTAGAAAGGGGAAGACGAAACGGGTGGGCGGCCGCTCAGCTCACGCGGTCTGCGCGATGCGCGCGGCCGCGGCGGCGTCGGGTTCCGGCAGCGCCACGAAGCCGGGGGTGGCGCGCACGCGCGCCAGCCAGGCTTGCAGGGCCGGATAAGGCGATAGCTCGACGCCGCCGTGGCCGGCGACGTCGGTGTAGGCGAACAGGGCGATGTCGGCGATGCCGTAGCGGCCGGCGCTGAACCAGTCGTGCGCGGAGAGGTGGGTTTCCATCACCTGCAGCGCGGCGTGCGAGCGCTCACGCAAGCGCGGCAGATCGGCGCGGCGCGGCGAATCCAGCGGCGTCCAGCCGGCGATGAAGCGCGCCACCGCCACGTAGGGTTCGTGGCTGTACTGCTCGAAGTTCATCCAGCTCAGGGTTTGCGCGCGTTCCCAGCGATCGTCGGACAGGAACGGCGTGCCATCGGCCAGGTAGTACAGGATCGCGCTGGACTCGCTGAGCGTGCGGCCGTCCTCCAGCTGCATCACCGGCACCTTGCCGTTCGGGTTCAGCGCCAGGAACTGCGGCGTGCGCGTCTGGCCCACGCTGCTGTCGACCTCGACCCAACGGTAGGGTTGGCCCAGTTGCTCCAGCAGCAGCTTGAGCTTGTGGCAGTTGCCCGAGGGCGAGAAGCCGTGGATCGCGATCATGCCGACGCTCCCGCGCGGCGCGCGCGCCATTGCTCGCGGCTCTGGCCCCAGACTTCCAGTTCCTTCTCGTGGAACGGTTCCGGCAGGCGGCCGTTGCGCAGCAGGCGCGAGCCCAGCTTGGCTGCGACACCCTTGGATGCCTGGTTCTCGAAATCGATGGTGTGGATCACTTCGCTCCAGCCCAGGGTGTCGAAGGCCCAGTCGATCGCCGCCGTCGCGCCTTCGGTGGCGTAGCCCTTGCCGCCTTCGCTGGCGAGGATGCCCCAGCCCACTTCGGTGCCCGGCCAGCCTTCCGGCTGCCAGGGACCGAGTCGGCCGATCCAGCGGCCGCTGCTCTTTTCGAACACCGAGAAGAAGCCGTAGCCCAGCGTGGCCCAGGAGCCGATCACGGTCATCATATTGCGCCAGGTCATCGCGCGCGACTGCGCACCGCCGAGAAAGCGCACGTGGTCGCCGTCGGACATGAAGGCCGCGAAGGCGTCGAGGTCTTCGAGGCGCGGCGGCCGCAGCAGCAGTCGCGGCGTTTCCAGTTCGATGTCGGGTACGTGCATCACGAATCGGCTCTCCTGCGGCGTGTTGCGATCTCACTTAGCTTTGGCTCAACCCCTCTCCCGCGGGCGGCGCCCGCAGAATGTGCAAGGCTGAGAGGGGTTGGGGTGAGGGCCGCAGCCGCGGCTTGCGCCGTGACCGATTGCCGCGCGCCCTCACCCGGTCCTTCGGACCACCTTCTTCTCCCGCACGCGGGAGAAGGTAAATCGTGCTGCCGATGGCAGCAGCACTTAAAAAGCGTTGATGCCGGTCAGCTCGCGGCCCACCACCAGCTGGTGCACGGTCTCGGTGCCCTCGTAGGTGATGACCGATTCCAGGTTCAGCGCATGGCGGATCGCGGCGTGCTCGGTGGTGATGCCGGCGCCGCCGAGCAGGTCGCGGCATTCGCGCGCGATGTCGATGGCCATGCGGCAGTTGTTCCACTTGGCCAGCGAGACCTGGGTCGGCTGCATGTTGCCGGCGTCCTTCAGTCGGCCCAACTGCACCACCAGCAACTGCGCCAGGGTGATGCGGCGCGCCATCTCGGCCATCTTGATCTGCGCCGACTGCGTGGCCGCGACCGGACGGTCGAACAGGATGCGTTCCTTGGTGTAGCCCAGCACTTCGTCCAGGCAGGCGATGGCGGCGCCGATCGGGCCCCAGGTGATGCCGTAACGGGCCTGGGTCAGGCAGCCCAGCGGGCCCTTGAGGCCCTTCACGTTGGGCAGGCGGTTGGCGTCGGGCACGCGCACGTTGTCGAAGAACAGCGACGAGGTCACCGACGCGCGCAGGCTCATCTTGTGCTTGATTTCCTGGGCGGCGAAACCGGGCATGCCCTTCTCCACCACGAAGCCCTGGATGCCGTCTTCGGTCTGCGCCCAGACGATCGCGATGTCAGCCAGGTTGCCGTTGGTGATCCACATCTTGGAGCCGTTGAGGATCCAGTCGGCGCCGTCCTTCTTGGCGTGGGTCTTCATGTTGGCCGGATCGGAGCCGCCGTGCGGCTCGGTCAGGCCGAAGCAGCCGATGATCTCGCCGCGGGCCATGCCCGGCAGCCAGCGCTGGCGCTGCTCTTCGCTGCCGTAGGCGTAGATCGGGTACATGCACAGCGAGGACTGCACGCTGACGAAGCTGCGGATGCCGCTGTCGCCGCGTTCCAGTTCCTGGCAGATCAGGCCGTAGCTGACCGCGTTGAGCCCGGCGCAGCCGTACTGCTCGGGCAGCGAGGAGCCCAGCAGGCCCAGGTCGGCGATCTCGGACACCAGTTCCTTGGGGAAACGGCCCTGATCGAAGGCGTCGCCGATGATCGGGATCACGCGCTCGTCGGTGAAGCGGGCCACGGTGTCCTGGACGGCGCGCTCCTCTTCGGTGAGCAGGGAACGGACGTCGTACAGATCGTAGGGATGCAGGGCCATGGCGCGCTCAGGAAACCGTTGGACGGAAAGACCGCCATTGTACTGGGCGTGCCCGGTCCGGGGTAAACCCGCGAACGCCGCATGTAAGCGTTATCAGGCGTCGCGCGCGCGAACGCCGTCGCATCCCGCGCCCGCGAACGGCGGCCAATAAAAACGGGGCCGGATCTCCGGCCCCGTCGTTGCAGCGCTGCCTGGCCGCGGGCCGTGCCCGCGCGCGCACTCAGCCGCGTTCGTTGCCGTTGCCGGCCGAGGCGGTCTGGGTGACCACCTGACCGTCGATCACCGGCAGCTGCTGGCCCGGACGCTCGTCCATGCGCACGGTCTGGGTCTGCCCCTGGTAACGGTAGGTCACGTCGTAGCCGACCACCTTGTTCTCGCTGCCCAGGGCGATGCGGCTGCCGGGCTTGCTCTCGGTGCGCATGGTGCCGGTGGTGCCGTCCGGGTTGCGGTAGGTGACGTTGTAGGCGACCGTGCGGCTGGACTGCGAGCTCTCCGAGACGGTGTGGCACTGGCGCTCGGTGCGGTTCACGACCCGGCCGCCGACGTGGTTGCGGTCGACGCGGTTGCCGATGTAGCCGCCCGCCGCGGCGCCGGCCACGGTCGCGGCCTTCTTGCCGTTGCCGCCGCCGATCTGGTTGCCGACCAGGCCGCCGATCAGGGCGCCGGCGACGGTACCGCCGACGTTGCCGTCGCGCTCGGGCAGGCGCTCCTGCACCACCACGTCCTCGCAGACTTCGCGCGGGGTCGAGGAGGTGCTGGTCTCGCGCACCGGGTCGGTGCCGATCACCGTCGCGTACAGCTTTTCCTTCTCGTTTATCGGCTTGACGTTGATCACGTCGGCGTAATCGATCTCGGGCTTGGCGTTGGTCGCGATGGCGCCGTTGGGGGCGATGTCGCCTTCCGGGGTGGCGGTGGCTGCATCGGCGCCGGTGAGGGCGGTCGGCGCGGCCGCGCCGTTGCCACGGAAGCTCTGGAACGCGGCGACAGCGACGCCGCCTACGAGCAGCGATGCCAGCGCTACAGCCAACATGTTCTTGTTCATCGTGAGCCTCCTGCGGTGAAGCGGAATTGGGCGGACGAGCCGCGGGTGTGGACGGCGCCATTGCACCACCGGAAACCTGAACGAGGTCCTATTGAAATCCGCAAAACTGTCCCCCGCATGAACCCGTCGCGAGGCCGTGTTAGCGTGTTGCAACACGCGTCACAACCCGGTGGGTCCATGGCCAATCCTCTGCTCGCTCCCCTGATGGGCTTCCTCGGACGCCTTAGCTATCCGCGCCTGTTCGTGCTCACCGCGGTCCTGTTCGGACTGGACCTGGTGATTCCCGATCTGGTGCCGTTCGCCGACGAACTGCTGCTCGGCCTGGGTACCCTGCTGCTGGCCAATTGGAAGAAGCGCAAGGACGCTCCGCTGGAGCCGCCGGCCCCGCCCGCGCGCTGACCCGTGGCGACGCTGGTCGACAGCCACAGCCACCTCGACGCCGCCGAGTTCGACCCCGACCGCGCCGCGGTGATCGCGCGCGCGCGCGCCGCCGGGGTGACCCGGCAAGTGGTGCCCGCGGTCGGCGCGCAGGGCTGGCCCAAGCTGCGCGAGGTCTGCGCGCAGGATCGCGGGCTGTACCCGGTCTACGGTCTGCATCCGATGTACCTGTCCGCGCACCGGCCCGAGCACCTGCGCGAGCTGGGCGACTGGATCGAGCGCGAGCGTCCGCTCGCGGTGGGCGAATGCGGGCTGGACTATTTCGTCGAAGGACTGGACCCGGAAGCGCAGTCGCTGTACTTCGACGGCCAACTGCGTCTGGCGCGCGATTTCGATCTGCCGGTGATCGTGCATGCGCGCCGCGCGGTGGACGCGGTGATCGCGGCGGTGCGCCGCATCGGCCGGCTGCGCGGCGTGGTGCACAGCTACTCGGGCAGCGAAGAACAGGCGCGGCAGCTGTGGAAGCACGGCTTCCTGCTGGGCCTGGGCGGCCCGGTCACCTACGACCGCGCCAACCGCCTGCGCGGGCTGGCCGCAAGCATGCCGATCGAACATCTGCTGCTGGAAACCGACGCGCCCGATCAACCCGACGCGGGCATTCGCGGCCAGCGCAACGAACCGGCGCGGCTGGCGACGGTGCGCGACACCATCGCGGCCTTGCGCGGCATCGCGCCGGACGAGTTGGCGGCGGCGACCAGCGCCAATGCGGAGCGCTTGTTCGGGCTGCCTGCGGAAAGCTCGTAAGGGCCGGTCTTTCGTCGGTGCTTTCTGTGGCAGCGACGTACGTCGCGATGGGTCGCCCTGCAGGCGGGACGCACCGTGGATGGAGTTCGATCGCGACTTACGTCGCTCTCACAGACAGCAGCAACGCGTACGCGCCTGCCAAGGCTTACGCAGCCTTGGGCTTCAACAGAATCTCCAGCGCGCGCCCCACCGCCGCGAACGCGAACGCGCCGGTGATGTGCGTGGCCGCGCCCAGGCCGGCGCCGCAGTCCAGCTTCAGCGCCGCATCGGCGTCCAGCTTGGGCCGCAGGCCGCAGACGGTGCCGTCGGCCTGCGGGTACTTGACGTTCTCCAGCGAGTAGATCGCCGAGACGCCGAAGTAGCGGTCCGGATTCTTGGGGAAGTTGAACTCGCCGCGCAGCTTCTTGCGGATCAGCGCCAGCATGGCGTCGTGCTCGGTGCGCGACAGGTCGCGCACGCGCACCAGGGTGGCGTCGGTGCGGCCGCCGGCGGAGCCGACCGCGATCACCGGCAACTTGCGCCGCCGGCACCAGGCGATCAGCTCGACCTTGGCGCGGAAGCTGTCGCAGGCGTCCAGCACCAGGTCGTAGCCGCGGTCCAGCAGCTCATCCAGGTTGGACGGCGTCAGGAAACTCTGCACCGCGTCCACGCCGATCTGCGGATTGATCGCGCGGCAGCGCTCGGCCATCACCTCGACCTTGGCGCGGCCGTAGTGGCCGTCCATCGCCGGCAGCTGCCGATTGGTGTTCGAAAGGCACAAATCATCCGCATCGATCAGCGTCAGATGGCCGATGCCGCTACGCGCCAGCGCCTCCACCGCCCACGAGCCGACGCCGCCCATGCCGACCACGGCGACGCGGCAGGCGGACAGACGGGCGACGGTGCCGGTGCCGTACAGCCGGTCGATGCCGGCGAAGCGCTCCCGCCATGCGGGCGCCAGGGTGTTTTCGCTCATGCGCGCATTGTAAGGCGGCGGCGTGCCGCGACCGCTGGCGGAACACGCAACGCTGCGTGTTAAGGTTCGGTCATCTTGGATGGAGGCCAGGCAATGAGCGATACCCAGCCCAACACCGCCGCAGCACCGCGCGCCAGCAACGGCAAGAAGTACCTGATCCTGTTTCTGGTCGGCGCGGTCATGGGCGCGATCGGCGCGGTGATGCTGATGCGCGCGCTGCAGGCGCGCCAGGATCCGTTCCCGGACAGCGTGATGCACGTGCAGGCCTGGCACCTGAAGCAGCTCGACAGCCGGGTGCAGGAAAACCGCTGCGCCGCCACCGACACCCTGCCCCACCTCAAGGCGCTGCGCACCACCGCCGACGATCTGGAATGGGCCTTCCCCAGCCTCAAGGACGACGCGCGCTTCACCCAGCACGCCAGCAAATTCCGCGGCACCCTGGACGCGGCACTGGCCAGCCCGCCGCTCAATTGCGCAGGCGTGGGCGCGGTCAACAAGCAGATCCAGGAAGCCTGCGGCGCCTGCCATCAGGACTTCAAGGGCTGAGCCCGACGGACGAGACCGGCCGTGCGCTGAATGCCACGGCCCGGCACGTCCGTGGTTGATCGCGTGTTCACGCAAGGCCGCCTAGCTTGGAGCGCGCGTGGCGGGTATCGCCACTCGCCCCTCCATCGGCAGGAGATCCGAATGAACACCCAGAATCTACGTCTGCTCGGCATCGCCGCGGCCGCCACCCTGGCCCTGGCCGGTTGCGCCACGGGGCCCAGCTACTCCTCCGGCGGCTACTCGCAGCCGAGCTACGGCAATGCCCCGGCCAACTGCTACGACTGCGGTACCGTGACCCGGATCGAGCAGCTGGCCGGCGGCTCCGCGCCCAGCAAGACCGGCGCCGTCCTCGGCGGCATCGTCGGCGCGGTCGCCGGCCACGAAATCTCGTCGCACACCGGCGGCAGCAAGGGCAACCAGAACGTCGCCGCGGTGGCCGGCGCGGTCGGCGGCGCGATCGCCGGCAACGCGATCCAGAACCGCGTCGACAACGGCCGCTTCAACGTCTATGTGCGCATGGACGACGGCCGCACCACGGTGGTCACCCAGAACGACCTGGGCGGCGTGCGCGAAGGCAGCTATGTGCGCGTCTACAACGGGCGGGCCTGGGTGCGCTAAGCGCCCGCGTCGTCTAGCCTCGGGCGGCCCGCTACGGCGGGCCGCTTTTTTTGTGCCCGCGGTTTGTGCGCCGCACCGCATGCTGCACAGCAGCATCGGTCCGCGGATGCGCACACTGCAACGGCAGTCACGCTTGGTAGCGCATAAATGCGTGCGCCAGCCCGTTGCGGCGACAGGACACAGGATTAGTGTCGGCAGGTCCGCCCCCGCGGGCCTCGCCAAGAACGTAGACAAGGAGATGGGTCGAATGAAGCTACTGCATGTCGTTTCGGGCACCGCCGTGCTGGCCGGCGCGATCGCCGCCGCCACCGCCGCCGGCCCCGCCGCCCCCACCAATCCGCTGCGCGTGAGCATCAGTTCGTTCGACAGCGGCATCGCCGCACTGGGCGCCGACGCCGGCGCGCTGCAGGGCGCGGTCGAGATCGCCGTGACCAACACCAGCCGCCGCACCGTGCGCCTGCCCAAGTGGCAGCTGCCGACCGAGGAGCTGGACGCCAACCTGTTCGAAGTCAGCGTCGACGGCGCCAAGGTCGATTACCAGGGCCCGATGATCAAGCGCGGCGCGCCGCAGGCGGCCGACTTCGCGATCCTGCGCCCGGGCGAAACCTACCGCGTGGTGGTCGACCTGGCCTCGGCCTACGATCTGTCCAAGGCCGGCGACTACACCGTCACCTACAACGCGCCGCTGCAGTTCGCCTCCACCGACGACCGCAAGATGCTCAACCAGCGCAACGGCCTGCCGATGAGCGCGCGCAGCGCGCCGCTGCGGATGTGGGTGGACGGCGGCGCCAAGCTGGACGCGGCGCAGCGCGTGAGCGCCAAGGCCAAGCCGGTCGGCCCGACCCAGGTGGTCAACGGCGTCAACTACGTCGGCTGCACCAGCTCGCGCATCACCACCGCCGGCCAGGCGGTGAACTCGGCACGCAGCTACTCCGAGAACGCCAAGGGCTACCTCAACGGCGGCACCGTCGGCGCGCGCTACACCACCTGGTTCGGCGCCTACACCTCGTCGCGCTACAGCACCGCGCGCCAGCACTTCGTGTCGATCGACGCGGCGATGGACCAGAACAACGGCCAGATCACCATCAACTGCGGCTGCACCAGCAGCGCCTACGCCTACGTGTATCCGAACCAGCCGTACCAGATCTACGTCTGTAAGGCGTTCTGGAACGCGCCGCTGACCGGCACCGACTCCAAGGCCGGCACCCTGATCCACGAGATGAGCCACTTCAACGCGGTCGCCGGCACCGACGATCACGTGTATGGCCAGAGCGGCGCCAAGAATCTGGCGATCAGCAATCCGGCCAACGCGCTGGATAATGCCGACAACCACGAGTACTTCGCCGAAAACACCCCGTTCCAGAACTGAAACTAACGGCGGTGCGAAACCGGAAGGCGGCCCGCTGCGGCGGGCCGCTTTTCTTTTATTTCGAAATCGAAAGTTTTAGAAACTTTCGCGACCCGGTGCGCACGCACGCGTCGAGAATAAATCTCGGAAAAAGAAAAACCCGGCTCGCGCCGGGTTTTTCAGGTCCTGAGCGCCTCCTCGCGGCTGCGCTTCGATCAGGGGTGTTGCCTTACAGCGGTTCCACAGCGTCGGCCTGCAGACCCTTCTGGCCCTGCACGACGGTGAAGGAGACCTTCTGGCCTTCCTTCAGGCTCTTGAAGCCCTGGGACTGGATCGCGCGGAAGTGCACGAACACGTCTTCGCCGTTCTCACGGCTGATGAAGCCGAAGCCCTTGGCATCGTTGAACCACTTGACGGTACCGAATTCACGGTTCGACATTTTTACCTGCTCCTTGAAACGTTAGTTGTTTAACGCAGCTCGCGCCGCGTGCTGGTTGCAAGGAGGAAGCGAGGTGCAACGATGTAGCGGATCGAGGATCAACCGCATCGGGCCACGATTCACGGTGACCCTTGGCAAACACAGCGCCCGCAACTTACCCCGCCATGGGGCAAAATGCAAACAGCCCGGACAGCCTGTCCGGACGGGGGTTCTGGATGGATTTCACGACTGTTTATTACGTGCTGGCCGGGCTGCTGATCCTGGTCGGAATCGCCGGTACGGTACTGCCGGCGCTACCGGGTTTGCCGCTGGTATTCGCCGGCATGCTGCTGGCCGCCTGGGCCGGTAATTTCGAGCAGGTCGGCTGGCTGATGCTGACCGTGCTGGGCCTGTTGACCCTGCTCTCGCTGGGCGTGGATTTCCTGGCCACGGCGATGGGCGCCAAGCGCGTCGGCGCCAGCAAGCTGGCCCTGATCGGCGCGGTGATCGGCACCTTCGCCGGACTGTTCTTCGGCCCCATCGGCCTGTTCGCCGGCCCCTTCGTGGGCGCGCTGGCCGGCGAGCTGATCCACAGCCGCCAGCTCGGCCAGGCGACCAAGGTCGGTTTCGGCACCTGGGTCGGGATACTGATCGGGACGGTGCTCAAACTGGGGCTGGCATTCGCGATGGTGGCCTTGTTCATCGCCGCGTGGATTTTCTAAACGCCGGCGATCGCGCGGATTCGCGTGCGGATATTGCGGACCCGGCGCAATCGCGGCCGGGAGAAAGTGGAAACCGCAGGCGCCGGCAGACACACTGTCGGCGCAGATTGTTTGGAACCAGGGAAGTTTGCCGATGAGCTCCACCGAGAATCTCGCGCGCCGGTCGCGCGCCCCGATCACACCGTTGGCGCTGGCGCTGGCCGCCGTCGCACCGCTGGCCACGGCGCAGCAGCCGCCCGCGCCGGCCACGCCCGAGGCCTGCATCGCGATCGCCGGCGACGCCGACCGCCTGGCCTGTTACGACAAGGCCCTGAACCGGCAGGCGCCCAACACGCGCGCGGCCGACGTCGCAGCCAAGGAGGCCAAGGCGATCCAGCGCAATCTGGAGCTGGCCGATCAGATCGAGGGCCGCGCGCCGCCGGCCGAAAGCGAGACCGCGCGCCAGCGCCGTAACGATCTTTATCCGAACGAGGCGCCGCTGGACAGCGCGATCGCCAACGCCGGCAAGGGCGGCCTGCTCGACAGCCGCTGGGAACTGGCCAAGGATTCCAAACTGGGCGTGTTCAACTTCCGCGCCTACAAACCGGTCTACCTGCTGCCGGCGTTCTGGACCAGCGACGTCAACGAGCAGCCCTACTCGCCCAACCCGCGCAATCAGGTGCAAACACCGCAGTCGCTGACCAGCGTCGAGGCCAAGTTCCAGCTCAGCTTCAAGACCAAGGCGGTGGAGAACCTGTTCGGCGACAACGGCGACATCTGGATGGGCTACACCCAGAGCTCGCGCTGGCAGGTCTACAACGGCGACAACTCGCGGCCGTTCCGCGAAACCAATTACGAGCCGGAAGTGCTGCTGGTGTTCCGCAACAACTACCGCATCGGCGGCTGGAACGGACGCATGGCCGCGATCGGCCTGAACCACCAGTCCAACGGCCGCGCCGATCCGTTCTCGCGCAGCTGGAACCGGGTGATGGCCAACATCGGCCTGGACCGCGAGGACTGGGCGGTGACGCTGCGGCCGTGGTGGCGCATCTCCGACGGCAACGACGACGACAACCCGGACATCGAGGATTACCTGGGCCGCGGCGACATGACCGTGGTGCATCGCCGCGGCGGCCACGAGTTCAGCCTGATGGCGCGGCATTCGCTGCGCGGCGGCGACCGTTCCCACGGCGCGTTGCAGTTCGACTGGGGTTTCCCGATCCACAACGCCCTGCGCGGGCACCTGCAGGTGTTCGACGGCTACGGCGAAAGCATGATCGACTACAACCACCGCGCGACCTACATCGGCTTGGGCGTATCGCTGCTGGAATGGTACTGAGCGCACGGAATCGAAAACGCGGCCGGTCCGCGTTCGCAAACCGCGCGACAGCGCCGGGTTAGGCTCGACCTACCCCACACTCGCGCGAGATTCCCCCATGCAAATGCGCCGCATCCTGTCGCTGGATGGCGGCGGCATCCGCGGCCTGGTCAGCTGCCTGTGGCTGGCCGGCGTCGAGCAGGCCCTGGAGCGGGCCGGCAAACCCGGATTGCCGAAGTCGTTCGACCTGCTCGCGGGCAGTTCCACCGGCGCCATCGTTGCCGCCGGCCTGGCGATCGGGCTGGCGCCCGCGGCGATGGCCGACCTGTATCGCGACCATCGCCACACCATCTTTCCGGGCATCGCCGAGCGCCTGTGGGTGCGCAGCGGCGCCTTGCTAACGGCCGGCATCTCGGCGCCCAAGTACGACGCGCGCGGCCTGGAAGAAGTGCTCCAGCGGGTGTTCGGCCAGGCCACGCTGGGCGACGCGCAGGTGCCGCTGCTGATCACCGCCTACGACACGATTTCGCGTACGCCGGTGATGTTCAAGAGCTACAACGCCAAGCATCGCGCCCTGCCCTTGTGGGAGGTGTGCCGGGCCTCGTCGGCGGCGCCGACCTATTTCCCCGCGCATGCGATGAAGATCGAAGGCCAGGACTGCGCCCTGATCGACGGCGGCGTGGTCGCCAACAATCCCACCGCCTGCGCGATCGCCGAAGCCCTGCGCAAGGACGCGCAGGTCGACAACAGCCGCGACCTGGTGGTGCTGTCGGTGGGCACCGGCGAGCGCACGCGCAGCATCCCGCTGGCGGCCGCGCGCGGCTGGGGCGCACTGGAATGGGCGGTGCCGATCATCGACGTGCTGTTCGACGGCAACACCGATTCGGTCGACTACATCGCGCGGCAACTGGTCGGCGATGCGTATTTCCGCATGCAGGAACACCTGCACATCGGCCTGGACGATCTGGACGACACCAGCTCGACCAACCTGATCGCACTGGAGTTCATGGCCAAGGAGTATCTGGCCAAGCCGGATACGCAGCAGATGCTGGAACGGTTGGCGCGCAGCCTTTAGCGCGCGTGCACGGGACCGCAATGCGGCAACGGATCGGCGAAAACGATTGATCGGCGCGGGGGTGCCCGTTGGCATGCTCAGGCCGCAGGCTGGCCGCGGCCCGGCGTTGCGCTAAGCTGACGCCGCCACTCGCGGCGCCACCCACCTGCCACCATGACGCCAGCCGCTCCCCGTCCCCGCCGTTCGTTCTTCGCCTATGCCTCCGCGCTGCTGGGCCTGCTCAGCCTGCTGGCGGTGCTGTGCTTCCATTTCCCGCAGCTGCTGACCAGCAAGGAATTCCGCGTCGTCTACACCGAGGTCTTCGCCCGCCACCTGCTGCTGGTGGGCCTGGTGGCGGCGTTCGTGCTGGGCACGCTGGCGATCCTGCGCGACCGCAACAAGCGCGTGGCCACGATCGGCGTCGGCGCGGCCACGCTGGCGGTGCTGCTGGGCGGCAGCAACGTGCAGTTCGACGCGATCGGCCAGACGCCGTACTCGCTGGGCCTGGACTGGTTCGTGATCTCGCTGTTCTTCTCGGCGCTGGTGTTCGTGCCGCTGGAGCACTACCTGGGCAAGCGCCGGATCTCGCCGCTGCGGCCGGGCTGGCGCACCGACGTGGCTTATTTCTTCATGAGCCACGTGCTGGTGCAGTTCATCCTGATCCTGGTGACGGCCTCGACTTCGACCATCGCCGGCCTGGCCGCGTTTCCCGGCCTCAAGACCGCGATCCAGTCCCTGCCGGTGTGGGCGCAGTTCCTGATCGCGGTGCTCATCGCCGATCTGGCGCAGGCGTTGCTGCATCGCGCGTACCACAACATTCCCTGGCTCTGGCGCTTCCACGCCGTGCACCACTCCAGCCGCGAGATGGACTGGCTGGCCGGCTCGCGCATCCACTTCGTCGAGATCGTGCTCACCCGCAGCGCGGTGCTGCTGCCCTTGTTGATCCTGGGTTTCTCGACGCCGGCGGTGAACGCCTACGTGATCCTGGTCGGTCTGCAGGCGGTGCTGGCGCACGCCAACCTGGGCATCCGCTTCGGCTGGCTGGAGTACGTGCTGGTGCTGCCGCGCTACCACCACTGGCACCACGCGCGGCAGTACGAGTACATCGACGTGAACTACGCCATCCACCTGCCGCTGGTGGACATGCTGATGGGCACCTTCAAGCTGCCGCGCGAAGGCGATGCATGGCCGGCGGAGTACGGGGTGATGAAGCTGGAAACGGTGCCGCGCGGGATCGTGGAGCAGCATTTGATGCCGTTCCGCGGGGGTAGGACTTACGACGATCACGTGGCTTAAGGCTGCCTGGCCCACATACGGGCCGGAAAGCAAATCCCCCTCAATCCCTCTTTTCCAAAGGGGGAGGCCAAAAGCACCGGCGGCCCCGTAAGGCCGCCAGTAGTTGCACGTCAGACGGATTCCACCACCACCGGAATCTTGCCGATACGCGCCTGCCATTCCTTGGGGCCGGTCTTGTGCACCGACTCGCCGGCGCTGTCCACGGCCACGGTCACCGGCATGTCCTGCACGGTGAATTCGTAGATCGCCTCCATGCCCAGGTCGGCGAAACCGACCACGCGCGACGCTTTGATCGCCTTGGACACCAGATACGCCGCGCCGCCGACCGCCATCAGATAGACCGAACGGTGCTTCTTGATCGCCTCGATCGCGACCGGGCCGCGCTCGGCCTTGCCGACCATGCCCAGCAGGCCGGTCTGCGCCAGCACCTGCTCGGTGAACTTGTCCATGCGCGTGGCCGTGGTCGGGCCGGCCGGGCCCACGACCTCGTCGCGCACCGGATCGACCGGACCGACGTAGTAGATGAAGCGGCCCTTGAAGTCGACCGGCAGCGCCTCGCCCTTGTTGAGCATGTCGACCATGCGCTTGTGCGCGGCGTCGCGGCCGGTCAGCAGCTTGCCGTTGAGCAGCAGCACTTCGCCGGGCTTCCAGCTCGCGACCTCTTCCGGCGTGACCGTGTCCAGATCGACGCGACGGCCCTTGGACGCGTCGTAAGTCAGCTTGGGCCAGTCTTCCAGCGACGGCGGGTCCAGCATCACCGGGCCGCTGCCGTCGAGAGTGAAATGCGCGTGGCGGGTGGCCGCGCAGTTGGGAATCATCGCCACCGGCAGGTTGGCGGCGTGGGTCGGGTAATCCTTGACCTTGATGTCCAGCACGGTGGTCAGGCCGCCCAGGCCCTGCGCGCCGATGCCCAGCGCGTTGACCTTCTCGTACAGCTCCAGGCGCAGCTCTTCGGCGCGATTGCTGGCGCCGCGCGCCTGCAACTCGGTGATGTCGATCGGCTCCATCAGCGATTCCTTGGCCAGCAGCATCGCCTTCTCGGCGGTGCCGCCGATGCCGATGCCGAGCATGCCCGGCGGGCACCAGCCCGCGCCCATGGTCGGCACGGTCTTGAGCACCCAGTCGACGATGGAATCCGACGGGTTGAGCATGGCGAACTTGGACTTGGCTTCCGAACCGCCGCCCTTGGCCGCGACGATCACGTCAACCGTGTTGCCGGGCACGACCTTGACGTTGACGACCGCCGGGGTGTTGTCGCGGGTGTTGGCGCGCTTGCCGGCCGGATCGGCCAGCACGCTGGCGCGCAGCTTGTTGTCGGGATGGTTGTAGGCGCGGCGCACGCCTTCGTTGACCATGTCCTCCACGCCCATGGTCGCGCCGTCCCAGCGCACGTCCATGCCGATTTCCAGGAACACGGTGACGATGCCGGTGTCCTGGCAGATCGGCCGGTGGCCCTCGGCGCACATGCGCGAGTTGATCAGGATCTGCGCGATCGCATCCTTGGCGGCGACGCTTTCCTCGCGCTCGTAGGCTTTGGTCAGATTCTTGATGTAATCGACCGGGTGGTAATAGCTGATGTACTGCAGGCCATCGGCGATGGACTGGATCAGGTCGTCCTGACGGATGACGACCGGGCCGCTGTGGGCGGCTGAGGACGGGCTGGCGGTCACGGCGGGCGTTGGCTGGCGGTGGGGATCGCCATTCTAACCGGCGCGCGCGCGGCGCCCGTAATCGACACCGCGGCGCGCCGGGCCGGAGGGCTAAACCCTTGAAATTGCGGGTGCACGCGACGCGGATAGGACCTGCGTCCTAATGACCTTATCCACGGGGCCCGCGGCCGGCGATGACGCAGACTCGGCCCATCCCGGAATCGCAGGCGCCCGTTTGAACAGGACTCCAACGACATCGCCGCTGCGCGGCTGGCGGATCTGTTTGCGGGCGTGGCTGCTGGTATGGCTACTGCCGGTGTCCGGACTGGGCGCCGCCGAACTCGACGCCGACCTGTCCGCCACGCTGCGTCAGCAGGGCCTGACCGGCGCCACTTGGGCGGTGGTCGACCCGCAAGGCGTGCGCGTCGGCGCCGCCGGCCTCAAGGACGCGCGCACCGGCGAGCCGCTGCGCGCCGACCACAAGGTACAGGTCGGTTCGGTGACCAAGACCCTGCTCGCCACCGGTGTGCTGCGCCTGGTCAGCGAAGGCCGGCTGCGGCTGGACCAGCCGGTGGCCGAGCTGTTGCCGGGCATCGCGTTCGACAACCCCTGGGCGGCCACCGATCCGCCGCGCCTGCGCCACCTGCTGGACCACACCGCGGGCTTGGACGACGCGCGCTTCAGTCAGGTGTTCAGTCTGCGGCCGACGCCGGACACGCCGCTGGCGCAGGCCTTCGCGGGCCAGCGCGGACGCTTGCCCGTGCGCAGCCGCCCGGGCACGCGGGTGTCGTATTCCAACAGCGGCTACACCCTGCTGGGCATGATCGTGGAAACGCTGAGCGGCGAGCGCTACGAGCGCTACCTCGACCGCGAACTGCTGCGCCCGCTGGGCATGCACGACAGCAGCTTCGGCTACGCGGATCAGCGCAGCGACGCGCGCCTGGCGATGGGCCATTTCGAGGGCGGCCGCACGCATCCGACCGTGCCGATGTACCTGCGGCCAGCGGGCCAGTTCCGCACCACCGCCGCCGACATGGCGCGCTATGCGCGCTTTCTGATGAGCGACGGCCGCATCGCCGGCCGCCCCTTTATCGATCCGACCCTGCTGCGCGGCATGGGCCACCCGCAGGGTACCGAGGCCGCCGGCGCCGGTCTGCAGGTGGGCTATGCGCTGGGCTTGCTGACACGCGACCGGCACGGCGCGCTCGGCCGCTGCCACGGCGGCAGCACGGTCGGCTATCGCGCGATGCTGTGCCTGTTTCCGCGACAGCAGCGCGCGTTCTTCGTCGCCAGCAATACCGATAGCGAGACCGCCGACTACGGCGCGCTGGACCGGCACCTGATCCAGGCCCTGAACCTGCCCGCCGCGCACGCCGCGCCGCCGCGGCCGTCGTCGCTGCGCCTGCAGGATTGGGAAGGCCACTATGTGCCGGCGCCTAATCGCTTCGCCGCGTTCGCGTGGCTGGACACCACGCTGGGCTTCGTGCGTCTGCGGCGCGAAGGCGACGGACTGCGACTGCTGCCGTTCCAGGGCCAGGCCGTGGCGCTGACGCCGCTGGGCGGCGCGCTGTTCCGCGCGCCCGACCGTCTGCTCGCTTCGCACGCGCTGTTGCGCGCGACCGATGGCGCGCAGGTGATCGCCACTGCCAGCCAGAGCTACCAGCGCATCGCTTTGTGGAAACTGATTCTGCTTTGGACCAGCCTCGCGGTCGGCGCGCTGGCCCTGGTCTGGTTGTTGCTGGGCGGCAGCCTGCGCGCCGGGTGGCGCCGTTTGCGTCCGCGCGATCCGGCCTTCGCGCCCTGGCTGGCGACGCTGGCGCTGTTGCTGCCGGCGCCGCTGCTGTACCGGCAGTCGTTCCTGCAGCTCGGCGATCTCACCTGGGGCAGCGGCCTGTTGACGGCGGTCGGCTGTGCGCTGCCCTTGGCGCTGGCGTTCGGACTGTGGCGCCATCTGCGCCTGCGGCCGAAGGGCGCGGTGGCGGGCATCGATGCGGTCGCGATGCTGGCCCTGCTGCAATGGACGCTGGTGCTGGCCGCCTGGGGGCTGTGGCCGTTGCGCTTGTGGGCCTGATGCGGGCGCAGGCGCTGCTGACAGAAGCTGGCAGTCGCCGCGCCTAGCCTGCGGTCACTCCCACCGTCGCACAGGACTCGCCGCATGTCGCATCCCACCACCTTGCTGTTGCACGGCGCCGGCGTCGGTGCCTGGGTCTGGCATGCGGTGGCCGAGCGCATGGCCACGCCGGCGCTGGCGCTGGATGTCCCGTGCCGGCATGCGGACGCGAGCCCGGCGCAATGCGCGCGGGATCTGGTCGCCGAACTGGACCGCCGCGGCGTCGGCGAGGTGGTGATCGTCGCGCATTCGCTGGCTGGGGTGCTGATGCCGGCGCTGGCGGCGCAACTGGGAGCGCGGCTGCGGCATGGCGTGTATCTGGCGGCGGTGGTGCCACCGCCGGGCGGCGCCTACGTCGACGCGCTGGGCCGGGTCGAACGCACGCTGCTGCGGCTGCTGTTCCGCTTCAACCGCGACGGCCTGAAGCCCGGGCCGGCGATGATCCGCAAGGAACTGTGCGAAGACCTGGACGAGACGACGGCGGCACGCGTGGTGTCGGCTTACGCGGCGGAGTTTCCGGGCCTGTACCTGACGCCGGTGGCGGCAGCGCCGACGCAAGTGACCTCGACCTACCTGCGCCTGCTGCGCGACCGCAGCCTGCCGCCGTCGCGCCAGGACGCGATGATCGCGCGTCTGCGGCATGCGCGGGTACGCGAGCTCGATGCCGGCCACCTGGCCATGCTGTCGGCGCCGGCGCAGGTCGCGGCCCTGCTGACGGGCATCGCCGTGGGCTGCGGCTCGGAACGGGCCGCCGCCTGAGCCGCGAGCGGCAGCGCGGCCGTCACGCAGGCCGCAGCGACCTTCCTGGGCCGGCCGGCTATGCTGCGCCAGAATCCCGCCTCGGCGCCACGATGACGAATAGCCTGCAGCCCGCCCTGCCCTTGCCGTTCTCGACGCCGTCGCTGGCGGCTCGCTATTTGCGCGTCGATCACGCCGGCGAGTTCGGCGCGATCCAGATCTACCGCGCGCAAATCCTGATCGGGCGCTGGCTGGGCCGCGCCCAGGTGGCGGTGCTCGAAGACTTCCTCGCTCACGAGCGCCGCCATCTGGCTACGTTCGGCGAGGTGCTGGCCGAACGCGGCATCCGGCGCTGCCGCAGCTTCGCGCTGTGCGGCGCCGGCGGCTATGCATTGGGCCTGATCACCGCGCTGCTCGGCGAACGCGCAGTCATGGCCTGCACGCGCGCGGTGGAAACCGTGGTCAACCGCCATCTGCAGGAACAACTCGCGCACCTGGCGGACAGCGATCCGCGCGCGCATGCGGCGGTGGCCTCGATCGTGCACGACGAACTGGAACACCGCGATGTGGCGAGCGAGCACGTGGGCCGCGACGACACGTTCACGCGCGCCATCGATGCGGTGGTCGCGGCCGCGACCGAAGCGGTGATCTGGACGGGGATGCGGCTGTGAGCGCGACGCCCTGCGCACCCACCACCGCTTTCACGATCCGCTAGCCCGCCCCAGGCACAATCCGACCATGTCCTCGACCGCCGACGCCGTCCCGCCCGCTTCCGCCGCCAAACCCGGTCGCGGGTCCGGCAAGCCCAGCCTGCGCGAGCGCTTCGACGCGCTGCGCAATCTGCCGCCGTTCCTGCGCCAGATCTGGCGCACCAGCCCCAGCCTGACCCTGATCACGCTGGGCCTGCGCCTGGTGCGCGCGTTCCTGCCGGTCGCGACGCTGTACGTGGGCAAGCTGATCATCGACGAGGCGGTGCGTCTGGTCGCGGCCGGCGTCGAATTCGAATCGGTGAGCGCGGCTCTGAGCGGCGGCCAGCTCACCACCCTGTTGAGCCTGCTGGCGCTGGAATTCGGCCTGGCGATCGGCTCGGACCTGCTGGGCCGGCTGATCAGCTACGGCGATTCCTTGCTGTCGGAACTGTTCACCAACGCCACCAGCGTGCGCCTGATGGAGCACGCCGCGACCCTGGACCTGGAGGACTTCGAAGACCCGGACCTGCAGGACAAGCTGGACCGCGCGCGCCGCCAGACCATGGGCCGCATGAACCTGATGAGCCAGCTGTTCGGCCAGGTCCAGGACACGATCACGGTGATCAGCTTCGCGATCGGCCTGCTGGTGTACGCGCCCTGGCTGATCCTGCTGCTGGCGGTGGCGCTGATTCCGGCCTTCGTCGGCGAGGCGCATTTCAACGCGCTGGGCTACTCGCTCAACTTCGCCTGGACGCCGGAGCGCCGCCAACTCGAGTACGTGCGGCAGATGGGCGCCAGCGTCGAGACCGCCAAGGAGGTGAAGATCTTCAACCTCCATCGTTATCTCATCGCCAAGTACCGCGAGCTGGCCGACAAGTTCTTCAAGGCCAACCGTTCGCTGGCGCGGCGGCGCGCGTTCTGGGGCACGCTGCTGGCCGCGCTGGGCACGCTGGGTTACTACATCGCCTACGCCTACATCGCCTGGCGCACGGTCAAGGGCGATTTCAGCATCGGCGACCTGACCTTCCTGGCCGGCAGCTTCCGCCGCCTGCGCCAGCTGCTGGAAGGGCTGCTGGTCGGCTTTTCGCAGGTCGCCGGGCAGGCGCTGTACCTGGACGATCTGTTTTCGTTCTTCGAAATCGAACCGGAGATCGTCTCGCCCGCCGACGCGCTGCCGGTGCCGCGGCCGATCGCGCGCGGCTTCGTGTTCGAGAACGTCGGTTTCCGCTATCCCGATGCCGAGCGCTGGGCGCTGCGCGGGCTGAACTTCGAATTGCACGCGGGCGAAGTGCTGGCCCTGGTCGGCGAGAACGGCGCCGGCAAGACCACCCTGGTCAAGCTGCTGGCGCGGCTGTACGACCCCGACGAGGGCCGCATCCTGCTGGACGGCCGCGACCTGCGCGACTACGACCTGGACGAGTTGCGCGCCAATATCGGCGTGATCTTCCAGGACTTCGTGCGCTACCACCTCACCGCCGGCGAGAACATCGGCGTCGGCCAGATCGACGCCATGGACGACCAGGAACGCATCCGCAACGCCGCCCGGCGCGCGCTCGCCGACCAGGTCATCGAATCGCTACCGCAGGGTTACGACCAGCAGATCGGGCGCCGCTTCAAGACCGGCGTGGACCTGTCCGGCGGGCAGTGGCAGAAGATCGCGATCGCGCGCGCCTACATGCGCGACGCCCAGGTCATGATCCTGGACGAACCCACCGCGGCGCTGGACGCGCGTTCGGAGTTCGAGGTGTTCCAGCGCTTCAAGGAACTCTCGGACGACCGCACCGCGGTGCTGATCTCGCACCGCTTCAGCAGCGTGCGCATGGCCGACCGTATCCTGGTGCTGGCCGAAGGCCGTCTGGAGGCCAGCGGCACGCACACGCAGCTGCTCGCGCAAGGCGGGCGCTACGCCGAACTGTTCGAATTGCAGGCCGCCGGTTACCGCTAAGGAGACTACCCGCATGGTTGTTCGTACACGCAGTATTTCGCTCGTGCTTGCCCTCGCCTGCGCCCTGACGGCCTGCGATAAGAGCCCGGCCCAGGACAGCACGGCGGCGCGGCCCGCGCCGGCAAAGCAAACGGGCCAACAGGTCGCCAGCGAACGCGGTCCGGTCCAGGTCACGCAGATCGCGCACGGACTGGAGCATCCCTGGAGCGTGGCCGTGCTGCCCGACGGCGGTTTCCTGGTCACCGAGCGACCCGGGCGTCTGCGCCGCGTCGGCGCCGACGGCGCGGTCTCGGCGCCGATCGCCGGCGTGCCGCAGGTCTGGGCCGAAGGCCAGGGCGGCCTGCTCGACGTGGTGCTGGCGCCGGACTTCGCCAGCAGCAAACGCATCTACCTCAGCTACGCCGAACCCGGCCCCGACGGCAGCGCCGGCACCGCCGTCGCGACCGCGACCCTGGGCGCTGCGGCGCTGAGCGAGGTCACGGTGATCTATCGCCAGCAGCCCAAGCTGGTCGGGCCCAACCACTTCGGTTCGCGCATCGTCTTCGACGGGCACGGGCATGTCTTCATCAGCCAGGGCGAGCGCCAGGAGCGCATGGCCTCGCAGGATCTGAAGATGCTGCAGGGCAAGCTGGTGCGCCTGAACCTGGACGGCAGCGTGCCCGCCGACAACCCCTACGCGGGCCGCAGCGATGCGCGCGCGGAGATCTGGAGCTACGGCCATCGCAACATGCAGTCGCTGGCGCTGGACCCGCGCACGGGCAAGCTGTGGGAAGCCGAGCACGGCCCGCGCGGCGGCGACGAGATCAATCTGCCCGAGGCGGGCAAGAACTACGGCTGGCCCATCATCACCAACGGCATCGACTACAGCGGGCTGCCGATTTCCGAAGCCGAAGGCAAGAGCAAGGCGGGCATGGAATCGCCGTACCACGTCTGGGAAAAGTCGCCGGGACTGTCGGGCATGGCGTTCTACACCGGGCGCGCGGATTCGGCCTGGAACGACAGCCTGTTCCTGGGCGCGCTGGCCGACGGCAGCCTGATCCGGCTGAGCCTGGACGGCGACAAGATCGTCAAGGAAGAACGCTTGCTCAAGGAATTGGGCCTGCGCATCCGCGACGTGCGCGTGGGCGCGGACGGCAAGGTATATGTGTTGACGGACGAGAAGGACGGGAAGCTGTTGCGGTTGGATCCGCCGGGGAAGGCTGGCGGTTGAGCAGGTGCGGCGCGAGGCAACGCGGCGATGGTCGCGTTGCTGCGGCGACGTGCGACTGCACGACGATGCGGTTCGCCAAGGCTCACCGCATCCTACGGTTGAGGCCAATGACGTCGGTGCTCCAACTGCACGCTGAAGTCACTGGATCCCCGCTTTCGCGGGGATGACGGCAAGAGCAGCAACGGTGCGGTTCGCCCACGGCTCACGACACTCTACGAATCGCCGTTGCTGTTGCTGTTGATGCGGCATTGGAATCCAAAAGCCGTGTACTCACACGACCAAACGTAGACCCGGAGGGCGGCGCGCAGGACGCGCGCCGTTTTCCGAATGGACAGGGACGTCCATTCGAAAAATCCCGGCGCAAGCTCCGAACCCGCAGGAGAGGTTTGGTCACGCTAGCCCTTCTCTTTGGTTACTTTTGACCGAAGGGAATCCTATGGACTCTTGGGCTAGCAAGAGAAAGTGACCCGCATGCGCAGCAGGCGGAAGCCTTTGACCTTCGTCAAGAAAAGACGAAGCAACAGCAACAGCGAATCCTCCCCAACCCTCCTTTTACAAAGGAGGGAGCACATTCGAAAGGAAGGGCCCCTGGATCAGTTCTTCTGCTTAGCGCGCGCGAAGGCATCGGCCAGGGCGCCACCCATCGGCGCATTGCCCTTGCCCGCCGGCGCGAACGAGCCGCCGCGCGCAGGCTGGTCGCGGCGTCCGCCACGGCCAGCGTCGCCGCCTCGCCCACGCTCGGCGCCGCCGCGATCCGCGCCGCCACCGGCCGGACGCGGCGCGGGCACGGCGTCGTCCAGACGGCGCGTGAGCGCGATGCGCTTGCGCGCGATGTCGACTTCCAGCACCCGCACCTTGACCACGTCGCCGGCCTTGACGGCCTCGCGCGGGTCCTTGATGTACTTGTCCGACAGCGCCGAGATGTGGATCAGGCCGTCCTGGTGCACGCCGATATCGACGAAGGCGCCGAACGCGGCGACGTTGCTGATCACGCCCTCCAGGATCATGCCGACCTTGAGATCCTTGAGATCCTCGACGCCGTCGGCGAAGCGCGCGGCCTTGAACTCCGGGCGCGGATCGCGGCCGGGCTTTTCCATTTCCTTGAGGATGTCGCGCACCGTCGGCAGGCCGAAGGTGTCGTCGGTGTACTGCTCGGCCTTGAGTCCGCGCACGAACTGCGGGTCGGCCAGCAGCTGCTTCACCTCGCGCCCGCACTGCTGGACGATGCGCTCGACCACCGGATAGGCCTCCGGGTGCACCGCCGAGGCGTCCAGCGGCTGCTCGCCGTCGACGATGCGCAGGAAGCCCGCGCACTGCTCGAAGGTCTTCTCGCCCAGACGCGGCACCTTCAGCAAAGCCTTGCGCGATGCGAACGGGCCGTGCTCGTCGCGATGGCGCACGATGTTCTCGGCGACCGTGCCGGACAGGCCCGACACGCGCGCCAGCAGCGCGGCGGACGCGGTGTTGACGTACACGCCGACCGCGTTCACGCAGTCCTCCACGCGCGCGTCCAGCGCGCGCGCCAGGCGGTACTGATCGACGTCGTGCTGATACTGGCCGACGCCGATCGCCTTGGGCTCGATCTTGACCAGTTCGGCCAGCGGATCCTGCAGGCGCCGCGCGATCGACACGGCGCCGCGAATGCTGACGTCCAGATCCGGAAATTCCTTGGATGCGAACTCCGAGGCCGAGTACACCGAGGCACCGGCCTCGCTGACCACGATCTTGGTCAACTTGGACTCGGGCATGAGCTTGATCAGATCGCCGGCGAGCTTGTCGGTCTCGCGCGAGGCGGTGCCGTTGCCGATCGAGATCAGTTCGACGCCGTGCTTGGCGCACAGCGCGCGCAGCGTGTGCAGGGACTGGTCCCACTGCTTGCGCGGTTCGTGCGGGTAGATGGTGTCGGTGGCGACCAGCTTGCCGGTGGCGTCGACCACCGCGACCTTGACGCCGGTGCGCAGGCCCGGGTCCAGGCCGAGCACGGCGCGCGGTCCGGCCGGCGCGGCCAGCAGCAGGTCTTTGAGGTTGTCGCCGAACACATCGATGGCCTCGGCCTCGGCCTTCTCGCGCGCCTGTCCGAACAGGTCCAGCAGCAGGTGCAGGTGCAGTTTGGCGCGCCAGGTCATGCGGCAGGCGTCGAGCAGCCAGCGGTCGGCGGCGCGGCCGCGCTCGGCGACGCCGGCGTGCAAGGCGACGCGGCCTTCGCCGTAGGCGTGACCGGCGACGGGGTCGGCGGTGGGCTCCAAGTCCAGGTACAGCACTTCCTCGCGGCGCGCGCGGAACAGCGCCAGCAGGCGGTGCGAGGGAATCTTGGCCAGCGCCTCGGCATGGTCGAAGTAGTCGCGGTACTTGGCGCCTTCGTTCTCCTTGCCCTCGACCACGCGCGCGCGGATCACGCCGGTCTGGTGCAGCCAGGTGCGCAGTTCGCCGACCAGCGCGGCGTCCTCGCCCCAGCGCTCCATCAGGATCGCGCGCGCACCTTCCAGCGCGGCTTTGACGTCGGCGACTTGTTTTTCCTCGCTGACGAAATCGGCGGCATACACCTCCGGCTGCAAGGTCGGATCGGCGAGCAGGCCGTCGGCCAGCGGCTCCAGGCCGGCCTCGCGCGCGATCTGCGCCTTGGTGCGGCGCTTGGGCTTGTACGGCAGGTACAGATCTTCCAGGCGCGCCTTGCTGTCGGCGGCTTCGATGTCGGCGCGCAGTTCGTCGCTGAGCTTGCCCTGTTCGGCGATGCTTTCCAGCACCGCGGCGCGGCGGTCCTCAAGTTCGCGCAGGTAGCGCAGACGGGATTCGAGATCGCGCAGCTGGGTGTCGTCGAGGCCGCCGGTGACTTCCTTGCGGTAGCGCGCGATGAACGGCACGGTCGCGCCTTCGTCGAGCAGGGCGATGGCGGAGCGGGCCTGGGCGGGTTGCGCGCCGATCTCGGCGGCGATGGTGCGGGCGATTTGTTCGGCGATCTGCGGTGCGGACTTCGAGAGGGTGTCTTGCATTGCTTCCATACGTTCTGGCTCCCGCTGGCTGCGGGCTGGTCCGATTGTCGCAACGCCGGGCGGCAGGGGAAACCCGTTGACAGGCGCGGTGGAAACGGGGTCGTAACGCGCTCTCCCGACGCGGCCGGCCCGGGCGCGGCGCCGGCCCGGCCTGGATGAGAGTCAATCTCATCAATCGGTTACAATGCGCGCCCGGCTTCACTCCCCTATCGCGCATGTCCTCCGCTTTTGGCACCGAGACGGTGCTGGACGTCCGTCACTGGACCGACGACTACTTCAGCTTCACCACCACCCGCGACGACGGATTCCGCTTCGACAACGGCCAGTTCGTGATGATCGGACTGCAGGTGCCGCAGGCGGACGGTTCGTCCAAGCCGCTGCTGCGCGCGTATTCGATCGCCAGCGCGAACTGGGAAGAACAGCTGGAGTTCTTCAGCATCAAGGTGCCCAACGGCCCGCTGACCTCGCGCCTGAAGGACATCCGTCCCGGCGACGAGGTGCTGATCGGCCGCAAGCCCACCGGCACGCTGCTGATCCACGACCTGCACGTGGGCCGCAACCTGTATCTGCTGGGCACCGGCACCGGCTTCGCGCCCTGGCTGTCGGTGATCAAGGATCCGGAGACCTACGAACGCTTCGAGCGCGTGATCCTCTGCCACGGCGTGCGTTGCGCGCAGGACCTGGCCTACCGCGACTACATCGTCAACGAGCTGCCCAAGCACGAGTTCCTGGGCGAGCAGATCGCGGCCAAGCTGCGCTACTTCCCGGCGGTGAGCCGCGAGGCCTTCGATTTCGCCGGCCACGACCAGCGCGGACGGCTGACCGAGATGATGGCCAGCGGTCGCATGATGGAGCAGCTGGGCATCGAGCCGCTGGACGCCGAGCACGACCGCGCCATGATCTGCGGCAGCCCGCAGATGCTGGCCGACTTCCGCGAGCTGCTGGATGGCCGCGGCTTCAGCGCGGCGCCGCGCATCGGCACGCCGGGCCAATACGTCTACGAGCGCGCGTTCGTCGAGAAGTGAGCGCGCGGCCGCCCTCGCCCGCCCGACTGCGCGCCTGGTGCCGGGCCGCGCTGCTGGCGCTGCTCTGTCTGGGCACGGTCTTTCCGGCGACGGCCGACGAGGCCGCCGGCCAGGCCGGCGCGCAGGCGCCGCAGGTCGGCGATAGGCCGCCGGAGTGGTTGGGCCTGGACGACCAGGGCCGCTCGCTGCGGGTCGGCCAGTACCGCGGCAAGGTGCTGCTGGTGGTGTTCTGGGCCGGCTGGTGCGAACAGTGCCGGCGCGAACTGCCGCAGCTGTCGGCGCTGCAAACCGGCATCGGCCGCGAGCGCCTGCAGATCGTCGCGATCAACTACGCCGAACCGCAGGCCGACTACGAGGCCTTCCTGCGCCGCAATCCCGGTTTGAATCTGACCACGATCCGCGACCCGGGCACGGTCGCGCGCCATTACCGGGTGCGCGCGGTGCCCAACGCCTTCCTGATCGACACCCAGGGCCGCATCGCCCACGTGCAACGCGGCTATACGCCGGCCAAGGTCGAGCGCCTGGTGCGCGAGCTGCACGCGCTGCTGCCGCCGGTGGCGCGGTCGCCTACCCCGGCCGCTACCGAGTAGCGCCGCTCAGGCCGCGCGCCGGTCCTGCCGCAACACGCCGCGATAACGCCGGCTGCAGGGGATGCGGGTGCCGTCGCGCATGGTGATGCGCGCGTCGCCGCTTTCCAGCGGCTCGATCTCGCCCACGCAGTCCAGGTTGACCATATAAGAACGGTGCACGCGCACGAAGCGCGCCGGGTCCAGCTGCGCCTCGATTGTGGCCATGGTGGTGCGCAGCGGATAGTCGCGCCCGCGCAGATGCAGGTTCACGTAGTTGGACGAGGCCTGCAGCCATTCGACCTCGCCGGCCGCGATCAGGAACTCCTTGCCCAGCTTGCGCACCAGGAAACGCTCCGGCCGCTCCGGCACGGCCGGCTCGGGCAGGTCGTCCGGCGGCGCCAGCAGACTGGCCTCGCCCTGCCAGCGCCGCATCAGCAGACGGTAGGCCTCGATCCACAACACCATATAGACGTAGGAGCGCGCGTCCTTGAGGTACTCGTAGACCAAACCCATGCCCCAGGAGCCGAAGTCGTAGGACTCGCCCATGCCCAGGTAGATCAGCTTGCGCAGCCCGACCATCAGGCTGACGTGCAGCAGCGACCAGACCACGCTGCCCAGCAGATGCAGGGCCAGCGCCTGCCGCCAGGTGTCGAACCGCAGCGGGACGCGCCGTGTGTACCAGACCAGCAACGGCACCAGGCACAGGGCGACCAGGCAGCTGCTCGCCTCCCAGATCGCCGGCGCCCAGTCGGGGATGTCCAGACCGATGCGGTGGATGTCGATGATGGTCGTCAGCGTGCCGCCGATCGCGTTGGCCGCGAACAGCAGTACCCAGCTGGCGACCTCGGCGGTGCGGCGCCAGGGCTGGTAGCGGTCCCAGGCGCTGAGGGGGACGGTCGGCTGCGCCGGCGGGATGGCGGTGTCGGCGTCGGCTATGCGGGCCGCGGTCGGTGGGTAGTCCATGCGCGCATTCTCGCCCGAGCGGACGCACGCGCGGCAACCGGCCGTCCCCAAGGCCCGCGATTCGTCCCTGCCGGCCCGCCACCGGTCACCTCGGCGCTGCGCGCGGCGGCCGCTGCGGCAAGGCTGGGCCCAACTCCACTGCCGCGGACCGACCATGCAACGCCGCCACGACATCGACGCCCTGCGCGCGATCGCCTTCGCCCTGCTGATCCTCTACCACTGCGCCATGCTGTACGTGGCCGAGTGGGACTGGCATCTGAAAAGCACGCACCTGTCCGAGCCGCTGCAGATCCCGATGCTGTTCATCAACCGCTGGCGCATGGACCTGATCTTCCTGATCTCGGGCCTGTCGGTGCACTTCCTGCTGCGCGGCACCTCGCTGGGCCGCTTCGTGGTCCAGCGCAGCTGGCGCCTGCTGCTGCCGCTGACCTTCGGCTGCCTGGTGGTGGTGCCGATCCAACCCTACGCGCAGGGCGTGGCCAACGGCGCGGTCGAGCCGGGCTTCGTCGACTTCCTGCTGCGCTATTACCAGTTCCAGCCCTGGCCCAAGGACGCGTTCGACGGCTGGGAGTACGGCTTCACCTGGAACCACCTGTGGTACCTGGCCTACCTGTGGGTCTACACCATCGCCCTGGCCGCGCTGCTGCCGCTGTTCCGCAACGGCCTGGGCCGCTGGCTGCATGCGCGGGTGGCCGGCCTGCGCGGCTGGAAGCTGGCGATCCTGCCGGCGCTGCCGCTGGCCCTGGCGACCATGCTGCTGCAGCCGCACTTCGAGGAAACCGGCGACCTGATCCACGACTGGTACCGCCACGCGATCTACTTCAGCGTATTCCTCTACGGCTACTGGCTGGGCAACGACAGCGGTTTGTGGAACGAGCTGGTGCGCCTGCGCAAATGGACCCTGGGCCTGGCGCTGGGCCTGTTCGGCTTCTACCTGAGTCTGGTGCTGTTGCTGCCGGACGAGATTCCGGACCTGCTGCAGAACAGCCTCTGGCTGCTGCGCAACCTGTACATCTGGTTCGCGCTCTCGGCCGTCCTGGGCTGGGGCCACGCCCTGCTCAACCGTCCGTTCCGCTGGCTGCCCTGGGCCAATGAGGCGGTCTACCCCTGGTACGTGCTGCACCAGAGCCTGACCGTGCTGATCGCGTACTGGATCCTGCCCTGGCACCTGGGCCCGGTGAGCGAGCCGGTGATCGTGGTGGTCGGGACGGTGCTGGGCTGCTGGGGGCTGTACGAGATCGTTCGCCGGGTGCCACTGCTGCGGCCGTGCTTCGGGCTGAAGATGCGGCCGCGGGAGCGGGCGAAGACCGTCGTGCCGGTGCAACTGCAAGCGGCCAACGACGTGGCGTGAATCCTGGTGGGAGTGGCGCGAGCCGCGATGAGTGCCGGTTGGGGACGAAATCGCGACTCACGTCGCTCCCACAGAAAGCGCGGAGCCAAGGCCTTGGGGTAGGAGCGGCGTAAGCCGCGACCGCGACACTAGGCGACGGCGAACGTCTCGCTGCCGTTCGCATTTCAGGGTTTGCGCCGCTGCTACCCCGAAGCTGGATGGCGACGCGGGATCAAGCCAGCGCTTTCTCGATATCGCCCGCGATCGACTCGGGCTTGTCGGTCGGCGCGTAGCGCTTGATCACCTTGCCGTCGCGGCCGACCAGGAACTTGCTGAAGTTCCATTTGATGGCGTCGATGCCGAGGAAGCCGCCCTTCTCGTCCTTCAGCCACTTCCACAGCGGGTGCGCCTTGTCGCCGTTGACGTCGACCTTGGCGTACAGCGGGAAGCTGACGTCGTAGGTCAGCGAGCAGAACTCCTTGATCTCGGCCTCGTCGCCCGGTTCCTGATGGCCGAACTGATCGCAGGGGAAACCCAGCACCTCGAAGCCCTGCGCCTGGTACTTGCGCTCCAACTGTTCCAGGCCGGTGTACTGCGGGGTGAAACCGCATTGCGAGGCGACGTTGACGATCAGCAACACCTTGCCGCGGTATTCGTCCAGCGAGCGCTGCTGGCCGTCGATGTCGGTGGCGGTGAAGTCGTAGGCGGTGGTCATGGGGAGGCTCCATGGGGACGAGGGCACGATAGCGCGTTCATCGCCGGCACGGGAGCATGGCGCTGAAGTCGCTGGATGTTCGGCTCCGCCGAAGTGAAGCAGAGCCCGCGTTCGCGGGAATGACGGATCGGGGTATCGCGGGAGGTTCCGGAATCACCGTCTTTGCCGGGAATGACGGCTCGGGGATGACGCCTGACCCAAGCCGCAAACGCGAACGGCCCGCGCGAGGCGGGCCGTCCGGTGTTTCGATGGCGGGCGGCCAGGCGCCCTGCCCGGCCTCAGAAGCCGGCCTTGAACTCCACACCCACGATGCGCGGCTCGTTGACGAAGCCGGTCAGGTTGTTGAAGTCGATCGCGCCGACCGCCTGCACCTTGTCGAGGATGTTGCGGCCGTACAGCGCCACCTCGTACTTGCCGTTGTCCCAGCCGTAACCCACGCGCAGGCCGCCTTCCAGCAGGGCCTTGCCGCGGAACTCCTTGGCCTCGTAGAGGAAGAAGTTCACTTCGCTGCGGTAGGCCCAGTCGGTGTAGACGAAGAACTCGCCGCCGTCGCCGACCGGCAGCGAGTAGCGCGCGGTCAGGTTGTAGACCCACTTCGGGGCCTGCGGCAGCGGGTTGCCGTCGATCATCGCGCGGCCGGCCACCAGCGGATCGGTGACCGTGCACATGCCGCTGCCGCAGGGAGCGACGGCGAGGTTGGCATCCTTGATCTCGGTGTCGTTGTAGCTGGCGCCGAGGGTGACCATCAGGTTGTCGGTGAGGTAGGCGTCGAAGTCCAACTCGAAGCCCTGGCCCACGGTCTTGTCGGCGTTGAGCAGGATGGTCTGGTTGGCGGCGCCGCCGACGGCGTTGAGCTGCTGGTTGTCGACGTTGTAATGGAATACCGCGAAGCCCAGGCGCGCGCGCTTGTCCCACAGGTCGGCCTTGACGCCAGTCTCGTAGGAAATGACCTTCTCGGCATCGGCCACCGACGGCTGCGGCGGCACCTGGAACAGCAGGCGGCCCTGGATCGACGGCGCGCGGAAGCCCTTGGCGACGCGGGCGTACAGGTTCACGTCGGGCGTGGCCTGATAGACCGCGCTGGCATCCCAGCTGACGTCGTCGACGTCGGTGTGGACCGGGAACGGGCCCGACACCGGCGCACCGAACGGCGCGCTCTGCAGCACGCTGGCGGTGAAGTCCTTCTTGTCCTGGGTGTAACGCAAGCCGCCGCGCAGGGTCAGCTTGTCGGTGACCGCATAGTCCAGCGAACCGTACGCGGCCCAGGCCTTGTTGCGCTGCTTCTGCTGCGCCCAGCCGGCCTGCACGCCGCCGCCGAGGGTGTCGTAGTTGAAGCTGTCGACGGTGATGTCTTCGTCGAAGTAGAACAGGCCGGCCTGCCAGTTCAGCGGGCCGCTGTAGTTGGACTCCAGGCGGAACTCCTGGGTCCACTGGCGGTGGTCGGGCAGACCGTCGGCGGATTCGGCGGTGAACGGGATCACACCCGGGTAGCTGCCCGTCGGCAGGAACGCCGCGCCCACGCCGCCGTCGATATCGCCGCGGCTGAAGGAATCAGCCGTCTCGTAGCCGGTGATCGAGTACAGCGTGAGGTCGTTGCCGAAGTCCCAGCTCAGGCGCGCGCTGGCGCCGAAGGTGTCGAGCTGCTGCGAGTTGCGGCCGTCGATGGCGATCTTGTCGTCATCGAAACCGGCCACCAGATCGTTCGTGCCGGGCCGGAAGATGTTGGCGCGGAACAGGCGCGCGGTGCCGTTGAGATGGCGCGCATGCACGTTGAACAGAGCGTGGAAGGTGTCGCTGCCGTCGTACTGCAGCTGCAGGCGCGCGGCCGACTCGTCGTAGCCTTCCAGCTTGGGATTGGTGCGGGCGTTCGGGTTGGTGTTGGTCACCCACTCGTCGCGGCGCTGGTACAGCACCGAGGCGCGCGCCGACCAGTTCGGGCCCAGCGGGCCGCTGATCGCGCCTTCGATATTGGTGGTGCCGTGGCTGCCGTAGGCGACCTGGCCGTAGCCTTCGAGTTCGCGGGTCGGCTTGGCCGATTCGAACTTGACCACGCCGGCCGGCGTGTTGCGGCCGAACAGCGTGCCCTGCGGGCCGCGCAGCAGCTCGACGTTCTCCATGTCGAACACCGGGAAGCCCTTCAGCAGCGGGTTCTCCAGCACCACGTCGTCGTACACCAGCGAGACCGGCTGCGAGGCGTTGAGATCGAAGTCGGTGTTGCCCAGGCCACGAATGTAGAAGCGCGGGAAGGCGCGGCCGAACGAGGATTCGATGTTCAGGCTGGGCAGACGGCCGGACAGGAAGCGGATGTCGCCACCGCCGGAACCCAGCACATGCAGCTTCTCGGCGTCGACGGTGGTGAGCGCCATCGGCACGTCCTTGGCGCGCTCGACGCGGCGCTGCGCGGTGACCATCAGCGCGTCCAGGGTCTTGGCGTCGGATTCGGCGGCGGGCGCCGTCTCGGCGGCGGCGGGCGCGTCCTGCGCGAAAGCGGCGGCGGAAGTCAGGCTGATCGCGACGGCGATGGCCAGGGCATGGCTGCGGGGAGCACGGACGTGCTGACGCATGGCGGGGGGTTCTCGATGAAAGCGGCGGCCCGAAGCGGGACACCTGGGTTCGTAAGAAGCCTGGCGACGCATGCGCCTGGCATGCGGGCTCGGCGACGGGACGACTGTTTGTCGGACCGACCGTCCCCTGACGGCCGTGGCGCGGATCTGCCCGCGCCGGTGGCGGCTCTTTGACGCGCGAATGTTACCAAAGCATTAAAGAGCCCGTACTCGGCGGTATGCGTTTAGGCACGTATTCGGCATATGTTTTGGCCAGAGCATGCTTGAAATACTACGTAATAAAAGCCGCTCAACCATATGAATTAATTATATTTATGCCCAAACAACCTTCCCGCTTTGGGGTAGGAGCGGCGTAAGCCGCGACCGCGCCCCCCACGCGCCGATACGGTTCGAATCGCGCGCGCCACCGAACGGAACGACGAAGACGCCTTCACCCAGGCATGCGTCGTCGTAGCTCGGCCAAGGCTACAAAGCCATCGCTGCCGGGTCTCGATCTGTCCAACGAAGCCCACGCCGCATCGGAAACGGCGCGGTCGCGGCTTACGCCGCTCCTACCCCAAGGCGGACTGGGATGGTGACGGACCGCCGCCGTGTCGGCGGCGGTCCATGCGCTCGCGCTTACTGCGCCGCATCCACCTTCACCGGCGCGGCGAACGGCTTGATGCCCAGCGCTTCATCGATTTCGCTGGGGTAGTAGGCGACGTCGCCCTTCAGCACCAGCGCGATCTTGCGGATGTCGGAGATGTTGGCGGTCGGGTCGCCATCGACCAGGATCAGGTCGGCGCGCTTGCCCGGTGCGATCGAACCGCGATCTTCCAGGGTGCGCGAGTACTTGGCGCCGTTCCAGGTCGCCACCTGCAGCGCCTGCGAGGGCGTCATGCCGGCCTGCACGTACAGCTCCAGCTCGCGCTGCAGGGTGAAGCCCGGGATCGCGTCGGTGCCGGCCACGATCGGCACGCCGGCCTTGTACATGCGCCCGACGAACTCGACCAGCTTCTCGTAGGACTTGTTGTAGCGCGCGGCGGTGGCGTCGTCGGGAATGTTCATCTCGGCCACGCGCAGGCCGCGCTGCAGGTCCGGCGGCAGGTGCGCGGCGACCGCGGCGTAGGCCTGCGACAGCTCGCCCGGGCGCTGGCGCAGGAAGTCGAAGGTGGTCAGGGTCGGGTCGATCACGGTCTGCTTCTTGGCCAGCAGGGCGATGAAGTCCTGCACCGGCTTGGAATCGAAATCCAGCTCGGCGGTCTTGTCGGCGACCAGGTAGAAGCGCGTGAGGGTGCGGGTGTCGGTCTTGTCGTCGACGAAGAAGTTCAGCAGCACCTGGTTGATGTGCTGGATTTCGTCGTAGCCCTGCTCCACCACGTCCTGCGCGCGCATGAAGGCCGGCACGTGGCCGCTCACGCGCATGCCCTTGCTGTGCGCGTAGGCGGCGGTGTCGCGCAGCAGATCCTTGGGGAAGGAGTTGTAGATCTTGACCTGCGGATAGCCGTGCTCGGCGTACCAGTCCACCGCCTTCTTGGCGCCGTCCAGGTCCTTGATCACGAAGCCGTTGCGCGCCGAGAAATTGCTCTCGCCCTCGATGAAACCGGCCGGCACCACGTCCGGCGACATCAGCTTGCCGTCGCGGATCTCGCCCAGGATCTGCTGCAGGGTGGCGTTGTCGTTGCCCATGTCGCGCACGGTGGTGACGCCGGCGGCCAGGTTGAGCCCGCCGTCCCAGCGGCCGACGTGGCCGTGCATGTCGAACAGGCCCGGCAGCAGCACCTTGCCGGCGGCGTCGATGCTGCGGTCGGCCTTGACCTTGGTTGCGCCGCCGGCCTCGACCGAGACGATGCGGCCGTCGCGCAGCAGCACGTCGGACACCGGACCGAGCTTGGCGTGCTCGCTGTCGAACACGCGCGCATTGCGGATCAGGGTGCTGCCGGCGATGGGATGGCCCAGGCGCTTGCGCAGGTCGACCAATGCGGCGCCCTCGGCCGCCTTCTGCTGGGTTTCCAGCGCGTCGGCGTTGCCCTGCCAGCCTTCCTCGATGAGCTGCAGGAAGCCGGGGAAGATAAAGGCGAACAGGCGCGGATTCTCGCCCTGAGTGGCCCAGGCGAAGGTGGGCGTGAGGCCCACGCCGGTCATCGCGACCAGCTGCACCTTCTGCTTCTTGCCCTCGCGCGCGACTTCGGCCTCGCCGACTTTGCGCACGGTGAGGGTGCCGCTGGGAATCAGCGGCAGCTTGCCGTCGCTGCGCTTGCTCAAGGCGGCCAGCGCGACGCTGAAACCGGCCGGCGTGCCGCCCAGCGGCGAGTACAGCGCGCCGGGCGCGGCGGCCTGTTCGCCCTGGTCGGAGGTGGATTTCCAGGTCGCCTTGCCGTCGGCGATCGAGAAACGCTCGTCCACCGGCGCACCGAAGGTGGACGTGCCCTTGACCGCGTAGCTGCGATAGGTGCCATCGGGCGCCAGCGTGTAGGTCTCCTTGAGCTCGGGCCCGCGGCCGTTGTCCTTGAAGATGAAGTCGACGTTGACGGTGCCGTCGTCGGCGCGGGTCACGGTCTGGTGGCCGGCCTGCTTGCCGCCGTCGACCAGGGCCAGGTAGCGCGTGGTTTCGGCGGCCAGGGCGTTGGCGGCCAGGCCCAGACTCAGGCACAAGCCCAGGGCGATGCGGGTGAGGGAGCGCGGGGCTGGGTTCATCGTCGTCTCGCTGTCCATGGAGGTGATGGGGTGACGTCGCCAGCGCGGCGCGTGTGACCGCGGATCGGGCGATGGGTACGGATACCGCGGTGCAGGCGACGGTTGCACTCGCAGCCGCCCGGCCGCCGGCTGGGCCGCAGTCTAAGCCCGCCTTCGGGTGCCGGCCCGTACCCATGTCACCGAATCGGGCGGCCCAGGTCGACCATGCCTTTAGTCATGCGCCGCTCCGGACCCCTTCCGGTACGCTTCGGGGTTCCTTTCGACGAGGTCCGTCCGATGAAGCACCCCCTCGCCCTGGCGCTGGCCGTGGCTTTGAGCGTCACCGCCCCCACGTATGCCGCGTCCCCCGCCAAGAAGGCCGACACCGCCGTGAGCGCGCAAACCGCCAACCCGTTCTACGCCGAAAGCCCGCTGCCGCTGCAGTACCCGCAGTTCGACAAGATCAAGGACAGCGACTTCGCGCCGGCCTTCGATCGCGGCATGGCCGACCAGATCAAGGAAGTCGAGGCGATCGCCAACAACGCCGACGCCCCGACCTTCGACAACACCATCATCGCGATGGAGCAGTCCGGCCGCATCCTCGGCCGTGCCACCTCGGCGTTCTTCAACCTCGTCGGCACCGACACCAACCCGACCCGCGAGAAGCTGCAGGCGCAGTACGCGCCCAAGCTGTCGGCGCACCGCGACGCGATCGCGCTGAATCCTAAGCTGTTCGCGCGCGTCAAGAAGCTGTACGAAACCCGCGACTCGCTGGGCCTGGACGCGCAGGGCGTGCGCCTGATCGAGCGCTACTACACCGACTTCGTGCGCGGCGGCGCCAACCTGTCCGAGGCCGACAAGGCCAAGCTCAAGGCGATGAACGCCGAGCTCGCCGGCCTGGCGACCAAGTTCAGCCAGAACGTGCTGGGCGAGGTCAACGCCTCGGCGATCACCGTCGACACCAAGGAAGAGCTGGCCGGCCTGTCCGACGAGCGCATCGCCGCCGCGGCCGAAGCGGCCAAGACGCGCAAGCTCGACGGCAAGTACGTGCTGACCCTGCTCAACACCACCGGCCAGCCGCCGGAAACCGACCTCGACAACCGCGCCCTGCGCGAGAAGCTGTACCGCGCCTCGGTCGCGCGCGGCAGCCGCGGCAACGAGTTCGACAACACCGCCATCGTCGCCCAGGTCGTCAAGCTGCGCGCCGAGCGCGCCAAAATGATGGGCTACCCGAACTACGCCGCGTTCGTGCTCGAGGACGAGACCGCCAAGACCCCGCAGGCGGTCAACGCCATGCTCGGCCAGCTCGCCCCGGCCGCGGTCGCCAACGCCAAGCGCGAGGCCGCCGACCTGCAGGCGATGATCGACAAGGAACAGGCCGCCAAGGGCCAGCCCTCGTTCAAGCTCGAGCCCTGGGACTGGGCCTACTACGCCGAGAAGGTGCGCCAGGAGAAGTACGCGTTCGACGAAGCGCAGCTCAAGCCGTACTTCGAGATGAACAACGTGCTCGAAAACGGCGTGTTCTACGCCGCCGGCCAGCTCTACGGCCTGAAGTTCAAGCGCCGCACCGACCTGCCGCTGTACCACCCCGACACCGCCGTGTACGACGTGTTCGACGCCAACGGCAAGCAGCTGGCGATCTTCATCGCCGACATGTACGCGCGCGACAGCAAGCGCGGCGGCGCCTGGATGAACTCCTACGTGGACCAGTCGCAGCTGTACGGCACGCTGCCGGTGGTGGCCAACCACCTCAACATCCCCAAGCCGCCGGCCGGCAAGCCGACGCTGATGACCTGGGACGAGGTCACCACGATGTTCCACGAGTTCGGCCATGCCCTGCACGGCATGTTCTCGAACGTGAAGTACCCCTACTTCTCCGGCACCAACGTGCCGCGCGACTTCGTCGAGTTCCCGTCGCAGGTCAACGAGATGTGGGCCGACTGGCCGTCGATCCTGGCCAACTACGCCAAGCACTACCAGACCGGCGCGCCGATGCCGAAGGAACTGCTGGACAAGGTGCTGGCGGCGTCCAAGTTCAACCAGGGCTTCACCACCACCGAGTACCTCGGCGCGGCCATGCTGGACCAGAACTGGCACCAGATCGGCAGCCCGGACCAGGTGCCGGCGGCGAAGGACGTGATGGCCTTCGAGGCCGCCGCGCTGCAGAAGGACGGCGTCAGCTACGCGCCGGTCCCGCCGCGCTACAAGACCCCGTACTTCAGCCACATCATGGGCGGCTACGCGGCCGGCTACTACGCCTACATCTGGTCGGAAGTGCTGGACGCGAACACCGTCAAGTGGATCAAGGAGCACGGCGGCCTGACCCGCGAGAACGGCGACCGCTTCCGCGCCACCCTGCTGTCGCAGGGCGGCAGCAAGGACGCGCTGCAGCTGTTCCGCGACTTCTCCGGCCACGAGCCGCAGATCCAGCCGCTGCTGGAGCGCCGCGGCCTGACCGCGCCGGCGACCGGCGAGGTCAAGACCGGCCAGTAAGCGCTTTCGTTTTTGCACCTGTGCCGCCCGGAGCGATCCGGGCGGCTTTTTTTTGCGCGCGGCTCAAGAGCAAATCTCCCCTAGCCTCTCTTTTCCAAAGAGGGGAACCGCAACGAAGGCGGGCGCGGTATCGCCTGCCCCTTGCGCTCGCTCTTGGCCTCCCCTTTGACAGCTCGCTCCTGCCCCCGCCCCTTGAAAAAGGGGGATTGAGGGGGATTTGCTCCTGGCCACGCCGGAGCCTCGCCCCCCACGCCCTAGAATGCCCTCCATGACCGTCCTCCCCGACCGCCACGATCCGCTCGCCGCGGCGCAGACCCTGCGCGATTGGCTGGCCTCGCATCGGCGCGTGTTCGTGCTGACCGGCGCCGGCATCAGCACCGCCTCGGGCATCCCGCATTACCGCGGCGAGGACGGGCAGTGGCAACGCAAGCCGCCGGTCACCTACCAGGCTTTCGTCGGCGAGGCCGCCACGCGGGCGCGCTACTGGGCGCGCAGCTTCGTCGGCTGGCCCTGGTTCGCGCGCGCCCTACCCAACGCCGGACACGCCGCGCTGTCGCGCTGGCAGGCGCGCGGCGGACTGAGCCGTCTGCTGACCCAGAACGTCGACGGCCTGCACCAGCGCGCGGGCAGCACCGAGGTCATCGATCTGCACGGGCGCCTGGACGAGGCGGTCTGCCTGGATTGCGGCGCGCGTCGCTCGCGCGCGGCGCTGCAGGAGGAGCTGGCCGCGAACAATCCGGACTGGACCGCGCTGAGCGCACGCAGCGCACCCGACGGCGACGCCGATCTGGAGGGCGTGCGCTTCGAGGACTTCGTGCCGCCGCGCTGCGAGGTTTGCGCCGGCCTGCTCAAGCCCGACGTGGTGTTCTTCGGCGAGAACGTGCCGCGCGCGCGCGTGGCCGCCGCGCACGAAGCGCTGCAGGCGTCGGACGCGATGTTGGTCGTGGGTTCGTCGCTGATGGTGTATTCCGGCTACCGCTTCGCGCGCGCGGCGCGCGAGGCCGGCCTGCCGCTGGCCCTGCTCAACCGCGGCGTCACCCGCGCCGACGATATCGCGACGCTGAAGCTGGAAACGGACTGCGCGGCGACGTTGGAGGCGGCGTTAGGGGCGTGATGCCGCGGCTCCGAGCGATGCCGCGGTAGCCGATGTAGGAGCGGCGGAAACCGTGAACCCTGCTTTCTGTGGGAGCGGCGTGAGCCGCGATCGCGAAACCGCGAGCGGCGGCGTCACTGGGGTCGGGTGCGCGAATCGATGATCGGTGTTTGCGCCGCGCCTGAATGACGCGGTCGCGGCTTACGCCGCTCCTACCCCAAAGCACGTCATTCGCGGAAACCGTGAACCCTGCTTTCTGTGGGAGCGGCGTGAGCCGCGATTGCGAAACCGCGAGCGGCGGCGCGAGGATCGAATTCGCGACTCGACCATCGGTGCCTGCGCCGCACTTGAATTGACGCGGTCGCGGCTCACGCCGCTCCTACCCCAAAGCACGTCATTCGCGGAAACCGTGAACCCTGCTTTCTGTGGGAGCGGCGTGAGCCGCGATTGCGAAACCGCGAGCGGCGGCGCGAGGATCGAATTCGCGACTCGACCATCGGGGCCTGCGCCGCACTTGAATTGACGCGATCGCGGCTCACGCCGCTCCCACAGAAGGCAGCACGCCTTGGGGTAGGAGCGGCGTAAGCCGCGACCGCGACACCGCGAGCGGCGGCGCAGGCCTCAAGGCTTCCCGGCCTCAACGCGCCCGCAACGGCCGGTGCAGGTCCAGGAAAATATCGCGCGCGGCCACGCCGATGTCGGGCTGGTCGATGAAGAAGCCGTGCACGCCCAACCCGTACAACTGCACGGCTTCGGCCAGCGCGGTCTGGGCGATGCCGTTCGGGCCCTGGCTCAGGAACGGTTCCTCGGCGCGCACCGTATACGGATGCACGACCAGCCCGGCCTTCAGCGCCCAGGCCAGCATCGGATGGACCACGCCGGTGTTGCGCGTGCCCAGCTCGGCCTTGCCGTCGCCGTCGCCGTCGACTTTCGGGTCCAAGGCCAGCCGCGGCAGCAGGCTGCTCTTGGACGGTCCGACGCCGCTGGCGTAATTCGCCTTCATCCAGCGCAACGCGCCTTCGGTGGCGAAGTCGCTGTAGCGCGTGCCGGCGCCTAGCCCGCCTTCCACCCGCTGGCTAAGGCTGCCGTAGATCGCGCCCAGGTCGTCGCCGCGCGCGACGTGATAGGCCAGGTCGTAAGGCCGGCGGCTCTGGAAGTCCTCGTACAGCTGCACCAGCGGCAGATCGACGCCGGCGCGCGGCATCAGAAGGGTCTTGAGTTCGATCAGGTTCTCGACCTCGAAGCTCTGGATGTAGACGCGGCGCGGATCGGTGAATCCCTCCGCCACCAGCGTCTCGATCAGCTTGGCGCCCAGCGAGGTGGCGATGGGCGTGCCGTCGAGGCGGCGGCCTTCGTGGGCGAAATAGGTCGGGTGCTTGGTTTCCGGATAAATGCCGATGCGGCGCCCGCCGCGGCTCTCGCGCTGGGCCAGGCGCACGACCTCGGCGAAGGTGGGAATCTGATACATGCCGTCGAAGCGCGTATTGGCCGGACGGATCGCGGGGATACGCTCCTTGGCGCGCAGGGTCTTGAGCTCGGCGAGGGTGAAGTCCTCGGTGAACCAGCCGGTCACGGCGGTGCCGTCTACCGTCTTGGTGACGCGGCGCGAGGCGAACTCGGGATGCGCCGCGACGTCGGTGGTGCCGGAGATCTCGTTCTCGTGGCGCGCGACCAGCACGCCGTCGCGCGTGGCGACCAGATCCGGCTCGATGAAGTCCGCGCCCATGCGGATCGCCAGGCGGTAGGACTCCAGCGTGTGCTCGGGACGGTAACCGCTGGCGCCGCGGTGGCCGATCACGATCAGGCCCTGACGGTCCGGCGCATGGCGCTCGGGCGAACGGTCGCTCACGGTGGGGATCTCGGCGCAGGCGGAGGCGCTGACGGCGGCCAGCAGCACGGCGCCGAACAGCCGGGCCAGCTTAGTGCAATGCGGGGTCATGGCGGAAACCTCGGGCACGGGGGAAGGCCGGCGCTCCTGCGTGCCGGCCCCCTGATGCTGGATGCTCAAGATTGCGCGTTCTTGACCGTGCGCCGCCTCGGCACGCGGACTGCGACCGCTTGCCCATTCCGCGCCGGACGCGACCGCGCGCGGCGACAACGCGCGCGGCCGCGTCCGGCCCTGCCGCCGCGGCCCGGCCTTGCGCCGGGCCGCTACTTATCGGTTCAGTGGTCGCTGATCCAGGCGTTGACGGCGGTGACGGTGCCGTCGACGACGGTAATCGCCAGGCGGTCCTCGCTGCGCTTGCCGCTGGGATAGATCTCGATGGCGTTGTCGCTGCTCTTCCACTTCTGGGCGACGATCTCGTACTGCTTCAGCAGCGCCAGCCACTGATTGACCTGGTCGCCGTCGACCGGCTCGGTCTCGCTGCACAGCGTGTCGATGCTCTGCAGCCGCGCTTCGGCGGTGACCGGATCCTTTAGCTTGGAGAGCTTCTTGGCGGAGATTTCATTGACGTAGGTATAAGGCATGTCCGTGCTCCGTGGCGCATCGCGCTCTTGCGATGGTGGGCTTGCGGTAGGCGCGGCCGCCGCGGCGGCCACGCCGGCGATCATTCTTCCAACACCGAGAAGTGGGTGCGGCCCGGCCACACGCCCGACATCTCGATGTGACGCTGACCGCTCAGCCATTGGCCCAACGGCCGCGCCCAGTGGCGGCGGTAGCGATCGGAATTGATCATGCCGACGAACGTCACGTCGAGGTTGATGTCGGTGGCGTCCAGAGGGATGTTGCCGATCGTGCGCGACAGGCCGCCGCTGATCTCGAACTGCTCGCGGCGCGGACCGCTGGGCGTGTTGTAGGTCAGCAGGATGCGGGTGATGTAGGTGCTGCCGGGACGGTTGTTGAAGAAGATCTGGAAGCCGCCGAGCTTGCCGATCCAGTTCGGCATCAGCAGGCGTCCGTCGAAGGACGCGAACGAGTACGCGATCGGCACCGGTTCGACCGGCCGGGTGTTGGCCTGATCCGGCCACAGATGGCGGTCGACGTCGCGGGCCTTGCGCACCGAACTGAACGAGCCCTTGCCGGTGGCGCCGCCTAGCATCTCCTGCACCGCGCTGGCGCGGCCGGCGATCGCAAAGGACGCGTCGCTGGACTGCGAACCGACGTTGAGGCCGCTGTTGGCGTAGATCACATTGGTGACCACGCCGAAGCCCTGGGCGATCTGACCGTTGCCGCCGAAACTCACCGACGCGGCCTGCTCGGCCAGCCAGTCGACGCTGCGTTCCAGCACGGTCAGGTCGCGCAGAAAGGATTCCTGGCGCAGCGAGAACTCCGAGGCGATCGAATTGCTGTTGGCCATCGACCAACTCACTTCCAGCCCGGCCTCGCCCTTGATGCCCGATTCCGGATCGGTGGCCTCGGCACTGACGTCGACGCTGGCCTCGGTGCGCGACACGCGCTCGGACATCAGTTGCCAGGAGCTCGAGGTCGCCGTGTGCAGCAGCTCGACGTCGGGCAGTTGTTCGCGCACCAGGCGGAAGTCGCCCGATTCGGCATCGACGATGCCGACCGCGCCGGGACGGATCTGGGCGTTGAGCGCCCAGTTGCCCCAATACGCCGGACGGCTGCGCCGAATCAGGTCGGAAAAGGTGCGGTTCCAGCGGATACTCATGTTGAATCTCTCCTGTCGTGTGGCTGTGGGCCCGGTGACAGGAAAAACGCAGCACTCTCCCGGCTGTGACGCGGCCGGCCTAGCCGGGTCGTACCGCCCATGCGCCACCGTCCGGCGCTGCAGCGGCTATGATGCGGCGATCACTGGGGAGGACTGCGGATGAGCCTGTTGGCGCGTATCTTTCGGCACAAGTCGGTGGAGCAACTTCAGGCCGATATCGGCAAGCGCTCGGATTTCCGGCGCGTGCTGGGGCTGTGGCAGCTCACGGCGATCGGCATCGGCGGCATCATCGGCGTGGGCGTGTTCGTGCTCGCCGGCCATCAGGCGGCCGAGAACGCCGGCCCCGCGGTCGCGCTGTCGTTCCTGATCGCCGGCATCGCCAGCGCCGCGGCGGCGCTGTGCTACGCCGAGTTCGCCGGCATGATCCCGGTCACCGGCAGCGCCTACACCTACAGCTACGCCACCCTGGGCGAGCTGCCCGCCTGGCTGATCGGCTGGGATCTGTTGCTCGAATACGCGCTGATCGTCGCGGTGGTGGCCATAGGCTGGTCCGGCTACGTGCAGGTGCTGCTGGAGGGCATGGGCATCCAGCTGCCGGTGTGGGCACAGGGCGCGATGGGTACCGGCGAAGGCCGCGTGTTCAACGTGATCGCCGCCGCCGTCACCCTGGCCGTATCGGCGCTGCTGGTGTTCCGCACCGAATGGGGCGCGCGCTTCAACACCCTGATCGTCGCGATCAAGGTGCTGGCGGTGCTGCTGGTGATCGGCGTGGGCGTGTTCTACATCGACACCGCCAACTGGACGCCGTTCATTCCCGAACGCGTGATCGGCGCCGACGGCGTCGGCCACTTCGGCTTCGCCGGCGTCGGCACGGCCGCGGCGGTGGTGTTCTTCGCGGTGTTCGGCTACGACACCCTGACCACCGCGGCCGAGGAATCCAAGAACCCGCAGCGCGACCTGCCGCGCGCGGTGCTGCTGTCGCTGGGCGTGTCGATGGCGCTGTACCTGGCGGTGTCGCTGGTGCTGACCGGCATCGCCCACTACTCCACCCTGGGCGGCGACGCGCCGGTGTCGGACGCGTTCGACGCGCTGGGCCTGCCGTGGATCGCCAAGACCATCGCCTTCTCGGCCGTGGTCGGCATCGCCAGCGTGCTGTTCGCCTTCATGCTGGGCGCGGCGCGCATCTGGTACTCGCTGTCGCGCGACGGCTTGCTGCCGCCGTGGTTCGCCAAGATCCACCCGCGCTACGGCACCCCGCACCGCCCGACCGTGGTGCTGGGCGTGTTCACCGCGCTGGTCGCCGGCCTGCTACCGATCGGCGAGGTCGCCAAGCTGGTCAACATCGGCGTGCTCTCGGCCTTCATCGTGATCTGCGCCTCGGTCTGGGTGCTGCGCGTGCGCAAGCCGAACCTGCAGCGCTCGTTCCGCACCCCGCTGGTGCCGCTGATCCCGATCATCGGCATCGCCTTCTCGATCTGGCTGCTGGCCGAGCTGCAGGCGATCACCTGGCTGATCTTCGTGGTCTGGCTGTCGCTGGGCTTGCTGGTGTATTTCGGCTACGGCATCCGTCATAGCAAGTTGGCGCAGGAATCGCAGGGCGCGGGCTGAGGCCGCCGTCGGGCTTGGAGGCGACGGCTCCGCGGAGCCGTCGTCCGGGCCTTGGCTTTGGGGTAGGAGCGGCGTAAGCCGCGACCGCGCATCTGCGCTTGCCGTGCAAGCCTCGCCGGCACTTGGGGTCCGGGTCGCGGCTTACGCCGCTCCTACCCCTAGGCATCGAACGCTAGCGCGGCGCCACGTACCCGCCCGGCACGCCTTCCGGCGACAGCACCAGCTGCCACAGCTGCGCATGCCGGCTACGGAAGCTGGCCATCGCGCCGGCCAGATAGAAGCGCCACATGCGCCGGAAGCGTTCGTCGTAGCGCGCGTCCAGCGCCGGCCATGCGTGCTCGACGTTGTCGCGCCAGGCCTGCAGGGTCAGGTCGTAGTCGGCGCTGAAGTTATGCCAGTCCTCGATCACGAAGCGCGTCTCGACCGCCTCGGCGATCTGCCGCGCCGAGGGCAGCATCGAGTTGGGAAAGATGTACTTGCCTATCCACGGGTCGGTGTGGGTGACCGAATGGTTGCCGCCGATGGTGTGCAGCAGGAACAGGCCGTCGGGCTGCAGCGCGCGCCGCGCCGCGTCGAAGTACAGCACGTAGTTGCGCACCCCGACATGCTCGAACATGCCCAGCGAGTAGACCCGGTCGAAGCGGCCGCCGCCCAGCGCGCCGTCGCCCAGGTCGCGGTAGTCCTGCAGCAGGATCTCCACCGGCAGGCCCGCGCACAGCGCGCGCGCATAGTCGGCCTGCTCGCGCGAAATGGTCACGCCCACGCCGCTCACGCCGTAGCGCTGCGCGGCGAACTTCAGGCCCTCGCCCCAGCCGCAGCCGATGTCGAGCACGCGCATGCCGGGCGACAGACCGAGCTTGCGGCAGACCAGATCCAGTTTGGCCTCCTGGGCCGCGTCCAGGTCCTGCAACGGCGCGCCGCTGCGGTCGCGCCAATAGCCGCAGCTGTAGACCATGCGCCGGCCCAGCATGGCCCGGTAAAGGTCGTTGCCCAGGTCGTAGTGACGCTCGCCGACGGCGAACGCGCGCTTGCGGCTTTGCAGATTGATCAGGTGCGCGCGCAGGCCGTCGAACAGCGCGCTCCAGCCGTGCACGCGCTCGTCCACGTGCGCACGCAACAGGCGCAGCAGCATTCCGTCCAGCGATGCGCAGCGCCACCAGCCGTCCATGTAGGACTCGCCCAAGCCCAGCGAGCCCTGCGCGATCACGCGCGAATAGAAGCGCTCGTCGTCGACCTCGATGTCCCAGGGACGGTCGCCGTCGACGCGGACGTCGGCCAGCGCCAGCAAGGCTACGACCCGGTTGCGCAGGGTGTCGGGCATGGGCGCCTCGGCTTGGCCGTGCGGGTGAGCGGCCCAGCATAAGCACGAGGCGGTGAACGCGACGACTAGCGCCGCGGGCCGAGGCGGGTGCGTATCGGACGCGGCGGGCCTGGTCGCCCGCCGCCGGACTCAACCGCCCGCGAACAGCGCCTTGTACGCCGGCGCCACGTACGGCAGCAGCACGCTGGACGGCACTTCCACGGTCTGGGTGCCGTCGGAGTACGGGCCGACTTCATACGGCGCGAACACGAAGCGCAGCGCGGTCATCTTGCCGTCCGCCGCGACCACCGGTTCGAACAGGGCGAAGTTGGCCGGGTCGGCGTCGGTGCCGTCGTCGATCATGCGGCCGGCGCTCTCGACCACTTCGGCGCGTTCGGCCGGCGCCAGGTCGTCGGCATCGACGCGCTGCGACAGCGCCGAGTGCAGTTGCTCGCGCACGTAGCGCGAAATCGCATCCCAGCCCTTCTTGTCCGGCACCAGGTCGGTGGCCTTGAGCATCTGGTTCTGCTGCGGCAGCCACACGAAACGCGCGATCAGCGGCGAACCGTGGGCACCGCCGGTGTAGCTGCTGCCCTCGGCGGCCACCGCCACCAGGGTCGGCGAATCCAGCACCTCGGTGAAGTTCAGCGACAGGTCGTAGGGCGCGCTGCCCTCGCCCTTCTTGCGCGCCTGCGCGGCTTCGACCAGGTCGGCGCGCGCGGCGTCGGCGTAAGCCTTGAGCTGCGCGGCCAGGCCCGGGTACTTCGCCGCCGGGGTCTGGTAGCTGATGCCGATCACGTAGTCGGGCGTGGTCTCGGCCACGTCCTTGAGTTCGACCGCGGGCTCGACGACCGCGGGGGTGCCGGCCGCGGGCGTCGTGCCCGGGGCGGCGGTCGTGGCCGGCGGCGTAGCTTCGGGCTTGCACGCGGCCACGGTCAGGCAGATCAGGGCGACGGCGGCGGCGCGCCGGGCGACTACGGACTTCATCGGGGGCAATCCTTTGGTGTTCCCGCGGACATTATCGCCGAAACCGTGATGTCCGCATGCACGCACGCGCGCGATTCGCGCTAGGCGCGGCGGCCGTTCACCATTGGGTGCGTTGCGGCAGCAGCCCTTGCAGTTCGGCGTCGGTGAGGTTGCGCCATTGGCCGGGCTTGAGGTGTGCCAGCTTGACGTTGCCGATGCGCACGCGCATCAGCTGCTTGACGCGGAAACCGAAGTGTTCGGCCATCAGCCGGATCTGCCGGTTGAGGCCCTGCACCAGCACGATGCGGAAGCCGTAACGGTTGAGCCGGCCGGTCTTGCACGGCAGCGTGGTCTGGCCGTGGATCGGCACGCCGCGGCTCATGCCGCGCAGGAATTCCGGGGTGACCTCGTGGTTCACCGCCACCAGGTATTCCTTTTCCAGCTTGTTCTCGGCGCGCAGGATCTCGTTGACGATGTCGCCGTTGCTGGTCAGCAGAATCAGGCCCTCGGACTCCTTGTCCAGGCGGCCGACCGGGAAGATCCGGCGCTCGTGGCCGACGAAGTCGACGATGTTGCCCTTGACCGAGGACTCGGTGGTGCAGGTCACGCCGGTCGGCTTGTTGAGCGCGATGTAGACGTGCTGGCGCTGGCCCTTGATCACGGCGCGGGTGCGCAGCTTCTGGCCGTCGACCAGGACCTCGTCGCCCTCGCCGACCTCGGCGCCGATGCGGGCGCGCACGCCGTTCACGGCCACCCGGCCTTCGGCGATGAGGCCGTCGGCCTCGCGGCGCGAGCAGTGGCCGGTGTCGCTGATGTATTTGTTCAGGCGCATGCGGAGTCGGACGCGGGGCGCGCCGGTCGGGGACGGGCGCGCATGCTGTCACACCTTGGGCCGCGCTGCAGCGTCGGCTCAGCCCAGCAGGTCGGAAAATTCAGGATGGCGCTCGATCCAGGCCGCCGCGTACGAGCAGGCCGGACGGACCTTGAGGCCCTGCGCCCGGGCGTGTTCGAACGCGGCCTTGACCAGGTGCCCGGCAATGCCGCGGCCGCCGATCGCGTCCGGCACCCAGGTGTGGGTGATGACCAGGTGGTCGCCGTCCAGGCGGGTGTCCAGATAGGCGAGTTCGCCGTCGACGGTGGTGGAGAAACGGCCGTGACCGGCGTCGTGCTGGATATCGGGCATGTCGGATCCTGAGGCTGGGGCGTCGGGGCCCGCCGGCGGCGGGCCCCGTACGCGCGGTGGGGTCAGCGATTATCGCGCTTGCCCTGGTTGCGTCGGTCCTGGGTGCCGATGCTGCCCTGGATCGCCTGCATGCGGCTTTCGCCGGCGTGCAGTTCCTCGGCCTTGGCGGCCGCGCCCGGCGACTGCGGGCCCTGCTTGGGCACCTGGCCGTGCTGCGTGTCCAGTTGCTGCCAGGGCTGCGGCTGGCGGTCGTGCTCCTGCTTGGCCTCCAGCAACTGGCGCGTGTTGGCCAGGGCCTGCTCGGGCGTGATCGGATGGCCGCGCTCGCTATCGTCCTCGGACGCGGGCGGCGACTCGGCCACCGGCGCCGATGCGGTGATCGGCTTTTCGACCGGCGCGCGCGCGGCCGGGCTGGACGCGGCATGCGCGGGCACCGCCACCGCCGAGGTCGCCGCCGGTTGGGTGGCGGGCGTCTCGGTCGGGCGACGCCGCGCGGCGGGCGTGGACGGCGCGGTCCGATCCGCGTTCGCGGCGGGCGCGGGCTTGCGCGCGGTCTTCGGCGTCGCCGCGGAAGAAACGCTCTTGCTCGCGTCGGCGGGCTGCTGCGGCGCGGGCTTCTGGGTGGCAGGCCTGGAGGCGGCCTGCTTCGAAGTGATCTGCTGGGGAGCGGCCTGCTTCGAGGCGACTTGCTTGAGGGCTGCCTGCTTGGGGGCTGCCTGCTTGGGAACGACCTTTTTGGCAGCGGCCGTCTTGGGCGCAATTCGTTTCGCGGCCGCCTTCGTGGCGGGCGCCGGCTTGGCCGCGACCGGCTTCTTGGCGGCCGGCTTGGCCGCGATCTTCTTCGCCACGGGCTTAGCCGCAGCCTTCTTGGCGGTCGCCGGTTTCGCGATGGCCGGCTTGGCGCTGCGCTTGACGAGCTTCTTGGCCGCCTTGGCGGTCTTCTTGGTCGGCGCCGCACGCTTGGCCGCGACCTTCTTGACGGCCTTCTTGGCGACCTTTTTCGCGGCCTTCTTGACCACCGGCCGGGTGGGTTTACGGGCAGCCGGTTTCGCGCTCTTGCGTGCCGGCGCCTTGCCGGCTGCGGTCTTACGGACCGCCTTCTTGGCCGCGGACTTGCGCGCCGGGGCCTGTTTGACGGTCTTGGCGGCTTTCTTGGTCGCCATGCCTTGCCTCCTGTGGGGTCTCCGAGGGGGCGGCGGCGCGGTGCCACCGCTGCCTGGTTTGGTAGCACGGCAGGCATTCAAGCCGGGTGAGCGGGGTCTGGTCCGGCCGCCCCAGCGCGTCAGCCGGGCCCGGCCCAGGGCGGCCAGCGTTGACACCCTGCGTCACATTTCTGGGGTGATACAGGCCACAAACAATGGCACGGTTTCTGCGTTGTTTCCGTTACCAGAAAGGGGAAGCGAGAGGAGTAAAGCGCATGTCCATGAACCTGCCCATGAACGCCGTCAGCGACGACGCCCTGGTCACCCGCCTGTACGAGCTGGTCCGCACCGGCGACGGCGATGCCCAGGAGATGATGCAGCTCGACGCCGCGATCTACGGCCGCCTGGCCGAAGCCTACGGCGAGACCATCCCGGAACTGGAAGCCCTGCCCCGCATCGAAAGCCGCTGGGCCGCCTGACACCCGTCTAGGGGGCGGGCGCGATCAGCGGAACTGGGGGCTAGTTAGCTGCTGCAGGAAGTACGGACCGATCCGCGGTTCCATCAGCAGCATGAACAGCACGCCGTAGATCGCGCCCGATAGATGGGCGCTGTGGTTGACGTTGTCGCCGCCGCGGCGGTCCATCCAGAACGAATACGCCACGTAGCCGATCGCGTACACGATCGCGGGGACCGGGATCGGAATGAAGATCAGCGTCCACGGCTGCAGCAGGATCGAGGCGAACAACACCGCCGACACGCCGCCGGACGCCCCCAGACTGCTGTAGTTGGCGTCGCGGCGATGGCGCAGATAGGTCGGCAGGATCGCCACCACTATCGCCGACAGATAGAAGAACACGAACACGCCGGGACCGATCAGTTCGGTCATCAGCTGCTCGATGCCGCGCCCGAAGAAATACAGGGTGAGCATGTTGAACAGCAGATGCGGCCAGTCGGCGTGGATGAAGCCGTGGGTCAGCAGCCGGTCGTACTGGTGCTGGCGCTGCAATGCCGGCGGCCACAGGATCAGGCGGTGCAGCAGCTTGGGATTGTTGAACGCCAGCCACGACACCAGCAGGGTCGCGGCGATCAGGGCGAAAGTCAGCATCGGATCGGGTCTCGCGCTAGCGTCAGGCGGCTCGGTAATGGTCCTGCATCGGATAGCGTCGTGCGTACAGCCCGAACGCGGCCGCGGCGACGAAGGCGAAACCGGCGAAGAAGAACATCAGGAACGCATTCTCGCTGAGCCCGGTGCTGGCGATGTGCGCGGTCACGCTGGCGTTGCGCACCGCGGCGTTGGTCAGCATCACCCACAGGTTGCCGAAGGTGCTGGTGAGGTACCACAGCGCCATGATCACGCCCTTCATCGACTGCGGCGCCTGGCTGTAGGCGAACTCCAGCGCGGTCGCCGACACCAGCACCTCGCCCAGGGTCAGCAGGATGTAGGGCAGGATCTGCCAGGACAGCGACATCGGATGGCCGGCATCCAGGTACAGCTGCAGCACCGCCGCGACGATCCACGACAGGCCGGAGATGGCGATGCCGAAGCCCATGCGCCGCAGCGGCGTCGGGTTGAGACCGACCCGGCGCAGCGCCGGATACAGCAGCAGGTTGTTGAACGGGATCAGCAGCATCACCAGCAGCGGGTTGATCGCCTGCATCTGCGACGCCGCGGCGCGCGCGCCGCCTTCGCCGGAGATCAGCCAGGTCGGCCACCACCACAGGTCGGTGGGCACCACCATCTTCTGGCCCTGCAGCACCCAGGTCGAGGCCTTCTGATCGAACAGCGACCAGAACGGCGTGACCAGCGCGAACACGATCACGATGCGCAGCACCGCGCGCACGCCGTCCACCGCGGCCGCCGAATGCCTGCCGCGCGCGCGGTCGAGCTGCAGCGAGATGCCGTAGCCGCCGAAGCCGATCAGCAGGCCCAGCGCCATGCACGCGCTTTTGACGAAGCCCATCGCCGGCACGAAGGTCAGCGCCAGCGCGCACAAGGCCAGCACCACGCCCAGGCCGGCCACGATCAGACCCGGGTTGCCCTGCCCGGGCGCCGAGGTGGTCAGCGCGGTGCGGGCGACGTTGAAGAACGAGTCCGGATCCGGATTGTCGCGGCTGGGCGGCACGCGCACGTAGCGGTTGCGGCCCAGCCAGAAGATCAGCGTGGCCAGGAACATCAGCGCGCCGGGGATGCCGAAGGCGACGCTGGGGCCGTACTCGCGCAGGAAGATCGGCATCAGCAAGGACGCGAACAGCGAGCCGAAGTTGATCGTCCAGTAGAACGCGTCGAAGACCAGCTTGGCTTTGGATTTGTTGCTCTGATCGAACTGGTCGCCGACGAAGGACACCACCAACGGTTTTATGCCGCCGGCGCCGAACGCGATCAGGAACAGGCCGGTGTAGAAGCCGGTGGCGTTGTGCTCGAACAGGGCCAGACAGGCGTGGCCCGCGCAGTAAATCAGCGAGAACCAGATGACGGTGTTGTACTTGCCGAAGTAGCGGTCGGCCAGCCAGCCGCCCAGCAGCGGGAAGAAGTAGGTGCCGATCATGAAGCTGTGGAACACCTCCTTGGCCAGGTGCTCGCGCTCGGCCAGATCGGAGGTGGAGGCCAGCAACAGGGTCCCGACCAGGAACGAGGTCAGGATGTTGCGCATGCCGTAGAAGCTGAAGCGCTCCGCCGCCTCGTTGCCGATGATGTAGGCGATCTGGCGGGGCATGCGCCCCTGCGAATCGGCGGTGGCGGTGGCGGCTTGGCTCATCTATGGGCGGTCCTGCGATAGCGGTCCGCCTAGCCTAACCGATCGCCGCCGCCGGCCACGCGGGTCTTCCCCCTTTGGAAAAGGGGGATGGAGGGGGATTTGCTTTTCTTGGCGTGAAGGCAAACGCAGGAGCAACGGTAAACCCGCCCCAGCCCCCAACAAAGGGGGAGCCACGGGGTTAGAAGGGGCGACTGCGACGCCTCAGGCCCACTCGCTCAGCCCTTCGCGTTCGTAAACGGCGCGGAACGCCGGACGCGCCTTCATGCGCGCGGCGAATTCGCCCAGGTGCGGCCAGTCGTGGCCGGGGCGCGGCATGTTGCGGGTCCAGCGCATCAGCATGGTCAGGTAGAAGTCGGCGATGCTCGGGCCCGGGCCCAGCAGATAGGGGCCGTGCTCGCCCAAATGCGCGTCGATGCGTTCCCAGGCTTGCTCGACGCGCTGGCGCACCGCCGCGCGCACCGCGTCGGGGTCGACGCCGGCGATGTCGCCCGGGTACCACCACAGCCGCAGCGGCGATTGCACGGCATTGGCCAGGTACAGCATCCACTGGTAGTAGGCGCCGCGGCGCGGATCGGTAGTCGCGGGCGCGAAGCCGGATTCGGGATGGCGGTCGCCCAGCAGCAGCAACAGGCCGCAGGTCTCGTGCAGCGGCTCGCCGTCCACCACCAGGGTCGGGATGCGGCCGGCCGGATTCAGGGCCAGATAGTCGGGGCGGCGGTGCGCGCCGCTGTCGATGTCGGTCAGGCGCAGTTCGTGCGGCTGGTTCAGTTCGATCAGCAACCAGTGCACGACCAGGCTGGCGGCGCCGGGCGAGTAATAGAGCGCGTACATGCGGACGATCCCTGAGGGCGGCGCGGCAGTCTAAGCCAGTGCCGCGTCCGTGCGCAGCCGGGTGCAGGGCCGCGTCGTGCTGCCGCGGGATGTCAGCAGTGTGCAAGCCGCGCACAGCCGCGGCGCGGAGGCTCCGCTACCATGCGGGCAGACCTGGGAGAGAGACCCCGCATGACCCGCACGCTCTTGCTCGCCGCGCTGTTCGCCAGCGCCCTGCCCGCCTCCGCCGCTCTCGCCGCCGACAGCTCGCTCAGCACCGTCGCCGAGCGCAGCGGTTTCATCAAGACCGGCCGCTACGACGAAGTGATCGCGCTGTGCGAGGCCTACGCCCAGCGCTATCCGAACGCGGTGCGCTGCGCCGACTTCGGCACCTCGCCTGAGGGCCGGCCGATGAAGCTGCTGATCGTCTCGCCGGCCGGCGCCTTCACCCCGCAGGCGGCCAAGGCCAAGAACCTGCCGGTGATGCTGGTCCAGGGCGGCATCCACTCCGGCGAGATCGACGGCAAGGATGCGGGCTTCCTGGCCCTGCGCCAGGCCCTGGACGGCGAGGCCGCCCAGGGCGCGCTGGCCAAGCAGGTGCTGCTGTTCGTGCCGGTGTTCAACGTCGACGGACACGAGCGCTTCGCGCGCTGGAACCGTCCCAACCAGCGTGGCCCGGAGGAAATGGGCTGGCGCACCACGGCCCAGAATTACAACCTCAATCGCGACTACCTCAAGGCCGACAGCATCGAGATGCAGTCCATGCTCAAGCTGGTCGGCCAATGGGATCCGCTGGTCTACGTGGACCTGCACGTCACCGACGGCGCCAAGTTCGAGCACGACGTGTCGATCCAGGTCGAGCCGGTGCGCTCCGGCGACGCGCCGCTGCGCAAGGCCGGCACGGCGCTGCGCGAAGGCGTGATCGAGCGCCTGGCCGCGCAGGGTTCGCTGCCGCTGCCTTACTACCCGTCTTTCGTGCGCAACGACGACCCGACCTCGGGTTTCGAGGACGGCGTGGCGCCGCCACGCTTCTCGCACGGCTATTTCCAGCTGCGCAACCGCTTGGCCATGCTGGTCGAGACGCACTCCTGGAAGGACTACCCCACCCGCGTGCGCATCACCCGCAACACCATCGTCGCGCTGATGGAGCTGGTCGCCACGCAGGGCGCCGGTTGGCAGCGCGAGGCCGCCGCGGCCGACCAGCGCGCGTCCAAACTGGGTGGCCTGCCGGTGGCGCTGGACTACAAGGCCGGCCCCAAGACCCGCACGGTCGCCTTCCGCGGCTACGCCTACACGCGCACGCCGTCGGAGATCTCCGGCGCGCTGATGACGCGCTACGACGAAACCACGCCGCAGGTCTGGAACCTGCCGATGAAGGACGACGTCCAGCCCAGCCTGACCGTCAAGGCGCCGCGCGGCGGCTACCTGGTGCCGGCCGCACACGCAGGCTGGGTCGCGGCCAAGCTGGACCAGCACGGCATCGCCTACCGACGCCTGGGCGACGCGCTGCCCAAGGCGCGCCTCGAGGCCTTCCGCGCCGACAAGGCCGAGTTCGGCGCGCAGTCGGTCGAAGGCCACCAGCGCCTGACGGCCAGCGGCGAGTGGAAGCCGGAGGTGCGCGACGTCGGCGCCGGCGCCCTGTTCGTACCGATCGCCCAGCCCAAGGCGCGCCTGGTCATGGCCCTGCTGGAGCCGCAGGCGCCCGACGCGCTGGCGGCCTGGGGCGAGTTCAACAACGCCTTCGAGCGCAAGGAATACATGGAGGATTACGTCGCCGAGGAAGTCGCGCGCGAGATGCTCGCCGCCGATCCCAAGCTCAAGGCCGCGTTTGAGCAGAAGCTGACCTCCGATCCGGCCTTCGCCAAGGATCCGCAGGCGCGCCTGGAGTTCTTCTACCGCCGCCATTCGTCCTGGGACGACAGCTACCGCCTGTACCCGGTGCTGCGCATCGCGACGGTGCCGCGTTGAATCCGGCGGCGGCCGGCCGAACCACGCTGCGCCGCCTGCTGACGCGGTGGTGGACGGGCGCCGTCGTGCTGGCGGCGATGGCGAGCTCACCCGCGCTCGCCGCGCAGGCGCAGGCCGACGCGGCGCCCGCGCCGGCCACGCTGTCGGTGGTCACGCTCAATCTATGGCACGACAAGGCCGACTGGCCGGCCCGACAACGCCAGATCGTCGCCGAGCTGCGCCGCCTGCAACCGGACGTGATCGCCTTGCAGGAGGTGCTGCAGCACGAGGGCCTGCCCAACCAGGCGCAGACCCTGGCCGCGGCGCTGGGCTACCGCGCCTACTTCGTCTCGGTCGATTCGACCGCCGCGCCGCGCCGCTACGGCAACGCGATCCTCAGCAAGCGGCCGGTGCTGTCGCTGGATTGGAAAGCCCTGCAGCCCGCCGACGATTACCGCACCGTCGCCCATGCGCGCATCGCCGTGGGCACGCGCACGATCAACGTTTACGCGACCCACCTGCACTACAAGCCCGAAGGCGGCGCGATCCGGCTGCAGCAGATCGACGACCTGCTGACCTACGTCGACGCCACCGCCGGCGGCGCGCCCAGCCTGCTCGCCGGCGACTTCAACGCGCCCGAGCATGCGCCCGAGTTCGCCGGCCTGCGCCAGCGTTTCCACAACGCCTACGGCACCTTGCACCCGGGCATCGCGGACGACGCGCGCGAGCACAGCACGCTCAATCTCAATCAGTACGCGCCGCTGCGCATCGACCACGTCTGGTACGAGCCTGCGGCGTTCGCCGCCGACGCCGCGCAGATCCTGTTCAACGCGCCCGACGCCGACGGCGTGTGGGCGTCGGATCATTACGGCGTGCAGGCGCGGCTGCGTTTGCTGCCGTAAACGCGCAACCCGTGCCGCGGCGCGATGCCTGACCGAGCGGCGTCGTTGCCGCAGCTCAATCGCGACTCACGTCGCTCCCACAAAAAGCGAAATCGCGGATCGGACCTCCCTCTTTGGAAAAGGGGGATCGAGAGGGATTCGCTTTTGCTCCAGCGCATCCAAGGCCGCGCCTCGGCCCAACTAGCCCTTCGCTTGCGGGCATGTCCGCAGCTGCAGCCGCGAACGCCGCCCGCAGCCCTCAACACCCCATGTACTTCCAATTGCGCTGCTTGCCCTCGGCCAGCCATTCCACCGCCTGCTCGATGCGCTTGAGCCGCGTCGCCTCGCGCTTGGCCTGCGTGATCCACTCCACGTACTCGCGCCGATGACTGGGCGCGAAGGCCTCGAAGGTCTTGCGCGCCCGCGCGTTCTTCTTCAGCGCCGCGGCCAGGTCGTCGGGCACGTCCACCGGCGGCTTGGGCTGGGCGCTCTTGGTACTGGGCCGTTTCACGCCGGCGTCGATCAGGGCCATGGCCTGCTTCACGTAGCCGCCCAGCTCGCGCTTGCCCGGCAGGTCGGCGACACCGGCCAGGCGGCCGAACTGGCCCATCGCTTCCTCGCCCTTGCGCCCGTCCGGCCCGACGATGTTGGCGCCCTGCCAGAAACCGAAGCTGGCGTGCTGCTTGAACGCGGCCATGCCGCACAGGATCTGGCCCTGATAGAGAAAGCTGGGCATGCCCCACTTCAAGGTCTCTTCGACCTGTGGGCAGGCCTTATGCACCACCCCGCGTACGTGTTCGAGGATGGGTCTGGCGAATTCGGCGGCGCCGGCGATGTAGGCGTCGATGCGAGGATCGGTCTTGACCATGGCGGCCCCCCGGGCGAGGACGCCGCCATTGTGGTCCCCTCACTCGGTCAAAGGCCACCGCCCGAGCACGGTGTAGGCGTTGCGGCTGCCGAGCTGGCTGTGGATCAGGGCGAAATCCGTCACCCGCCACACGATCGGCTCGATCTCCACCGGCGGATGCAGCGCCCCGGCCGCGTCGCGCACGATGGTGACGTGCGGAGTCAGGCTGTGCCCGCCCTCCACGCGCACGCCGCGCTTGGCCAGGGCGATGCCCAGCCGCTCCCACAGCGCCTGCAGTTGCGCGGGCGCGCGCTCGCAACCCAGCCACCACGGAATCGAACGGTTGCGGAAGCTGCCGGCGCGATCCAGCGGCAGGTCGAACGCGTCGGCGACGACATCGGCGGCGGCGGCCTGCGCGGCCAGCGCGCGCTGCTCCTCGAAGCGGTCGGCGTCGCCGAGAAACTGCAGGGTCAGGTGATAGCGATGCGCGCCGATCAGACGGCCGCCGGCCTGGTGGCGATCGCGCAAGGCCGAGGCGCATGCGGCGACGCGTGCGCACGTGGCCTCATCGGGCAGCAAGGCGAAGAACAGGCGATGGATATCGGGGGACGCCGCGGGCGCGGCGCCGAACAAGTCGTGTTGCATGCAGCCAGTGTAGCGCCCGCGGCGGCCCGCCGAATCAGGTTTTCGGCGCCGCCGCCGGCGTTTCCGCCTTGCGCTTGCGGGTGTCTTCGATCAGCACCTCACGCGCGGCGCGACGCGTCGCCTCCGGATCGGCCTGGCGCAGGTCGGCGGTCGCAGGCAGGCCCAACTTCGCCAACACCGCGGCGATCACGCGCTTGTTCGCATACGGGTGCGGGTGATCGGGTTCGTCGTCCTGGCTGCGGTAGAAGCGGTCCAGCAACTTGATCCGGGTGTCGTCGGCCAAGGCCAGTTCGACCAGCTTGGCGCGGTACTCCAGCGTCCACGGCGGCATCTCGGGCCAGCGCTTGAGGTCGGCGTAGTGCTGGGATTCGTGGCCAAGGAAACTGACCTTGAAGTCCTCGCCCTTCAGGTCGCCATAGGCCGAACGCACCGCGAACAGGCCCTGTTCGTTGGCCCAGCCGGCCGCGCCGGTGTAGCTGCAGGCGGTGTAGTGGCTCCAGCCGCGACTGAGCCAGTCGTCCATCACGAACACCTTGACCGGTTGCTGCTCGCCGCCGGGCAGCGCGACGGTGTAGTCGCGCTCCTCCTGCTGGCGCCACACCAGCAGGTCGTACAGCGGCGGCGTGCGGCCCTGCAGCGGGTGCAGGCCGGCCGCGCGCAGCTTCACGTTGATCCGCTCGGTCAGCGCGTCGAAGGCCTCGTCGCCGTCGGCCGGCGGCTTCTCGCCGATCGTCGCGGCCAGGTCGGCCTTGAGCTGGGCGTCCCGCGCCGGGCGCCCAGCCGGATCGCGCACCGCATGCCACCAGTAGTTTTGGTAGAGATCGAGCACCTTGCGCGCCAGCGGATCGTCGGTCTCGCCGACCGGCGGCGGCGGCGAGCTGCGCTCGTGGCGTTCGATCATGCAGCTGCGGAAGGCGATGTCCTTGGCGTTGAACTGCTCGGCCGGCGCGGCCTTCAAGGCCGTCAACGCGGTCGGGACGTCGGCGCGCAGCGCAGCGCCCAGCGCTTCGCTCACGGCTTTGGCGGCCAGCGGACCGCTGGGCGCGGGTTCCGCGGCAGGCGTCGCGGCGGCGCCGCTGAGGGCCCAGGCCAGCAGCACGGGCAAAGCGGTCGCGGCAGGCAGTAGAGAGGTCTTCATCGCGGAGGCTCCAGGAGCGCGGGGGCGCGTTGGAGCCATTAAGCCGCGGCGCTGAGCGACCGGTCTTGTACGTACTTGATCTGCCGCCGCAGCCGCGCCGGCGTGCAGCCGGCGTGGGCGACCACGATCCGGTGCAGATGGCTTTGATCGGCGAACCCCGCCGCCGCGGCGACGTCCGCCAGGGGCAGCGCGCCGCCCAGCAGATGCAGGGCGCGGCGCCAGCGCGCCTCGCGCCGCAGGGCGCGTGGCGACATGCCGAAACTGCGGCTCAAGGCGCGGCTGGCGTGCTCGGCCGAAACGCCGAGTCCGCGCGCGAGCGCGGCGATGTCCTGTTCGGAATCGGCCATGCGACGCAGCAGTTCGCCCTGCCAATCGGGCAGTTCGGCCGCGGTCTGCGGACGAGCGCAGGCCAACAGTTCCGACAAGCGTTGCGGGCAACGCTCGAACACCTCCACCGCCTCGCGCAGGTCGTGCACCTGCCAGGCGCTGGCGGACAGGTCGGCGCACAGGTCGAGCGCGCCTTCGGCCAACTCGATGTTGATCGCGCACGCACCGAGCCCGCCGAAGCGGTCGCCGTGCGCGTGATAGGCCGGATGCAGCACCAGCGTCCCCGGCCGGCACGGCAGCGGGCCGTCGAAGCTGGATTCGGTGTAGTCGCCGTCCAGCACCAGCGCCGCGTACGGCGCGCGGTGACGGTGCGTCGCCAAGGTCGCGCCGCGTTCGTGCCGGGTGCGGTAGGCGGCGCCGCTGGGAATCACTTGCGCGCGCCTGCGGCGCCTGTCTTGCGCAGATGGTCGGCCAGGCCGCCCAGTTGCAGGCCCATGACCTGATCCACCACCGGTGCGAACTTGCCCAGGTCGTCGGGCGTGTAGCCGCCGGCGCGGTAGTAGAAAACGATGCGCGTGCCGCCGCCCTCGGCCGGCGACAGACGGAACTCGGCCGCGCCGTGCAGGCCCATGCCCTGCAGCGGGCCCAGGCCGCCGAGCAGGCGCAGGGTCTTGCCAGGATCGACGAAACTCACCGTCATGTGCTGCGCCTGCTGGGCGCCGCCGATCTCGCAGAAGCAGCCGCCGGCGCGCGCGTCGATGCTCAGCTTCGAAGCCTTGCCCCACCAGGTATGGTCCTTGGGCCACCACTGGTCGACGTCCTCGACCAGGGCCTTCCAGGCGGTGGCCGCATCGACCGGCACGGTCTGCTCGTTCTCGATGGTGAATCCGTCCTTCGCTGCGTCCTTGACCGCGGCCGCGGCCGGCAGCCCGGCCAGCGCCAACGCGATCGCCGCCATCGTCGTGATTGCCCGCATGTGTGCGCTCCCCTCGCCGGCCGCTCCGGTCTTCGCGGGGATTAGGAACCGCGGGCCGGCGCCGACGCAAGCGCCGAAAGGCATGCCGGGTCGCCCATCGTCTTGGCGTCTGCTTCCTCCTTTGTCAGGGAGGCTAATGCGCCTGCTTGTCTTCCCCCTTTGAAAAAGGGGGATTGAGGGGGATTTGCTCCCTTAGCCGTCCAGCTCCGCCCAGCGGGCATAGGCGTGGTCCAGCTCCGCCTGGGTCTTGGCCAGCGCTTCGTTGTGCGCGTTGATCGCCGCGGCGCCCTGCTGGTAGAAGCCCGCATCGTTCATGCGTTCGCCGAGCTCGGCCAGCTTGGTTTCCAGGGTTTCGATCAGCGCCGGCAGTTGCTCCAGCTCGCGCGCGTCCTTGTAGCTGAGCTTGCGCTTGGGCGCGGCGGGCGCCGCCGCCGGCGTCTCGGTGCGTGCGGCCGGCGACGCGGCAGGCTTGGGTGCGCCCGTCGCCGCGGCGGCTTGCGGACGCTGGCGCAGCCAATCGCTGTAACCGCCCACGTACTCGCCTACGCGCCCCTCTTCGCCGTCCTGCATCACCAGGGTCGAGGTGACCACGTTGTCGAGGAAGTCGCGGTCGTGGCTGACCAGCAGCAAGGTGCCCGGGTAATCGCCGAGCAGCTCTTCCAGCAGCTCCAAGGTTTCGACGTCGAGGTCGTTGGTGGGTTCGTCCATCACCAGCAGGTTGGACGGCTGCGCGAACAGCTTGGCCAGCAGCAGGCGGTTGCGCTCGCCGCCGGACAGTCGCGTGATCGGCGCGCGCGCGCGTTCGGGCGTGAACAGGAAATCCTGCAGATAGCCGATCACGTGCTTCTGCTTGCCGCCGACCTCGACGAAGTCGCGGCCTTCGGCCACGTTTTCCAGTGCGTTCCAATCCTCGCGCAGGGTCGCGCGGTACTGGTCGAAGTACGCCACCTGCAGATTGCTGCCCAGCTTGACCTCGCCGCGCTCGGGCGCGAGCTGGCCCAGCAGCAGCTTGATCAGGGTGGTCTTGCCGCTGCCGTTGGGGCCGATCAGGCCGATGCGGTCGCCGCGGAAGATCGTGGTCGACAGGTCGCGTACCAGATGGCGTTCGGCGTAGGAAAAATCGACGCCCTTGGCCTCGACCACCTTCTTGCCCGAGGACTCGGCCTGGGCGAAATCCATGCGCACGTTGCCGGTGAGATCGCGGCGCTGCGCGCGTTCGTTGCGCATCGCCTTGAGCCGGCGCACGCGGCCTTCGTCGCGGGTGCGGCGGGCCTTGATGCCCTGGCGGATCCACACCTCTTCCTGCGCCAGCAGCTTGTCGAAGCGCGCGTTCTCCTGCGCCTCGGCGTTCAGGCGCTCCTCGCGGCGGCGCAGGTAGTTGTCCCAATCGCCGGGCCAGCTGCTGACCTGGCCGCGGTCGATTTCGACGATACGCGTGGCCAGCGAACGCAGGAAGCGGCGGTCGTGGGTGACGAACACCAGCGCCCCGCTCCACCCCTTGAGGAAGGTTTCCAGCCAATCGATGGCGGCGATGTCGAGGTGGTTGGTCGGTTCGTCCAGCAGCAGCAGGTCGGGCGCCGATACCAACGCGCGCGCCAGCAGCACGCGCCGCTTGAGGCCGCCGGACAGGCGTGCGAACAAGGCGTCGCCGTCCAGGTCCAGGCGGGCCAGGGTCTCGACCACGCGCTGGTCGGCGCTCCAGCCGTGCGCGGCCTCGATCTTGGCCTGCACCTCGGCCAGGGCGTCGGTGTCCAGCACTTCGTCGTGCAACAGATGGTGGTACTGGGCCAGCCAGCTGCCGAGTTCGCCCATGCCGGCGGCGACCACGTCGAACACGCTGCCGTCGGCGCCGTGCGGCACCTCCTGCTCCAGCCGCGCGATGCGCAGGTTGCCCTCGCGGCGGACTTCTCCGTCGTCGGGCAGGATTTCGCCGGACAGCAGCCGCATCAGGGTCGACTTGCCGGCGCCGTTGCGGCCGATCAGGGCGATGCGTTCGCCGGCTTCGATGGACAGGGCTACGTTTTCGAGCAGCAGCGGGCCGCCGACGCTGTAGTCGACGTTTTGCAGGGTGATCAGAGGCATCCGCCCATTGTACCGGGCCGGCGCGTCCCGGCGCTGTCCGCACGCGCGGCAGGCGCGGCCGGCGCCCGCGCGGCGCATACTGGCGCCTCGCCGCCGGCATTCCGCCGCGGCCAGCGACCGACGATCGAGGAGCCCGCCATGAGCAAAGGCATGGACCGCAAGAAGGAAACCAAGAAGAAACCGACCAAGACGATCAAGGAAAAGCGCGCCGAAAAGAACGAGAAAAAAGCCAATAAGGCGTTCGGCCCGGCCTGATCGGCTCGGACTGCGCGATTCAAACTTCGGGCCCAGGATTTGGGCCGAGGTCGCAAGACACCGGCGCCGAGCCCGGCTACCGCTACACCCCGCCGCCCGCGCGCCTGCGCGGGCGCGCTTCGGGCCCAGCCCCGCTCAATCAAGTCGACCCGCGGCGTTATCGCTTTCTGTGGGAGCGGCGTAAGCCGCGATTGCGTGGCTGCGGATCGCGACGCCGCTGGCCGACGATTCGCGATCGCGGCTTACGCCGCGCCCACAGAGAGCAAGCCGCAGCCCGCCGAGAACACGCCGTCCTTACCGAAGGCGATGCGGCGATCTGCGCAGCGTCGAACTCAGGAACTGCAGGACAGCATCGAGCAGCCGGCACGGTCGCGTGCCCAGTCGGGGCGGCGCTGCGCGTAGGCTTCGCGACCGGGCTGGTCCTCGTAGGGACGCCGCATCACCTCCAGCAGGTCCGTGATGCCCGCCGCATCGCCCTGCTCGGCGCGGTCGATCGCCTGTTGGGCCAGGTAGTTGCGCAGCACGTAGCGCGGATTGGCCGCGCGCATGCGGGCCTGGCGCTCGGCCGTCGGCGCGGCGTCCGCAGCCAGGCGCGCGCGGTACCGCGACAACCAGGCCAGAAACTCCGGTTCGGAGGCTGCGCGCTTGTGCTCGTCGTAGAACGCCTCGGCGAACGCTTGCAGATCGGGCGCGGCATCGTCCAGATCGGACAGGGCGCGGAACCACAGCGTCATGTCGACCTCGGCGCGGTGCAGCAGCCCGCGCAGGTCGTCCATCAGCGCCAGATCCTCGTCGCGGCATTCGCGCAGACCCAGCTTGCGCGCGACCGTGTCGCGCTCGGCCGCGTTCCAGGCCTCGACGTAACGGCGCAGGCCGTCCTGCAGCGGCGCCACGTCGGCGAACAAGGGCGACAGCGCGCCGGCCAGGCGCGACAGGTTCCAATACGCCACCTGCGGCTGCGCGCCGTAGCGGTAGCGGCGGCCGCCGGCGTCGGTGGTGTTGGGCGTCCAATCCGGGTCGTAGTTGTCGACCCAGCCGTAGGGGCCGTAATCGATGGTCAGGCCGAGGATGGACAGGTTGTCGGTGTTCATCACCCCATGCACGAAGCCGACCCGCATCCAGTGCGCCATCGTCACCGCGGTGCGCTCACAGACCTGCGCGAACCAGGCCGCGTGCAGGGCCTCGCCGCTGCCGGCCAGTTGCGGGTAGTCGCGGCGGATGCAGAAATCCACCAACTGTCGCAGCAGCTCGATGTCGCCGCGCGACGCCGGCAGCTCGAAATGGCCGAACCGCAGGAACGAAGGCGCGACCCGGCACACCACCGCGCCGGGCTCGGCCTTGGGGTGGCCGTCGTAGAACATATCGCGCACCACGTCCTCGCCGGTGCCGATCAGGCTGAGCGCGCGCGTGGTCGGCACGCCCAGATGGTGCATGGCCTCGCTGCACAGGAACTCGCGCACCGAGGAGCGCAGCACCGCGCGGCCGTCGGCGGTGCGCGAATACGGGGTCGGGCCGGCGCCCTTGAGCTGCAGCTCCCAGCGCTCGCCGGCCGCGTTGATCACCTCGCCCAGGCCGATCGCGCGGCCGTCGCCGAGCTGGCCGGCCCAATGCCCGAACTGGTGACCGCCGTAGTTGCTCGCGAACGGCTGCATGCCGGGCAGCAGCGCGTTGCCCGCGAACACCTGGGCGAATTCGGGCGAGCGCACGGCCGCCTCGTCCAGGCCCAGCCGCGCCGCCATCTCGGCCGAGTACGCGAGCAGGCGCGGCGCCGCCACCGGCGTGGGCTGCACGCGCGAGTACAGCGCGCCCTGCACCTGCCGCACGCCCGGGCCCTGCTCGGGATCGGCCGGCAGCTCGCGCACGAAGGCGTTGTCGAAGTCCAGGCGCAGCATGTCAGCTCATCAGGTCGAACGGACCGCCGCGCTCCAGCGCGCGCTGGTAGGCCGGACGGGCATGGATGCGCTCGAGGAAGGCGCGCATGCGCGGGCGCTCGCCGCCCACGCGCGCGACCGCGGCCTCGACCGGAAAGCTCATCTGGATGTCGGCGATGCCGAAGCGCTCGCCGGCGAACCATTCGTGGCGGCCGAGTTCGGCCTCGATGTAGTCCAGGTGCAGTTTCAGCTGCGGTCCGACGAAGGCCGCCATCGCCTTGTCGGCGATGCCGCGCGCGACCGGCTTGGCGAAAAACGGCATCGGCGCGCGCTTCAGGCGCGCGAACACCAGGCTCAGCAGCAGCGGCGGCATCGCCGAACCTTCGGCGTAGTGCAGCCAGTAGCGGCAGCGCAGGCGTTCGGACGCATCCGCCGGAGCGGCGGGCGGCGAAAAACGGTGGTCGCTGTCGTAGCGCTCGGCCAGGTATTCCAGGATCGCGGCCGATTCGGCCAGGATCCGCCCCTGGTCCTCCAGCACCGGCGATTTGCCCAGCGGGTGCACCTGGCGCAGTTCCGGCGGCGCCAGCATGGTCTGGGCGTCGCGCTGGTAGCGCACCACCTCGTAAGGCAGCGCCAGCTCTTCCAGCAGCCACAGCACGCGCTGCGAGCGCGAATTATTGAGGTGGTGGACGCGGATCATGGCGGCCTGCGCGGTGGGGTCGGCGCCCATGGTAGCCGCCGCCGCGTGTACGCGATTCGTTGCGCGAGGCGCGCATGGCCTAGACTGGCGGCATTCCACATCGAGATCGCCATCCATGGCCAAGCCCAATTATTCGTTCGAGAAGCGCCAGCGCGAGATCGCCAAGAAGAAGAAGCAGGACGAAAAGGCCGCCAAGAAGGCCGCCGCCAAGGACAGCGCCAATCCCTCCGGCGCGTCCGATAAGCCCGATACCGACGAATCCGGCAGCGGGCGCAACGACCGCTGAGCCGCCGCGCGGGCGTAGGCGGCCCTGGCCGCCCCGCCTGCCTCGACGAGCGCCGGCCATCGCCCGCCCGGCCCTGGCCGCCCCGGCCGCACGCCCCTCCCGCCTTGACCGACACCCCCGCCCCCGCCGCCCAGATCTGGGTCGATGCCGACGCCTGCCCGGGCGTGATCCGCGAGATCCTGTTCCGCGCCGCCGATCGCGCGCGCATCCAGGTGACCCTGGTCGCCAATCAATGGCTGCGCACGCCCGGCTCGCGCTACGTGCGCGCGATCCAGGTGCCGTCCGGCCTGGACGTGGCCGACAACGAGATCGTGCAGCGGGTCGCGCACGGCGACCTGGTGGTCACCCAGGACATCCCGCTGGCCGCGCTGGTGCTGGAAAAAGGCGCGATCGCGCTGAACCCGCGCGGCGATCTCTACACCGCCGACAACATCGCCCAGCGCCTGTCGATGCGCAATTTCATGGACGAGCTGCGCGGCGCCGGGGTGCAGACCGGAGGTCCGCCGGTGTTCCACGCGCGCGACCGCCAGGCCTTCGCCAACCAGCTCGACCGCTGGCTCGCGCAACGGCCGCGCTGAAGCGAATCCACGCCGGCGTCGCTCCACCCACCGTCGCTCCCCCCAAGCGTCATTCCGGCGGAAGCCGGAACCCATTTTGACTTTTGCTTGCGCGTGCTCCGGACGCTCGCTCAAAGCGAGGAGCGATCGGGTTCCGGCTTTCGCCGGAATAACGGGGACGGGTAGGCCGCAGCGGCACTGGCGCCGTGTCGCAGCTTCGCGGGTATGCTCGGGACTTCGTGCCCTCGAGACCCGACCCGATGAGCCACAGCGTGCGCCGCCGCCCCCTGTCCCGACTCTCCGCGCGGCGCCTGCCGGCCGCGCTCGCCGCGGCGGTGCTCGCCGCCCTGCCGCTGGCCGCGTTCGCGCAGAACGCCGACTGGACCCTGATCCACGCCGGCCACCTGCTCGACCGCCCCGGCCAGGCGCCGCGCGGCGCCAGCACCTTGTTGCTGCGCAACGGCCGCGTCGAAGCCGTGCGCGACGGCCATCTGGACGCCAGCGCCTTCACCGGCGCGCCCGCGGACGCGGCGGTGATCGATCTGCGCGACCGCTACGTGCTGCCGGGCCTGATCGACAGCCATGTGCACCTGACCTCGGACAAGGCCGGCGTCGAAGGCCAGTTGGACAGCGTCGCCAACGGCGTTGCCGATCACGCTTACGAGGCGGCGGTGAACGCGCGCAAGACCCTGCATGCCGGCTTCACCACGGTGCGCAACCTCGGCGACGACGACGGCGTGACGTTGGCCCTGCGCGACGCGGTCGCGGCCGGCAAGCTGCCGGGGCCGCGCATCGTCGATGCCGGCTCGGCGATTTCCACCACCTCCGGCCACATGGACCCGACCCTGGGCTTCCGCGAGGAACTGCACGCCGCCTTGTCCGCGCACGGCAACACCTGCGACGGCGCCGACGACTGCCGCCGCGCGGTGCGGCGCCAGGTCGCGCGCGGTGTCGACGTGATCAAGATCGCCACCACCGGCGGCGTCAACAGCCGTATCGGCGCGGGCCTGGGCCAGCAGATGTTCGACGACGAGGCGCGCGCCATCGTCGAAACCGCGCACCTGTACCGCAAGAAGGTCGCGGTGCACGCGCACGGCGCCGACGGCATCGCGGTGGCGCTGCGCGCGGGCGCGGATTCGATCGAGCACGGCACCTTGCTCGATCGCGAGGACATCGCCCTGTTCCGCAAGACCGGCGCCTACTACGTGCCCACGCTGTCGACGGTCAATGGCTACAAGGAGCGTCTGGCCAACAACCCACAGGCCTACACCGGCGAGGTGCGGGCCAAGATCGAATGGCGCATCGGCATCACCGGCAAGTCGCTGGAGGCGGCGGTGCCGGCCGGGGTCAAGATCGCCTTCGGCACCGATGCCGGCGTCAGCCTGCACGGCCGCAACGCCGACGAATTCGAGCTCATGGTCGCCCACGGCATGACCGCGCCGCAGGCGATCCAGGCCGCCACCGTCAACGCCGCCGATCTGCTGGGCCTGGCCGACCAGGTCGGCAGCCTGGAGCCGGGCAAGCGCGCCGACCTGATCGCGGTCAGCGGCGATCCGCTGCAAGACGTGACGGTGCTCAAGCGGGTCGAGTTCGTGATGAAAGACGGCAAGGTCGAGAAGGACGCGCGCACGCGCTAAGTCGCTCCGACGCTGCGCTGCCCTGAAGAGAGCCGGGGCGACTCGTTTCTGGCCTCGGCCGACACCCCGGCACCGGCCGCCAAACCGCTTGGCTCCCCTCTTTGCAAAAGAGGGGTTGGGGGAGATTCGCTTTTGCCTCTCCACTCCTCACCCGGCGCCGACTCGCGCAAATCCCCGCATCCGCCCCAGCGGACCTGAACGCGGATTCAGCCCGAACCCCGCCACGGCGCCTGAATGGGCGGTTTTCCCGGCGATTTCCGCCGCGTTGAGCCGGTACTCCACCCGCGTCCGGTACACTGTGCGGTCTTCCGACCGGCCTCCGCCGGCGCTGCCGAGCCGCCCCATGAGCGCCGAGACGCCCAGTTCCGACACCGCAAGTTCCACCCCCGACAGCCCGGGCCTGAAATTCACCGACCTCGCCCTGTCCGAGCCGCTGCTGCGCGCCCTGGCCGACGTCGGCTACGAGTCGCCCTCGCCGATCCAGGCCGCCACCATCCCGCCGCTGCTGGAAGGCCGCGACGTGCTCGGCCAGGCCCAGACCGGCACCGGCAAGACCGCCGCGTTCGCGCTGCCGATCCTGGCCCAGATCGACCCCAAGCGCTTCAAGCCGCAGGCGCTGGTGCTGGCGCCGACGCGCGAGCTGGCGATCCAGGTGGCCGAGGCGTTCCAGAAGTACGCCACCCACCTGCCGGGCTTCCACGTGCTGCCGATCTACGGCGGCCAGAGCTACTACCCGCAGCTGCAGGCGCTCAAGCGCGGCGTGCAGGTGGTGGTGGGCACCCCGGGCCGCGTGATCGACCACCTCGAACGCGGCTCGCTGGATCTGTCGGAACTGCGCTGCCTGGTGCTGGACGAAGCCGACGAAATGCTGCGCATGGGCTTCATCGACGACGTCGAGAACGTCCTCAAGAAGACCCCGGAATCGCGCCAGGTCGCGCTGTTCTCGGCGACCATGCCGGCGCCGATCAAGCGCATCGCCCAGACCTACCTGAAGCAGCCGGTCGAGATCGCGATCAAGGCCAAGACCGCCACCGCCGCCAACATCCGCCAGCGTTACTGGTCGGTCAGCGGCGTGCACAAGCTCGACGCGCTGACCCGCATCCTCGAAGCCGAAAGCTTCGACGCCATGATCGTGTTCTCGCGCACCAAGCTGGGCACCGAGGAACTGGCCGAGAAGCTCTCCGCCAGGGGCATTTCCGCCGCTGCCATCAACGGCGACGTGCAGCAGGCGCAGCGCGAGAAGACCATCCAGAACCTCAAGGACGGCAAGATCGACGTGCTGGTCGCCACCGACGTGGCCGCGCGCGGCCTGGACGTGGAGCGCATCAGCCACGTGCTGAACTACGACATCCCCTACGACACCGAAAGCTACGTCCACCGCATCGGCCGCACCGGCCGCGCCGGCCGCAAGGGCGAGGCGATCCTGTTCGTGACCCCGCGCGAGCGCGGCATGCTGCGCGCGATCGAACGCGCCACGCGCCAGCCGATCGAGCCGATGGAGCTGCCCAGCGTCGAGACCGTCAACGAACAGCGCGTGTCGCGCTTCCTGGGCCGCATCAGCGACGCCCTGGAAAGCAGCGACCTCAGCCTGTTCCGCGACATGGTCGAGCGCTACGAGCGCGAGAAGAACGTGCCTGCGGTCGAAATCGCCGCCGCGCTGGCCAAGCTGGTGCAGGGCGACAACCCGCTGCTGCTGACCCCGCCGCCGGCCGCGCAGCGCTACCAGCGCGAGGAGCGCGACGGTCCGCGCGAGCACCGTGGCGCCGCCACGCGCAAGTTCGTCGAGCGCGACAACGCGTCCAACGCCGGCGCCCATCGCCGCGAGCACCCGCGTGCCGAAGCGCGCCCGCCGCGCGACGCCGGTTACACGCCGCGCGACGAGGCGCCGCCCGCGCACCGCCACGAGGCGCGCCAGTTCACCCCGCCCTCGCCGCAGCGCTCGGTCAACACCGCCGAATCGTTCTTCGACGACGAGGCGCCCGCGCCGCGCATCGAGCGCGACCGCGCGCCGCGTCCGCCGCAAGCCGGCGCCGAGGTCGGCATGGAGACCTTCCGCATCGAGGTCGGCCACAGCCACGGCGTGCAGCCGGGCAACATCGTCGGCGCGATCGCCAACGAAGCCGACCTGGAAAGCCGCTACATCGGCCGCATCGACATCCGCGACGACTACACCCTGGTCGACCTGCCCGAAGGCATGCCGCGCGAGCTGATGGAGCACCTGAAGAAGGTGCGCGTGGCCGGCCAGCCGCTGCGCATCGCACGCGCCGAACCCGGCGACAGCGAAGGCGGCCGCGGCCGTCGTCCCGGCGGTCCTGGCGCGTCTCGCGGCCCAGGCGGCCCGCGCCCCGCTGGCGGCAAGCCGCACGGCGCCGGCCCGCGCAAGCCGTTCAAGCCGCGCGATCCGCGCTGAGGCAGTTCCCTTCTCCCGCTGGCGGCGCCCGAAGCGTGTGCAAGGCTGAGAAGGTGCCCGAAGGGCGGATGAGGGCGCGCGAAGCGCGGGTATCGACGTCAGTCCGATGCCACGCGTCCCTCCCCCCTCTCAGCCGTGCACACGCTTCGGGCGCCGCAAGTGGGAGAGGGGCTGAAGCCGCAGCAGCTTTTGGATTCATCTGGCCCTTAGGCGGCCTGCCCGAATCGCACAACCAACCAATCGTCATAAGGGCAATGCCGCCTCAGACGCCCCGGCTTTGGCATAGTCGGCAGGTAAGCCGCCGCCTCGCCGCCCCATGCCCCGCATCCTGGTCTTCCAACACGTCGCCGCCGAGCCGCTGGGCACGCTGGACCCGTTGATCCGCCGTCGCGGGCACCGCATCCGCTTCACCAATTTCGAACGCGACCCGCAGGCCCAGCCCAACGTCGACCGCTACCGCGGCCTGATCGTGCTGGGCGGGCCGATGAACGTCGAGGATCAGGCCCAGCGTCCGCACCTGCGCACCGAGCTGCTGGCGATCGAACGCATGCTGGAACAGGGCAAGCCGGTGCTGGGCATCTGCCTGGGCGCGCAGCTGCTCGCGCACGTGCTGGGCGCGCCGGTGCGGCGCCACCACCAGCCCGAGATCGGCTGGTACCCGCTGCATGCGACCGAACCGGGCCGCGCCGATCCGGTGCTGGCGCCGCTGGCCGAAAGCGCGCCGGTGTTCCAATGGCACCGCTACAGCTTCGAGGTACCGCAAGGCGCGACGCATCTGGCGCGCACCGACGGCTGCGAGCAGCAGGCGTTCCGCTGGGGCGACAACGCCTACGGTTTTCAGTTCCACCTGGAAATGGACGTGCCGCTGATCGAGCGCTGGCTGGCCAACCCGGCCTACCGGCAGGAGCTGGCCGAACTCGGCCACGACACCAGCGAGGCCGCGATCCGCGCCCACACCGCCGAGCACATCGCCGGCATGCAGCAGCGCGCCGACGCGGTATTCAACAACTTCCTCGACCTGGTCGGGCGGCCGCAGCGGCGTTACACCCTGCCCTCGCGCGAGTGGGTGTGAAGCCGCGTTGCGCCGCACCTGCCCCGAAGCGGCCTTGGCCGCCATCGCAAAATTCGACGCGAGCCGTTGCCGCAGCGCGACACGCACCGCTCCACCCGGCATCTAGGGTAGGAGCGGCGCGCCAGCGCCGGCACGCTGCGGTTCCGCTCAAAGCGAGTAACTGCTCTCGTAGCGCCGCTCCGCGCCGTCCAGCGGATCGACGAAGGCCAGCGAGCGCGCCAGCAGTTTCAACGGCCGCGCGTAGTCGTCCGCGCTGCGCTGTTCGGCCAAGGGATAGAACGGGTCGTTGAGGATGGGCGCGCCCACCGCGGCCATGTGCACGCGCAGCTGATGCTTGCGTCCGCTGACCGGCTCCAGACCGTAGCGCCAATGCGTGTCGCCGCGATCCAGCACCTCGATCCGGGTCAGGCTGTTCGGCACGCCCTGCGCTTCGCGCATGAGAAAGAACGGTTCGCCCGGCTCCAGCCGCGTGGCCCGCTGCAGCGGAAACGCGTACTGCGGCAAGGGCGCGGCCAGGGCCTCGTAACGCTTGTCGATGCGGCGCTCGCGGAACAGCGCCTGATAGGCCGCGCGCGTGCGCGGATCGGCCGAGAACAGCACCAGGCCGGCGGTGGCGCGATCCAGCCGGTGCAGCGGCACCAGATCGGGATTGCCGTAGCGCCGCACCAGCCGCGCCAGCAGGGTCTGCTCGACGTAGCCGCCCGACGGCGTCACCGGCAGGAAGTGCGGCTTGTCGACCACGATCAGGTGCGCATCGGCATGCAGCACGCGTTCCTGGAACGGAATCTCGGCCTCGGCGGCGACCTCTCGGAAGTAGCGGATTTCCATGCCGACCCGATACGGCATGTCGGCGGCCAGCGCCCGCCCCTGCGCGTCGAGCACGCGCCCGCGCGCGAAGCGCTCGCGCCATTGCGCGCGGGCGATGGCCGGGAACCGCGCGCACACGCCGTCCAGCAGCGTCTGCCAGGGACCGGGCGGCAGTTGCAGGCGGCTGGCGGCGATGCCGTCGGTGGCGGCGGAGGGCGGCGACATGCGCGCATTCTCGCCCAGCCGGCCCCGCTCAGGCGGCGATCGCCCGCAGGGCCTAGAATGCGCGCTGTTTTTCCCAGCTCAGGCCCGCCCATGGCGCCCAACGCCACCATCGTCAAGATCGAACTGCAAATCAGCGATATGGACCGGCATTACTACGCCGCCCATGCCCTGACCTTGGCCCAGCATCCGTCCGAAACCCAGCAACGGCTGATGGTGCGCATGCTCGCCTTCGCCCTGCACGCGCAGGAGCGGCTGGAGTTCGGCCCCGGCCTGAGCAGCGAGGACGAGCCGGACCTGAGCCTGCGCGACTACACGGGCGACATCGAACTGTGGATCGACGTCGGCCAGCCCGACGAGTCGCGCATCCGCAAGGCCTGCGGGCGCGCGCGTCAGGTGGTGGTGGTGAACTACGGCGGCCGCGCCGCCGATATCTGGTGGGACAAGAACGCCGCCGGCCTGCGCCGCCTGAAAAACCTCACCGTGCTCGACATCGACGCCGACGCCGTCGAGGCGATGGCCGCCATGGTCGAGCGCAGCTTCCGCCTGGACTGCCAGATCCAGGACGGCGAAGTCGCGCTGAGCAACGACCGCGCCGCGCTCACCCTGACCCCGGCGGTGCGCCTGGCCGTGGGCGCGCAGGCCGCCTGAGCGCATGGCCGAGGTTTACGACGTCCTGATCGTCGGCGGCGGCGCCGCCGGCCTGATGTGTGCGCTGACCGCCGGCCAGCGCGGCAAGCGCGTGCTGGTGGTCGAACACGCCAACCGCGTCGGCAAGAAGATCCTGATGTCGGGCGGCGGCCGCTGCAATTTCACCAACACCGGCACCGGCCCGGCCAATTTCATCTCGGCCAATCCGCATTACTGCAAATCGGCGCTGGCGCGCTACACGCCGGCCGATTTCGTCGAACTGGTCGAGCGCCACGGCATCGCCTATCACGAGAAGGAACTCGGCCAGCTGTTCTGCGACGTGTCGTCGAAGCTGATCGTGAAGCTGCTGCTGGACGAATGCGCCGACGCCGGCGTGCGCATCGAAACCTCGTGCAGCGTCGAGCGCGTGCTGCATGCCGATGGGGAAGCGCCGTTCCGTTTGCACACCACGCGCGGCGCGTTCGCGGCGCCGCGGCTGGTGGTGGCCACCGGCGCGTTGTCGATCCCCAGCATGGGCGCGACCGGCTTCGGCTACGAACTGGCGCGCCAGTTCGGCCACACCGTGCTGCCCACGCGCGCCGGGCTGGTGCCGCTGACCCTCAGCGGCAAGCACCAGGAACGCCTGGCCGACCTCAGCGGCGTCGCCCTGCCGGTGACCGCGCGCTGCAACGGCCGCAGCTTCAGCAACCAGATGCTGATCACCCACCGCGGTGTCAGCGGCCCGGCGATACTGCAGATCTCGTCCTACTGGCAGCCCGGCGACGACCTGCGCCTGGACCTGTTGCCCGGCCACGACGCCGCCGACTGGCTGCGCGCGCAGCAGCTCGAGCGCCCCGCGGCCGAGCTCAAGACCGTGCTGTCCGATGCGATGCCGCGCCGTTTCGCCCAGCGTCTGTGCGAGCTGTGGCTGAGCAACAAGCCGATGAAGCAGTACACGCCGCCGGAGTTGAAGCAGCTGGCGGCGACCCTGCAGGACTGGCCCCTGGTCGCCAGCGGCACCGAGGGCTACCGCACCGCCGAAGTCACACTGGGCGGCGTCGACACCGACGAACTGTCGTCCAGCAGCATGGAATCCCGGCGCGTGCCGGGCTTGCATTTCGTCGGCGAAGTGGTCGACGTGACCGGCTGGCTGGGCGGCTACAACTTCCAGTGGGCCTGGGCGTCGGGGCATGCGGCGGGCATGGCGGTCTGAGCCGACGCCCTGGCCCCGCCTGCTGCGGGAGCGACCTAAGTCGCGATCGAAGCACCCGTACACCGAATCGCATCGCGACCGGCTATCAGGCACCGCGACTCACGCCGCTCCCACAGAAAGCGAAACCGCGCCGCCTCGTTCGAGAGGCGACGCGGTCAGGGACGAGGCGCTTGCGGGTTTGTGCGGCCGCGGCCCGGATCGAACCGTTGGATCAGCCACGCTGCTGCCGGCGCAGCCCGAAGTACTGCAGTTCGGCGAAGGCCGCCACCGCCACCGCCTGCACGATCACGAAGGCCATGCCCAGCTCGTTGGGCTGCACCCAGCCGGCAACCAGCACGATCGCGCTGTCGATCACCCAGCAGGCGTTGATCGCGATCACCGACCAGACCTGGGCGTTGGAGATGCGCTCGCGGCTGAGCAACCAGCCCAGGTAGGCGACGTAGGGCACCAGCACCAGGCCGGCGCCCAGCAGCAGGTTTTGCGGCAGGTGCAGCCACTGCGACAGCGGCGCGGCGGCCGCGATCAGCAGGGCCGCCATGGCGGCGGTGGCGACGGCGTCGAGTTGGATCGCGCGGCGCAGCAGGGGGGCGTTGGCGGGACGGGCGACAGCGTTCATGACAGGCTCCTGTGGTCTCAGGTCGTTTGGGTTCGACGCCATTTCAGCCCGGCGCCCGCCGCCCGTCGATTACCTGCGGGGTAATCCCGCGCGTCGCCGCGCTGGGCTATCGTTCGCTCATGAACACGACCCGACCCGTAGGCGAACTGCTGCGCGACTGGCGCCAGCGCCGCCGCCTGACCCAACTCGACCTGGCCGGCATGGCCGACATCTCCACCCGCCACGTCAGCTTCATCGAGACCGGGCGCTCGCTGCCCAGCCGCGCGATGCTGCTGCGCCTGGCCGACCGCCTCGACGTGCCGCTGCGCGAGCGCAACCAGCTCATGACCGCCGCCGGGCTGGCACCGATGTACGCGCAGCGTTCGCTGGACGATCCCGCGCTGCACGAGGCCCAGGCCGCGATCCAGCTGGTGCTGCGCGGCCACGAGCCCTACCCCGCGCTGGCGATCGACCGCCATTGGCAACTGCTCGCCGCCAACCGCGCGGTCGAACGCATGCTCGAGGGCATTCCCGTCGACCTGCTGCAACCGCCGATCAACGTGCTGCGCCTGAGCCTGCATCCGCGCGGCCTGGCGCCGCTGATCGTCAACCTCGCGCAGTGGCGCGCGCACCTGCTGCACCGCCTGCGCCACCAGGCCGACGCCACCGGCGATCCGGTGCTGCACACCCTGCACGACGAGCTCGCCGCCTATCCCTGCGACGACGTCGACGAAGTCGAGCTGCCCTCGCAGCTCAGCGTGGCGGTGCCGCTGCGCCTGCGCAGCGCCGACGGCGGCGAGCACGCCTACATCAGCACCACCACCGTGTTCGGCACGCCCATGGACGTGACCCTGGCGGAGCTGGCGATCGAATCCTTCTTCCCTGCCGACGCCGCCACCGCCAACGCATTGCGCGCGCTGCAGGCGGCCGAAAGCCAGGCCGGCTGAGCCGCGCGCTCAGATCGCGGTGACGCGGCTCTGGCAGTCCAGCACCAGCAGCGGCGCGCCGTTGGGTACGCACAGCGACGGGCTGGTATCCAGCGCCAAGGGGCGCCCGCCGGCGAACACGCGGGTGCTGCCCGACAGCCACTGCCCCGCCACGCAGCGCAGTGCCGCCGCGGCGGCGGGCAGATTGCAGTAGGCGACGCTGTACGACGCGGCGACCGTGATCGCCGCGCGCCCGCCCAGGGTCACGCGCGCGTACGGCGCGGTCGGCGTGGCCGGCCCGCCGTGCGCGCAGGTCACCGCCGCGCCCACATGCATCAGCGCGCCGGGCATGCCGCGCTCCGGGCGATACGGCGAATGTCGGCGCCGGCGCGCATCACACCACCGTCAACGCGCCGTCGTTGATCGTCACCATCGCCCCGGCCAGCACGATGCTGGCGCCGCGGCCGTTGCTGATGGTGATGCCGGCATCGGTGATCGCGATCGACGCGCCGCTGCGGCTTCTGAGCAGGATGCCGCCGTCGGAGCCGGGCAGATCGGAGATCGCGATCGCGTGCTGGTTCGGCGTCTGCAGCAGCAAGCCGGGCGCGATCGCCTGGCCGGCGTGCGCGAGCGGCGGCAATTCGTCGGCGTCCACCCAATAGCCGCCGACCCAGACCGGCAGTTCGGCGTCGCCCTGTTCGAACTCCACCCATACCGGCGCGCCGATCGGCGGCAGCAGGAACACGCCGCTCTGACGCCCCGCCACCGGCACGCAGGGCATGGCCCAGCGGCCGCCGCCGGCGCCGTAAACCTCGGGCACCTGCACCTGGACCCGGCCCAGGCGCAAAGGGTCGACGTGGTCCAGTACCACGGCGCGGTACTTGCCGTAGTAACGCGGGCGCGCGGCCGTGCCGGGATGAGATGTCTCCGGCCGTGTCTGGAGCGGCATGCGGACGTTCCCGAAGCTGGCCCCCCCGTCCCATGAGTAGCAACGCGGGCGCGTGCATTTAGGGGCCATCGCCGCGGACGGATGCGGTGCGCCGTCCCTCATACGACATTTTACCGAATGGTTGACAATCCATGCGCAGCCGAGGATATTCAACCTCATGGTTAATAATCATTCCGAACGGCTCGACGCCGTGTTCCACGCCCTGGCCGATCCAACCCGGCGCGCGATGCTGCGCAGCCTGTCCGATCGGGCGCGCAGCGTCGGCGAACTCGCCGCGCCCTTCGACATGTCCCTGGCCGCCGCGTCCAAGCACATCAAGGTGCTGGAAGGCGCCGGCCTGGTCCGGCGCGAAATCCAGGGCCGCACCCACGTCTGCCGCCTCGATGCGCGACCGATGCACGGCGGCATGGAGTGGATGCGCCATTACGAGCGGTTCTGGAACGAACGCCTGGATGCCCTCGACGCCTTGCTGCAGGCCGAGGACCGTGCCCTGGCCGCCACCGGCAAACCCAGGAGCCAACGATGAGCCCGACCTCCCCCGTCGTGGTGCGCGTAACACGCCGCTTCGACGCCTCGCCCGAACGCGTGTTCGACGCCTGGCTGGACCCGAACGTCGCCACGCGTTTCCTCTACGCGACCGCGACCGGACGCATGCAGCGGGTCGAGATCGACGCGCGCGTCGGCGGCGGCTACACCATCGTCGAGACCCGCGAGGACGGCGACGCCGCCCACTACGGCCGCTACCTGGAAATCGACCGCCCGCGCCGGCTGGTGTTCACCCTGTCGCTGGATCCGGCGTCCGACGGCGACCGCGTCACCGTCGAAATCGAAGCCGTCGGCGCCGGCTGCGAACTGCGCCTGACCCACGAAATGGCGCCCGAATACGCGCCCTATACAGAGCGCACCGAATCGGGCTGGCGCCACATCCTCGCCTCGCTCGCAGAGCAACTCGCGCGCCCCCTCCACTGATCCCCCGAGGAACGACCATGAACGACTACGGCGTTGTCACCGCTCCCGACACCGTGCGCATCGAACGCCTGATGCCCGGCCCGATCGACCGGCTGTGGAGCTACCTCACCGATTCCGAAAAGCGCCGCAGCTGGATGGCCGCAGGCGAGATCGAGCTGCACCCCGGCGGCCACGTTCAACACGTGTTCCGCAATTCGGAACTGACCAACGACGACCCGGCGCCGGCCAAGTACCCCGACGAGGAATACCGCAGCGAAGGCCGGGTGATCGACTGCGATCCCCCGCACCGGCTCAGCTACACCTGGGACGGCGACTCCGAAGTGGTGTTCGAACTCAGTCCGCAGCAAGACCGTGTGCTGCTGGTGGTCACCCATCGGCGCCTGCCCAACCGCGGCGAACTGGTCAGCGTCGCCGGCGGCTGGCACAGCCATCTGGATCTGCTGCGCGACTTGCTGGAAGGCCGCACGCCCAGCCACTTCTGGACCAAGCACACCCAGATCGAAGCCGAGTACGAGCGCAGGATTCCGGCACCGTGAGCACGACCACCGCAAAGCCCCGCGACACGGCCGCCATCGAACACATCCAGTACGTGCACGCCACGCCCGCCCAGGTCTACGACGCGCTCACCAGCCAGCAGGGACTGGCCGAAGTCTGGACCGACACCCTGACCGTGCAGGCGGTGATGGGCGCGGTCAACGAGTTCCATTTCGGCGACGCCGGCAGCGTCAAGGTCAAGATCGTCGAATGGCTGCCGCGCTCGCGCCTGGCCTGGCGCTGCCTGGAATCCGACCCGCAGTGGGTCGGCACCCAGATCAGTTTCGACCTGGAGCGCCGCGACGACAGCACCGCGGTGGTGCTGCGCCACGAAGGCTGGCGCGAAGTCACCGAGTTCTACCGCTGGTGCAACTACAACTGGGCGATGTTCCTGTACAGCCTCAAAAGTTACTGCGAGGACGGCGCCGGCCTGCCCTTTCAGCGACGCCGGTTCTGAACCGGCCCACCCATTAGGAATCGGACCATGACCATGCAAGGCGGCCTGTTGCAGGACAAGATCGCGGTGATCCACGGCGGCAGCGGCGCGATCGGCGGCGCGGTCGCACGCGCCTTCGCGCGCGATGGCGCGCGGGTGCACCTGACCGCGCGCCACCGCGAGGGCCTGGAACGCGTCGCCCAGGACATCGCCGCCGCCGGCGGGCACGCCGCAATCGCCACGCTGGACGCCATGGACGCCGACGCGGTCGAGGCCCATGCGCAGGCGGTGGCCGAATCCGAGGGCCGCATCGACATCGCCCTCAATGCGGTCGGCATCGTCCATGTGCAGGGCCCGACCTTCGCCGAATTGTCGGTGCAGGAGTACTTGCAACCGATCGCCGACTACAACCGCTGCAACTTCCTCACCGCGCAGGCCGCGGCCAAGCGCATGCGCAGCGGTGGCGTGCTGCTGACGCTGTCGACGCCGGGCTCGCGCATGAGCGGCGTCGGCTTCCTGGGCTACGGCGCCACCTGCGCGTCCATCGAAGCGTTCTCGCGCCTGCTCGCCGGCGAACTCGGCCCGGCCGGCATCCGCGTGGTCTGCCTGCGCCCGCATGCGATCCCAGACGCGCTGCCGCGCTCGCACGCGCGCGAGGTGTTCGCCGAAAGCGCGCGGCGCGCGGGCGTGTCGATCGAGGCCATGCTGGAGGAAGCCGCGCGCACCGGCACCCTGCTCGGCCGCCTGCCGACCCTGCAGCAGGTCGCCAATTACGCCGCCTTCGTCGCCTCCGACCGCGCCGCCGCCATGACCGGCGCGATCGCCAACCTCAGCTGCGGCGCCCTGGTCGACTGAACGCGTCTTGGGCCGGCCAGGCCGGGTCCGCTATCCTGAGCGCAGTTTCCGCCACGCTCTCAGGGACGACCCTCATGCGCCGACGCCTCGCCACGTCTATCTCCATCGCCGTTCTGGCCGCCACGCTGCTGCTGGCCGGTTGCAAGCGACACGAGGCCGAAGCGCCGGCCAGCGCTGGCCGCGTGCAGCGCTTCGAATGGATAGACGAGCGCCCCGGCACCGGCCCCATCGCGCGCAGCGGCCAGGACGTGAGCGTGCATTACACCGGCTGGCTCTACGACGAAAACAAGCCGGACAAGCGCGGACGCAAGTTCGACAGCTCGGTCGACCGCGGCCGCCCGTTCTCGTTCCTGCTCGGCGCCGGCCGCGTGGTGCGCGGCTGGGACGAAGGCGTGGCCGGCATGCAGGTCGGCGGCAAGCGCGTGCTGATGGTGCCGCCGGAGTACGGCTACGGCGCCGACGGCGCCGGCGGCGGCGTGATTCCGCCGGATGCCTCGATGGTGTTCGAAGTGGAACTGCTGGGCGTGCGCGAGCACGTGCCGGGCGCGCGCTGAGCCTGCATCACGCGTTCGCGGCCAATGCGTCGCGCGCCTGCGCGGCCAACTCGAACGAACGCAGCCGCGCCGCGTGTTCGTACACGTTGGCGGTCAGCATGAGCTCGTCGGGCTGGTGGCGTTCGATGAAGGCCGCGATGCCCTCGCGTACCGTGTCGGGCCCGCCCACCACCGCGCAGGCCAGCGCGCGCTCGACCCCGGAACGCTCGGCCGGCGTCCAGTACGCGTCGATGTCGTCGATCGGCGGCGGGATCAGCCCCGGCTGGCCGCGGCGCAGATTGACGAAGCTCTGCTGCTGAGTGGTGAACAACCGCCGCGCCTGCGCATCGTCGGCGGCGGCGACCACGTTCAAGGCCAGCAACGCATGCGGTCGCGCCCAGGCCGCCGATGGACGGAACTCGCGCCGGTAAATCGCCAGCGCCTCGTCCATCGCGTCGGGCGCGAAATGCGAGGCGAACGCGTACGGCAGGCCCAACTGCGCGGCCAGACGCGCGCCGAACAGACTGGAGCCCAATAGCCACACCGGCACCCGCAAGCCCGCACCCGGCACCGCGCGCACCGCCTGGCCCGGCTGCACCGGCTCGAAGTAATGCAGCAGCTCGGCCACGTCCTGCGGGAAGCTGTCGGCGCCATCGAAGTAACGCCGCAACGCGCGCGCCGTGGCCTGATCCGTACCCGGCGCGCGACCTAAGCCCAGGTCGATGCGGTCCGGATACAGCGAGGCCAGCGTGCCGAACTGCTCGGCCACCTGCAGCGGCGAATGATTGGGCAGCATGATGCCGCCCGCGCCCACGCGGATCGTCGAGGTGCCACCGGCGATATGCCCGATCAACACCGCGGTCGCGGCGCTGGCGATGCCCGGCATGTTGTGGTGCTCGGCCAGCCAGTAGCGGCGATACCCCAGCCGCTCGGCATGACGCGCCAGCTCCAGACTGTGCGCGAACGCCTGCCCGGCATCGCTGCCTTCGGTGACCGGCGCCAGATCGAGGACGGAGAACGGAATCATGAGCGCGCGTGCCGAAGCATGCCATCAGCGGCATGCCCCTAGCCTGGGGCCGGCAACGCATGATTTCGACATCGCAGGACATACGCAGTGTTGCGCGAGCAAGCTTGCCGCGGTCGCGACCGCCGAGCTGCGAAGCGACCAACGCCCCCACCCCAAACCCACCCATCGTCATTCCGGCGCAAGCCGGAACCCATTTTGATCTTCGCCCGCCGCACCAGAGGCAGCCTCAAAGCGGTCGCAGCCGTTGCCATTGCCATTGCCGTTGCCGTTGCCGTTGCCGTTGAATTTGCTCCGGCATTGAAGTCCATTGATCCGAAGCCACACGACCATTCCCAGACCCGAAGGGCGGCGCGCAGGACGCGCGCCGTTTTTCGATAAGACAGGGATGTCTTATCGAAAAATCCCGGCGCCAGAACCGAAGCCACACGGGAGCTCTGGGCTCAAGCCCTTCTCTTTGGTTACTTTCTCTTGGGCTAGCAAGAGAAAGTGACCCGCATGCGCAGCAGGCGGAAGCCGTTGACCTTCGGTCAGAAACAGCGAAGACAACAGCAAGAGCAAATCCTCCCCAACCCTCCTTTGTCAAAGGAGGGAGCTAAAAGCGCGCAGCAGGCGGAAGCCTTTGACCTTCGGTCAAAAACAGCAGAAACAACAGCAACAGCAAATCCTCCCCAACCCTCCTTTGTCAAAGGAGGGAGCTAAAGCGCGACGCTGGAGCTTGAAGGCCATCGGAGCCGGATAGGCGCGGTAACCGGGATTCGCGGTCGCGGCTCACGCCGCTCCTACACAAAGCGCGAGCAAGAGAAAGTGACCCGCATGCGCAGCAGGCGGAAGCCGTTGACCTTCGGTCAGAAGCAACAGAGCAACAGCCAAAGCAAATCCTCCCCAACCCTCCTTTTCCAAAGGAGGGAGCTAAAAGCGCGACCAGAAGATTGCCGCAGTAGCAAAAAACCATCCGCAGTACGCGCGAGCGACAAAGCCACGACCGACTAAGAAGGCCGCAAGCCCCCTACCAAAGATCGAACGCCAACCCCTCGCGCTCGTTATCCCAAACCGTGCTGAACACCCACCACCGCCCATGCTCATGGCACAACTGGATACTGTTGGCGCCGCGCTTGAGCAACACCGGCGAGTCCACCGCCGGCCGCGCCTCGTACAGACTCCACACGTGCGCCACCTGCCCGAAACGCTGCACCCGCCGATCGATCTCGACCTCGTAGAAATCGTTAGTGGCGAAGAACTCCTGGACATTGGCGATGTAACTGTCCACGTCGAACACCATCGCCTGCGTGCTGCCGTCGGCCTCCACCACCGTGCGCAGACTGCGCGCCCGCGGATGCTGCAGATAACGAAAACGCGCCCAATCGCGCGGCGCCCCGGCCGGGCCGGAGATGCAGGCGTAGATCGCTCGCACGCAACGCTCGATGTCCTGCGTGTCCTGCCACCATTCGGGGTTGTCGGTATCCATATCGGCTCCTGCTGGAGGGGTTCACATGAGATGACGCAGGTCCGGCAGGTACTTCTCCGCCGACCCGGTGTTGACCACGACCACGCGCTCGCCGCGCGCGACCAGGCCGCGTTCGATCAACTGCGGCAGCGCCGCCAGACAGGCCGCGCCCTCGGGGCAGATCCAGCCCGGCGCGCCGCCGCCGACCGGCTCGCGCCACAGCCGCGCGAACTCGGCGGCGCTGTCGCGCTCGTCCACCGCCACCGCGGCGCCGCCGCTGGCGCGCAGGATCTCCAGCACGCGGAAGTGGCCGACACCGCCGGGCACGTTGAGCCCGAACGCCAGCGTCTGTCCGGCCACGACGACCTGGGTGTCGGCGGCGCCCTGCTCGTAGGCGCGCACCAGCGGCGGCGTCGCCGCGCTCTGCACGCACAGCATGCGCGGACGGCGCGCGTCGATCAGGCCCAGCGCCTGCAACTCGTCCCAGGCCTTCCACATGCCCAGCACGCCGGTGCCGCCGCCGGTGGGATAGATCACCGCGTCGGGCAGCGACCAGCGCGTCGATCCCGGCGCCGGCTCGGCCAGTTCCAGGCCCAGCGATTTCTTGCCCTCGATGCGCCAACCCGGCTCCTGGAACGTCGCCACCGAGAAATAGCCCTGCGGCAAGTAGCGCTCCTTCAGCAGTGCGCCGGCCTCGCGGATGGTCGGGCCGACCAGGTCCAGCGCCACGCGCTCCGGATAGCGCTGCGCGGCCGCGGCCACGTTGCCCAGGATCGGCATCGGCGTGTCCTGCGGCATCGCGATCGCCACCGACAGGCCGCCGGCCAGCGCGTAACGCAGCAGCGAATCGCCAGCGTTGCCCTGCGTGGGTACGGCCAACTTATCCAGGCCCAGACGGCGCGCCTGCGCGACCACCATGGCCATGCCGCGGTCCTTGAAACTGCGGGTCGGATTGGCGCCGTAGCCCGCATGCGCGCGGCCTTCGTCTTTCAACCACAAGTCGATGCCAGCCGCGCGCGCGAGCGGATGCGTCGAGTAATCCAGCAGCGGCGTGTGCCCTTCCCCCAGCGCGACGATGTGGCGCGCGTCGTCGGGATCGGACGAGTCCAGCGCCATCAGCGCGCCGAACCGCCACAGGTCGCGCCGGCGCGGGTCGTACCAGCCCGCGTCGGGCCGCTGCGCGGCCAGGCGTTCCAGGTCCAGCACCATTTCCACCGGTCGGCCGTCGGCCGGGTCGAGGTTCATCGCCGTGTCGGCGGAGTACTCGATGCCCGATCCCAGGCCGCGCAAACATCTCACATAGGACATGGGGCGCGGCTCCGGCGCTTCAGAACGGCAGCGGCCAACCCATCGCAGGCGCCGCGAGGAAGTAGACGCCGCCCAGCACCACGGCCCACAGCAGCAACTTGAAGAAGAACTTGACCGCCTTGAACGCGAGATAGCCCGCGACGATCACTATGCCTATGACCAACCAACTCATCGTGTGCTCCGTTCGGATCGGACGCGTTCGCCGCCGCGTCCCTTGCGTTCGAGCTTAGCAGCCGCCCCGTTCAACCGCCCGGCTTGGCCGCGACCGGCGTCAGCCGCAGATCGTGGAAATCGAAACTGAAATCGGTGTTGGGCGATACCGACTCCATCCGCAGCTCGCGCACCTTGCCGTCGGCGGTCAGGGCGAAATCGACGAAGGCGTCGGCGTTGAGCCAGCGCTGGTCCCAGCGCACGATGAAGCTGTCGTGCTGCCAGTGCTGCAGCTCGCCGACCAGGGCCTGGCTGCGCGCGAAACGCATGCGCAGCTTGCCGTCGCGCTGCTCGACGATCACGTCGCCGTACCAGGGGTCGCGGTAGGTCTGCGCGTACTTGGCCAGCGCCAGCGACGGTTGTGTGCCGAGCGTGCGCGCGGCTTCGTGCTGCTTCCAGTCGTCGTCGCCCTTGGCCAACGACTTGTCCAGGGCCGCGCCGTACGCCGCGGTCCAATCGGTGCGCGGCGCGTCGAGGTAGGCATCCAGCGCGCGCAGGGTCACCGCCTGGAACGCGCCCGGCAGCTCGGCGCTGGTCAGCACCACGATGCCGAGCTTGTGCTCCGGCACCAGGGTCACGCGCGAGACCATGCCGGGCCAGCCGCCGGTGTGCCAGACCAGCTTGCGGCCACGGTAATCCGACAGCTGCCAGCCCTCGCCGTAACCCAGAAAATTCGGACGCGCCGCCGCCAGCTCGGGCACCGACGGCTCGCCGATCGCAATCGGCGTCACGATCGACCACATCGCCTTCTGACGCGCGGCGCTGAACAAACGCTGCTCTTTGCCGCCGCTTCGGCCGTAGACGCCGCCGTCTAGCTGCGCACGCATCCACTGAGTCATGTCGTGCACGCTGGAGTACAGACCGCCGGCGCCGGAGACGTTGGCCCAGGCCATGCGCGGCGCCGGCTGCAGGTCCTTGAAGTCGGCCTTGGCGTAGCCGGTGGCGACGTTGTCGCCGGGCTTGAGCGCATCGCTGTTGTAACGCGTGTCGCGCATGCCCAGCGGTTCCAGGATGCGCGTGCGCAGGAACCGTTCGTAGCTCTGTCCGCTGGCCTGCTCGATCACCAGCTGGGCGACGCCGTAGAGGATGTTGTCGTAGGCGTACTGGCCGCGGAAGCTGCCGCTAAGCGGGACATCGCGCAGCCGTTGGGCGACTTCCAGCGTGCTGTAGTCGGTGCCGGGCCAGTACAGCAGGTCGCCCGCGCCCAGACCCAGGCCGCTGCGATGCGCCAGCAGATCGCGCACGCGCATCTCGCGGGTCACGTAGGGATCGGCCATGCGGAACCACGGCAGGTGGTCGATCACCCGGTCGTCCAGGCTGAGCTTGCCCTCGTCGGCCAGCATCGACAGCGAGGCCGAGGTGAAGGCCTTGGTGTTGGAAGCGATCGCGAACAACGTACGCGCGTCGACTTTCTCGTCGCGGCCGAGCTGGCGCACGCCGTAGCCGCGTTCCAGCACGATGCGGCCGTCCTTGACGATCGCCACCGCGATGCCCGGCACGTCGAAGCGCTTGCGCACGCCTTCCACATAGGCGTCGAAGTCCTGCAGTTGCGCCGGCAATTCCGGCGCCGTCTGCGGCACGGCCGCGTGCGCATGGGAGGCCAGCAACGCAGCCAACAGCAGGCCGGCGCCGCCTGCGCCTGGGGACGTGAATCGCATCGTTCGCTGCTCCAAAACCCTGACCGGTGGCGCCCGACGATACCCGAAGCCGGCCTTCGCGACCCGGCGCGGAGGTCATGTGCCGCGGCCGCCGCACGGGCCTGGCCTCATAATGGCCGCCCGCTCCGCCACGTCGTGCCGTCACCGATGACCGATGCTCCCACCCTGCTGCCCGGCCTGGCCATCGTCGGCGGCGGTCCCGCCGGCCTGATGGCGGCCGAGACCGCGCGCGCAGCCGGCATCGAGGTCGACGTGTACGAGGGCAAGGGCTCGGTCGGGCGCAAGTTCCTGATCGCGGGCAAGGGCGGGCTCAATCTCACCCATGCCGAACCGCGGCCGGGCTTCGATGCGCGTTACCGCGAACGCGCGCCGCAGATCGCGCGCTGGCTGGACGCGTTCGACGCCGACGCCCTGCGCGCCTGGGCGCGTGGGCACGGTGTGGAGACCTACGTCGGCAGCTCCGACCGCGTGTTTCCGGTCGACCGCAAGGCCGCGCCGCTGCTGCGCGGCTGGGTGCGGCGTTTGCGCGAGGACGGCGTGCGTTTCCACGTCCAGCACCGCTGGCTGGGCTGGAGCGAAGACGGCGCGCTGCGCTTGTCCACGCCCGACGGCGAACGCCAGGTGCGCGCGCACGCCTGCGTGCTGGCGCTGGGCGGCGGCAGTTGGCCCGAGCTGGGTTCCGACGGCGCCTGGGCGCCGTGGCTGAGCCGGCGCGGCATCGACGTCGCGCCGCTGCAGCCCAGCAACTGCGGCTTCGATATCGCCTGGAGCGAACACTTCGCGCAGCGTCAGGCCGGCCAACCGCTGAAACCGGTGGTCGCGTATTGGCGCGACGCCGACGGCCGCGAGCAGGCCTTGCAAGGCGAGTGCGTGGCGACCGCGCACGGCATCGAGGGCAGCCTGATCTATGCGCTGTCGGCGCTGCTGCGCGAGGCGATCGCGCGCGACGGCCATGCGACCCTGACGTTGGATCTGGCGCCCGGGCGCGAACTGGAACGCCTGCGCACCGATCTCGCGCGTCCGCGCGCCGGCCGCAGTTTCAGCGAACACCTGCGCCGCCAGACCGGCCTCAGCGGCGTCAAGGCCGCGCTGCTGCACGAAATGTTGGACGCCGAGGCGAAACAAGACCCGCTGCGCGTCGCAACGACGATCAAGCGCCTGCCGCTGCGCCTGCTGCGCGCGCGCCCGATCGCCGAAGCCATCAGCAGCGCCGGCGGCGTGCGCCTGGAAGCGCTGGACGAGGGCCTGCAGCTGCGCGCCCTGCCCGGCACCTATTGCGCCGGCGAGATGCTGGACTGGGAGGCTCCGACCGGCGGCTACCTGCTGACCGCGTGCTACGCCAGCGGCCTGATCGCGGGGCGCGCGGCGGCGGCGCGGGTGCTGGCGCAGGGCAAGGCCACTTCCTAGCCCGGAACCGTCGCCTTCGGTAGGAGCGGCGTAAGCCACGACCGAAGCACCCGGGCCCCCAAAATGCGCTGCGATCGGCCGATCCATCGCGGCTTACGCCGCTCCCACAGGAAGCAAGAGCGCTGCCGCATCGAGTAGGAGCGACGCGAGCCGCGACCGCGCGACTCCGGCCACGACGCGGTCGCGGCTTACGCCGCTCCTACCCCAAAGCCCAGCTCTGCAGATTTGGCTTTCTGTGGGAGCGGCGTAAGCCGCGATCGAAGCACCCGGATCCCAAAATGCGCCGCGATCGGCCGATCCATCGCGGCTTACGCCGCTCCCACAGGAAGCAAGAGGAGCACCGCCGCTTCGGGTAGGAGCGACGCGAGCCGCGACCGCGCGACTCCGGCCACGACGCGGTCGCGGCTTACGCCGCTCCTACCCCAAAGCCTAGCCATGCGGCTCCTGCATTCTGTGGGAGCGGCGTAAGCCGCGATCGAAGCACCCAGATCCCCAACATACGCTGCGATTGGCCGATCCATCGCGGCTTACGCCGCTGCCACAGGAAGCAAGAGCACCGCCGCCGCTTCGGGTAGGAGCGGCGCGAGCCGCGACCGCGCGACTCCGGCCACTACGCGGTCGCGGCTTATGCCGCTCCTACCCCAAAGCCTAGCCACGCGGCTCCTGCTTTCTGTGGGAGCGGCGTGAGCCGCGATCGAAGCACCCGGATCCCCAACATGCGCTGCGATTGGCCGATCCATCGCGGCTCACGCCGCTCCCACAGGAAGCAAGAGCGTCGCGGCCGCATGCGCGGAAACGAAAACGGCCGCGAGCGCGGCCGTCCGAGATAATGCGCTGCCCCGCGGGCCTCAGCGTTTGATCGCGTCGCGCTGCGCGTTGCAGACCTGGGTCACGCGCTGCTCGATGGTCTGCGGGTCTTCCAGCCAGGCCTCCAGCCCACCGGCGCGCATCAGCACGGTGGCGCGCTGGGCGATGCGGGCCGAACCGCAGGCGGTCGGCGAGGCCTCGTCGTCGAGCGGCAGCAGATAGCGCGTATTGCGATTGATGTACTTCAGTTCGTACTCGGAGTCGTAGACGAACAAGGTCTTGGCGCCTTCGGAGCCGACCTCGCGCAGCAGGGCTTCGCTGGCGCGCTGCATGTCCATCAGCGGCACCTGGCGCTGCACCGCAACCGCGCGCACCACGTCGGCGTGCGGCGAGCTGTCCGTGCGCAGACCGCCGGAGCGGAAGTCGGGCTGCGCGACCTGGGTCAGCAGCACCGGGGTCGCGCCGCGCATGCGCGCCTCGTCGACGAAGCGTTCGATGTTGGCGCGGAACGCCTCGGGCGCGGTGTAGCGCTGTTCCAGCTTGGAGGCATCGTCCTGGCCGAACGCGATGAACACCACGTCGCCGGCCTTGGTCGCCGTCATCAGCTGCGACCACAGCCCTTCCTGCAGGTAGCGGCGCGTACTGCGTCCGTCGGCGGCGCGGTTTTCGTACTGGATCACGTCGCCGCGCAGCAGCATCGGCAGCGACTCGCCCCAGCCCATCGCCGGACGCTGTTCCGGCCGGCGGGTGGCCATGGCGCTGTCGCCGGCCACGCGCAAGGTGGGCGGCTGGCGCGGGAACGGCGTCGCCGCGTAAGCCTGCGCGCAACACAGGATCAGGGCGATCAGGCCCGACAGGCATTGCACACTCGTACGCGGCTTGGGAGTCATCGGCTGGCGACCAGGTAGGTGGTGACGGCGCACACGCTCACGCCCTTGGCGCCGGGCGCGGGCAAATCCTCGCCTTGCAGGGCAAGCACCTTGACCACTTCGCGCTCGCCCTCGCCGACCTTGGCCAGGGCGATGTAGGCGGTGGGCGCGCCGCCGCAGAAGGCGTTGGCGGGCTGGTCGGTGGGCGGGGTTTGTTCGACGACGTGACGCAGCTCGACCGGCTGACTGGCATCGATCTGCATGGACGCGGCATAGGTCGCGCCTGCGCTGTACTCGTCGCCGCCGCTGACCAGGGCGACGCGCTCGGTGCCGAAGCTGGCGCCGTTGGCGCCCTGCAGCTTGGCGTCTTCGATGTTGAGCTTGCCGGTGGCGGCGGTGGCGACCGGGTTGCCGGGCTCGAACTCGCCCAACGCGACCGGTTTGATCACCGGCGGCGCGGCGCGCTCGACCGGCGCGGCGTTCGGGTCCGGCGACGGCAGCGCCGGCGGCGGCGCGGCGGTGGTGCCTTCGGGGGCGGCGGCGTTGGCCGGCGCCTGCGGCTGGCAGGCGCTCAAGCCCAGCACGCTCAGGGCCAGGGCCAACGGCCAGGCGATACGGGTGGCGCGCAGCGGGTAGGTTCGACGCATCAGGGGTCCTTCGTACGGGGGCTGGAAGAGACGACCGTCGATCATAGCGGTCGCGTCGCTCCGGGTAACCCCTTGATTTGTCTGAATGGGATCGCCCACCCGGTTTACGGTTTGGCTAACAATCCCCTGTCCTTGCCCGGAACAATACCGGTTTCCGGCCGCTTTGGTGGTGCCGCGCGCGTATCGCTCAGGCCGCGTCGTCGACCAGCGGACGCAGTTGCGGGTCCAGGGCGACGCGTTCGTCGAACACGAAGCAACGGCCTTGGTAATGCGCGCCGCCGACGCGCTCGAAGTAACCCAGGATGCCGCCCTCGAGCTGCAGCAGATTGTCCATGCCGTCGTCGCGCAGCCACAGCGCGGCCTTCTCGCAACGGATGCCGCCGGTGCAGAAGCTGACCACGGTGGCGTCGGCCAGCGCCTGGCGATGCGGCGCCAGCGCTTCGGGCAGGTCGACGAAGTTGTCGATCGGCAGGGTCAGCGCGCCGGCGAAGCTGCCGTAGCCGACCTCCTCGCGGTTGCGGGTGTCCAGCAGCACCACAGGTTTTCCGGCGTCGTCGTGGCCCTGGTCCAGCCATTGCGCCAGGCGCTCGGGCGTTACCGCCGGCGCGCGCCGCTGCAGGGGCGCGCTGTCCTCGCGACGGAAGGTCACGATCTCGCGCTTGCGCTTGACCTTCAGGCGCCCGAACGGCTGGGCCTGGCTATGGCTGGCCTTGACCGCCAGCCCGGCGAAGCGCGGGTCGGCGCGCAGTTGCGCCAGGAAACCGTCGATCGCCGCCTCGGTGCCGGCCAGGAACAGGTTCAGCCCCTCTTCCGCGACCAGCACGGTGCCGCGCAGATCGGCGGCCTCGGCGCGCTCGCGCAGGCGCACGGCCAGGGCGTCGGCGTCGTCGATGCGGACGAAGTGATAGGCGGCGATATTGAGCAGCATCCGCGCATTTTAGCCCGCCGGGCTCACGGGCGCCGCCAAGCCCGCGGCGTGACGTTCAGGCACCGCGATGCGGATCGCCTGCGGCTCACCGCATCCTACGGGCGGAGGCTCAGCGCTTGGTCGTGATCGCGCGCCGCAGGTTGTTGCGCGCGGCCGCGTCGTAGCGCTGGTGGTAATAGGCGCTCAGATAGATGCGTTCGCGCTTGAGCAGGCCCTTGAGGAAGCGGCGCCGATTGAGCCGGAACAGCGGCCCCGGCACGTGCCCGCGGTACTCGGAGGCGATGCCGCGATCGTAGGCGTCGAAGGCCTCCGGCGCGGCGCCCAGGATCGCCATGTCGCCGTCCAGGAACAGCGCGGTCTCTTCATCCACTTCGCCCGGCCCGATCTGCCCGTGGCGCGCGGTGAGATCGATCAGCTCCGTCACCCGGCGCACATCGATGCCGGCCTCGGGCAGGTAGCGGGCGATATGCGCGGCGGCCAGTTCCGCCGATCGCGCCTCGTTGTCGCGCCGTCCGGCCTGATAGATCGCGTCGTGGTACAGCACCGCCAGCGCCACTTCGACCGGCTGCTTCCAGCCCGGGCCGGCGGCGACCTCGCCGTAGTGGCGCAGCACTTCGCGCACGTGATCGAAGTTGTGATACGCGCGCGGCGGCGTGGCGTAGGCCGTTTCCAGCTCGGCCCATTGCGCGGGCGGCAGGACGATGGGCAGATCGACGGGCAAGGCAGGCGACATCGGCGGGGAGTTCGGCGGCGTGCGCCCATCTTGGCATCGAACGCGTCGGCGGTGCGCGAACGTGCGGCGCCGCGGTCAGCGGCCGCGATAGGGCTCGCAGCCGACGCCGTCGTTGTCGCGATCCAGATGCGGCCCGTAACCCGGGTCGCCACGGCGCACCGGCGCGGCGCCGGCCGCGCGTGCCTCGGTGCAGTTGCGGTAGGCGCCCGACGATGGCGCAAAGCGTTGCGCGGGCGCGGCAGGCGCGTACGCGTTGGCTTCGGCGTTCGGAACGCTGCGGCGCGGGGCTGCAGGCGCGAGGCTCGCGGCGGGTGCGCCGCGATGGCAGTGGTAACCGCCGTTGCGGCGGTCGTGATGGCAGCCGTCGCGGTCCAAACCGCCGCCGTGCGCCTGCGCCGCCGGCGTCGACAACGCCGTCAGCACCACTGCAGCGCACAACGACCGCCAGCGCATGCCCGTCTCCCCTGCCCGTCCACCGCTCCGCTCGGAGCGATGGACGCTGGAACAAATTGCCGGCGCGGCGTTCACGGTGACGCCGCGCCGGCGTTCCTGAGAACAGGCGGATGCGGGCCAGCCGCGTCCGCCTGCTCGATCAGTACTTCTTCTCCAGGTTCAGCAGGATGCCATGGTCGCTGTCGTCGTCGCTGCCGAACAGACCGCGGTACTCGAAGCGCAGCGTGAAGTCGCGCTCGGTGCGCAGGATCGCGCCCAGGCCGAACACGAAGCGGTTGCGCTTGAGGCCGTCGATCTCGCCGCGGTAGAACGGCCCGCCCACCAGGTCGGCGTAGCTCATGGTGACCGAGCTGTCGTCCTGGAAGTCGTGCTGGTACTCGAAGCGCAGCTGCGGCGAGAACGTGCCGTAGCTGACCGGGACTTCGTAATCCATCCGCAGGCCGAGGCTGGCGGTGGTGGTGTCGACGTCCTGATCCTCGTAGCGCAGCGCGTAGATCGCGTCGCCCTGCTCGGTGTACCCGTCCAGACGCGCGCGTGCGATGTCCAGGCGTGCGTAGGGCGAGATGTGCAGGCGGTCGCGCTGGTAGTCGCCGCCGGCCGAGAACGAAGCGAACCACTGCGTGCCGTCGCGCTCGCCGCGCACCCGTCCGCCGTTGGCGCTGACGTAACGGCGCGCGTCGAACGACAGCCACTGGTAGCCGAGCAGACCGTCGAGGAAGAAGGTCTCGCCGGGGTGGTAGCTGCCGTACATCGCCACGGTGTAGCTCTTGGCGTCGCTGCGGGTGCCGTTGCGGCCGACGTCGGTGTTGTCGCGGCCGTAGCCGATGCCGCCACCGATGGCGAACACGTCGTTCACGCGGGTATCGACGCCGGCGCTGATGCCGGTGGTCTCGAAGTCGAAGCCGGCGCTGCCGGAACGGCTGTCGCGATCGCCGCTGTTGAGCGCGCCACCGGTCCAGATGGTGAACGAGCTGCTGTCGCCGCCGTTCGCGGCCGCATTGGCCGATTCCACCGGAGCGGATTCGTCGCGGGTCGCGACCTGACGGCAGTCGCTGCCCGGCGTGCGGCGCACGTCGTCGCTGCAACGGCGGTCGACGCCGAAGGTGATGCCGTTCTGGAAGCGACCGCCCTGCCCGCCGCCGCCGTGCATGCCTTCCATGCGCTGCTGGAAGTTGCCGATCTGCGAGTTGGCGAAGCGACGCGCCGCCGAGGTCTGGGCACCGAGCAGGCCCATGACTTCCGCGTCCTGAGTCGGATCCGGGCGTGCCGCGACGTCGATGTCGATGGTCGCCGGGGCCGAGGTCGTGTACGCATTGGCCAGGGTGAAGGTGACCGTCGCCGTGCCCGAGAACGCGGTGTTCGGCGTGTAGGTCAGGCGATAGCTCGCGCTGGCGCCGCTGCCGACCTGGGCGATGGTCGCGGTGCCGGACGAGGCCGGCGACAGCGACACCACCGTGGCGGCGGTGAACGGACCACCGGTCGCGCCCGCGGTCAGATCCACCACGACCGGCGTGCCGGCGATGGTGCTGACGCGACGCGAGACCGCCACCGGCACCGGATTGACGGTGACGGTCGCCGTCAACGGCGCCGACGGGCCGAAGGCGTTGTTGAGCGTGTAGCCGATGGTGACCGTGCCCGAGGCGCTGGCCGGCGGCGTGTAGATGATGTTGGTGCCGCTGACCACCGCCGTGCCCGTGCTGGGCGCGGTGAGGATGGTCACACCGGTGTACGGGCCGCCGCTGGCGCCGACGGTGGTGTCGATGGTGACCGGCTGGCCGGCCAAGGTGGTGGCGGTCTGCGGCTGCCCCACCGGCACCGGCAACGGCGTGACGGTGATCGACACCGTGGCCGGCGCCGAGGTGCCGCCCGGACCGATCGCGGTGTAGGTCAGCGAATCCGGACCGAAGTACGCGGTGGCCGGGGTGTAGACGATGTTGAGGCCGCTGACCACGGCGGTGCCGTGCGCCGGCGCCGAGGCGATCGCGATGGACGTGATCACGCCGGTGTCGTTGCCGGTCACGGCGATGGTCACCGGCTGCTGCGCCAGGGTGCTGGCGGTGTCGTCGACCGCCACCGGCACGGCGTCGGCGATCGCGATCGTGTAGCTCTGCGTCGTGTTGTAGCCGGCGTCGTCGGTGGAACGGACCACGAAGGTGTAGCTGCCCGCCGTGGTCGGGGTGCCGCTGATCGCGCCCGCCGAGCTGAAGGCCACGCCGATCGGCAGGTTGCCCGAGACGATCGAGTACGTGTACGGCGCGATGCCGCCGCTGCTGCTCAGGCTCTGCGAGTAGGCGATGCCGACCGTGCCGCCCGGCAGCGTGGACGGAGCGATCACCACCGTCGCCGGCGCGATGCTGAAGGTGTACACGCGCGAGGCGGTCTGACCGTTGGTGTCGGTCGACTGCACGGTGATGCTGAAGTTGCCGTCCGAACGCGGGATGCCGGAGATCGCACCGGCCGAGCTGAAGGTCATGCCGATCGGCAATGCACCGCTGAGCAGCGAGTAGCTGTACGGCGCGACGCCGCCGGTGGAGCTGAGCTGGGCGCTGTACGCCGTCGCCGCGGCGCCGTTGGGCAGGCTGGGCGGATCGATCGTGATCGCCGGCACGGCCACCACGATGGTGTAGCTCTGCTGCAACGCGAACGGTGCGCCGGCGCCGGTGCTGGCATCGGTCGCGCGGATCGAGACGTTGTAGTTGCCCGGCACGGTCGGCGTACCGCTGAGCACGCCAGCCGAGCTGAAGCTCACGCCCACCGGCAACGAACCGGCGGCCAGCGAGAAGCTGTACGGCGCGGTGCCGCCGCTGGCGGCGAAGTTGATGGTGGTGGCCACGCCGTAGTTCATCGGCAGGTTGCCGGCGGCCGGCGTCATGCTCAGCGTCGGCGCGCCGACGGTCAGCGTGAAGACCTGGCCGACGGTGAACGGACCGTTGCCGGTGCTGCTGTCGGTGGCGCTGGCGTTGAGGGCGAAGCTGCCGCTCGCGGTCGGCGTGCCCGACACGGTGACGCTGTTGGCGGTGGTGCCGGTCACGCTCAGGCCGGCCGGCAGGCCGGTGACGGCGAAGCCGGTGTACGGCGCGGTGCCGCCATTCCAGGTGAAGGTCTGGCTGTAGCTGGCGCCGATCTGCGCGGTCAGCGGATCGCCCGCGGTCACGGTGATGCTCGGGTTGGACACGGTGATGGTGACCGTGGCCAGCGCCGAGGTGCCCGCACTGTTGGTCGCGGTGTAGGTGAAGCTGTCCGGACCGGCGTAACCGGCGGTCGGGGTGTAGGTGATGCTGGTGCCGCTGGCCGTCGCGGTGCCATGCGCCGCAGCCGACGCGACCGCCACCGAGGCCGGAATGCCGCCGGTGATGTTCAGCGTGATCGGATTGGCGCTGCTGCCGTAGGCCACCGTGGCCGAGACCGGATTGGCCACCGGCACGATGTCGTTGATCAACAGCGTGTAGCTCTGCGGCGCGGACGAATACGGGCCGCTGCCGCCGCTGCTGTCGGTCGCGATCAGGTTGAAGGTGTAGCTGCCCGGCGTGGTCGGCGTGCCGGTGATGGCGCCGGCACCGCCGATCGACAGGCCCGGCGGCAGGGCGCCGGTGCCGACCGCGTAGCTGTACGGCGCGGTGCCGCCGGTGGCCGGATTGATCGCCACACCGTAGGCGCTGGCGACGGTGCCGTTGGGCAGGCTGGTCGGCGGCAGCAACACGGTCGCGGCCGTGATGGTCACGGTGTAGGACTGCGAACCCGTGTACGGGCCGCTGCCGGTGCTGCTGTCGGTCGCGGTGACGGTGAAGTTGAACGTACCGCCCGCGGTCGGCGTGCCGGTGAGGTTACCCGTGCCGGCCAAGCTCAGGCCCGGCGGCAGTGCGCCGGCGGTAACCGCGAAGCTGTAGCCGGCGGTGCCGCCCGACGCGGTCACGGTCTGGCTGTACGCCTGCGCCACGCCGCCGTTGGGCAGCGTCGCCGGGGCGACGGTGATGGTCGCCGCGCTCACGGTGAGCGTGTAGGCGCGCGAACCGGTCTGACCGTGGTTGTCGGTCGCGGTGACGGTGAAGTTGAACGTACCGCCCGCCGTCGGCGTGCCGCTCAGGCTGCCGGTGGTGCTCAGGCTCACACCGGCCGGCAACGCGCCGGCGGTGACCGCGAAGCTGTACGGCGCGATGCCGCCGGCCGCAGTCAGTGCCTGGCTGTAGGCCACGCCGATCTGCGCGTTCGGCACGGTGGCCGGCGACACGGTGATGGTCGGCGCGGCCACCTGCAGCACGTAATTCTGGGTGCGTGCGAACGGCGCGCCGGTGCCGGTCGAGTTGTCGCGTGCGCGCACCGAGAAGGTGAACAGACCGGTGACGGTCGGCGTGCCCGACAGCACGCCGGTGTTGGCGTCCAGGCTCAGGCCGGCCGGCAGCGCGCCCGCCGAGATCGTGTAGTTGTAAGGCGCGGTGCCGCCGCCCGCGACGTAGGTCTGGCTAAACGCCGCGCCGTAAGTCGCGCTCAGCGTGCCCGCGGCCGGCGTCAGCGTCAGCGTCGGCGCGCTCACCGACAGGGTGAAGTTGCCGCCAATGGTGAACGGACCGTTGCCGGTGCTGGAATCGGTCGCGGTCGGCGTGAGCGCGAACGAACCCGCCGCGCTCGGCGTACCGGACACGGTGACGCTGTTGGCGGTGGTGCCGGTGATGCTCAGACCGGCCGGCAGGCCGCCGACGGTGTAGCCGGAGAACGGCTGCGTGCCGCCGGTCCAGGTGAACGTCTGCGTATAGGCCACGCCGATCTGCGCGGTCAGCGGACCGCTCGCGGCCACCGTGATCGTCGGGTTGCCGACGGTGATGCTGACCGTGGCCGGCGCGGACGTGCCGGCGCTGTTGGTCGCGGTGTAAGTGAAGCTATCGGGACCGGCGTAGCCCGGGGTGGGCTGGTAGGTGATCGACGTGCCGCTGGCGATCGCCGTGCCGTTGGCCGGCGCGGCGCCGATGGCGACCGAGGTCGGCACGCCGCCGGTGATGTTCAGCGTGATCGGATTGGCGCCGCTGTTGTAGGCGACCGTCGCCGACACCGGATTGGCCACCGGCGGGATGTTGATGATCTGCAGCGCATAGCCGCGCGGCGCCGAACTGTACGGCCCGCTGCCGGTGCTGCTGTCGGTCGCGGTCACGGCGAAGTTGAAAGTGCCCGACGCGGTCGGCGTGCCGGACAGCGTACCCGTGCTGGCGATCAGGGCGAGGCCCGGCGGCAAGGCGCCGGCGGTGACCGCATACGTGTACGGCGCGGTGCCGCCGTTGGCCGGATTGAGCGTGGCGCTGTAGGCCACGCCCTGGGTGCCGTTGGCCAGCGTGGTCGCCGGCAGGTTCACCGTCGGCGGCGCGATCACCAGCGCGTAGGCGCGCGAACCGGTGTGCGGCGCGCCGGTGCCGGTGCTGCTGCCGGTGGCGGTCACGGTGAAGTTGAAGGTGCCGCCCGCGGTCGGCGTGCCGGTCAAGGCGCCGGTGGTGGTGTTCAAACTCAGGCCGGCCGGCAGCGCGCCGGCTGTTACCGCGTAGGTGTACGGCGCGATGCCGCCGCTGGCGCTGACGGTCTGGCTATAAGCCGCCGCGACCGCGCCGTTGGGCAGCGTGGTCGGCGCGATCACGATCACCGGCGGCGCCACCACCAGGCTGTAGGCGCGGGTGCCGGAGAAGTTGTTGGCGTCGGTCGCGCGCACCGTGAAGTTGAAGGTGCCCGCGGCAGTCGGCGTGCCGGTCAGCGCGCCGGAGGTGGTGTTGAGGCTCACGCCGGCCGGCAAGGCGCCCGCGCTGATGGCGAAGGTGTACGGCGCGGTGCCGCCGCTGCCGGTGAAGGTCTGGCTGTAGGCGGCACCGACGGTGGCGCCCGGCACGGTGGCCGGATTGACCACGATGGTCGGCGGCAGGATCACCTGCAGGGTCACCGTCTCGATCTCGGCATAAGTGCCGGTGCCGGAGCTGCTGTCGGTGACGCGGATGCCGAAGGTGAAGGTGCCCACGGTGGTGGGCGTGCCGCTCAGGGTCGCGCCGCTCAGGCTCAGACCGGGCGGCAGCGGGCCGGAAGCGACCTCGTGCGCGAAGGCGTACGTGGGGACGCCACCGCTGGCGGTGAAGGTGACCGTGTACGGGATGCCCTGCGCGGCCACCGGCGGCGGCGAAGGCGCGATGGTCAGGGTCGGGTTGGCGGCCGAACCGCTGAAGGTGCGCACGCCGCTGTCGCCGACGTTGTCGGTGGCGCGGATGCTGAAGGCGTACGCGCCGCGCCGGGTCGGCGTGCCGCTGATGGTGTTGCCGGTCAGGCTCAGGCCCGGCGGCATGGTGCCGCCGTCCAGCACGAACGTATAGGGCGCGGTACCGCCGCTGCCGCTGAGGGTGGTGCTGAAGGGCACGCCCACGGTCAGCGCGACCGCCGGGCTGGCACCGATGGTGATCGTCGACGCCGGACCGATGGCGACGGTCACGGTGATGTCGTTGTTGAAGTCGTCCTTGATGATGAACGTGTCGGTGGTCGCGGTGTCGCCGTTGTGGGTGTAGGTCAACGGGATGTTCGCGCCCGACTGCACGCCGACGGTGCGGGTGCCGTGCGGCGTGGCCGCGCTGCCCGCGGCGATGCCGAAGCCGCCGTGGCAGTGATTGATGTTGATCGTCTGCGAGCCGCTATGGGCCACCGACATGCTCAACGTGGGGCAGAAGGTCGAGGGCGCCGCCAGCGCCGATTGCGGCCACACGCTGCCTAAGGCGAGCAGCGCCATGGCGAACCAGGAGAAGAGCGTAGTGAAGAAGACGTGGGAAGGCGCACGCGGCGTCTCCACGCTATGCGCTGAAAGCTGTTGCATGTTCTGCCCCTGTTGGCACCGCACAGGCCCGAACGCCCGCAGGCTTTCGAGCCAGTCCGGCGAGACCTGTATCCCTGTCCGCGGACCCCGGGCCTAAGCCCAGACCGCACCCCTTGCGAACTGCTGCCCGACATTCAACCAGGATTCGCGGCTCAAAGAAAGTGCCACGTAGCTCACAGATTTTTCTTGCTGCACCGCGGCAAAAATTTCGCTTGTCTGGCGCATGAAGAGTGCGCGAGAGTAGCGCCCGCGCCGGACATGACGTCCGTGCCACCATCCTTTCGGGGGAAAAGGTATGACCGAAGTCTTCCTCGGGCAGATCATGCTCACGGGTTTCCCGTTCGCGCCCAAGGGGTTCGCCCTTTGCAACGGACAGCTCCTTGCCATCGCCCAGAACCAAGCCCTGTTTTCGTTGTTGGGGACCATGTACGGCGGTAACGGCACCACCAATTTCGCGTTGCCCAACATGCAGTCCCGCACCCCGACCGGTGCCGGCAACTCCGTGGATCCGGGCTGGAACCCGACGCCCTACACCCAGGGCGAAACCGGCGGCGTCGAGAACGTGACCCTGCTGACCAGTCAGATGCCCGGCCATAACCACCTGGTCAACGGCACCAACGTCGCAGGCGCGCTGCGCAATCCCACCTCGGGCTTGTACGGCACCAACAGCACCAACATCTTCGGACCGGGCACCGGCGCCCTGGTCCCGCTGCAGGGCGTGGGCCCGGCCGGCGGCAACCAGCCGCACCCGAACATGCAGCCCTACACCGTGATCAATTTCGTGATCGCGCTGGCCGGCATCTATCCGTCGCGCAACTGACGCTTCCGGCATCCACTACAGGAGTTCCTTATGAGCACCCCTTACGTCGGAGAAATCCGGATGTTCGGCTTTTCGCGCTCGCCCAACGGCTGGTTCGCGTGCGACGGCTCGCTTAAGTCCATCGCCGAGTACGAGGTTCTGTACGCGCTGATCGGCACCACCTACGGCGGCGACGGCATCAACACCTTCGGCGTGCCCGACCTGCGCGGCCGCGTGCCGATCCACCAGGGCCACGGCCCGGGTCTGGGCACCTACGTGATGGGCCAGATGGCCGGCACCGAAAGCGTCACCCTGATCACCACGCAGCTGCCGACCCACACCCATCCGCTGATGGCCACCACGGCCCTGTCCACCACCGGCGCGGTCGGCAACACGGTCCTGCCCGCCGCGGTCTCCGGCGAAACCATGTACGTCACCGACATCACCGGCGCCACCGGTGCACCGCTGGCGGCCAACGCGATCGTCCCCGCCGGCAACACCCAGCCGCACGACAACGAAATGCCGACGCTGACGGTGCAGTTCTGCATCGCCTGGGCGGGCGTTTTCCCGTCGCAGGGCTAAGCCGCCGGCACGCGATTCTTCGCGCCTATACGATTCGAGGACACGACCATGACCGAACCTTTCATCGGCGAAATCCAGCTGTTCGGCTTCAACTTCCCGCCGCGCGGCTGGGCCTTCTGCAATGGCGTCACCATGGCCATCCAGCAGAACACCGCGCTGTTCTCCCTGCTGGGCACCCAGTACGGCGGTAACGGCCAGAGCACCTTCCAGCTGCCCAACTTCACCAACCGCACGGCCATCCAGCAGGGCCAGGGCCCGGGCCTGACGCCTCACTCCATCGGTGAGGTCTACGGCAGCAACTCGGTGACGCTGACCCAGAACACCATTCCGTCGCACACCCACCCGCTGACCGTCTATAACCAGCCCACCGAAGCCAAGCGCACCAGCGCACCGGCTGCGGGCAACTACCTGGGCCTGCCCACCACCGGCAATCCGTTCGTCCAGAACGCGACCGCCAGCGTGCAGTTCAGTCCCAACATGATCGGCCCGGCCGGCAACGGCCAGCCGCACGAAAACCGCCAGCCCTACCTCGCGTCGAACTTCTGCATCGCGTTGCAGGGCGTCTTCCCGTCCTTCCCGTAAGGACATGATGCAGGCGCCGTCGCGGCTAACAGCGTTTCCGACGGGCCGCGACGACCGCCTGACGACACCCGCGCTCCTAAGCGAGCGCGGGTACGCGTTACGGCCGTTGCGCGACGACGACCTGCCCTGGCTGCGCGATCTCTACGCCAGCACCCGCGCCGACGAACTCGCGCCTATCCCTTGGCCCGACGCCGCCAAACGCGCCTTCCTCGACAACCAGTTCGCGCTGCAGCACCAGCACTACCTGCTGCACTACGCCGACGCCGACTTCCTCGCCATCGAGCGCGGCGGCGCGCCGGTCGGCCGCTACTACCTGCAGCGCGCCGCGCCCGATCACCTGATCGTCGATGTCTGCCTGCTGCCGGCCGAGCGTGGGCGCGGCGTGGCCGCGGCCCTGATCGGCCACAGCCAGCAAACGGCCGCCGCGCAAGGCTGCGGCTTGAAGCTGCACGTGCAATCCGACAACGCCGCCGCGCAGCGCCTGTACCAGCGCCTTGGCTTCGTTGTGATCGAGAATCTGCAGTCCCACCTGCTGTTGCGCTGGACCCAGGGTTGATCCGGCGATTCAAGCCGGTCACCGAAGCGCTACTTGAAGCCCCGGTGCCTGTTTCGTTTCGTCATTCCCGCGAAGGCGGGCTCCGCTACACTTCGGCGGAGCCGAACATCCAGGGCTGCTCGTGCGAGAACGCCCCGCTTCAGCCCTGCTTTGGGGCAGCTACCGCACAAGCTGCGACCGCCACCCTTTACGACCTCAGTTAAACACCGCCTGGTACAAAAACCCGTCGCGCTCGCGCGCGACCGGCACCAGGAAAATCCCGATCTCGCCGATCTCGGCATGGCGCATCAGGTAGGTCTGCTGCGGGAACAGAAAGGCCGAGCCGTTGCGGAACAGCAACGAGAACGGCGCCCGCGCCGCACCCGGCGGCACCTGCGACGCGGTCAAAGCGCGCGCCTCCACCAGCACGAAAGGGATCTCGCCGTCGTTCATGACCGCCGAGAAGGTTTCGTCGACGTGGCGGGCGAAGTGATCGAGCGTCAGCAGTTCCATGCGGGTTCCCCAAAACCGAACCGCATGGTCGCCGCGCGGCGCGCGCGATGCAAGCGCGCCGCGCGCGGGCGCGCAACGGTCGGCCCGTTGCGCGCCGGGCGGGGCCTCAGCCCTGGCCCATGTAGTCGCGCTTGCCGACCTCGACGCCGTTGTGGCGCAGGATCGCGTAGGCGGTGCTGACGTGGAAATAGAACTGCGGCAGGCCGTAGTGCAGCAGGTAGTCGGTGCCGGAGAAGCGGCGCTCCTTCGGCGTACCCGGGCGCAGCACCACGTCGCGTGCTTCCGAACCTTCGAACAGCAGCGGCTCCAGGCTGTCGATGAAGGCCGTGGCCTTGGCGATGCGCGCCTGCAGCTGCTCCACGCTGGTTTCGTCGTCCGGATACGAGGGCACCTCGGCGTCGGCCAGGCGCGCGCTCACGCTCTTGGCGAAATCGCAGGCGATCTGCACCTGGCGCTGCAACGGGAACATGTCCGGGTACAGGCGCGACTGCAGCAGCACCTCCGGTTCGATCTTCTTGTCCGCGGCAAAGGCCTGGGCCTTATCCAGCAGCGCGCTGAGGCTGCCGAGGAACTGCTTGAACACGGGTACGGAGGCGGCGTGCATGGAAACGGTCATGGCGGGACTCGTGGTGGTGAATCCGCCATGGTACGCCGGCCCCGCCACACGGCCATGCACGCATCGATGGATCGATGCATTCCGCCGACGACGAGGATGCCGCTGCGGAAGATGGCGTTACCGGATAACAGCCCCACCACTGCCGACGCGCGGCTCATCCCCCATCGGCTGGCGAAAGCCGCTTGCCCTCTCCCTTTGCAAAAGGAGGAAAACCAGCCGAAGCAGGCTTGGTCGGCCAACGCCGCTTCGTGCGCTACTCCACCCCATGCTCCCACCGCTGCGCGCCCTGCCCGTCCTCGGCCAGCACATCGCCGGGATTGGCCAGCCGGCAACGGTCGATCGACAGGCAGCCGCAACCGATGCAGTCGTCGAGGGTGTCGCGCATCTGGCTGAGCTTCTGGATGCGCTCGTCCAGCTCCGTGCGCCAGGCCGCCGACAGGCGCTCCCAGTCCTTGCGCGTGGGCGTGCGCGCGTCGGGCAAGGTCGAGAACGCCTCCAGGATGGTCGCCAGCGGCATGCCCACGCGCTGGGCGACGCGGATGATCGCGATCCGGCGCAGCATGTCGCGCCCGTAACGGCGCTGGTTACCGGCCGTGCGCTGGCTGTGGATCAGGCCCTTGGCCTCGTAGAAGTGCAGCGTCGATACCGCCACGCCGCTGCGTTGCGCCATTTGTCCCACGCTGAGTTCGCTGGTCGTGCGCACGCCCTTGACCTGAAGTTAGGTTGAGGTCCTATCCTGCGCGTCCCCACTCCCGCCGGTCAATCCATGGACAACCGCAACGCGCGCGAAGACGAGCTCGACCGCGACGCCGATTCCGCCCTCGCCTACGACGACCGCGGCCTGATGCAGGCCGTGCATTTCGATCGCTACGGCGGCCCCGACGAGCTCTACCCCACCGTGCTGGCCATGCCCGAGGCGGCGCCGGGCGAGTTGCGCGTGCGCGTGCGCGCGGCCGGCGTGCAGCCGGCCGACATCGCGCGCCGCAGCGGCGAGTTCGCGCGGCGCGGCATCGACGCGCAGGCCGCCTTCCCGCAGCGCCTGGGCCACGAGTTCGCCGGCGTCGTCGACCAGATCGGCGACGGCGTGCGCGGCTACTACCACGGCCAGGAAGTGCTGGGCTGGTGCGACGGCGGCGCCTATGCCGAAGCCGTGACCGTGCCCGCCGCGCAAGTCGTGGCCAAGCCGCCGATGATGTCCTGGGCCGTGGCCGGCGCGCTGTCCGCGTCCGGTCAGACCGCGCAGGTCGCCCTGCGCGCGCTCGAGGTAGGACGCGGCGACACCTTGCTGGTCCACGGCGCCGCCGGCGGCGTGGGTTCGATCGCAGTCCAGCTGGCGCGTCTGGCCGGCGCGCGCGTGATCGGCACCGCCAGTCGCGAAAACCACGCCTACCTGCGCACCCTGGGCGCCGAGCCGGTCCTGTACGGCGAAGGCCTGGTCGCGCGCGTGCGCGAACTCGCGCCGCAGGGCGTGACGGTCGCGCTGGACGCGGCCGGACGCGGCGCCATCGCCGCCTCGCTGGCACTGGGCGCCCGCCGCGAACGCATCGGCAGCCTGGTCGATGGCGCAGGCGCGCGCGAGCACGGCGCACTGCGCCTGCGCGGCGAATGCGACCGCGACCGCCTGCGCCAGTTGGTCGAACTCTACGAACACGGTCGCCTGCACGTGCACGTGCGCGAGATCTATCCGCTGGCGCATGCCGCGGTCGCGCACCGCGACGTCGAGACCGGCCACGGCCGCGGCAAGGTGGTGCTGATGGTGTACCAGATCGGCGACAGCGGATTCGGGCCGTGACCCAAGCCGACGCCCTGCCCCATCGCGACGGCGCTGGCGCAACCGCTGCCGGGATCGACGCGATCCCCGACGAAGCTGCGAGTTCCGGCGCAAACGCGGCGGCTGGCGTGTTCGACCGGCGCTACCGCGCGCTCACCGTCGGCGCGATCGCCCTGGTCGCGCTGGGCGCGTTCGAGGCGCTGGCGGTGGCGACCGCGATGCCGACCGTGGCCGAGGCCCTGAACGGCTTGCCGCTGTACGCGCTCGCCTTCGGCGGCACGCTGGCCGCCAGCGTGGTCGGCATGGTCGCGTCCGGCCGCTGGGCCGACACGCGCGGACCGGCGATGCCGCTGCGCCATGGCATCGTCTGGTTCGCGATCGGATTGCTGGTGGCCGGCCTGGCCCCGTCGATGGCCTGGCTGCTGCTCGGCCGCGTCCTGCAAGGGTTCGGCGGCGGCCTGATGTCGGTCGCGCTGTACGTGGTGGTCGGGCGCAAATACCCGCAGGCATTGCGCCCGCGCATCTTCGCCGCGTTCGCCGCCGCCTGGGTGGTGCCGGCCGTCATCGGCCCGGCGATCAGCGGCGCCATCGTCGAACACCTGGGCTGGCGCTGGGTGTTCCTGTCGGTGCCGCTGATCGCGGTCGCGGCCGCCGCGCTGGTGTTGCCGGCCGTGCGCCATCTCGGCCCGCCCGCGCATGCCGATTCGGCCGACGCCGACGCGCCTGCGCGCATGCCCTGGGCCATCGGCGCGGCAGGCAGCGCGCTGCTGCTGCACATCGCCGGCCAGCAACGCGGCGCGCTGGCGGTCTTCCTGCTCGCATTGGCGGCCGCGGGGCTGGTGGTCTGCGCGCTGCGCCTGCTGCCCGCCGGCACCCTGCGCGCGGCGCGCGGCTTGCCGACCGTGATCGCCCTGCGCGGCATCGCCTCGGCCGCGTTCTTCGGTACCGAAGTGTTTCTGCCGCTGCTGCTCTCGCACGAACGCGATTGGTCGCCGACCGCCGCCGGCCTGGCGCTCACCCTGGGCGCGATCGGCTGGTCGACCGGATCCTGGTACCGCGGCCGTCCCGTGCAGCGCTACGCGCCGCCGCGCCTGCTGCAAGCCGGCATGAGCCTGATCGCGATCGGCATCGCCGCCATCGCCGCCCTGCTCGCGCCAGCGGTGCCCACCGCCGTCGGCGTATCGGGCTGGGTGCTCGCCGGCCTGGGCATGGGCATGGTCTTCCCCAGTCTTTCGGTGCTGACCCTGGAACTGTCGCCGCCCGCGCAGCAGGGCCTGAACTCGTCGGCGCTGCAACTGTGCGATGCGCTGTTCACCGCCAGCGTGCTCGCGATCGGCGGCTCGCTGTTCGCCGCGCTGCTGCCGCACGGCCACGCCGGCGCCTACCTGTCGGGGTTCGCGATCACACTGGCCTTGGCGCTGACGGGCGCGGTGCTCGCACGTCAGGTGCAGCCGTAGCGCGCGGCAGGCCGCGCGATACGATGCGGTGCGCCTGCGGCTTACCGCATCCTACGAACCACCACAGCCGTAGGATGCGGTGATAACCGCATCGGCGTTCCACCCGATCGTTACGATCCGATGCGGTGCGCCTTCGGCTTACCGCGTCCAACGATACTTAGGAGTGGGCTTCCGCCGTCATCGTCGTGGCGACCGCACGCCTGCTCGCCAGGCGTTCGTACAACGCCACCACCTGCTCCATCAGCCCCTCGGTGCTCCACGCGCGCGCGTCCACCGGCCCGGCCGCGGACAAGGCGGCGCGGGTTTCGGGCGAACGCAGCACCGTCGCCACGTGCTCGGCGAACGCGGCTTCGCCTTCCTCGCTGATCACCGCGCTGCGCGCATCGCGCAACACCGTGGCCGTGCCCATCACCGCCGTCGACACGATCGGCACGCCCAGCGCCATGGCCTCGATCAGGACCAGGCCCTGGGTTTCCGTCGGCGAGGCGAACACGAACACGTCGCCCGCGCGATACGCGTCCAGCAAAGTCGTACGCCGGTCCAGATTGCCGAAAAAGCGCACATGGTCCTGCAGCTTCAACTCCACGGTGAGGCGCTTGAGGCGCTCGGCGTCGGGGCCTTCGCCCGCGATCAGGAACAGCAGGTCCGGAAACGCGTCCGCCAGACGCCGCGCCACCCGCAGCAGGAAGGCGATGTTCTTCTCGACCGCCAGCCGGCTCACCGTGACCAGGGTCGGCCGCTGCGGCGCGATGCCGTGCTGCGCACGGAACTGCGCGCCGTCGCCGCGCGCGAACTCGCTCAGGTCGATCCCGGTCGGCAGCACCGTCGAGGGCGTGCCGATGCCGTACCGGTCCAGCACCTGCACCATCTGCGCGGTCGGCACGATCAGGTGATCGACGCCGTGGCACAGCGATCGCGAAGCCCGGCGCGCGAACGCGCGCAGCAGCGGCGCCGGCAGCCACGGCAGGTAATGGCCGACGTACTCCTCGAAATAGGTGTGGTAGGTCTCCACCGTCGGCCGCCCGGTCTGCCGCGCCAGCCGCACGCCCAGATTGTGGGCGCGGAACGGCGTGTGGATGTGGATCACGTCCCAATCCCGCGCCTGCAGGCGCGCCTGCGCCTCGCGCAGCGCCGATGCGCGGATCAGGCGATCCTCCGGGTCGAAGAAAATGACCCGCGACGGCAGCCGCAGGATCTCGAACTCGCCGTGGCCGTCGTGCTGTTCCTGGCCGCTGTCCGGCCCGTAATCCGGTGCCACCAATGTCACCGCATGCCCCATGCGCGCCAGCGACTGGGCGAAGGTGCGGATCGACGTCGAGACGCCGTTGACCCGCGGAAAATACACGTCGGACAGCATCAGGATGTTCATGGCCGCCAGACTATGGCGGGCCGATGACGGATTTATGGCGGCAGGCTGAACCGTCGGTGCCCGACGAAGCCGTACCCCGGATGGCGAAGGCGCAGCTTGCCGGTGCAAAGGCACCGGGCTGACGCGGCCGCCGCACGCCCGGTTCGTTCCATCAGCGCCCTACCCTACCCCCGCGATCGGCCGACCTTGTCCGCCTGCGCAGTCCCGCAGCCTAAAGGCGACGATGGCGGAAGGACACGGCCTGCCGCATCCTCCGCCATCGCCGTCGTCCTGGCGTGGGTTACCGCTCCTGCTTCTCGGGCAACGGCTCGTACACGATCACCGTGCCGGAGCCGGCCCCGCCGCCACCGGTGCCGCAGCTTCCAACGCAACCGCCGCTGCCGGCGCCGCCGCCCGTGCTGCCGCCACCGGGGGTCTGGCCGCCGTTCTCGCGCCGCTCGCGGCCTCCCGTGCCGTAGAGGCCGAAATCGTCGGTGATGTAGTACTTCGCGCAGTAGGTTTCGTTGCAGATGATGTAGATGTCGCCCTTGTTCCAGAACACGTCGCCGAACCAGCGATAGAACAAGGGCTTCATCTGCTGGACGTAGGCCGCGGTGAGCGGGTCCGGAGCGGGGTAGCCGACCTGGCAACCGTTGTCGCAATGAAACGGCCCGCGCTCGGCGGCCACCAGCCAGGCGCCGGCCAGCAGCAAGGGCACGGCCACTCCGGCCGCCAGCCAGTACTTCTTCTTATTTGCAGCAAGCATCGTAAATTCCCCTTCCTTGTTGTGTGGCGAGCCCTAGTTGCGCCGGACTCAGTCGACTCGCGAGTTCGTCCATCAGGCGTGCATCGACGTAGGCGGGATTGTTGAGCCCGACTGCGTGGTAGTAGGCATAGGCGCGCATCGGATCGCGCGCGGTCACTACGCCGTAGTCGTAGGCGTCGCTCAGGCCCAACAGCGCCTCGACGCTGCCGCTCGCGGCGGCGCGATGCAGGTAGCTCATGGCCTTATGGCGGTAGGCCACGACCTTCTCTGGGTTGGCGAGCATCTGCGAGGAGTTCCCGATCACCGCCTCGGCGTTGCGGGCGTAGCTGAGCTGGGCCATGACCACGCCGCTCTCGGCCGCCTGTTCCAGCCATCGAACGTTGTCGCGGTATTGCTCGGGGGTCAGTCCATGGCATTCCGGCGGCGTGCGCGCGATCAGTTGCGACTCGACGCCATCGCCCTCGACAGGCGCGGCGCGCTCAGCGCTGCCTCTGCCGCGATAGAGCTGGTGGCGGCACTCTTCGACTTTGATGAACAGATAGAACGCCGCATCGGCGTCGCCCGCCTCGGCGCGCGGGCGCAGCGCCGCCACCACATCCACCGCACGCCCGCGCGGCAGGTCGTAGCTGCGTGTCGGCGCCTCGCCGCGGCGGATCGCACCTGCCTGACGCGCGCGCTGGAGTTCGGCCGCCGGATCGTCGCCGCCGACCGTCGCGGTCGAAACCGCGGACGTCGCATGCGATGCGCCTGCCTCCGCCGGGGCCGCCACGGTTGCTTCGCGCCGCTTCCACCACGGCGCCTTCACCAGCACAACCGTCACCACGATCGCCAGCACCACCACGGCCGCCCAACGCACGCCCTTGCTCATCCGCATTCCCTTGCCCCGCATCCGTCTCGGCTATCCGGTCCGAGGGCCGGCACTGGCTCGCATGTACGCATCGGCTGGATGCGCCACTTCGAGTTGCCGAAATTAAAAACACACTTTCAAATTGACAATCAAGACCAACTAATAGTTGTCATCAAAAGCGATGCAACTTCTGCGCGCCAAGGCATTCAATGCACCGAGAAAGTGAGCAAAAAAAGCGGGTGCCGGACCCGACGGGGTAGCGTCCCGATCCGCTATGAGCGGCGTCTGCCGTATCGTTACGGCATGCCACCGCTGACCTATCTCAACGGCTATCCCGAACCCGTGCTCGCGCGCGTGCGCGAGCTGATCGCGCAGGGCCGCCTGGGCGCGATGCTGCGCGAGCGCTATGCGCACAAGCACGAGGTGCGCAACGACCGCGCGCTGTACGAATACACGACCGAACTCAAGAGCCGATACCTGCGCAAGGCCGAGCCTTTGCAGAAGGTGATCTACGACAATCGCCTGCAGGTGATCAGCCAGGCGCTGGGCACGCATACCGCGATCTCGCGCGTGCAGGGCGGCAGGCTCAAGGCCAGCCGCGAGATCCGCATCGCCAGCGTGTTCCGCGACGCGCCGGCGGAGTTCCTCAAGATGATCGTGGTGCACGAACTGGCGCATCTGAAGGAAAGCGAGCACAACCGCGCGTTCTATCAGCTGTGCACGCACATGGAGCCGGACTACCACCAGCTCGAATTCGATCTGCGCCTCTACCTCACGGCGCTGGACCTGGAAGGCGCAGCGAAGGCGTGAAGCCGGCCGCGCGGCGCACGCCGCGCCAAGGCGGCGGCGATCGCAGGGTCAGGGCCGCAGCAACCACGCCGGCAAGGCCAGCAGCGCCAGCAGGGCCGCGATCGCAGCGACGATCGCCAGCACCCGCAGCGGCTCGCGGCGCGCGATATCGGCGAAGGTCTCGGCGCTGCCGTCGCGCTGCGCCGCCGCGTGCTCGGCGCGGGCGCGGGTCTGGCGCTCGCCCTGGTACTGCGCCATCAAGGCGCGCGCGGCCGCCTCGTCGCGGTCGTAGGCGATCCAGATGCCGCCGTAGGAGATGCCCCAGCGGCTGGGCTGGGTTTCGTAATACTCGATGCGGTGCGCATCCAGCAACGCGCGCACGTCGGCGGCCTCGTCCTCGGGCACCTGGCGCAGATTGAGCAGCAGTTTCGACATGCGCCGATGATAGCGCGTCGTCTTCAACTGCCGCTTACATCGCGCACGTTACTTTGGCGGCATCCGCGACCGCAGGAGCGCCCGCATGCCCGTACGTTCTCCGCCCCGACCTTGCAATACGCCCCGCTACCCCGCGCCGCCGCGTCAGGGCGGCAGCGCGTGAGCGAAACCTACGACTACACCTACGGCATCGAGGAGGAGTACTTCCTCGTCCGCCCCGGCGCGCACGGCCTGGCCACGCGGGTGCCCGCCGCCCTGCTCAAGCAGGCGCGGCGCGAGCTGGGCGATTCGGTCGCCAACGAGATGCTGCAATCGCAGATCGAGATTTCCACCCCGATCCTGCGCGACGCGGTCCAGGCGCAGCGCAATCTGACCGATCTGCGCGCCGGGCTGTCGCAGGTGGCGTCGCGCTTCGAGCTGGGCCTGGTCGCTTCCGGCACCCATCCGCTGGGCGTGTGGCGCGAACAGGAACGCAGCCCGCCGTCGCGCTACCGGCGCATGATGGAAGACTTTCAGATCGTCGCCCGCCGCAGCCTGGTCTGCGGCCTGCACGTGCACGTGCAACTGCCGCCGGGCGTGGACCGGGTGCGGGTGATGAACCGGGTCATGCCCTGGCTGCCGCTGTTCCTGGCGCTGTCGACGTCCTCGCCGTTCTGGAACCGCTCGCGCACCGGCCTGCTCAGCTACCGCCAGGCGGTGTACGACGAATGGCCGCGCACCGGCATCCCCGACTTCTATGCCGACGAGGCCGAGTACGACGCCCTCGCCGCCCTGCTCACGCGCGTGAACGCCATCAACGACGCGCGCTCGCTGTGGTGGGGCATCCGTCCCTCGCCGCGCTTCCCCACGCTGGAGTTGCGTATCGCCGACTGCTGCACGCGCGTGCGCGACGCGCTGGCGATCGCGGCGCTGTACCGCTGCCTGCTGCGTTACCTGGTGCGCACGCCGCAGGACGACCCGCCACGCAGCGCCCTGACCCGGCGCGTGATCGACGAGAACCGCTGGCGCGCCAAGCGCTTCGGCACCGAAGCGAAGTTCTTCGACGAAAGCGGCGCCGAGCCCGAGCCGTTGCCGCAGGCGCTGGCGCGGCTGCGCGCGCTGTGCGCGGACGACATCCGCGCCCTCGACAGCGCCGACGCGCTGGCGCCGCTGGATGCGATCCTCGCCGACGGCAGCAGCGCGCACGTGCAGCTGGCGCTGTACCGCGAACAGCGCGAGCGCGGCCTGGGCCGCATCGAGTCGCTGGACGCCGTGGTCGACTGGCTGCGCGCCGCCACCATCGCGGTCGATTGACCGCCTCCACACCGAGGCCCCGCATGTCCACGCCGCGCAAACTGATGATCGGCCTGTCGCCGCGACTGATGCGCAACCTGCCCGCGCAGTACGGCTTCCGCAACAAGACCCTGCAGTACCTGGAACAGTCGATGGCGCACTGGGTGATGGACGCCGGCGCGCTGGTGGCGATGATTCCCACCGTCGACCCGCACGGCGACGTCCAGCGCAGCGACCTGTCGGTGCGCGAGTACGCGTACTCCTTCGACGGCCTGATCCTGCAGGGCGGCGCCGACATCGATCCGGTCGCCTATGGCGAACAGCCCAGCGAGATGCTGCAGAGCACCGACCCCGAACGCGACCGCTTCGAGCTGTCGCTGCTGCGCGCGTTCGTGGTCGCGGGCAAGCCGGTGCTGGGGGTATGCCGCGGCATGCAGCTGATCAACGTCGCCTACGGCGGCAGCCTGTACCAGGATCTGGTCGCCGGCGGCGCCACCCGCAGCGTGCATTACCTGCCCGAACGCTACGACGAGCACGCGCACTCGCTGCGCATCGAACCCGGCGGCTGGCTGGCGGGCCTGTATCCGCCGCGCGAGGGCACGCGGGTGAATTCCATCCATCACCAGGGCATCCGCCGTGTCGGCGACGGCCTCGACGTCGAGGCCTGGTCCGACGACGGCATTCCCGAATGCATCCGCGCGCGCGACGCCGCGTTCGTGGTCGGCGTGCAGTGGCATCCGGAATTCCACGACGCGCGCTTTCCGGAGCTGATGCCTGGGCGGCCGCTGCTGGATGCGTTCCTCGCCGCGGCCGGCAACGCCCGCGGCGAGTGAATCGCGCCGCCGCGGCGCCTGCGCTCAGACCGCGGCGGTCACCATGATCTCGATCTTCCAGTTCGGATTGGCCAACGCGGCCTGCACCGTCGCACGCGGCGGCGTGCGGCCTACCACCACCCACTGGTCCCAGACCGCATTCATGCCGGCGAAATCGGCGATGTCGGCCAGATAGATCTGCGCGCGCAGGATCCGCGACTTGTCGCTGCCGGCCTGGGCCAGCAGCGCGTCGATCGCGGCCAACACCTGGCGGGTCTGCTCGCCGATGTCGGCGTGCTCGTCGTCGGCGATCTGCCCGGCCAGATACACCGTGCCGTTGTGGACCGCCATTTCCGACATCCGCGGACCGACTTCAAAGCGCTGGATCATGCTGCACCTCGTTCGCTGGGGAGGCCGGCATTATCGCCCCGGACGGCATCGGGCGCGCGCCGCGCTAGCGAACCGGCGCCGCGGCACGCAAGGCGGTCAGCAGCGCCAGCATGGTGTCGGGCACATCGGACTGCGCGATCTTGCTCAGCGCCGCGCCGTCGGTGCTGGCGACCAGGCGGAAGCCGCGATCGTCGTAGACGATGTAGTGCACGCCGCCCAGATGCGAGGTCTGGGCGATGGTGTCGGCGAGATCGTCGGCAGTGGCATTGGCCACGGTCACGCCGTCGCCGAGCTCGTCCGTGTGCAGCAGAATTTCCATGCCCTGTCCCCCTGTGGTCCATGGACCGCGCACGATTGCGCGGCCCGGCTACGACCCTACCCTCAATCCGCGGCGTCGGCGTAACGGCGCACGATCTCGTGCAGGAAGCGCCGCCCGTCCAGCAGCGAGCGCACGCGGATGCGTTCGTTGAGGCCGTGGGCGCGGCTGCCCTGCGCATCGTGGAACAGCCCCGATACGCCGTAGGTCGGAATACCCGCAGCGTTGAGGAAACGCCCGTCGGTGGCGCCGGTAGACATGGTCGGCACGATCGCCACGCCCGGCCAGATCGTATCGGCGACTTCGCGCACCGGCGCCAGGATGCGCGGCGACAGCGGCGGCACGCGCGTGGCCATGCCCGGTTCGCCGCGGGCGGCCACCGCGATGCGTTCGTCGGCCAGCACCTGCACCAGGGTCTGGCGCACCTCTTCCACCGGCACACCGGGCAGGATCCGGCAATTGACGTTGGCGCGTACCTGCTGCGGCAACGCATTGGGCGCGTGGCCGCCTTCGATCTGGGTGACCACGCAGGTGGTGCGCAGCGAACTGTTCCAGCCCGGATTGACCGCCCACAGACGTTCGGCGGCGCGCTCGTCCGACGGGTTGGCCAGCACCGCGCGCATGTCGGCCGCGATCGCCGGTGCCGACAGGCCGGCCTGGGCTTCGAAGTAGCCGCGCGTGGCGTCGTTCAAGGCGATCGGAAAACGGTAGGTGCCCAAACGCTCCAGGCCGATGGCCATGCGCGTGATCGGATTGTCGCGGGTCGGCCGAGAGCTGTGGCCGCCGCCGTCGCGGGTGCTGAGCTCGAAGTCCTGATAGACCTTCTCGCCAGCCTGGATCTGCAGCGCCAACGGCTTGCCGTCGCGCAGTTCGCCGCCGGCGCCCTCATTGAGCGCGAAGCCGGCCGCCAGCGTCTCCGGCTGGGTGTCCATCAGCCACTTCACGCTGTTGAACACGTCGGGAGTTTCCTCGCCGCAGGTCAGCGCGAGCTTGATGTCGCGGCGCGGCACGTAGCCGGCCTGACGGTAGCGCACCAGACTGTCGGTGAAGATCGCCGCCATCGCCTTGTCGTCGCTGGCGCCGCGCGCGTAGAACCATCCGTCCTCTTCGACCAGAGTGAAGGGATCGCGTTCCCAGTCTTCGCGCTTGGCCTCGACCACATCGATGTGAGCCAGCAACAGCAGGGGTTTGAGCGCGCGTTCGCGGCCGCGCAGCACCGCGACCAGGGCGCCGTCCTGCGGGCGATCGGCCGGCGCTAGGATGCGCGCGTCCTGCGCCGGCAGCCCCGCCGCGGTCAGCCGCGCTCGCATGGCCTCGGCGGCACGCGTGCAGCTGCCGACCGAACGGGTGGTATTGATCTCGACCAGTTCGCGGTACAGCGCGCGGAACGCGGCTTCGTCGGCCGCCGGCGCGGCGACGCCGGCGCAGCTCCACAGGCTTGCGGCGGCGGCCGCGATCAGGCTCAGACTCGACGACGCTCGCGACATATCGGGTTCTCCTGGACGAAGCCCCGACACTGCCGCCGGTCCGCCCGGCTGGCAAGTGCCGCGGCCGCGACCCAGGTCGCGGCCGCGGCGGAACGCCTCAACGCTTGCGCGTGTAACGCACCGACATCACCGGCTGCCACTGGCCGTCGTCGCCCAGCATCCGCGAACGCAGCTCGTGGGTGTCGTCGTCGATCATCTCCACGATGTCCTGGAACCTGCGCGTCGCGCCGCTGCTGAAGTCGGGGCCTTCGGTGTCCAGGGTAAGCGTGCGGCCGTCGGCCTCGACCTGGCCTTCGTACACCCACAGCTGGGTCATCATGCTGCCGGCGAACGCACCGACGTAGCGCCCTTTGGCCGGGTCGTAACCCAGGGTGATCTGCATGATGTCCGGCGGGCCATCGGCCGACTCGGTGCGCGATTCGCATTGGATCCACAGCTCGCCGATCTTGCGCACGCTTTGCACGGCGGTCCAGGTCGCTGGCGCTTCGCCTGGCGGACCGGAGGCCTCGCCCTGACCGTTCCATTCGCCCAGCAGGCGATGCAGCCACAGATGTTCGGCTTGCGGTTTTTCGTTCACGCCGTTCTCCTCGGTGGGTGCCGGCGCGCGCGCCGGCGTGGGGATTGCTTAGGCCTGGGTCGGCGCCTCGATCTGGATGCGCAGGCTCACTCCTCACTGAAATCGGGTTCTTGCCGGTTGTCATTTAAAAGGCATCGCACGGGTAGGCGGCATGGCCCATCGGCACCGCAGAGCCCGCGCCTGAGCATCGGATGCCGGATGCGTCCGTCGGTCATAGCGCGCAGGACCAGCCTGCGGCACCGGCCATAAAAGCGAGCACGATCAGTCGCTTGCGCCACCTCACCGAACCGACCCAGGGCATTGCAGGCAGGAGCCGGACCGTAGCACCGGCCCTGCCGGTGGGCAACCGCGGACCTTGCGAATTTATTTCGCGGCCCGTGTCGATTTGCCGCCCCTGCGTTCGTCGCCTGGACAAGAGCCGCGGATATGGGAGCGCGCGCGACGCGGCCGCGGCTCTTCAACCGACCAGGAGACACGACGATGCGATTCATGGTGATAGTCAAAACCGACCCTGCCAGCGAAGGCGAAATGCCGAGCCACGAGGCGCTCGCGGAGATGGGCAAATACAACGAAGCACTGGTCAAAGCCGGGGTCTTGCTGGCCGGCGAAGGCCTGCATCCGTCCGCCAAAGGCGCGCGCGTTCATTTCTCCGGCGACCGGCGCAGCGTCATCGACGGACCGTTCTCGGAAAGCAAGGAGCTGATCGGCGGCTACTGGCTGATCCAGGTCAAATCCAAGGAAGAGGCGATCGAGTGGGTCAAGCGCTGCCCGAATCCCGGTCAGGGCGAATCGGAGATCGAGATCCGCCAGGTCTTCGAAGCGGACGATTTCGGCGCCGCGCTCACGCCTGAACTGCGCGAGCAGGAACAGCGGCTGCGGGCGCAGAGCGCCGCAGGGCATTAAGACCGAACGACGAACGGCGGCCCGCCGCCAACACCGCCCACCGTTCGTCGCACCCGCGCATCACCGCACATCCAACTGCCGCACCACCGCCACGGAGCCCCACCCGATGAAGTTCCTGACCATCTACACCCCCGATCCGAACAAGCCCGGCGAATTCGGTCCGCAGCAACAGCAGCGCATGGGCGCGCTGATCGAGGAGGGCTTCAAGAACGGCAGCCTGCTGCATACCGGCGGTTTGCTGGCCCGCGGCGGCGCCCGCGTCACGCTGGACGCCGGTCGCATCACCGTCACCGACGGCCCGTACGCCGAAGCCAAGGAAGTGATCGCCGGCTACGCCCTGATCGAAGTCGAATCCACCCAGGCCGCGATCGAACAGACCCGCCGCTTCCTCGAAATCGCCGGCGACGGCACCAGCGAAATCCATCGCATCGTCGACGGCGACACCCCCTGCGCCTGACCCCCACCCCAACCGGAGCCACCCCATGTACCTGAGCCCTTACCTGAGTTACGACGGCAATGCCGAACAGGCCTTCCAGCGTTACGCGCAATTGCTGGGCGGCAAGATCGAACTGCTGCTGCGCTACGGCGAAGCGCCCGACGGCAGCTGCGAAGGCATGTCCGCCGCCGACAAGAACAAGATCATGCACGTACGCCTGGCCGCCAAGGACTGGGTGCTGATGGCCTCCGACGCCACGCCCGAATACCCGTACCAGGGCCTCAAGGGCATGTCGATCTCGCTCAACGTCGACTCCGCCGCCGATGCCGAACGCATCATGCAGGGCCTGGCCGAAGGCGGCCACATCACCATGCCGCTGCAGCCCACGTTCTGGGCCGAGCGCTTCGGCTGCGTGACCGACGCTTACGGCGTGTCGTGGCTGATCAATTTCGAGAAGAAGCCGGCCTGATCGCGGCTTCGCGCCCATGCGCGACCCTCACGCGTTTGCGGCGACGCTGCCATCGTCGTGCCCCTCCTTCGCAACGCGGTCGCGCCGCCGCGCACCGCGTTGCAACCACCCTTACGCCATCGCAGGACAACCGCCATGCGCTTCATGATGCTGATGATTCCCCAAGGCTACGAACAAGCCGCCCCCGGCACCGCCCCGCCCGCCGACCGCGTCGCCGAGATGATGAAATACAACCAGGATCTGCAGGAGGCCGGCGTGCTGCTGGCCTTGGACGGCCTGCATCCGCCGTCGATGGGCGCGCGCGTCTCCTTCGCCGGCGGCAAGCCCAAGGTCACCGACGGCCCGTTCGCCGAAAGCAAAGAAGTGCTGGGCGGCTACTGGATGATCGACGTGCCCTCGCTCGCCGACGCGGTCGCCTGGGCGCGGCGCTGCCCGGGCTCGGAGCAGGAAGTCATCGAGATCCGCCAGGTGCAGGAGTTCGAGGATTTCCCCGACGACGTGCAGCAAGCCGCTTCGGGCCTGCGCGACATGCAGGCCGACATCGGCCAACGCAACTGACCGGAGCCGCCGACATGCTCGCCCTCATCCTGACCCTGCTCGCCGCGGCCGTGGCCGCGCTGCTGATCTACGCCGCGACCCGTCCCAACACCCTGCGCATCCAGCGCAGCCTGCTGATCCAGGCCGCGCCCGAGACCATCCTGGCTCACGTCAACGACTTCCGTCGCTGGCGCGATTGGTCGCCCTACGAAAAGCTCGATCCCGCAATGCGGCGCGAGATCGGCGGCGCCGCCAGCGGCCGCGGTGCGACCTATGCCTGGGAAGGCAACGGCAAGGCCGGCGCGGGGCGCATGGAAATCACCGACGTCCGCTCCGACCGCACCACCATCCAGCTGGATTTCAGCAAACCCTTCGTCAGCCGCAACGTGGCCGAGTTCGCCACGGTCGCCGAACCTGCGGGCACCCGCGTCACCTGGACGATGCAGGGGCCGGCCGCCTATATGACAAAACTCATGGGCGTTTTCCTGGACATGGACCGTATGATCGGACGCGACTTCGAGACCGGCCTGGCCGCGCTCAAGACCGTCAGCGAAAAATAGCCCCTCCGCAACGGACCCAGACCGCATCGATGAGCACCGACACCCACCGCGCCATCGATGCCGTCTGGCGGATCGAATCGCCTCGCCTGATCGCCGGCCTGGCGCGCATGGTGCGCGACGTCGGCCTGGCCGAGGAACTGGCCCAGGACGCCCTGGTGGCGGCGCTGGAGCGCTGGCCCGAAACCGGCGTACCCAACAATCCCGGCGCCTGGCTGATGGCCACCGCCAAGCACCGCGCCATCGACCGCCTGCGCCGCAGCAAGCTGCAGCAGCGCAAGTACGAGGAACTGGGCTACGAACTGGAGGATTGGCAGGACGACGCCGAAGCCGCATTCGAGGCGGCCATCGACGACGATATCGGCGACGACCTGCTGCGGCTGGTGTTCACCGCCTGCCACCCGGTGCTGTCGACCGAGGCCCGCGTCGCCCTGACCCTGCGCCTGCTCGGCGGCCTCACCACCGACGAGATCGCGCGCGCCTTCCTGGTCCCCGAACCCACCGTGGCCCAGCGCATCGTGCGCGCCAAACGCACCCTGGCCGAAGCGCGGGTGCCGTTCGAGGTGCCGCGCGGCGAGGAACTGGCCGAACGCCTGGCTTCGGTGCTGGCGGTGATCTACCTGATCTTCAACGAAGGCTATTCCGCCACCGCCGGCGACGACTGGATGCGCCCGGCCCTGTGCGACGAAGCGCTGCGCCTGGGCCGCATCGTCGCCGAACTGGTGCCGCGCGAACCCGAAGCGCACGGCCTGGCCGCGCTGATGGAAATCCAGGCCTCGCGCGCCCGTGCACGCGTGGATGCCGCCGGCGCGCCGGTGCTGCTGCTGGACCAGGACCGTGCGCGCTGGGACCAGGTGCTGATCCAGCGCGGCCTGACCGCGCTGGAGCGCGCCGAAAAACTCGGCGGTGCGCGCGGCCCCTACGCGCTGCAAGCCGCCATCGCCGCCTGCCACGCGCGTGCGCGCGCCGCCGACGAAACCGACTGGGCGCGCATCGCCGCGCTCTACGACGCATTGGCCCAGCTCGCGCCCTCGCCCGTGGTCGAACTCAACCGCGCGGTCGCCCTGGCCATGGCCTTCGGCCCGGCCGCGGGCCTGGAACTGGCCGACACCCTGATCGACGAACCGTCGATGAAGAACTACCACCTGCTGCCCAGCGTGCGCGGCGACTTCCTCGCCAAGCTGGGCCGCTACGGCGAAGCCCACGCCGAGTTCAAGCGCGCGGCGGCGCTGACACGCAATGCGCGCGAACGCGAGCTGCTGACCGACCGCGCCGCGGCTTGCGCGCGCAGCATTGCGGCGCAGAAGCGCGAGTAGTCGGACGATTCGTTAGCTAGTTTCCCGGGCTTAACCATGCCCAGGCCGACGTTCAGAACGTCGGCCCACCGACGTCGAGCACGTACTCGAAGTTCTGCACCATGTTGCCGTAGCCGTCGTCGTCCTCGGCGCCGCGCCCGTAATTGGCGCCGACGACGATGGTGTGCCGCCCCGCCTTCATCGGCGGCAGCAACAACCAGTAGCCGTCGCTGGCGGCGATGATGGCCTCGCCGTTCTCGTCCGGCTCGTCGTAGGCATCGAAACAGCGCTCGGTGCGCACCCGATAACGTCGCGGATCGGCCACGCGCACGCCATCGACCAGCACCACCGCGCTGCGCAACGCGTCGTTGCTCAAGGCCAGCCCGCTCAGCAAGGACTTGCATTGCGCCGCGCGCTGCCGCGCCGGGATCCCATAGCGGGTGCGCTGATACAGATTGATGACGGGCAGGAACACGTGCTTGCCCACCGGCACCGAGCAGCGCCGCTTCACGCTGTCGCCGCCGTCGGTGCCCGCCAGGAACCACACCGGCCCCTCCTGCGCGATCCCGCACCAGCGCCCGTCGGGGTCGCGGTAGGGCTCCATCCCGCTGGAAAAGCGATCGGTCCAACGCCACCAGCGCGCGCTGAGTTCGGCGTAGCCCTGCCCTTCGACCTTTGCGCTCAGCGGCAGCACCACCGCGTCGCCAGGCTTGGCCGAGCCGGCCCATGCACTGGCGGCACAGAGCAGCGTCAACCACACCGCAGCCTGCATGAGCTGTCGTCGGATCATCCTCGCCTCGCTGTGCGCCGTTACTTGCCTTTTCCCACCGCCGTCGCGCCCTTAGGCGGAAACGCATCCCGCAGCAACTGCGGCGATAACGCCCGATAGATAGTGCCATGCTTGAGGTCCGGCCGCGGATCGTATCGCCACGCCAGCCCCTTGGGCGCTGTGGCGCGCAAAGCATCCGCCAGCCGCGCCGTCTGCGGCGCGATGTTGTCCTCGTTGGCCGACGACAGCAGCAGCGTCCGCGGTCCGAACCCACCCGCCCGCAAACGCCGCTCCGCGCTCAGCACCAAAGCGTCCTGGTTCCACCACAGACTGGGGCTCATCGCGATATACACATCGAACAGCTCGGGCCGCTCGAAAAACGTCTCGACCACGAACAGCCCCGCCAGCGACTCGCCGATGATCCCGGTCTCGTCGCTCACCCGGTACCGTTTGCGGACCGCCGGCATCAGATCATCGGCGATAAACGCCCGAAACCGCGCCGACCCGCCCACCTCCGGTGCGATCTTGCGATCCTCCGCGAACGCCGTCGGCCCCGTCATATCGCGCCGCCGCTGCGTGTTCTCGATCCCCACCACCAGCATCGGCCGCATCTCCCCGGCCCGGATCGCCGCGTCGACGTCGCTGGCGACGTGCGGGAAATCTTCTTGCAGACCGCCGTCAGGCATGTACAGCACCGGGTAACGCGGGCCCTTGGCTGCATCGTAACCCGGCGGCATATACACGTTGATGCGCCGCGTCTCGTCGGGCGCGCGCGTTTCCATCGTGAAGCTTTCATGCACCGGCAACGACTCGACAGCCGTCTCGGGCTCGGCAGCCGAAGCAGAAAGGCAGGCCCCACCGATCAACAAGCCGACCGCTACCGACACGAACAGGTGCATAGAATTTTTTGCCCAGGAATCGAATTAAAACTATACCTGGCAACAACAGGGACTATCGCCTGCATCAGGGACTACATCGCAACCGTCCATGCACAGGCTAGGGGCCACGCACGACTACCGGTTCGTCTCCGTTACCCCCTCACGGAGCCGCGGCGGCGGAAGGCGCAGCCGCCCGCCCCTCCAAATGCTCCCGCAAGAACCCCGCAATCCCCGACCACGCGATCTCCAGCGCCAGCGGCTGGTCCAGACTGTGCCCCTCGTTCGGGAACGCCAACACTACCGGCGGGCGCCCCTTCAAATTGAGCATGCGCACCAGGCGCCGGGTGTGTTCGAAGTCGACGCGCAGGTCCTCGCGGCCATGCACCAGCATGATCGGCAGCTGCAGCTTGTCGAGGTTGTACAGCGGCGAGGTCGCCTGCATTTCCGCCAGGTCCTTGCGCGGGTCGCCGATGATGCGCTCCATCAGGGCGCGGGTCTGGGCCGAACGCGCGCTGTCGCTGGCGGTGAAGAACAAGGCGCGGTCGCTGACGCCGGAAATCGACACCACGCAGCGGTAACGCTCCGGCCAGCGCATGGCCGACACCAGACCTGAGTAACCGCCGTAGCTGGTGCCCACCGCGCACAGGCGATCGCCGTCGATGGGATAGGACGCGATCGCGGCGCGCACCGCGGCGTCGATGTCGTCCTCGATCAGCTTGCCGTAGTTGCGGTGGCCGGCCTCGCGGAAGGCCTTGCCGTAGCCGTCGGAACCGCGAAAGTTCACCTGCAGCACGGCGTAACCCAACGACGCCAGATACTGCACCTCACGATCGAAATGCAGACGGTCGCCGACGCCGATCGGGCCGCCGTGCGGCAGCACCACCAGCGGCCGCTTGCCCGCGGCTTCCGGCAGAGTCAGGAAGGCTTCGATCGGCAGGCCGTCGCTGCCTTTCAGGCTCAGCACTTTCGCCGGGGCGTAGCGCTTGTCGGCCAGCCAGGGCATCACCTCGTCGACCAGCGAGGCACGCTTGGCGGCGATGTCCATGTGATAGATCTGCGGCGGCCGGTCGCTGCCGTCCACCCACAGGATCAGCTGTTTGCCGTCCACGCTGCGGTCGATCACGGCCACGGTGCGGCCGGGATAAGCCGCCTGCAGCGTCGCCGCCAGGGTGCGATCCTTCTCGTCGAAGTATTCGGTGACCAGCCGGCCGGACTGGTAGTAGCGCACCGCCACGGGTTCGCGCCGGTGATCCAGCACCGGCTCGGCCACGTCGACGCCCGGCTTGCTGAACAAGGTGCGCGCGATTTTCTTGGTGGCCGGATCGAACACGACCAGATCGCGCTGATCGCGGCCTTCGTCGCTGAGCCCGTAGATCAGGTTGCCGTCGTAGGACAGCGCCAGCGGTTGGAAGCCGTCCTCCTTGTCCAACTCCAGCACGTCCTGATACCGGCCGGCGTCGCCGTGCACCAGCACCGCACGATCGTCGCGCCTGACGATCGCCGCCCGCAGGTGGCCCGCGCCGTCGGCGTACCAGCCCAGGTCGTTGCTCATGCCCTTGTTGAGCCGGTCGCGGCTGGCGGCGGTGTAGAAGCCGCGCACGTCGCGATCGCCGGCCATCAAATCGACGCGATGCACCACCAGGGTGCCGCGGCTGTCGTAGCCCTCGAACAGAATCTTGCCCGGCTCGTCGGCCAACAGGTCGACCACCGCTCCCTTGCCTTCCATCGGCAGCACCTGCGCGGCGCGCTTGCCGCCCTGCGCATCGCCGATCCGCACCACCGTGTAGTGACCGGCGCCGTCGCCCGCCATCAGGACGCGGTCGCTGTCCCACAGCAGCGAAGCGATGGCATCCTTGCGTGTGATCAGGCGTTGCGCGCTGCCGGCGACCAGATCGATCAGCTCCAGTCCGTAGCGGTCCTCGCCCTCGCGCACGACTTCGGCCAGCAGATCGCCGCCGGGATTGAGCGCGACGCTGACCACGCGGTTCGGCTTCCACATCTGTTCGGCCGCGATCGGCACGGCGCCGGGCTTGGGCGGCTCGCGGCCTGCATTGAGCTTGGCCGGCGGCTCGGCGTTGCCGGCGCGCGCGCTGCGGTAGAGCTCCGGGAACGGATCGGGGTAGCGGCCCACGTAAGACAGGCCGTACTGGCCGTAGATCGCCGGGTGCTGCGCTTCCAGCCAGTCGATCACCGGCAGCGAACGGTTCGACACGTGCATGAAGGTGCGCTGCAGGCTGGCGGTGCGCAGCACCAGGTCGCCGCTGTAGTTGAGCTTGCCCGCCTCGACGCGGAAGCGGTATTCGGGATCCTTGATGGTGTAGCGCGCGTGGTAGTCGCCACGGTACAGATTGAGTTCGGCCCACTCGTACTCGCCGGCCTTCAGCGCGTACACCTGCAGGTTGCGGCCGCCGCCCATACCGTTGAGCACGCCCTCGATGGGGCCGCGACCGGCTTGGCGCACGTGCACGCTGCTGATGTAGGCGCTGGTGTCGACCACCAGCGCCACCAAGCCCTCGTCGGGGGCCAGTTTGGGCGCCTCGCCCGGATCGATCTTGCGCATCGCGACGGCGTCCAGCGCCACCGACAGCACTCCCGCGGCAACCAGCAGCACGCCGAATCGCCGCTGTACCCGCCCTATGCACGCCCATCGCCGCGTGGTGCGGCCCTGACTCTCGACCGATTTCGACATCGCCTGCACGCCCTGCCGGGCGCCCCCTGTGTGCAGCGGAATCCGCTGCGGACCCGCGCCACGAGCATAGCCCAGGGCGGGCTCAGCCGGCGGCCGCCACCGCCTCCCGAGCGCCCTGCCCACGCCGGTACCAGCGCTCGCGCAAACGCAGGAACGGTCGTTCCACGCTGTAGTGCAGTACCGCGCCGGCCGCCAGCGTCGCCGCCGCGTACACCGCGAACGCGAGCACGCCCTGCCCTTGCAACTGCGTGCCCAGGTGCGTGTCCACCAGATGGAACACCGGCTTGTGAATCAGATAGAGGCTGTAGGAGGTGAGTGCCAGCCAACCCGCGCCCGGCACCCGCCACCGGCCCAGCCAGCTGCGGGTGCTGGCGCCGGCCGCAACCAGCAGGGCCAGGCCCATCGACAGCAGCGGGTAGCCGATCACCGTCGGCAGCAGCGCGGTGCGTTCCATGAACAGCCAGATCGCGACGCCGACCACCGCCAGGCCGGCGACCAGCAACAGGTTCGCGCGCCGTTGCATCCCCGCCCACAGCTGCGGGCGGTAGACCTGGATCGCGGCCAGCACCACGCCGCACAGCAGGCCGTCCAGGCGCATCCAGGTCGGGTAATAGATGTCCTCGACGAAGCGCCGGCCGAAGCTGCGCTCGACATCCTCCAGGCCCTGCACCGGCGCCATCTGGTACAGCCAGACATAACCGCGCAAGGCCAGGCCGGCCAGCAGCACCGCCACGCAGACCGAAACGAACTTCGCCGTCGAGGGGCGGCGCGTCATCCACCAGGCCAACCAGGGAAAGATCAGATAGAAATGCTCTTCCACGCACAGCGACCAGGCGTGCGAGAACGCGCGATTGTGCTGGTAGTCGATCAGCAGGTTCAGGGTGAAGGTGAGGAACTGCCACACCGGCTGCATGCCCTCGGCCTCGCGGAAGCCGGGCCAGGCCAGGTAGATCGCCAGCACCGCCAGGAACGCGGGCAGCACGCGGAACGCGCGGCGCAGGTAGAAATCGCCGGGACGGAACGGCTGGCCCTGGCTCAAGGGCTTGAGCAGTTGGCCGCCGATCAGATAGCCGCTGAGCACGAAGAACAGGTCCACGCCCATCCAGCCGTGCGTCACGATCTGCCCCCAGAACTCCCCCATGCCGCCGACCAGGTAGGAATGGAACAGCATCACCCAGACGACGGCGATGGCGCGCAGCAAATCCAAACCGGGAAGACGACTCATGCGGTGCTCGAATAGCGTCGCTGCGCGCGGCTGACGCGGCGCGCGGCAAAGAGGATGGGGTGGGGATTACGGGCGCCGTCGCTGCAACCGGCTGCGTCCGCGTGGTCAGCATAAAACTGTCGCGCGCATCTGCCTATGGGCGAATCGCGCTTTGCGTCGAAACGTTGCGGCGATGGCCGCTGTACGCGGTGGTCGCCGCCACGGCCGCCCTGCCCCGCGAAACGGAAGCCGCTACGCGCCCGCCTCGGTCCGCCCGTCCGGCTCGGATGCGCCCGCCCTCACCACCGCCCGCGAAACCATGGACAATGCGCGCAACCGCGGCATGACCGCGGCCCGCGCTGGCACGTATGGGGATGCGTCGATGCTGCAGAAGCTGCTGGGGTTGCTGGTGATCGTCGTCGGCGCGCTGCTGACGCTGGCCGGTCATTGGATCGTCGGGGTGCTCGCGGTCGTGTTCGGGGTGCTGGTGGTCAACAGCGCGCGTCGCGGCACGTTCGTCGCCGACACCGGCTCGGGCTACGACGGGGGCAGCAGTTGGAGCACGACCTCCAGCGCTTCCGGCAGCGATTGGAACGCGTCCAGCGACGGCAACCGCGACTGCGGCAGCAACGACGGCGACAACGGCGGCGGCGACTGTTCCGCCGACAGCGGCGGGAGCGATGGCGGCGGCGACGGTGGAGGCGGCGGCGATTAGTCGCCGGGCCGCAGCGCGTCCAGGCCAGCCGTAGCGTTACCGTTGCGCGAATCCCAAGCCGGCGCTCGGCTTGCCTGCGCATGCGCCGCGCCCCTGCGTCTCAACCTGCGAGACGACCACCGCTCACAGTGAGCGGTCGCCTGCAGGAGTACCCCATGCCCAGCTACTACCTCAATCGGACTCCCCGGCCCGACGGCGCCCATACGGTGCATGTGCAGCACTGCCCGCAGCTGACCTTGTACCGAATCCATCTGGGCGAATTCACGCAGGCCGGCGAAGCCCGCCGCGTGGCGCTGCGGCATTGCGCGCAGGCCGAGCTTTGCCCGCGCTGCGCCACGGACTCGCCCCGGCGTTGACCGCATCGTTCCGCGGCGCCACCGCGCACGCCTTCGACGCGTGCCGCCTTACTTCAACCCCAACGCCAAGGCCGAGCCGGTAAACGGCACTGCCAGCTTGTAGCCCGCCGGCACCGGCGCCGAGGCACCGGCCGCGGTGCCGAACTGGGTCACGCCCGCGCCCAGGATCTGCGCCAGGTCGTAGCGGCGCCCGCCGAACTCGAAGCCGTGGCTTTCCAGCAGCCAGGCCGAAAACACGTTCGACGCCAGCAACGGCGTCTGCGCCGGACCGATGCCCTGCTCCACCGTGGTGCCCACCACCATGCCGGTGCGGCGCAGGGTGGCGATGCGCTCGCCCTGCGCGAACGAGGCCGGATCGTCGAAGCTCGCGGCCGGTTCGCGCTGCAGATACACCGAGAACTCGCCGACCGGGTCCAGGCCCAGCGTCAACGCGCCGTTGGTTACGCCGCCGGCCTCGAACGGCCGCGCGGCGAAGGTGAAGTGCGCGGTGGTTTCGCCCTGCGCGCCCGCGAACAAAGGCGCGTCGATGCCGGACAGATGCAGGAAATAGCCGTAATCGGCCAGGTGCCCCTCGTCCGACAGATAGAAGCGCCCGGTCGCGTACCAGGCCAGTTCGCCCGGCATCAGGCGCCGGGCGCGCGCCTCGGCGCGACGCGACGGCCGCGCGATGCGTCGGCGTCCGGCGCCGCGCGCGCCGGGATGACGGGGTGGGTTCATGCAGGCGGCTCCGCGGGGTTTGCCGCCGATGGTATGCCGCCGGCTAGCGCGGCACTACCCGGCAGCAGATCGCCGTCACCACGTAGTCGTAGGTCTTGTCGGTGTGGTTGTCGCCGTCGCACATGTACCAGGAGTAGGCCGCCATCGACCCGTTCAACTGGCCGGGTTCCGGATCGCCGGGCGCGCTGTAGCGCCAGTTGCAGCCGCCGCCGACGCGGGCCGCGCGGTCGGCCTGGAACCACTCATAAGGGCATTCGGCGAAGCCGCTGCCGTAATTGCCCGGCGGCAGGCTGAACACCTGCGTCACCTTGGAGCACACCATGGCGCTCTCCGGCGCCGCGGCGAAGTAGCCGACCACGTCCACGACCACGTCGGTGGCGGCGTAGGAATACAGCGACAGCGCGTAGTCCGTGCCGGGATCGCTCTGCTTGGCGATGATCTCGTTGCCGATCACTTCCTGCGCGCGATAGTTCAGGCTGGAGGCGAACGGCAGCTGCGCGCCGTACGGGAACACCGTCAGGTAGCCGGCCGCAGTGGGCGCTACCGCGACCACGTTGACCACCACGGCACGCGCGTCGGCCGGTACGCCGCAATCGCCGGCGTAGCCGCCTTGCGCGCTCATGTCGGCGCCGGTCGTGCGCAGATGCAGCAGTCCGGCGCTGCCCAGACGCGTGCCGGCGACGCGGGTATCGGCCAGGCGGCAGGGCGCGAGCATGTTGTAGGCCAGCTGCGCGGGCTCGGTGTCCAGCAGCTGTGCGGCCTGGGCGGCGCGCGCGTCCCATACCGACTGCACCGGAATCTCACGCTGCGGCTGCGGCGTCAGCGCGGCCATCATCGCGTCGAAGCTGGGCATGTCGGCGGCGCGGCGCAACTCGCGCTCGCCCAACCGCGCCAGGCTGGGCCGCATGGCCCGGGCCCACTGCTCGGGCGCGGTACCGTAGACCTGCTGCACATGCGGCGACCACAGGCGCAGCAGATGGTCGGCGGCCTGCAACGCGCCCAGCGACGCGGCGGCGGCGCGCGGCGGCGCAGGCGCCACGGTGGGCGAGGCCTCGCGTTCTGCGGGCGCGGACCACAGCCTCGGCGCCGTGGCCGCGAACATCAGGCCGGCCGGCACCAGCAGCGCCAGGGCCGCGATCGTCTTCTTCATCCCGCTCTCCCGCCGCGCGCGATCAGCGACCCGGCAGGCGACAGCACATCGCCTCCGCGCGCACATTCCTGGCGACCCCGCCGCGGTTGCGGGCGTGGCAGGCATAGCCGCCATTGGCCTGCGCACCGAAGCCATGGAAATAGACTTCGTCGATCGACGGGTAGGCGCCAGCCACGGTGCAGCCGCCGCCGGTGCCGGTGTAGCCGGCCGGGCACGCGGGCGTGACCGCCGAGGCGGTGCCGCCGGGGTTCACCGCGACCAGGGCCGACTCCACCTGCGTGCAGTCCAGCGGTTCGGATTTGGCGGCGCTGAAGTAGCCGGCCACGTCGATCACCAGATCGGCGCCGGCGTAGCTGTAGACCGAATACGTCGGCCACGGATCGCCGCCGAGGCGGGCGATGATTTCGTTGGCGACGACGTCGCCGACGCGGTAGTTCAGGCTGGACGCCAAGGGACGCGTGCCGCCGGTCGGGAACACCGTGAGGTAGCCGGCCACGTCGGGATTGATCACGGTGATGTTCAGCGTCACCGCCGATGCGTCGGTGGGGATACCGCAGCCGTTCTGGGCGCCGCCTTGCGCGGTCAGCGACTGCAGGCTGAAGCTGCGCGATTCGCCGGCGCTCATGCGGCGCGCGACGGTGCGCGTATCGGCCAGACGGCACGGCGTGAGCATGGTGTACAGCAGGCGCTCGCTGGAGAGCGCGGCGGTCGTGGTCGGCGACGGCGCGCGGGCCGCGTCCGGCGCGGAACGGTGCGCGTACGGCTCGCTGGCGGCGGCCATCATCGCGTCGTAATCGGTCATCGCCGCGGCGCGGCGCAGGTTGGCCAAGGGCGCGCGGGCGAAGGTCGGCGCCATGCCCTGCGCCCAACGCTGCGGCGCGGTGCCGTAGACCTGCTGCACGTGACCGGCCCAGCGCAGGACCAATCCGGCCGCCAGACGTCCGCGCTCGCTGCGCGGCTGGTAACGCTCGCCCTGCCCGCTCTGCGCCAGCGCCGAAGTCGCCGGCCACACCCACAGCGCGCACGCCAGCACGGCGACGCGCATCGTCTTACCCAAGCTCATTCCGAATCCCCTGTGGGCGCCCCCGCGCCGGATTGCACACCCGACCGCCGCATTCGCGCGGCCCGGATCGCGCCGCATGATGGCCGAACCGTCCCCTGCGCGACAAGGGTCGGCGCGCCGGTTAGCGCATCAGCGCCGCAGTGCGCGCCGCGCGAACAGCACGCAGATCACGCCGAACGCCATGTGCGCGAGCACGCTCCAGGCGATCCAGTCCGGATGCTTAAGCGAAGGCGTCGCGTTGACCCGCGACAGCGGCAGCACCACGAAATTCATCACCAGGTACAGCACCACGCCGTAAGGCAGGCCGTAGCCCAGCGGGCGTGCGAGCAGACCGCGGTGACGCCGCGCGACCAGCACGTAGATCAGCACGAACATCGTCGCCATGAACACGTGCAGTACCGCGCCCAATGCGGCCGATTGCAGGCCGCCGTCGAAACTGGCCGGGCCGAGCACGCCGACGGCGATGGTCTGGAACAGGCGCACCATGCCCGGGCCGTCCCAGCCGAACCACAGCGTGGCGGCGAAGCTCATATCGCCCAGGGCCACCAGCAGGCCGCCCAGCAGCACCTGCGCCCAGGCCGGCGAACGCGGCGTGTGATCGAGACTGGAAGACATGCCGTTGCCCCGCTCGCGTTCGGATGGTGGCGGCGATCATAGGGCGGCCCCGAAACGCGCGTATGTGCCGAAGGCCGGGGTTCGGCGACCGGCCGCCGCCGCCCGCGACCCTTCGGGCGCCTGCGGCATCCCTGTTACCGATGCCGCTGTCCCAGCGCGCCCCAAGGACCAGAACCGCCATGCCCACCGCCTTCCGCGCCGCCCTTGCCGCCCTGCTCGGGCTCGCCGCCTTCGCCGCCCAGGCGCAGTCGCCACGCGACCGGGTCGCAGGCGTCGCCGCGGCGATCGCCGCCCACTACTACGACGCCGAACGCGGCCAGCGCATCGCCGACGACCTGCGCGCGGCCGCCGGCCGCGGCGAGTTCGACCGCTACCCCGATCCGCGCGACCTGGCGACCGCGCTGACCACGACCCTGCAGCCGCTGGACCGCCATTTCCGCGTCGCCCTGTCCAGCGACCCGACCGGTCCGGTCGTCCTGCGACGGCCCGGGCCCGGGCCCTCGGCTGCCGCCCCGCATCGGCGCGGCAGCTACGGCTTGCGCCGCGTCGAAGTGCTGCCCGGCAACGTGGGCTACATCGACCTGCGCGAGTTCGCCGACTTCGCCTACGACGGCAGCGAACAGCCCGCGCGCCGCGCGATCGAGGCCGCCCTGCAACTGCTGGCCGGCACCGACGCGCTGATCATCGACCTGCGCGACAACGGCGGCGGCTCGCCGGCGATGGTCGGCTACCTGGTCAGCGCGTTCACCGCGCCGGGCGCCGACATCTACAACCGCTTCCGCGAACGTGAGCGCAGCGTCAGCGAAGCGCCGCCGCAGGCCTATCCCACACCGCGCCTGACACTGCCCTTGTACGTACTGATCAGCGGGCGCACCGGCTCGGCCGCCGAATCCTTCGCCTACACCCTCAAGAACGCCAAGCGCGCCACCGTCGTCGGCGAGGCCAGCGCGGGCGCCGCCAATCCCGGCGGCGAGGTCGATGCCGGCCACGGCCTGCGCGTGTTCGTCTCGCGCGGTTCGCCGATCAGCCCGATCACCGGCGGCAACTGGGAAGGCAGCGGCGTGGCGCCGGACGTCGCAGTGGATTCGGCGCTGGCGCTGGAGCGCGCACGCGTGCTGGCCCTGCAAGCGGTGCTCGCGCTGGGACTGCCGGAGGCCGACATGGTGGAAGCGCGCTGGACCTTGCAGGCGCTACGCGCCGAAGCCGCGCCGCCGCACGTCGCGCTGCGCGACTATGCCGGCGCCTACGGCCCTGTGAATTTGAGCGAGCGCGACGGCCGCCTGTGGCTGCAGCGCGATCGGCGCCCGGCCTGGCCCTTGCTGCCGCTGGGCGAGGACACGTTCAGCGTGGCCGGCGAACCCGCGCGCCGGGTCGCGTTCGAACGCGGCGCCGACGGCGCCATCGTCGCGATGGAAATCCGCGCCGCCAACGGACCGTCGACGCGGTACCGGCGCTGAGGTGCGCCTACGCAACGGGCGCGGAGACGCCGACTCGCACCGACCCGCGTTCCATCCCTAACGATAGACGCTTAGGCCGTCGCGGATGCACGCGGCCGTCGTCTCGCATCGGCTCGCACGCGCGATCACCACAACGCGGCTCGGCCGACCGCTCAGCGCAACTGGCTGTCCTTACTGCCGCGGCGGTTATACCCGCTGGCGGCGCCCTGCTCCTGATCGTGCGCCTCCTGGCAGCGCACGCACAGGCGCACGCCCGGCACGGCTTTGCGCCGCGCTTCGGGGATGGGGGTGTCGCATTCCTCGCAGCGCTCCAATCCGGGGCCCTGCGGGAGTTGGTCGCGGGCGCGCTTGATCGCGTCCTTGATGGTGGCGTCGATCTGGTCCTGCACGGCGCCGTCGCCTGCCCAGCCGGTTGCCATGGCCGCCTCCGGGTGCGGTGGTCAGGGACTCACAGCATAGCGGAGCGGACCTGAGCGCCGCGCGACGACGGGCGCGGGCCGCCGCGTCGTCCGCTTCGCCGCAAACGGACCTGCGTCCGGTCTCACGATACGCCGGCGTGTGTCCGTAGCGTGCCTGCGCTACCATCGGGCGATGCTCATGCCGGCGATGGACCGCGGCGACGGTCTCCAGGGGAGGAGGGAATGGATACAAAACCAGGTTCAGGCGCGCCGCCCCGCGGCGGTCTCCGCGCCGACGCTCCTGGCCGCCACGCCGGTCCTGCCGCGGACCGCGCCCCGCACCGCCATCGCTCTCCTCGTCCGCGCCTGCCCGCCTTGGCGCGCGCGCTCGCGCTTTCCGTCCTATTCGCAACAGGATGCCAACCCGCCATGTCCACCCAACCTGCCTACGTCGCGCCCAACAAGACCGACGCCAGCCGGCCGCTCACATTCGCCCAGCACGACTTCGGCGCCGCCGCCTACGACACCTTCGGCTGCGTCGTGCTCTACAACGGCGAGTACGCCGTGCGCGACGCCGACGACGCCAAGACGCCGTCCTCGGCCTCGCTCGGCAACGATTACCTCAAGCACGTGACCGCGCCCTGGGCCACGATCCGCAACTTTCCCGGCCCGGCGCAGGTGAGCTGGCGATCCAAGGACGGCAGCGCGCACGAGGCCACGGTCGACATCCCCGGCCTGTTCGATGACCGGGTGATCCGCCACAACGTGCCTAGCGCCGAACTGGCCGACGCCGGCGTGATCGCCGAGGACCCCGAGATCCTGCTCGAGGTCAACGACCGCACCATCAAGGTCTACATGCGCGCCATGGTCCACACCCGCGAGCTGCAGATCCCCGGCAACAAGCACAGCGATTTCCGCAACGACCCGGTGCTGGTGTTCAGCCATACGTACTAAAGGAGTAGTGCGATGACGGACGACAAGAAGAAGAAAGGCCCGGACGGCGTAAGCACCTATCCCGCCGACGCGCACGACCTGGCCAGCTACGAGCAGGCCGGCGAAGCGCTGTCGCGGCTGTCCACGCCCATGCTGGTCAACAGCGCCAATCCGCACGAGCGGCTGTTCATCGCCGCCTTCGACGGCACCGGCAACAGCATGCTCAAGGACGCGCCGACCAACCACACCAACATCGCCGACGTGGTGCGGCAGACCGCGGCGGCCAACAGCCGCGGGCTGTCCAACATCCGCGTCGACTACGTCGAAGGCCCGGGCACGCAGGACGGCGCGCTCAAGAGCGGCTGGGACAGCGCCACCGGCCGTTCCTACGAGGACCGCGTCGAGGAGATGTACTCGCGCTTCGCCGCGCAGAGCAAGAAATGGCTGGCCGAGGATCCGGAGGCGCAGATCCGCGTGGTCAGCGTGGGCTTCAGCCGCGGCGCCGAGCAGGCCGCCGGCTTCACCCGCCTGGTCGACGAACGCGGCATCCAGGATCCCAAGGGACGCGTGGAAGACCGCGACCTGTTCGGCAACGTCAAGCACGTGCGTTACACCGGCGACCCGCTGGTGCCGCCGCACGAAGTGCCGCAGGCGGTGGCCCTGTTCGATCCGGTCGGCACCGGCGAGCCGCGCAAGCACGACCGCCGCCAACCGCCGTCGGTGCTGTCGGGCTTCCAGATCACCGCCGAGGACGAGCGCCGCAACCTGTTCAAGTCCACCAGCATTCTGGACCCGGGCCAGACCGAGAACGGCCGCTTCCTCAACGTCACCGTCGGCGGCGCGCACAGCGACATCGGCGGCAGCTATGCCATGAACGGCCTGTCGGTGCGCAGCGGCAACCTGATGGTCGACTACCTCAACTCGCTCAGCGACAAGCCGTTCCTGGAAAAGCGCGCCCTGCCCGCGGCGGAGATGAACGTCGTCCACCGCTCCGAAGAACACCAGTGGTTCTACCGCACCTCCGACTTCGACAAGGACGGCCAGCGCGACCGCATGACCCGTTTGACGCCGGACAAGCGGGTGGCGGATCCGAACAACAACGAGCCGCGCGACGAGGCGATGAACGCGCGCTTCCCGCAGCGCGCGGTCGCGATCGGACCGGTGCCGCCGGGCCCTGCTTCGCCCGAGCCGCGCCTCAACGCCGATCCCGCGCCGGTCACGCCGCAAGACACCCACGCGCTGTTCCAGCGACTGGGCCAGGCCGCCGTCAACGGCGACGTCGACGGCGCGCGCGCGGTTGGCGGCAGCTTCCTGGCCTCCGAACAGGGCCAGTCGCTGCAACGCCGCGGCGGCGAGCAGGCCCAGGCCGCGGCCGCACCGCCGCCCGAACAGCGCCAGCAGGAGCAGCGCCAGCAGGACAAGCCGGCCGAACCCACGCCGCCCACGTTGCCGCCCAGCGGCCACGACGGCCCCGAACGCCGCATGACGCCGCGGCTCTGACAGCACAACGAGAAAGCGCACGATGGAGAAGCAGGATCTGGAGTTGTTCGCCGTCCAACTGATGGGCGTCGCCAAAATGTTCGAGGTGGTCTGCGAAAAGGCCACCGAACGCTTTACCCAAAGCGCGACCGAACTCAAGCGCACCGCCGACATCTGGGAGACCAACGCGCAACTGCTGACCCGCGACCTGGTTGCCAGCGTCGGCGAACAGACCCGCGGCGCCATCGAACAGGGCGTGGGCCAGGCCTCGGCGCAGTACGGCCAACAGCTGCAGAACACCGCTGCCGCATTGCGCGAGGTCTCGCGCAGCGCCGAAAAAACCCTGCAGCAGATGGACGAACAGCGCCAGGCGCTCAAGCGTGAGCAGAAGTCGCTGATCTGGACCGGTCTGATGGGCCTGGGCCTGGGCGCCTTGCTCGCCGCCGGCGGCGCGGGTTACCTGATCTGGCAGAGCGGCCGCGAGGTCAAGCGCGCCGAGTTCGCCAGCGACATCCTCAGCGCCACCAAGTCCGGCGCCCTGAGCCGTTGCGGCCAGGCGCTGTGCGCGCGCATCGATCCGAACGCCAAGCGCTACGGGCCCAAGGGCGAGTACCTGCTGTTGGAGCAGTAAGCGGTTCGCGGGGCGGCGTTTCGCGACCGCCCCGCTCGCCTCCGGCCTCAGTCGTGAGTCTCGCCCGACAACGGCGTCGCGCGCATCGAGGCGCGCGTCTGGAAGGCATCGAACCAGGCGCTCAGGCGTGGACGTCCCGCGCGGAAGTCCGGCAGCTCGCGAAATTCCAGCCAGCTCAAGGCCGTCGCCACGGCGATATGCCCGACGTGCAGCGGCGCGTCGGTGTCCAGTTCGCTCTCCAGCCAGTCGTAGCTGGTCAGCAACTTTTCGGTGTAGCCCTCGCGCAGCGCCGGATAGCGCAAGGCTTCCGGACGGCGCACCGTTTCCCAGCGCACCTTGATGCCGGCATCGCCCAGCCCTTGCGCGACCGCCTGCACGCGCAGCGCCTGCCAGCGCGCTTCACCGCGATCGGGAATCAGACGCGGCCCTGAGTGCACGGTGTCCAGGTAGGCGCAGATCACGTCCGAGTCGAACAAGGCCGGCAGGCCCGGCCGCAGCAGCACCGGCACCTTGCCCAGCGGATTTTCGGCGTAGACCTCCTCGTTGCGCAGGGTCGGACTGGTTTCGTGGTGGATCACCTCGATGCGCTCGGCCAGGCCGGCTTCGTACGCGAACACCAGCGCCTTGCGCGCATAGGGGGAATGGGTCTGATAGAGCAGCTTCATGGCGTCACTCGATGGGAAGGGTGAAGTTCAGGCATCGCGCCGCGATGCCGCATCGTGCAGCAGCTGCGCGACCACCGCGGTGATCCGTCGCGCGGTCGGCAGGTGTAGGAATTCGTTGGGCCCGTGCGCGTTCGACTGCGGCCCGAGCACGCCGGTGACCACGAACTGCGCCGACGGGAAGCGTTCGCCCAGCATCGCCAGGAACGGGATGCCGCCGCCTCCGCCGATCAGGGCCAGCCCGGCGCCGAAGCTCGCCAGCGAGGCGCGCTCCAGGCTGTCGCTCAACCACGGCGCGGTGTCCGGCGCATGCCAGCCCTGCGAGACCATGTCGATGCGGAACCCGACCTGGCTGGCATAGGGCGGATCCGACTCCAGCAGCGTCTTCAATCGCAGCGCCGCGACCTGCGCGTCCAACGTGGGCGGCAGGCGCAGGCTGAGTTTCAACTGCGTCGAGGGCTGCATCACCGCCGCCGCGTCCGCCACCGAGGGCAGCCCGTCCAGGCCGGTGACCGCCAACTGCGGGCGCCAGGCGCGATTGAGCACGACCTCGGCCGGATCGGAATGCACCGGTTGCGAACCCGCGGTCAACGGCAGCTGCGCATGCAGACCCGCGCCCAATGCGGCCGCCGCGGTGTTCGCCTGCGTGCGCCGCGACGGCGGGATGGGCGCATGGAAATCGGCGACGACTTCGCCGCTGCCGGCGTCCTCCAGCCGCGACAGCAGGCGGCGCGCAATCCGGAACGAGGAGGCGACCACGCCCGAGGCGTCGCCCGAATGCACGCCCTCTTCCAGCACGCGCACGCTCAGGCAGCCGGCGACCTGCCCGCGCAGCGAGGTGGTCAGCCACAGTTGCCCGTAGTTGCCGCAGCCCGCGTCCAGCGCGACCACTACCGCGGGCGCGCTCAGACGCGGCGCCAGATGCTCGATGTAGTGCGGCAGATCGTGGCTGCCGGATTCCTCGCTGGCTTCGATCAGGATCGAACACGGCGCATGCGCCAGCCCCTGCGCGCGCAAGGCTTGCACCGCCAGGATCGCGGCGAAGATCGCATAACCGTCGTCGGCGCCGCCGCGTCCGTACAGGCGCTCGCCTTCCAGCGACGGCGTCCAGGCATCGCGCCCCTGGCTCCAGCCGGCCATCGGCGGCTGCTTGTCCAGGTGCCCGTAGACCAACACCGGTGCATCGCCCTCGCCTGCAATCTCGATATGGATCACCGGCGTACGCCCCGGCAGCGTCACCACCTCCACGCTCGCGCCGGGCACGTCCGCGAGACGCTCGCGCGCCCATTGCGTCATCAAGTCCACCGCCCGCTGCATATGGCCGCGCTCGGCCCAGTCGGGCTCGAACGCCGGCGACTGGCAGGGTATGGCGATGTACTCGCTCAAAGCCGGCAGCAGGTCGTCCTGCCAGCGGCCATCGATGAAATTCTGTAGTTCGGCGAAATCCATGGTCGGCGTCTGCGGTTTGGAGCTAGCATCCTAGGAGCGCGCCCTCGCGGTTTTGCCGCGAACCGATACGGCGCCGCGCTTTTTTTCCGCGTTGTCGGCCAGTTCCGGAGCCCGTATGCCGCTAGACCGATTCGATCGCCAGCTGCTGAACCTGGTCCAGGAAGACGCCAGCCAGACCGCCGAGCGCCTGGCCGAACAGGTGTTCCTGTCGCCGTCGGCGGTGCAGCGCCGCCTGCGCCGCCTGCGCGAACAAGGCGTGATCGTGCGCGACGCCGCCGTGGTCGATCCCAAGAAGGTCGGCCGCCCCACCTTCTTCGTCGTATCGCTGCAGGTCGAGCGCGAACGTCCCGAACTGCTGGCCCAACTGCGGCAATGGCTGTCGGCGCAGGAGCACGTGCAGCAGGCCTTCTACGTCACCGGCGAGGCCGACTTCGTGCTGGTCATCACCGCACCGGATACCGAAACCTACGACGCGTTGATGGCGCGCCTGGTCGGCGACAACCCCAACGTCAAGCGTTTCACCACCAACGTCGCATTGGGCGTGGTCAAGCGCGGGCTGACGATTCCGATCCCCCTGGACGAGGACGAATGAAACCCCAGCGCCGCGACGGATTTCGGCGTCGGCGGCGCGCTTTGCGCGTTTTGCCCGCATCCGGGCCCGCATAACGCGGCGGCGCCGCAGGCCGGCGCGGCAGACTATCGGCATGAATTCCGACGCCCGAAGCCCGCACTGGGACATCACCGAACTCTGGGACGACTACCGCCCCACTCCCTTGATCGCCGTGCCCGCGCTCGCCCGTCGCGCCGGCGTCGCCCAGGTCCTGATCAAGTGCGAAGGCGAGCGGCCGCTGGGCAACTTCAAGGCCCTGGGCGGTCTCTACGCCGGCCTGCGTGCGCTCGCGCGCGCGATCGGCGCGGACTCGTTGAGCGAGCTGCAGGACCGCCGCCCCCGCGTCCGCGACCTGCGCCTGGTCTGCGCCAGCGACGGCAATCACGGCTTGGCGGTCGCCGCCGCGGCCGCACGCGCCGGCGCGTCCGCCTCGATCTACCTGCCCAGCGACGTCGATGCGACGCGCGCGCGACGCATCGTCCGCCTGGGCGCCGAGGTCGTGCGCGTCTACGGCACCTACGACGACGCCGTCGACGCCGCCACGGCCGCGGCGCAGCGCGGCGACGGGCTGCTGATCGCCGATACCAGCGACGATCCGGACGATCCGGTGGTCGCCGACGTGATGGCCGGTTACGGCCTGCTGCTGCGCGAACTGCGCGAGCAATTGCGCGATCACGGCGATGGCGGCCTCAGCCATGCCTTCGTCCAAGCCGGCGTGGGCGGACTGGCGGCGGCGGTCGCTGAAGGCCTGCACGAGCGGCTGCCCGGTCCCGGGCGTTTGCTGGTGGTCGAACCGGCGAATGCCGCCTGCGTGGCCTTGGCCTTGGCGGAAGGTCTGCCCAAACGGCTGGCCGGCGATCTGCACACCAGCGCGGAGATGCTGTCGTGCGGGCAGGCCTCCGCGCCGGCCATCGCGGTGCTGCAGCGCCACGGCGCAGGCTCGGTCGTCGTAGGCGAGGACGCTTTGCGCGCGGCCGCCGAACTCATGCACGCATGCGGCGGACCGCGCACCACCGCGTCCGGTGCGGCGGGGCTAGCAGGGTTGTTGCACGTGGCCGACGACGCGGCTGCGATGGCGATGCATGCCCTGTCGCGCAACAGCAGGGTGCTACTCATCGCCACCGAAGGGCCGCCGCATTAGTGCCAGCCGCATCCTCCCTGTCGATGTGATGCCGTGCAACGACACCGCCGGTCCGACCGGCGCGCCCGACGTGGCAACTTTGGCCGCCCCCCATTTCCCTGCGCACGAGCGTGAACGTCCTCGCCGGCGCGGTCATCCCGCGCCGCTGAAAACCTGTTCCGGAATGGACGCCCGGTATCCCTCCGCAGCACGAAAAGCATCGGGATTGGCTCCCTTCCGCAGCGTGCAATTGGCACTCCAAGTCGCCGCGTCGGCAGCCTAAGGTCCGCCGTGCCCACCACAAGGAGGTAAGCACGATGAAGACCCGCAACCTACGTCCGGCCCCGCTGTCCACCCTGAGCGCCGCCGCCCTGCTCAGCCTGTGCTCGATCGGCCCCGCGTTCGCCGGCGACGCCCATCACGTCGGCATGGACTGGAAGGACAACGTCATCACCCGCCTGTGCGCGCGCCAGTTCGAGGTCGCTCAGCGCATGGACATGGAATCGTTCCGCGACTACGACGCCGACACCTTCCGCGCCGTGCACGACGAGCGCGCGATCACCGTGCTCGGCAGCGGTGCCACCCTGGTCGGCATCGACGCGATCATGACCGCCTTCACCAGCCACTTCGCCAATCGCGAAGCGCGCTGGAGCTGGACCGAGCGCTACCGCGTGGTGGACGGCTGCAGTTCGGCCTACATCCTGTACGAGACCGTCTACGAGATCCCGCGTATCGGCTTCCGATCGCGCGCCCTGACCGGCGTGACCTACACCTACGATCGCGGCAAATGGCTGGCGATCGCCGACCAGGGCACGCCGCTGCCCTGAGCCGTCTGCAGGAAGCGACGCGGAGAGGGCGGCGGCTAGGCCGCCCTCTCCGCGATCGTGCGCTCAGGTCCTAGCGCAGCGCGCCCTCGAACGCCATGTAACCGCCGACGCGATCGGCCCAGGGGATGTCGGTACCGGCAGGCGGCAAGGTGCTGACCATCGTCAGCGACGCGTCGACATAGTCCGGGAACGTGCCGGCCCATTGCTGCGGCCGCAACGGCAGGGCGTTGCTCAGCACCGTGGTCAGATTGACGATGGAATGTCGCGACAGAATGTGCGGGAACCACTCGCCGCGGACGTAGAACGCGGTGCGAAAGCCTGTGCCGACATGCGTGTAGCCCAGATCCGACGGAGGCAGCGCGGGCACGTAGTCCCAGTAGTTGTAGACACGGATGCTGGTGCCGCCGGCGATGGTATTGGCGTAAGCGACCTGCCAAGTGTCGGTGCCGACCATGGGGCTGGAAAAGTTGATGTTGATCGACGCCAAGTCCCGACTGACCATCAGGTCCAGGGTGAACAACTGGCTCAGCGCAGCGCCCAGGCTGTGCCCCGTGACATAGAGCCGCGTGGGCCGGTACTTGTCGATCAGCGCGAACAACTGCTCGCGCATCGACTGCGTCATGGCGCCGCCCTGGCCGTTGTAGATGCCGTAGAAGCCCGAGGCCACCCGCGGAACAGGATTGATGCCGCCCGCGCTGGGCACGAAATCGGTCGTGAGGAAATGCACGTCCTCGTAGGCGTCCATGTCCGAATCGGTGCCGCGGAACGCGAAGATGCAAACACCGGCATCCGCGATGGACTGGAATACCAATCCGTACTTCTCTTCGGAACCGGTGAACAGGAACTCGTCCCACCCGGTCCAGGCGTCGACCTGCCGATAGCCTGCCGGCGGAGTGAAAGGCGTGCCGCTGTAATAGTCGTAGGCGGCTTTGGACGCCTGCGCCAGGTCGATGGTGAGGCTGTCGTCGAGCACGGGCTGGCTGGAAGCGACTGGGGGCTGGTTCACGGCATCCGTCCTTTGATGGGTGAAGCGGGATTCTAGATCTCCGGCGTCGAGTCTTCGATCACCTTCATGGCTTCGTCGGCCTTGCGCTGCGATTCACGCAGCTCGGCTTCGGTGGGCGGTCGGACGGTATGCGTGGGCGGTCCGGGCGCTTCGGCTGGCGGCTCCGCAACCACGGGTACGGTTTCGGCCACCGATTCTATCGGTGCACTCACGCCTGTGGCGTGCGGTTCCGGCGACGCAGGGCTGGAGCCGGCGCTCCAGGCGGTGCGCCCCAGCAACAGGCGCACCAGCAACACGAACACCAAGGTACCCACCAGGGCCACGATCCACCAGCCGGCGTTGCTTTGACGCAAGCTGTTTCCAGGGGGCCGCCGTGACTGCATCCGCTGCGACGGCGCCCCTGCCAGCGCCATCGCCGACGCGTCCGCCCACCCGTTACCGGACGGCGCTCGCGCTGCCAGAATATCCGCCGCTTCCAGCATGGGCGCCAACATCGGGCGCAGTGCTTTGCCGTCGATCAGTTGCACGTGTCCCTGGCGTTCTGCCGCTTCCCGGGCGGCGCGCGTGAACTCGCCGCTGCAGACCAGAATCGCGCCGGTCGCCGCTTCGTTGACCATGATGCCGAGCAGCTCATGCACGGCGTTGTGGGTGACCTGCTTGGCATTCCAGTGCTTGCACTGGACCAGCACGTAGGCATCGTCCCGGCGCAGCTTCAGATCGATACCGCCGTCGAAACGCAGGCCGGTCGCCGCCGTTCCCACATGCTCCACTTCGTAACCCTGGCCGCGGTAGTACGCGGCCATCAGCGATTCCAGTTGCTCCCAGCGCAATCTGGACAAGGCATCGTCGTAACGGTGCCCTACCGGCTTGAGTCCGTCCCTGTTCCCGCCCGCCATAGCGCCCCCGGTCACCACCACTGCCGGCGCCAGGGTATCGCGCTATCGCGAGCCGTGCAGAGTCCGCCGATGGCCGCGCCCCCTCACCCCATCGCTATCGCCAACGTCAGCACCGACAAGCGATTGACATAGGCCGTCATCTGATCGGCATTGCTGCCGCCCGTGGGCGTGAACGCGTCGCAACTGCCGGACTGCGACGGCGGCGGCACGCCGAAACCGGGCTGCACCAGGGCATTGGCGGTGCCGAGGACCATGGAGCGGTAAGGCGTCAGTAGGCTCGCATTGGCACGGTAGGCCTGCAGCAGGTAGCGCATCAGCACGCCGACGCCGGTCTGGTAGTCGCCGTCGTCGTTGCCCGGCGAGGGCGCCCAGAACGGGTTGGGGACGTCGAGGTCCAGCCACGGCAGCGGAAACGATCCGTTGACCTGGCCATAGGTACGCGGCCGGAACGCGTTGGCGAACGCGCCGTGGATCAGATTGGGATACAGGTCGACCACCGCAGGCTTGGGCACCAGATGCATGCCCTGCGCCTCGCGCAGCGCGCCGATCAGCAGACCCTGGTCGCCCATCCACGACAACGGCTTGCGATAGGCGGCGTCCCAATACAACTGGCTACCCACGGGATGGAAGGTGGACACGCGCTCGCGCACCAGCAGTCCGCCGGTGGGTGCGCTGGGTTTAAGCAACAGCGACTGGTCGGCGGGCTGGGTGCCCAGCATCCATTGGCCGTACCACTGGATCTGGTGTTGCCAGGCCTGCAGGCAGGCCTGGGCGTTGAAGCCCGCGTCGCGGAACACCGAGGCGAAATTCGGATTCTGCGTGGCCAGGTACAGGCGCAGGCCCAGCACCGTGTAAACGCCGTTGGTGACCGTGTTCTGCACCGGGCTGAGGTAATCGGCGCTGGCGGAGTAGACGGGCACCGGTGTGGGTGCGCTGCCGGCGCTGATCGGCGCGTTCCAGACGCCGCCGGGGGAATAGCGCGGGCGCAGCTGCGCTTTCGTGGCCGGCGGCGGATTGGGCCAGGTCTGATCGATGCGGTCCCAGACGTTCGGCGCGCCGGAATTGCTGGTGTGCTCGCGCGCGAATTGCGCCCAGCCGGGCACGTCGGTGAACGGATAGATCGCGCGCTGGTGCGGCGACAGCGACCAGCCGGGGCCGTGCATGTAGGACCAGGCGTTGATCGCGATCTTGAGGAAGTCGGTGCGATGCGCGGCGGCGAAACCCAGTTCCGCCGCACGCAGCGCCGCGATGCCGATCCAGCCGAAGTCGTCCCACCAGTTTCCCAGCTTGGTCGGATCCAGCGCCGCCAGGGCGGCGTCGCCGTAGGGGGCGCTGTCGGCGCCGCTGACCAGGAAATAATCGAGGATGCTGTCCAGGGCGCAGGCGCTGCGCCACACGTTGTCCGCCGCGGTCCAGCGCGGCAGGATTTCTTTCAGGAACAACCGCTGCGCTTCGGCGCGATAGGCCGGGTTGGCGGCAGCCGCGGCTGGCTCTCCGTGCGCGTGGCCGGAGTCGTTGCGTTCGTCGTTCATGGCTCGTCCTTGATCGGGATGGGAGATCCGTCGCCTGACGGCAGCATAGCGCTGCGTCCGCCCGCCCTAGCCTACGCGCCCTACCCGCTTTCGGCGATGCGCGGCTGTCCGGGGCGCGTCAGGATGGCGGGCCGTCTCCCGGCCTGGCGTGAGGCGACGGCATCGACGGCCGCCGTCCCGACAAGCGTCGCAACTGCGCCCCCACTTCGGCGCTCGCGGCGTCGCCGCCCCGCCATCGATCCCAAACGCTCACATCGCGGGTTCTTCCTCCCACACGATATCGACGTTCGACAATCCCAGCGTGTAGACGGTCATCGCGCTGGCTTGCCTGATCTCATGGTCCTTGCTGGTCACCAGCCAACCGTAGACCTGCGCCGCGCCTGCGCGGTAGGCGTCGGCCACGACCGGGCGCGACCCGGTCAGGCAGTGGTGCATGTCGATGTCGGTGAGGCAGGCGCCGCCGCCGATCATCACGCTGCGCTTGGCGATATCGCCGCCCGGATGCAGCGCATGGCCGACGGTGTGATCGTGCTGACTCGCCGCGCCGAAGCGGTGGTACTGGTAATCGGCCTCGATCGCGGTGCCGGCGCGTGCGCGCACGCCGATCGCGTAGGCGCGGACCGCGTGCGGGTACGGCGTGATCAGATCGGCGGTGCGCACCACCGCCTGGCACTTGGGCTCGGTCGCGGCCGGCGGCCGGCCGTCCAGCTGCGCGAATCCGCAGGCTTTCAGCGCCGCGATTTCGAAGCTGGTCACCTCGCCGCCGCAGCCGGTCAGCAGGTAGTCGCCGGGCGGCTGTATGGCGATTTCGTGGCGGCTGCGCAGGGCCGTGGCGTCCTTGGCGAAGATCTGCACGTCCCAGGCGTCGTCGGGATCGTGCAGGGCGACGATGGTCATCGCGTGGTGAATCTTGGAGGCATGCTTGATGTCCTTCATGCGCGCGCACCAACTCCACCGCTCGTCCCGGCCCTTGCCGGTCACCTTGGGGTAGCTGGCGACGATGAAGTTGCCGGCCACCTGGGTCACGCCCGACACGCCGCCGGACAGGATCTTGTAGCCGTGCGGCAACTGGATCTCGGCGTTGAAATGCTGCTGCGCCTGCTCCCAGCGGCGCTGGAACACCACCAGCCGCATCGTCGGCGGACGCGTCAACGCCAGCATCGCATCGGTCATGGCCGCGGCGTTCGCCGGCGCTTTCAGGCGCAGTGCCTCGCGCACATCGGCGATGGCGATGGACGGGATGAAGATGTCGTTGATCCAGGTGCGCTCCAGCAGTTCGGCCATGCGCTTGCGGTCAAAGCCCAGCGACTTTTCCGGCAGCAGGGCGACGATCTTCCACACCGCTTGCTCGTCGCTGCGGTCGATCACCTGCCAATGGGCATTGGCCTTCACGCTGGTCAGCCACAGTTCGCTGGGCAGCTCGGGCAGCCCGCCGAACACGCTGGTGGCCACCGAGACCTGTTGGTCCTTGACGGTGCAGGACATCGCGGTGGAGCTGGCCCGCGCCGCGCTGACGCCGCCCGCGTGCGCGGTCGACGCCGAGCCTGCGCCAGTGAGGCCGATGTAGGACACCGAGGCCGACACCGCCCAGTTCGTGGCGCTGGACAACGCCTCGTCCAGCGTGCGCATGCGCTCGGACGAACTGCAACTGGCCTTGGCCACGTGCTTGTACCAACCGCCCAACACCGCGGTGCAGAACACATGGCTGCCGAAGGAGCGCAGGAACTCGACCGCACCGGCGCGCTGCTCCGCCGCGTCCGCCGCCTGGATGGCGCGCAGCGCGTCCAGCGCTTCCTCGCTCAGCGCGAAACGGTTGGTCGGCAGACTGAGGGTGGCCTGCGGCGCCCACAGATAGTGCACGCGCAACTTGGTCGCCTTCTGCGAGCGCTGCATCGCGGCCTGGTCCTTCTGCCGCTGGCTGGCATTGGCGTATTGCGCCATCAGACTGGCGGCGCCGATGCCCGAGCCCAGGAACATCGCGCCCTTGGCGGTATTGGCGGTGGAGTACGAAGTGGCCGAGGTCTCGAACTGGTGCGTGGCCTCGCTGTAGGCCTCCTCGCTGCTGTAATCGAAATCCATCGTGCTGACCGCCGCGCCCTTGCCCAGCAGACCGGCCATGTCGAGCAGGTTGGAGCCGCTGGCGCGCAGCAGTCCGCCAGCAGTGGCGCAGTAGCCGCGCAGCAGCTGGTTTTCTTCCAGCAATTCGGCGGTGCTGCGCGGGCGCTGGTCGAGGTAGCTGTTGAGGCTGTCGGCGATCTTGCTCTGCAGGCCGTCCTGGATGCGCTCCATCAGGGCGGTGGCGCCGGCGATGGTCGCGAATCCGGCGTCGCCGGCCTTCAACAGGTCGCGCGCGTTGACCTTGCCCAGAATACGGTCCAGCTGCGTCTGTGCCTGCTTGACCACCGCGTCGCGGTCGGCGGCGGCCGCGTCGGCGGTGTCCTTGCGCAGCTTCTCCACCGCTTCGATCGCATCGGCCAGCTGCTGCTTCTTGCGGTCGAAGCCGGCGCTGCCGGCGTCTTCTTTTTCGGCGGCCAGTTGGTCGATGCGCTGCTGCACCTGCTTGGCGGTCAGCTTCTCGACGATGCCGGCGGCGATGCGCGCCGGCCCGTCCGGCGTATCGCCGCGAATCTGCTGCGCCAGCGCCTTGCGTTCGCCCGGATTGGCGCAGACCGCCTTGAGGAACTCCAGCGAATCGATGCCGTAGGCCTTGACGACCTTGATCTGATTCTTCAGGCCCAGGGCCTTCAGATAGTCCTCGAGCTGGGCCTCGTCGTTCTTGCGGGCAGGGGTCGGCATCGGGCGGCGCTCCGTGGGCGGGTGGGATGGGAGCGCGACGGCCCCTGTCCCTACGAACGCACCCGCAGCGGAACCGTGAAGGCCGTCGCGATCCGCGCCCCTCAAACACGCGCGGCATCGCCCATAGGTGCAATACCCAAGGCGCGCAGACCGGTCCACCATCGCCCGAATCCGGCTTTCGATGTGGTCGAACTGACACCCTGGGGAGGGCTCTCATGTTCCGCAGCACGCTGGTTTACGTTTCGCTCGCGCTGTCCGCTACGCGCCGTCTGAAGGCGCAACTGCATGGCGTCGGCCTGACCGCCGCGCTTCCCGCACTCGCCAGTCTCGCGCTCATCGCACCGGGCACGGCGCAGGCCTTGGACTGCGGCGCCAACAACGGCTACACCTGCCTGGGCACGGCCAGCCAGTACGCGGGCGGCTTCAGCCCGGGCGTCGGCAGCGGCGGATTCGGCGGCGGCGCCTGCACCGCCACGCGCACACCGGTGGTGTTCGTGTCCGGCAACGGCGACAGCGCGATCAGCTTCGACATGCCGCCCTCGGCGGTGACCGGTTACACGACGCCGGCCTACTCGATCTACGACGAACTCAAGGCGCGCGGCTACAACGATTGCGAACTGTTCGGCGTGACCTACCTGGACGCGGACGAGCGCGCCACACCGCAGTACAACTACCACGAGCCGGCCAAGTACCAGATCCTCAAGACCTTCATCGACAAGGTGAAGCTGTACACCGGGCGCAGCCAGGTCGACGTGGTCGCCCACTCGCTGGGCTCGTCGATGACCCTGGCGATGCTGCGCTACTACGGCTACCACGGCAGCGTGCGCCGTTTCGTCAACATCGGCGGCGGCCTGCGCGGCCTGCAGACCTGTCTGAGCACCGGCTATCAGTCGCCCTACGCGCCTACCTGCAACGCCGAGGCCTACGTCTTTCCGTACGACTACTACACCTTCGGCCTGTACCCCAGTTCGGGCGTGGTCTATTACGGCTACAACCGCTGGACCGGCAGCGGCAGCAACAGCCTGCGCGCCATGCCGACCCTGCTGAACACGATCTCGTTCTACACCATCACCGCCGGCCTCTACGATCAGGTCCATTGCTTCACCACCAGCTATGCCGGCGGCTGCAGCAGCGGCGCGCTGTTCAACGCCGCCAGCAACGTCAAGGCGCAGGTGGATATCGGTACCGGCAGCAGCGCCTATGCTTACGACTGGGACTGGTCGGACGGCAGCCCCTACAACGCCGGCGGCGGCGACACCAGCGGCGGCGTCGGCCATTTCCGCTCCAAGAGCAACGCCGGACGCATCGTCTACAACATGCTGGCCACCACCTGCACCACGGGCTGCGCGAACGGCTACGTGGGCGTGAACGGGCCATCGGTGAATCGCTAGGTTCTCAGGACGCGATCGCCAAACGCCGGATCCGGCGTTGTCGCGGCTACACGGAGCGCTCCACGCGCCGGCGCAATGCCGGCGCGAGTCATCGAACCAGCTCGTGCGTGATGCTCGTTGCCGTTTCGGGCCTTGCACGCCACGTAGGCGGGCGCAGGCGCCGAGGGTGCAACCGCGCGCCCCATGGCCGTATCCGTATCGGTAACCGCACCGATACGAACACGCGCCCTTGCATCCGGCGTAACGGTCCAGTACATCGTGCGGCCACGTGTCGGTTCTCCCACACTGCCGAAGGCCCGCCCATGAAGACACTGTCGCTGCTGCTCGTGCTGTTGCTGCTCCTGATTCCCACCGCCAGAGCGGCCGAATGCAAGGACACGTCCAAGTACGCCGATGCGCGTGCCGTGATCCAGGACCTGGGGCGCATCCTCAGCCCCAACGGCGTGCAGGAGGCCTACGCGATCGAGGCCGGCGGCGTCCAGCAGTGGGTCAACGTGCGCGGCCAGGACAAGGACAACCCGATGATGCTGGTGGTGCACGGCGGGCCGGCGTCGCCGCTGATCCCGGCGATGTGGCAGTTCCAGCGGCCTATCGAGGAATACTTCACCGTCGCCAACTGGGACCAGCGCGGCGCGGGCAAGACCTACACCCAGCAGGATCCGAACGGCTACGCCGACACCCTGCATATCCCGCGCTACGTCGACGACGCCATCGAAGTGGCCGAGTACCTGCGCAAGCGTTACGGCAAGCGCAAGCTGGTGCTGATGGGCCACAGTTGGGGCACCATCGTCGCGATGCAGGCGGCGCTGAAGCGTCCTGACTTGTTCTATGCCTACATCGGCATCGGCCAGGTCATCAACGTGCGCGAGAACGAGCGCATCAGCTTCGATCACGGCATGCGCCAGGCCAAGGCCGAAGGCAATCAGGCGGCGATCGCGGAGATGGAGGCGATCGCGCCCTACCCCGGGGACCAGCCCATCACCCGCGAACGTATCATCGCCGCACGCAAGTGGGCGCAGCACTACGGCGGCCTCAGCGCTTACCGCGACACCTCGCTCTACTACTACCGCGCACCGTTGCTGTCGCCCGAGTACGACGACTGCGACCGCGCCGCCGTGGATCAGGGCAATGTGTTCTCGCTGGGCCGGCTGCTACCGGAGTTCCTGGCGACCGACATGAGCGGTGTGCGCGAGTTCCCGATTCCGGTGCTGATGTTCATGGGGCGCCACGACTACACCACGCCGTCGGAACCGACCGCGGCCTGGCTGGCGCAGGTCCGGGCGCCCTACAAGCGCGGGGTCTGGTTCGAGCATTCCTCGCACATGGTGCAGTGGGAAGAGCCCGGCAAGCTGCTCGTCAGCTTGGTCGATTACGTGCGGCCGCTGACCGAGGAAAACGCAGGCGGTCGGCGCTGAATCGGTCGTCCGGCTTAAGGCGCCGGCGTCCAATCCTTGGGGGTGAGCCGGACCGTGGCTATCTCGGGGCTAGGAGCCAGGGGAACGAGGATGCGCGCGAGGGATGCGCCCAACACCGGCAGCGCGCGCGCATCCCACTGGGACATGTTCTGCCGGAACGGCCGCATCCAGCCGTCCTCCCAGTCGCTTTCGGAAACGTCCAGATAGACGTGCCTGCCGCCCTTGCTTTCGACCCTCACCTTGTAAGGGCCGCGATCGGCTACGGTCCAATGCACAGGGGCATGAATCTTCGCCAGATGCACCGCCCTAAAGAAATCCTTCGTCGTGATCTCCATGGCCGAATCTTCCTTTGTTTGCGTTTGCGATTGAACGGCGGGCGGCGCTAGCGACGCAGCGCCGTTTCAAGGCGACTGCGCGATGTCCTGCGCTACGAACTGCAGCCGTATCCGCGGTTGGAACACGTCCTCAAACCCCGCATAAGGGAGCGGCTGCGCCTTGAGCACCGCGGCCTGGATGGATCGCTGGCCGACCGCATCGTATTCGCAGTCGGCCGCCACCGACGCCTCGACGACCATGCCACCGGGCAACTGCTTGATCTCCAGGGCGCAGCGCTGACCTACGGCCACCGAATCGGGCCGCGTCCAACGTTGCAGGATCGCGTGCTGGATGGCTTTCGCGTAGAGGTAGACATTGGGGTTTTGCGGCGCCGGCTCCTGCGCACCGGCCGCGGACACCATCGAACCTGCCAACAACGCCAGCGTGTAACGGGCCATCGAAATCCCCATGAGTTGGATGGCAGCGTTCTCGCCGCGCACGCGATCCTTGCACTTGCGGCCCAGGCGCGCCAGTGAGGCCAATGCGCCCGGCCGAGCTGGCACCCGATCCGACTTGCCGGATATGGCCGCGCCCTGCTGACGGCGAGGTCGCAATGCGGCCGCCCGGTCGCGCAGCGGATGCGGGACCGGGCGCCGGCGAGGTATCCGGCTGGCGGCTTACGGCGCCGCCGGGTCCGTGGCGACCACGGTGATGCCGCCATCCTTGTTGTGCAGGTAGGCGTAGCCTCCCTCCTGCTTCCACAAGCGGCCCGGGAAGCTTTGCGTGCTCTGTCCGATCTGCAGCGAGGTGGTGTCCTTGCGCGATGCCTTGGCGGGTTCGAGCGTTTCGTCCCATACCAGCGGTTGCAAACGCTGCAATCCAAGTTCGACCTGCGCCAGGAAGCGCGCTCCGTCCTGCGCCGACCAGTAGGCGACCGGGTCGGTGCCGGCTGGGGACTGCGGCCCCACGTACCTCACCAGGCGGCGCCCGGTTTCGCGTATCGGCATGCGATCGCTGCCGTTGTGTCGATAGAAGCGCACATCCATCGCCAGCAGCAGCTGCCGATCGTCCCAGCTCAGGGTGACCATTTGAAGGCCCGGGGCGTTCTGCACGGCAATGCCGGTTCCGTCCTTCGGTGCGGTCAACACACGGGAGATAGAGCCCTGATTCACGCCGCGCGAGCGTACCGCCCGCGACGACGCGAACCCTTGCGCCCGCGCAGCATCGCTTACCGAGCTTTCGATAAGGTCGCGCAGGCGATCGTCGCGCGTCATCGCCGTGCGCAGAGCGGCGATGGAGGTATTGCGCTGCTCCTGCGCGCGTGCATCGGCGATGCCGGCGCCGATCAGGCCGCCGCCCGCCAGCAGATTCACGCCGATGTCGTCCAATCGACTGCCGTCGGTCCAGACCGGTTTTTCTCCCGGCTCGGGCAAGCGCTCGAAGCCGGTGAGCATGCGTGCGCCGGAAACGGTCGCCGCGGACTCGTCGTATATCAGCACCGCCGCCTTGTCCTGAGCCCATGCCGCCAGCGGCGAAAATGCCATGCCCATCGCGAGCACGCATGCGCTGCGCCATTGTTTCGTCATTGTCCTGCCCCCTGTTTCAGGCGGCCATGGTACGGGATCGCCCGCCGATTCACGTTGGAAAGGCACGCTAAGCGCGCGTGCCCCGCCCTGAGTACACAACCAGCAGCCCCCCGGTCCTTCTATTGGCGCGCGCGGCGGGCATTCCGCTCGGGCCTAGTCGAGATGGCGCCCGACGCCGCCGCCCGCAGAATGCGTCGGAAGCTAGGGCACTCCATATGGCTGGCCGCCCGGCACGCGGCCGCGTGCCGCAGGCCGTCGCGCAAGCCGCTGAGGCGGCGGATGGCCGCGTCGATCTCGTCGGCCCTGGCCAGCAATTTTTGTCGTTCGATACGCGGCTGCCCGTCCGGCGCGAACATCTGCGCGATCTCGTCCAGCGGAAAACCGGCGGCGCGACCGAGCGCGATCAGCGCCAAGCGTTCGAGCACGCCCGCCCCGTACTGGCGCCGCAGTCCGCGCCGCCCGATCGGGGCGATCAGGCCCTTTTCCTCGTAATACCGTAGGGTGGAAGTCGGCAGGCCGGCGCGTTGCGCGACCTCCGCGATGTCCAGCTCGTCCATGCCCTTGACCTCAAGTCGACTTGAAGTTGCACAGTGCCGCCAACCCCCATCGATGACAAGCCACAGGAGAGCGACATGAGCGCGGCGCAGACCGGCAAGACCCAGACCCATCAGTGGAACGGCGCTTCGGGCTGCGCCTGGGTGGAGGCGCAGGAACTGCTGGACGGCATGTACCGGCCGCTGCAGGACTTGCTGCTGCAAGCCGTCCCGGAAGGCGGCGTCGAGCGCGTGCTGGATGTGGGCTGCGGCACCGGTTCCGTCGTCCTGGCGGCCGCGCAACGGCTGGGCCGTGAGGGCGAGTGCACCGGCATCGACATTTCCGAACCGATGATCGCACTGGCCCGCGAGCGCGCCCTCGCCGTCGGCTCATCGGCGCACTTCGTCGTCGCCGACGCGCAGACCCATGCCTTCGCTGCCGCGCAGTTCGACCTGATCCTGTCGCGCTTCGGCCTGATGTTCTTCAACGACCCGGTACAGGCCTTTTCCAATCTGCTGCATGCGACCCGGCCCGGCGGCGCGCTGTGCGCGGTGGTCTGGCGCGGCGCCGCGGACAATCCGTTCATGACCGCCGCCGAGCGCGCGGCCGCGCCCTTGTTGCCGGAGCTGCCCGTCCGCCCCAGCCAGGGGCCGGGGCAGTTCGCGTTCGCCGATCCCGCGCAGGTACGCACGATTCTGGGCGCCGGCGGTTGGAGCGACATCGATATCCGCCCGGTCGAGGTCGAATGCAGGTTTCCCGCATCGGAGCTGAGCTACTACCTGAGCCGCCTGGGCCCGGTCGGCCTCGCGCTGCAGGCCGTGGACGAGGCCACGCGCGCACGGGTGCTGGACAGCGTGCGCGGCGCGTTCGATCCCTACCTGCAGGGCGCGTACGTACGCTTCGTCGCGGCCTGTTGGCAGGTCCGCGCGCGTCGCGCCAGCCGATAGGCGCGGCCAACGAAAAAGCCGCTCGTCGAGCGGCTTTTCGCAATCCAGACAGAACGGCCGGCCCTATCGAGAGCAGGCCTTAGCGTTCGCAGCGCCGCTCAGGGATGCGCCAGCGCGAAGTCGATGGCCGCCCGCACCGCCGTCGCCTGCGCCGTGTTGCACTGCTCCGGCGTGGCCCGCGGGCTGTCGGGATAGACCTCGGTGGTGGTGCGGTAGCGCGCGTCGGTCACGCCCGCGCACAGACCCAGCGGGCGCAGCGCGTAGCGGATGACGCCCGGCGCGACCACCGTCGAACCGATGATCTCGCCCTTGGCGTCGGCCGGCGCGATGTGGGTGACCTGCTCCACCGCCTTGATCACCGCTTCCTGGAACGCCGGCTGCGGCGCCGCGGTGTCGTCGACCAGATAGAAGCCGTCGGGAATCTCGCCGGGCTCGTAGGGCTTGCCGTCGCGCGCCGCCAAGGCCGGGCGGAACTCGGATTCGTCGCTGTCGGTGGTTTCGTGCAGGTCGATATGCACCACCACGCCGGCGCTGACCGGCTCGACCAGGCGCATCAGCGCAGCCGACTCCGCGGCCGGGCTGTCGGCGCGGAAGGAACGGTTGGGATCGATCGCCTGCGGATTCCAGCGGTGGATGCGCTCGTAGGCCCAGGGGCTGATGCAGGGCGCGATCAGCAGATTGATGCGACCGGCGTAGTCGGCGGCATGGCGGTCGGCGAATTCGAGTGCGCCGTGGACGCCGCTGGTCTCGTAGCCGTGCACGCCGCCGGTCACCAGCGCCGTGGGCAGGCCGTCCTGCCAGTCGCGGCTCTTGATCGCGAACAGCGGGTAGCTGTCCGGCGCGTAGTCCAGGCGGCCGTACTCGACCACGTCGAAGCGCTCACGCAGGGCGTCGATCTTGCTCAGCACATCGGTTTCGTAACTGCGATGGCGGACCTGCCGCGAACGCCACTGGGCGACTTCCGCCGCCCCCCATGCTTGCCCGGGGGTGCCGATGGGGTAGAAGGCTGTGGCGGTCATCGCGTCGCTTGCTCCGAGGGGCTGGCTGAAGCGCGTATTTTAACACCGCGCCGCTGCGGCTCCGGTGTGCGCCGTAGCGCGGAACGCCCTTCGCTTTCGGTCCGCTCGCGGGTCTGTTCGGCCGATTCGGAAGCCGCGCGGCCGCCGCCTTTCGGTTCGCGCCGCGGCGCCACGCCGCCTGTACACCTGGCCTCGAAAATATTTTCGCTCCCGCTGTCGATCCGGCCCCTCCCCGTTCGTCGTCCAGATAAGAGCCCCGGTCAGCGGGCGCTCGCCCACCCATCCAGGAGCTGCACGCCATGTCCTTCCAGGCCTATCTCGACAACATCCAGACCAAGACCGGCAAGAGCCCTGCCGACTTCCGCGCCCTGGCGGCGAAGAAGGGTCTGGCCGGCCCCAAGGGACTGGCCGCGGGCGTGAAGCCGGGCGACGTGATCGCCTGGCTGAAGCAGGACTTCGACCTGGGCCACGGCCATTCGATGGCCATCGTGGCCCTGCTCAAGGGCATGAAGAAGGAAGGCGACAAGTAAGCGCGACACCACAGCGCCGCCGTCAGGCGCTCCTACCCACGTACGAAGGACTATGCGATGAAAACCTATCTGGCGATGTTCACCGGCTCCCCCGCGTCCATGGACAGCTGGAAAACCCTGGATCCGGCCACGCGCGCGCAGCGCGAGAAGGCCGGCATGCAGGCGTGGCAGGACTGGGCCATCGCCCATGCCGACGCCATCGTCGATCACGGCGCGCCGCTGGGCAAAACCAAGCGCATCACCGCCGAGGGCATCGCCGACATCCGCAATGCGCTGGGCGCCTACACCCTGGTGCGTGCCGAGTCCCACGAAGCCGCGGCGAAGCTGTTCGAGCGCCATCCGCATTTCTCGATCTTCCCCGGCGACGGGGTCGAAGTCATGGAATGTCTGCCGATGCCGGAGATGTAATCCGGACTCAAGGGATCGCGCCGATCGCCTCGCGGCACGCCAGCCCCGGATTCGGGGCCGGCGGCGCATCGCCGCGCCGCAGGTGGCCTTCGCCCCAGACGCGCACGCCCTCCACGATAGGCAGCAAGGTCAGGCCGTAAGGCGTGAGCCGGTACAGCACCGGCGCCGGCGCGGCGCCGGTGGGGTCGCGCTCGATCAGGCCGTCGGCCTCCAGTTCGCGCAGTTGCTGGGTCAGCACCTTGGGCGAGATCGGCGCGACCCGGCGCGTGAGACCGGCGAAGTGCAGCTCGCCGTGCGCGAGCCAGTACAGGATCGTCAGCTTCCATTTGCCGCCGATCGCCGCGAACGCCGCCGCCAGCGGGCAGCCCTCCAGCGCGCTGGGCCGGGCATGCTTACCTGCAGGTGCGTTCTTGTTCATGGACGCCTCGCGCTCGCAATCTGTACGCCATCATCCGCAACGGAGCCTGGCGATGCAAAGCAAGCGGCGATACGGTCCTGTTCTAGGCGGCCTGCTGGCGTTGTCGGCGCTGTCGGCGTCCACCGCCGCGCCCGCGCCCGACGACGGCGCGCACGGTTTCGATTGGGAAATCGGCCGCTGGAAGACCCAGGTGAAGCGCCTGGTGCGGCCGCTGTCGGGCTCGCAGGAGTGGGTCGAGTACAGCGGCACCAGCGTGGTACGCGAGGTGCTGGACGGGCGCGCCAACCTGATCGAGTTGCGCGTGGAAGGGCCCACCGGCCGCATCCACGGCACCAGCCTGCGTCTGTACAACCCGCAGACGCGGCAGTGGAACATCAACTACGCCAGCGCCCACGACGGCATGCTCACCCGCCCGGTGTACGGCGGTTTTCGCAATGGGCGCGGCGAGTTCTACGGCCCCGACGATCTCAACGGTCGCGCGATCCTGGTGCGCTTCGTGATATCCGACATCGACGCTAATTCGGCCCATTTCGAGCAGGCCTACTCGCAGGACGGCGGCCAGACCTGGGAGACCAATTGGATCGCGGTCGATACGCGCATCGAGGACCAGCCCAGGCCCTGATCGCGTCACCGCGCCGCAGGAAACGACTGCGCGGCGCAGCCGGCACGGGTACGATTCCTACCCGCGTGCGCGCCCGCGCACTCGTCCGAAGGATGCCGTCGCCCGTGCCGCACTATTCAGGCCCCCTGCTCACCCAGCCCATCGCCGACGCGCTGCAGGCCGCGCGCGCCGCGGGCGCGCAGACATGGGCCGGCTCGCTCGATCTGGGACGCACGAACGCGGACGCCGTCCTGAAAGCCGACGCCTGGGTCTGGCGCGACCAGCGCTATCCCTACCCGGCGTCGCTCAAGGACCGCACCATCTACTACTGGGACGGCGAGGACTACGCCGCGGTCTCGCGCTATGCCGGCTCGCTGATCAAGCTGGTGCCGACGCAGTGGGGCACCCCCACCTTCGAGATCGACGGCATCAAGATGCTGGTCAGCGCCCAGATCTCGCCCATCGACGATGCGCAGCGCAAAGTCGCCCTGGTCGAGCCGCGCGGCAAAACCGTGCTGGACACCTGCGGCGGGCTGGGCTATTTCGCCGCCTGCTGCCTGCAGGCCGGCGCGGCGCGCATCCAGTCCTTCGAGAAGAACGAAAGCGTGCTGTGGTTGCGCACGCTCAATCCCTGGTCGCCCGATCCGGACGCGCCCGCCAGCGGCGGCCGCCTGCAGCTCGCGCATGCCGACGTGTCGGTGGCGATCGCCGGCATCGCCGACGCGTCGGTGGACGCGCTGCTGCACGACCCGCCGCGCTTCGGCATCGCCGGCGAGCTGTACTCGCAACGCTTCTACGACCACCTCGCACGCGTGCTACGCCGCGGCGGCCGCCTGTTCCACTACACCGGCAGCCCGAACAAGCTCACCAGCGGCCGCGACGTGCCGCGCGAGGTCGCCAAGCGGCTGGAGAAAGCCGGCTTCAAGACGCAGTTGGCGCTGGACGGCGTGTTGGCGACGAAGCGCTAGCGAATCCTCCGGCGGCCGAAGGCGCCGGCGTTCGCAACCACGCCGGACCTCCGATCGACGCCGGCGCCGCGCCCGCTCAGACCTCGGTAGACAGCAAGGCCGGCAGTACCAGCTGCAATGCCTCCTTGACCTCGTCCACGCTCAGATCCGGCTGCGAGATCGCGCGGATCGCCAGCCCTTCGATCAGCGACTGCAACAACAGCACCCGTCTTTCCGCTTCGCGCTGCGGCAGGCCCAGCCCGCCGTCCGGCCGGCCGCGCACGAACCACGCCGCCAGATCCGCGCGCAGCACCTTGTCCGACAACTGCGTGGCCGCGGCGATCTCGGCGTCGCGCGTGGCCTGCGCGGTCAGCTCCAGGAACAGCGCCGCATTGGTGAGGCTGGGATCGTTCGCCTGCCACTGCTGGAACACCTCGGCGATACCGCCGACCAGATCGCTGCTGGTATGCAGTTGCGCCACATCTGCCCTGGCCTCTTCGAGCTGGCGCCCGATGATGGCCAGGATGATGTCGTTCTTGCTCTTGAAGTAGCGATAGATCAGGCCGGCGCTCATGCCGGCCGTATCGGCGATGTTGGCCATGCTGGCGGCGTGGAAGCCGTGCACGACGAAACACTTCTGCGCCGCGACCAGGATGCGCTCGCGCTGGGCGAGCGCGCGCGCCTCGGCCTTGGGGGTGGACTTGGCCTGCCTGCTCATTGGCTGCGCTCGTTCCAGCCACCTCCAAGGACTTTGTAGAGCGTCACGCGATTGATCTGTTCGTTCAGACGCGTGGTCACCAGGCCCTGCTGCGCGGCGTACAAGGTGCGCTGCGCGTCGAGCTGGTTGAGGTAGCTGTCGCGGCCGGCCTTGTAGCGCGCGGTGGACAACTCGTCGGCGCGCGCGGCCGCCTCGACCAGCGCCTCCTGCGCCTGGCGCTGTTCGGCCAGGGTCGTGGTCAAGGCCAGGGCATCGGCGACGTCGCGGAAACCGGCCTGGATCGCCTTCTCGTACTGCGCCAGCGCGATCTGCTGGTCGGCCTTGGCCGAATCCAGCCCCGCGCGCAGCTTGCCGCCCTGGAAGATCGGAATCGACACCACCGGATTGACCGACCACGCACGCGTGTTGGCGTCGAACAGACCCGACAGCTCGCCGCTGGCGCTGCCGAACAGACCGGTCAGGCTGATCGACGGGAAGAACGCCGCGCGCGCGGCGCCGATGTTGGCGTTGGCCGCGCGCAGCAGGTGCTCGGCCTGCAGCACGTCGGGACGGCGCAGCAGCACCTCCGACGGCAGGCCGGACGGCAATGCGGCGATGCCGCTGACGTCGCCGGTCAGACGCTGCGGCAGCAGCGCCGGATCCACCGGCTCGCCGACCAGCAGGTTCAGCGCGTTGATGTCCTGCGCCACCTGCCCCGCATAGCGTGCCGCGTCCGCGCGCGCCTGCTCGACTTGGGTGCGCGCCTGGCTCACTTCCAGGCCCGACACCGCGCCCAGCTCGCGCCGCTTCTGGGTCAGCTCATAGGCCGACTGCTGATTCTTCAAGGTCGCTTCCGACACCGACAGCAGCTCGCGGTCCGCGGCCAGGGTCAGGTAGGCGTTGGCGACTTCGGAGATCAGGCTCAGCTGCGCGCTGCGGCGCGCCTGCTCCTCGGCGAAGTAGCGTTGCAACGCCGACTGGCTCAGGTTGCGCACGCGGCCGAACAGGTCCAGCTCGAAACTGGTGATGCCCACGCCGGCGGTGTACTGATCGACCACCGCCTGGTTGTCGCCGCCGGTGCGCTGCAGCTGCGCGCTGACGCCCACCGCCGGGACGCGGTCGGCGCGCTGGATGCGGTACTGCGCACGCGCCTTCTCGACGTTGAGCACGGCCACGCGCAGGTCGCGGTTGTTCTCCAGCGCGCGGCCGACCAGGGTTTCCAGGTTCGGATCGGCGAAGAACTCCTGCCAACCGATGTCGGCCACCGCGACGGTCGAAACCGTCGCGGCGCCCTCGCCGGCCGGCGCCGCGCCGGTGAAGGCCTGGGTGGTCGGCGGCAGCGGCCATTCGCCCGGGATCGCCGCGTCGGCCACCGGCAGCTTGGGCGCCAGGCTGAGGCAGCCGGTGGTGGCCAGCGCGATCGCCAGCGCCAGGGTGTGGATCGAAAGCTTATTCATGGTTCTGCGCTCCTGCCGAAGCCTGCGCCGGGGGCGCATGCTTTTTCCTGACGAACAGTTTCTCCACCACCACGAAGAACAGCGGTACGAAGAAGATGCCCAGGAAGGTACCGATCACCATGCCGCCCAGCACGCCGGTGCCGATCGCGCGCTGCGCGCCGGAACCCGCGCCGGTGGCCAGCGCCAGCGGCAACACGCCCAGGCCGAAGGCCAGCGAGGTCATGATGATCGGACGCAGGCGGTCGCGTACCGCGGCCAGCGTGGCCGCGATCAGGTCCATGCCGTTCTTCAGGTTCTCCTTGGCGAACTCGACGATCAGGATCGCGTTCTTGCTGGACAAGCCCACTGTGGTGAGCATCGCCACCTGGAAGTAGACGTCGCGCTCCATGCCGCGCGCCCAGGTCGCCAGCACCGTGCCCAGGATGCCCATCGGCGCGATCAGCAGCACCGAGGTCGGGATGGCCCAGCTTTCGTACATCGCCGCCAGACACAGGAACACGATCAGCAGCGACAGCGTGTACAGCAGCGGCGTCTGCGCGCCAGCCTGGCGTTCCTGGAACGACAGACCCGTCCATTCCAGGCCGATGCCCGGCGGCAGCTGCGCCACCAGCTTTTCCACCTCCGCCATGGCCTGGCCCGAGCTCACGCCCGGCTTGGCCTCGCCGTTGATTTCCAGCGCCGAGACGCCGTTGTAACGCTCCAGGCGCGGCGAACCGTATTCCCAGCGCGTGCTGGCGAAAGCCGAGAACGGCACCATGTCGCCCTTGTCGTTGCGCACGTACCAGCGGTTGAAGTCGCTGGGCACCATGCGGAACGGCGCGTCGGACTGGATATAGACGCGCTTGACGCGGCCGCGGTCGACGAAGTCGTCGATGTACTGGCCGCCCCAGGCCGCCTGCAGGGTCGAGTTGATGTCGTCGATGCTCAGGCCCAGCGCCGCGGCCTTCTGGTTGTCGACGTCGACGCGGAACTGCGGCGTGTCCTCCATGCCGTTCGGGCGCACGTTCTGCATCAGCTCGCTCTGGCCGGCCATGCCCAGGAACTGGTTGCGCGCGGCGACCAGCGCCTCGTGGCCCAGCCCGGCGTTGTCCTTCAGATAGAACACGAAGCCGTTGGAGTTGCCCAACTCGAACACCGCCGGCGGCGCCAGCGCGAACACGAACGCGTCCTTGATGCCCATGAAGCTGCCCATCGCGCGGCCGACCACGCCGTCCACGCTGTTGTCCGGCATCGGCGTCTTGCCGAAGCTGGTCAGCCAGCGCCAGCGATCGCCCCAGGTGCTCTCGCGCTCTTCCCACGGCTTGAGCTGCGAGAACGCCATGCCCGCGTTCTGGCCGTTGCCGGCGAAGCTGAAGCCCTGCACGGTGAACAGCGAGTCCACCGCCGGGTCGGACAGGAACTGGTCCTCGACCTTCTTCAGCACCTCGCCGGTGCGCTCCTGAGTCGCGCCGACCGGCGCCTGCACGATGGTGAACAGGAAACCCTGGTCCTCCTGCGGCAGGAACGAGGACGGCAGGCGGAAGAACATCACGCCCATCAGCACGGCCATGGCCGCGAACACCATCATGAAGCGGCCCGAGCGCGTGACGATGCCGCGCACCACGCCCTGGTACTTGTCGTTGCCGGCGTCGAACTTCTTGTTGAACCAGCCGAAGAAGCCCTTGTCGGACGCGTGGTGGCCCTTCTCGATCTGCTTGAGCATGGTCGCGCACAGCGCCGGGGTCAGCACGATCGCGACCAGCACCGATAGCGCCATCGCCGAGACGATGGTGACCGAGAACTGGCGATAGATGACGCCGGTGGCGCCGCCCAGGAACGCCATCGGCACGAACACCGCCGACAGCACCAGGCCGATGCCGACCAGCGCGCCGGTGATCTGATCCATGGACTTGCGCGTGGCCTCCACCGGCGACAAGCCTTCCTCGCTCATCACGCGCTCGACGTTCTCGACCACGACGATGGCGTCGTCCACCAACAAACCGATCGCCAGCACCACTGCGAACATGGTCAGCATGTTGACCGAGTAGCCGAACAGCGCCAGCAAACCGAACGTGCCCAGCAACACCACCGGCACCGCGATCGTCGGGATCAGGGTGGCGCGGAAGTTCTGCAGGAACAGGTACATCACCAGGAACACCAGCACCACCGCCTCAAGCAAAGTCTTGATGACCTCCTCGATCGCCACCCGCACGAACGGCGTGGTGTCGAACGGCGTGACCGCCTTGAGGCCCTTCGGGAACGAGGGCTTGAGCTGTTCCAGCTCGGCCTCCACCGCCTGCGCGGTGGCCAGCGCGTTGGCGCCGGTGGCCAGCGAGATCGCGATGCCGGTGGCCGGCTTGCCGTTGAAGCGGGCGATGGTGCCGTAGTCCTCCTGGCCCAGCTCCACGCGCGCCACGTCGCGCAGCTTCAGCACCGCGCCGCTGCTGTTGGACCGCAGCACGATGTTCTGGAACTGCTCGGCCGTCTGCAGGCGGTCCTGCGCGGTGATGGTGGCGTTGAGCTGCTGGCCCTTGACCGACGGCGTGCCGCCGAGCTGGCCCACCGCGACCTGCGCGTTCTGCGCGCGCAGCGCCGCGATCACGTCGCTGGGCGTGAGGCGATAGGTGTTGAGCTTGTCAGGGTCCAGCCAGATGCGCATCGCGTACTTGGTGCCGAACAGCTGGGTGCTGCCGACGCCGTCGACGCGGGCCAGCGGATCGACCAGGTTGGCGGCCACGTAGTCGGCGATGTCGGCGCCGTTCATGCTGCCGTCCTCGGACACGAAGCCGATGACCTGCAGGAACGACGAGTTCGCCTTGGACACGCTCACGCCCTGCTGCTGCACGATCTGCGGCAGCAACGGCGTGGCCAGCTGCAGCTTGTTCTGCACCTGCACCTGGGCGATGTCCGGGTCGACGCCGCTTTCGAAGGTCAGCGTGACGCTGGACTGGCCGTCGGACGAACTGGTCGCCGACATGTACATCAGGCCGTCGATACCCTTCATGTTCTGCTCGATGATCTGCGTCACCGAGTTCTCGACGGCCTTCGCGGAGGCACCGGGGTAGGACGCGTTCACCGATACGGTCGGCGGCGCGATGGTTGGGTATTGCGAGATCGGCAGCTGGGTGATCGCGATCGCGCCACCGAGCATGATGATGATCGCCAGGACCCAGGCAAAGATCGGGCGATCGATAAAGAACCGTGCCATGAATGTCTCCGTTTACTGCTTCGGCGCGGCGGCGGGGGCGGCCGGCTTGGCGGGCGCGGCGCCCTTCTCGGTGGCATCGACGGGCATGCCGGGGCCGATCTTCTGCAGGCCCTCGACGATCACCTTGTCGCCGGCCTTGAGGCCGCCTTCGACCAGCCACTTGTCGCCGATCGCCTGACCCACCTGGATCTCGCGCGGCTCGACCTGGCCCTTGGCGTTGACCACCATCGCGGTGGCGCCGCCCTTGGGATCGCGGGTCACGCCCTGCTGCGGCACCAGCAGCGCGTTCTGACGCACGCCGGTGCCGATCAGCGCGCGCACGTACATGCCCGGCATCAGCAGGTTGTCGGGATTGGGCACCACCACGCGCAGCAGGAAGCTGCCGGTGCCTTCGTCCACGGTGACTTCGGAGAACGCGAGCTTGCCGTCCAGCGGGTACTTGCTGCCGTCTTCCAGCAGGATCGTCACCGGCGTACTGGCCTCGGTCAGGGTGCCGGCGGCGATCTGCTTGCGCAGCGCCAGCAGTTCGGCGCTGGACTGGCTGATGTCCACGTGCACCGGATCGAGCTGCTGCACCACCGCCAGCGCTTCGGTCTGATTGGCGGTGACCAGGGCGCCCTGGGTCACCGCCGACTTGCCGATGCGGCCGCTGATCGGCGAGCTGATGCGCGCGCGGCCCAGCACCACACTGGCGCTCTGCACCGCGGCGCGGCCCGAGGCCACGTCGGCCTGGCTCTGCTTGAGCGTGGCCACCGCGGTTTCGTCGTCCTGGCGGCTGACCGCGTCGATCTTGACCAGGTCGCTGGAGCGCTTGGCGTTCAAGCGCGCCGAGTTCAGCGCTGCTTCGCCGCGCGCGAGCGTGGCGCGCGCGGTTTCCAGATCCGCGGCGTAGGTCTTGTCGTCCAGCTGGTACAGCGGCTGGCCGGCGCTGACCATGCCGCCTTCGGTGAACAAGCGCCGCTCGACGATGCCGCTGACCTGCGGGCGGACCTCGGCGATCAGCGAGGCGCTGGTGCGCCCGGGCAGCTCGCGGGTCAGGGTGATGGTCTCCGGCTTCAGGGTCACCACAGTGACCTGGCCCTTCTGGCCGCCGGGACCGCCTGGCTGCTCTCCGCCGCCGCCGCAGGCGGCCAGCGCCAGGCTGAGCGCGGTCGCGACCAACACCTTCGGAGCACGGGAAATAGCGTTATGGAATAGGGACTTATGCGACGGCATGGGGGAGCCTCAGGTCGTGGTTGCGGTCGGCCGGACCGCGGGCGCTGCAAAGAATGAACGATCATTCTCTTTTTTGGCGCGACGCGGGTCAAGCGTTGTTATCCATGTCTAATGGCCTATTTCATCGTTAAACGATACGGTTATTATCGATTCACGATAAATCACTGGGATTGCCGCCATGAACCGCACAGCCAGCCGCGCCCTCGCCGCCGCCCGCCCGGTGATCCAGGGCCTGACCCTGCTCAACCTGCTGTACGGCCTGAGCCTGATCGCCCTGCTGTGCTTCAGCGTCTTCATGAACGGCTGGCCGGAACGCGCGCTGGGTTTCGACCTGCTGGCCAAGTACCCGCAGGCGCCCTGGGGCCTGCGCGCGATCGTCATCGTCGGCATCGCCGGCGCGGCGATCGTGCACACGGTGCTGCGCCGGCTGCTGGCCATCGTCGACAGCGTGCGCGGCGGCGATCCCTTCGTCCTGGACAACGTGCGCCGCCTCACCCTGATCGCCTGGAGCGTGGTCGCGCTGGAAGTGCTGCGCGTGATCGTCGCCCTGATCGCCGCGGCAGTGTGGGAGCCCGGCCGCATCGACGGCTTCTCGTTCACGCCTTGGCTGGCGGTGCTGCTGCTGTTTGTGCTGTCGGGCGTGTTCGCCCACGGCGCGCGCATGCGCGCCGACCTCGAAGGAACGGTGTGACATGGCGATCGTCATCCGCCTGGACGAACTACTGCACGCGCGCCGCATGACGCTGACCGAGCTGGCCGCGCGCGTCGACATCACCCTGGCCAATCTGTCGATCCTCAAGACCGGCAAGGCCAAGGCGATCCGCTTCTCCACGCTGGAAGCGATCTGCGCGGCGCTGGACTGCCAGCCCGGCGACTTGCTCGCGTTCGACCCCAGCATCGCCACCGAGGACTAAGACCATGCTTGCACGACTGTTCGCACCCGATCCCCACCACGAAGGCGTGCGCCCGATCCAGATCTGGGGCCTGCGCCTGTTCTTCCTGCTGATGCTGGTGTTCGTCACGCCCACCGCGTGGACCGCCTTGCTCACCCACGCCGGCCCGTGGGATCCGGTGCGCGCGGTCGCGTTCGCGGTATGGGCCACCTACCCCGCGTTGGCGCTGTTCGGCCTGTTCCGCCCGCTGCGCTGGCTGCCGCTGATGTTCTTCACCTTGGGCTACAAAACCGTCTGGCTGGCCTGCATCGCCTACCCGCTGTGGCGCGCCGACGCGCTGTGGGGCACGCCCACCGGCGAGGTCGCCGCTTCGTTCCTGGCGCTGCCGTTGCTGGCGGCGGTGGTGCCTTGGGGGTATGCGTGGCGGACCTACTTCGGCTGGACGCGTGGCGCAAGCAAGCCGCGGACGGCGTCGGCTGGCGCGTCGTGAGCTGCGGTCCGACTGCATAGCGCCCAGCCACACAACACCGTCATTCCGGCGAAAGCCGGAACCCACTTTGATCTGCTTCGCTCGCAGCGCATCGATTCGCCAAAGAAGCCGAGCAAAATGGGTTCCGGCTTTCGCCGGAATGACGAGTAAGCGTTCGACGCTCCAACTAAGGCGTCGGATGCAAAAATCCGATGCGTAGCTTCCAAACCGCACCTGGCCAACAACCCTACTTCCGCGACGGCGGATCCTCGCCCGGCAAGGTCTGGTGCCCTTCGCCTTCGGGCAAGTCGGCGTTCTGCACGTGCTTGCGCCGTGCATGCGCATCCTGGTCCGACGGATTCTCGCCGGGCAGCGTTTGATGGCCCTGTCCTTTCGGCGGGTTGTCGCCGTCGCGTTCGTGGTCCCGGTTGCGGTCTGCCATGTCCTTCGCCTCATGCGCCGGCAAGTGGGGGTCGGCGTTATCGCACGCTGAAGGCAGGACGGTTAACGCCGGGTCTAATCCGCGTGCGCCGACCTTCACCTCCGCTCAACGTTGCGCGCCTGCCGCCGATTCATCTTGCGCTTCGGCGGTGTCGAGGCGTTAAGGCACTTCGCAGCGCCAGATCGAACTCGCCAGCCACAGATTGGCGCGCGTCACATGGTTGTAGATTTCCTCCAGTGGCGTACCGCCTTGCGCGGTGCATTCGGCCGCCGCATCGGCGCGTGCATCCGCCAGCGCGATGCCCGGGTCGTAGCTTTGGCCCTGCCCGCTGACGGTCACCACTGCCGCCGTCGCCGCGCCGGACAGCGGCAACAGCACCGCCAGAACCAACGCCATCGAAACCTGCTTCATGTCGGTCTCCCGTTTCTAATTGCAACGTCCGCATTCGACCACCGCGTCCGCAGACGACTGTGAAATACCGGTAAGCGCCCCGTAAAACTGCGACACGCGCGTTAAAACCGGCCAGCGAGGGCATCGGGTACATTGCCGGTTCGCCCTTCCCGTCAGCGAGCACGTCGCGCCATGCCGCTCAGCCTGCACACCCTCAAACCCTACATCCCTGCCCAGGACTTTCAGCGCTCCCGGGGCTTCTACCAGGCCATGGGATTCGCTGCCTCGGAAGGCTGGGGCGGCACTGTCGATTTCGAAATGGACGGCCAGCATTTCCGCCTGCAGGACTATTACGTCAAGGATTGGGCCGACAACTGCATGATCGTCATCGCCGTGCCCGACATCGACGCCTGGCACCTGCGCGCGCGCGAGGTCGTGAGCAGCGGGAGCTACGCGCCGGCGCGCTACCTGCCGCCCGAACCGGTGGACGACGCCCGCGTCCTGCATGTCTGGGACCCGAGCGGGGTGCTGCTGGTGTTCGTGCAGTAACCGGCCCGCGTCTGCCTCATCCGGCCTCGCGGCACCAGTGCCTTGAGCGCCTCGCAGGCTACGGCGGAGCGCGTGCGAGAATTCCTGACCGCATCGACGCCCATCGCGCATGAACGCTCATCCCGTCTACAAGCCCGCCACGCCAGCCGACGTCGATCGCATGGTCGCCGCCCACCCGTTCGCGCTGGTGATCAGCGCCAATGCCGGGGTTCCGATTGCGACTCCGTTGCCTTTGTTGATGGAACGCGATGGCGACGGCGCGATAACGCTGCTGGGCCATATGCCGCGGGTGCATCCGCATACCGATCTGCTGCGCGCGCAGCCGCGCGCGCTGGCGGTGTTCACTGGCGCGCACGGCTACATCTCGCCGTCGTGGCTGAGCGACCGCACCCAGGCGCCGACCTGGAACTACGAAACCGTGCAGTTCGACATCGAGGTCGAATTCGACGACAGCGACGCCGCCACCGAGCTGGCTCTGAACCGTCTGGTCGATCACATGGAGCAAGGCCGGCCGCAGGCCTGGTCGGTCGCCGACATGGGCGCGCGCTACGCCAAGCTCGCCCCGCACGTGGTCGCTTTCCGCGCCCGCGTGGTCGACGCCTACGCCAAGTTCAAGCTGGGGCAGAACGAGCGGCCCGGCGATTGGGCCGAAATACTTGCGGGCCTGGAGCGCACTCGGCAGCAGGCGCTATTGGACGCGATGCAGCGTGCGTCGCCTTCGCCCTGAGTCACCGTAGCCGGCCGCGTACGGCTGGATTGCATGGCTTCTGCCTTTGCTCGTCATTCCCTCGAAAGCGGGAATGACGAGCAAAGAAGCCAGCGTCCTCGATGCTGCTGCGGCAAACGCCCCTCACCCCACATCGCCCGTCTTCTGCCCGATCCACAGCCGATTGCCATCGAGGTCTTCGATACGAAACTCGCTCATCCCATAAAACGGATGCGAGATCGACGGCACCTCCAGCCCCCGCCGCCGCACCTCGCGGTGGTAGGCGAAGATGTCGTCCGGATACAGGTAGATCACCGAAGTGCGCGGCGCGTCCGGCGGCTGGTTGATCGATTCGTCCAGCATCACGCGGCAATCGTCCAGGACCAGCATGGCCCAGCGCCAGCCGTCGTTGCGGTTTTCCACTTCGAAGCCGAGCTTGCGGTAGAAGTCGACACTGGCCGGCATGTTGCGCACCGGCAGCATCGGGATCAAACGTTGCATCTTCATGGCGTGTCACCGTGGAGAGGAATGGACGGCTGGCCGGTCTGCAAGGCGCGTACCGACGCGGCCGTGGCCAATTGCAGCGCCACCGCGAGTTCCTGCGCCGTGCACTTCGCTTCGCCCGACAGCCAGGCAACGATCGGCGAGAACATGCCGTCGGCCAGCGAATGCGCCGCCAGTCGCAGCGGAATCCGCAGGCGGCTGCGCTGGTCGCGATCCAGCGCGGCCTCGACGTGGCCCACCAGCGTGCGCCGGACGATGCGCAGCGCGGCGCCCTGGAACAGACTGCGGGCCAGCGCGCGATTGTCCCAAAAGTGTTCGAGGATCCCTTGCACCCGGTTGGCATCCGCGTCGGGCCGGACCAGGTTGGCCAGGATCTGGAACGGCCCTTCCAGGCTGGCCGAGAGCAAGGCGTCCTTGTTGCTGAAGTGCTCGTAAAAGGTCGACCGGCCCACGCCCGAGCGCGACAGCACATCGGCCACGCGGATCTCGTGGTAGCGCCGGCTCAACACCAGCGAGAAGAACGCCGCCAGCAGATCCTGGCGGGTGCGACGCCTGCGCGGGTCTTCGTTGGGATCGGTGCGGGTCATGGCCGGATAGTCCCACGAAGCGCGGCGGACAGTGGCCATCGATTGTCCGGAAACTCCGTGCGGGTACTGGCTAGCCTGCGGGCACACGCCCTGGAGCCGCCGATGAACGCCGCCACGCACCCACGCCCACGCGACACCCTGCCCGCCCTCGTCCTCATCGGCGCAGGCGCGTCCAGCGCGGTGGCGATGGCGTTCCATCCCAGCGCATACGGCGCGGACACGCAGGCGCGACTGCAGCACCTGGCCGAAATGTCGCCGCTCAGCCTGCACGTGCACATGGCGATGATCGCGCTCATCGTCGCCCTGTGGTGCTCGCTGGCGTATCTCGCCCGTCGCTGGCCGTCGAGCGGTTGGGTCTGGCTGGCCATGCGCTTGTACGCCCTGGGCGCGAGCGCCATGCTGGGCGCGGCGCTGATCAGCGGCTTCATCACCGGCGCCTACGTCGGCCGCATGCTGTCGCTGGCCGCCTCCGCAAAGGAGATGCTGCCGCCGGTGCTGTTGGCCTACTCCGCCAATCAGGCGCTGGCCGGCTTCGGCACGGTGTTCCTGTCGCTGGCGATCGTGCTGTGGTCGGTGGCGCTGGTCCGCGGCCCTGATCGCTACGCTCACGCGTGCGGCGTCTATGGCATCGTTGCCGGCGCCCTGTGCTTGATCGCGTACGCAGGCCGCCTGCTGTCGCTGGACGTGACCGGGATGACCGCGGTGGTCGTCGCGCACGGCGTCTGGTACGGCTTGCTGGGTGTTTGGGCCCTGCGCCGGCCTGCGTCGGAATGAACCCCGTCAGGTGCTGGCTTGCGTGGCGCGGTCGTCCTTGCCGCCCGCCAGCAACGCCGCCATGTCCGCGTCCTTCTCCTGCCACAGTCCGTTCATCCACTGCTGGAACTGGGCGCGGAATGCGCGGTCGTTCTGGTAGTCGCCGCGCAGGATGTGCTCGGGAATTTCGCGCTGCCGCACCCGCACGCGCACCTCGGGGATGCGGTCGGCCAGCAGGTCCAGCAGCGTGGGCGATCCGCCCGGGTAGGCGATGGTCACGTCCAGGATCGCATCCAGGCCCTCGCCCATCGCATCCAGCACGAAGGCCACGCCGCCGGATTTGGGCTTGAGCAGGTGACGGTAGGGCTCGCCCTGCTTGGCGTGCTTGGCCGCGGTAAAACGCGTGCCCTCGACGAAATTCATGATCGACACCGGAATCTCGCGGAACTTCTCGCAGGCGCGACGCGTGGCCTCGATGTCGCGGCCGGCCAGCTCCGGACGCTTGGCGATCTGCTTGGGCGTGTGGCGGCTCATGAACGGAAAATCCAGCGCCCACCACGCCAGGCCCAGCAGCGGCACCCAGAACAACTGGCTCTTGAGGAAGAAGCGCATAAAGGGAATGCGCCGGTTGAACACCTTCTGCAACACCACGATGTCCACCCAGCTCTGGTGGTTGGCCAGTACCAGGTAATGGCCGTCCCTCACCAACGTAGCCTCTTCGCGAACCGTCACCGGCGTGCGCGTGTAGCGGTCCCACAGCCGGCTGTTCACCGCGATCCAGCTCTCGGCGATGCCGGTCAGCAGCGTGTTGCAGGCCAGCCGCAGGCGCTTGGACGGCAGCAGCGCCTTGATCAGCGCCACCGCGAACAGCGGCATCACGTGCAGCACGGTGCTGCTAGCGATCAGCAGCGACAGCAGGATGATTCGCAGCGTCAGCATGGAAGCGGGGGAATGGAGCGGTGGCCCATTGTCCCCGGGAAACGCCGCCGCCGTCACCCCGCCACCGGCGGATCAGCGGCTAAACACCTGATCGCGCCAGGTCATCCGTCCCGTTTCGGCATCGCAGCGCAGGGGCTCCGGGGGGTCCAGCGAGGCCGTCGAGGCGGCGAACAGGCCCGGCTGGGCCGGCTCCAGGGACAGCCGCAGCGCGCCGACCTGGGCGACCAGCCCAATCCCTTCCTGCTTCACTCGCAGCTCGCCATACAGCGGATTGGCGAACCGTCCGCTGCACGCGCGCATCGCCGCCGCATCCGGCCGCCAGCCCCAACCGCCCCACTTCGCGTCGGCGCGATCCCGTTCGATGGCGGCGCGGCGCTTGTCGGCCTTGGCCGCGACGTTCGCTGGGTACGCCGCCAACGCTTTGCCTAAGCGTTCGGTCTCCCCCGGCTGCCCGGTCGCCAGTCCGATGAAGGCCTTCATCAGCTCCAACTGCAGCCCTTCCATCGCACTGTCGCTACTGACCATCAGCGACAGCCCCGCGCGCGCCGACGGCACCAGCACCGTCACCGACACCGCGCCGTCGTACGAACCCGGGTGCATCAGCGCCTGCTGACCGCGATAGCTGCAGCTGTACCAGCCCAGGCTGTAACCGTTGCAGTCGATCTCGCCGTCGGCCAGTTTCGACTGCGCGATCGGTTGCTGCGAACGCAGCCAGGCCGCCGCAGGCAAGGCATTGCGCGCCTGACCGATGCCGAGATTCGCCTGCATCCAGCGCGCCATCGCGTTCGGCGACGCGATCAGGCCGCCCGCAGCATGCATCAATGCATCGGGCTTGGGCCGCAACGCTCGCCATTGCCGCCCGTCCCATTGGTGGTTCCAGCTCAGCTTCGCGTCGGGGACGGTCGAGGTACGCGACGACACGCCGTCCAGCGCGAGCGGCCGCAGCACCTCCGCATCCAGCCACTGCCGCCAGTGACGCCCCGTCCTAGCTTCCAGTGCCGCGCCGTAGATCAGATCGCCGATGTTGGCGTAGCGGAAGCCCGACGCTCTTGGCTTGACCTGCGTGGTCAGCAAAACCGGATACTCAGCAGCAGGCACGTCGCGTACGTGCGCGGTGAGCACGTTGAGCGTGTCGGTGGTCAGGCCTTCCTGATGCGACAACAGGTCGGCCATGGTGATGCGGCGCGGGTCTGCGGGCGCCGGCAATCGCAGCGCCGGCCACACGTCGGCTAGGGACGTGTCTAACGGGAATTCGCCGCGCGCATCGAGCACCGCAGCCAGCAGCCCCATGAAGGATTTGGTTTGCGAGGCGATATAGAACCGCGTGTCCGCATCGGCCTTGCCGGCGCGGTCCGAACGCGGTTGCCCACGCACCTCGATCCAGGGCGCGGCATCGCCCTGCACGATGACCGCCGCCATCGCTGGGGCCGCACCGGGTACTCGCATCGCCGTATCCAGCGCATCGCGGAACGGCGCGCTCAAGGCCGGATTGACGCCTGGCGCGGGCGGTGCCTCGGACGGCGGCGTTAAGGCAGAGGCCTGACCACCCCATCCAAGAGCCAACACTACGAACGCGAACGGGAAACGCAGACAGGGCTTAGGCACGGCATCACCAGGCGATGGGCGCTAGGCCCGATCGCCAAGGGATACCGACACCCCGTTCCCGGTTGCATCCGTTGCCGCGGATTATCCCGCGGCCTGCTTCACCAGCGTCGCAATCTTCTTCTCATCGGTCGCCGTCAGCGACTTCAGCGCGAACGCCGTCGGCCACATTGCCCCGTCGTCCAACTTCGCCGCATCGTTGAAGCCGAAGGTCGCGTAACGCGCCCCGAACTTCGACGCCGCCTGGAAGAAACACACCACCTTGCCGTCCCCATTCGTATAGGCCGGCATGCCGTACCAGGTCTTCGGGATCAACGCCGGCGCGCTCTTGCGGACGATGGCGTGCAGGCGCGTGGCCATCGCCCGGTCCGGCTCCGGCATCGCGGCAACCTTCGCCAGCAGATCGGCCTCCCCATCGGCCTTGCCCTTCTCCGCCTTGGCCTCGCGGGCCCGCTCCTTCATGGCGGCCTTTTCCTCGGCGGTGAACCCCGAGGCGGACTGGCTGGCAGCCGCGGACTTCTTGGCGGCGGGCTTCGACGTCTTCTTGGCGGCTGGGCTCATGTCCGTTCCTTAGGGAGAACCGACGGGCACCCTAGCATTAATCGGCGCGCTAAGACGGCCGCTATTACAAAACTGGATCGCGGCCTAGCGAAAGGTCGTCCAAAAACAAACTCAAGCGCTCGTCGACGCACTCATTAGAAAGCTGGAACCTCAAATAACAATCACCGATCTCCCGACGCTTGGGCTTTTGGGGCTCAAACAGCCAACCGACTTCCAAAGCGATATTCACTCCGGATGCCGAACGCACCGTCGCCAAGAAACCCGCCTCGTCACTAAACGAAACCAGGAGGTCATTATTCGCGGGACGCATCTTGTACAAAGCAATGCTTCCCGCCAGCCGCCTAAAGCTTGCTTCAAAAGCATCGAAGAACTCATCAGCGTCCAGAGCTAGCCCATCCGCATCCCAGCGCTTTGATTTTGCGTCTGCGTCTGCGCCACATTGCGCTGCGCCAACTCGCGCTCCGCCACTACGCGTTCGCCGTCCTCGGCGCTTTGGCGTTGCGGGACATTGACGGCGGCGGCGGTGGCGACGGCTTCGGTGCTGCGGTTGAAGGCAGGGTTGTCTTCGACGCGGCTAACTTCGACGGCGCGGGCGCGGGAGCCGTCGTTGTTGAGTTCGACGCGGTTCGGATTGATGTCGGCGCGCAGGCTGGCGACGGTCAGCACGCCGGCCAGGTTCTGGCTGTGGGTGCCTGCGGGGATGCCGCGGTCGCGTTCGGCGCTGTGGACCTGGTCGAGCACTTGCGGGAACAGGGTCGCGTAGGCGCTTTGCGTGCCGGTCGGTTGCAGTGCGCCTTGGCGCTGGTCGCCTTGTTGTTGAGCGGGCGGCTGCACGGCCGGCGTGTCGGGCGTCGGGGTTTGCGGCCGCTGTGCCGCGGCGGCCTCCTCGCGGCGGCGCACGGCTTCGGCGGCTTCGGGCAGGCCGCGCTCGACGGCGCGCGCGTTGAGCGCGTCGCGGGTGCGTTCGTCGGCGATGCCGTTGGCCGGCTCGATGTTCTCGTCGCGCTGGAAGCGGCGCACGGCCGCCTGGGTGTTGGCGTCGTAGCGGCGGGTCACGTCCAACAGGCCGTCGTTGTCGCGGTAGCCCAGGCCGCGCAGCTGCCCCTGCACATCGGCCACGGGGTCGCCGCGATCGCCGGTGTTGAGCACGCGGTCGTTCAAGGGGCCGTAGAGGTCGGTGATGCTCTTGAGGCGGAAATTCGGGTCGGCTTGCAGCACCTCGCCGCGCATGCGGTCCATCAGCGCCTGGTCGATGGTGCCGGTCTGCGGGTCGATGCCGGCGGTGCGCTGGTACTTGCGTACGGCCTGCTCGGTGGACGGGCCGAAATCGCCGTCGGGCGAGATCGCGCGGCCGGCGGCGTTGGTGACGTTCAAGGCGGCCAGGTACTGCTGCGCTTCGAATGCGCGCGCGTTGGCGTCGCCGCGCTGCAAGGTGGCGTTGGCGGCGGGTGCCGGCGCCGCCGGGGTCAGGTCCACGCCGTCGCGCTGCACCGAGGTCACCAGGTCGGCGACGTTGCCTTCCCAGCCGCGCGCCAGCCCGGCGATGTGGGCGGCGCGGTCGCTGCCGTTGACGATGGCGCGCGCGCCGTCGTAGTCGGCGTTGTTGCCGCCGATGAACTGGTCCAGGCGCTGGTTGGTGAACAGGCCGTCGCGCATGCCGCGCACCAGGATCCGCGACGCGGTCTCCGGATCGCCGGCCAGGGCCGGGTTGTCGGCCAGTTCGCTGCCGCGCCCCAGGGCTTCGCCCAGGCGCTGGTAGTTGTCGCGGTGCGTGAGGTGCGCGTAACCGCGGCCGAAGTACTCCTCGCCGCCCTGATAGCCCAGTCGCGCCGCCTGCTGGCGGCCGTAGTCTTCCTCGGGCTTGGTGAAGTTCAGGCTCTCGTGCTCGGCCGTGGCCAGCACGTAGGCGATCTGGCGCTGGTCGGTGATGCCTTCCTCGATGCAGGTGCGCACGATCAGGCGCACCGCCTGGTCGCGGCTGATCGGTGAGGCGGCGCTGGGGCCGTATCCGTCGCTCATGGCGTGTTCTCTCCTTGTGTTCTGGAACTCCTGGCGGAACGCGCTCCGTCGCCGGCGCGCGCCCCCTTGCCGATGTTACTGGCCGGCTTTAGTGCAGGTACTGTAATCCTTGCGATCCGCGATCTTGGGCGCAGCCTCGCGCGCATCGATCGTCTTCTCGCCGCGCTCGCAGGCCCCGCTGCGATACCACACGTAGAGGCGGCCGTCGGCGATGCGCGACAGCGAATGCCCGCGCACCAGCTCGGCCAGGGCGCGGTTCTCCACCAGGCGCTTGGTGCCGGCGTCGTACAGGTAATAGGTGTAGGACGGATCGCCGTACGCCCCATCGAAACCGGTCCAGACCAGCAAATCCTCGTGCCCGTCGGCGTTGATGTCCGACAGCATGAAGCTGTGCCAGCCCTCGACGAAGCCCGACGCCAGCGAGCCGCTATACGCCGTAGTGCCGGACTGGATCTTCGGCGCGAACACCACCTGTGCCAGCGACAACGTCTGCTCGCCCAGCGCCGGCGCGCTCAGCTGCACGGTGGCGTTGGTGCACACCAGCGCGCGCTGCCCACTGCAGCCGTCCGACTGCAGCGATAGCGTGGTGTCGACCAATCGCAGGCGCAGGCTGCCTTTCAGGTCGGGGGTGCCGCGCACGCCCAAGCCCTGCGGGACCGCGGACGCGTCGTCGGCCAATGCGTCGAAGCGTGCGATGGTGCGCCGGAGTTCGCAAACGCGGTCCACGGCACCGGTCGGAGCCGCGCTGCCCTGCCCTGCCGCACACAGGCGCTCGTTCTCTTTCAGCCATGCCGTCCGTTGCGCCTGCAACACAGTGCGCTGCACGCCGACCAGGGCAGCGGTGCGCTCCTGATACAGCTGATCCAGCGCACGGCGCTGGTAGGCCAACTCGTCGTCCAGGCAGCGCGACTGCGCCGCCGCATCGTCAGGCGATGCCGTTACGCAGGCGCGGTACTTACGGCTGCCGAACAGCGGCGGCGGCGACACTGGCTTGGCTGGCGATGCTTGCGCCGCGACCGGCGCGGTTGCGGTGCGCGGGGCCTCGGGGGCAGCGGCCGCAGGTTGCGACTGAGCCGCCCCCTGGCAGCCGGACAGCGCAGCCACGAAGGCCGCGCCGATGATGAACACGCGGTGGCGCCGAGGGCGCTGCGCCCGATCGTCCTTGTAACGAGCCATGCCTGCCTTTCTGGATTGGGGGTCGAAGAGGAGGTATATCGGGCTTATAGCATACGGAATAGGGCTGCCGTCATAGGGCGCTACAAACCCCGAATACCGCTTACGGATACCGTTCCGGCGAGTTATCCGCATGGAGCTCCGAGGACAGAACCCGCCAGTTGCCCCGCGGACTCCACTGATAGGACATCTCCATACGCATCGGCCCGTCAGCGCACTGACCTAAGCTCTCAACGGCAGCACCTCGTACTCGGCATTTCACGTCGAAGCGGACAACGAGCTCTACCCCATCGCTCCATCCGTCTCCAAAGTCGACGCGATGCACCTTCTTAACCTCTAAAGCGCTGTATTCCGCGATCATCAAACGGTGGAAATCCTGTTCAACCTGCTGTTCCGTTAGACGGGGTGTACAGCCGGCAAGGAGCGCGAGTAAGGCTGTTGCCGCATAACGCTTCATATTGGAGCTCCACCCGCTGCCGCGACGAACTTCCTGTCGTCATTGAACTGCAAAACTACCGCAAAGCCGTCCGCGCATACGCAGAAGAAGACGCAATCCGACCTCTTCGCATCCCCCGATACCATTAGCTCGACGACCTCAGACTGACGAAGGTCGCCCACGATGTCAGACAGCTTGTCGAGCACTCTGAAAGCAAGGAACCTTCGAAGATTGTCCAGCTCGCTTTGACTCGACCCCGGCGAATTTCTCACTAGGTAAACGCCAAGCTGGGCTTCCAAATCTCGCGTGCCATTATCCAACCGCCTTACGGACGAGAAGCGCAAGTCGGGCAGCCAGTGGTAGTCCAGCTGCAGTGCCCGTTCGATGGATGCGCCCTCGCCCACCTGCACCTGATAGCAAAAGGAGGTGTAGTCGCGGATCTCGCCGTTCAGCGCCGCGAGGCCGGAAAGATACCCATCCAGGCGGGCGACTTCAGATTCGAGGTTGGTCTTATCCATGGAGCGAGTAGAGCGGCTGCCGCCGTCATCAGAGAGGGGGACGTTCCTCAAACCCCTGCGCGCTCCGCCGCCGCCTGCGCTATCGCCGCGCGCAACGTGCGGTTGATGACGGCTTGTAGGCCCAGCCCCTCCTGGGTTGCGGCGTGGACGTCGCCCTCCAAGAAGAGGGTGACGGAGACCATGCCCTTAGCGGGTCGGACAGCACCGCGTTTGGCGTCGGAGAAGTCGTAACTAGCTTCCATAGGCTTGTTTCATTTCGGCGGTGGCCGATCTTGCCAATGGACCTATCGTACAGGCCCTAGCGCCCGGGCACCTGCATGATCCTGGCGATCTTCACCGCATAACGATCGATCACGCTGACCAAAACATACGCATTCGGTGAGCGGGCGGACATGTCCACGCCTACACGCTCCAAGTTGGAACACAGCACTTGCAAGCTTTCGGGCCATTGGCCGTACTCCCCATTGCGGTATCGCTCCAACATGACGGCCACCATAGGGTGACTGCTGCGCACCTCGAAGGTGACGCCTTGGGCGCCGCGTTGTTGCACACGCTGCAATAAGACGGGCACCACGACCGCCGCCAGCAGCGAAGCGGCGGCGATGACGATTTCGATGGACCCCGGGCGCACGCGCTCGATCCGGAGCAGCCCCATATGCTCGACGAATCTAGGGTCATTACGGAACATTTCCAGCGAATCCAACGGGTCGAACCTGGATACGGGTCCGTTCGTTGTGAGATCCGACTCGTGCGCGGCCTGGGCCAGCACCAGCGCCTTACCGATATCCTCGGACAGGTAGCCGAGGTGATAGAGGGTCATGTACTCGCTGCCGATAATTACCGAGACTTCGTCGAACTGCTCCACTCAGCGCTCCTTGCCAAGACTCCATTGATCAGGAGCGTACATGGTTTAGGCCGCGCTGGGGCCGCATCGCCGTTTCGGTGCTGCGCAGCGTCGTGCGATGATGCGCATCGAATGAGCAAAAAGGACATTCCGCCAGGATGGCCGGGCCCTCGCGAATCGCTTGAGTACCTTCCGGAATAACGTATGTGCCTTCGCGGGAGACAGCGACGCCTCCGGCAGGCCGGCGATGCATTCGTGAAGGCGATGACGGGATTCGCCTAAGCCTCCGACGTGTTCGCGAAGGCGCGCCGTGCTTTCCGGAATAGCCGCGCAGCCTTCGCTAATACGGGCGCGACCTTAGATGCCAATTCAAACGCGCTATTCGCGAGAATAGGGCGGCCGCTGACCGCCCTTCGCACATGCAGTTGGATGCAAGTATTTCGCATCAATCCTTCTGCGCGCCGTCCTTCGGATCCGGCGCCTTCGGATCGCTGGGCCTGGGCGCCCCAGCCTTGCTGTCCGTTGCCTTCGCATCGGGCACCTTCGCGTCCGCTGCCTTTGCCGGGCCAGGGAGCGGATTGACCGTCGTGGGCCAGGTCGGATCGTCGTAGGAGTAGCTCAATCCCTTGTCGATCTCGGCCTGGATGAGTTGCTGGGCGGTGAGTCTTAGATCCCGCATCTCGCCGACGTATTCACTCCCGGTGATCTGTCCGTTGACGTGCATGTTGCACAAGGCGAACGCACCGTCGCGGTACAGCTGCACCCCTTGCGACCGGACGAAGATCTGCTTGGCGACCAGTGCGAAGTTCTTTCCAAACTCTGCGGCGGATTCGTCCGAGCCCAGCACCTTGCCCCGCGCCGCAGCCGCGACCGCCGACGATATCTGTTGCGCCGTGTCGGGCGACGACTCGGCGCATAGTTTCGCCGTATCGTCCAGGCGCACGTAGATAACGCGATAGTCGGATGAGGTGGCCAAGGTTCCGATCATTTCCTTGCCCGCGATACCCAGCTTGTCCTCCAAGATCGGCGGCCGTTGCGAGAAATAGGTGGCGCAACCGCTGCCCATCAGGCACATCCCCAGCACTGCACTGGCACATACCCTGTTCATACGAATTCCCTTTCCAGAGCTGCAACGATGACGGGAACGCCTCAACATCGCCGTGAGCGCATTGCGTGACCCGCCACGCGCGTCCCCTTAGCCGGCGGCCCCTGCGTATGCGATGCGCTCATTGGGTACATCCACAACCCGGCCCAAAAGCGGACATGGCGCTGGGCATTGCGCGCCGATCCGTTCGCGTCTGTAGCGCGCTGTAACGCGCCGATATGGCACGCGGCGCACACCTATCTCGCTCGGCTCAGCCACGCCCGATGCACGGCGTGGCGCAAAGGCGGCCGGGTACCGCGCCGATTGCGTCCGGGTCGATAAGGCTGCGGGCTAAGATCAGCTTGGCACCCTACCGCCGCCGCAATCCACCGAGGCACGCCATGGCTCGCTACCGCCACACCGAAGTTTCCACCGCGCACCCGGCTTGGCCGCAGCGCGGCCTGTGGGCGCTGGCGTGGGGTCTGGCGGTGGCCGCGATGCTGCACTTTCTGTGGACCACGTACTGGAAGTACGCCCCGCAGGACGCGGCAGCCTACGGCATGTTCTGGACGCGGCGGGCGTGGCTGTGGACGCACGTGGGCGGCGGCGCGGTGACCGCGCTGCTGGGGCCGATGCAGTTCGTCGGGCGCTTGCGCATTGCGTATCCGCGCCTGCACCAGTGGACCGGCCGCGTGTACCTGTGCGCGATGCTGGTGGCTTGTACTGGGGCTGCTGGGTTGATTGTTACGTCGCTCGGTGGGCGGGCATTCCAGATTGCTTTTGCGGCTACCGCGCTGGCATGGCTGGTGACTGCGTTGAAGGGCTATACCGCGATTCGGCAAGGCCGCACGCAGGTGCATCGGCGGTGGATGATCCGTAACTACATCGTCACCTTGGCGCCGGTGGCGTTTCGGTTGGCGTTGCAGGTGCCCGGTGTGATGGCGTTGGCGAATCCGGCGGTGTTGATTCCAACGCTGCTGTGGCTGAGTTGGGCGCTGCCGTTGTTGGTGTACGAGCTAGGGACGGCCGCCACGCGTTGGGCGCGACGCGCACCGTCGCCGCAGGGCGATCCGGCCTGATACAACACACCTGACGGCCGGCTGCGCGTCGGCCGCCTTTCCTTGCCGCCCTACTCCGTTGACGGGGTAGCCGCGTCCGCGATGCGCTCCAGGTGGTGGAAATCGGGGTCGGAAACCGGGGTCAGAGTGGCGCTATCGGAAGGTCGCTACAAAGCCTGCCCTGTGGAAACTGTCGGCTACCTGCTGCGCTGCTGTCGCTACATTGGCCTTAACCCCGAGCGCGCGGGCTTTGTGGTCACACCCTGCGAGTACCGTTGGTCCAGTTACCACGCGAACGCGCTGGGCCGACGCGACCCATTGCTCACACCGCATCCGGTTTACCTTGCGCTGGACGCCGACGCCGAACGTCGCGCACAGGCCCATCGCGGCCTTGTCGAGGCAACGCTCGATCCGGAAGAGTTGCAACTCATCCGCTTACAACTGCAACGCCAACATGCGCTCGGCACCGATCGCTTCCGCATCATGATCGAAGACCAACTTCAGCGCCGCGCCGGACCGGCAAAGATCGGGCGGTCATGCAAGGTGTAGTAGTCGGGGAAAAGGACCTGGGAAGTGCACTCTGACTCCGGTTTTGGTCGAGGTAAATCCCTTCTGGTCTTTGAGCGGCGCTTCGTTGCTCGTTGACCTCCAACTGGCAACAACCAGCAATGCGCGGATGAAATAGTGGGTGTCCTAATCTGTCGCGTCAACCTGCTCATCAAATGACGCTGCCTTCTAGCTCGGCTTAACCATGCACGCAACATCATCGTTCTTACCGCCATCATCTAGGCCATTTGGCCCCAATGAGTAGATCCCGACGATCTTCTTCTCCACGACGATTGGTCGCACCGACCGTCGCCAACCATCGTCAAAGGCAGTCGCTGCGCTTTCTCGCTTCGGGTCAAGCAGAAATACATTCAAGCCGAGCGCAGCATCAGGCAGCGCCCCTTCATCCTCTCTGTATGCCTCCAATGCCGAGCACAACGTCATAACCCGTGTCTTAGTCTTACCGGCTGCGTACTCTCCCGGAGTGCTATCCGATGAGCACGCAGAGAGCATGCAAAGAGCAGAAAAGTGAATGAAATATCGAAGAACCAACTTCATATCAACCTCCTTCACAGCAGCCGCCAGCTTTTGAACGATAGCTCTTGTAGAGCTGATCAAGATTTGCCGGCGGGGTCCCGCCAGGCCTGCCCCAGAGCTTGTGCTTCCGGGCCCAACGAAGATCTACTCCAGCAGCGCGATCCTCCTCGTACTCCACGCGTACACGTATGCTCTCGTGGTGCGCCTCGGTATAGAAGCCCTGCCACCATGGATCCGTACTATGCATACCCTCATGCAGCAGAGTAAAAAACAGATCCTCCCACTCACGACGCGAAAGGCATTTTGCTTCACAGTACTTCTTGTCAATGGTGATATCACCCGACCAGTTGTCGGTACTTCCGTAGGAATCATTATCCACGACGCCGCACCTAAGCACTCCTCGCTGCTGGAGCTCAGGGAAAGCTGTGTTCATCAATCGATTCGTATAAACCACGTCCTCAAACGTCAATCCTTTCGAATCAAAGTTCACAAACGGATTGCTGGCCGCATATCCGAAAGTGCTAATTCCGCCCTTTAGGCCAACTGGATCGGCCTGCTGGTATCGCCCTGCGCGCGCCTCGTAGTCACGGAAGTAGTTGTAGTTCAGCCCACTCGTAGCGTCGTAGCGCTGCCCCGGAAACCGCAGATCGAATACGAATGCCGTGCCGTTGTTATCCGGATCCTGATTCGGCTCGCTGTCGCCAAAGGCCTCGTTGCCTAGCTGCCACGTCCACACGGACTTCTCCGCGACCGGATCGATCACATTGCGCGGCGTGCCCAGATGATCGGCTTGGACGTAATGCAGCTTGTTGGCGTCGATCACGCCGATCGGCAGGTCGCCCAGCCAGATTACCTCTTGGATGCGCGCGCCGGTGTGGTCGTACACACCAACCGTATGCCCCGCTTCGTCGTAGCTCGCATAGGTCTGCGCCGTTGACGTCATAGTCGGATAGCGATGCGTTTGCTCGCCTCTTCCGTTGTAGGTGTAGTTCATCACCGCATTGCCGCCCTGCTTCACCTGGCCCATGCGGTTAGCCGCGGTGTAGACGTACTCCTGGGCAGTGCCGCCGATGGCAGTGGTGTTGCCCGTGGCGTCGTAACTGCGGGCCGTGGCACCGACCTGCGACAGGCGGTGGCTGGTGCTCGGGTAGGTGTAGGTCTGGGTCGCGCCGGCGTCGGTCTTGCTGGTGCGGTTGCCGGTGGCGTCGTAGGTGTAGCCCTGCAGCAGCGCGTTGGTCGTGCCGTCGCGGGTTTCGGTCAGGCGGCCGAGTTTGTCGTAGGCGTAAGCGCGCAGCGGCGGTTCGGACTGGTCGCCCTTGCGCAGCTTGATCAGGTTGCCGACCGCGTCGAACTCGTAGCCCAGCGACAGACCGTCTGGGCCCACGTCCTCGATCACACCGGGCTGATAGTTCTGGTTGTGGGTGCGCTTGAGGCGGCGGCCATCGCCGTACTCCAGTTCGGCCGCTGGGCCGAACGGGTAATAGGTGACCCCGGCCAGCAGCACCTGCGGGCTCTGACCCGGTTGGGTGACCGTCACACCGCTGGGCTGGCCCAGGGTGTTGTAGGTGTAGCCCACCTGCATGCCGCTGGGATAGGTGACGGAGGCCAGTTGGTTGGCCAGGGTGTAACCGTAGACCAGGGTGAAGGTTTGGCCGTTGGTGGTCTGGACCTTGCGGACCGCGTTGCCGCGGCGGTCGTAGCAGTAGCGGGTGTTGCCGCTGCCGTCGTCCATACGGGTCAAGCGGCCGACGCTGAAGGTCTCGCCGGTCTGGCAGATCGCCTGGGTGGTGTCGTAGGTGTAGCCGACATTGAGCGCGGTGTCGCTGTAGGCGATGCCGACGACGCGGTTGAGGGCGTCGTAGCTGTAGGTCGCCGTCTCGTTGCGGGCATCGGTCTGGGTGGCGCGGTTGCCGGCGCTGTCGTAGCTGTAGCCGGTGATGCCGGTGTCCGGGCTGGTGAGCTGGGTCAGGTCGCCCAAGCCGTTGTACTGGTACTGAGTGTTCAGGCCCTTGGGGTCGGTGACCTGCGTCAGGCGGTCCAGCGCGTCGTACTGGAACTGGGTCTGGGCGTTGATCCCGGCGGTGTCCTGCAGGGTCTGCACCAGACGGCCGATCGGGTCGTAGGCGTTGTCGGTGATCGTGCCCAGAGCATCCGTGGTGGTGTCCAACTGCCCAGCGGCGTCGTAGGTGTGGCCAGTGGCGTGGTTGTAGGCGTCCTTGGCTGTGCTGAGCTGGCCAAGCTGGTTGTAAACACGCGACAAGGTGCGCAGCAGCGCGCCGCCGCTGTCCTTGGTGTCTTCCTTGGTGCGCTGGCTGGCGTTGTCGAGCGTGTAGACGAGCTGGTTGCCGGCGTTGTCGGTGACCGTGGTCAGGCGGTGCGCGGCGTCATAGCCGAACGTCGTGTAGCTGCCGTCGGGTTGGGTGATCTTGCTGACCAGGCCGGTGGGCGTGTACTCGTAGCGGGTGATCGCGTCGTCGGCTTCGCTGCCGGCGTTGGGGCCGCGCAGCTTCTGCGCGGTTAGCCAGCCGCGCGGGTGGTACTCCAGGTCAGTGACCACGCCGTTGGCGTCCTTCACCGACAGCGGGCGGCCGCCGCCGTCGTAGGCCAGGGTCTCGGTGACCTGCCCCAGCGCGTTGGTGACCTTCCACAGGTCGCCCTTGCGGTGCGGACAGGTGGTCGGGGCGCTGGCGCAGGTCGCGTCGTCGCTGGCGTAGTACGTGAGCTGGGCGGTGTCGGCCACGTCCGTGCGCGGGCCGTTGAGCGAGGTGACCAGGCCCAGCAGCGGGCAGCTGCCGGCGGTGATGTCGGCCTGCTCGCAGTAGGTAGTGGTGCTGGTGCGCGTACTAGCAGGCGTCGCCGGGTCGGTGGCGGTCGACGTCAGCGCCTGGCCGCGCGCGTTGTAGCTGTAGTTCTGCTTGGCCAGCAAGGCGCCGGCGGCGGTGTAGGTCTGGCGCTGCGTGGGCAGGTCCAGGGCGGTGTCCCAGGCCGTGGTTTCGCTGCGTAGGCGGGTGCTGGCGGCGGCCAGGGCGTCGGTGGCCGGGCACTGGGCGGTGGTGGCCGCCGGGTAGTCGTAGCGCGCGATCACGCGCAGCCAGTCGGCGTCGTAGTACAGGCAGCTCAGCAGATCGCCGCGGCGGCGGTTGGAGACGTTCGACTTGGTGTCGTAGACCGTGCCCGCGGCCATCGCCAGTCCGCCGGTGCCCGAATCCACACGCTGGGTGGGCACCTGCACGCCGAACCGGGTCTGAAACTGGAACTGGGTATTGCCGCCCTGCGGCGTGGTGACGTTGACGTTGCTGCCGTCGGCGCCGTAGTTGACCACGTAGCGCTCGACGCCGCCCGCATGCTCGGTGGTGATGGCGCGGCCGCTGCCATCGTAAGTGAACGTGGCGTACGCCACGCCGTTGTGTGCCACCTCGGTCAGGTACCAGCTGTTGACGATCTTGATGTAGCTGTAGGACGTGACCGAGGCGCCCTGGGTGACGCTGGCCAGCTGGCCGTTGACATCGTAGCCGTACACGATGGCCTGCCCGTCGGGCAGGTCGATGCGGCTGAGCTGATCGTTGACGCCGTAGGTCATCGTGGACACGCGGCCGTTGGCGTCGGTGACGGAGGCCACCCGGCCGTTGGCGTCGCGCGCATACGTCGCCACCACGCGGCCGTCGCGGATCTCGCGCTGGAACTGGCCCTGTGCGTCGTAGATTTCTTGCGCGTTGCCCGGCTTACGCAGCTCCCAGAAGCTCTGGCCGCCCACTTGATAAGGGTTGAGGCGGTATAGGCGCTGATCGTCCTCAGGCTTCCACTGGCCGTTGCCGTCGTGGGTGAACGCCAGCGAGCGCCCGTCCGCGCGCATCACCAGCGCCGCCTGGAACTGCGAGGGCCGCGCCTCGCTCACGACCAACTCGCGCGTCAGGTCGGAGAACCAAGAGCCGCCATACGGGTTCGGTGAGCCGAGGAAAGTGGGGAACGAGTTGTAGCTGCGCGCCAGGCTCAACTGCGCGGTCAGCTCATCGCGCGTGCGCTCGATCTTGACGCCGCTGTTGACGGAGATGGGGTTGCCGACGTCCGTGGGGCAGTGCTGGCAGGCCTTGGCGGGCGCCACCGTCGACGAGTAGCGCACGCAGGTGAACTGGTTCTTCAGGTAGTTGTACCCAGCCGGACACACCTGCTTAAGCGCCACCCAGTTCTGGCGGAACACGTTGTACTGCGTCTGCCCAGTCGACCGATCGGTCTCGTCGTAATAGCAGCCTATGCCGGCGGTCGGATGGGTGCCGTATCGGCCATTGCCATAGGTGATCGGCGGTTGAGCCGAGTTACGGGTGACGGAGTCGCCCACCAGCCGGCAGGCCACGTTCGCATTCGTAAAGAGCAAGGCCTTGCCGTCAATACCGCCCTGGTACATGGTGGTGGACGGCAGCGAGTGCTCCTGCGCCCCAACGTTGGCCGTTGCGCACAGCAGCAGCGCGAGCGCGAAGGCGCGTGTAATGCGTGTCATCCCCAGTCCCCGAAGCGTTGCGATCAGTGGACATGATCGCGGTCCGGGCCCTCGCGGTACAAGGCGCGCGGCTTGTCTATTTATGGCGGCGTGGGGTTGCGCCGATGTCCGCCTTGCTGGCCCCGTGTCCGAATCGAGGGCTCGGTCGCAGCGCGGACCTTCAATCGGGTGTAGGCGACGCCCCCGACATGCATTGAGTGAGAAAAAAAATACCTATCGCCACCTTACTCAGCTTTAGCCATAGCACTTCAATCATTCGTCGTGTCCACAAAACATCGCGCCGTGCGCCGCCGCACGGCCGGGCACCACGAATGAGTAAAAAAGACATTCCGTAATCGCGGCCGGTCCTTCGCGAATCGCCTGGGCGCGTTCCGGAATGACTGCGTGGCCTTCGCGAAAGACGGTGGCGCCTTCCGGAAGGCCGGCGGCGCATTCGCGAAGGCGGTGGAGGGATTCGCGTAGGGCCCCGGCGCTTTCCGGAATGCTGGCGACGCACTCGCGAAGGCGCGCCGCGCCTTCGGGAACACCGGCGCCGCCTTCGCGAAGACCGGCGCGGCCTTCGCATAGGCCGTCAAGACCTTCCCGAAGGCGGCGATGGGCTTACGCAAGGTCTCCGGTGGATTCGGGTAAGGCCCGGCGGCGTTGCGTCAGCAACGGCGCGGCGGTGCAGACGCCAGCCCCTGCGGGCGGCAGGGGACGGCGGCCTGCGCGAAGGGCGCGCCGGCGTTAAGCGTTACGGCGATGGGCGTGGCGTGGCGGCCGTGTGGGCCGCGATCGCGCCCTGCCCTGGCGGACGTGGCGGGACGGTGGGCGGCGGGGCGAGGCCGGTGCGCTGCGCGCGGGCGCGGGCTCAGGGGACGGGCGGTGCGGGCTCGCGGCGGGTTTTGGCCCAGCGGCCGGAGAGCTCCTTGCGCAGGCCGTCCAGGCCCTGGTTTTTGCCGGAGACCTTGAGCAGGCCGTAGCCCTCCAGGGCGAAGTCCATCAGGTCCGCGCCCAGGGCGGTTTCGGTGTCGGCGCCGCGTTCGGCCAGGCGTTGCAGGCGGCCGAGCAGCGGGCGCAGGCGTTCCAGCGCCTGCAGGTCGGTCTGGGCGCCGGCCACGTCCAGGCTGGGCGGCACGATCTGCGGGTTGAGTTGCAGCACGTTCAAGGTCTGGCGGCAGAAGTACTCGGACTTGGGGCCCATCTTGTTCAAGCGCCGGCGGTCTTCGGCCTCCAGCGAGATCAGGCCGGACAGCAGGGTCTCCAACTGCGTCAACGCGTCTTGCGCGCCGGCGAGTTGGTCGTCGGTGATTTGCAGCGAGATGATGCCTTGCGACATGGCGATGCTCCGTAGCGGGACGAGTGCGCGCCGCGGTTGCGGCGCAGGGCTACGGTGCGATGCGCTGCGCGCTGCGCAGTCGGCGAACGCCGCATCGCGTTGTCAGAAAATTCTTGGGTCAAAAGCGGTGCGCGCAGGCACACGCGAGTGAAACGTGTCGCGCGCTGTGCTTCGCGATGGTGGGCGCCAACGCTGCCCTGGCCTGCGTTTGCACGCCCTGCGCCGGCAGTGGCCGCGCGTGCGCAGCGGCGCGCGGTGTACGTCACCGCGCTACCGCAAGGTGCGGTTGGCCGTTGCGTGGCGTGGCCGCCCTACTCCGCCGACGGGCTGGCCGCGTCCGCGATGCGCTCCAGGTCGTCGGCCAAGCGGTCGAAGCAATACGCCAGCGCCTCGGCCGAGATCGACAGCTGATCGGGCGCGTTCTCGTCCTGCGGCTCGGTCAGCTGGGCGAGCAGGCGCAGGTGGTCGCGGGTTTGGGTTAGGGCTTGGTGGGCGGTGGCGGGCAACACGTAGTTGTCGGACATGGTTGCCCTAGAGCTGAGTCCGTTCTGCATGGGTATCCCCTTCTAGTCGCGAGGCTGCGACAAGATCATGATATTCGATTTTTGAATATTCGCAATGGGGATATAGCTTCGGTGTGGGTCTTTGGATGCCACACGTATGCCTATCAGCACGCTTTACAAGAAAGAGAACGAACTACTCACCACAATGATGCGGGAAATGCGGATCGCGGCTGGATTGACTCAGGCCGCATGCGCGGAGGCTCTAGGGAAGCCGCAATCATTCGTGAGCAAGGTCGAAGGTGGAAGTCAGAGGATCGACCTGATCCAGCTTCGCGAGTATTGCAGCGTTTGCGAAATCACGCTAACGGCTTTCGTTAAGCGCTTCGAAGCGAGGCTCTAGCTAGAATCGACTCGTCCACCGGCCCAACGACCACGTTTTTAACAGGATCGAGGCACTAATTGGAGCCTACCCTCCTCCATTCGCCTACAAAGATAAAAAAGTCTAAAAATCCACTTAGTCCAGCCCAAGTGTGCTGCGAAAGCGCGCAAAGCTCGCACTGAATGATGATGCTGATGCTCCCCTAACTAGCGGGAATAGCTCGGCGGAATGCCGAACCTCATTGTAAGAAGAACCCGGCGCAAATAGCTTCTTCAGTTCGTTCTTGCCATGAGTCGATTCAAAGCTACGCTGAGTCTTGACTGACTTCAGATATTTCTTCTTCGTTGACAAATAAGCAATATCAGCCAACAGCCAATTCTCCAACATTTTGTCTGACACAAAGAAGAGCACATCCCGAAGAGCTGCATTCTTAGTCATGCATTCTTCTGCAGACTTGCAGAAAGCTGCGGCCCCTTCTAGCCGGCTCTCCAGATCAGTGACTATTGCTATCGGATTGCAATTAAATGCTCGAAGCATCGCCACCTGTTTCTGTGCCGAAACAACAATTGCCCCACATCCGACTTCATGCCCTCTAGGGCCATCTGTCTTCATTACCTTTACGGCCGAACCGTATCGCGCGCGAAACGCCGCATAATCACCATCGCCATCAACAATAAGACCGATCATTGTGTCTCCCCTGCCACACCCCCAATACCACCGCTTACCCAAAAATCACCGAGCCCAAAGTTAGATTCATTTAGAACTTTCTGAACCTCATCCCGATCAAGCACGGCCTCCACCTGCGTCCCACCATTGGTCTTTCTAGCAACCAATAGCTCACTTACCTTAAGCGCATTAAGCACCGTAACGCTATGAGTTGAAAAAAATACAGACGTACGATTCTTCTTTGTCTGCTCTCTAGCCAACTGAATAAAACGCTGTTGCATCCATGGATGCATGAAGTTTTCAGGCTCTTCTAGAAGAACCACCCTAGAGCGAGGAACATACAAAGCAACTAACAAGCAGAGCCATTTTATCGTGCCATCAGAAACCTCTTCGGGCCGGAAGGTATAAGACCCAGATCGAAAGACGACAAACCTCCGCCCTGTCGAACGATCGATATCAGTACCGATTGCATCTAACGACACCACTGCAGCCTTCAGATTCTCCGAAATCTCCTCTAACGGATTGTTCTTTGAAAGCATGCTACGGAATCCGTAATCCGCCAGCCGATCAGCAGCTGAATAGGGATCGCTTAAAGAAGACCTAGTAGCAAAACGCCTAAACTGAGCTGTTTCCAGCGCATATATAACTTGGCTAACACCAGCTCCATCGTTCCCCATAGTGGCCATTGGTAGCGGATCGCTAGCTATACGCGCCACATCGGGCTGAATATTGTATTCATCTAGTGCTAGCAGATCTCTATGCAACCGCCTTACGTCGAAGCCAATTGGTGAAAATATTTCCAAGATCGAGGAATCGTGCGGTAGGCCCCGAACCTTACGAAGCTCATCCGCGACTTCGCGTCTAACCGCGTTGAACATCGCGGCCTTAGTGCTGTTACGTGTTACCCAATAAGAGGTCGCTAACAACTTCTTCGTCAAGATGTCAGCGTCTGCGAGGAAGAACTTTGTCCTTACGCCGCCGGCCGCGGTCCTAGCAACCTCGATCGACAACACTGCCTCGGCATCACCATTGGCTGGCTTCGCCAATATGCGAATTGATTCATGACTTATGTAAGTCATGTTGTCTTTCTCATTAATCCCCAAACTTACGTTCCAAAGCAAGTGGAATATCGCTTGCCGCCCCTTATACAGAGCGCTCGGAAAATCAGTGGCCACCGTGAAATGCATGTCGCTGCAACCTCGCTTGAAGTTTCTCGCGGGCCCACCCGCCTTCCCCATGGCGAGCGACGCACCGCTTGCAACAACATTAGACATAAACTTCAAGGCGTGCAGTATGTTAGTTTTACCAGACCCATTTGGCCCAACCAGCACATTAAGTCCAGAATGAATATTGAATATAGAAGTTTCAATGGAGCGAAAATTATCGATTCTGATACTTGCATCCATATAACCCCTTTGAAATCTTATGTGTAACCACTGAAGAACTTGTCGCTTGCACTGAATCGAGATCGGAACAATCTCCGACTCGCGATCTACCCAAAGTTCATTCTTTCTACGGCCCTTACAATTGAGTCCACCACCTTCTCCACTCTCGAAGGTATCGACTCAGTCGGGATCGATGCTTGAACGGTCAGCATTCCGTGGCCGACATCAGAGCGAACCACCCACCCTGCCGCAACAAGGGCTTGTCGAACATTATCTCTTGCACGAATAATACTTTCCGCAAGGCGATTTCTGTTGTCTGCCGCCCCAGCTGCCCGTTGCAACTCAAGCTGAACTTCCTGCGAGCTTTCATTTCCCCGCATCGACACACCCAGTCCGGTTCCAAAATCTCTCTTTATCGAGAATGACGCATCGTCCCAAGTGTAGTCAGACATCACGGCGCAACGCGCAGCCAATTCCTCAGCCCAAAGCTCCGAGGATTTTACATCTCCTTCCGAGCGATCCGCCTCTACAAGCATGGAAAGTTCCGACCGTATCTGGACAACATCCCAACGATCTTCCTGAAGGTTCTGGGTGGCGTACCAAATCAGACGTTTCATTCTCGCAGGAAGAGATTTCCAGTCTGACCCTCGGGGACGACTTACTGCCTGAACTAACGTATCTCGCCAAGTTGCATGAGCATGCTCTCCAGGACTGGGATTACGTCCAGAAACCATAAAGAAGAGCGTCATCCCGATACCGTATGAGTCAACGGACGCGTGTTGCGTTGACACATTGGGGGTTCTTTGCACCTGCTCTGGCGCCAGATAACCAGAAAGCTGCGATCCAAATATAACCGATTTCTCCAAAGACCCTCTGTGCCACGACAAATCGAAGTCAAGGACTTTAACTTGAACATCTTCCCCTTCCCAGTACCCACTAACTATCATGTTAGACGGCCTAATATCGCGATGAAGCACCCTTTGCGGAAGGGCGTGTGCACTTGATATTATTTCCGCGAGCTGCATTCCGATACTTATGATCTGCGGCCAATCAGCAAGCCCGCTTTCCACCACTTCATTCAAGTTGGGGCCATCCACCCAATCCATAATTAGGGTGGCTGGAATTTCACTGCCATCCAAATAGCGAACCATCCCAGAAACGCTTTGCTCAGACAGTATCTTCATAGAGCGAACCCCCCTGCGGAATGCCTTCAAGAGCTCCGACTGACGTCGAATTTCTGCATGTAGGACTTTGATTGCGACTTGGGTGCCATTCTTATCTATGGCTCGAAAGACTATTCCGAATGCACCTCTCGCCACCTCTTCGAGCAGGGTATACCCCAGAAATACGTTGTCTCCGGCCTCAGTGCTCGTATACCAAGCAATATGGATCGATCGATCATATTCTTTTGAAAACTCGTCGTATTCTTTGAATGAAGTCTCACTACCTTCTTCAAGCAGAAGCGTGGCATGACTATTGAGCGCGGACCTGATTTCTTCTGGCGTTTTCGTAACGAGAGCAAATTGCGGTTCTAACTCGTGATGAGTTAAAGGCAATTCGAGCGCCACTGGCGGCGCGACTTCCTCTTCCGGTTGCACGTACGACGCTAGGTCTTCAAGCATCGCCGTCAGCTCAGGATGATTCGCTGCCGTCGGCTTATACCTAATTACTCGAACACTATTCCTCTCAGCCCACGCATCCGTAGCAAGATCACGACGATCCGTAATCCAGTAATGTGCTTGCGGGATAATTCCATCAGAAATCAAACGCTCAAGATGCCCTCCAACCGCAAGATCGTCAGCCGTAATCCCGATGAATAATACAGTCGAAGTTGTCAATACCGCCGAAAGATAGTTCTTGTACGCTGAACTATCGGAAAGCTCTCGGAGCGCCGGCTGAGTGAACACCCAGCTCTCGACATCCTCCTCTATTCCATGAATGTTACAAAGAAACGGCCTTGGATTATTAAGCGTATACGTATACGAACCCAGCTCCTTGCCTTTGAACTCTATCAACGAATGAGATCGGGATATCTCTGAGTACGCTCTCGTCGCTAAACGATCAAGATTTAGATTGATGACACCTGCAGGCCTTAGCTTCCAGATCGCTGCATATGCCTGTGGCATCTCTGCCTTTGCCGACTTGGCCAATGCAGCCTTGATGTTTTGACGGAAAGATGTAATGCCTAACTCATTTTGCAATCGGTGAAACGCAATCCATGGATTCTCCTCCTGGCGAATCGACCTGATTTTTGCCTCTTTCTGGCTCTCTGGCATATCTAGAGAGCCCAGCCGCTCGACCAAAGCAGTCTCCAGACGGCGCTGTAGCGCCTTCCAAGTTGGAATTCCCGCTGAAGCGCTTAGACCCGCGCCACACCACACCACTACGCGCCGAGTACGTGTTGCAACTATCGATCGGAGCGTTTCATAAGCAGCATCCATTCCCCCTCCCATTTTCCTGTACCGGCTTGATATTAGGAACGCCCCGAGCCAGGAGCGGCGTCAAAGACGTAGAACGTATCGCCAATGTCCAGCGTCCGAACCTCGAAGGCGTTGTTGACCACCACGCTCTGCAGCGGCGCCCCGTCCTTGCTGACGGCAAAGGTCACCGGACTTACGCAGGTCTTCTGAAACTGCAACTGGCCGGAATTGCTGCTGGCCACCTGCGCCACGTTGAACTCGTAGGTGCCTAGCGACGCCACCTGCAGCACCTGGGCCAGGAAGCCGGTGGCGCCGGTCACGTCCATCGGCGCGGAGGTATAGGTGTTGCGTTCGATCACCGTCGTCGCCGTGACCTGGTAGGTGGCGGCGGTGGGGATAGTCACCTGCGCGCCGGGCGCGACGCCCGGTGTGCGCGCGATCATCTGCCCGCCGTTGAGCACCACGAACTGGGCCATGTAGGCGGTGTTATTGCGTAGGGTCAGCTGGCTCATGGGGCGTCCTGTGCAGTGAAGGCGCCGTCGGCAGGCCGCGTCTCCGCCGCCTGCCGCGCCTGCGCCGCCTCAACCGACATCGAGCGTGAAGTAGCCCTGCTCCAAAGTGCTGGTGTCGCTGGTCGCCGTCACTTCCGCATTGGGATTAGCCGTGCTGACCGTGTCGGTCGTGACCCCATTGACGACCGCATAGATATGGAACGTGTCGCTGATATCCAGCGTTTCCATCGAGAAGCTGTCGGCCACCACGACCGCCTGCATGGGCACGCCGTCCTTATCGATGGTGAAGGTGACCGGACTCAGGGTGGTCTTTTGGAACTGCATCTGGTCGGGCCGGGTGCTGTGCCCCTGCACCACGTCGAATTCGTAGGCGCCTTGCTGGGGCACTTGCAGCACCTGGGCCAGGAAGCTGCAGGCGCCGGTCACGTCCATCGGGGCGGAGGTGTAGGTGTTGCCGTCGATGATGGTCATGGCGGTGACCTGGTAGGTGCCTTCGGTGGGCACCACCATCTGCGCCTCGGGCGCGATGCCGGGCAGGCGCGCGATGATCTGGCCGCCTTTGCGGATCACGAACTGGGCGATGTAGTTAGTGGTGTTGCGCAGGGTGATGGGCATGGAGCGTCCTGAGGTGTGGGTGGTGTGGAAGGGGGGCCGCGCTCAGCGCGGGCGTGAGTAGGTAGGCGCGCGGCGCCGGCCGGTGGCCGGCGGGCTGGCCGCAGCGGTGGGGCGCGCTGTTGCGCTGTGTGTGGCGGGGCGCGGGGAGCGAAGGCGGGAGAACGACGTGCGGCGCGTTGGGGCCGCGTAGCCGATGGCCGAACGCGTGGCGGGCTGGCACGCCCTGCCGGTAAAGCCCTTGAGCATCGACCCCCTCCCTAGATTCGATGACTGCGTGTTCGCCGGGCGATGTGGCGCCTGGTCGCGATGGCAAACGTGGGGGTATCCCCTAGGGCCGCATGCTGCTCCGAAATGTGCGGCAGATCAAATTTCAGCGGGAGCCGCCCCTCGTTAGGGGGCGGCGTGTCGCGGGGTGGTGGGGACATCGCGGCTTACGCCGCTCCCACAGGGACGGGGGCGGTGCGCGGTGGGGCCGCTCTGGCCTCCGCTTAGTGCCGCTGGGTTTACCAAACTTCGCAGCGGTCTTTGGCTGGGCGCACCATCGGGGCGTCGGCTTTGCATTGGAACGCCTGCTGGAACGCGGGCAGGTTCGAGAGCGGGCCGTTGACGCGGTATTTGGCGATGGGGTGTGGGTCGCCCTGGATCATGCTGCGTTGGGTTTCCAGGCGGGTTTCGTCGCCGCGCCATTGGCCCCAGGCGATGAAGAACTGTTGCTCGGGGGTGAAGCCGTTGAGGGTGGGCTCGGGGCCTTTGCCTTCGCGCGACTTGAGATACCCGCGGTAGGCGAGTTTGGCGCCGGCCAGGTCGCCGATGGATTCGCCCAGGACGAGTTTGCCGTTGTGGTGCACGCCGGGTTCGATGAAGTAGCCCTCGAACTGATTCACCACGCATTGGCCCTTGGCGGCGAACTGTTGGCCGTCCTTGGGCGTCCACCAGTTGGCGAGGCGGCCTTGGGCGTCGAACTGGGCGCCCTGGTCGTCGAAGCCGTGGCTGATTTCGTGGCCGATGACCACGCCGATGGCGCCGTAGTTGACGGCGTCAGTGGCGTTGAGGTCGAACGCGGGCGGTTGCAGGATGCCGGCGGGGAAGACGATCTCGTTCTGCAGGGGGTTGTAGTAGGCGTTGGAGGTGGGCGGGGTCATGCCCCAGCGGGTACGGTCGGTGGGCTTGCCGACTTGGCCGCGGTTGTCGGCGACGTTCCAGCGCTGGGCGGCGACCAGGTTGTCCCAGGCGGAGGCGCGCGATACGACGACGCCTTTGTAGTCCTTGAAGCTATCCGGGTAGCCGAGCTTGGGGAAGAAGGTGGCGCGTTTTTCCAGGGCCTTTTGCTTGGTGGCGTCGTCCATCCAGTCGATTTCGCGGATGGTGTCGTCCATGGCCAGCAGGATGTTCTTGACCATGTCCTGCATGCGCGCCTTGGCTTCGGGCGGGAAGTATTTTTCGACGTACTTCTGCCCCAGGGCTTCGCCGAGTTGGGCGTCGGTGAGTTCGGCGCAGCGCTTCCAGCGCGGTTTGATCTGGGTGGTGCCGGCGAGGAACTTGCCGTTGAAGGCGAAGTTCTGTTCGACGAAGGGCTGCGACAGGGAATCGGCGGAGGCGTTGAGCAGTTGCCACTGCAGGTAGGTCTGCCACTGGGCGATGGGGGTGGTGGCGAGTTCCTTTTCGACCTGCTGCATGAACTTGGGTTGGGTGACGTTGACGGCGTTGCGTGGCATGCCGGCGGCGTCGAAGTAGCGGCCCCAGTCGAAGCTGGGGGTGAGCTTGGCCAGGTCGGCGAAGGCGGTGGCGTTGTCCTGCCGTTTGGGGTCGCGCAGTTGGACGTTGTCCAGCGAGGCTTCGGCCAGGCGTTTTTCGAAGGCGAAGACGGTCTGTGCGTTTTGCTGGGCCTGCGGCGCGGCGGTGCCGGCCAGTTCGAACATCTTGGCGACGTGGTCCAGGTATTTCTGGCGGGCTTCGACGAAGCGCGGTTCGGTCTTGAGGTAGTAGTCGCGGTCGGGCATGCCCAGGCCGCCGGCGTAGAGGTGGGCGATGGTCTTGGAGGGTTCGTGCAGGTCTTCGTTGGCGTAGACGATGAAGGGCACGGACACGCCGACGTCGTGGAGCTTGCCGATCATGCGTTGCAGGTCGGCGTTGGTCTGCATGGCGCCGGCTTCGGCCAGCCAGGGTTGCACGGGCTGCGCGCCCAGGGCGTTGATGCGCGATTCGTCCATGCAGGCGGCGTAGAAGTCCCCGGCCAGCTGCCCTGCACTGCCCTGCGGCCAGTCGGTGCGGGCGGACAGTTCGGTGAGGATGTCGCGGACGTGTTCTTTGTTGGTCTCGCCGGATTGCCAGCGGCGGCTCCAGCGGTCCATGTAATCGGGGATGGGGTTTTGCTTGCGCCAGGCGCCGTTGGCGTAGTCGAAGAAGTCGACGCAGGGGTCGCCGTTGCGGTTGATGTCGTCGGGTTGGATGCCGTGCACGGCGCCCGCGGAGGCGGTGGTGGCGGCGGCGAGCAATGCGACTAGCGGAAGACTGGTCCTGATCACGGCAACGTCCCTGCTGGAAGGTAGGGCCACTATAGCCAGGGGGTGGGGAGGGGCCTGTGGCGGAAGTCCTGGGCGGTGTGGGTGTGCGTTGGATGGCGGGGCGTGTGTCGGGACTGGGGCGGACGTGGTGGTTGCGCTTAGCTGGGCGGATGGAAGGTTTCGGCGTGGTTGTGGGTGCGCATGCCCTCACCCCGCACGCGGGAGAGGGGCTATTCAGCGGCAGGTGTTGTGGCGAATGGGCGTGGGGTGCGGCTTCGGTCGTGCCCACGCGATGACTTAAATCAGGGGGAGCAGATGAATCGATATCGGATGTGGGGCCAGCGGGCTTTGGTGGTGGTGGTGGGGTTGTTTGCGTTCGCCGGGCCGGCGTTGGCAGAGCAGGACGCGGACAAGGGCTTGCCCAGCGAGCAGCGTGTGGCGGCGACGAAGCGCCTGGGCACGGCGCAACCGGCGGGTTGGCCTGAGGCGGTGCCGCTGCCCGAAGGCGCGCAGATCGACGGTTATCGTTGCGTGGGACGGCATTGCACGATGTGGTTCGGGTTGATGACGCTGGACGAGGTGATGGCGTTGAAGCGCGGCTACATCAAGCTGCTGCGGGACAGCGGCAAGTGGGAGCTGCTGGGCACGGACGAGCAGTACGAGGCCAACGCGTTCCGCTATACGGGCAAGACGGAATCGGGGTGCGGGTACACCCTGGAGATCAAGCAGGGCTCGATCCCCAACGACTATCACCACCGCTGGCGGGTCTCCACGTCGCTGACATGGTGATCGGGCGGCGCGGGCCTTAACGGAGCACGGGATACGGCATGGGCAAGTACGACATCAAGAAGGCGTGCAAGGCCTTGTACGGCGCGCCGGCGGGGAGATTCGAGCGGGTGGAGATGCCTGCGATGCAGTACCTGATGATCGACGGCGCGGGGGATCCGAATACGGCGCCGGCGTACGTGGCGGCGGTGGAGGCTTTGTATACGGCGTCGTATACGTTGAAGTTCATGAGCAAGGCGGAATTGAAGCGGGACTATGTGGTGCCGCCGCTGGAGGGGCTGTGGTGGGCGGAGGATTGGTCGGACTTCGTGGCGCGGCGTAAGGAGCGTTGGCGGTGGACGATGATGATTGCAGTGCCGGAGTTTGTGCCGGCGGCGATGGCTGAGAAGGCGATTGCGCAGGCGATCGAGAAAAAGGGGTTGGCGGCGCTGTCGCCGTTACGGGTGGCGCGGTTGGAGGAAGGCTTGGTGGTGCAGACGCTGCATGTGGGGCCGTACGACGATGAGGGGCCTACGCTGCAGAAGCTGCATCAGGAGTTTTTGCCGGCGCAGGGGTTGGTGCCTGCGGGGCATCACCATGAGATTTATTTGAGCGATCCGCGGAAGACGGCGGCAGCGAAGTTGAAGACGGTGTTGCGGCAGCCGGTGCGGGGGGAGTGATCGCGGCTTATGCCGCTTCCGCAGGGGGAGTGGCGGTGAGGGGTTGAAGGTTGAACTGGCTTCTCATTTTCGCGATCGCGGCTTACGCCGCTCCCACAGGGGAGCAGTGGTGCGGGGTTGAAGGTGGCGCTGGCCTCTCTCTTTCGCGATCACGGCTTACGCCGCTCCCACAGGGGGAGCGGCGACGGGAGGATGAGGTTGGCGCGGGCCTCTTAGTGGCGTGGTCGCGGCTTACGCCGCTCCTACAGGGCGAGTCGGGGCTGCGCGGTGTGTGATCAGCCGCGCCAGTTGGCGTGGGTGCGCCAGAACTCGACGCTGCGCTGGTAGGCGGCGCGGTCCAGGTGGACGCCGGAGCCGCCCTCTTCCACGCCCAGGGCGTTGCGCATCATGGTGATGGGGGCCATGGGCGTTTCGATGGGGTCGGCGGTGTACATGCAGCCGACCACGCCCCAGTCGGCGTCGGTGTGGGTGCCCTCTTTCGCCAGTTGCTCGCGGCTGTAGAGAATGACGATCAGATAGTCGGCCACCGGCGGGTCGATGTTTTCGAACCAGCGCACCAGCACGGGCAACTCGTCGCGGGTGCGCGCTTCGTAGTCGCTGCGCAGCAGGTGGCGGTTGGCATCGGTGATCGGCACCGTCAGGCAGCGCGTGGAGGTCCAGTTGCGGTGCACGTGCAGCTTGCAGAACGGGGCGTAGCCGTCGAGCACGTGCAGGGGTTCGTGGTCGTTGAGGTAACGCTCGAACTGCTGCGGGGTGATGTCCTGGATGGTGTTGCGACGCGGCTCGCGCGGGAACAGGCGGGTGCGGGCGAAGTCGGTGAGGATGATGGACATACGGGCGTCGGCAGAGGGGACGACGCATTATCGGGCACGCGCATGGCGCCGCGCACAAGGCACGTCGGCGGGACTTCGCCGCGTAGCGACGAAGCCCCGCTTGGGCTCAGGGCGTGGCCATTGCGGCGACGGCGCGCACGGCGTCGGCGACCGCCTTGGGGTCTTCGCGGTGGATGTTGTGTCCGGTGGCGAAGTAGCGGTGCGTGCCGCGCGTGTAGCCGGCGAACAGTTCCGCGTGCTGGCGCTTCCACAGCGCCTTGCCTTGCTCGGTTTCCTCGAGGACGAAGGGTTCGGCGGCGACCTGCGTGGAGGTCAGCAGGGCCACGGGCAGATCGGGCTGACGCTGCGGTGCCGAGGCCGAGGGCTCGTCCAGTTGGGCGATCAGCAGGCGGTAATCGGCCGCCAACTTGGGCGGCAGCACCGACAGCAGGGTCTGGTCGTCGGCCAGCACGCGTTCGCGGGCGGCCTGCTTGAAGGCATGCCGCTGGCTCAGGGTGGCCGGATCGACCAACACCAGGCCTAGCAGGCGCTCGGGATGGCGGCGTGCGAACTCGGTGGCCAGCAAGCCACCGTAGGAATGGCCGACCAGCACGAGCTTCTGACCGGGCGCGAGCGACTCGATCACTGCGTCCAGGTCTTGCAGATGCTGTTCGATGGTCTTGGCTTGGCCGTCGCTGCCGGACTGGCCCAGGCCGGCGCGCGCATAGCTAATGCAGCGGCACTGCGGGCCCAGGTCGGCGATGACGTCCTTCCACACGCCCGCGCCCTGGCCGAAGCCAGATTCGAACACCACCGTAGTCGGCCCCTGCCCTTGTTGCTCGGCTTGCAGGCTGTAGCCCGTGCGAGCGACCTGCACCTCCCCTGCTTGCACATTCGCTGCGCACAGCGCCAGCAACGACAACGCCCACCCCTGGATCGATAACGCTTTACGCACGCACATTTCCCCTATGGCTTACGGTTTTGATTGGCCCGTCGTTCGACGGCCGCGCAGTGTACTCGCGCGTGTCGGTGGGCGACAGACGCTCGCGTGCGGCATGTGTTGCGCTCGAATCGCCAGCTCGGCCGGGGGCTTAGGTTCGGCGTCGCCCGGATGCGGCAGCGCCAGCATCGGACCGCGCATGGGCAGGCGGGACGGGTGCGATGCGTGCCGTTGATGCGGGGGATGTTGAATGAGCGCTAGGCAGCTTTGGTGCGCTAAAAGCAAATCCCCCTCAATCCCCCTTTTTCAAAGGGGGAAGACAAGCGGGGCGACAGCGATCTGTTCCCCTTTTCAAAGGGGGAAGACAAGCTGGGGCGAGAGCGATCTGCTCCCCATTTTCAAAGGGGGAAGACAAGCTGGAGCGACAGCGATCTGTTCCCCATTTTCAAAGGGGGAAGGCAAGCTGGAGCGACAGCGATCTGTTCCCCCTTTTCAAAGGGGGAAGACAAGCTGGAGCGACAGCGATCTGTCCCCCCTTTTGAAAAAGGGGGGTTAGGGGGGATTTGCTGTTGCCTGTGCTTCGCGCGAAGCGGCGACTTACATATTGCGCCGGTACTCGCCGCCCACGTCGTACAGCGCGTGGCTGATCTGGCCCAGGCTGTGGGTCTTGACCGCTTCCATCAGGCTGGCGAACACGTTGCGGCGTTCGCGGGCGGCGGACTGCAACCCCTTGAGGCCGTCGGCGGCGTAGGCGTTGCGGCCGGCCTGATAGGCCTGGACGTTGTCGATCTGCTGGCCCTTCTCGCCTTCGGTGGAGCGGATCAGTTCGATCTCGGTGACGATGTCGCCGCCGTGGTCCTTGGGCAGGAAGGTGTTGACGCCGACCAGCGGCAGGCTGCCGTCGTGCTTCTTGTGTTCGTAGTACAGCGACTCTTCCTGGATCTTGCCGCGCTGGTACATGGTGTCCATGGCGCCGAGCACGCCGCCGCGCTCGCTGATGGCCTCGAACTCCTTGTAGACGGCCTCTTCGACGATGTCGGTGAGCTTGTCGACGATGAAGCTGCCCTGCCAGGGGTTCTCGTTGAAGTTCAGACCCAGCTCTTTGTTGATGATCATCTGGATCGCCACCGCGCGGCGCACCGATTCCTCGGTGGGCGTGGTGATGGCTTCGTCGTAGGCGTTGGTGTGCAGGCTGTTGCAGTTGTCGAACAGCGCGTACAGGGCCTGCAGCGTGGTGCGAATGTCGTTGAACTGGATTTCCTGGGCGTGCAGGGAGCGGCCCGAGGTCTGGATGTGGTACTTCATCATCTGGCTGCGCGGGTCGGCGCCGTAGCGCTCGCGCATGGCGCGGGCCCAGATGCGGCGGGCGACGCGGCCGATGACGGTGTACTCCGGGTCCATGCCGTTGCTGAAGAAGAACGACAGGTTGGGCGCGAAGTCGTCGATCTTCATCCCGCGCGCGAGGTAGTACTCGACGATGGTGAAGCCGTTGGACAGGGTGAAGGCGAGCTGGCTGATCGGGTTGGCGCCGGCTTCGGCGATGTGGTAGCCGCTGATCGACACCGAGTAGAAGTTGCGCACGTTCTTGTCGACGAAGAACTGCTGGATGTCGCCCATCATGCGCAGGGCGAACTCGGTGCTGAAGATGCAGGTGTTCTGGGCCTGGTCTTCTTTGAGGATGTCGGCCTGGACAGTGCCGCGCACGGTGGCCAGGGTCTGGTCCTTGATGCGCTGGTAGGTCTCGGCGTCGACGACCTGGTCGCCGGTGACGCCGAGCAGGCCCAGTCCCAGGCCGTCGTTGGTCTCGGGCAGCAGGCCGCCGTACTGCGGGCGCTGCTTGCCTTCGTAGAGTTTTTCGATGGTGTCGTGGGCGGCGTCCCAGCGCGCGCCGTCCTCGCGCAGGTACTTCTCGACCTGTTGGTCGATGGCGGTGTTCATGAACATCGCCAGGATGATCGGCGCGGGGCCGTTGATGGTCATCGACACCGAGGTGCTGGGCGCGCACAGGTCGAAGCCGGAGTACAGCTTCTTCATGTCGTCCAGGGACGCGATGTTGACGCCGGAGTTGCCGATCTTGCCGTAGATGTCCGGGCGCACGGCCGGGTCTTCGCCGTACAAGGTGACGCTGTCGAAGGCGGTGGACAGGCGCGCGGCCGGCTGGCCCACGGACAGGTAGTGGAAGCGGCGGTTGGTGCGCTCGGGCGTGCCTTCGCCGGCGAACATGCGGATCGGGTCTTCGCCGGTGCGGCGGTACGGGTAGACGCCGCCGGTGTAGGGGTAATAGCCCGGCAGGTTTTCCTTCTGCAGGAAGGTCAGCAGTTCGCCCCAGCTCTTGTAGGTGGGCGCGGCGATCTTGGGGATCTTCTGGTGGCTCAGCGATTCGCGGTAGTTCTCGACGCGGATGACCTTGTCGCGGACCTTGTACTCGTTGACCTCGTCGGTGATCGACTTCAGGCGCGCCGGCCAGTCGCGCAGCAGCTTGAGGGCGTCGGAGCTGAGCGACTGCACGGCGTCGTTGTAGCGCTGGCGCAGGGTCAGCAGGGTGCGGTCGCCGCCTTCCAGCAGGGCTTCGCCGCTGTAGAGGTCGAGCTGCTTGGGCAACTGCTCGTCGCCCAGGTCGTGCAGCGACTGCCAGTACGACTGCGCGCGGTCGGCGATTTCGGACTGGGTTTCGATCTGCTTGTTGATGCCGCGGCCCTGCTCGGCGATCTCGGCCAGGTAGCGCACGCGCGCGCCCGGAATCAGCACGGTGGCGCGCGGTTCCTTGAGGTCGGTGTTGATCTGCGGGGCCCAACGCTCGGCCGGCAGCGACAGTTTCTCGCTGAGCAGGCGGCACAGGTTGGCGAACATCCAGCTGACGCCGGGGTCGTTGAACTGGCTGGCGATGGTCGGATAGACCGGGATGTCCTCGTCCTTGGTGGTGAAGGCGACGCGGTTGCGCTTCCACTGCTTGCGCACGTCGCGCAGGGCGTCTTCGGCGCCGCGCTTGTCGAACTTGTTGAGCACGACCAGCTCGGCGTAATCGAGCATGTCGATCTTTTCCAGCTGGCTGGGCGCGCCGAAGTCGCTGGTCATCACGTACATGGGGAAGTCGACCAGGTCGACGATTTCCGAGTCGCTCTGGCCGATGCCGGCGGTTTCGACGATGACCAGGTCGTAGCCCAGGCCCTTGAGGAAGCCGATGCAGTCCTTGAGCACGGCGTTGGTCGCCACGTGCTGGCGGCGCGTGGCCATGGAGCGCATGTACACGCGCGGGCTGCGCAGCGAGTTCATGCGGATGCGGTCGCCCAGCAGCGCGCCGCCGGTGCGGCGGCGGGTCGGGTCGACCGAGATCACGGCGATGCGCATCTCGGGGAAGTTGGCGAGGAAGCGGTTGAGCAGTTCGTCGGTGACCGAGGACTTGCCGGCGCCGCCGGTGCCGGTGATGCCGACCACCGGGGTCTTGCCGCCGGACAACTGCCACTGCTTGCGCAGGTGGGCGAGCTGGGCTTCGTCGAGCAGGCCCTCTTCGATCGCCGACAGGGTCTTGCCGATGGTGATTTCGTCGTCGATGGCGGCCGGCTTGTCGGGCGCGGTGTCGGCGATGCGGCCCTCGTTGGCGCGGCGGATCACGTCCTCGATCATCGCCACCAGGCCCATGTGCATGCCGTCGTTGGGGTGGTAGATGCGCTCCACGCCGTAGGCCTGCAGTTCGCGGATTTCCTCGGGGGTGATGGTGCCGCCGCCGCCGCCGAACACGCGGATGTGGCCGGCGCCGCGCTCCTTGAGCATGTCGACCATGTACTTGAAGTACTCGACGTGGCCGCCCTGGTAGCTGGACAGGGCGATGCCGTCGGCGTCTTCCTGCAGCGCGGCGCGCACCACGTCCTCGACCGAGCGGTTATGGCCCAGGTGGACCACTTCGGCGCCCTGCCCCTGGATCAGGCGACGCATGATGTTGATCGCGGCGTCGTGGCCGTCGAACAGGCTGGCGGCGGTGACGAAGCGCAGCGGGGTGGCGTCGGCCTGCGAGGCGGGGACTACGGCAGCGGGTGTGCTCATGGCGCGCTCAATACGAAAAACGGATTGCGCGCATTGTAACGCGTGGGGGTGTCGGGGCTGGCGTTGGGGACGTGCGGGCGGGTATGGGGCGCTGGTTGGCGAGGCCGCCCCGCTTTCTGTGGGAGCGGCGTGAGCCGCGATTCGCCACCGCACACGCCGGCGCCACGCGGCGATTGGCTGCGACACCACACACCGATCGCGGCTCACGCCGCTCCCACAGAAAGCAGGAGCCAGAGCCAGCTCCGGAACCGAAGCCGGCGTCGTTCACGCTCAGCGAGCCGGGCTTCAGCTTGCTGGCGCGGCACTGAATTATGACGCGGCGCGCGTCAACAGCGGCGGGGATGCGGGCGTTGTCTGGCTGACGGCGGATGGCGCCGGTAGCGGAGCAGGACGATGGCGATGCGTTCTTGGGTGGTGGCGACGGCGATCGCGGTGGCGGCGCTGGGTGCGGTGCATGCGGCGCCGGCGCAGGCGCGCGGGTATGTGGACGTGAGCGTGCGGGTGGCGCCGCCGCCGCTGCGCTACGAGCGCGTGCAGGTGCGGCGCGGCTATGTGTGGGCGCCGGGCTACTGGCGCTGGAACGGACGCCAGCATGTGTGGATGGGCGGGCATTACGTGCGCGTGCGGCCGGGCTATGTCTATGTCGCGCCGCGCTGGCACCGGCACGGGCCGGGCTGGCGCCTCAACGACGGTTACTGGGCGCGGCGCTGAGCACGGCGCGGGCGTTGCGTACGCGTAACGCCCGCGATGCCTGCCCAGCGGCGCGAGGCTCGGTTACGCTCAGGCGATGAGCGACGACCCCGATCTCACCCGCCTGCGCCTGGACGCCGAACGCGGCTCGCCGCAGGCGCTCTACCACCTGGCCACCGCCTTGGTGACGCGTCAGCGTCTGGACGAGGCCTGCCTACTGCATCGGCGCGCGGCCGAGGCCGGGCTGGCCAACGCGCAGATCGAGTACGCGCGCATGCTGATGTACGGGGTGGGCACGCAGGCCGATCCGGAGCACGCGGTGGAGTGGCTGTTGCGCGCGGAGTCGGCCGGCAGTCCGATCGCGGGGTACTTTCTGGCGCTGATCGCGCTGGGCGGGTCGGCGCTGCCGCACGACGGGCGCAGCAACGAGCGCCTGCTGGCGGCGATCCAGGCCGACTACCCGCCGGCGCTGCGGGCGGCGGCGATCCATTTCGGCCGGCGCGCCAACGAGCGCGATCAGACCGTGTGCCTGCAGTTGCTGGAACGCGGTGCGGGGCGCGGCGACATCGTGGCCGCGCGCCTGCTGGCCGAGCGCCTGGCGCGCGGCGAGGGCTGCCCGGCGCAACCGCGCGCGGCGCAGGAAATCCTGCAGCAGTTGGCCGCGCACGGCGTGACCCGCCTGCCCGCCAGCACTCCGCCGCCGCCGGCGATGGCGGCGGCGATCGCGCCGGGCACCCTGGCCTTAGAAGAGGCCTTGCAGCCGGTCGCGGTGACGCCGCTGGCGTCGGCGCCGCGCGTGGCCTGCGTGGACGGGCTGATGTCGGCGGACGAATGCCGGCTGCTGATCGCCAGTGCGCAGCCGTCGCTGCAGCGTTCGCAGACCATCAACCCGGACACGGGCCTGCCGGTGCCGCATGCGCAGCGCACCAGCAGCGATTCGGCGTTCGACCCGATCATCGAGGACATCGCGCTGCGCGTGGTGCAACTGCGCATGGCCCATGCAGCCGGCGTGGCGCTGCCGCAGGCGGAGCATCTGACGGTGCTGCGCTATGCGCCGGGCGAGGAGTACCGGCCGCATCGCGATTACCGGCCGCCGGGTTCGCTGGAGCGCGACCGGCCCGAGGCCGGCAACCGGCTGCGCACGGTCTGCGTGTATCTCAACGCGGTCGAGGCCGGTGGCGAGACCGAGTTTCCGGTGGCAGCGGTGCGTGTCGCGCCGCTGCCGGGGCGCGCGGTGATCTTCGACAATCTGCACGCGGACGGGCGGCCGGATCCGGATTCGCTGCATGCGGGGTTGCCGGTGTTGCGCGGGGAGAAATGGCTGGCGACGTTGTGGTTGCGGGAGCGGCCGTATCGGTTGTTTTGAGGTCGAGTTGCCGGGGGAGGCTCCTGCTTTCTGTGGGGGCTGCGTGAGCCGCGATGAGGCACCGCGAATCGCGGCGCTTGCCTGGCATGGGGAGATCGCGGCTCACGCCGCTCCCACAGAGAGCGCTGGAGAGGCTTCGGGAATCGGAGAGGCGGCGCGGGGGCGGGGGCGTGGTCGCGGCTTACGCCGCTCCTACCCCAAAGCGTTGGTTGCTGCTGCGGGCGTGGTCGCCTGTTCATGTTCGGTCCGTCGGCGAACCGCCCGGCCCCATACATAGCCGTATCCGCCGATTGCTTTAGACTGTCGCCCCTGCGGCGCCTGTCCATGAGGCTCCGCGCAGGCGAATTTCTTATTTTTCACCGACTTACCAGACATTCCTGGCGTTACGCGCTACGCGCAACCACGCCGTTTCGGAGCACCCGATGATTTTCGAAACCCTCGACACCTTCGGCCATGAGCAGGTCGTGTTCTGCCATAACAAGGACGCCGGCCTGAAGGCCATCATCGCGATCCACAACACGGTGCTGGGCCCGGCGCTGGGCGGTCTGCGCATGTGGCCGTACAAGACCGAGCAGGACGCGCTGAACGACGTGCTGCGTCTGAGCCGCGGCATGACCTACAAGAACGCGGTCGCGGGCCTGAACATCGGCGGCGGCAAGGCGGTGATCATCGGCGATCCGGCCGCCGACAAGTCCGAGGCGCTGTTCCGCGCGTTCGGCAAGTTCGTCGATTCGCTGGGCGGCCGCTACATCACCGCCGAGGACGTCGGCATCGACGTCAACGACATGGAATACGTGTACCGCGAGACCGAGTACGTGACCGGCGTGCACCAGGTCCACGGCGGTTCCGGCGATCCCTCGCCGTTCACCGCCTACGGCACCCTGCAGGGCCTGATGGCCGCGCTGAACAAGCGCTTCGGCGACGAGGAAGTGGGCAAGTACAGCTACGCCGTGCAGGGCCTGGGCCACGTCGGCATGGAGTTCGTGAAGCTGCTGAAGGAACGCGGCGCCAAGATCTTCGTCACCGACATCAACAAGGGCCTGGTCGACAAGGCCGTGTCCGAGTACGGCGCCGAAGCGGTGGGCCTGGACGAGATCTACGACGTCAACGCCGATGTCTACTCGCCCTGCGCGCTGGGCGGCACGATCAACGAGCAGACCCTGCCCCGCCTGAAGGCCAAGATCATCTGCGGCGCGGCCAACAACCAGCTGGCCAACAACGCCATCGGCGACGAAGTGTCCAAGCGCGGCATCCTGTACGCGCCGGACTACGCGGTGAACGCCGGCGGCGTGATGAACGTGGCGCTGGAGCTCGACGGCTACAACCGCGAGCGCGCCATGCGCATGATGCGCACGATCTACCACAACCTGGGCCGCATCTTCGAAATCGCCGAGCGCGACGCGATCCCGACCTACAAGGCCGCCGACCGCCTGGCCGAGGAGCGCATCGACGCGATCGGCAAGCTGAAGCTGCCGATGGGCCGTTCGGCGCCGAGCTTCCGCGGTCGAATCCGCGGCGGCCACTAAGCGGTTCGACGACGACGGGGCCGCAAGGCCCCGTCTTTCGTTGGGGCGTTACCCACATTTTTTGTGCAACCCGTTCAGATCGACAGGAGTCCCGATGCGTCCGTTCCCCCTGGGTGAAGAGATCGATGCGCTGCGCGAGGCCGTGCGCCGCTTCGCCGAAGCCGAAATCGCCCCGCGCGCCGCGCAGATCGACCACGACAACGCGTTCCCGCAGGACCTGTGGCCCAAGCTGGGCGAGATGGGCCTGCTCGGCATGACCGTGCCGGGCGAGTACGGCGGCAGCGAGATGGGCTACCTGGCCCACCTGGTGGCGATGGAAGAAATCTCGCGCGCCTCCGGTTCGGTCGGTCTGTCGTACGGCGCGCACTCCAACCTGTGCGTGTCCAACCTCTACGCCAACGCCAACGAGGCGCAGCGCCAGAAGTACCTGCCCAAGCTGTGCAGCGGCGAGTGGAAGGGCGCGCTGGCGATGAGCGAGCCGGGCGCCGGTTCGGACGTGGTCGGCTCGATGAGCTGCCGCGCCGAACTCAAGGACGGCGTGTGGGTGGCCAACGGCAACAAGATGTGGATCACCAACGGCCCCGAGGCCGACGTGCTGATCGTCTACATGCGCACCGCCGGCAAGGACAGCGGCAGCCGCTGCATGACCGCCTTCATCGTCGAAAAGGGCATGAAGGGTTTCAGCACGGCGCAGAAGTTGGACAAGCTGGGCATGCGCGGCTCCAACACCTGCGAGCTGGTGTTCGAGGATTGCGAGATTCCGGCCGAGAACGTGCTGGGCGAGGTCAACCAGGGCGTCAAGGTGCTGATGAGCGGCCTGAACACCGAACGCCTGGTGCTCAGCGGCGGCCCGCTGGGCCTGATGCAGTCGGCGATGGACAGCGCCCTGCCCTACGTGCGCGAGCGCAAGCAGTTCGACGCGGCCATCGGCACCTTCGGCCTGATGCAGGGCAAGATCGCCGACATGTACACCGCGCTGCAGTCCAGCCGCGCGTTCGCCTACCAGGTCGCGCGCGATTTCGATGCCGGCTACAAGAGCCGCGTGGATGCGGCCTCGTGCCTGCTGCACGCCTCCGACAGCGCGGTGCAGGTGGCGCTGGAAGCGATCCAGACCTTGGGCGGCAACGGCTACATCAACGAGTACCCGACCGGGCGGATCCTGCGCGATGCGAAGTTGTATGCGATCGGCGCGGGCACGAACGAGATCCGGCGCATGTTGATCGGGCGGGAGCTGTTTCAGGGGAATAGCTGAGGCGCTGTGGGCTGGGCTTGATCGGCAGCTGCCGGTTCACAAGTTCCGCTTCGCGAGCCCTGTTCTCTATGGGAGCGGCGCGAGCCGCGATCGCGTTACTACGAAAGGCCGGCGGGTTCGCCGGCCTTTCTTTTTGGGATGGCCGCTCGCGCATGCCTTCGCCGTGGCGTGGGTGCCTCGCCCGGCTGGGGAATCGCGGCTTACGCCGCTCCCACAGAAGGCGTTGGGCGAAACCGCTTTGGGGTAGGAGCGGCGCGAGCCGCGGCCCGAGATGCCGGAAGGTGCACCGGCATGTGACGTGGCGCGGTCGCGGCTTGCACCGCTCCTACCCCGAGACGAGGTCCATGCACCAGGGATCGCTTCCGCTTTCTGTGGGAGCGGCGTGAGCCGCGATCGGGGTGCGTCGCAGCCGGGTCAGCGACGCAGTTCGAGGAAGCCGGTCGCGGCACGCGGCGCTGCTTACCCAAATCGGGTGCCGGCCGTTGCACAGCGGTACACCAATCTGAGCGGTTCAGGACCTTGACCGGGGTTCGAGTCGCGCCGGAGCTTGCGACGGCGTTCGCGCTTTTGCGGTGAGTCGCGACCGCGATCGCCCGCCCTTCCGCCCGCCCCGATTCCGCTCCAGCCACCCCGAATTCGGCATTTGCGGCACTGCAGCATCGAGTCGCATAATCGGAAAGTTCCGGCCCCCGCGCCGGCCGCACTATTCCGGAGTCCGCCATGAGCGACATCGTCATCGTCGGTGCCAAGCGCACCGCCATCGGTTCCTTCCTCGGCCAGTTCACCGGCGTCCCGACCCCGACCCTAGGCACCGCCGCGATCTCCGCCGCGCTGGATCAGGCCGGCGTGGCCGCCGACCAGGTCGACGAGGTCATCATGGGCTGCGTGCTGCCCGCCGGCCTGGGCCAGGCCCCGGCGCGCCAGGCCGCGTTGGGCGCGGGCCTGCCGACGTCCGCCGGCTGCACCACCATCAACAAGGTCTGCGGTTCGGGCATGAAGGCGATCATGCTGGGCCACGACCTGATCAAGGCCGGCTCGGCCAAGGTCGTGGTCGCCGGCGGCATGGAGTCGATGACCAATGCCCCGCACCTGCTCAACAACTCGCGCACCGGCATCCGCTACGGCAGCACCGAGATGCTGGACCACATGGCCTGGGACGGCCTGACCAACCCCTACGACGGCAAGGCCATGGGCGTGTTCGGCGACGCCACCTGCGCCGCTTACGGCTACGACCGCACCGCGATCGACGCCTACTCCGAGGAGAGCGTCAAGCGCGCCCAGGCCGCGATCGCCAACGGCGCGTTCAAGGACGAGATCGTCCCGGTGACCGTCAAGGGCCGCAAGGGCGACGTCGTGGTCGACAGCGACGAGGAGCCGGGCAAGATCGACGTCAGCAAGATCCCGGGCCTGCGCCCGGCGTTCGGCAAGGACGGCGTGCTGACCGCCGCTGCGTCCTCGAAGATTTCCGACGGCGCCGCCGCCGCGGTGCTGATGTCGGCCGACGACGCCGCCGCGCGCGGGCTCAAGCCGCTGGCGCGCATCGTCGCCCACGCCGGCCACGCGCAGGCGCCGGAATGGTTCACCACCGCACCGGTGAAAGCGATTTCAAACGTGTTGAAAAAGGCCGGCTGGACGGTCGCCGACGTCGATCTTTTCGAGATCAATGAAGCGTTTTCAGTGGTCGCCATGGCGCCGATGAAGGACCTGGGCATCCCCCACGAGAAGCTCAACGTCAACGGCGGCGCGGTGGCCCTGGGCCATCCGATCGGCGCCTCCGGCGCGCGCCTGGTGGTGACCCTGCTGAACGCCCTGCGCGCCCGCGGCGGCAAGCGCGGCGTGGCCTCGCTGTGCATCGGCGGCGGCGAAGCGACGGCGATCGCGGTCGAGCTCCTGTAAAAAGTTAAAAACGCGTTGTGCAAAAAAAACCGGCCAGCCGCTTGACACGCGTCACTGGCTTGTCATCATGTTATCGGCGCGCAACTGCGCGTTGCCTAACTAATCGACGAGGAAACCGAATCATGACTTTCAACAAGGCGCTGCTCGCCCTGGCCCTGGGCCTGGCCCTGGCCGCTTGCTCGAACCAGAAGCAGGCTGATGACGCTGCTGCTGATGCCGCCGCTGCTTCGACCGAAGCCCAGGCCACCGCCGACGCCGCCGCCGCTACCGGCGACGCCGCTGCCACCGACGCCGCTCAGGCTGCTGCCGACACGGCCGCTACCGCTGCCGACGCCGCTGCCACCTCGGCCGACGCCGCTGCCGCTGCCGCCACCCCGGCCGCTGCCGACGCCGCTGCCGACGCTGCTGGCAAGGCTGCTGACGCTGCCGCCGACGCCGCTTCGGCCGCCACCCAGGCGACCGACGCTGCTAAGGAAGAGCCGAAGAAGTAATACCCCCGGTTCCTCTGGAACCGATCGGGTAATACCTCTGGAAGAGCCGCCGGTTTACCGGCGGCTTTTCCGTAGATGATGTAGTGGTCAGTGAACGATAGAACCGGCCAGCCCGGGTCGCTGCGCGCACTGGCGTTGCCTGATGTTCGTCCGCGCTTACACAGAATTCCTTCAGACAACTCCTTCGGAGACAACCATGAACACCAAGCTCCACGTCCTCCTCGCCGTCGCCGTCCTGGCTCTGTCGGCTTGCACCAACAACACCGATGCCGCGAAGGACGAGGCCGCTGAGGCCGCGACCGCCGCCGAGCAGGCTGGCGACGCCGCCACCCAGGCCGCCGACGCTGCCGGCACCGCCGTCGCCGAAGGCGCCGACGCCGCCGCTGCCGCCACCGGCGAAGCCGCTGCCGAAGCCGGCGCTGCCGTGAACAACGCTGCCGACGCCGCCAGCGCCGCTGCCTCGGAAGCCGCTGCCGGCGCCGCCGCCGCGACCGCCGACGCCGCCAACGCCACCGCCGACGCCGCTCAGAAGGTCGCCGACAAGGCCGACGCTGCTGCGACCGAAGCCAAGAAGGAAGAAGCGAAGAAGTAATTCGCTTCGTTCCCGAGCAAGTCCGGAGAGGCCCGCGCAAGCGGGCCTTTCTTTTTGTGACCCGCGTAGGCCCTGGCGGCGCCACGGCGCGCGATCCCTCGAAAGCGTCATTGGCCCGCGCCTGCGCTTTGTGGTTTGATGCCGCGTCTTTCGAACAGCCCGCATCGATGCCCGCGATCACTTCCCAGCTCGACCCGCGCTCGCAGGATTTCCGCGACAACGCGGCCTATCACCAGGCCCTGGTCGAGGAACTCGACGCCCGCCTCGCCCGCGCCGCCCAGGGCGGCGGCGACAAGGCCCGCGACAAGCACACCGAGCGCGGCAAGCTGCTGGCGCGCGACCGCATCGCCGCGCTGCTGGATCCGGGCTCGCCGTTCCTGGAGATCGCGCCGCTGGCCGCCGAGGGCATGTACGACGGCGCCGCGCCGGCCGCGGGCATGGTCGCCGGCATCGGCCGCGTGCAGGGCCAGGAAGTGGTGATCGTGGCCAACGACGCCACGGTCAAGGGCGGCACCTACTTCCCGATGACGGTGAAGAAGCACCTGCGCGCGCAGGAAGTGGCGCGCGAGAACCGCCTACCCTGCATCTACCTGGTCGATTCCGGCGGCGCCTTCCTGCCGCTGCAGGACGAGGTGTTCCCGGACAAGGAGCACTTCGGCCGCATCTTCTACAACCAGGCCCGGCTGAGCGCGGAGAACATTCCGCAGATCGCCGTGGTCATGGGCAGCTGCACCGCCGGCGGCGCCTACGTGCCGGCGATGTGCGACGAATCGATCATCGTCAAGGAACAGGGCACGATCTTCCTCGGCGGCCCGCCGCTGGTGAAGGCCGCCACCGGCGAGGTGGTCGATGCCGAGGCCCTGGGCGGCGCGGAGGTGCATACCAGCGTGTCCGGCGTGGCCGACCATTTCGCCCACGACGACCGCCACGCGCTGCAGATCGCGCGCGACATCGTCGCCACGTTCAACCGCAGCAAGACCCTGCCGGTGGCGGTGCAGCCCGCGCGCGAGCCGCTGTACCCGGCCGACGAGCTGTACGGCATCGTGCCCAAGGACACCCGCAAGCCGTTCGACATCCGCGAGGTGATCGCGCGCGTGGCCGACGGCAGCGAGTTCCAGGAGTTCAAGGCGCGCTACGCCAAGACCCTGGTGACCGGCTTCGCGCACGTGCACGGCTATCCGGTCGGCATCGTCGCCAACAACGGCATCCTGTTCGCCGAGAGCGCGCTCAAGGGCGCGCACTTCATCGAGCTGTGCAACCAGCGCGGCATCCCGCTGGTGTTCCTGCAGAACATCACCGGCTTCATGGTCGGCAAGAAATACGAGAACGCCGGCATCGCCAAGGACGGGGCCAAGATGGTCACCGCGGTGGCCTGCTCGCACGTGCCCAAGTTCACCGTGGTGATCGGCGGCAGCTTCGGCGCCGGCAACTACGCCATGTGCGGCCGCGCTTACGGTGCGCGCTTCCTGTGGATGTGGCCGAACGCGCGCATCAGCGTGATGGGCGGCGAACAGGCCGCCTCGGTGCTGGCCACGGTGCGCCGCGACGGCATCGAGGCTGCGGGCAAGGTGTGGACGCCGGAGGAGGAGGACACCTTCAAGGCGCCGATCCGCGAGCAGTACGAAAATCAGGGCAATCCCTACTACGCCACCGCGCGGCTGTGGGACGACGGCATCATCGACCCGGCCGACACCCGCCGCGTGCTGGGCCTTGGCCTGTCGGCCAGCCTCAACGCGCCGATCGAGGACCGCACGCGCTTCGGCGTGTTCCGGATGTGATCCGATGGCGGCGAGGAGCGCACTGGAACGCCGGCGGCGGACCCTGCCCGCCCCCCACCGCGCACGATCCGCCTTCCGCTTCTGCGCCCATCGCCAGGCGACGATGAACCCGTCGCCGCGGCCGCTGCACGACCGCGGGACCGGGCGCCGGCAGCGGCCGCTCCTGCGCGCGCCTGCGAGGCTGTATCTTCTCGACCTACGCGCAGGACGCGCGGCGCCCCGCCCGCCCCCGGCCGGCGGACGCGACGCCCACGAGCTGCGCGATCCCGACTGAACCGCCCTACTTCGTATTCGCACTCATGATCGTCGGCATCGACTTAGGCACCACCCACTCCCTGATCGGTCAGTACGGACCGGACGGTCCGAAGCTGATCCCCAATGCCTTGGGCGAGTTGCTCACGCCCTCGGTGGTCAGCGTCGACGACGACGGCGCGATCATCGTCGGCCGCGCCGCGCAGGAGCGCATGGTCTCGCACCCGCAGCGCAGCGTCGGCGCCTTCAAGCGTTGGATGGGCACCGACCGCCGCACCGCGCTGGGCCAGCACGCATTCCGCCCTGAGGAGCTGTCGGCGCTGATCCTCAAATCGCTGCTGGCCGACGCGCAGGCGCATCTGGGCGAACGCATCGACGAGGCCGTGATCAGCGTGCCGGCCTATTTCTCCGACAGCCAGCGCAAGGCCACGCGCATCGCCGGCGAACTGGCCGGGATCAAGGTCGAGCGCCTGATCAACGAACCCACCGCCGCCGCGCTGGCCTATGGCCTGCAGCAGCGCAGCGAGGGCCGTTACCTGGTGTTCGACCTGGGCGGCGGCACCTTCGACGTCTCGATCCTGGAAATGTTCGAGGGCGTGATGGAAGTGCATGCCAGCGCCGGCGACAACTTCCTGGGCGGCGAGGATTTCTCGCGCGCGATGCGCGACGCCTTCCTGCGCGATCAGGACCTGCCGCTGGAACGGCTGACCCTGGCCGAGTTGGCGCAACTGGAGCGCCGCCTGGAATTGGCCAAGCGCGAGCTGGCGCACGGCCACGAAGCGGTGGTCGAACTAAGCCTGCAACGCGAGCCGCGCCGCTGGCGCATCGACGAGCACGCCTTCGCCCAACTCTGCGACCCGCTGGTGCAGCGCCTGCGCGCGCCGCTGGAGCGCGCCATGCGCGACGCCAAGCTGCGCCCGGACCAGCTCGACGAGATCGTGCTGGTGGGCGGCGCCTCGCGCATGCCGCTGGCCGCGCGTCTGGTCTCGCGCATGTTCGGCCGCCTGCCGCTGCGCCACGTCAATCCGGACGAGGCGATCGCGATGGGCGCCTGCGTGGCCGCCGGCATGAAGGCGCGCGACGAATCGCTGGAGGAGATCATCCTCACCGACGTGTGCCCGCACACGCTGGGCGTGAACACCGCCGAGGAGACCGGCAACGGCCAGCACGTCAGCGGCGTGTTCTCGCCCATCATCCACCGCAACAGCACGGTGCCGGTGAGCCGGGTGGAGCGCTACTACCCCTTGCGCGACGGCCAGCGCGAGGTCGAGTTCGAGATCTACCAGGGCGAAAGCCCGCGGGTGGAGAACAACGTGCGCCTGGGCAAGGTGTCGATCGAGATTCCGGCCAAGCGCCGCAACGAGAATCCGGTGGACATCCGTTTCACCTACGACATCAACGGCCTGTTGCAGGTCGAGGCCACCGCGCTGTCCACCGGACTGACCCGCGAAGTGGTGCTGGAGAAGAACCCTGGCGTGCTGTCGCCCGAGGAAATCCGCGTGCGCCTGGCGGCTCTGACGGCGATCAAGATCCACCCGCGCGACCAGCAGGAAAACATCGCGGTGATCGCGCGCGCCGAGCGCCTGTACGAGGAGTTGCTGTGGGCGCGCGACCAGCTGCAATCGGCGCTGGTGCGTTTCCGCACCCTGCTGGACAGCCAGGATCTGCGCGATATCGCCGAGCAGCGCAGCCAGTTCGCCGCGTTCCTGGATCAGGTCGAAGCCCAGGGCTACGCGTGAGTCCGTATCAGTTGCTGGGCTTGGATGAAACCGCTGACGAACGTCAGATCAAGCGCGCCTATGCTGCGGCCCTGCGCACGGCACGGCCAGACGAAGATCCGGAACGGTTCCAACAGATAAACGAAGCGTATCAGGCCGCGCTGGAACTGCATTTACGACGCGGTGGCACGGTTGCGGTTTCGCAGGCCTTGCCGGTGGGCGAGACGCGAACGGGCTGGAACAGTGGCCCGATCACAATCGATCCGACCAAGCCTACCGCCGCACCTTATCTGGCGGCGATGCCTGCCCCTTCGTATGTATCGCTGCCGCAGGCGGTGGCGAGCATGATCGAGGCGGCGAGCAAAGAGGGCGGCCCGCAGTTCGCCCAGTGGTTGACGCAGTACGCGCCTTTGTATTCGTTGGAGTTCAAGGCCGAGGCCGCCATCGCCCTGATGCGCACCTTGATCATGAACTTCGAAACACGGCTGCCAGCGGACGCACTGGATGCGATCGCGGAATTTTTCGATTTAGGCGGTATCGGCAACTATCCGGAGCCGGTGCGCGCCGCGCTCCAATCGCTGCGGCTCCGTTCGCAATTCGACTTCCCCACGTTCCTGACCAAGCTGCGGAAGCACCGGCGCACGCCGCCGGATCTACGGGTCTGGCTGAACTCGCAGCCCTACTTTAACGATCTTGCATTGCGAAACGACACGGCGCAGCGAGTTCGCGAGTGGTTGACGGCCGACGACAGTTTTTTTTTAGAACCGCGATGCATGGAAGTTCTGACGGAATTCTTCGGACTGCAGGACGACCAACTGCTGCGAGATCGCAACCTGGCGCGCAACGTAATTGCCACCGAAAACGTCGACTTTATGGCGACGCGAGGACCGATCGCGATCAGGCAGCTAAAGCGAAAATTTAGCGTCCTCCAGGCCTTCGTTGCAGCAGCCGTACCGGGGACGGCGCCAGCGGTCGTACGCATCGCCGAGTTTCTCCATGATCGCTACCACGGCTTTCACCCCAAGATCAGTCGCCGACAGTACGAATTCTTTGTCGAGTTGACCGACAGCGGTCCATGGAACCAGTTGCGCTGGACCGTGGTGGCACTGCGCATGGCCATGGCTTTCGCACTGTGGTTAGTGGCCAGCCTCGTCAATCTCAAAGAGCTGGCGCTCGGCGGCAGCGCATTGTTTGCGGCGGCTGTGGGCGTGATCAGCGCGGCGTCGATTTTTACCGGAGCATGGGGGCACCGGCACTATCGGCTACGCAGGGGATGCCTGCGTGCCGCGCCTATCCTGGAACCTTAGCCTGCTCGTGATAGACGATTCCTTCACCCTCCTGCAGTTGGATGCTGGCGCAGATGAGCGCGCAATCAAGCGTGCCTACGCCCGGCGTTTGCGCGAGACCCGGCCGGACGAGGATCCCATCGCGTTTCAAGCGCTGAACGAAGCCTATCGCCAATGCCTGGATCACGTCGCTTGGCGCACCAAGAGCGGCGAGGACAGCGGCGACGAAGGTTGGGGGGACGACCAGGACGCAAGCTCCGTAGATGCGGGTGGCACGGCATCGGCCGACACGTTGACGATGCGGATTACACCCGAGGCGCTGGCCGCCGCCCTACGCCTGGACCGACAACTTCTCACCGAAGCGTCTGCCTTGGACTCGATGGCCCCGGATACCGATGACGATGACGAGTTCGAAGGCGGGGACCGCTACTATGCCCTGGACCACGACAAATTCATTGCCGGCCTGTTGGAAGCCTCCAGCGTCGGCAGCGCCGCCGACGTGCACCGCTGGCTGCAGGCGCACCCGGCCTTCTACGCCGTCGGCGCGCGCGAGGCGTTGGCGCCGCAGGTGCTGAGTGCGCTGATCGAGGCGCCGGAGTTGCCGCCGCGCCACCTCGCCGCCCTGCTGCATTTCTTCGGTCTGGACGAAGTGGGTCACGAGCGCGATTGGCTGTGGCCTCGGATTGCCGAGCTGCAAGCGCGCGCGCGCATGACGCCCGAACACACCGCCGCCGCCAACGAACTGTTCGGCCAGCCCAAGTCCATCGAAGAAGAAGGCAGCGGTGGCTGGGATGGCTGGAAGATCTGGTTGATCATGATGGTGTTCATCGCGCTGATGCGTATGGTCGCGTCTATGGTCCGCTGATGCGCGACGCTTTCATCCTGCTCGGTCTGGTACCCGGCGCCGACGCGTCGGCGATCAAGCGCGCCTACGCTCAGCGCCTGCGCAAGACCCGGCCCGACGAGGACCCCGTCGCGTTCCAGGCGCTGAACGAGGCCTACCGCCGCTGTCTGGAGATCGCGGCCGGGCGCGGCGACGAGGACGACGAGGGTTACCACCTGCACGCGGACGAAGCCGAGGCTGCGGCGGATGCGCCGTTCGTGGCGGACGTGCCGGAGGTGCGTGACGAAACCGCGACCGCCCCCGTCGCCGACGACAAGGACGACGAGGCGCCGCAGTTCATCCGCGTGCGTTTCGACGTGCACGATTTCCTGCGCGAATTGCACGAACGCGCGCAGCACGATCCGGCGCCGGCGCTGGACGCCTGGCTGCGCGGCCTGGAACCGCTGTACTCGTTGGAACTCAAGCGCGCCCTGCACGAGCCGGTGGCCGCCCTGCTCGCCGACGAGGAGCCGCTGCCGCCGCAGACCATGCGCCTGATCATGCAGTTCTTCGACCTGGACGAAGTGTCGCAAGGCGACGACTGGCGCCGTCGCCGTCTGGCCGAACGTCTGCATCTGGCCCAGGAGTCGCTGGCGCTGGAGCAAGAAATCGCGCGCTACGCCACGCCGCGCGAGAAGGCGGTGGATCGCTTGCTGATGCGCGAACTGCTGGGACCGCGCCATTGGCTACGACGGCTGTTCCTGCTGCTGGTGCCGCTGCTGCCGTCGCGCGCGCTGCACCTGGCGCGCACGCTGCTGGCCGACTATCCCAACTTCGCCGGCGAGCGGCTCAGCGAAGAAAGCGTGCGCTATTGGGAGCGCGCTGCCGACCGCGACAGCCTGGACTGGCGCCGCCTGATGGTGGCGCCGCTGCGGGTTCCGTTCTACTACCTGGGCCTGATCGGTCTGTTGCCGATGCTGCCGACCGGCGGCGTCCATCCCTTGCAAGCGATGGCGACGCACTGCACGGTGCTGGCAACGACGCTGCTGACGTTCGTATCGCTGACCACCGCGACCCGGCGGCTGGCCGAGCATCTGGAGCGCGAGCGCGGCTGGTATCCGGGATTGGTGTACACCGGCCTGTGGTTCACCGGCACCCTGATCGCCAGCCTGTGGTGGCCGAACGCGGCGATCGCGCTGCTGGTGGCCATCGGTTATGTCTGGTCGCTGCCGCGCGCATGGATCGAACATCTGGTGGTCGCCGCGGCGATGGCCAGCGGTGCGTTCGTGGTCTACGCGTTCGGCCGGCTCGTGGTGGACAGCGGCCAAACCGACGCGCTGGAAATCGTCAGCGGCGCCTACGCCGGCGCGATTCCGATCCTGCACGACCTGATCTACGCAAGATTCAAACGCACCACGCTCGACGAAACGCGACGCCAGCTGGGCTGGCTGGGCAAGATCGCGATCGCGCAGGTGCTGCTGGCGATGGCGTGGCCGCTGTGCTTCAGTCTCTTGAAAGACTGATCCGCATCCGCGCGCCCTATTCATCGTCCTGAAAAATTTCTGAATCATTCTGCGCCTGCGCGAGGTGCAACTGTGCGGTATCAAGCGCGCAAATCCGCGTTGTTGTTGGCGCATAGCGCGGCGTGTCGAAACTGAATCCGCGACGCGGATTTTTGCTGCACGGATTGGTGAGCCGCATCACATCGGTCGCGTTGTATCAGCGTGTTAGGCTCCAGAGCTCACCCTCGCTGTCACCCGTTCTTCACCCGAACGTTCCCCCGAACCAGAGGACGCCGCGTCATGGCCGTTTTCAATCAGCCCAACCCGCCCAAGCGTGAGACGCTTCCGCCGATGCAACCGGAGACCGCGCTCAAGCGCGAGCCGGACACGGCCAACGAGATCAGTTTCGGCCAGGCGTCCACGCCGGCGCCGGCACCGTTCGCCAACACCGCTCCGGCGCCGTCGTATGCGGCCAAGCCGGCCGAACGCGAAGGCGGCAAGGAGTCGCTGATCGCCTCCGACCTGTCGATCGAAGGCAAGATCCAAGGCTCGGGCCACATCCGCATCGCCGGCCGCTTCAAGGGCGACGTGCAAGTCGACGGCGATCTCACCATCGAAGTCGGCGCCAAATTGAACGGCGGCGTGCGCGCGCGCAAGGTCGTGATCGCGGGCGAACTGGAAGGCAACATCGACGCCGCGCAGCGCGTCGAACTGCTGGAGGGCGGCACGATGGTCGGCGACGTCAAGGCCGGCGTGGTCACCGTGGCGCCGGGTTCGCGCATGCGCGGCCAGGTCGAGTTCGGCTTCGACGACAAGGACGGCAAGTCCGCCGACAAGAGCGACAAGGGCGGCAAATCGGAGAACGGCGCCGGCGCATGAACGCCGCACGCCCGGGCCTGCCCGGGGCGACGCGCACCTGTCCGCACTGCAAGACCACGATCCTCGACAGCGCCAACGTCTGCCCCGCCTGCAAGCACCATCTCAAGTTCGACCCGGACGCGCTGCAACAGGCGGCGGCGAAGTTTTCGCCGCTGCATGTCGAAGGCACGATCCACGCGCCCGCCGAGGGCGCGTGGGAATACACCATGCTGCTGTCGATCCGCGACGAAGACGGGCATGAGATCACCCGCCAGGTGGTCGGCGTGGGCGCGTTGTTTCCGGGCGAGCAACGGACTTTCACTTTAGCCGTCGAGGCCGTGGCCGCGACCGGCTACAAAGCGGTCAAGCGCAAGCGCTGATCCGCCATCGCGATCACGCTTCGGCGGTGCCGGCGTTTGTTGCGCCGGCCGCGCCGCGCTAGCATTCCGTCGACACGCAGCCACCGCCCCGCGCCGACGCGCGGCGCCGCGGCGCGTGAGACAGGACAGCCTCTACAAGGAGCCGTAGTCATGACCAAGTCGCTGATCGACGAGATCGGGCGCGAACGCGCGAACGAATTGATGCAGGAGGCGATGGCCAAGGCCGCCGCCGAGACCGACGCGCTCGGCCTGCCGCATGTGGTCGAAGTGAACGGAGTGTGGTGCAAGCAGTACCCGGACGGTCGGATCGAGCCGATCGGTGGGGAGGCTGGCCATGCCGCCGAGTGAGCGCCCGCGCATGACCGTGCTGGCCGGGCCCAACGGCTCCGGCAAGAGCACCGTGACCGACGCGTTGATGGACAGCCCGGCGTTCCCGGCCATTTACGTCAACGCCGACGACATCGGCAAATGGCTGGACAAGCCCAGCAACGACGCCAGCCTCAAGCTGCGCACGCCCGCCATCACCGAGGAAGACCGCGCCGCCTACAAGCGTGATGCACCGGGCATGGCCACCAGCCTGATCGAGCGCGAACGCGAACGCGGCGTCGAACTCTCGCAAGCCGGCGCCGAGCGACGGGTGAACGAGGGCTACGCCGCCAACCTGGCCGACCGCGCCCGGGCCACGGCGGTACAGGGCGACCGGCCGTTCGCGTTCGAGAGCGTGATGTCCACGCCGGGCAAGCTCGCCCTGTTCGACGAGGCGCGCAACAAGGGCTTCGATGTCGACCTGGTATTCGTGACCACCGCCAGCGGCGAGATCAACAAGCAGCGCGTGCAGGACCGCGTCGCCAAGGGCGGGCACCCGGTCGACGTGGCCAAGATCGGCGAGCGCTACGAGCGCGCCATGGATCTGCTGCCGCTGGCGGTGGAGAAGTCCAAGACTGCGCAGATCTTCGACAACAGCGTGCACGGCAAGGCGCCCAAGCTGGTCGCCGAGAAACTGCCCGACGGCAGCATGCGCTATCCGCAGGGCGACGAAACCCCGCGTTGGGTCAACGAGCGCCTGCGCGTGCCACTGGAACAGCGCGAGAAATCGCGCGCCGAGCTGACGGAGTTCTCGTCGCGCTCGGGGCTGCCGATCTACGACGCCGACATCGACCGCGGTGCGACCTACAAGGGCCTGGTCGCCAAGACCACCGACCAGCACGTGATGCAGTTCGTGCCCGGCAAGGCCAAGGGCGACGGCTACCTGGTGCTGCACGACCGCAGCGTGGCGCCGCCCGGCGACTACGCCGCCCTGCAGCGCCCTGAGCACCGCGGCACCCAGGTCGAAATCGGCTATCCCTTCGGCGTCGACGGCAAACTGCCGCCGGGCACGCATGTGACCGCGCCCGCGGTGGCGCAGGCGCAGGTTCAAGCGCAGCCGCAGCCAGGGCAGATGCCGCCGCCGGGGCAGGATCCGCCGGCGCAGGGGCCGCGGTCGAAGCTGTGAGGCGTATCCACAGCGAGAAAGCCCCGCGATGATCGCGGGGCTTTTCTTTTGCGGCGAGCAGAAGCCCCCCTAGCCCCCTCTACAAAGGGGGAACGCTTACGCGGTAAGTTCGAAGTCGACGCTCTTAGCTTCCCCCTTTGGAAAAAGGGGGATTGAGGGGGATTTGCTCTTAGCACCGGCGACGCAGCGCCAGCCCAGCCCTCAGTCCGCCGGCCCGCAGCTATCGCAGCCCGCGCAGTTCGGACCCGACGCGCTGGGCACCGGTGCGATCGCGCGGCCGAGGCGGCGCATCCAGGACGGGCGGCCGTCGCGCACCAGCGGCAGCGCGCAGGCGATGCGCAGGCGGCGCACGCCGCCGGGGAACTGCTTCTTCGCGACCACGACCGCGCTGACGACCACCGCCAGCGCGATCACCACGTATTGCGCGAACAGTCCGGCGTCCATGCTCAGCCCGCGCCCAGCGCGACGGCGACCTGATAGGTCACGAGCGAGGCCAGATAGGCCAGCGCGAACAGGTAGCCGGCGCTGATCGCGACCTGCTTCCAGGAGTTGGTCTCGCGCCGGATCGTGGCCAGGGTGGAGATGCACTGCGGCGCATAGATGAACCACACCAGCAGCGACAGCGCGGTCGCCAGCGACCAGCCGTCGGTGATGATCGGCGTCAGTGCCTGCGCAGCGGCATCGTCGTCGGCGGCCGACAGCGCGTACACCGTGGCCAGCGAGGACACCGCGACTTCGCGCGCGGCCAAGCCCGGGATCAGGGCGATGCAGATCTGCCAGTTGAAGCCGATCGGCGCGAACACCGCGGTCATGGCGTGGCCGATGCGGCCGGCGAAGCTGTAGTCGATCGCCGGCATGGTCGCGTCGGCGGGCGCACCGGGGAACGACAGCAGGAACCACAGCAGCACGGTCAGCGCCAGGATGATGCCGCCGACCCGGCGCAGGAAGATCCAGGCGCGCTCCCACAGGCCGATCAGCAGATCGCGCGGGTGCGGGATGCGGTAGGAGGGCAGTTCCAGCAGCAGCGCATGCTCGCCCTTGTCGCGGCGCCACTTCTTCATCACCCACGACACCATCAGCGCGCTGAGTATGCCGGCCGCGTACAGCGCGAACAGCACCAGGCCCTGCAGGTTGAGCACGCCCAGCACCTTTTGCTGCGGTATGAAGGCGCCGATCAGCAGCGCGTATACCGGCAGGCGCGCCGAGCAGGTCATCAGCGGCGCGACCAGGATGGTCGCCAGGCGGTCGCGCGGATCCTGGATGGAACGCGTGGCCATGATGCCGGGAATCGCGCAGGCGAAACTGGACAGCAAGGGAATGAAGGATCGGCCCGACAAACCGGCGCCGGCCATCATGCGGTCCAGCAGGAACGCCGCGCGCGGCAGGTAGCCGGATTCTTCCAGCGCGAGAATGAAAGCGAACAGGATCAGAATCTGCGGCAGGAACACGATCACGCCGCCGAGGCCGGCGATGATGCCGTCCACCATCAGGCTCTTCAGCGGACCGTCCGGCATCGCCCCGCCGACGAAGTCGCCCGCCAGCGCCGTGCCGGCCTCGATCAGGTCCATCAGCGGCGTGGCCCAGGCGTAGACCGCCTGGAAGATCAGGAACATCACCACCGCCAGCGACAGCAGGCCCAGCACCGGATGCAACAGCCAACGATCCAGGGTGTCGTCGATCTCGGCGGTGCGGCGCGGCATGGTCACCGCCAGCGACAGCAGGCGCCGGGTTTCGGCATGCAGGTCTTCCGGCTGCAGGCCCTGCGTCGGCTCGCCGTGCGGCGCATGCGCCATGTCCGTGACGCGATCCAACATCGCCACCAGTTCGCGCGCGCCATTGCGGCGCACCGCCACCGTCGGCACCACCGGCACGCCGAGCTCGCGCTCCAGCACGGCCAGATCGACGTCGATGCCGCGGCGCTTGGCCGCGTCCATCATGTTGACGGCCAGCACCATCGGCCGGCCGAGCTCGCGCAGTTCCAGGGCGAAGCGCAGGTGCAGGCGCAGGTTGGTGGCGTCGACCACGCAGACCATCACGTCGGGTGCGGGTTCGCCGGGATAGAAGCCGCGGCACAGGTCGCGCGTGACCGCTTCGTCCAGGCTGGCGGCGTGCAAGCTGTAGGCGCCGGGCAGATCAAGCACGGCGTAGCTGCGGCCCGAGGGCGCATGCAGGCGCCCTTCCTTGCGCTCGACGGTGACGCCGGCGTAGTTGGCGACCTTCTGGCGGCTGCCGGTGAGCAGGTTGAACAACGCGGTCTTGCCGCAGTTCGGGCTGCCGACCAGGGCCACGCGCGGCACTCCCGGCGCGGCGGCGGCTTGCATCGTGGCGGCATGGCTCATGCGTCGCTCCCGCCCGCGTCGGGCTGGCTTTGGACCGGCTCGTTCCGAACCGTCTCACTTCCGATCGGTTGACTCCCGATCGGTTGAATCCTGATCCGCGCCGCCTCGCTACGGCGCAGGGCGAAACGGGTGAAACCGATCTGGATCAGCAGCGGCTCGGCGGAAATCGGCCCGGCGGCCATCACCTCGACGCGCTCGCCCTTGACGAAACCCAGCTCGCGCAGACGCCGCGCGATCGCGTCGTTCGGGGCCTGGTCTTCGACGGACTCGACCATGGCCGCGACACGCCGCGGCAGTTCGGACAATTTCAAGGTTGCACCAATGGACACGATGTCATGGACGGCGACCGCGGCCGGACACAAATAGGAATTGTTCTCATTCTAGCATCGCCGGCCGTACCGGGGCGGATCGCGGCGGGCGCCGGCTATCATTCGCCAGACTCCACACATCGGTCCCCCGCCCGCGATGAACCATCCGCTGCTGAGTTTGCGCGAGGGCCCGCTGGCCCGGCTGCGCCTGAACCGCCCGGCCCTGCACAACGCCTTCGACGCGGTCCTGATCGCCGCCCTGACCGGCGCGCTGGAAGCCGTGGCGCACGACGACACGGTGCGGGTGGTGGTGCTGGAAGGCGATGGCGCCTCGTTCTCGGCCGGCGCCGACCTCAACTGGATGCGCGGCATGGCCGCGGCCAGCGAAGCGGTCAACCGCGACGACGCCCTGGCCCTGGCGCGGCTGATGCGCACCCTGGACGAACTGCCCAAGCCGACCATCGCCCGCGTGCACGGCGCGGCCTTCGGCGGCGGCGTCGGCCTGGTCGCCTGCTGCGACATCGCCATCGGCGCGCCCGAGGCGAAATTCGGCCTGACCGAAAGCAAGCTCGGCCTGTTGCCGGCGGTGATCTCGCCCTACGTGATCGAGGCGATCGGCGCGCGCCAGGCGCGGCGCTGGTTCGCGACCGCGGAAATCTTCGATGCCGACACCGCACTGGCGATCGGCCTGCTGCACGCGGTGATGCCGGCCGACCAGCTCGACGCCGCGGTGCAGCGCCAGATCGACTTGCTGCTCAAGGCCGGCCCGGTCGCGGCGGCCCAGGCCAAGGCGCTGGTGCGGCGCGTGGCCGCGCACGGCGACCGCGACCGTCACGATTCGGACAACGCCGACCTGATCGCGCGCCTGCGCGTCTCACCCGAGGGTCAGGAAGGCCTGGGCGCGTTCCTGGACAAGCGCAAGCCGGCCTGGATTCCCTGAGCCCCCTTACTACGCCGCAAGGAGCCGCATCGTGATCGACCACCTGGGATTGAACGTCGCCGACTATCCGCGCGCGAAAGCCTTCTACACCGCCGTGCTGGCCACGCTGGGCCACGAGCCGGTGATGGAAGTGACCAAGGAACAAAGCGGCGGCTACGAGGGTTGCGGCTTCGGCCCGCCGCGGCAGCCCAAGTTCTGGATCGGCACTGGCGAAGCCCGCACCGGCGGCGCGCACGTGTGCTTCACCGCCGCCAGCCGCGCGCAAGTGGATGCCTTCCACGCCGCTGCGCTGAGCAACGGCGCGCGCGACAACGGCGCCCCCGGCCTGCGCCCGCACTACCACCCGAACTATTACGGCGCCTTCGCCTACGACCTGGACGGGCACAACATCGAGGCGGTCTGCCACTTGCCCGAGGCTTGAGGCGCGTAGTGCTGCGATTGCGCTCGCCGGCGCGGCGCTGTCCGCGAAGATCGAAATGGGTGCCGGTTTTCGCCGGAACGACGGGTTATGGATAGCCCCACCGCATCCGGCGGCACCGGAAACAGCGAACGCCGGACTGCGGGCCGCGAACGAAGGCAGCCGTTGGGCCCAGCCGGTTTCCCCACTGCGGCGTATGGCAGCTTCCACGTGCCACCGGATCGCATAAGCGGGCCGCCCGTCGCGCAAACGCCGGTCCGCGCCCGGCCGCCGACAGGACAGCGGCCCTCGCCTTCGGCGAGAATCGACGCATCGCGCCGGCCCGCCGCCGCGGCACGCCTCCCTTTCCACGCGCGCCCGCGCAACGACACGCGAACCCGCCCATGTTCAGCAAGATCCTGATCGCCAACCGCGGCGAAATCGCCTGCCGCGTGATCCGCACCTGCCGCCGCCTGGGCATTCGCACGGTCGCGGTGTACTCCGACGCCGACGCCGATGCCCAGCACGTGCGCCAGGCCGACGAGGCCTACCCGATCGGCGGCCCGCGCCCGGCCGACAGTTACCTGCGCGGCGACGCCATCATCGAGGTCGCGCTGCGCAGCGGCGCCCAAGCCGTGCATCCGGGCTACGGCTTCCTCAGCGAGAACGCCGACTTCGCCGACGCGGTCGCGGCCGCGGGCCTGGCCTTCATCGGCCCGGCCGGCGCCTCGATGCGCAAGATGGGCAGCAAGGCCGGCGCCAAGGAGCTGATGCAGGCGGCCGGCGTGCCGGTGGTGCCCGGCTACACCGGTGCCGACCAGACCCCCGACCTGCTGCACCGCGAAGCCGACGCGATCGGCTACCCGCTGATGATCAAGGCCGCGCACGGCGGCGGCGGCAAGGGCATGCGCATCGTGCGCGCCAGCGACGAGTTCCTGGCGCACCTGGAGAGCTGCCAGCGCGAAGCGCGCAACGCCTTCGGCCGCGACCGCGTGCTGCTGGAGCGCTACGTCGAGCAGCCGCGCCACATCGAGATCCAGATCTTCGGCGACGGCCACGGCCAGGTGATCCACCTCAACGAGCGCGAGTGCTCGGCCCAGCGCCGCTACCAGAAGGTGCTGGAGGAATCGCCGTCGGCGTTCCTGAGCCCGCAGCTGCGCCAAGCCATGGGCGCGGCCGCGGTGCAGGCCGGACACGCGATCGACTACGTCAACGCCGGCACGGTCGAGTTCATCGTCGGCCAGGACGGCGGCTTCTACTTCATGGAGATCAACACCCGCCTGCAGGTCGAGCACCCGGTCACCGAGTACGTGACCGGCCTGGACCTGGTCGAATGGCAGCTGCGCGTGGCCGCCGGCGAGCCGCTGCCGCTGGGCCAGGACGCGATCGCGCAGCGCGGCCATGCGATCGAGGTGCGCCTGTACGCCGAAGACCCGGAGGCCGGCTTCCTGCCCGGTTCCGGCCGCCTCGAGCGCCTGCGCCTGCCCACGCCCGACGCGCACGTGCGCATCGATTCGGGCGTGATCGAAGGCGATACCGTCACCATCTTCTACGACCCGATGATCGCCAAACTCATCGTCGCCGACGTCGACCGCCCCAGCGCGCTGGCGCGCCTGCGCGCGGCGCTGGCGCAGTGCGAGATCGCCGGGCCCAAGTCGAACATCGAATTCCTGGAGCGCCTGGCGCGCCATCCGGCCGTGGTCGAAGGCCGCATCGACACCGGCTACCTCGACCGCCACCTCGACGAATTCATGCCGGCCGCCGACGCACCGGCGGGCGAGGACGCCGACGACCTGCTGATCGCCGCGACCGTGGCCGAACTGCTGGCGCAGGAACGCGACACCCGCCGCCGCGCCGCCGCCTCCAACGATCCCGAATCGCCGTGGGCGATCGCCGACGGCTGGCGCCTGGGCCACGGCGGCCGCCGCAGCCTGGCCTTCCTGCACCGCGACGAGCGCCTGGAGCTGCACGCCCAGGGCAGCGCCGGCGACTACCGCATCGAGCAGGCCGGCCGCAGCCGTCAGGTCCAGGGCGCGCGCCAGGGCGCGGACGGCCTGAGCCTGCGCATTGACGGCCGTTCGCGCCGTTTCGCGTTACTGGGAGATGAGCGCCGGGTGGTGGTCCACGACGGCGAGCGCCGGCTGCGCTTGCTGCCGGTCCCGATGTATCGTCACGAATCGGCCGCGGCGGCCGGCACCGGCAACCACGTGGTCGCCCCAATGCCCGGCCGCGTGGTGGTGGTCAAGGCCGCCGCCGGCGACACGGTCGAAGCCGGGCAGGAGCTCATGGTGATCGAAGCGATGAAGATGGAACTCAGCCTCAAGGCCCCGCGCGCCGGCACGGTCGCCGAAGTGCGCGCCGCGGCCGGCGAGTTCGTCGAAGCCGATGCCGTACTGGTGGCGCTGGAGGCATGAACCTGCGCCCCGCCCTCATCGGCTTGCTCGCGCTGACGCTGTCGGCCTGCGTCGGCTTCGAGCACGCGCCCGCCGCCGCCCTGTCCTGCGATCCGGACCTGGTCGGAACCTGGCGCCCGAAGGGCGACGGTCCCGGCCGCCCCGCCGTGGTCGACCGCGATTGCCGCGCGCAATGGCCGGTGGAAGACGGCAAGACCGTCGAGCTGAGCTTGCGCGGTTACATCGCCGGTCCGCACCGCTACTTGGTGCTGTCTCCGCGCGACGCCGAACGCGCGCTCGGCGGCGACGCGCCGCAGGGCCTGGCCGCCAGCGTGCCGCCGGGCGGCGTGTTTCTGGTCCTGTACAGAATCGAGGGCGAACGCCTGCGCGCCTGGCTGCCCGATACGCGTGCGGTCCAACGCAGCATCGAGGCGCGCACGCTGAAAGGCCGCAAGCCCTCGCCCCAGGACAGTTCGGTGCTGGTCAGCAGCAACGGCCGCGCGCTCGCGCGCGTGCTCGCGCATGGGCCGGAGCCGGTATTCGGCGCGCTCGACAAACAGCCGCCGGCACTGAACGCCGAGCGCGTCACAGGAGCCGCACCATGACCCCTTCGGTCCGCATCGTCGAAGTCGGCCCGCGCGACGGCCTGCAGAACGAAAAGGCGCAGATCGCCACCGCCGACAAGATCGCCCTGATCGATCGCCTGTCCGCGACCGGCCTGCGCAGCATCGAGGCGACCAGCTTCGTCAGCCCGAAGTGGGTGCCGCAGTTGGCCGATGCCGCCGAGGTGTTCACCGGCATCCACCGCAAGGCCGGCGTGCACTACCCCGTGCTGGTGCCCAACGAACAGGGTTACGACCGCGCGCGCGCGGTCGGCGTGGAGGAGATCGCGGTGTTCACCGCCGCCTCGGAAGCGTTCAACCAGAAGAACATCAACGCCAGCATCGACGAATCGCTGGCGCGCTTCGCGCCGGTGATGGAGCGCGCGCGCGCCGACGGCGTGGCGGTGCGCGGCTACGTCTCCACCGTGCTGGGCTGCCCCTACCAGGGCGCGGTGCCGGTGGCCGACGTGGTGCGCGTGGCCAAGGCCCTGCACGCGATGGGCTGCTACGAAATCTCGCTGGGCGACACCATCGGCGTGGGCACGCCGGGCAAGGCGCGCGCGATGCTGAAAGCGGTGGCGGCGGAAGTGCCGATGGCGGCGCTGGCGGTGCATTTCCACGACACCTACGGCCAGGCCCTGTCCAACATCCTGTCCTGCCTGGAAGAAGGCGTGGCGGTGGTCGACTCGGCCGTGTCCGGCACCGGCGGCTGCCCCTACGCCAAGGGCGCCAGCGGCAACGTCGCCAGCGAGGACGTGGTCTACATGCTGCACGGCCTGGGCATCGAGACCGGCGTGGATTTGAACGCCCTGGCCGACACCGGCCGCTGGCTGGCCGGGCTGCTGGGCCGCGAAACCGGCAGCAAGGTCGGCAAGGCGCTGGCGGCCCCATGAACCAGCGCGCGCCCGGGAGCGAACCGACCGCAACGCCGTCGCCGGTGGATGCGGCCGCGACCCTGGCGGCGCTGGAACTGGCCAGCCACGACAGCAGTCTGTCGGAGGCCACGCGCGCCCTGCTGCTGCAGGCCGCCGAGGCCATCCGCAGCAGCAGCGACGACGCCGACGTCGCCCACACGCGCTACCGCGCGGTGTTCGACGCCGTGCCCGACCCGGTCAGCATCCTCGACGAAGTCGGCACCGTGCTCGACCTCAACAAGGCCGGCATGGCCGCCTACCGCCGGCCGCGCGACCAGATCGTCGGTCAGCCCATCCACGTGCTCAACCCCGAGCTGCCGCACGACCATCTCAACCCGGTCTGGGAAACCCTCAACCGCGGCGAGACCTACGTCATCGAAGTCACCAACATGCGCGGCGACGGCAGCCGTTTCCCGGTCGAAGTGCATTCGGCGGGGTTCGAGCACGAGGGCCGGCGCTGCATCGTGGCGGTGGCGCGCGACCTCAGCGGCCGCCGCGACGCCGAGCTGCGCTACCGCGAGCTGATGGAAACCATCGACCGCGGCATCGTCGTGCACGATCCCGATTTCCGCGTGATCTACGCCAACGGCGCGGCCATGCGCATCATGGGCATGACCCACCAGCACAGCGCCGACGAAGAGATGCGCGGCGAGCACTGGATGGTGATCGACGAGCACGGCCGCGAACTGAGCCAGAAGGAATTCCCGGCCCAGCGCGCGCTGGACACCGGCAAGCGCGTCGACAGCGTGGTGCTGGGCCTGTATCACCGCGAGCGCCGCAACCTGATCTGGCTCACGGTGACCTCGCTGCCGCAGTTCCCGGCCGGCGGCAACCGCCCGCATCAGGTGATGTCGATGTTCACCGACGTCACCGCGATCAAGCGCGACAGCGCCCTGTTCGACCGCGCCCAAAGCCTGGCCCACATCGGCGGCTGGGAATGGGAGGCCGGCCCCGATCAGCTGTATCTGACCGAGGAAGCGCAGCGCATCCTCGGTCACGACCCGGTGCCGGCCGACATGGGCGCGATGCTGCAATGCCTGCGCCCGGCCGACCGCCAGCGCCTGCGCGATGCGCTCGACCACGCGATCGCGTTCGGCCGCAACCTCGATCTGGAACTGCAGGGCATGCGCGCCGACGGCCGCGGCTTCTGGGTGCGCACCATCGCCCAGGCCGAGGCCGGCGACACGCTCAACGCGCGCCTGATCGGCACCCTGCAGGACATCACCGAACGCAAGCACGACGAAGAAAACCTGCGCATCCAGGCGCGCAGCGATCCGCTCACCGGCCTGCTCAACCGCGACGCCGTGCTGTCGGAGCTGGAAAGCCGGCTGGACGATCCCAACCGCGCCGCGCTGGCCGTGCTGTACATCGACCTGGACCGCTTCAAAGTGGTCAACGACGTGCTCGGCCACGCCGCCGGCGACCGCCTGCTGGCCTCGGCCGCGCGCCGCATCCAGCGCGCGGTCGGCAGCGAAGGCCTGATCGCGCGCTTCGGCGGCGACGAGTTCCTGGTGGTGTGCGAGACCGGCAACGACCCGGCGCGCCCGGAGCGCCTGGCCGATTCCATCCTCGAGATCTTCGGCGACAGCTTCCGCCTGGACGGCGAGGAATTCAGCATCACCGCCAGCATCGGCATCGCCCAGGCGCCGCTCGACGGCGTGCGCTCGCAGCAGCTGATCCAGAGCGCCGACGTGGCCATGTACGACAGCAAGCGCCGCGGCCGCAACGGCTGGCAGAGCTTCAACCCGGAATTGGCCGAACAGCAGCTGCACCGCCTGCAATTGGAAACCCACCTGCGCCGCGCCGTCCACAACGACGAGTTCCATCTGGTCTACCAGCCGCAGGTCGACCTGGCCAACGGCTCGGTGGTGGCGGTGGAAGCGCTGATCCGCTGGCGCAACCAGTCGCTGGGCGAAATGCGCCCCGACCGTTTCATCGACCACGCCGAAACCACCGGCGACATCGTCGGCATCGGCGGCTGGGTGCTGAAGGAAGCCTGCCGCCAGTTGCGGCGCTGGCACGAGCGCGGCCTGGACGTGCACCGCGTCGCGGTCAACGTCTCCTACCGCCAGTTCCTGGGCGAGGACCTGGCCAGCAGCGTGGCCGCGGCGCTGGCCGAATCCGGCCTGCCCGGCAGCGCGCTGGAACTGGAATTCACCGAGCGCGTGCTGATCGAAGACGTGCCCGACACCATGCGCACCTTCCACTCCCTGCGCGAGATGGGCGTGATGCTGACCATCGACGATTTCGGCGAGGGCTACAGCGCGCTCAACTACCTGCGCCGTCTGCCCATCCACGGCCTCAAGCTCAGCCAGCTGTTCGTGCAGGGCGTGCCCGACAACCAGTCCGACGTCGCGGTCTGCCAGGCCGTCACCGGCATCGCCCGCAGCCTGGGCCTGGGCCTGGTCGCCGAGGGCGTGGAAACCGAACGCCAGCGCGCCTTCTTGCTCAAGCTCGGCGTGGAAGTCGGCCAAGGCTTCTTGTTCGCGCCCGGCCTGATGCCGGACGAGCTGCAGCAGTACTACCGCTCGCCGCTTGCGTTGCCGGGTTGAGGAAGCAGACACGCCTGGCGTGGACTCTGAAGTGGCGTGCCTAAGTCACTGGATTCTCGGCCACCGAAAATAAAGCGGAGCCTGCTTTCGCGGGGATGATGAGCAAGGACGAGTGGCGTCACACCTGCGTGGCCATGCTGTTGTTTTTGCCATCGTTCCCGCGAAAGCGGGAGTCCAGTGACTTCGGCGCGGGGCTGCGCATAGCCGCGCACCCCCATCTTCCGCGAGGCCTGCCGATGAAACACCGCTTACGCCTGAACCTGCTCGGCCTGCTGCTCACGGTCGCCGCGACCATCGCCCACGCCGCCGACCCCAAACCCGCGCCCCCGCGCGGCGAAACCCTGCTGTTGCGCCCCGACCGCGTCTGGACCGGCGACGAAGACGCCGCCCACAGCGGCTGGGCCGTCCTGGTGCGCGACGGCGCGATCGTCGCCGTCGGTCCCGCCGAGCGCATCGAAGCGCCCGCCGACGCGCGTCGCATCGACCTCCCCGGCGCCACCCTGACGCCCGGCCTGATCGACCTGCACTCGCACCTGTTCCTGCATCCGTACAACGAAGCGACCTGGAACGACCAGGTGCTGAAGGAGCCCGAGGCCTACCGCACCCTGCTCGCCGCGCGCCACGCCAGCGCCACCCTGCATGCCGGCTACACCACGCTGCGCGACCTGGGCACCGAAGGCGCCGGCTACGCCGACCTCTCGCTCAAGCGCGCGATCGACGAGGGCACGATTCCGGGGCCGCGCCTGTTCGTGTCCACCCTGGCCATCGTCGCCACCGCCAGCTACGGCCCCGGCCCGCGCGGCTTCCGTCCGGACCTGCACCTGCCCGGCGGCGCCCAGGAAGTCAGCGGCGTCGACGAGACCGTGCGCGCGGTGCGCGAGCAGGCAGGCCGCGGCGCCGACTGGATCAAGGTCTACGCCGATTACCGCATCGGCGCCGACGGCAGCGCCCAACCCACCTTCAGCGCCGCCGAGCTGCGCGCCCTGGTCGATGCCGCGCACCTGAGCGGGCGCCCGGTGGCCGCGCACGCCGCCAGCGACGCCGGCATGCGCCTGGCCATCGAAGCCGGCGTGGACAGCATCGAGCACGGCTACGGCGGCAGCGCGGCGACGTTCCGTCTGATGCGCGAACGCAAGGTCGCCTACCTGCCCACGCTGACCGCGGTCGAATCCACCGAGCAGTACTACGCCGGCTACGTGCCCGGCCAAACGCCGCCGACGCCGAAGCTGCGCGAGGCCGAACAGGCGTTCCGCACCGCACTGGCCGAAGGCGTCACCATCGGCTGCGGCAGCGACGTCGGCGTGTTCCGCCACGGTGACAACTACCGCGAGCCGGAGTGGATGGCGCGGCTGGGCATGCGCCCGGCCCAGGCCCTGCGCGCCTGCACCTCGACCGCCGCGCGCATCCTGCGCCAGTCCGACCGCATCGGCCGCATCGCGCCGGGCCTGCGCGCCGATCTGGCCGCGTTCGAAGGCGACCCCAGCCAGCGCATCGAGGCCCTGCGCCAGCCCGTGCTGGTGGTGAAGGACGGCACGGTCTACCGCGAGCCCGGCCGCGACGCCCTCGCGCCAGCGGCCATCCGGCCAGTCCGGTAAAATCGCCGTTTTCCCCGACCCGGACCTACCTATGCAACTCGACACCGTGCGCGCCATCGTCACCGGCGGCGTCTCCGGCCTCGGCCTCGCAGTCGCCCAGCACCTGGTCGCCCACGGCGGCAAGGTCGCCCTGTTCGACCTCAACGACGACAAGGGCGCCGCCGCGGTGGCCGAACTCGGCGCCGACAACGCGCGCTATTTCCGCACCGACGTCAGCGACGAAGCCGGCGTGACCGCCAACGTCGCCGCCGCCAAGGATTTCCTCGGCGGCCTCAACGTCGCCGTCAACTGCGCCGGCATCCTCGGCGCCGGCCGCATGCTGGGCAAGGAAGCGCCGATGCCGCTGGCGCAGTTCCAGGGCACGGTCATGGTCAACCTGGTCGGCAGCTTCAACGTCGCCAAGGCCGCGGCCAACCTGATGCAGCACAACGAAGCCGGCACCGACGGCGAGCGCGGCGTGATCGTCAACACCGCATCGGTCGCCGCCTACGAAGGCCAGATCGGTCAGGCCGCGTATTCCGCCTCGAAGGGCGGCGTGGTCGGCATGACCCTGCCGATGGCGCGCGAGCTGTCGCGCTTCGGCATCCGCGTGATGACCATCGCGCCGGGCATCTTCTGGACCCCGATGGTCGACGGCATGCCCGAGTCGGTGCAGCAGTCGCTGAGTGCGTCGATCCCGTTCCCCTCGCGCCTGGGCCAGCCCAAGGAGTTCGCCGACCTGGTGGCCTACATCCTCGGCAACACCTACCTCAACGGCGAGACCATCCGCCTCGACGGCGCCACCCGTCTGGCGCCGAAGTAACCCACTCCTGCCCTGTGTGGGCGACGCCCGTCGCGATGCTCCGCTCGCGAACGCCGCCGCCTCTTACAGCGAACCACACATCGGAATGCATGCAATGAAAGCTTACGACGTCAAGAAAGGCAACGTGATCGAACACAACAACGCCGCCTACCAGATCCGCGACATCGAGCGCAGCTCGCCGCAGGGTCGTGGCGGCAACGTCAAGTTCCGCTTCACCATGTACTCGGTGCCCGGCGGCACCAAGCTGGACCTGAGCGTGGGCGGCGACGACGAGCTCAAGGAAGTCGAACTCAGCCGCCGTCAGGTGACCTACTCGTACAAGGACGGCGACGCCTTCGTCTTCCTCGACGACGAGGACTACACCCCGTACACGCTGGACGCCGACGTGGTCGGCGACGACGCCGGCTATATCGTCGAAGACCTCAGCGGCTGCTACGTGCAGATCATCGACGACCTGCCGGTGGGCCTGCAGTTGCCGCAGACCGTGGCCATCGAAGTCGTCGAGACGCCGCCGGAACTCAAGGGCGGCACCGCCACCAAGCGTCCCAAGCCGGCCAAGCTGTCCACGGGCATCGAGATCATGGTCCCCGAGTACATCGGCAACGGCGAGCGTGTGCTGGTCAACACCGCCACCGGCGAATTCTCCGGACGTGCGGACTAAGGCAGCACGTTGGGCCGCCTGCGCCGCGCTGGCGCTGGCGGCCGCTTGTTCGGGTCCCGGCGCAGACAGTGTCGGTGACGCGCAGGCGCCCTGCGCCGTCCCACAAGGCTTGGCGCCGCAGCACCACGGCGGCTTCTGCGCCCTGCCGTCCGACCTGCGCGCGTTCGTTTCCGAACACGAAGCATTCAAATCGTTCTCCGGCGGCGAGCCCGCCGATGAGGCTGCGCTGCAGGCGCTGGCGCGCGAACACGAATTGCGCGTGCTGCGCGAACGCCGACACTGGGCGCAGCTACGCAACCGTTACGCCGCCGATTCCACCGTATCGGCCTGGATGCGGACTTACGAACCACAGGAATGGCCCTGAGCGAGCGTTCGGCATTCTCGTTGCTGAATCGGGCCTGCTGCCGTCCGTGGGTACGCGACCTCCCCACCGATGCTACCGTGGGTCTCAGGCAGACCCAGGACCGTTCGGATCCCGGTGGCCGGCCTCGGACATCGGGAGATCGCATGATCAAGTTTTTGCGTGGCATGTTTGGCGGCAAGGCATCGTCCGGCCAGAACTCGGATAAGACGGACGGCCCCTTACTCAAAGAGACGGCGGCTTCCGTCCAATGGCGGGCCAAGGACGACCCGGAAAACCCTTTCGACGCGAACGGCTACGACTGCCTCGCCTTCGTACGCTCGATGCTCTCCACCACTCAGGACCCCGCCGTCGCCAATTCGTACGTCGCGCAACGCGCGAGCGACGGGCGCGACCGCATCGGCCTGTTCCCGCCCGACACCGTGGCGCTGGATTGCCGCCTGGCGTATGCGCTGGACGAAGCGATCGAGGACGGCGCCGTGTTCAAGGCGTCGCACATGGAAGAGAAGTGGGACATCTACCTGCATGAGGACCGCCTGTACTTCTGTCGCAGTTGGACCGGCGCGCTGAGTTTCGTGGCGCATTGCACCACCACCGACAACCAGCTCCTCATCACCCAGATCATGGCCTCGTCCAGCGGAACGGGCATGGACTACCGCCACACCGTCCGACAGGTCGACTACCTGGTGCGCAGCCACCTGATGCGGCAAGCCATCCCGCATCCGCTGCCGGCGGGCATGGACCGCGACCCCAAGGCGGTAGGCCTGTTCTCGTTCAGCCAGTACGGTTGGGTGTGCTGCTTCGGCACCTTCGAAGAGACGCTGCGCCGCGACATCCGCAAGGCAATCGACGATGCAGCGCCCACCGAGCCGGCGCCTACTCCGCCGGCACCCGCCGAGTAGCGACATACGGCCATTGGCGCTCGCCGCCCGCTACACCCGCCGCGCTCCACGCGCTAGGCTGCACGCTACCGCCAGCGATCCGGAGCGTGTCCCATGGAACTCGGTGCGTTCTCCGTCAGCCTCGCCGTCAAAGACCTCGCGGCCTCGCGCTCGTTCTACGAGAATCTGGGCTTCGCCGGTTTCGCCGGCGACGCCTCGCAGGGCTGGCTGATCCTGAAGAACGGCTCGACCGTGATCGGCCTGTTTCAGGGCATGTTCGACAAGAACCTGCTGACCTTCAATCCCGGTTGGGACCAAAGCGCCAAGCCGCTGCCGTCCTTCACCGACGTGCGTGACGTGCAAAAGGCGCTGGACGCCCAGGGCGTGGAGATCACCACCCGCGCCGACCCGGACGGCAGCGGCCCGGCACACATCATCCTCAGCGACCCGGACGGCAACGTGATCATGCTGGACCAGCATGTTTGACAGCGGCGGCAATTCTTTCTGCCACTTCCCTCTCCTTTTAGAATGGGAGACTGAGTAGATTTGCTTTTTCAAACCCACGCACCGCTGGGCGACATGATCTTGTGCGCCTACGAACTGGCGCGTTTGCGTACGGCAGGAAACCGCGCATGAAACGCATCCACTATCCCGGGACACAGATCCCGATACAGGTCGGCGACCTGGTCCTCTGGTATGACGACGACACACCTTCCAAAGTCGTTTTCATCATCAGCACAAACCAATTTCCTGCAGAGGAGGCAGGCTCGATCGACTGGTTTCGGACGGAGTTCGGTGCGGGCATCATGATCGATACGCCGACCGTCGGCCGGGTGCTTGAGAGCGAAGACTGCGAGCACATCACATTGATAAATTCCGCGCAGCCATGAACCAGCGTGCGACGATCTGCCGATGCATCTGAACGACACAAAGTCAGGATACGGAATGGTGAGCCGAGCCAATCGCCGCGTCGTCATGCTCTTTTTCGCTGCGGTCTCGAGTGTTTACGCGCCCGAGATTTCCCGCCGTAAAGACGCCGGCTATGAAGCGAAGATGGCAGCAGCATCGCCTTGACCTGCCATTCCGAGCCTTGACCGGGGCCCTTTGCGCATACCATCCAGGCCATGATGCCGGTAGCCAGCCGACCAGGAAGTCAGCCCATGAATCAGACCCGCACACCCTCGGTTATCGTCCTCCACCGCGATGTACGGCACTGGCCGTCTGTGCCGCACAAGTCGCGCATGGCCATACTCATCGTCGCGCTGGTAGCCGCCATGCCTGCCTGCGCCAGCGACTACAGCTCATTTCTGTCCGGCATGACGACCTCTCTCGTCATCGTGCTTGCAGCTATGAACGCCTTGTTCATCGCGGTTTTCGGTCTCAGCAAGCAGTACCGCTCACGCAGCTTCGCCAATTGGCATGCCGCATTAGGCTCGGTGCCGCCGGCACTCGGTCTGCTTGCCACCTTGATCGACGCGCCCAGCATCAGCCATGAAGCCATATGGTTCGCCATCAACGGCGCGGCCCTAGGTTTGGCCTTGTTGCCACTATGGATCGCAAAGAAAATGGCCCGCGCTGACTCGGCATCGTCGGAACAGAAGAACTAAGCGGCTCGCTTGGATTCACGCACGCCACCATCGAAAGAAGGAGCGCAGGCGAGCTTTCTTTTGCGCAGCCGGGCGAATAGGTGCGACCATTTCCACTGGCCCCCGATCGAGCCAGTATCCGATGAGCCAGACCGAGTACCGCTTCGTCGCGGCTACCGACGCCGATCTGCCACGCCTGCTGCCGGTGCTGCGCGAGTTCTACGCCGAAGAGCACCTGCCCTGGAACGAGCCGGCGCTGCGCGCCGCGCTATCGGTGCTGATCGGCGATCCAAGTGCGGGCCGTCTGCTGCTGATCCGGCGCGGCGACGAGATCGCCGGGCATCTGGCGATCGGGTACTGCTTCAGCCTTGAGTTCGGCGGCCGCTTCGGGCTGCTCGACGAACTGTTCGTGTTGCCGGCTCATCGCGGCGCGGGACTGGCCAAGCGCGCCCTGGCCGAAGCCGAGGCGTTATGCCGCGCCGAAGGCCTGCGGGCACTGCGTCTGGAGGTCAACGACGACAACGAGCGAGCGCGCGGCATCTACGAGCGTGCCGGTTACCGCGCACACCCGCGGCGTCTGATGACGCGTTGGCTGGACCCGTAGCGCAAGCCGACACGCTCCCATCCCCAGGATTCGCATGCATCCTTCCCTCGCCGCCTCCCTGAGCCTGTTGCTGTACCTCGGTTGCACCGACGTACAGGCGCAGACCTCGAAGCCATTGGACGACCCGCGCCCAAACGGCTACCTGAGCCAGCGCGAGCGCTCGCTGTGCGAGCCGCCGGACGCGCACCCGACCTGGTGCGAACAACCGCATGAGGTGCGGAGATTTCTGAACCGCTACGACGAGTGTGAGCACTGGCGCGGCGAAGAGGCGCCGGCAGGCGACAAGGCGCGCGCCGCCGAAATCGCCCAGGGCGCCGACAGCACCTGCAAGGGCAACGATCGTCGCCTGACCGAACTGCGACGTCGTTACCGGAACCAGTCCGCCGTCGTGGACGCATTGTCGAAACTGGAACGTAACGACGGTCCCTGAGCGCGGCCTGCCATACCGTTGCAACCATCCTCACCCAGCATCGCGCGTTCCCCCGCATCACCGCACGCAAGGAAGGGTCCATGGTCTCCGACACCCGTCGCGATTTCCTCAAGTTCGCCGGCGCCGCCGCCACCCTGGCGATGCTGCCGCCGTCGATTCGTCAGGCCTTGGCGACGCCGGCCGCGCGCGTGACCGGCACCATCCAGGACGTGCAGCACGTGGTGATCCTGATGCAGGAGAACCGCTCCTTCGACCATTACCTGGGCGCCCTGCGCGGCGTGCGCGGGTTCGACGATCCGCGCCCGATCGCGCTGCCCAATGGCGATGCGGTATGGCGCCAGGCCAAGAACGGCGGCCAGGCCGTGCTGCCGTTCCGGCTCAGCACCGACAGCACCGCCTCGCAGTGCCTGGCCGATATCGACCACAGCTGGAAGGGCTCGCACACGCGTTGGAAGGACTACAACGCGTGGATCGACACCAAGGGCCCGATGTGCATGGGCCACTTCACCCGCGCCGACCTGCCCTATTACTACGCGCTGGCCGACGCGTTCACGGTCTGCGACGCCTACTACTGCTCGCACCACGGCCCGACCAATCCCAACCGCATGCATTTGTTCACCGGCACCAGCGGCATGACCGTGGGCGACCTCGGCGCGCAGGCGGTGAACAACGCCGACGACGGCAATTGGACGTCGGACATGGCCAAGGACAAGGCCACCTTCGCCGGACACCGCTGGAGCACCTACGCCGAGCGCCTGCAGAACGCCGGCATCGGCTGGCGCGTGTACCAGGAGTACGACAACTACGGCGACAACTCGCTGCAGTCGTTCGCGAACTTCCGCAAGCTGGACCGCAACTCGGAACTGTACAAGCGCGGGCGCGCCTGGGTGGACGGTTCCACCGCCGCCAACGCCTCGTCCTCGCGCGGCGAGCACCTGGTCGCGGCCTTCGCCAAGGACGTGCGCGAAGGCACGCTGCCGGCGGTGTCGTGGATCGTGCCGTCCTACATCATGAGCGAGCACCCGGCGGCGACGCCGGCCTACGGCGAATCGCTGAGCGCACGCCTGCTGGAGGCGCTGGTCGCCAATCCCGAGGTCTGGTCCAAGACCGTGTTCATCATCAACTACGACGAGAACGGCGGCTTCTTCGACCACGTGCCGCCGCCGCTGCCGCCGATCAACAGCTCGCTGGGCAAGAGCACGGTCGACACCGCGACCGAGAACTACAACGGCGTGCCGGTGGGCCTGGGCATCCGCGTGCCGATGTTCGTGATCTCGCCCTGGAGCAAGGGCGGCTGGGTGAACTCGCAGGTGTTCGACCACACCTCGGTGCTGCGTTTCCTGGAAGCGCGCTTCGGCGTGGCCGAGCCCAACATCAGCGCCTGGCGGCGCGCGGTCGCGGGCGACCTCAGCACCGCGCTGGATTTCGCCGGCCCGGATCCGGCCTGGCCGAGCTTGCCGGACACGCGCGACCACATGACCCGCGCCGACCAGTCCTGCAAGCTGCCGGTGCCCAGCGCGCCCAAGCAGCCCAAGATGCCGCGCCAGGAACCCGGCCAGCGTCCGGCACGCGCGCTGCCCTACCAGTTACACGTGCATGGCCGCATCGAAGCGTCGAGCGGTCGCTATTGGCTGGATTTCGCCAACAGCGGCATCGCCGGCGCCGGCTTCAACGTCTACGCGCGCAACCGCAGCGACGGCCCTTGGTACTACACGTTGACGCCGGGAACGCAGCTGTCGGACTACTGGAGCGCGAAGACTTACACGCAGGGCAAGTACGATCTGAGCGCGCACGGACCGAACGGGTTCCTGCGCGTGTTCCAGGGCGATCTGCTCAAGGCCAGCGCCAACGGCGGCGCCAATCCGGAACTGCGCATCGAGTACGACCTGGCCCACGACCGCCTGCTGCTGCGCTTCACCAACTCCGGCACGGGCGCCTGCCGCCTGACCCTACGCCCGAACCTGTACAGCAGCGCCGCGCCGCGCAGCTATCCGCTCGCCCCGGGCGCCAGCGTCGACGACAGCTGGCCGCTGGCCGCCAGCGCGCATTGGTACGACCTGAGCTTGAGTTCGGACCACGACACGACCTACCTGCGCCGCTTCGCGGGACATGTGGAAACGGGACTGCCCAGCGTGAGCGATCCGGCGATCGGGGCTTAGGGGCGCGATGCGCGCCGTCCAGTTCCGGCCTTGAATCGAAAACGGAATTCGAAGACGTAAGGGGCGGTGGCAGCCGCACCATCGCCTCGTACCGACGCCTCGCGACGATGCGGTTCGCCTTCGGCTCACCGCATCCTACGGCGTCGGAAAGATTCCTACGCAAGAGTGTTGCGCCGGCATGCCTGATGGCGCGATCGCGGCTTACGCCGCTCCCACAGAAAGCCAAGGCTGCGCCACCTAGCAATCGCGAGCTGCAACCGCCGTTGCCGTTGCCGTTGCCGTTGCCGTTGCCGTTGCCGTTGAGTTTGCTCCGGCATTGAAGTCCATTGATACGAAGCCACACGACCATCCCCAGACCCGAAGGGCGGCGCGCAGGACGCGCGCCGTTTTTCGATAAGACAGGGATGTCTTATCGAAAAATCCCCGCGCCAGAACCGAAGCCACACGGGAGCTTCTGGCTCAGACCCTTCTCTTTGGTTACTTTCTCTTGGGTCAGCAAGAGAAAGTGACCCGCATGCGCAGCAGGCGGAAGCCTTTGACCTTCGAGCCAAAGAAGCAGAGCAACAGCAACAGCAAATCCTCCCCAACCCGCCCGGCCAACAGGCACAGCCTGTTGTCGTTCACCCGTGCACGAACCTGCGGTTCGTAAACGCACGGCCTCACCCTTTGTCAAAGGAGGGAGCTAAAAGCGCGACGCCGGGGTCTGGAGGCCATCGGAACCGAATAGGCGCCGTCACCGGGATTCGCGGTCGCGGCTCACGCCGCTCCTACGCAGAGCGCGAGTAAGAGAAAGCGACCCGCATGCGCAGCAGGCGGAAGCCTTTGACCTTCGGTCAGAAGCAGCAGAAACAACAGCAAGAGCAAATCCTCCCCAACCCGCCCGGCCAACAGGCACAGCCTGTTGTCGTTCATCCGTGCACGAACCTGCGGTTCGTAAGCGCACGGCTTCACGCTTTGTCAAAGGAGGGAGCTAAAAGCGCAACGCCGGGATCTGGAGGCCATCGGAACCGGATAGGCTCGATAGCCGGGATTCGCGGTCGCGGCTCACGCCGCTCCTACCCCAAGGCACTCACTTAGGATCGATCAGGCGCGACAGCCGAGATTCGCGGTCGCGGCTTGAGCCGCCCCTACCCGGAGATCGCCCCCGAAAGCAGCCGCGGAATCTGCGCGGCCACGCGATCAAAGCCCCGATCAAACGCCCCGCTCCCGCGCCAACCACTTGCGCGCCATCCGTCGCATCGACTCATCGCTGCCCGGATCGGCCAACAACTCGTCGATGCGGCGCCAGGCCAGATCCAGCGACTCCTCGCTGACCACGTACTCCTCGCTGCCGTTGGCGCGCACCACGTAACGCACATCGTAATGCCAGTGCCCCGGCACCTCGCGCCGCTCCGGGATCCAATGCCGGTCCAGATCGAAGGGATGCGCCTCCACCGTCAGATCGGTGAGTCCGGACTCCTCCTCCGCCTCGCGCAGCGTGACCGCCGCCAGATCGCGGTCGCCGTCGGCGTGGCCGCCCAGTTGCAGCCAGCGCTCCAGCTTGCGGTGGTGGGTCAGCAGCACGCGCTCGCCGGCGCGGTCGACCAGCCAGCAGCCGCCGGTGTAGTGGCCGGCCAGGCGCTCGCGGCGGAACGGATCCTCGGCGTCGTCCAGCAGGTCCAGGAAGGGCTGCACGCGCTCGGCCTCGTCGGGCCAGCGCCGCAGATAGTCAACGAGATTGGAACGCAGCTCGGCGTCCGGGTCTGAATGTCTCACGAATATCCCAAATGCTGCACTGCGGCTAGATTCCGAACGCGGATTATGCCGTCGCCGACCATGACTTTGTCCCGCTTGCCGCTGCTTTCCCGGCTGGGTTATGGTGGCCCGCCATTGCGCCATACGCCGGCTGCGCCGTTCGAACGGCCGGCCGACCTCTCACGATCTGGGGATACTGATGTCTAAGGGCCTATTCATCACCAAGCCGGTGCAAGCCGCGCCGCATGTCGACGCAGGGGAGCCGGTCGAGGGCAGCCTGCAGGGCGAAGTCACGCTGAAGCGATCGCTGACCTCGACGCAGCTGGTGATGCTGGGCATCGGCGCGGTCATCGGCGCCGGCATCTTCGTCCTGTCGGGCCACGCCGCGGCCAACCACGCCGGTCCGGCGGTGGTGCTGAGCTTCATCATCGCCGGCGTCGCCTGCGCCCTGGCCGGCCTGTGCTACGCCGAGTTCGCGGCGATGCTGCCGGTCTCGGGCAGCGCCTACTCCTATTCCTACGCCACCCTAGGCGAGTTCGTGGCCTGGTTCATCGGCTGGAACCTGGTGCTGGAGTACATGTTCGCCGCCTCCACCGTCGCGGTGGGCTGGTCGGGCTATCTCAACAGCTTCCTCGAACACTTCGGCTTGGGGCTACCCGCATCGCTAGCGGCGGCACCCCTGAACGTGGTCGACGGCGCCATCGTCTACACCGGCGGCATCGTCAACCTGCCGGCGGTGGCAATCATCGCCGCCATCAGCGGCCTGTGCTACGTGGGCATCACCCAGTCGGCGTTCGTGAACTCGATCATCGTGGCGATCAAGATCGTGGTGATCGCGATGTTCGTCGGCTTCGCCGCCAAGTACGTCAATCCGGACAACTGGGTACCGTTCATTCCCGAAAACCAAGGCCCCGGCAAGTTCGGCGTCGACGGCGTGATCCGCGGCGCGTCGGTGGTGTTCTTCGCCTACATCGGCTTCGACGCGGTCTCCACCGCCGCCGGCGAGGCCAAAAACCCGCAACGCGACATGCCGATCGGCATCCTCGGCTCGCTGGTGATCTGCACCATCATCTACATCATCGTCGCCGGCGTGCTGACCGGCCTGCTGCCCTACACCGAGCTGGGCACGCCCAAGCCGGTGGCGACCGCGCTGGAAACCTACCCGGCGCTGGCCTGGTTGAAGATGGTGGTCGAGCTGGGCGCGATCGCCGGTCTGAGCTCGGTGATCCTGGTCATGCTGATGGGCCAGCCGCGCATCTTCTACACCATGTCGCAGGACGGCCTGCTGCCGAAGTTCTTCGCCAAGGTGCACCCGAAGTTCCAGACCCCGTACGTGGGCACCGTGATCGTCGGCGTGTTCGCCGCGGTGCTGGCCGGCTTTCTGCCGATCGGCCTGCTCGGCGAAATGGTGTCGATGGGCACCCTGCTGGCCTTCGCCACCGTCTGCATCGGCGTGCTGATCCTGCGCAGCACCCGCCCGGACCTGCCGCGTCCGTTCCGCGTGCCGCTGGCGGTCGTCGTCTGCCCGCTGGGCGCGCTGATCTGCCTGTACCTGTTCTCCAAGCCCTTCGCCGAGCACTGGAAGGTCATGACCAGTTGGACCGCGCTGGGCATGCTGATCTACTTCTTCTACGGCTACCGCAACAGCAAGCTGCGCAAGGCGGGCTGAACGTAGCAAGATGCCGCAAGGCCGGCGGGGGCTCTGACAGCCTGCGCCGGCCTTGTTCGTTTTAGGACGCACTCTCCGGGCCGCGCGCGGCCTGCACGACCGCACCAGGGCACGGTGCCAGGAATAGCGATGAAACAACTCTGGGCGACCAAACACCCGCACGCCGCGCACGCCGATGCCGAAGGCCTGAGCCTGCACCGCACGCTGGGCCCCTGGGGCCTGACCGCGCTGGGCATCGGCGCGGTGATCGGCGGCGGCATCTTCGTGATCACCGGCCAGGCCGCGGCCGACCACGCCGGTCCGGCGATCATGCTGTCGTTCGTGCTGGCGGCGATCTGCTGCACCTTCTGCGCGCTGGCCTACGCCGAGTTCGCGGCGATGGTGCCGGTCTCCGGCAGCGCCTACTCCTACACCTACGCCACCCTGGGCGAACTGGCGGCCTGGTTCATCGGCTGGATGCTGGTCCTGGAGTACGGCGTATCGGCCTCGGCGGTGGCGGTCAGTTGGACCGGCTATTTCCTGAGCCTGCTGGACCATTTCGACATCCATCTGCCCAAGGCGCTGGTCAGCGCGCCGCTGGACGCGCAGCTGCGGCCCACCGGCGCCATCGCCAACCTGCCGGCGGCGGCGATCGTGCTGCTGCTGACCTGGCTGTGCTACGTCGGCATCCGCAAGTCCTCGGCCATGAACATGGCGATGGTGGTGCTGAAGACCGGCCTGATCCTGCTGGTGATCTTCGCCGGCTGGAAGTACGTGGACCCGGCCAACTGGCAGCCCTTCATTCCCGAGAACCAGGGACCGGGCAAGTACGGCTTCGAGGGCGTGCTGCGCGGCGCGGCGCTGGTGTTCTTCGCCTACATCGGTTTCGAGGCGGTGTCGGTGGCGGCGCAGGAGTCGCACAAGCCGCAGCGCGACCTGCCGATCGGCATGCTGCTGTCGCTGGCGATCTGTACCGTGCTGTACATCGCCATGGCCGCGATCATGACCGGCCTGGTGCCCTACACGCAGCTGGGCACCGACGAGCCGGTGGTGACCGCGGTCGCCGCGCATCCGCAGCTGGGCTGGTTGCGCGTGGTGGTGGAGATCGGCGCGCTGATCGGCCTGTCGTCGGTGGTGTTGGTGATGATCATCGGCCAGCCGCGCATCTTCATGATCATGGGCCGCGACGGCCTGCTGCCGCCGGTGTTCACCAAGATCCATCCGGTCTATCGCACGCCGCACATCAACACCGTGATCACCGGCATCGGCATCGCCCTGCTGGCGGCGCTGTTCCCGCTGGACGTGCTGGGCGAGCTGACCTCGATGGGCACCCTGATCGCGTTCGCCGCGGTCTGCGCCGGCGTGCTGATCCTGCGCCGCACCCAGCCCGACCTGCCGCGCCCGTTCAAGATTCCGTTCGCCTGGGGCATCTGCCTGGCCGGCATCTTCAGCTGCCTGGCGCTGCTGTCGACGATGACCGCGCACAACTGGTTCCTGATGGTGGTGTGGACGGCGGTCGGCTTCCTGATCTACTTCCTGTACGGCATCCGTCACAGCCGCCTGCGCGCGGGCGCGGGGCGCTGAGGAAGGGGCAAAAGCAACGGCGAATGCCCCTCAATCACCCTCTTCAAAGGGGCAGGCAGGAGCAAGAGCGGGGTCGTTGACTGGCCGCTGCTTTCCCTAGCCCGGGTCTGGCGCGGTCGGCGCCGCCGCGGCTTGGAGTTCCCCCTTGGAAAAGGGGGGATGAGGGGGCTGGTTCTTGCCTAAACCCCACCGCCACAACCGCAACGCTGCATCGTCCCCTATGGACACGCCGCCGACGCGCAGAGTTTGTAAACTGGCGGCATGAACGCCGCCCTGCCCTACGACCCGCAACGCCTGGCCCACTGCGCCGGCGAAATCATCGTCAATGTGCGCGAGCTGTCGGCGCGCGGCTGGACGCCCGCGACCAGCAGCAACTTCTCGCGCCGGATCGACGCCCAGCACGCCGCAATCACCGTGTCCGGCCGCGACAAGGGCCGTTTGACCGAGTCCGACATCATGGTCGTGGACCTGGAGGGCGCGCCGGTCGCGACCAGCCACCGGCCCTCCGCCGAGACCCTGCTGCACACCCAGCTGTACAAGCGCTACCCCGACATCGGCTGCGTGCTGCACACCCATTCGCAGACGCAGACCGTGGCCTCGCGCCTGTACGCCGGCCTCGGCCACGTGCACCTGGAAGGCTACGAGCTGCTGAAGGCCTTCTCCGGCAACACCACCCACGAGATGAGTCTGGAACTGCCGGTGCTGCCCAACACCCAGGACATGAACGTCCTGGCCGCGCAGGTCGACGCCTTGCTCGACCACCAGGCGATGTGGGGCTATCTGATCGACGGCCACGGCCTGTACGCCTGGGGCCGCGACATGCCCGAGGCGCGGCGCCATCTGGAGGCGTTCGAGTTCCTGCTCGGATGCGAACTGGAATTGAGGAGACTGCAGCGATGAGCCGACTGCGCATATTCGACGAAGACGACGCCGCCAGCCCGCGCCTGAGCACCAGCGACCGCGCCGAGATGGCGCGCGAACTGGGCAAGATCGGCGTCGGCTTCGAGCAATGGCAGGCCGCGCGGCCGGTCGTGCCGGGCGACGCGCCGGACACGATCATGGACGCCTACCGCGCCGACATCGACCGCCTGGTCGCCGAACGCGGCTTCAAGAGCGTGGACGTGGTCAGCATCGCGCCGGACAACCCGCAACGCGAAACGATGCGGCACAAATTCCTCGACGAGCATTACCACAAGGAAGACGAAGTGCGTTTCTTCGTCGCCGGCTCGGGCCTGTTCACCCTGCACGTCGACAGCGGCGTGTACGAGATCAAGTGCGAGCAGGGCGACCTGATCTCGGTGCCCGACAGCACCCTGCACTGGTTCGACATGGGCCCGGAGCCCAGCTTCGTCGCGATCCGTTTCTTCACCGAGCCCGACGGCTGGGTCGGCCACTTCACCGGCACCGACATCGCCCAGCGCTTCCCGCGCTACGAGAAAGGCCAGGCGGCCTGAAGGCAGGGGAGCGGAAAGGAGTGAAGCGAGCAAGGCGCGTGCGACGCGCTTCGCCTTCCCTCGTCCCGTTCTGCGCACCCCTCACTCCTCTCATCTCACTATTAGCCCCATGCCCAAAGCCATCCTCACCGACATCGAAGGCACCACCAGCAGCATCTCGTTCGTGAAGGACGTGCTGTTCCCGTACGCGCGCCGCGCCCTGCCCGGCTTCGTCGCCGCGCGCGGGCGCGAGCCGGCGGTGCGCAAATGGCTGGACGCGGTGGCGACCGAGAACGGCGGCCTGTGCCAGGACGAGATGATCGTCGAGGTGCTGCAGGGCTGGATCGACGAGGACCGCAAGCACACCGCGCTGAAAGCGCTGCAGGGCATGGTCTGGGCCGACGGCTACAAGGGCGCGGATTTCACCGCCCACATCTACCCCGACGCCGCCGTGGCGCTGCGCGCCTGGCATGCGGCCGGGATTCCGCTGTACGTGTACTCGTCCGGCAGCGTGCCGGCGCAGCGGCTGTTCTTCGGCCACAGCGACGACGGCGACCTGACCGGCCTGATCTCGGGCTGGTTCGACACCGAGATCGGCGGCAAGCGCGAGGCCGCCAGCTACGCTCGCATCGCCGAATCGATCGGCCTGCCGCCGGCCGAGATCCTGTTCTTGTCCGACGTGGTCGAGGAAGTCGACGCCGCGCGCGAGGCCGGATTGGCGACGGTGCTGATCGATCGCCTGGAAGACTACCCGCAGCCGCGCGACGGCGAGGCGGCGCATGGGCATGCGCGGCTGACGACGTTCGGGCAGGTTGAGGTTTGAGGCGCGGATAGCCTCATCAGCGAAGGTAGGCGACGCGGCAGTCGAAGTACCGAGGTCGCGGCTCACGCCGCTCCTACCCCCAAGGCGGAGCGTTCCGCGCTACAGGCGGCTCACGTTGCGCACGCGCACCTCCGCGCACTCCACGCCGTGCGCATCCGCCGCCTGGCGACGGATGCGCTGCAGCACGTCGGCCGGGTCGAACGCGCCGGCCGGCGCGTAGTCCAGGGTGCTCTGTCCCCAGACAATGAAACGGCCGCCGACCAGGATCTCGTAGTCGGCGAAATAGTAGTAATGCGCGCTCACGGCCGGCGCTCGCGCGACGCTCAGGTACCCACATGCACGTCGTGCCCGCACTCGGCGCAACCCAGGTGCTCCAGCGCGATCGCCAGCGCCAGGGTGTAGCTCTGCGCGGCGTAGCCGTGCACGCGCGCGAGGCAGGCGTCGCCACTGGACGCCAGCGAGGGCTCGGGCGCGTCCATGTCGTCGTCGTGGACCTCGATGTAGGGCGTCTCCAAGGCCTCCAGCGCCCGACGCAGGCGCTCGCTGGCCGGCGCGCAGGCGCCGGGATCGAACAGCAGCAGTTCGACGCCGCTGGAACGCAGGCCGCTCAAACCCTCGACCAGCTCGGCCTCGCTGCGACAGCTGCGCAGGGCGATGGTCTTGCCGGCGTCGGCCGCGGACTCGGCCAGGCGTGCGCGCACCGCGTCGGGCACGCGCGTAGGGGCACCGGCATGCTGGTAGTCGGGGCCGCGCAGAATCACGATGGACACGTCGTCGCTCGCTGCGCGCTCGGGGCGGCGCGCTTGCGGAAACTGTAGGCGCGTACGGCGTAAAGCCTCCATGCCGCGGCGCGGCGCGGGCGTAACCGCGGCATAAAATCGCACGCGCGGATGGCGCGCGTTCATGCGCCGCGGTTCAGCCGTGGATCTTTTCGCCGCGGTCCAGCATCGCCACCAGTTTTTCGATCCGCGCCGCGCGCGTTTCGGGTTTTTTCGCGGTCTGGATCCGCCACAGCACCGCGTAGCGATTGGTCCGGTCCAGTTGCTCGAAGAAGCGCCGCGCCTTGCCACGCTTGCCCAGCGCAGCGGCCAGATCCTCGGGCACTTCCATGTTGCGCGCCGAGTCGTAGGCACCCTGCCAGCGGCCATCGGCCTGCGCCGCCTCGACCTCGCGCAGGCCGCCCGCACGCATCCGGCCGGCGGCGATCAGCGCTTCGATCTTGCCGATATTGATCTTCGACCAGATGCTGCGCGGCCGGCGCGGGGTGAAGCGCTGCAGGAAGTACTGCGCGTCGCAGCTGCGCTTGAGGCCGTCGATCCAGCCGTGGCACAGCGCCACGTCCAGCGCTTCGGGATAGGACACCGAGACCACGCCCTGGTTCTTCTTGGCGATCTTCAGCCACAGCCCCGGCGCGTCGGCGTGCGCTTCCAGCCAGCGCTCCCAGGCGGCGGCGTCCGCGAACACCACGATCGGCAGATCGGTGGGCAGGTCCGCGCTCATCGGCTTACTCCTTCGCATCCTGCAGGCGGTAGACGGTGCTGGCGCGCTGCTCGCCCTGCCAGGGATCGAGGGTGCGCACTTCGATGCGGTGCTCGCCCACCGCCAGGTCGGTCGGCAAAGCGGCGCGCCACAGGTGCTGGGACGGCTCGGCTTCGGGCGAACGGTCGTAGCCGCGCAGTGCGGTGGCCTGGTCGTCGCGCGCGTTCTCGGCCTGCAGGTTCGGATCCGCCTGGGCGACGCGACGCATCGGCGCCCAGGCGCCTTCGTCGACGCGGAACTCGACCCGGCTCTCGTCCTGGCCCATGTAGACGTTGGCGTACACGCCGAACGCCGGATACGCGCCGCGGCGCAGCACGCGCGGCGCGTGCAGCGACATCGCCGGCGTCGATGCGGCCACCGCGTCCAGGCGCGCGGGATGCCAGCTCAAACGATAGGCACCGTCCGCGCCCACGCCCAGGCGCGCGTAGCCGTTGGGCGTGCCGTCGGCCATGGTTGCGGCGGGAATGCCCTGCGCGTCCTTGATTCCGGACCAGAACGCGCCGCAGGCGGCGCCGACGTTGTACTCGTGCAGCGGCGCGGCGCCGTGCCAGCCGTCCTGTGCGTCGTGGTAGACGTGGCGCTGGATGTGGCCGTGGCCGCTGAGCAGCAGCACCCGCGGGAATTCGCGCAGCAGCGCGAACAAACGCTCGCGGTCCGCGCGACGAAAGGTCTCGCGGCCGGGCGCGGCGTCGAAGAACGGAATATGCACGCCGATCACCAGCAAGCGGTCCTTACGTGCGCCGGCCAGGTAGCGCTCGAGGAAGGCGAACTGCTCATCGCGCAGGCCGCCGATGTAGGACGGGTTCTGGCCGGGCCGGTAGATCACGTCGTCCAGCATCACGAACGAAGCCGCGTGTTCTTCCCAGGCGTAGGTGTCGGGGCCGAACACGTGGCGGTAGCTGGCCAGCGAATCCTCGTCGCGGGCGGCGTCGAAGTCGAGATCGTGATTGCCCGGCGCATGCAGCCAGGGCACGCCCAGCAGCGCGGTGGCGCGGTTGAGCGCCGGGTACAGCGAGAGATCGTCGTGGACGATGTCGCCCAGGCTCAGGCCGAGGTCGGCGATCGCGCCCCGGCCGCCGCGTTGCGCCAGCAAGGGCTCGATGATGTCGCGCCGGTAATAACCGACGTCGGTCGCGGTCTTGGGCTGCGGATCGGCGAAGACCAGCACGTCCAGCGCGCGGCGCGCGTCCGCCGGCTCGGAAATCAGCGCGTAGTCGCGGCAGCTGGGAAAGGACGCGGGCACGCCGCCGTACTTCAGTTTGGGGCCGGGTTCGCGCTGCACGTTGACGCTGAAATCCGGCAAACCGTTGTCGCGCCGCCCGACCCGATAACCGGCCGGCTTGATCACGAAGCTGCTGCGTCCGTCGACCACCGGCAGGTGGTAGGCGCCCTGGGCGTCGCTCACCGTCAGCTCGACGCCGTCGGACACGCGGATGCCGCCCAGCCCGGGCTCGCCATCGTCACGCCGTCCGTTGCCGTTGCGATCCTCGTACACCGTGCCGCTGTTGCACGGCGGCGGCAGCGCCAGCGCGGTCAGCGGAGCGATCAGGGCGAGCGACAGGGCGCAGGCGGCGACGGATGGGCGCATGGCGGGCTCCGGAGGGGAAGCCCATTATGCGGCGGCGCATGACCGATCCATGTGCGGAGCGGCACGAAGCGGATACGGTCGCCGGGTCACGCGCATTCTGTGGAAGCGGCGTAAGCCGCGATGGTTCCACCTGTGGGCGGTGCGCCCTCGTTGCAGGGGCAATCGCGGTTTACACCGCTTCCACAGAAGGCAGGGAGGTGGGGGCTTCGTCGTCGCTGGAGGTCGCGGTCGCGGCTTACGCCGCTCCTACCCCAAGGCGATGCGCTCGGGTTCGGGGATACGCCGGTTCGGGGCTACGCCGGTTCGGAGCCGCGGTGCGGTTGGCCGTGGCGCTCGCGCAGCACGGCCAGGGCGTCGTCCAGCGACAGGCCGCGCGCGCGCAGCAGCACCAGCAGGTGGTAGAGCAGGTCGGCGGCTTCGCCGGCCAGGGCCTGCGTGTCCTGAGCGACGGCGGCCAGCGCGGTCTCCACGCCCTCCTCGCCGACCTTCTGCGCGATCGCGCGCGTGCCCTGCTCGAACAGGCGCGTGGTGTAGCTGCCCGCCGGCCGCTCGCGTTCGCGGCGCGCGATCAGCGTGTCGAGTTCGGCCAGGGTGTCGGTGGGCGCCTGCGGGAAGCAGCTCGCGCGGCCCAGATGGCAGGTCGGGCCCTGCGGGCGCGCCTGCACCAGCAAGGTGTCGCCGTCGCAGTCGGTTTCGATGGCCACCAGTTCCAGCACGTGGCCGGAGGTCTCGCCCTTGGTCCACAGCCGCTGGCGGCTGCGGCTGTAGAACGTGACCTGGCCGCTGGCCAAGGTGCGCGCCAGCGCCTCGCGATTCATATAGCCCAGCATCAGCACGCGCAACGTGGCGGCGTCCTGCACGATCGCCGGCAACAGGCCTTCCTGCTTGTCCCACGACAGCGCATCAGCGGAAAAATCCGCCCATGCGGACGCGGGGCGCGCCGGGGCGGCCTCAGTGGACATCGCGGATTTCCACGCCTTGCGCGCGCAGCTCGCGCTTGAGTTCGGGAATGCGGATCGCGCCGGAGTGGAACACGCTGGCGGCCAGCGCGGCATCGGCGTCGGCGTCGCGGAACACGTCGGTGAAATGCGCGATCTCGCCGGCGCCGCCGGATGCGACCAGCGGCACCTCGCAACACGCGCGCACCGCCGACAGCTGTTCCAGGTCGTAGCCGCGGCGCACGCCGTCGCTGCCCATGCAGTTGAGCACGATCTCGCCGGCGCCACGCTCCTGGGCCTCGACCACCCAGTCCAGGGTGCGCCGCGCCAGCGCGCGGGTGCGCTCGGGGTCGCCGGTGTACTGGCGCACGCGCCACTGTCCGTCCTCGTCGCGCAGGCTGTCGATGCCCACCACCACGCACTGCACGCCGAAGGCGTCGGCGATCTCGCCGATCAGCGCCGGCCGTTCCAGCGCCGGCGTGTTGATCGAGATCTTGTCGGCGCCGGCGCTGAGTACCGCACGCGCGTCTTCCACGCTGCGGATACCGCCGGCCACGCAGAACGGGATGTCGATCGTGCGCGCCACCCGTTCGACCCAGTCGCGGTCCACGCTGCGCCCTTGCGGGCTGGCGGTGATGTCGTAGAACACCAGCTCGTCGGCGCCTTCGTCGCGGTAGCGCAACGCCAGCTCGACGATATCGCCCATGTCGACGTGATCGCGGAAACGCACGCCCTTGACGACGCGGCCATCGCGCACATCCAGACACGGGACGATACGGCGGCTCAGCATCGCTGTGCCTTGTGCAGGGCTTCGCCAAGGCCGAAGCGGCCTTCGATCAGCGCCTTGCCCAACACCGCGCCGCGGCAACCCGCGTCGTGCGCGGCGACGATGTCGGCGATGTCGCGGATGCCGCCGGAGGCTTGCACCTGCATCTCCGGCGCGATGGTACGCACGTGCCGGTACAGATCCAGATTCGGCCCCTGCATCGTGCCGTCGCGCGAGACATCGGTGCACAGCAGGTGGCGCACGCCGACGCTGGCGAAATGCTCCAGCATCGGCTCCAACTGGGCGCCGCTGTCCTCGGTCCAGCCCGCCACCGGCAGACGCCAGTGACCGGTGCTGGACTGGCGCGCGTCCAGCGCGACGGTGATGCGGTCGGCGCCGTAGCGCTGCAGCCAGTCGCCGACGCGGTCGGGTTCCTTCACCGCCAGCGAACCGACCACGACGCGGTCGGCGCCGGCGTCGAGGATGGCCTCGATATCGGCCTCGCTGCGCACGCCGCCACCGGTCTGCACGCGCATCCAACTGGTGGTGGTGATCGCGCGCAACAGCGGCGCCAGGGTGTAGCCGCCATAACGCGCCGCGTCCAAATCGACCAGGTGCAGCCAGCGCGCACCGGTGTCGGCGTAGCGCTTGGCCATGCTCAGCGGCTCCTCGTCGTACGAGGTTTCCTGTTCGTAGTCGCCCTGGCGCAGACGCACCACGCGTCCGGCGCGCACGTCGATGGCCGGGTACAGCGTGCAGTTGTTCATGCCGGCACCCCATCGAGGAAGTTGCGCAGCAAACGCGCGCCCACCGCCGCCGAACGCTCGGGGTGGAACTGCGCGCCGTAGCGGTTGTCGCGCCCGACCACGGCCGAGAACGGCATGCCGTGTTCGCTCGCGGCCAGCGTGTCGGGGCCGACCGGCACCGCGTAGCTGTGCACGAAGTAGGCGCGGTCGCCGTCGGCGATACCGGCCAGCAGGGGCGACGGGCGTCGCCGGTCCAAAGCATTCCATCCCATGTGAGGTACGCGAACTCCCGGGCGCGGTTGCAGTTTGCCGATGCGTCCGGGCAACAACCCCAGACACTCCACGTCGCCCTCCTCGGACGACTCGAACAGCAGCTGCATGCCCAGGCAGATCCCGAGCAGCGGCTGACGCAGCGCCCGGATGGTGTCGACCAAACCGAGCTCGCGCAGCCGCGCCATCGCTGGCGCCGCCGCCCCGACCCCCGGCAGGATCACTCGCTCTGCCGAACCGATCGTGGCGGGGTCGGCGCTCAAAACCGCGTGCGCACCCAACCGCTCCAGTGCATAACGCACCGAGCCGATGTTCCCCCCACCCATGTCGATGAGTACGACGTTCGTCACGAAAACCTCTTAAACCACGCTGCGCCAGCCGTCTGGGCTGGTCTACCTATCGCCAGGCCGCGCCAGAACCGGACCCGCGCGATCGCTTGCCGCACTGAACGAACCGAGCTGAACGACAGTACGGTCCCGTCCGGCTCAGAGACTGCCCTTGGTGCTGGGCAATCCATGGCCCTCGCGGCGGATCGCCTGGCGCAAGGCCCGGGCCACCGCCTTGAAGCAGGCTTCGACCTTGTGATGGTCGTTGTCGCCCTGCACGTTCAGATTCAGGTTCAGCCCCGCCGCCTCGCACAGCGAGCGGAAGAAATGCGGCACCAGCTCGGTCGGCATGTCGCCCACGCGCTCGCGCGCAAACGCGCCCTCGAACACCAGATAGGGACGGCCGGAAAAATCCAACGCCGCCGTCGCCAGGCTCTCGTCCATCGGCAGCACGAAGCCGTAGCGGCCGATACCACGCTTGTCGCCCAGTGCCGCACGCAGCGCCTGGCCCAGCGCGAGCGCGCTGTCCTCGATGGTGTGGTGTTCGTCGATGTGCAGGTCGCCGCTGCATCGCAGCTCCAGCGCGAAACCGCCGTGCTTACCCAACTGTTCCAGCATGTGATCGAAGAAGCCCAGCCCGGTGGCGACCTGCGGATCGGCCTCGCGATCCAGATCGACTTCGACTTCGATGCGGGTCTCGCGGGTATTGCGCTGGATGCGCGCGATGCGCGGCGCGTCGGCCAGCGCGTGGGCGATGCCCGGCCAATCCCACTCGCCGCCGAACGCATCGGTGCGCAGCTGAAAGCCGCGGATGCCCAGGTTGCGCGCGAAGGCGATGTCGGTGTCGCGGTCGCCGATCATCGCCGAGCGCGTCCAGTCGATGCCTCGGTCCTTGAGCAACGGCAGGGCCAGACCGATCGCCGGCTTGCGCGTGGGCGCGTTGTCGGCCGGCAGGCTGGTGTCGATCAGGATGTCGCGGAAGGCGATGCCCTGGCTGGCGAACACCTGCAGCATCAGCGCATGCGGACCTTCGAAGTCCTCGCGCGGAAACGAGGCGCTGCCCAGGCCGTCCTGGTTGCTGATCATCACGAATTCGTAGCCGGCGTCGCGCAGGCGCAGCATCGCCGGAATCACGCCGTCGACGAAGCGCAGCTTGGCGTAGCTGTCGATCTGGAAATCGTCGGGTTCGGCGATCAGGGTGCCGTCGCGATCGACGAACAGTAGCGGGGTCTGGCTCATAGGGGCGCTTCGATGGACATAGTCATGCGGCGCGCGCGTCCGCATCGGCGCGCGCCAGGGTGTCGAGCACGCGCGCGTTCTGCTCCGCGGTGCCCAGGCTGATGCGCAGGGCGTCCGCCAGCTGCGGCGCGGCGCGCATGTCGCGCACCACCACGCCCGCGGCCAGCAGCGCGTCGAACGCGGCCTGGGTGCGCTCGAAGCGCGCCAGCAGGAAGTTGGCGCGCGAAGGATAGACCTGACGCACGCCGGCGACGGCCGGCAAGGCCGCGTACAGGCGTTCGCGCTCCAGCACGCAGGCCGCGGCATTGGCCTGGCTCACGGCGCGCGCCGCGCCGTCCAAGGCACGCAAAGCCAGCGCCACGCACGGTTCGGCCAGAGGATACGGCGCCTGGCAGCGCTGCAAGGCCGCGATCACATCGGCGTGGGCGATAGTGCTGCCGATGCGCGCCGCCGCCAGCGCATGCGCTTTGGACAACGTGCGCAGCACCACGATGTTGGGATAGCGCGAGATCAGCTCGACCGCCGACGGCGCCTGCGCGTATTCCAGGTACGCCTCGTCCACCACCACCAGTGCGCGCGCGCTCAGGCGTTGCGCCAGCGCCGCGATCGCGTCCAGCGGCAGCAGCGTACCGGAGGGATTGCCCGGCGAGCACAGGAACACCAGCTTGGCGGCCGCGCTTTCGGCAGCCGCTGCGATCGCCTCGAAATCGCAGACGAACCCGTCCGGCGTATCGCGCAGCGCCGCCTCGACCACACGCGTGCCGTGCAGGCGCGCGCATACCGCGTACATGCCGAAGGTCGGCGGCGTGGTCACGATGGCGTCGCCGCCGGGGCGGCAGAACGCGCGCAACAGCAGATCGATGCCCTCGTCGCTGCCGCGGCCGGCCAGCAGTTGCTCGGGCGCGCAGCCGTACAGCGCGGCCAGCGCCGCGCGCAACGGCGCCGGCTGCGGATCGGGATAGCGCCGCAGCGCGCCGGCCGCGTCGGCGGCGTTGGCCCAGGCCGATTCGTTGGCGTTGAGCCACACGCTGCCGTCCAGGGCCTCGCTGCGCGCCGACTTGTAGCCGGCGAAGTCGCGCAAGTCCTCGCGCAATAGCGACAGCGGCGCGCTCATGCGGCCACCCGCTGCAGACGCAGCGCGACCGCGATGCGGTGCGCGTCCAGGCCTTCGGCGCTGGCCAGTTCGACCGCGCATGGGCCGATCGCGGCGATGCCTTGCGGTTGCACTTCCTGCACCGTGATCGCGACCTGGAAGCTGGCCACGCTGACGCCGCCGGCGTAGCGCGCGGCGCCGCTGGTCGGCAGCACGTGGTTGGTGCCGCTGCAGTAGTCGCCCAGCGCTTCAGGCGCCCAATCGCCGAGGAACACCGAACCGGCCGCGAGCACCTTAGGTAGCCAGGTGCGCGCATCGCGCAGGGCCAGGATCAGGTGTTCGGGCGCGTAGCGGTTGCTCACGTCCAGCGCCGCGGCGATCGAATCGACGCGGATCGAACGCGAAGCGCGCAAGGCCGCGCGCGCGGTCTCGGCGCGCGGCAGGGCCTGCAGTTGCGCGGCGATCTGCGTGTCCACCGCATCCAGCAAGGCCGTGTCGTCGCTGAGCAGGATCACCTGCGAATCCGGGCCGTGCTCGGCCTGCGACAGCAGATCGGCGGCGACGAAGGCCGGATCGGCGCCGGCATCGGCGATCACCAGCACTTCCGACGGACCGGCCGGCAGATCGATCGCCGCCCCGCCCTCCATCAGCGCCACCTGACGCTTGGCTTCGGTGACGTAGGCGTTGCCCGGCCCGAACAGCTTGTCGCATTGGCCGATGCTGGCGGTGCCGAAGGCCATCGCCGCGATCGCCTGTGCGCCACCGAGCTTGTAGACCCGGTTCACGCCGCAGCGGCGCGCGGCGTACAGCACCGCCGGATCGGCGCGGCCGTCTCGGCGCGGCGGCGTGCACAGCGCGATCTGCGGACATCCGGCCAGGCGCGCCGGCATGCACAGCATCAGCGCGGTCGAGGGCAGCGGCGCCGAACCGGCGGGCACGTACAGGCCCACGCGCTGGATCGGGCGCAGGATGCGTTCGCAGCGCACGCCGTCGCCGCTGTCCAGCGCATAGGCTGGGGTCATGCCGGCGGCGTGGAAGGCTTCGATGCGTGCGGCCGCCTGATCGATCGCGGCGCGCAGGCGCTCGGAGATCTCGCGTTGCGCCGCCTCGAATTCCTCGGCGCCGACCTCGAACGCGTCCAGCGCCACGCCGTCGTAGCGCGCACCCAGCGCGCGCAAGGCCTCGTCGCCGTCCGCGCGCACCTGTTCGATGATCGCGGTCACCGCATCGGCGGTCTCGCGCCGGGTCTGCTGCGCCGGGCGGCGCAGCGCGCTCGCGCGCCGGTCCTCTTCCAGAGCCGTCCAGTCCAGCCGCTGCATGATGCGTTCGCCGTTCATGCCAGCATGCCCTCCACCGGCAGCACCATCAGCCCGCGCGCGCCGGCGCGCTTGAGTTCTTCCAACCGCTGCCAGGTCACCGCGCCGTGGCACAACGCCTGCAACGCGACGCCGTCGCCGCCGTCGAGCTGCATTACCGTCGGCGCCTCGGCGTCGGGCAGCAACGGCAGCAGATCGGCCAGCAGTTGCCGCGGCGCCTGGAACAGCAGCAGCTTGCTGTGGCGTATGCGCAGGGCGCCGTCGAGGCGACGCAGCAGCAGGTCGGCCAGTTCGCCGCGCACGTCGTCGAAGGCGTCGACCGGACCGGCCAGCACCGCTTCGCTCTGGATCAGGGTGGTCACGGCCTTGAGCTGGTTGGCGGCCAGAGTGGCGCCGCTGGACACGAGATCGCAGATCGCCTCGGCCTGGCCCAGGCGCGGCGCGATTTCGACCGAACCCGACAGCAGCACCACCTGCGCGTCCACGCCCTGCTCGGCCAGCCAGCGCGACAACAGGGCCGGGTAGCTGGTGGCGATGCGCTTGCCGGCCAATTGCGCCGGGCCTTGCCAGTCCCAGCCCTCGGGCACGGCCAGATCGAGGCGGCAGGCGCCGAAGCCCAGCGCGCGCCATTCGCGGAACGCCGCCGCGCGGCCGTTGCCGCGGCGGTCGCCGTCCTGTTCCAGCAACACGTTGCGGCCGACCACGCCCAGGTCGCAGACACCGTCGGCGATCAGGCCCGGGATGTCGTCGTCGCGCACCAGCAACAGGTCCACCGGCAAGGTTTCGCCATAGCAGAACAGACGGTCGCGGCTTTCGCGCCAGCTCAGGCCGCACGACGCCAACAGCGCGCGCGCCGGTTCGGCCAGGCGCCCGGACTTCTGGATGGCGATGCGCAACCGGTCGCGCGCGGCCGGACTGACGGTAGGACTCATGGGGCAACTCTCGAAGGCGGAAGACGTGGGCGCTGCGGCCCGGCGGAACGATTCAACGCACGCGCGAGGGGCGTCGATGCAAGGCCGCCGCGTAACCGCCGGCGCCGCGTTCCAGGGTGCGTGCGACCCGACCGATGGTGGTCACGCTGACGCCGGTGCGGTCGTGGATCTCGCGGTACGGCACGCCGTCGCGCAGCAGCGGCACGACCCGCCAGCGGTCGGTCATCGATTCCAGCTCGGCCGGGGTGCATAGGTCTTCCAGGAAAGCCCGCATCTGCTCGGCATTGCGCAGGCCCAGCAGCGCGCCCGCCAGGTTGGCGATCGGGTCTTCGCTGTCGTCGATGTCCACGGCACGGCGCTTCAAGGCGGGCTCACTCTGTCGATAATGTATTAACGCGTTAATACATTAGCCGACGCCGGTGGCATCCGTCAAGCCGGCGCCCCGGCCGCCCCGGGCCGGCCGGGATCGGCGAAAATCGCCGTTGATCACAGTAGCGGTGACCGACCGGCGGTCGCTGGCGCCTCGTCTGTGGCCGCGTTTGCGGCAAACTAGGGCGGTGCCGGAGCGTAGACTCACTCCGTGCCCGTGCCGACGCGACCCAACGCCGGCCGGACCAACGGAGAGGGTGCGCATGGGGCGTGGTTGGAGGGGGCTCACAGTCTGGCTGCTCGCGCTAGGGCTCTGCCTCGCTGCGACCTCGTGGGCCGCGATTGCCACCGATAACAACGCACTGGTGCTGGACGGCAGCCACGTCGGCGTGCCGCTGGAACCGCACATCGACTACTACCACGACGTCGAAGGCCGCCTGGACCTGACCGGCGCCGAACACGCCCGGCGCGAGGGGCGCTACGCGCCGCTGCCCAACGGCAACGCCGCATTCGGGTTCCAGCCCGGCGCCTACTGGTTCCACGTGCGCCTGCTCAACCGCGACCGCGACGAGCCGCGCTGGCTGCTGGTGCAGCAGTACGCGCTCAGCGACCGCATCGACGTCTACACGCGCCACGCCGACGGCCGCGTCGAGCACCTGGCCGGCGGCGACAGCCTGCCCTTCTCCTCGCGCAGCATCCGCTACCGCCATCCGAACTTCTGGCTCAACCTGCCGGCCGACCAGCCGGCCGATCTGTACGTGCGCGTGCAAAGCCAAAGCTCCATGCAGGTGCCGCTGACCTTGTTCACGCCTACCGCGTTCACCGAGGTTTCGCGCGATGCGCAGTTCGGCATCGGCCTGTACTACGGCATTCTGCTGGCGTTGTTCATCTACAACCTGGTGCTGTGGCTGAGCCTGCGCGACGCCAGCTACTTCTGGTACCTGCTGCACATCTCCGCCTTCGGCCTGGTGCTGCTGACCCTCAACGGCCTGGGCTTCGAATACCTGTGGCCGCGCTCGACCTGGCTGGCGGACAAATCGGTGCCGTTGTCGATTTGCCTGGCGCAGGTCGGCATGCAGCAGTTCGCGCGCACCTTCCTCAGCTTGAAACAACGCTGGCGCCTGGGCGACCGGGTCGGCCTGGGCATGATCGCGTTCTTCGTGGTGCTGGGCGTGGCCGCGACCCGCCTGCCCTACAACGTCGCCACGCCGATCGCCTCGGCCGCGGTGTTCTTCAGCATCGCCTGGATCGCGGTGGCGACCCTGGTGGTGCTGCGCCGCGGCTACAAGCCGGCGCAGTTGTTCCTGCTGGCATGGTCGATGTTCCTGCTCGGCACCGGCATGTTCACCGCGATCGCGTTCGGCTTGCTGCCCAAGGTGTTCATCACCGAATACGGCGTGCAGATCGGCTCGGCGCTGGAAATGCTGCTGCTGTCGGTGGCGCTGGGCTACCGCTACGCCTCGCTGCGCAACGAGAACGAACGCATCGTGCACGAGGCCAAGACCCAGCTGGAGCACAAGGTCGAACAGCGCACGGTCGAGCTGCGCAGCGCGCTGGCGCAACTGGAAGACGCGCACGAGCGCCTGCGCGAGAGCAGCCAGCGCGACGGCCTGACCGGCCTGCACAACCGCACCCATTTCCGCAACGTGTTCCAAGAGCTGCTGGAGAAATCGCAGCAGAGCGGCCGTCCGCTGTCGCTGCTGATGATCGACCTGGATCACTTCAAGCAGATCAACGACCGCTACGGTCATCTGGTCGGCGACGAATGCCTGTGCTGGGCCGCGCGCACCATGGGCCATTCCCTGCAGCCGCATCGCGCCTTGCTCGCGCGCTTCGGCGGCGAGGAGTTCATCGTCGCCCTGCCCGGCCTGGATCTGCAGGCGGCCTCGCGCGTGGCCGAGGATCTGCGCCAGCACCTGCGCGAGCAGCCCTGCCGCAGCGGCGAGCACGCGATCACCATCACTGCCAGCATCGGCGTGCACGCGATCGCCGGCGAGGCCGCCAACGACTGCGACAACGCCATCGATCCGGCCCTGCAGGACGCCGACCAGGCCCTGTACCAGGCCAAGGCCGACGGCCGCGACTGCGTGCGCACCTCGATGCCGGAAAGCGGCGACCGCCGCGGCGGTTAGTTGCAGCTACGCGCGCTTAGGGCGCCGCGCCGTAGAGCACGTCCGAGCGCAGCACGTACTTCACGCCCTGCTCCACCGCCGCGCCTTCGTGCCAGGTGTCGTGCACGAACAGCAGCGCCTCGCCGGCGACCGGCGCGATGCGGAAATCGCGGAAATCGGTGTCGCCGCCGACGAAGCCTTCGTTGAGATAGACCAGCAAGGTCAGCCGGCTGCTCATGCCGTCTTCGGTCCAGGGACCGTCCTTGTGCATGCGGAAGCGCTGGCCGGGGCCGTACTTGTAGAAGCGCAGCGATCTGGGCAGCCCGCGCGCGACCTGGCCGTCCAGCACCGGCAGGGCGAGGCCGGACAGGCGCCGCCACAGCCGATCGACCCATTCGGGCGATTCGAGCACCACGCGTTCGTTGTTGCGCACGTGCGGCATCGCCTTCTGTCCGGCGGTGGTGCGCACACCGGCGGGTTCGAACCCCCGCGCTTCGGCCAGCGCGATCAGCTGCGCGCACTCGTCGGCGCCGAACAGGCCGCCGACGGTGAACGCACGCTCGGAATGCGCGGTCAGGCGCATGCCGATTTCAATGCCGATCCCAATGCCGATCCCGGGCCGAGCCGGCTCACGCGCGCACGGCCGCGCGCGCGGCGGCCAGCACGCTGCCGTCGGCGACCATGCGCAGCGCGGTCGCCACCTCGCCGTCCAGCGCGCGGTCGCGCGGCAGGAAGGCGATGCGCTCGCGGATCGCCGCATGCGCGGCCGCGACCGCACGGCCGGGACGGAACTCCTCGGCCGCCGCCAGCTCGGCGCGCAGGCCTTCGACCTCGGCCAGGAAGCCGGCATGATCGCCGTCGCCCGCGACCGGACCGCCGGCGACCTTGCCGGCCAGCCCCTGCGCATCGGCGCGATCGGCCAGATCGCGCGCGGCGTTGATCATGTCGCGACGCAGGTCCAGCGCTTGTGCGGCGGTGTACAGCTCCAGCGCCAGCACCTTGCCCAGATCGTCGGCCATGGCCAGCACGTGACGCGCCTCGTTGGCGCCCATCGACACGTGGTCCTCGGCGTTGGCGCTGGTCGGGATCGAATACACCGAGGCCGGATGCGCGCGGCTGGCCAGGTCGTTGACGATCGCCGCGGCGGTGTACTGCACGATCATGTGACCGGATTCGGTGGAGTCCTCGTTGCCGATCAGGAACGCCGGCAGGCCGTCGTTGGTGGCCGGATCGACCAGCTTGTTGAGGCGGCGCTCGGAAATGCTGGCCAGCACCGGGATCGCGGCCTTGACGTAGCTCATCGCCAGCGCCAGCGGCATGCCGTGGAAATGGCCGGCCGAGATCACCTGCTGCTCGACATGCTCGGCCTGCGCGTCCGGGAACACGATCGGATTGTCGGTGAGCGAATTGAGCTCGACCTCCAGCACCCGCGCGGCCTGCGCCAAGGCGTCGCGCACCGCGCCGTGCACCTGCGGGATGCAGCGCAGCGAGTAGCTGTCCTGCGGCTGATGCTTCTTGCCGCCGCGGAACGGACGGAAACGCAGATAGAACTTCTCGCGGCCGTGGCGCTGCCCGAACGGCACCCAGTCCCAGCCGATGTCGAAGCGCAGCGCCTGCGATTCGGGCGTGTCCCAGCTGCGCGGCTGCCAGGCGCGGAAGCGCGGCACCAGGTGGTAGGGAATGTCGGACAGGGTCGAACCTTCGAGCAGGCGGCGCAGATGCGCGGCCACCTCGACCTGGCCCGGATGCGGACGCAGCGCGTGCACTTCCTCGGCGAACGCGCCCAGGCGGCCGGCGAAGGCGTCGATGGTCATGGCCGCGGCCAGGTCGGCGGTGTCGGCCAGATCTTCCAGCTTTTCCAGCGCCAGCACGCCGCAGGCCAGCATCTGCGCGGTGCCGTTGTTCAGCGCCAGGCCTTCCTTGTACGACAGCGTGACCGGCTGCAGGCCGGCGCGCTGCAACGCCTGCGCGCCGGGCATGCGCTCGCCTTCGTAGAAGGCTTCGCCGCCGCCCAGCAGCACGATGGCCAGGTGCGACAACGGCGCCAGATCGCCGCTGGCGCCGACCGAACCCAGTTGCGGCACCACCGGCACGATGCCGGCGTTGAGCATGGCGGTCAGCGCCTGCAGGGTCTGCACGCGGATGCCGGAATGGCCGCGCATCAGGGTGTTGATGCGGATGCACAGCATCGCGCGCACGATCTCAGGCGCGAAGGCCTCGCCCACGCACACCGCGTGGGTGACGATCAGGTTGCGCTGCAGCTCTTCGTGCAGGGTTTCGCCGGAAGGCTGCGCGCCCGGCAGTTGGTCGCGCAGGTGGTGGGCGCCGAGCAAGCGGTCGGCATTGCTGCCGAAACCGGTGGACACGCCGTAGATCGGTTCCTCGCGACTGACCTGTTCGGCCAGGAAATCCGCCGCGCGTTGCACCGCCGGCAGTTGCGCCGCGGCCAGTTCGACTTGGGCGCCGTAAGCCACGGCCACCAGTTGCGCACGCGTGAGCGAACGGCCATCGAGTTGAATCTTGTTCATTGTGTAACCTCGCCTCGCACCCTGGCGATCATCTGAACGGCGGGCCTGCACCGCGAACGGTCTTGCCCGGCCGAGCGTACTCGGGAGTCGGTGCGTCTATGCCACGTTGGGAACCGCGACGGCGGATGCGCGCCGCGGAGTGATTCGGTCCGTCACCGCGCCGGACTCCGATCCGGCGTGCGACGAACCCGGTAGCGGAATCCGTGCGCATACCCCTGCGCCCGGCACCGCGATCCTGCGGCGCGCCCGCGCGACGCCGCGACCCGAAGGCCCGCGACGCCGACGCCGTACGCGCCCTGTTTGCTCATTCGGACACGGCCTGCATGGCCCGCGCCTGTTCCAGCTCGATGCGCAGCGTGCGCGCCAGTTCGCTGCGCGCGACCTCGAACTGATCCTCGCGGCGCAAGTCCTTGACCGTCGCCACACCTTTGGCGATCTCGTCCTCGCCCAGCACCACCACGAAGCGGATGCCGGCGCGGTCGGCGTACTTGAACTGCTTGCCCAACTTGGACGGTTCCATCACCACCTCGGTGTTGAGCCCGCCGTGGCGCAGCTCGTTGGCCACCGCCAGGCAATGCGGCAGGTGCGCGCTGTCCATCTGCGTGACCAGCACCTGCACCGTGCTGGCGGCGGTGTCGACCAGGCCGGCCTCGCGCAACTGCCAGAACAAGCGGGTCAAGCCGATCGAGATGCCGACGCCGGGCAGGCGCGACTTGGTGTAGTGGCTGGCCAGATCCTCGTAACGGCCACCGGAGCAGATCGAACCGATCTGCGGGTAGTCGTCCAGAGTGGTTTCGTAGACGGTGCCGGTGTAGTAGTCCAGGCCGCGCGCGATCGAGAAGTTGAGCGCGTAGTTGGCCTCCGGCACGCCCAGCGCGCGGATCAGCTCAAGCACCTCGCGCAGTTCGGCCACGCCCTGGCGCAGCGAGTCGTTGCCCTCGCCCAGCGCGTCCAGCTTGGCCAGCGCATCGGCATGGGAGTCCGAACGCATCGCGACGAAGTCGAGAATCCTATCCACCGCGTCGGCGGGCAGGCCGAAGCTGGCCCCGATCAGGACATCGCGCACGTAGTCGGCGCCGCGCTTGTCGAGCTTGTCGACCTCGCGCAACACCAGCGCCTGCAGCCCGCCGTCGGCCACGCCCTGGGCCTCGAAGAAGCCGCGCAGCAGCTTGCGGTTGTTGAGCTGGATGGTGAACTTGCCGATCGCCAGCTCCGAGAAGACGGCGTGGATCGCGGCCGGCATCTCGGCGTCGTGGCGCACGCTCAGACTGTCCTTGCCGATCACGTCGATGTCGCACTGGTAGAACTCGCGAAAGCGGCCGCGCTGCTGGCGCTCGCCGCGGTAGACGCGCTGCATCTGGTAGCGGCGGAACGGGAAGGCCAGATCGTGCTCGTGCTCGGCCACGTAACGCGCCAGCGGCACGGTCAGGTCGAAGCGCAGCGCCAGCTCGGGCACGCCCTCGCCGCCGCCTTCGGCCGCCTTGTTCAAATTGCCGGTGGACTGAACGAAATAGACTTGGCGCTCGGTCTCGCCGCCGGACTTGGTCAGCAGCACCTCCGACAGTTCCATCACCGGCGTTTCCACCGGCAGGAAGCCGAAGCGCTCGAAGTTGCGGCGGATCGTGTCCAGCATGCGCTGGAACGCGATCTGGTCGGGCGGCAGCAGCTCCATGACGCCGGGCGGGGTGCGGGGCTTGATCAAGCGGGACTCCGGAAAGTGAAGACGCGTCGGCACGGCGCGACGGAGCGCGCACGGGACGGACGCAAGGCCCGTAGTTTAACGTTCCGCCCGTACGCCGCACCCCCGCCCCGCACGGCGCCAGCGCGACCCCGCCACCGAATCGATGCCGGCCCCCTTGCTCGTCCGTTGAGGTGTCGCTAGAATTGTCGGCTCAGCTGTCGGGGTGTAGCTCAGTCTGGTAGAGCGCTACGTTCGGGACGTAGAGGTCGCAGGTTCGAATCCTGTCTCCCCGACCAACTGAATCAAGTACTTAGAAAAAAGGCCGCCTTCGGGTGGCTTTTTTATTGGGCGACGTTACGCGCGCTGGCGCGATTCGGCCCGCTGATGCGGACGAACCAGGCCCGCCGGCGCCTCATTGCCTATCGCCATGACGCAGCGCAGACGCCGCAACGCACGTTCCGTCAAAGCCGATGGAGCGCTTCGGCCAGACCTTCGTAGGCGCGCCGGTAAGCGTCCAGCGTGGTGCCGTGCGGCGCCAGCAAACCCAGCATCGCGATCGCGTGCGCTTCGCGCAGGTAGCCGTCGACACTGTTCAAGCCGGCACGGGCAGCGGCCCGGATCGCGACCGCCTCGTTCGCGTACAGCACCGCCAGGGTGTCGCGCCACTCGTCGCGCCAGCGCTCGGCCGCCAGCGGCGACTGTTGCCGCGCCAGCCACCACAGCGAGATCGCACGCCCGACGTCCTTGACGAAACGCGGCGGGTTGCCGTCCAGACTCGAAATCGGCGTCCTGTCCGGTTCGGCGTGTTCGAGCAGATGCGCCAAGGCCATGCACGCGGGCCGCGCCACGCGCAAACCGAAGGCGGACTCGTCGGCGCCATGCACGGCCACGCGCATGTAGCGGAAGCTGGCCAGGCCGAACGCGCCCAGCGGGGTTTCGAAGCGGCGCCAGTGCTTGCGCGTCGCCTGCCCTTGCGGCGATTCGGCCAATAGTTCGACGAACCAGCCGTCCTCGCGCGACGGCGGGCTCAGGCGCAGCGCAGGCAGTTCGTCGTCGGGCGTGGACGCGTCGCCGGGCGCGCGCCCCTGCGTGAACTGCGGCTGCCAGCCCTCTTCCAGCAATTCCTGCCCCAGCATCTGCGCCGTGGCCACGGCATCGACCGCGGGGCGCAACAGCAAATCGATGTCCTTGGTCGCGACCGAGTGCGCGCCCGACACGTCGCGGAACGCCCAGGCCGCGGCGATGCTGCCGATGACCACCACGTTGCCGCGCAGCGCGGGCGGGACTTGCGCGGCCACGCGCTGCAACAACTCATGGGGATCCAGAGCTGCGAAGGCGTTCATGGCCGCACCGCTCCGGCGTACTGCAAGGCCTGCTCGCGCAAGCCCGCGTCCAGCAAGCTCAGCAGTACGTCCGCGGGCGCGGCGCGGCGCGCACCGTCCGGGCCCGCAGCATGCGCGTGCTCGCTATCGGCGCGCACCAGCGCGACCACGACCGGCGCCGGCGCCAGCGGATTCGGTTCCAGTTCCAGACCGTCGTCGAGCCGCCACAGCGGCCGGAAGTCGAAGCTCTTCGCCGCACGCGGGACGTAAGCCAGCAGATCCAGACGCGGCGTCCCCAGCAGATCCAGCGCCGGCACCTCGCTGCGGGCGACGGCCACGCCCGACAAGGCGTAACGATCCCACTCCGATGGCGACGACGCCCCCAGCAAGGGCAACGCGCGTTGCAGCAACATCCCCGGTGGTTTGATCTGGGCGCCGCGCGCGAATCGAAACCGCAGCGCATGCGGCGTGGCGCGCATTTTCGCCAGCAGTTCGGCGGACAGCAGTTCGGCGTTCAACTCGAAGCCGCCGCGCCGCGAGTGCGCGACGCCGGCTTGTTTCAATTCGGCCAGGGCCTGGCGCACAGGCGTCTGCGAGGCGCCGATCGCCTCGACCAGCGCCTTGGCCGACACGGGAGCGCCGCCGCGCAAGTGCGCCGCCAACAGCAGCCGCAGTACTTCGGCGCGGTAGTTGGGCCGTTCCAGCGGCAGCAGGCCCGACTCGATGCGATAGCCCGCCCTCGGCTCCGCGACATCGGCAGCGGACTCGATTGCGAGACTCATGCGTGCGCGGATGTCCGGGACGATCACCGGCAGCAGGCGCGCCCACTCCTGGCGAACGGTGGCCTCGCTGATCACCGGCGCGTGCACGACGAGGCGGCCAGGAAACGTATTCGTCGCCAGCTCTGCCGCCAGCGCCAGTATTTCCGCTCTCAGATCGCGGGTGTTGCTGAGCCCGCGCAGGGGTTTTTCGTATTTGACCGGCACGACGGCGCCCTTCGAGGGTACGAGCCATCGTTATTCTGCATATAAATAATAATTCTGCAAGTAAAATTTTCTTGCCGGGTAAAATTCAATGCTCGGTCACCGACCTCAGCGTCTGCATCGCCGCCTCCAGATCCGGATCGCGCCCGCGGCAGTAATCCTCGCGCGTCCAGGCCACGGCCTGATCCGGCTGCACCGCGCGATCGGCGAAGTCGCGGCCGTCCGCGCCCCACAAGCCGTGCACCGGCACGGTCAGGGTCCAGCCCTGGCCGATTTGAAACGAGCGCGCCGAGTCCCACGCCCGAAGGGCCACCCGCGAGCGCGGCTGCGGCCCCTGCGGCAGACAAGAGCGCCGCAGTGAAGCCTTCGGGCGGACCTACCTTGGCCGCCTGCCGCTATGCCCCATCCGATTCGGCTGGAGCGATCCGGCACCGGATCGCGGGCCTGGGGCTGCCTCATCGCCCCGCATCCAGCTCCACTCCAGGACGACAGCCCCTTCGAAACCCGCCCGCCCAGCGCGTTCGCTACGGCTGCACGGCGTAACCGGCGAAACGCCAACTGCCGTCCTCATCCAACCGGAACGACACCAATTCGCGCACCGGCGGCTTGCCGGGGAACTCGGCCAGGAATTCGATGGAGGCGTACAGACCCGGCGGCAGGGCCGAGCCATCGCCGGATTGGCGACGCACCGACAACCAACTGCGGTTGGGGGCCTTGCCCAGGGACTGACGCGATTTGCCGATGCCGGCGACGAAGGCCTCGCGGCTCAAGGTCTTCTTGGTCACCACCGAGGCTTCGTCCCAAAGCTGTGCCGCCTGCCCCGCATCCACCGCCGCGGCCACGCGCAGGCCCGCATCGCGAATCGCATTGGGGTCGACCGCGCCGGGGACCGGGCGCGTCGTCGCCTGTGGCGCGGCAGACCGCGCCGCGGGGGCCTGTTGCGCAGCCACCGCACCGGTCGCCAGCAGCAGGGCGACGCCGATCACCGAAAGACAGTTTTTCATCCGAGCACCTCGATCAAAGTTCTGGGTCGTACATCAGGAAAAACCGGGCGCGGCCTTATTGCAGCCCCCAGGCCAGCACTTCCACGCGGCGATTGGGCTGCAGGCAGTCCACGAGTTCGTCTTTGGGCAGCGCGTCGGCGCACTGCTGCAGGGGCTCGGACTCGCCGGCGCCTTGCGCCTTGAGACTGTCCGCGGCCACGCCTTCCTGGATCAGCAGGGCGCGCACGGTCTGCGCGCGGCGTTGCGACAGGGCCAGATTGGCCGCTTCGCTGCCGATCCGGTCGGTGTGCCCGATGACCTGGACGATCGTCGCCTTCGAGCCTTTGAGCTGGCTGGCGATGGCGGCCAGCTCCGCACGGCCCTGCGGCTGGATGTCCTGCGGATCCGAACGCGCGAACGCGAACAGCGCATCGGCGGACAACTGGAAGCGTTTCGGCTCGCCGGCGATCGCGGGCGCCGCGCTAGTCGCGCCCGTCGCCTCCGTCTTCAGCGAGTCAAGGCAGGCCGCCGGCTCCCAGTAAAAGTCCTGTCCGTGATAGCTCCGGTCGAAGATCACTTTGTACTGACAACTGACGATCCGATCGCCCTGGCGGAAATGAAACAGGTAGTCCCACTCGCGAGCGGAATAGCCCTCGCGGAAATGCGGCCTGCCGATCAGGTGGTACAACTGGTCCTTGGTGACGCCCGGACCGATCTGGCGCAGGCTGTCACGGTTGGGGAACGTGCCTTCCTTCAGCACGATCTCGTCGATGGACGGAAAGATGACCTCGTCCGCGCGCGCGTCCGGCGCGATGCCGCGGCTGACATGGCGCGTGCATGCCGTCAGCGCGATTACCGCGATGAGGGCGCCTAGCGCGAACCTTGCGGCCCGCGTCGAACTATTCCTGATGACCATGCCTTAGTCGCCTCTTAGCTGTCGTCTCTAGACTTCGGTGGCCGGACGGGTGCCCCGGAGGTCGCTTTCGACTCCGGCGGATCCGCCGCGGATGCGTGAGGAAATGAGGCGACAGGCCACGCCGGGGTAGGCGTTTTCGCGGGCCTGCCGCCCCCGGAGGACTACCACTGGATTCCGGCACCCACCGAGAAACCCCAATCGCGCGTGGTGTTGCCGCTGGCCTGCGCCTTGTAGACGTAGCGGCCGTTGTCGGTGATGCCCGACAGACCGATCGCCATGCCGTACTCGCCCTGATAGCCGCCGAAGCCCACCGCCAACATGCTCTTGCCAGGCAGGTAGGCCTGCGGCAGGCCGGCCATGGCCATCGCCGACGAAGTCGCGCCGCGATAGCCGCGCTCCATCGTCCACACGTCGTTGTCGAGCTGGGCCAGGCGCGCATCGGTGTATTGATTGGCCTGGTTGATGGCGTAGTTCACGCCCGAGCTCAACTGGTTGACGTTGACCGCGTCGGTGCCGGCGATGCCCGGCGCCACACCGGTGATCGTGCGCCCGCCGATGTTCATCTCGCCGGTCGAGGTGCTATTGCCCACATAGGCAGCGTTGTAGCCGGTCTGCGCACCGACGGTGGTGGCCGAGCCGTTGCCGATCGCGACGCTGTTGACGTGCGTGGCCCTCGAGCCTGCGCCAAGCGCGGCCGAATCGTTGGCCGTGGCGCTGGTGTTGGCGCCCATCGCCACGCTGTTGTTGCCGCTGGCGCTGGCGTTCACGCCGCCGGCCATAGCATTGGTGCCGGTGGCGCCGTTGTTGGCGTAGTTGCCGCCCTGCACGCCACCGTCGTTGACGCTGTAGTAATGGGTGGCGCTGGCGTTGACCTGGTTCTGCACCGCCTGCAGCTGGGCGACGTTGACCGCGTCGCTGGGCGCGGTGCCTGCCGCCACGCCGGTGATCTGGCGGTACACGCCACTGCTCGCGTCGCCTACGCTGACCGCGCCGGCGGTACTGGTGGTGGCCACGATCGCCGCGGTCTGACCCGACGTCGCGCCCGCGGGCACGTAGCCGGTGACACCGGCGGCCGTGTTGGAGACCGAGCCCGAACCCAAGGCCACGCCGCCGGCGACCGTGGACTGCGAACCGGCGCCCACCGCCACCGAGCCGGTGCCGGAAGCGACGCTGTTGACGCCCATCGCGACGCCGCCCTGCCCGCTCGCCGATGCGTTGACGCCGGCGGCCACCGAGTTCACGCCGCTGGCGCCGTCGTTGTTGTAGTTGCCCCCGCGCGTACCCCCATCGTTGACGCTGTAGTAGTGCGCCGTGGACGCATTGACGGTGTTGCTGAGATTGGCGATCGCCTGATTGGTCGCATGCAGCTGGGAACCGTTGATCGCATCGGTGCTATCGCCCGCGACGCGGCCGGCCGCCACGTTGGTGATGGTGCGCTCGGAACCCAGGCTGCCCACGCTCACGGTCCCGACCGGCGCCGTGCCGGCGAAGCTGTAGCTGGTGCCGCCGATAACGATGCCCGCCGTGCCCACCGCCGCGGCCGTGGACGCGTTGGAGCCCAGTGCCACGCTGTCGTCGTCGGTGGCAGTCGCTCCGTAGCCGATGGCCACGGAGCCCGCGCCGCCCGCCGCCGCGCTCACGCCCGCCGCGAGCGCGTTGAGACCGGTGGCGCCGTCGTTGGCATGGTTGCCGCCCTGCACGCCGCCGTCGTTGACGCTGTAGTAGTGGGTGGCGCTGGCGTCGACCTCGTTGCTCAGGTTCTCGATCGACTGGTTGGTCGCGAACAGCTGCGAGCCGTTGATCGCGTCGGTGGAGCTACCGGAAATACGGCCGGCGGCGAGGTTGGTGATGGTGCGCTCGGCGCCCAGGCTGCCCACGCTCACCGTGCCGACCGGTGTCGCGCCCGCGAAGCCGTAGGTGGTCCCGCCGATGACGACGCTGGACGTGCCCACCGCGACCGCCGTCGACGCACTCGACCCCAGGGCCACGCTGTTGGCATCCGCCGCCGTCGCCCCGAAGCCGATCGCCACGGAGCCGGCGCCGGCGGCCGTCGCATTTACGCCAGCGGCCAGCGCGTTGAGGCCGGTAGCACCGTCGTTGGCGTAGTTGCCGCCCTGCACGCCACCGTCGTTGACGCTGTAGTAATGGGTCGCGCTGGCCTCGACCACATTGCTCAGATTCTCGATCGACTGATTGGTCGCGAACAGCTGCGAGCCGTTGATCGCGTCCGTGGAGCTGTCGGAGATGCGTCCGGCCGCCACGTTGGTGATGGTGCGCTCTCCGCCCAAGGTGCCTACGCTCAAGGTGCCGGTGGGCGTGGTGCCGGCGAAGTTGTAGGTCACCCCGTTTATGGTGGTGCTGGAGGTCGCCACGGCGGCCGCCGTCGCCGAACCGGAACCCAGCGCCACGCTGTTGGCATCGGCCGCCGTCGCGCCGGCGCCGATCGCCACCGCACCGCCTCCGCTCGCCGCCGTGTCCACGCCCGCAGCCAGCGCATTGAGCCCGGTGGCGCCGTCGTTGGCATAGTTGCCGCCCTGTACGCCGCCGTCGTTGACGCTGTAGTAGTGCGTCTGTCCAGCCGTTACCGCCTGCGACAACATGCGCAACTGCGCGACGTTGACGGCATCGGTGTCGGTGGTGCCTGCCGCCAGGTTGGTGATCTGGCGGGTCTGACCGTTGCCGCCCACGCTCACTGCGCCCAGGCGGCTGACCCAGGTACTGCTGGTGTCGGTGGACGGCAGGCCCGTAACCGGGTCGTAGCCCACGGCTCCGGCCGCGGTGTTGGCCACCGAGAACGAGCCCAGGGCCACGCCTTGAGGAGCGCTGGCGATCGAGCCCGCACCCAAGGCCGTCGCGTATTCGCCGCTCGCGGCGGAACTGTCGCCCAATGCGGTGGCGCTGCGTGCGTTGGCGGTCGACGCCGGGCCCATCGCCAGCGCCCCCAAGGCGCTGGCGTTGGCGCCGCGACCGAACGCGGCCGACGAGGTGCCCGACGCACGCGCGGTATCGCCCACGGCGACCGCGCTGGCGCCGGACGCCCCGGCGTTCGGACCGACGGCGGTAGCCGCGCGTCCCGCAGCGGCGGAATTCGCGCCGAACGCGGTCGAGAACTGATCGCCGGCCTGGGCATTGTTGCCCACCGCCGTCGCGAACTGCCCGCTCGCGGTGGCCGTATCGCCGACCGCGGTGGCCCAGGACGCGGTCGCTTCGGAGTTCACGCCCACCGCAACGGCACCTTGATCGGCCGCGGAGGAACTGAAGCCGACCGCCACCGCCAGATTGCCGGTCGCGCTGGCGTTCACGCCCGCGGCCAGGGCATTGGCGCCGGTCGCGCCATCGTTGTTGTAGTTGCCGCCCTGCACGCCGCCATCGTTGACGCTGAAGTAATGGGTCGCGTTCGCTTCGACCTGGTTGCTGAGGTTCTCGATCGACTGGTGGGTCGCGAACAGCTGCGAGCCGTTGATCGCGTCGGTCGAGCTGCCGGAGATCCGACCTGCCGCGACATTGGTGATGGTGCGCTCGGCGCCGAGGCTGCCCACGCTGACCGTGCTGGTCGGATTGGTGCCCGCGAAGTTGTAGCTCACCCCGTCGATGGTCGTGCTCGGCGTCGCCACCGCTACCGCGGTGACCGAGCCCGAGCCCAGCGCCACGTCGCGCGCGTTGTTGGCTACGGCCGTATCGCCGAACGCCACCGCGCCCGCCGCGAGCGCGCCGCTGCTGCTGCCCAGGGCGACGCTGCCCTGGCCGACCACCGTGTTCTGGTAGCCGATGCCGACCGCGCCCTGCGCCGCCGTGCCGGCCACGCCCACGGCCTGACCGCCGCCGCCCACCATATTGGTATTGCCCATCGCCACCGAGCCGTTGCCGGTGGCGGTGTTGTCCAGGCCTTGCGCGACCGCGCCATTGCCGGTGGCTGTATTGGGATCGCCGATCGCGACCGCGCCGTTGCCGCTGGCGAAGTTGCCCGCGCCGATCGCGACCGCGCGGCCGCCGGTGGCGGTGGAACCGGTACCGATCGCGACAGCGTCGGCGGCGTCGGCGACCGCGAATGCGCCCATCGCGATCGCGTTGTCCGCGCTCGCATTGGCGCTGGTGCCGATGGCCAGGGCATTGAGGCCGCTGGCCTGAGCCTGAGCCGAGATCGCCACCGCATTGGTGGCGGTGGCGTCGGTGTCGACACCCAGAGTGATCGCGTTGACCGCGCCGGATGTGCTGTTGCGCCCGATCGCGATGGCGCTCATGTCGGTCGACGCGGCGCTCTGACCCAAGGCGATGGCGTTCGTACCGGTCGCCTGGCTCGAGAGCCCGATCGCGATGGCGTGTTCCTGAGATGCCGTCACATCCGTGCCGACGGCGATAGCGCCCACCGCGGTGGCGCCTGCACCCGGCGCCGTGCGCGCGCCGATATTGATCGAGTTTAGTTGAGAGGCGACCGACTGGAAGCCGATGGCGACCGCGTTCCGGCCGCCCGCGTTGGCGCTGGTGCCTTGCGCGATGGCATCCAATGCGGAAGCGTTCGCCCGGGTACCGACGGCGATCGCGTTCTCCAGGCTCGCATTCGCGTTCAGGCCGATCGACGTCGTCGCGTTGCTCGCGATGCCGATGCCTGCGTTGGTCCCGATGGCAATATTGTCGTTGCCGCTCACCAGACTGCCCGCTGCGGCGTCCAGGGTGGCGTCGTAGGCGACCGTGCCATCGCCGGTGCCGAAGGCGACGTTGCGCGTTCCGGTGACGCCCGAACCCGCGCCCCGCATCGCGCTCGCGATGCCGCCGCCCATGGCGGTGTTCTGGCTACCGCTGACCAGCGTTCCGGCGGCGATGCCGACCGCGACCGACCCCGTATTGGCGGTCGTCGAGCCCGCACCGGCCCCCTGCCCGACCGCAACCGTGCTGGTTCCGGAAGCGAACGCCTGGGCGCCGAGCGCAAGCGAACTGTTCCCGTCCGCGCGAGCGCTGTTGCCGACCGCGGTGGCCGCGTCGACGCTCGCCCTGGCCTGGCTACCGATCGCGACGGCGTTGGTCGCGCTGGCGACGGATGCCCAGCCCCCCGCGAATGAAGTATTGCCGCTGGCCAGGGAGCTGACGCCGACCGCGGTGGCGTTGCCTCCGCTGGCGTTGGCGAAGGTGCCCAGAGCGCTGGAGCCGGCTCCGGTGGCGGTGGCTCCGGCGCCGAGCGCCACCGCATTGATGTTGCTGGCGACCGTACCGGTACCGCCAATCGCGACCGACAGGTTGCCAGTTGAACGGGCCTGGGTACCGATGGCGATGGCATGACCGGCGCCCGCGGTCACGTCCGTACCGATGGCGATGGAACCATCGGACAACGCGCCGGTGCCCGCGGCGGTGCGCGCACCCAGATAGACGGAGTTGCCGCCCGCGGAATAGGCCTGGAACCCAAGGGAAATCGAGTTCTGCGCGGCGCTGTGGGAGTTGTATCCGACCGCGAGACCGCCGAGGAGATCGACGCGCGCGAGCGAGCCCAGCGCGGTCGCGCCGATGCCCGAGGCGATGGCGTTGAGGCCCATGCACGAGGCGGTACCGTTGTACTCGTCCCACGGCGCGGTGTCGCAGTTCACCGACTGCGCCCGCGCCGATGGCGCCCATCCGACCCAGGCGATCGCCAGCAGCAGGGCCATGCCGCCGATGCGCGAGGCGGGCGCCGAGATCCGCTTGCCGCCCGCCGAGGCCTTGCCGCACGGCACGGCCAACTCGGACGCGACCACCCACTGCTTGAGGGAGGGATTCCATACGACGTTGTAGATCTTGTTCATTTATTAGTTCCCCAACTATCGAGCCGATACGGCGGTCTGCGGAATAAGGACGCTCTGATGCAGCGCGTGTAATCGCCGGCACGAACCGCGCGACGGAATCGCACCGCGACGCGGCGCACGCGCCGGCCGATCGCAGCTTCCGGGAGGCTCGCGAAATCGAATCAGGTACGTGGCCGGCACCACGGGATCGCAAGCGATCGCGCCATCCGCATGCGGGCAACGTGGAGCGATCGCAACGGCGTCACGCTCATCGGTCATTCGCTTCATACACTGCCCATCCTGTTGGCGGTCCGAAGCGCGCTATCTCCGCCGTGAAGAGATGCGCAACTACTCGTTCGTGAGGAACGTTAGCGAGCGCAACTCGCGATTACACGCACGATTTCTCACCGACGATTCCAGGGTGCGAATGCGATTCCTCTGGAGATGGAGGCGCGATCGAATCGACCGGCGCGACGAGGCTGCTTCGCGCATGCGAACGCAGTGGAGCGGCCGCATCGTTCCCAGCGGACAGTCAACCGACGACATCCGGAGTCGCGGCGCGCGCGAAGCTAACCAATGCTCACCGACCGTGAGAAATCAAACGATCGCCCCCGATCGCCGCGACCCGGCGAACCGCACAAAACGTGACATCCACTAGAGTTTTCCGCCGATGCGGCGCGCGCCGCGTCGGTGTGCCGAAGCGCGGTGCTAACCTGACCATCGGTGGTCATTTCAAGCACACAATGGCCACCTTCCGTACCCAGTCCGCTGAGCGAGCGTGCTCCGCTCCTCGGCCGTCGATCGCTTCCTGCCTAGCCCACGATGACCGTCCGCGCACCGCCCCAGTCCGTTTGGCACAGCCTGCTCGATTGGGCGCAGCGCGTGCCGGCTCGCGCCGTGCACGACCGGCGCAATGCGCTGACTCTGCAAGCGCTGCTCGCGGTCACGGTCGTAACCGCTCTACTGGCGACGATCGGGTCCTGCGCGACCGCCCAGGGCATGACCCGGATCACCGAGAACTGGCTCACCCTGGTCATCGGCGCCTACGCATGGTCTTGCCTGTGCCTGCTGCGCAAGGGGCATTTCCGCCTGTCGGCCAGCCTTACCGTCATCGGCGGCCTGGTCCTGATGGGCATGAGCTATCAGGCCTATGGATTGCGCGCGCAATCGGGGCTGCAGATCACCCATCTGCTGCCGCTGCTGTTCGCGGGCCTGCTGCTGGGCCGGACCGCGGTGTGGTGGACCGCTCTGGCCTATGCGGCGGTGCTGACCCTGGGCACGCTTACCGATCTGCGCCTGGCCACGGACGCCAGCCAGACCTCGGACGCCTTGGCCAACCTGCTGCTGGCGGGCCTGAACTTCCTGGTCCTGGTGACCATCCTCGACCGCCTGATCCTGTCGTCGCAACGCGCGATCCGTCGCAGCGAAGAGCTCAACGCGACCTGCCAGGAACTCGAGCGCCAGGTCGAGGAGAAGGAGCGCGCTTACGAGCGCCTGCTGCAGACCCAGAAGATGGAAACCATCGGCCGGCTGTCGACCGGCATCGCCCATGACTTCAACGCCATTCTCAGCGTCATCCTGGGCCAGGCGACCTCGGTGAACCTGCGCGGCGGCTCCATCGACACGGTGCTTCCGGGCATCCGCGACGCGGCCCGACGCGGCGCCACGCTCACCCGACGCCTGCTCAGCTTCAGCCGCACTCACATCAGACAAGTCTCCACCTTCGATCTGGCCGAGGCGATCGACGAGGTACGGCCCTTGCTGCTACCGATGTTCTCGCGCGCGATCGAGGTCTCACTGGACACCTCCACCCCCGGCCTGCGGGTCAACGCGGACCGCGACGAACTGGTGCTGGCGCTGTTGAACATCGCCAGCAACGCTTGCGACGCCATGCCCAAGGGCGGCCGCTTCCTGCTCGCGGTCGAAGCCGACGGAGCGCATGCCTGTCTGCGTTTGGAAGACACCGGCTGCGGCATGACACCGGAAGTACTCGCGCGCCTGTTCGAGCCGTTCTTCACCACCAAGCCCAAGGATCAGGGCACTGGCATCGGCATGGCGACGGTGCGTCGCTTCGTCGTCGATCACGGCGGCGACATCGCAGTCGACAGCGCCCCGAGCCTGGGCACGCGCATCCGTATCCGTCTGCCGCTGGCGGAGCCAGAACGCCAATCGTCACAAGAGACGCGCACGGACGTTCCGTTCGAGCATGCGATCGTGAGCGAACGCTCGACGCACGCGCCTGTGGCCGCCGTCGTCGCGGACGCCTACGCCGCCCGCTAGCTGACTGCGGCCCCGCTCAGTCGGCCTGTTCCTCGCGTCCGCGCCCGATCTGACTGGCGCCGAACTGGGTACCGCCGACCAAGGCCAACAGACTCAACGAGGTCGCCAGAATCAGGATCCAGGGCCGCAGATACCAAGGCTGCGGATTGAGCACGCGCAGGTCGGCCGACACCGTCGACCAGCGACCGCCCTGGGCGCGCGCCTGGACCTCGAACAGATGATCGCCCCAGGGAATCGAGGGATACAGAATGCTGCGGTTCTGCCCCGCATCCACCCAGCCGGGATCGAAGCCGAGCAGGCGGAAGCGGAAATGGGTTTCGCGAGGCCGGCTCAGATTGATGGCGGTGTAGTGGATTTCCAGACTGCGCGCATAAGGCTCCAGGGTCAGCGAAGACCCGGCGATCCTCTGCATGCGTCCATCGACCATGACCTGCTCTATCCGGGGCGTCAGCAGCGCCGGCGGGACGTCCGGAAAATCCGCGGGATCGACCACGGCGAAGCCCTCGACCAGGGAAAACCAGAGCCTGCCTTGGGTATCGCGGTGGCAAGGCGTCGAGTATCCGCCGTTGATTTCGGAGGGCGTCAGGCCATCGCTGGTGGTGTAGCCGATCGACTCGATCTCGGCCGCGGCCCGCCATGGCGCCGGCAACAGGGTGACGCCACGATTGCCGCCCAGCCACAAACGTCCGCGCTCGTCGCGCAGGATGCACGACACCGTATCGTCGAAGAGGCCGTTGCGGCTGTCATATCGGGATACCTGGCCGTTGCGGATGCGGTTCAAGCCGCCGCCGTACAGTCCCACCCAGAGCGTGGCGGTCTCTTTGTCTTCGTACAGCGCACGCGCGAAACGGGAAGACAACCCCTCCCGAGGCGTCCATCGCTCGACGATCCGGTTATCGACCACGCGCCACACGCCGCGGTCGCCGGCGTACCAGTCGCCCCCGCGCGCGGCCGGGATGATGTTGTTGACGTTCATGCCCTCGAGCGCGGCGATGCGCTGTTGTCCGACGATGCGCCCCTCGTCATCGGTCCGGACATCGAACATGGAGCGCTCGGAGCTGACGAGAAAATGCCGATCGCCGCGCTGCCAGACATTGATCGCGTTGCCGATCGACCAGGCCCCGACCAGTTTGGCCTTGCCCTTGGCCACGCGTATCAATCGCCCCTCGACCGTTCCCACCCAGAGCGTGCCCTCGCGATCCAGGACCAAGCTGGCCACGCAGCCGTTGCCCTGTCCGGGCTGGATGGGATAGCGCTGCATGTCGCCGTCGGGCCCCCGACGCCACAGCCCCGCGCAGGCGGATCCCAGCCACATGCCGCCTTGGCCATCGGCGATCACCGCGCGGCCGGCCATGTTCATGCCCCATCCCGGAGCCGAAACCAATCCGAACAGTGGCTTGCGCACGCGCAACAAACCCTTGCCGCCGCTGCCTATCCACAGATTGCCTTCGTTGTCCCAGGCCAGGCTGGTGATGCCAAGGCCGAACAGTTCGGGCACGTCCCGCCATTGCCCGGGGCCGGTTTCCCGCAACAGTTGTCCGGATATCGTGGCGACCCACCACTGGCCGTCCGCATCGGCCACTGCCGCCTTGGGACCGCCCACGCCCAGCCGCTGCCATTGCCCGAGCGCGGGATCGTACCGATAGAGCGTGCGCTCCGTGCCGACCAGCAGCGCGCTGCCGCTGGTTTTCAGTACCGGTACCCGCCGCTCCCCGTCGGGCAGCGGAATGGGTCGCAAGCGTCCGTCGGCGACGACGAAGAAACCCTCGTTTCCGGCCACATGAATGCGCCCCTGGCCGTCGCGCGCCAGACGGGCGTAGCCGATACTGCCACGACCGATCCAGGTCTCGCGTCCATGCACGGGATCCAGATTGAGCACACCCACGCTGGTCGCGATCCATAGGGTGTGATCGGGTGTCTGAAGAATATCGTTGATCTGACACGAGCCGCCGCACACCGGCAGATGATGGAATGCCCCTTGCCGGCGCACGCTCAGCCCGGCGTCCTGGGTGCCGACCCAGAGCCAGTCCCTGTCGTCCTCATACAGCGCCAGGATGCGATCGCTGGCCGGCCCGGCTTGCGGGCCTTCGGAGGCGGAAGTATCGAACGCGGGCTTTCCGCGGAAGATCGTGAAGGCCAGTCCGTCGAAACGCGCCAGACCGCCGAACGTGCCGACCCAGAGATAACCGTCGCGGGTCTGGACCACGGTGTTGGCGCCGGACTGCGGAAGCCCGTCGTCGCTGGTGAAAGCACGCGCGCCCATCCGATAGTCGAACGCGCCTACGGGCAACGCGGACGCGGGGGCGCATATGACGGACAACCCCGCGGCCAGCACCATCGACCGCAGCCTGATTCCGATGTTTCGCACGCCGTTCTTCCCCACCGTCGGCCGATGCCGACACGAGCGACTACCAGTTCAACACATAGCCGACGCTGCGCACCGCGCGCAGCGGAAGTTCTTCCTCCGCCAGTTGCTCGCATTTCTTGCGCAAGCGGTAGATCAGCATCTCCAGACGATGCGGATCGAAGTCGTGAGCGTTCTTGACCAGACGCGCGATCAGCGCCTCGCGCTGCACCGGCATGCCCGCCGACGCGGCCAGCATCGCCATGACCTGGCGCTCGGCCAGGTTCATCTCGATCTGGACGCCGCGCGGCGTCAGAATGCACCAGCCTCTGTCGTCCAGGCGCCACTTGGCCTGCGTACGGGCAGGATCCGCGCTCTCGCCCGGGATCACCCAGCGGGCCAGATTGCGCAAGGTGGTCACGACCTCTTCCATGTCGACCGGCTTGGGCAGATAGGCGTCCGCGCCCGCACGCAAACCGCGCATGCGGTCCTGGCTGGAGTCGTAGCCGGTCAGCATCACGATGCCGATGCGCGGCGACAAGCTGCGCAGATGCTCGGCGATGCTGAAGCCGTCCTCATCGGGCAGGTCGATATCCAGCAGCACCAAATCGTAGGAGCGCTGGGTCATGGACCGATACAGCTCCAGCGCGCCGTTCATGCCGACGGCGGAAAAACCGGAGTGGTTCAGCACGGGCAGGAGCACGTCTTCCCGGAATGTTCGATCGTCCTCGACTACCGCAAGCGTGGGTGGCCGGCGCACGGCCTCCATCGAGCTAGCGCGCATTACTCTCCCCCTGCGGAAACCAGAGCCAGCTTCCTGAAAAACACGCGAGTGTCGCTCCATGCTTTCGCGTGAGTTCAAAGTAGCATGGCGCGATTCGCGATAGCGAGACGACATCCGTGATCGATGTCACAGCGCCCGATCTAGTGCGCGCACTCGGGAAGTTGACGACCGAACCTGCAAACACGCCGCGACCGTCGCGTGAGTGGCAATCCTCTTTCCTCTACTACCTTCGTCCAATTGCGAAGGCCGACATCGCGTGAATGTATATCTCGAACGCGATCTGAGGATGCGCCGCGCGCCGCGGCGAGGTCTGCGACTACTTCGCGAGCGTGGAGCCCTGTAACACATTCGCGATCGCCGCCTCCAGATCCGGATCGCGCCCGCGGCAGTAATCCTCGCGCGTCCAGGCCACGGCCTGATCCGGCTGCACCGCGCGATCGGCGAAGTCGCGGCCGTCCGCGCCCCACAAGCCGTGCACCGGCACGGTCAGGGTCCAGCCCTGGCCGAGCTTGAAACGTTCGCCGCTGAGCAGCTCGCCCGCACTGGCGCGGCCGATGAAGCGCGCCGGACTGTGCAAGCGCAGCGCCCAAGCGAAGCCTTCGCCCGAACTCGCGGTTTCGCCGTCGATCAGCACCAGCACCCGTCCGCCGTAACGCTTGCCGCCCAAGGCGTCGCTGTGAAACACCGCCGCGCCACCGTGCTTGGACACCGCCTCGAACACGGCCGCGTCGGTGTAGGCGCCAACCACCTTGGGCCCGTCGCGCACCTCGGCCGCGCTGGGCGCGTGCCCCAGCTTCTGCAGGTAGGGCCGCGCGAACAGGCCCAGCACCGGCGCCTCGCCGGGCGGCATGAAGTAACTGGCCAGGCGCAGCGCCGAAGTGTTGCCGCCACTGTTGCGGCGCAGGTCGACGATCAGCGCCTGGGTGTCGGCGAGCTCGCTCATGGCCTGGTCGGCCAGCTCCGCCGCACCGTCGTCGAAACGATCCACGCGCAGGTAGCCGATCGTCAGGCCGCTGCGCGGCGTGACGCGGGTCCAGCGCCAGCCCGGATGTTCGGCCGGCCAGCCCATCGCGACGCGCTCGACGTCGAGTGCGCGCTGCTGTCCCGCGCAGTCGCGGATGGTGAGCGCCGCCGTGCTGCCCAAGGCGCCGGGCAGCGTGTCCGGCGACACCAGCAACTGATCGCCGGGGCGCAAGCCGCGTCGCCAGGCCGGTCCCAGCGGCGACACGTCCACCGCCGTCTGCACGCCCTCCACCGCCTCGAAGCGCGCGCCGATGCCGCGGCGCTGATCGCCGCTCTTGGCCGGCGCCGCCAGGGAGGTGTGCGAACTCTTGAGCTCGCCCAGCATGCGCTCGATCAAACCGTTGAACGCGGCGTCGTCGCGCACTGCGCGCAGCTGCGCGCGATAACGGCGCCCCGCGTCCTTCCAGTCCACGCCGTGGAAACCGGGGTCGTAATAATTCTGGTCCACCTGGGCCCAGACCTGTTCGAACAGCGCGGCATAGTCCGTCGCCGGTTCGGGCCGCGCCGCCGGCGGGGCCGCACCGCACAGCAACGCACTTGCGATCACTACCGCCCAGCCTGCGCGGTTCTTCATGCCGATGGCTCCTCCCCGATCAAGCCGCGACGCTAGCAATGCCGCCCCGCCGCCCTCAAGCGCCGCGTCGCGGCATGCGCCCAGGCGTGCGCCGAACGGTGAACTTCGCGCCGGATCCGGGGTCGGAACACCCGCTCGGCGCAAAGCGGGCCCGCGCCACGCAACCCGAAGGCACAGGAGCGCATCTCCCCTATTGCGTCCAGGCACCGTCGCGGTGCCGGCGGCTGCAGGATCCTGGCCTGCGATTGCGACGGATCGCGCCCAGCCGCCATCCCTAATCACAGCCCCCCGCGCCGCGCGCGGAGGGCCCCCTTTCGACAGGTCTTGCTCCTGTCCCCCAAACCGGCCTCGTGCCGGTTTTTTTTTGCGCGCTCGGCCCCGGCCGGACTAGCCGCCCCGCTCCACTTCGGCCGCAACCCGGCCTGGGCGGGCCTAAAGCCTAAGTGACTGCTTTAACTGAACAAAAGTGTCCAGCCGCGTGCCGCTGGCACAAACATTGCGTCCAAGACTTGTGACTTAGTTCTCACTTTATTGATGTCGCCATGCCGGGGCCGCCCCGCCCCCGACCGTCACACGGATACGGACTATCCATGCCGTCTTTGCACAGACTCACGCTGTCCCTGGCCCTGGCACTGGCCGGTGGAACCTTACACGCCACGTCAGTTGCTGCCGCTGAAGGTCAGGCCGCAGCCGCGATCCCCTATACGCAGATCGAAGGCCTGCGCGCCGAGCGCGACTGGCTGGGCGCGCTGTCCCTGATCGAACGCCACCTCGCCGTGCATCGCGACGACGGCCGCCTGTACCGCCTGCGCGTGCTGACCCTGGCCGACATCGGCGCCCGCGACCGCGCGCGCGCCTTGTACCTGGCCCGCCCCGAACTGTTCAGCGTCGAAGAGGCCGCCAACCTCGATGCCGCCGGCCTGGCCCGCCGCATCGTCTGGAGCAAGCTCTACGCCGTCGACGAAGCCACGCGCCTGGAAGAAGCGCGCGCCGCCGACGCCGCCATCGACGCCTACCGCGCCCAACTCGCGGCCAGCGGCACGGCCGAACCCGCCAGCCTGGCCTACGACCGCCTGATCGTGCTCAACCGCCTGGCCCGCCACCAGGAAGTCGCCGACGAGTACCAGCGCCTGGAGCGCAGCGACCGTCCCGTGCCCGGTTACGCGCTGGGCGCCGTGGGCGATTCGCTGCTGACCCTGCGCCGCCCCGAAGACGCCGCGCAGGCCCTGGAGCGCGCGGTGCAGGCCGATCCGGACGATCCCGACCTGCCGATCCAGCTGGCCTACGCGCAACTCGAACGCGAGCGTTACGACCTCGCCCTGCCGCTGTTGAGCGGCCTGGTCGACGCGCGCGCCCCCTGGCCGCGCGCGCCCAGCGCGCGCCGCGGTTACGAGAACTGGCCGCGCTACGACGCCGAAACCAACTACGCCCTCGCCCGCGCCTTCGGCGAGGACCTGCCCGGCGCCCAGGGCATGATCGAACCGCTGGCCGCGATCGGCCCCAACAACGCCGACCTGCAGGCCACGCTGGGCTCCATCTATATGTTCCGCGGCTGGCCCAGCCGCGCGCTGGAGCGTTTCTCCATCGCCAGCACCCTGGACGAGCGAAACGTCGAGGCGCGCATCGGCCAGGTCGAAACCCTGTCCACGCTGCAACGCTACGACCTCGCCCGCCCCATCCACGACCAACTGCTGGCGCGCTATCCCAACGAAGCCCACGTGCGTTCGATGGACCGCAAATGGCAGGTCAATCGCGGCTGGCAGGCGCGCGCGTACGCCGCCGGCGGACGCAATCGCGACGGCGGCGGCGCTTCGCCGCTGGGCAACCGCGACCGCGAGTACGGCCTCGAACTGGCCACGCCGCTGTTCGACGACCGCTGGCGGCTGCTCGCGCGCAGCGGCCGGCGCTGGGCCGATTTCCAGGGCGACCGCAGCGTCGCCCAGCGCAACGAAGTCGGCGTCGGCTATGCCTACGACCGCCTCGACGCGCAGCTGTACGCCGGCCGCGACCGCGACGGCCTCGGCGGCACCGCGATCGCCGCGAGCGCCGGCTGGCGCATCGACGACCGTTTCTCCCTGCGTGCGCGCGCCAGCCGCAACGATGCCGCCGCCTCGCTGCAGGCGCGCGCCTCGGGCATCACCGGCGACCTCTACGAAGTCGGCGCCGACTACCACCCCAGCGAGCGCAGCGCGTTCGGCGCCACCGTGCAGCATTGGCGTTACGACGACGGCAACCGCCGCGATCAGCTCAGCCTGAGCGCCGACCAGCGCCTGCTGAGCCGCCCGCACCTGCTGGTCAACGGCCTGGCCAGCCTCGGCACCGGCCGCGGCAGCCGCGACGATGCGCCGTACTTCAATCCCTCGCGCGATGCCTCGGCGGAGTTCGGCATCCGTCTCGATCACCTGGCATGGCGCCGCTACGACCGCCATTTCCGGCAGCGCCTGACGCTGTCCTCGGGTGCCTACTGGCAGCAGAACTACGGCACGGCCTGGGTGCCGTCGCTGCGTTACGAACACGAGTGGCAATTCGCCCCGGGCCGGGTGCTGAGCTACGGCCTGAACTGGTCGCGCCCGGTCTACGACGGCCAGCGCGAAGAGCGTCTGGGTTTCGACGCCGAATTGCGCTGGGGAGAATGAGATGAACCGTCCACACCGCCCCTCGCGGCTGATCCTGTTCGTGCTGGTGCTGTACGCACTGGTGTTCTGCATGCTGCTGCCGGCCGCCGCGCAGGCCGCCGAGCCGCTGCTGGTGCTGAGCTACCACGACGTGCGCGACGACGTCGCGCGCAAGGGCGACGGCGACGCCTACGCCGTCAGCACGCAGAACTTCGCCGCCCACCTGGACTGGCTGTCCGGCCACGGCTACCACCCGGTGTCGCTGGCGCAGGTGATCGCCGCCAACGACGGCGGCGCGGCGCTGCCGTCCAAGCCGGTGCTGATCACCTTCGACGACGGCCTGCGCAGCCTTTACACGCACGCGTTCCCGCTGCTGCGCGCCTACAACTACCCGGCCCTGGCCGCGGTGGTCACGCACTGGGTCGAACTGCCGGCCGGCGAAACCATCGACTACGGCCCGCGCGCGTTCACCGGCGACGACTTCGTGACCTGGGAGCAGCTGCGCGAGATGCAGGCCAGCGGCCTGATCGAAGTGGCCAGCCACAGCGACGACCTGCACCACGGCATCGTCTCCAATCCGCAGGGCAACTCGACGCCCGCCGCGGTCACGCGCCGCTACGACCCCGCCGCCGCGCGCTACGAAAGCGAGTCCGACTACCTCGCGCGCATCACCGCCGACCTGACGCGCAGCCGCGACCGTCTGCAACGCGAACTCGGCCGCGCCCCGCGCGCGGTGGTATGGCCTTACGCGGCCTACAGCAGCGTGACCAACGGCATCGCCGACCGGCTGGGCATGACGGTCTCGTTCGATCTGGAAGGCCGCAGCACGCCGATGCCGTCCGACCTGCACGGCCTGGCGCGCCTGCTGGTGATGAACAACCCCAACGTCGGCGACCTCGCCTACCAACTGCGCCACGACGACGAGCGCACCGGCATGCGCGCGCTGCAGATCGACCTGGACTCGGTCTACGACACCGACCCGGCCCAGACCGAGCGCAATCTCGACGCCCTGATCGAACGCGTCAAGCAGGTCGCGCCCAGCCACGTGTTCCTGCAGGCCTTCGCCGATCCGGACGGCAACGGTTCGGCCGACGCGCTGTACTTCCCCAACCACGCCCTGCCGATGCGCGCGGACCTGTTCAACCGCGTCGCCTGGCAGCTCAAGTCGCGCGCGGGCGTGGTGGCCTACGCCTGGCTGCCGGTGCTGGGCTTCGAGCTGCCCGACCCCGCCCAGCGCGCCGCATGGGCGATCCCCAGCGCGCGCGCCGACGAGGTCTACCGGCTGGATTACACCCGGCCCGAAGTGCGGCGCCTGGTCGCCGGCATCTACGCCGACCTGGCCGCCGGCTCGTATCTGGAAGGCTTGCTGTTCCACGACGACGCCTACCTGCGCGACACCGAGCTCCAGGGCAGCGCGGCCGTCGAATCGCAGGCGCGCACCCAGGAGCTGATCGACTTCACCCTGGAGCTCAAGCGCGCCGCCGAGCGTTGGCGGCCCAAGCTCAAGACCGTGCGCAACCTCTATGCGCGGCCGGTGCTGGAACCGCAGAGCGAGGCCTGGTTCGCCCAGCGCCTGGACACGTTCAATCGCGCCTACGACTACACCGCGCTGATGGCGATGCCGTGGATGGAAGGCAGCGACCGCCCCGAGCGTTGGCTGGACGGCCTGGTCGCAGCCGCGCGCAGTCACGACCCGCAATTCACCCAGACCCTGTTCGAACTGCAGACCGTGGACTGGCGCAACCGTCAGCCGATTCCGGCCGAGCGCCTGAAAGCCCAGGTGCGGCGCCTGCTCGCCCAGGGCGTGCGCCACGTCGGCTGGTATCCGGACGATTTCGTCGGCGACCGCCCGGGCACCGCCGACGCGCGCGAGGCGATGTCGGCGCGCTCGTTCCCGTACCTGGAAAAGTAAGGAGACGGCCATGCATCGTTTCCTCTACGCCCTGTTCGAGTTCGCGTTCTTCTACCCGATCGTGATGTCGTTCTTCTGGATCTCCGGAGGCCTCTACTACTACCTGCGTCGCGAACGCCACGCGCCGCCGCGCACCGAACCACCGGCGCTGGCGGACGCACCGCTGGTGTCGATCCTGATCCCCTGCCACAACGAAGGCGACAACGTCCACGAAACCATCGGCGCAGCCATGGCCCAGCGCTATCCGGATTTCGAGGTCATCGCCATCAACGACGGCAGCCGCGACGACACCGCCGAAAAGCTCAACGCCCTGGCGCTGCAGTATCCGCGCCTGCGCGTGATCCATCTCGACCGCAACCTGGGCAAGGCCAACGCCATGCGCATGGGCGCGCTGGCCGCGCGTTCGGAATACCTGGTCTGCATCGACGGCGATGCCCTGCTGGACGAGTACGCCACCCACTGGATGGTCTGGCACCTGTGCTCGGGCCAGCGCGTGGGCGCGGTCACCGGCAACCCGCGCATCCGCAACCGCTCCACCCTGCTGGGGCGCCTGCAGGTGGGCGAGTTCTCCTCGATCATCGGCATGATCAAGCGCGCCCAGCGCGTGTACGGCCGTTTGTTCACCGTGTCCGGCGTGATCTGCGCGTTCCGCCGCACCGCGCTGCACCGCATCGGCTACTGGTCCGACAACATGGTCACCGAGGACATCGACATCAGCTGGCGCCTGCAGCTGGACCACTGGGACATCCGCTACGAACCCAACGCGCTGTGCTTCATCCTGATGCCGGAAACCCTCAAGGGCCTGTGGCGCCAGCGCCTGCGTTGGGCGCAGGGCGGCGTGGAAGTGCTGCTGCGCCACAGCCGCGACCTGCTGAGCTGGCGCAAGCGCCGCATGTGGGCGGTGATGGCCGAATACCTGCTCAGCGTGGCCTGGGCCTACACCATGGCGCTGATCATGGCCTTGTACGTGATCGGCCTGGTCGCGCCGCTGCCGCCGGAGCTGCGCGTCAACAGCCTGCTGCCGACCTGGCACGGCATGATCCTGGCGATGGTCTGTCTGTTGCAGTTCGCCGCCAGCATCATCATCGACCGCCGCTACGAAACCGGCGTCGGCCGCAACTACTACTGGATGATCTGGTACCCGATGGCGTACTGGTTGTTGAGTTTCGCGACCACGGTGACCGCCGTGCCCAAGGCGCTGTTCAAGCGCCGCGACACGCGCGCCACCTGGGTCAGTCCTGACAGGGGAATCCGATGAACACCGAACGCCCGGGCCGCGACGCGGCCGGCGCCGCTCAAGCGCGTCCCACCGCACCGCGCTCCAACGCCTCGCGCCAGACCGCGGCCAAGTACGATTCGCGCCTGATCCAGCGCCCGCGCGCGCAGCCGCGTCTGCGCCGCACCGCCTGGGGCTTCGTCACCGCCGCGTTCTGGGGCGTGTACGTGTACCTGTGGATGCCGGCGATCACCATGCTGCTGTGGCTGCTGGGCATCCGCAACGCCTACTTCGAACTCTACCTGCGCCAGCACCGCGTCGAACCCTTCCTGCTGATCGCCCTGCCCAGCCTGGCGGTCTGCGCCGCCGTGCTGCTGATCGCCTGGGCCGAGTACAACCGCTGGCGCTTCGCCGGCAAGGACCGCCGCGGCGCGCCCTCGCCCACTCCGCTGGACGACATCGCCCAGGCCCTGGGCGCCACGGCGCAACTGGGCGCGCAACTCAATGCCGCACGCGTGGTGGTACTGAACATGGACGCGGAATTCGCCGTGCCCCGCGGCCTGCGCGAAGTCGCGCCGGCCGCCGGCAGCGTCGCCGCGCCCGCCTGAGTTTTGCAGAGCGGCGCGCACTGCGCCCGTTCGACGGCCCGTGACGTCAGCGCGCGGCCGCGGTGAGCGCCGCTCTTGCAAACCCTATCCATCCCCATCGCAGCGAGCGGCTTCGGACGCGCAAACGAGCGCGACCGCGTTAGGAGCGGGCGACGTCGAGGTGATAGTGTTCGATGCGGGGCTCCGCAGATCCGTCGTACCACCGGACACCCGCGATCCGGTCATCAGGCGACCGGGCCGAACGACACGACTTCGGAGCGCCGCATGGAACCACCCGCGCAAGAACCCACGCCGCAGGTCAGCCTGGACACAGCCGTTACGCTGTCCTTCGATTACCTCAAGCAGCTCGGCACCATCGCCATGACGGCCGCCGCCGGGCTCATCGCCCTGGTCCAGTTCGTGGACGGCGACCGCAAGTTCTTTCTCAAGATCATGATCGCGGCCAGCGGCATGTTCCTGTCGGCGCTGCTGGCGTTCTTCGTGCAGTTCTCGCTGATGGACCGTATCCGACACGGGCACGATCTGCTGCGCAGAAAGGAAAAACTGGGCTACACCGACCAGGGCGCCAAGCGGCTGGAGACCTGGTTCGAGAGCGCGGCGCTGTGGATTCTGTCCATCAGCATGGGCATCGCCTTGCAGGCGCTGTTCAGCGCCGGCGCGCCGGGCTGAGGCTACGAGGTCGGCGGCGTCGGTCGCCGGTTCGATCCGATCGACGCCCTGCCTCGTCTCAGCGCCTGCGACCCGGTCATGCTGCAGTGCTCGCTCACGACGGATCGCGACCGTGCGTCGGCATGGTGCGGCCCGCGCCGTCACGCCAGAATGCGCTGCACCCGGTTGCCCCACGACACGCCATGACCCTGCCCCTGATCGATCCGCAGCTCGTTTTCGCCTGGCAGACCGCACATTCCATCGCCCGGGGCGCGCCGCTTCCGGTTCACGACCGCGGCGGCTACCGCGTGGATACCGGATCGGACAAGGAAACCAAACGCTGGGTGTTCCCGCGGCTGTGCGACGGGCTGCGCGAGATCGCGCAGGAGATCGCCGCGCCGCGGCATTACCTGAAGCTGTGCGGCAGCGACGAGGCCTTGCGCAGCGCGCTGCCGGCGCGCTGGCAGATGCTGCCGACGAACTACTTCATGGTCGCCACGGCCGCAGCCGCCGTCCGCCAGCCGCTGCCGGACGGGTACCGTCTGGCGCTTGATCGCGACGGACCGGTCGTGCGCGCCAGCGTCGTGGCTGCGACCGGCGATCTGGCCGCCAGCGGATGCGCGGCGGAAGCCGCCGACGTCTTCGTCTACGACCGCATCGAAACCGCGCAGGAGCACCGGCGCAAGGGACTGGGCGTCGCGGTGATGAACGCACTGGCCGGCGCGCGGCAATCCCTCACCAGCACCCAGCTCCTGGTCGCCACCGAGGACGGCCGCGGCCTGTACGCGAACCTGGGCTGGCGCGTGCTCGGCCCTTTCGCTGCCGCGACGATTCCGGAGCTTTGAGCCCCGCCGCCTGCGACGCCACATGCCCGTCGCGGTAGATTTCGCAGCTGGCATCCTTCTACCAGCTCCGCCGAACATGCTCAGATACCTGTGGTTGCTGGCGCTAGTCATTCCGCCGTGGGCAGCGGTGGAGTTCGACGCGCCCAAATGGGCCATCGCGATCGCAGCAGCGCCGTTTTTCCTGTACGCGATGAGCTTGGGCGACCCGGACGAGGACATGCTGGGCGAACACTCCGCCGCGTTTCGAAAAGGCGCGCTGACCGTCATGGCCATCGGCGGCGCGATCCTGGGCACGGTCGCTTTCGTGCTCTGGAAAGTCCTCTTCCCCAGCGCCTAGATCAGTGACGGCCGTAGGATGCGGTGAGCCAAGGGCGAACCGCATCGTCGCCCCCCGCCGCCGCGCGCAAGGTCCAAACAACGAGCGCCCGCAGCGCTTCGCCTGTCATGATCGCGCCGATCCGTCCCGCTACCCTGCGCCCATGCCGAAACCCAGCACCTACGACTACGCCGACGGCCACGTCATCCAACTGCTGCCGAGACTGGACGCCGCCGCCTCACCCGGCCCACCGCCCGAGGCCCTGAAGCTGCCGCAGCGCATGGGCCCCACCGGGCGCCTGCTGTTCGCGCTCATGTGCGCGACCACCTCCGCCTGCGCCGCCTGGATGATCTACGAGCTGTGGACCGGCGAAACGCCGGGCTGGTGGTTCGACCTACTCTTCACCGTCATGATCGGCGGCCTGGCGCTGGCGCTGTGGGCCATTCTGATCGGCTCGGTCCGACAGGCCCGACACGAAGCCCGACTGCGAACGGCCTGGCACGACATCGCGCCCACCGCGATCGCAGTGCCCGCACGCGTGACCGACCGCTACTGGGCATTGGCCGAAGACGGTGCGGTCATGACCTTCACCTTGACCGTGCAGGACGAGGATGGCCGTACCGTCTGCGGCGAATGGCACCCCGAACATTCGCGCGGCCAGCTGCTGCAGACCCAGGTTCCCGGTATCGGCGCCGCGGCGCGCGTCTGGCGCACAGCCGATGCCGGCGCCGACGCACCGCTGGTGATCGAAGTCGCCGATCCTTCGGTCGTGGCCTGAGCCTGGTCGCGCCTGCCTTAGCCGCCCGCTTTGCCGACGTCCGAGCAGCTCTGAAAATACGGATGCCCCCGCGAAGGATCGACGAGCCGCACTTCCGGCTCGATGCCGACGGATTTTTCAGGCTTCATGATCACCGGCAGATCGCGCACCTGCTCGTCGCGGACCTCGACGAACAGCGGCAGCATGCTCGCGTTGCACTTGAACGAGGCGGTCGTGGCGCGATGGAACACGAAACTGCCCAGGTAGTAATGCTTGCCCGCCTCGACCTTGAACGGCACGTGCACCCGCTCGGTGTTGTAGGAGTTTTGCGCGTTGATGCCGACCAACTGGTAGTTGCCCGGTTTGAGGCAAAGCCGGAACACGCTGGCGCGCTCGTGGCCGTCGTCGAAGTCGTGGCGCTTGTCCAGGGTGCTGAAGCCGAAGTAGGCGCGCTTGAGATCGCTCTCGGCGTTGGCCTCCGACACGAAGGTCACCATGACGTTGAAGTTCTTGCCGGGCATAGTGGTGCCGATGCTGCCCGAAATGCAGCCGCCGCCGGCATCGCCGGCCTTCTTGTAGCTGGAGTAGATGGGACCGTAGTTGGTGAAGCTGCTGGCGCCGGCGCCGGACACGGCGGCCAGCAACGCCAGCGCCAAGCCTGCGCCGCAAGCGTTCGGCCAGGGAGTCTTGCCCGTCCGCATGGTTCCTTCCCTCTGGAGAGTGGATGCGTCGGCCACCACCTGCATCCTGGTGGCGCGAGCTTAGTTAAGCCGTCGCGCCGCCACAAGATTCCCATGCCAGCGCCCCCAGCGCGCGCCGCGCCATCGAATCGGCTGACCGGCTACCCTTGTCCGTCCATCCGTTGCGCAACCGGGAGCTCACCATGCGGCGATACCTGATTTCGTTCGATGACGGAGCGATGTCCGTTTCCGAGGAAGACCTGCCCGCCGTATCGGCGGCGTCACACACCGTGGTGCGCGAGGCCAAGGCCGCCGGCGTCTGGATCTTCGGCGGCGGCATCCTGACCCAGCAGGCCAGCATCGTCGCCCCCGACGGTTCCGTCTCCGCAGGCCCCTACCCGGAGACCAAAGCGGTCATCGGCGGCTTCTGCGTGATCGAGGTGCCCACCCGGGACGAAGCGCTGGCGTGGGCGGCCAAGCTCGCCGCGTCCTGCCGTTGCGCCCAGGAAGTCCGAGAGATCATGTACAACCCCGAGTCCTGAGCCGAGCCCTGCAGTCGCTCGACGGAGCCAACCAGCAAACCCTGGACAACCCCGCCGGAGTTCAGTGACGCATGCGGCGTCGCTGCCCTGCATGAATTGTCCAGCCCGCCCAACAAACGGAACCCCCTGCAGCCATCGGAGCTTGGCAGTGATGCATGCGGATCGCGATGCAACGCTGCGGTCGCAACTTGGGGCCGAATACACAGACAGATGCGTGCCGCACTATGATCTGGCCCATCGACAATCCACAGACGCAGCCATGACAGCGCCCGAGCCCGACCCCGATGAAATCGACAGCCCGTCGCGAAGCATCGAGGAGTGGGCGTCCGCTTACATCGCCTTCCAGTTGGATGCCGGCAGGCCGACCGACGGCCATCCGGATTGGTGGGCGGTGGAAAAATTCATGGACGCATCCGGCACGGAGGAATGCTGGGAAGCCATCCTGATGGTCCTGTCCAAAGAGCCACCGGACACTGTGCTCGGTGTCTTGGCGGCAGGGCCTCTGGAGGATCTGATTCATTTCACCGGGCCGCAATTCATAGATCGCATCGAAACAGAAGCCCGTCGCAGTCCAGCATTCCGTGACTTGCTGGGAGGCGTGTGGAAAAGCGGAACGCCCGACGTGTGGGCGCGCGTGGAATCGGCGCGCGGCGAGCCTTGGTGACGCTGTCCACTAACGCCCAATCAGCCGCAGCACCGCCAGATGCCAGCCTGATGCGCTACCCGATGCCGCTACTGCGCTCATTGAAGGCACGCGCTAAAGCACTCAAGCAGCTCACGTTGGTGGCCTACTACGCAGCGCGCGATGCCCGCACGCCTTGGTCCGTGCGCCTGCTGGCGCTGATCGTCGCGGCGTACGCGCTCAGCCCCATCGATCTCATTCCGGACTTCATCCCGGTGCTGGGTTATCTGGACGACCTGATCCTGATACCGCTGGGCATCGCCCTGGTGGTGCGCCTGCTGCCGGCGGAGGTGCTTGCGTCCGCGCGGGAACAGGCGCAACGTTCGGCGCAGCGGCCCGTCAGTTGGGTGGCCGCTGCGGTGATCGGGGGCGTCTGGCTGCTCGCCTTGCTGCTGTTGGGGTGGTGGGCGTATCGCTGGATGCATCGTTAGCGCCGTACGCGAACAGGCGCCGCTTCGTGCTTGGGTCCGAGGCTTATGGGAAGTTTCGCTACTGCCGCACTGCTGGTGACCGCGCTGGTACTGCCGGTGCTGCTGTTCCTGTGGTTGAAGGCGCGTGGGCGATTGAGCGGACGGGTAGCGGCCGCCATCGCGGTGGCGTCCGGCTGGGCGCTCAACGTGGCCTATGCGTACAGGGTGCGCAGCGCGGCCAGCGCCAGCGAAATCGCGCAGACCGAGGGCTTCGTCGGCATTGCCGCGCTGTTCGGCTGGGCCTGCCCCACGGTGTTGGTGCTGCTGACCTGGCTCATCTGGCACCTCGCGACGAAGCGCAAGCGCACCGGCGCGGCCTAAGGATCCCGAACGAAGGAGCCCCGTAGGCACGGCCGGATAGGGGTCAGGTTACTTTTCTCTTCCCTACGCCCCCCTGTTCCGCTGGCGTGTCCGGTTCTGGTGCCAAACCCGGACTGGGCTGTTGAGGCACCCGTCCGTGCCCGAATTCGACCAGGGCGAGGTGCAGGCATGCTCGGTTCGACCGAGAAAAATAGCGATCCGGATCTGGCTTCAGGGGTAGCCCGCGCCACGGACGCGCGTGCCGTTCTCCCGGGGCGGTGGCTACGTCGCTGGGGCTGTCGGGGGCGCTCCTTTTTGCGGGGCCCGTCTACGACGCCAAAGATCTGGACGCTGAGGCGCAACACCGACTATCCCGCCAGCGGCAAGACGTTCGTCGCGCGCATACGGGCACTGACCGTCACCTTCAGCCTTTCGAACAACATCTAGCCGGAGAATCGAGCATGGGTAAGAGCGTGGATCTGGGCCAGTTCGGTCAGGCGGCCATCAACAACGGATGGCTACTGCTGGCCCTGGTGTGGCCGCTTGCGGCGCAGGCGGGCGCGACACACGTGCCCGGCAGTGCACCGTCGGCGGCCAAGGCCACGTGTGAGAGCCTGGTCGCACACGACTTCAGCGGCATTCCCGATGCCGCGGCCAAAATCCTGACCGCCGAAGTCGTTGCCGCCACAGCCGATGCGCCCGAGTACTGCGCGGCCAAGGGTTACATCGACCCGCAGATCCAGTTCGAGCTGCGGCTGCCCACCCGCACCTGGAACGGGCGCTACATGCAATCGGGCTGCGGCGGCTTCTGCGGCCAGGTCGAAACCGACAAATACTGCGGCGATGCGGTCGAACGCGACTTCATGGTCGCCGCGCACAACATGGGCCATATCGGTTCGCCGACCGGCGAACCGTTCTGGGGCAACGATCCGGTGGCGCGCCGCGATTTCGGCACGCGCAGCCCACATGCGATGGCGGTGGTCGCCAAGACGGTAGCCGAGTACTTCTACGGCCAGCGCCCACATCATTCCTACCTGCGCGGCTGCTCGACCGGTGGCCGCGAGGGTCTGGGCGCGGCGCAATTCCACCCCGACGACTTCGACGGCATCATCGCCGGCGACCCGGCCTTCGCCCAGCGCCAGGGCGGCATCGTCAACGCCTGGGACATGCAGCAGCTGATCGGCGACGACGGCAAGCCGGTGCTCGACGCCGACGACCTCAAACTGCTCGCCGGCGCGGTGCTCGCCGTCTGCGATGCGCTCGACGGCGTCAAAGACGGCATCCTGACGGAGCCGCGCGATTGCCGTTTCGATCCCGGCACGCTGCAATGCCCGGCAACGGATAGCGACAGCTGCCTCTCGGCCGCGCAAGTCGCGGTGGTGCGCCGGCTCTACGACGGCCCGCGCAATCGCGCCGGCCAGCGCATCTATCCGGGCTGGCGCATGCACGGCAGCGAGCTGGCCTGGGGCGATCCGGGTGGCGTCCGGCTCGGTCTTGCCAAGGGCATGCACGCCTATCTCGCGCAGGAGAAGAATCCGCCGCAGGGCTACAGCTATCGGCAGTTCGACTTCAGCACCGAGATGCACAAGCTGGAAGCCATGTCCCGGCTGTACGACCCCGTCGCGCCTTACACCGCGCCGGACCTGAAGGCGTTCCAGGCGCGCGGTGGCAAGCTCATCGTCTACCACGGCTGGGCCGACCCCACCGTCTCGCCGATGAACACGCTGGACTACTACGCCAAGGTCACGGCACAAGCCGGCGGTCTGGACAAGGTGCGCGAGTGGTTCCGCGTCTACATGGTGCCGGGCATGAACCATTGCCGCGGAGGTGGCGTGCCGGATCGTTTCGACCTGCTCACCGCCATCGTGAACTGGGTGGAGAAGGGCGAAACGCCTGGGCGCATCGTCGCCACCCAGTACGAAGGCAAAGCCGTGACATTCGAACCGTCCAAGGCAGAGGCAAGGAAGACGGTGGTGCGTACGCGTCCGATCTTCCCGTATCCCGAATTCGCCAAATACACCGGCAACGGCGATGTCGACAATGCGGCGAACTGGGTATCGGAGACGCCTCGGGACATCCGCGACGACGACATCGACTGGATCTGGGCGCCGCGTGGAAAATAACACCCATGTTGCGCCCACCTGTCAGACATGCTGAAAAAATGCCCGGAAGGCTTCGTCGGCATTGCCGCGCTGTTCGGCTGGGCCTGCCCCACGGTGTGGGTGCTGCCGACCTGGCTCATCTGGCACCTCGCGACGAAGCGCAAGCGCGCCGGTGCGGCCTAAGGATCCCGAACGAAGGAGCCCCGTAGGCACGGGGCTCTTCGCTACGACTGAGGATTACTTGGCCAAGCCGAGTTGCGTCATATAAGTCTGGTTGTCCCAGTACAGCCACTCCTCCTGCATCACGCCGTTTTCCCAGCGGCCGATGGTGGCCATGGGCAGCTTGAAGGTCTTGCCGGTGGGTGGCGCGAACTTACCGTCGCCCAGCGGCATCGGCTGGGTGAAGGTGCCTTCCATGATGCCGCTGACCGCGGTCATGTTGCCCTGGGCGATACGGATGGGATGCACCTTGATGCGGGTGTCCGGCGCGTAGACGAACATCTTTTCCAGATCGGCGATGTGCACGTCGATGCCGGTGGTGGTGTGGCCGTCGGGCCAATGCACCAGGATGTCCTTGGCGTGGCTGTGCGACAACTCGTCCCACTTGCGGTTGCTGAAGACGTTGAAGTCGAGGTCGTCGAAGGTGGCTAGGTTTTTCTGTTCGGCCGCGAGTTCGTCGGTGTTGACGGACACAGCTGAGGCAGCCACAGGCGCAGCGGCGGTGGGCTCGGTCGCGGCGGACGATGGCGCCTCCTGTGCGCAGGCGGCCACGGCGAGCGCGATGAGCGCGGCCGACAATGCATTCCAATGCGTGCGTTTCATTTCATGCTCCTGGGTGATCGGCTTTGCGGGCCGGGATACGACGCGGTCGTGCGCGGACCGCGCCGAGAAAAGAAAAAAGCTCAAACCCGGGTCAGGCGTGCGAACCAGGCGTGGAAGTCCGCCGCCATGGCCGGCGCGATGGCGTGATCGCCGGGATACACGCGGGTCTCGTGGGCGACGCCCAACTCGCTCAACCAGGCCTCGGCGCGATGCGCCCATTCGACCGGCAGCTTGCTGTCGTCGCGGCCGTGCCCGACGAAGGCGGCGATGCGGGCCAGCGACGCGCGATCGGCCAGCAGCGGCTCGATCTCCGGCAGGATGCGTCCGGCCAGCACGCCGAAACCGCGCAGCAGTTCGGGCCGTGTGAGGCCGACGCTGGCGCTGACGATGCCGCCCTGACTGAAACCGGCGACCACGGTTTGCGACGCAGCGACGCGGTAGCGCGACTGCAGCTCGGCAATGAAGTCCGCCAGGCCGCGACGGCTGCGCTCGGCGGCATCCAGATCCGGGCGCGGCCCCTGCGGCCCGAACGCGACCTGGAACCACGCGTACTGCCCTGCCCCCAGTTCCAGCGGCGCGCGCGGCAACACCACCAGCGTGTCGTCGCCGAAGCGCTCGCCCAAGGCCGCCAGGTTGGTCTCGTTGCCACCGACGCCGTGCGCCAGCAGCAGCAGCCGGCGCGGCGCGGACGGCATCGCGCCGGCGATGCGAAACGGCAGCGCGGCGTCGGTGCGCAGCGCGGACAGCGAACCGGCGCTCATGCCGCCCTCGCCACGGCATCGGCGGCCAGCCCGAATCCGAACGAATCCATCGACAGCACGCCGTAGGTCATGCCGCCGACGATCGCGCTGCTCGGCTCCTGCGCATCGCTGGCGCCCAAGGCGATCAGCAAGGGCAGGAAGTGTTCCTCGGTGGGGTGCGCGCGGCGGCCGTGCGGCGCGCGGTCGCGATAGTGCAACAACGCGTCCTCGTCGCGCCGCGCCACGGCGTCGGCGATCCAGTCGGCGAAGGCCTGCGCGTACTCCGGGTCGCTGACGTGTTGGCGGAACTCGTAGAGGTTATGGGTCAGGCTGCCGGACCCGACGATCAGCACGCCGCGCTCGCGCAGCGGCGCCAGCGCGCGGCCCAGGCGCAGCGCGCCGGCCGGATCCAGATCGTGCGGCATCGATACCTGCAGCACCGGCACGTCGGCTTCGGGCTTGAGGTAGCGCAGCGGCACCCAGGCGCCGTGGTCCAGCCCACGCTGCGGGTCCAGCGTGGCGGGAAAGCCGGCGTCGGCGAGCAGTTGCGCGACATCCGGCGCCAGCGCCGGCGCACCCGGCACCGCGTACTGCAGTCGGTAGAGCGCGTTGGGGAAACCGCCGAAGTCGTGAATGGTGGCCGGCGCGACGGCCGCACCGACCTTCACGCCGCGGGTCTGCCAATGCGGCGACACCACGACGATGGCGCTCAGGCCGGTGAGCGTATGCCCCAGCCGGCGCAGGTTCGGGCCCAGGGTGCCCGGCTCCACCGCGAACATCGGCGAGCCGTGGGAGACGAACAGAGCGGGAGCGCGTGCCATGGCGAGATCCTCAAGGCCTACGGGTTGGTCACCACTCTATTGACTCGATTTACTCCGATAAATATGAGATAAAGCGATTAATTGTCTACTAAATAGAGACAATAACGTGTTGGATCTACAGCAAATCGCGAGCTTCCTGGCCGTGGTCCGCAGTGGCAGCTTCGTCGGCGCCGCCGATGCCACCGGGTTTTCGAAAGCGGCGGTGTCGCGCCACGTCGCCGAGCTGGAGGAACGCCTGGGCGTGCGCCTGCTGCATCGGACCACGCGCCGCCTGTCGCTCACCGACGACGGCCAGCGCTTCCACGCGCGCGCCGGCGAACTGATCGCCGCACTGGACGAGTTGGAAGCCGAAACCGTCTCCAGCGGCGGCGAGGCGACGGGACAGTTGCGCATCAACGCGCCGGTGACCTTCGGCAATCTGCATCTGGCGCCGCTGTGGCCGCGCTTCACCGCGGCGCATCCCAAGGTGTCGCTGGACATCACCCTCAACGACCGGCTGGTCGACCTGGTGGAAGAAGGCTACGACCTGGCTGTACGCATCACCCAACTGGCGAATTCGCAGTTGGTCAGCCGCCCGCTGGCGACCACACGCGTGGTCCTGTGCGCCTCACCAAGCTACCTCGCCGCGCACGGCACGCCGATGCAGCCGCGCGAGTTGGCCCAGCATCAGGTGCTGGCCTATAGCTACTGGATGGACGGCGACGTCTGGCGATTCACCGGACCGGACGGCGCGGTGGACGTGCGCGTGCAGCCGCGCATCCACAGCAACAGCGGCGACACCTGCCGGGCCGCGGCGTTGGAGGACCAGGGCATCATCCTGCAGCCCGACTTCCTGGTCGGTGCCGACCTCAGGCGCGGCACACTGGTCGAACTGATGCCGCAGTACCGTTCCATCGAATTGGGCATCTACGCCGTCTACGCGACGCGCAAGCACCTGCCGATGAAGACGCGGCACCTCGTGGACTTTCTGGTGGACTCGTTTCGCGACGTATCCTGGTAGCTCCCCTACCGCCGATCCGACCCGCTGCCGATGAAGTTCTACGCGCTAGTGATCTTGCCTTTAGGCACGCGGGTGCACGAGGCCCCGGATGTCGAGGCCGCCACCGCTGCGCTGATGCAGCCCTTCCAGATGTGGCAGGACGACCGTCCGCCTGGCGAGTGGGACTACTACTGGTGCTGCACCCGTGACGGTCTCAAGGAACGCGGCGAGGATGTTTGCCAATGGCCCACCGCGCTTGCGGATGCCGAGCATCTGGTGGTGCCGGTCGATACCGTGACCCCCGACGACCTGACCTACGCCCTCGTCACCCCACAGCAGGAGTGGTTCAACAGCAAAGCCACCTACGCCGCGGAAGACCCCACCTGGCCCGAGCGCGCCCTCGCCGTCTGCCGGCGGTTTGCGGGACATCATGCGGTCCTGGTCTTCTGCCATGGCTAGGCCTGTCGCGACGATCGCGTCTCGCGCACGAGGCCGCGCCGCTCTTGCCGTACCCGGCCGAGATCAGAATGGGTTCCGGCGTTCGCCGGAATGACGGGATGTTCGGCGACGGTCTATACAACGCGCGGAGCCCCGTCACGCCGATGATTAATGGCTCCGCGTAGTTTGCTGATGACATGAGACGCGAACGGCAGCGTGTCGCCCTCACCGGCTCAACGGTATCTCCAGGTAGCTGTCGCCGTACCACTGCACCTGCACCGGCGCTCCGGCATCGGCGACGGTTTCGGTGGCCACGGGCTTGCCGCTGCCGTAGTTGATTTCCTGCTGCGGATTCCGCAACACGCTGAGCACGGCGACCAGGCGGCTGCCGGCCTGCATGCGGCGGCTGGTGGCGCGCCCGGCGTCGAACGACAAAGTGGTGCGACTGTCCGGCTGCAGCAGTTGCCGGTGGCTGACATCGGCGACGTAGCTGGCGCGCGATTGGTAGCGCGACAGTTCGAAATAGTCGCCTTGCGGGGTGAGCTCGTACAAGCCGATATTGAAGTCGAAGTCGCGCTTGTTCACCGCCAGATCGAGCTTCCCGGAGAACAGGCCGCTGAACTCTTCGGCCTGGGCGAAGGGCTCGCTGACGAAAGTCAGGCTGTCGGCGGTATCGATCACGCGGTCGACGATGCCGCCGCCGGGCACGATGCGATCGGCGTCGCTGCGGTCGCGCAGGTCCAGGGTTTGGGTGACGAAGGCCTCGCTCCCCGGCGACTGCGCCAGGAAGCGGTAACGGCCGTCGGCGGTGGCGGGGCCGAAGTGGAAGCGCTGGCGCCGTTCGCCCATCGCGGCCAGGGACGGCGCATGCTTCCAGACGTCGGCGCCCATCACCTGGTAGTTGATGCGATCGGCCAGCAGGGCCGGCTTGGGCGCGCCCTTGAACACGTAGTCGAACCACTGGTAACGCAGCACGCCCAGGTCGATCTGCGCCTGCGGGTCCAGGCGGTAGCCGCGCAGCATGTCGCCGGTGGCGACGGTGCCGCGCTGGCCGCTGACGTGGTTGTAGGGGCCGATCACCAGGTAATGCTCGGCCTGCGGACGGTAACGGTAGTGCTGGTTGACGTAGTACAGCGCGCCGATCTGGGCGCCGTCGTAGTAGCCGGTGGTGGTGAGCACTTTCAGGTCGAGGTCGGCGAACTCCTCGCGGTACGGAATCATGTCCTGCCAGTACGCGTCGTAGTCGGGGTGCGACAGCCAGCGCAGGTAGGTCGGGTTGGGCGCGCCGTCGATTTTCGGCAGATCGTTGTAGGCACGGCCGCTGACGTACCACTGGCGGTACATGCGGTTCCAGCGCGCGTAGTCCTCCAGCGGCGCGTTGTCGAGGTGACGGTTGTTGGTCACGTAGAACGGCCAGTAGTACTGAAAACCGTAGAAGATGCCGCCTTCCATCGGCACGTCCAGGCCGGGCGCGCCGGTCACCGAGGGCATCAGCGCCTTGAGCGCCTTGGGGCGGTGCTTGGCCGCGGCCCACTGGGTGAAGCCTTCGTAGCTGCCGCCGTACATGCCCACGCGGCCGTCGCTCCACGGCTGCGCGGCGATCCAGTCGATCAGCGCGGCCGCGTCGCGGCCGTCGTGTTCGTAAGGCACGGCGGTGTCGGTGCTGCAGCCCTTGCCGCGGCTGGTGCCGGTGACGCCGACATAGCCGTTGGCGGCCGAGCGACGCGCTTCGTTGAGCGTGCCGTTGGGGTCGGCATAGATGGTGAAGTTGAGCAGCGCCGGCTGCTTGGCCGGCGCCGCGCGCTGGCGCACCACCACCGCGCAGACGGTGGCGCCGTCGGGCGTGCGCACCGCGATGTCGCGCTCGATCAGATAACGGCGCTGGTCGTCCTGCGCCACCAGCGCGGGCAGCCAGGGCGTGAGTTCGCGGTAAGCGCGCTCGATCTGATAGGCGCGTACCAGCGCCAGCGCGGGGTCGCGTTCGATGGCGGTTTTGCCCTTCTGCGCGGCCAGCGCCTCGTCCAGCGCGCGACGCTGGCGCGGCGCGTCGGCGGGATCGACGGTGAGCACGCGCATCGCCACGCCAGCGGTAGGCGCGTCCACACCGTCCAGCGTGCGCTTGAACGCGGGCGCCAGCGCGGCCTCGAAGCTGCCGCCCGCTCGCGCCTGCGCGGCTTTGGCGGCGGCGTAGATTTCGTACTGGATCAGGTTGGGGCGCACCGGCACCGGGCCCGGGCCGGGCGGCGCGTTGCGGATCTCGATCAGGCTGCGTTCGGCCTCGGCGTAGTCGCCGGCGACGAGCTGCAGGCGGAAACGGTTGTTGAGATAGCGCGCGCGATCGTCGTCGCGGTAGTCCGCCAGCAGTTGCCTGGCCAGCGCCGGCATCGCCGCGTCCAGGGTAGCGCGGTCTTCGATGGCGGCGGTGGGGAACGCATACGGCGATGCGGCCCACGCCGGCAGCGCGGCCAGGTACAGGCATGCACACAGGATCGGTCGCAACATTCGCCCTCCCAGGCGTGACGGAACCCTGGTAGGGATGCACCCAGGACGCCGAATCGTCGCATGCCGCGACGACCGGCGCATGCGTGCGGCTAAGCGCCCAGAGACTCGGCGTGCCGTACCTGCCCCGCCCCACGCACCACGTAACGCTCGATCGTCAGCGACTCCACGCCCATCGGTCCGTAGGCGTGCAGGCGCGTGGTGGAGATGCCGATCTCGGCGCCCAGGCCGAGCTGGCCGCCGTCGTTGAAGCGCGAGGAGGCGTTGACCATCACCGCCGAGCTGCGCGTGCGCCGCACGAAAGCCTCGGCGGTAGCGGTGTCTTCGGTGGCGATCACCTCGGTATGGTCGGAGCCGTGGCGGGCGATATGGGCCAGCGCGGCGTCGAGATCGTCGACCACGCGCACGCTCAGAATCAGGTCCAGGTACTCGGCGTCGTAGTCGGCCTCGGCGACCGGCAGCACGGCGTCGGAATAGGCACGGGTGCGGTCGCAGCCGCGCACTTCGACGCCGCGCGCGGCCAGCGCCGCCAGCGCGGCGGGCAGGAAATCCGGCGCGATCTGCGCGTGCACCAGCAGGGTTTCCAGGGCGTTGCACACGCCCGGGCGCGAGGTCTTGCCGTCGATCAGCAACGCCAGCGCGCGTTCGGGGTCGGCGGCGCGATCGACGTACAGATGACAGACGCCCTTGTAGTGCTTGATCACCGGCACGCGCGCGTGCTCGGCGACGAAGCGGATCAAACCCTCGCCACCGCGCGGAATCGCCAGGTCGATCAGATCCGACAGTTGCAGCAGTTCCAGCACGTGCTCGCGTGCGGTGTCCTCGATCAGGGTCGCGGCGGCCTCGGGCAGGCCCTGCTCGCGCAGCGCCGCGTGCAGGCAGGCGGCGATGGCGCGGTTGCTGTCGCGCGCTTCCGAACCGCCGCGCAGCAGCACGGCATTGCCGGCTTTCAGGCACAGCGCGGCGGCGTCGGCGGTCACGTTGGGACGCGCCTCGTAGATCATCGCGATCAGTCCCAGCGGCACGCGCTGGCGCTGAATCAGCAAGCCGTTCGGGCGCTCTTCGCTGCGGGTCACCTGGCCCAGCGGATCGGGCTGGGCGGCGACCTCGCGCAAGGCGTCGGCGATCGCGGCCAGGCGTGCCGGGTCCAGGCGCAGGCGGTCCAGCATCGCCGGCGACAGGCCGGCCTCGCGCCCGCGCGCGAGGTCGGCGGCATTGGCGGCCAATACTTGCGCCGACTGCGCGTCCAGCTGCGCGGCCATGCCCTCGATCAGGCGCCGGCGGGTGGCGCCGTCGCTGGCGGCCAGCGCGATCGCGGCCTCGCGGGCCTGTTCGGCCAGTGTGCGTACGTAGCCGCTCATGCCGGCGTCTCCAGGTCGGCGGGCTGCGCGTCCAGCAGCACCAGATCGTCGCGGTGCACCACTTCCTCGCCGTAGCGGAAGCCGAGCACGGCTTCGATGTCGCGGCTGTGGCGGCCGGCGATGCGGCGGGTTTCGGCGGCGTTGTACTGGGCCAGCCCGCGCGCCAGCGGCGGCGCGGCGGGGTCGTCGTGCGGACGCAGTTCGAGCACGTCGCCGCGGCGGAATTCGCCGCCGACCGTCACCACGCCGCCCGGCAACAACGATGCGCCACGGGCCTGCAGCGCGGCGACGGCGCCGGCGTCGATGGACAGTGAGCCGCTGGCGGGCGCGTGACGCAGCCATTGTTTGCGCGCACGCGCGCGGTCGCGGCGTGCGGCGATCAGGGTGCCGTGCAACTGACCTTCGCTCAGCGCACGCACGACCTGCGCATCGCGGCCGCAGAACAGCGCGGTGGCCACGCCGGCCATGGCGGCCTTGGCGCCGGCTTCCAGCTTGGTGCGCATGCCGCCGGTGCCCAACGCGCCGGCACCGCCGCTGGCGGCCTGCAGCAGCTCCGGCGTCACCGCGCTCACGCGTTCGATCGGGCGCGCGTCGGGATCGCGCTGCGGGTGGCCGCTGTACAGGCCGCCGATGTCGGTGGCGATCAGCAGCAGGTCGGCATCGACCAATGAAGCGACGGCGGCGGCGAGGTTGTCGTTGTCGCCCAGCTTGAGTTCGTCGACGGCGACGGTGTCGTTCTCGTTGATCACCGGCAGCGCGCCCAGGCGCAGCAGCTCGCGCAAGGTCGCGCGCGCATTGAGGTAACGGCGGCGGTGGCGCAGGTCGTCGTGGGTCAGCAGCACTTGCGCGACCGGCGCCGGCGACAGCGATTGCCAGAACGACACCAACGAGGCTTGGCCCAATGCAGCCAGGGCCTGGCGCAACACCAGCCCGTCGCCGCCGGTGTGGATGCGGCCGCGCCCGGCCGCGACCGCGCCGGAGGACACCAGCACCACCTCGCGGCCTTGCGCGCGCGCGGCGGCGATGAACTGCGCGAGTTCGGCGGCATAGCGCGGATCGAGTCCGTTGTCGGACGGGCGGTCCGTCGCTCCGGCCAGCAGGCTGCTGCCGACTTTCAGCACCGCGCGCCGCCAGGACGGCAAAGGCTGCGCGGTGAAGTCCTTTGCCGTCGTGCTCATGTCAGTGCCTGCAATCGTTGCCGCAGCACGTCCAGGCGCAGATCGGCCGCCGCGCCGGGCGACACGCGCGCGGCCAGGCTGGCTTCGGGATCGCCCTGCGCCCAACGCGACGGGTCGGCGGCCTGCTTGTAGGCTTCGCGGAACGGCAGGCCCTCGCGCGCCAGATCGACCGCGAGGTCGGTGGCGTACATCGACGGCTCCAGCGCCGCGCGCAGGCGTTCGGGCTTCCACTCCAGATTGCGCAACAGATCGGGCAGCAGTTCGAGTGCGGCCAGGCCGCGGCCGAAGGCATGGAAGATCGCGCCCTTGGAGAACTGCAGATCGCGGTGGTAACCCGAGGGCAGCGACAGCAGCTGTTCGATCTCGGTGCGCGCGGCGGCCGCGGCCGAATAGCTGGCACGCATCAGTTCGATCACGTCCGGATTGCGCTTGTTGGGCATGATCGAACTGCCGGTGGTGTATTCGGCGGGCAGCGCGACGAAGCCGTACTCGGCGCTGGTGAACAGGCTCAGGTCCCAGGCCAGACGGCGCAGGTCCAGCAGCGCCGAGGACAGGGCCTCGATCGCGCCCATCTCGAACTTGCCGCGCGACAGCTGCGCATAGGCGGCCGACACCTGCAGGCGGCCGAAGCCCAGCGCCTGGGTGGTGTGATCGCGCGCCAGCGGCAGGTTCACGCCGTAGCCGGCGGCGCTGCCCAGCGGATTGGCATCGACCCAGTCCAGGGTCTGGCGCGCGCGCTGCGCGTCGTCGATGTAGCCCTCGGCCCAGGCCGCCCACCACATGCCGGCCGAGGACACCACGGCGCGCTGCAGATGGGTGTAGCCCGGCAGCGGCAGCGCGGATTCGGCCTCGGCGCGCGCCAGCGCGACCTGCGCGCTCTCGCGGCACAGCTCGACCAGACGCGCCAGACGGTCCTTCAGCCACAGGCGCGTGGCGACCAGGATCTGGTCGTTGCGGCTGCGGCCGGTGTGGATCTTGCGGCCGGCGTCGCCCAGGCGTTCGATCAGGCGCGATTCGATCGCCGAATGACCGTCCTCGTAGCGCTCGTCCAGCACGAAGTCGCCGGCGGAAAAATCCGCCGCCAGCGTGTCGAGCTCGCGCGACAGGCCGGCCAGCTCGTCGGCGGACAGGATGCCGATCTGCTGCAGGCCCTGCGCGTGCGCGCCGCTGGCCTGGATGTCGAACAGGAAGAACTCGCGGTCCAGGACCACGTCTTCGCCGGCGAGGAAGCGCTGGATGCGCGCATCGACTTTGACGCCGGGTTTTTGCCAGAGCAGATCGGACATGGCGCGTTCCTTACAGGGGGATGCCGGCGGCTTCGTCGTAGCCGAACGCCAGATTGAGGTTCTGCAGCGCCTGGGTGGCGGCGCCCTTGAGCAGGTTGTCTTCAGTCGCCACGACCACCGCGCGGCGGCCATCGTCGCTCAGGGCGAAGCCGCCCAGCTCGACGTGATGGTGGCCCGCGATCGCGCTGACCCAGGGCGCTTCGTCCAGCACGCGCACCAGGGCCTCGCCGGCGTAGCGTTCGCGATAGCGCGCGATCAGCGCCTCGCGTGTCAGCGACCGGTTCAGATGCAGGTTGGCGGTGATCGTGAGGCCGCGAAAATGCGGCGCCACGTGCGGCAGGAACTCCACCGCATGGCCGAGCTGACGCGTGACCTCGCGCTCGTGCACGTGGCCGGTCAAGGCGTACGGCATCAAGTTGTCGCGCAGCTTGTCGGGATCGTTCTTGTCCGACGGCGTGGTGCCAGCGCCGGAATAACCGGACACGCCGAAGCACTGCACCGGCCCGTCCAGCACGTCCAGCAGCGGCGCCACCGCCAACTGCATCGCGGTGGCATAGCAGCCGGGATTGCTGATCCGGCGCTGGCCGTCGTAACGCTGGCGCGTGAGTTCGGGCAGGCCGTAGTACCAGCCGTCGTCGAAACGGTAGTCGGCCGAGAGATCGACGATCACCGGATCCGCGCCCGCCGCGTCGAACGCGGCCACGCAGTCGGCGGCCTTGCCGTTGGGCAGGGCCAGGATCACCGCGTCGGCGCCGTGCTGCGGCAATTGCTCGTGCGAGGGCGCGCTGTAGCGCAGGTCGCCGTCGACTTCGGGGAAGTGCTCGGCCACGCGTTGGCCGTCGCGCTCGCGCGAGGACACGAAGCCGAGTTCGAAATGCGGATGCGCGGCGATCAGGCGGATCAGCTCCGCGCCGACGTGGCCGCGCGCGCCGACGATGCCTACGGTCTTAGCCATGCGTCGCGACTCCTTGGGCATGCTGGTCGAGCTTGTACTGAAGATTGCGTTTCACCGCCGGCCACTCGCTGTCGATGATCGAGAACGCCACCGTGTCGCGGCGGCTGCCATCGGCGTGGCGGCGGTGATTGCGCAACACGCCGTCCTGCTTGGCGCCCAGGCGGGCGATCGCGGCGCGCGAGGCCAGGTTGAACCAGCTGGTTTCGAAACCCACCGCGATGCAGCCCATGCGCTCGAAGGCATGTCCCAGCAACAGCAGCTTGGCCTGGGTGTTCAAACCGGTGCGCTGCACGCGCGGCGCGTAAAAGGTATAGCCGATCTGGACGCGCGGCACCGCGGCATCCATGTCGTAGTAGCGGGTGCTGCCGACCACCTCGCCCGCCGCATCGAGCACGGCGTAGGCCCAGGCGACGCCCTTGGCCTGCATCGCCAGCGCGCTGTCGATGTAGGCATCCACGCCTTCGGGCGCCGGCACGTTGGTGTACCAGGCCTTGGCCAGTTCGCCGCCGGCCAGCGCTGCGCGCAGGCCATCGGCGTGGTGCGGGCTCAACGGTTCCAACGCCACGTGCTCGCCGCTCAGTCGCGGCTGCGCGCCCCAATCCACCGAACTGCGGTCGTCCATCGCTCAGTCCTCCAGCGTCGGCGTGCGCCGGCCGGCGTAGTCCACGCAGGCGGCGATCTCGTCGAAGCCGTCCATGCCGTACCAGAACACCTTCCACTTCTCCTGCTTCAGGCAGCCGTCGGATTCGGAGTAATAGAACGGGTTGACCGGATTGCCATGGCGCGAGCGCCAGAACACGCTGGGGTTCTGTTCGCGCATGACCTGCCACACCGCGCGGCCCAGGCCTTCGCCCTGGGCGTCGTCCAGCACCGCGAACTTGTCCAGGTAGGTGCGGCCCTCGGCCTCGATCAGGATCACCGCGGCGCGGTAGTTTTCGCTCACGTAGGCGCGCTTGAGTGCGGTGCGCTCGAAGTAGTCGCCGACCAGCTTGCGGCCGAACGCCGATTCGATCAGCGAACGCAGCCGCGCCTGGTCCAGCTCGTCCCAGCGCTGCGCCTGCAGCACGCGCTCGCCGCGGCGCACCAGGGTGCCCGAGCCCTTGTGGGTGAACAGTTCCTTGGCCAGTTCGGCCGGCTTGGTGATCGACACCGACGAGGTCAGCGGCAGCTTGTCCAGCAGGTCCTTGATCTGTTCGATCTTGACCCGCATGCCGCCGTTGATCCACGGCTGCTGGATCAGGTCTTCGTACTCGGTGGACAGGTTGATCGAGTCGATCACCCGGCCGTTGTCGTCGAGCAGGCCGCCGGTGCCGGTCAGGAACACGATCTTGTACGGCTGCAGCACCTGCACCAGTTCGTTGGCGGCGAAATCGGCGTTGACGTTGAGAATCTGTCCGCCCGCGGTTTCGCCCAGGCTGGCGATCACCGGGATCGAACCGGCCTGCAGGCTGGCCTCGATCGGCGCCAGGTTGACCTTCTTCACCTCGCCGACCAGGCCGTAAGTGTCGCGGTCCAGATAGTCGGCCTCGAACACGCCGGAGATGATCGAGGTCGCGCGGCCGTCGCCGGATTGCAGCGCTTCGACCAGCTTGAGGTTCTGCGACTGGAACACGCGCCGCACGATCGCCAGCGCTTCGGGCGAGGTCACGCGCAGGCCGTTGACGGTCTGCTTGACGATGCCGGCCGCCGACAGCTCCTCGTCCAACTGCGGGCCGGCGCCGTGGATCACGATCGGCGTCAGGCCCACGTCCTGCAGGAACGCCAGCGACGAGGTCAGCGCTTCCAGATCGTCGCGCAGCACCGCGCCGCCGACCTTGACCACGGCGAAGCGTTTGGCGTCGAGCTGCGAGAAGCGCTTGAGGTACTGCGAGATCTCCTTGGCGCTGGCCATGGAGGACAGCAACCGCACGATGGTCTGGCGGGTCTGCAGGTGGTTGTCCATCGAAATGGCCATCAGACCTGGCCTCCCATGATGCGGGCGACGCTGCGCGCGTAACGCTCCAGTTGCTCCAGACTCACCCACTCGTCTGCAGTGTGCGCCTGGGCGATGTCGCCGGGGCCGTACACGATCGCGGTCAGGCCGGCGGCCGAGAACAGCGAAGCCTCGGTCCAGAAGTCGACCGCATTGCCGATCGGCAGATCCAGCGCGTCGGCGAGGTCGCGCGCTTCCAGGCGGCGCTGCTCGGCCGTGGCGACGTCGCCGGCGGGCAGCGAGGGGCCGCGGAAGGTTTCCTCGTAACGCTCGATCGCGCCGGCCTCGATCAGAGTGCCGAAGGTTTCATGCAGACCGTCGATCGACTGAGAGGGCAGCGGGCGGAAGCCGAAACGCAGCTCGGCGCTGGGCGCGATCATGTTGGCCTTGATGCCGCCTTCGACACGGCCGATGTTGAAACGCAGGCCGGTCAGGCCGCCGAAGCGCTGGTGCGACTGCGATTCGACGTAGTCCAGGGCCTTGCCGCCCCAACGCATGGTCTGGTGCAGCGCGCTGGCCTGCATCGCGTTCGCGCCCGAGGCATGCCCGGCGACGCCACGGAACTTCAGCAGCACCGAACTGATGCCGCGATGCGCGAGTACGGCCTCGCACTGGGTCGGCTCGGCGACGACGACTTCGTTGAAGCCATGCTGGGTGGCCAGGAACCCGGCGATGCAGCGCGGGTCGTTGGCTTCTTCGTCGGTACTGAACAGGAACGCGGCATCGCCCGTGCTCACCGCCGCCCCGGCCAGCAGACCGGCCGCCGCGCCCTTGATGTCGCAGGCGCCCAGCCCGATCGCGCGATCGCCGGTCACGCGCAGGCGATGCGGGTCGGCGCTCCAGTGCTGCGAGGACGGCACGGTGTCGAGATGCACGTTGAAAAGCCGGGTCGGCTGGCCGCGCACGGCCAGCATCGACACCGCGCCGTCGCCGTGGTCGACGACCTCGACGCGGAAGCCTTCGAGCTGGCTACGCAGGTAATCGAAGATGCCGCCCGTGCCGATCTGGCGCGGCGGGTTGCGGGTGTCGAAGGACACCAGGGCGTCGAGGTGTTTCAGAACTTCGGGAAGCATGGAGGTTGGGGCTCGTCGTCGGGCGATGGTTCGGTTGCGATTGCGATCCTGATTGCAGCTTGAGTCCCCTCTCCCGCTTCGCGGGAGAGGGGCTACGGACCCTCGCTTTGGATCAGTTCTTGCGGTTGATCTCAGCCCACAGCGTGCTGCTCATGCCGAACAGCTTGATGAAGCCCTCGGCCTCCGCCACGCCCCAGTCCGCGGCCTGCGCATAGGTCGCGCCCTTGGCGTTGAGGATGTGCGGCGAGCTGATCGCGACCGCATCGACCACGCCGCCGGACGTTTCCAGCACCACTTCGCCGTTGACGGTGGACTGCGAACTGGCCAGGAAGGCCTCCAGGTCGGTCTTGAGCGGATCGTGGAAGAAGCCTTCGTAGACCAGCTCCACCCACTTGCGCGCCACGTCCGGCTTGAAGCGATTCTGCTGCTTGGTCAGCACCGCTTCTTCCAGCGCGCGATGCGCGGTCAGCAGCGCGATCAGGCCCGGCGCCTCGAAGATGATCCGGCCCTTGAGGCCGATCGTGGTGTCGCCGGTGTACAGGCCGCGGCCGACGCCGTACTGCGCGAACAAGCCGTTGAGCTTGGCCAGCAACACGTGTCCGGCGATCTTCTCGCCATCCAGCGCCACCGCCTCGCCGTTCTCGAAGCGGATCGCGACCTTCAGCGGCGCCGCCGGCCACTCGGCGCGCGGCTTGCACCAGCCGCGCGCGCCCTCGCCCGGCGCCTGCCAGCGGTCGATCTCGCCGCCGGACATGGTCAGACCGAGCAGGTTCTCGTTGATGGTGTAGGCCTTCTGCTTGGCGCGCACGCCGAAGCCGCGCTCCTCCAGATACTTCTGCTCGTAGGCGCGCACCTCGGTGTGCTCCTTCTGGATTTCGCGGATCGGCGCGACGATCTCGTAATCGCCCAGCGCCTTCACCGCCAGGTCGAAACGCACCTGATCGTTGCCCATGCCGGTGCAGCCGTGCGCGATCGCCTTGGTGCCCAGCTCGGCGGCGCGCGCGAGCGCGGCTTCGACGATCAGATAGCGGTCCGACACCAACAGCGGGTACTGCCCCTGATAGCCCTCGCCGGCCCACACGAAGGGCTTGACGAAACCCGACCAGATCGCCGGACCGCCGTCGACGGTGACATGGCTGGCCACGCCCAACTCGGCCGCGCGCTGCTCGATGAAGGCGCGCTCCTCGGCGTCGACGCCGCCGGTGTCGGCGAACACGGTGTGCACGGCCCAGCCGCGCTCCTGCAGATAGGGCACGCAGAAGCTGGTGTCGAGGCCGCCGGAGAAGGCGAGGACGATGTCTTTGCTCATTTCTGTCTCTCTTGTCTTTGCCCCCTCCCCCGCGCGCGGGGGAGGGTTGGGGTGGGGGCAAACGAATGCGATGGAGGTTGCGAAGCGAGGGCGAACAGCGCCCTCACCCCAACCCCTCTCCCGCTTGCGGGAGAGGGGCTTCAAGCGGTTACTGGCCGATCAGCGCCGCCATGATCGCCTTCTGCACGTGCAGGCGATTTTCCGCCTCGTCGATGGCGATGCACTGCGGCGAATCCATCACCGCGTCGGTGGCCTTGACGTTGCGGCGCAGCGGCAGGCAGTGGCTGAACACGCCGTTGTTGGTCAGCGCCATCTTGGCCTCGTCGACGATGAAGTGCTGGTACTGGTCGCGGATGGGCTTTTCCGGGCCCCAGTTGCCGAAGTACGGCAACGCGCCCCAGCTCTTGGCGTAGACCACGTCGGCGCCGGTGTAGGCGCTTTCGATATCGTGGCTGACGGTGAGCGAGCCGCCGCTCTCGGCGACGTTCTGCTCGGCCCAGCCCATGTAGCGCTCGTCCAGCACGTACTCCGGTGTGGGGCACAGCAGGGTCACGTCCATGCCCAGGCGGGTGGCGATGGTCAGCGCCGAATTGGCGACCGCGGTGTTGAGCGGCTTGGGATGGTAGGTCCAGGTCAGCACGTACTTCTTGCCGCGCAGGTCGCTGGTGCCGAAATGCTCCTGCAGCGCCAGCGCGTGCGCGAGCTCCTGGCAGGGATGGGTGATGGTCTCCATGTTGATCACCGGCACCGGCGAGTACTTGGCGAAGCTGGCCAGCACCTTGTCCTGGCGGTCGTTGGCCCAGTCGACGAACTTCGGGAACGCGCGCACGCCGATCAGGTCGACGTAGCGGCCCAGCACCCGGGCCACCTCGGCGATGTGCTCCTCGGTGTCGCCGTCCATGACCGTGCCCAGCTCGAACTCGATCGGCCAGGCGTCCTTGCCCGGCTGCAGCACCACGGCGTGGCCGCCGAGCTGGAACGCGCCCAGCTCGAAGCTGGTGCGGGTGCGCATGGACGGGTTGAAGAACACCAGCGCGATCGACTTGCCTTTCAACTGGTCGCCCAGCTTGCTGCGCTTGAACGCGGCGGCCTGCGCCAGCAGCGCGTCGAGGTCGGCGCGCGACCAGTCCTGGGTGTTGAGGAAGTGCTTGATCATGGGCGGTGTCGTTGGGCGTCGGTCTGGATCGGTGGGGGGGAGGCCGGGAAACGCGGTGGCGGATTTCGCGGCGGCTGGTTTTACGAGGGACGAAAACAAAAAAGCCCAGCGCTAAGGCTGGGCTTTTCGTGTGTGTGGCTTGTTACACGAACGACGGCGAGCACCGTCACCCAGCGGATTGGCAGGGCAACGGTCGGCGCGCGCGCGAGGTCATGCCCGCCGCCATGTAGGCGGAGGTGAGGACGTCGGCGTCGGCGCGCAGGTGGGTCATTAGGGGGCGAATGCTCGCATGCGGCCCCCGGCGGCGCAAGTCGAAAACGGGGCCTGGCTTATGCCGGATCGGCATCAGCGCGAGTTGAGCGGGGCCACCACCGGGGTCACGGCGACCCGGATGCGCAGCCGGTTGCCCGGGTCTTCGGGCAGCCGCGAGCGGTATTTGGAGCCCTTGTAGACGTAGTCCACGTCGTAGGCGATGGGCTGACGGAACTCGCGCTCCACCGGCACCGAGCGGCAGTTTTCGGCCGCCGCCGCGGCCTGACGCTCGCGCTCGTGGCGGTCGCGGGTCAGCACGTCCTTGACCGCGCCGACCATGCGCGACAGGCGCGAATCCTCGCTGGCGGGCTTGGGACTCTCGCAGCGCTTCTCGATGCTGGTCGCGGTGAGGGTCTGGTAGACCGGCGTCACGCGCAGCACCTGGGCGTACTCGTAGCGCACGTTCTCGGCCTGGATCACCGTCGTGCTCTGCGCGGACGCCGCACCGGCCCAAAGGGCTGCGGTGGCGCCGGCCAGCAACATCAGGACTGCCAGGTAAGGACGGGGGTTCATCGCGCTCGCATCGGTTCCGTGAACAAATTGTAAGGACCGGAGTGTAGCCACGACCTGAATCAACCCTCCAGTCCCGGACGGATCGGCACCGGCCCCGCATCGATTCTCATTCCGAACACGGCCGCCGAGCGGGCGCTGCGAGCCCGATCGGGATCGCGCGGGCCTGAGCTGAGGCGCAGCCGCTGCGCCTGCCGCTAGAATGGCCCAAACCATAGCGTGACCCCATGAGCCTGCATCTCTACAACAGCCTGACGCGACGGGTCGAGCCGTTCGTACCCATCGATCCCGCCCGCCCGACCATGTACGTGTGCGGGCCGACGGTCTACAACTACGTGCACATCGGCAACGCCCGCGGGCCGGTGGTGTTCGGCGTGCTCGCCGACCTGCTGCGCCGCCGCCATGGCGGCCTGGTCTATGCGCGCAACATCACCGACGTGGACGACAAGATCAACGCCGCCGCCGCCGAGCAGCGGGTGCCGATCTCGGCCATCACCGACCGCTTCGCCGCGGCTTATCGCGAGGACATGGCCGCGCTAGGCGTGCGCGCGCCGGACCTGGAACCGGCCGCGACCGCGCACATCGACCAGATCATCGCCATGATCCAGCGCCTGATCGAGAACGGCCATGCCTACGCCGCCGAGGGCCACGCCCTGTTCGCGATCGGCAGTTTCGACCGTTACGGCAAGCTGTCGCGCCGCGATCCGGAGGAAATGCTGGCCGGTGCGCGCGTCGAGGTGGCGCCGTACAAGCGCGATGCCGGCGACTTCGTGCTGTGGAAGCCGTCCAGCGACGACCTGCCCGGCTGGGATTCGCCCTGGGGCCGCGGCCGCCCGGGCTGGCACATCGAATGCTCGGCGATGGCCGCCGCCCACCTGGGCGAAACCATCGACATCCACGCCGGCGGCGTCGACCTGCAGTTCCCGCACCACGAGAACGAAATCGCGCAGAGCGAATGCGCGCACGGCGGCAAGGTCTTCGCCCGCCACTGGCTGCACAACGGCATGCTGAATTTCGGCGGCGCCAAGATGTCCAAGTCGCTGGGCAACATCGAGAAGGTCCACGACCTGGTGCGTGCGCATCCGCCCGAGGCGCTGCGCTATGCCCTGCTCTCGGCGCATTACCGCCAACCGCTGGACTGGTCGGACACGCTGGTCGAGCAGAGCGTGCGCACGCTGGACCGGTTGTACGGGACGTTGCGCGACCTGGCCGACGTCGAGGTCGACGGCATCGAGATTCCGGCCGCGATCGAGGCCGCGCTGGACGACGATCTCAGCACGCCGCAGGCGCTGGCCGAGATCGCCCGCATCGCCGCCGAGGCGCGCAAGGCCGAGGGCGACGAGCGCGCAGCGCGCAAGCGCGAACTGCTGGGCGCCGGTCTGGCCCTGGGACTGCTGCAGCAGGACCCGGCGGCCTGGTTCGCGCGCGGCGCCGACGGCGGCGACGATGCCCGCATCCAGGGTCTGATCGACGAGCGCGCCGCGGCCAAGAAGAACCGCGATTTCGCGCGTTCCGACGCGATCCGCGATCAGCTGGCCGCGGAAGGGATCTTGCTGGAGGACACGCCGCAGGGAGTGCGGTGGGTGAGAAGGCGCGCTTAGCACCTGCCCTATCGGCAGGTGCTGCGCCTTCGAACGCCCGGCCATGGATGGCCGGGCCGGACCAGCCGAAGCGGTTATAGCGGCGCCATGGATGGCGACGACGCACACTAGGAAGCGACGCGCGCGCTCCACCACACCCCACCCTCGCGCACCGGTGCGGTTCGCCTCCGGCTCACCGCACCCTACGAATGCGCGTGACGTCAAAAGCAAATCCCCCTCAATCCCTCTTTTTTCAAAGGGGGAAGCGCTCCGCTCACTTCCTCGGTGCGCGTGGTCCTACCGCTTCCTCGTTGAGGAAGGCCGAGCAGGACTCGCTCTCGAGTCGCGACGCGGCCCAGCCGCCCCACAGCACCACCCCAGCTACGCAGCGTTCCGCCCGTTCACGCGCGCGAAGCGTAGAATGCGCAGGCAATGAACGCGATCGCCGTCCCCGTCTCCCCCTTCCCGCTGGAACCCACCGCCGCGCAGGCCCAAGCCGCGATCCGCGAGGAGTTCGGCTACTTCGCCGACTGGTCCGAGCGCTATCAGTACCTGATCGACCTGGGCCGCAAGCTGCCGGCGCTGCCCGAGGAATGGAAGACCGAGGAGCACCGCCTGCACGGCTGCCAGTCGCTGGTATGGATCGTCGCCCAGGGCGATGCGCAGCGCCTGGATTTCCACGCCATCAGCGATTCGGCGATCGTGTCCGGGCTGATCTATTTGGCCTTGCGGGTCTACTCCGGCCGCAGCGCCGCCGAGATCGCCGCCACCGAAGCCGACTACATCGCCGAGATCGGCCTGACCAAGCACCTGTCGCCGACCCGCAGCAACGGCCTGACCGCGCTGCTGGGCTTCATCCGCGACCAGGCCCGTCGGCGGCTGTGAACGAAGCGGCGACCGCCCCCGAGCCGTCGCTGCTGCATAACCGCGGTTTCGTCGGCCTGCTGGTCTATCGCCTGCTGGCGATGATGTCCTACCAGATCGTCGCGGTGACGGTCGGCTGGCATATCTACAAGCTCACCAACGACACCCTGGCGCTGGGCCTGATCGGCCTGACCGAGGTAGTGCCCTACTTCTGTTTCGCGCTGTTCGCCGGTTACGCGGTCGACCACCTGCCGCGGCGCAAGCTGGGCATGTTCGCTTGCCTGGGCCTGTTGCTAACCACGCTGATGCTGGCCGGCGTGGCCAGCGGGCACCTGCCCGCGGGCGCGTTCGGCATCGGCACGCTGACCATCTATGCGGCGATCGCGATCAACGGCGTGGTGCGCGCGTTCCTGTCGCCGGTCTACATGTCGCTGTTCGCGCGCGTGCTCAAGCGCGAGCAGTTCGCGCGCGGCGCCGGCGTGGGCAGCGTGGTGATGCAGACCGGCCTGGTGGTCGGTCCGGCGCTGGGCGGCGGGCTGATCGCCTGGGGCGGCGTGACCTCGGCCTATCTGACTTCGGCCGCGTTCGCGCTGGCGGCGGCGATCGCGATCATTTCCCTGCGCGTGACCGAGCCGGCGCCGGCGGCCGAGCGCGCACCGGTGTTCAAGAGCATCGGCGAAGGCCTGCGCTTCGTGTTCAACAACCAGGTCGTGCTGGGCGCGCAGGCCCTGGACATGTTCTCGGTGCTGTTCGGCGGCGCGGTGGCGCTGCTGCCGGCCTTCATCCACGACGTGCTGCATTACGGGCCGGAGGCGCTGGGCATCCTGCGCGCCGCGCCGGCGGCGGGCGCGGTGCTGATCGGGCTGTGGCTGGCACGGCATCCGCCGCAGAAGAACGCCGGCCGCCTGCTGCTGTACGCGGTGGCCGGTTTCGGCCTGTGCATCATCGGCTTCGCGCTGTCGCGCCAGTTCTGGCTGTCGGCGACCATGCTGCTGCTGTCGGGCATGTGCGACGGCGTGTCGGTGGTGCTGCGCTCGACCATCCTGCAGTTGTCGACGCCCGACGAAATGCGCGGACGGGTATCGTCGATCAACGGCATCTTCATCGGCTCCTCCAACGAGCTGGGCGCGTTCGAGTCGGGCGTGGCCGCGCGCCTGCTGGGGCTGGTGCCGTCGGTGGTGTTCGGCGGCTGCATGACCCTGGCGGTGGTCGCGGCGACGGCGAAGCTGGCGCCGAAGTTGCGGCGTTTGAATCTGCGGGATTTGCAATAGGGGTGGCTAAGAGCGAATCCCCCTCAATCCCCCTTTTCCAAAGGGGGACGCTAAGAGCCGGTGCCGTGCCCGAACGCCAAATCTCAGCGGCGGGTCTTCCCCCTTTGAAAAAGAGGGATTGAGGGGGATTTGCTTTCATTCGCCCCAACGAAAAAGCCCCGCTCGCGCGGGGCTTTTCGCGTAACGCATCGAACCGCGGACCTCAGTCGCCCATCTGCTTCTGCAGATGCTCCCAACGCTCCTGCGCATCGATGGTGCGCTCGGCGGTGAGGCGGGCTTCCAGGCGCTCCAGGCCGATCTCTTCGCCGGTGTCGACGCAGAAACCGTAGTCGCCCGAATCGACGCGCTTGAGGGTGCTGTCGATCTTGCTGATCAGCTTGCGGTAACGGTCGCGGGTACGCAGTTCCAGCGAGTTCTCGGTTTCGCGGGTCGCGCGCTCGGCTTCGTCGCCGACGTCGCGGACTTCGTCCTTGAGGTTCTCGATGGTCTGCTTGGACTCCTCGACCAGGTCGCCGCGCCAGCTCAGCAGACGCTGGCGGAAGTACTCCAGCTGCAGCGGGCTCATGTACTCCTCGTCCGCGGCCGGGCGGTAGCCCTGCGGAACGATGGGGCGGCCGGTGGCGTCGTCGGTCTGGTACGGGACGACCTTCACCTTGCCCTTGGGCGCGGGCGCCTGGGGCTTGGCGGCCACGGCCACGGCGACCTTGCCCACGGGGCGGGTCGCGGCGGGCTTGGCGGCGGGGGTCGCAGCGGCGGGGGATTTGCTGGAGGCTGGTTGGGTCACTGTGCTCTTTGCGGGTGCGTTCTTGCTCGCGGGCGCCGCCACCGGTGCGGTCTTGGTCGGCGGGCTCGCGGCGGGTTGCTTGACGACGGTGGGCTTGGGCTCTGGCTTCCTTGCCGCGGCCGCCGGGGCCACCACGGGTTTCTTGACCGCGGCCTTACTGGCCGCGGCGGTCTGCTTGACCGGCGCGGCGGGCTTGGCCGCGGGCTTCTTTACGGGCGCCGCCTTCTTGGCGACGACCGGCGATTTCTTGGCTGCGGGCTTCGGCGCGGGCTTCTTGACCGGCGCGGCCTTCTTGGCGGGCTGCTTCGCGGCAGGCGCCTTCGCGGCCGGTTTCTTGGCTGCGGGCTTGGCGACCGGCTTCTTGGCGGCGACCTTGGCCGCGGGCTTCTTCGCCGCCGGCTTCTTGGTCGCGGTTTTGCTGGCCGCAGTCTTGGAGGAGGCGGCCTTCTTCACGGCCGGCTTGACGGTCTTCTTGGCCGCCTTGGCGGCCTTCTTCGCAGGTTTTTTCACTGCCACGAGCGGCTTGTCCTTCTATTCCCTGAGGGAACTCCCGGACCGTTCCGGAAGCTTCGCGAACCGCGAGGTCCGCTCGGCGATCAAATACACAAATGCGCGACCGCCGCAAGCGAAATCGACCGTTACCGGCATTTTCCGCCTCGTCAGGCCAACCCCGTTACGGGTCCGCCCGGCCTTGCCTTGCGCCTGCCTTGTGAGAGGAAAGCGCGCTGTTATACCCTGCCCCGACTACTGCGGCAACCGCAATCCGACACCGGTCTCCCGCATTAAGGAAACGCGCGTTTAGTGGAAAAGTGATCGACCGCCTCCTCATCGTCCTGCTACGCGGTTACAAGCGCTGGATCAGTCCACTGCTGGGGCCGCGTTGCCGCTTCTATCCGACCTGCTCGGAGTACGCGATGCAGGCGATCGCCCGTTTCGGCGCCTTCAAGGGCAGCTGGCTCGCCTTGCGGCGGATCCTGCGCTGTCATCCCCTGCACCCTGGCGGCCACGATCCGGTGCCGCCCCTGGACCCCGGAAAGCACTCATGCCATCGACACTGATCGTCAACGCCCGCCTGGTCAACGAAGGTCGCGAGTACGACGGCGACCTGCGCATCGAGGACGGCCGCATCGCCCAGATCGGCGCGGGCCTGTCCGCGCGCGACGGCGAGGCGGTGGTCGACGCCGCCGGCCGCCGCCTGCTGCCGGGCATGATCGACGACCAGGTCCACTTCCGCGAGCCCGGCATGGAGTACAAGGCCGACATCGCGACCGAGTCGGCCGCGGCGGTCGCCGGCGGGCTGACCACGTTCATGGACATGCCCAACACCAATCCGCCGACGCTCAACGCCGATGCGCTGGAGGACAAGTACCGCCGGGCCGCCGGCCGCGCCTGGGGCAATTACGGGTTCTACCTGGGCGCCAGCAACGACAATCTGGAAGCGATCCAACGCCTGGATCCGCGCACCGCGCCGGGCGTGAAGGTGTTCATGGGCGCGTCCACCGGCAACATGCTGGTCGACGACCCGGTCACCCTGGACGCGATCTTCCGCGACGTGCCGACGCCGATCATCACCCATTGCGAAGACACGCCGATGATCGACGCCGAACTGGCCCGCTACAAGGCCAAGTACGGCGACGACATTCCGGCCGAATGCCACCCCGATATCCGCTCGCGCCAGGCCTGCAAGAAGTCCACCGAGTTGGCGATCTCGCTGGCGCGCAAGCACAACACGCGTTTGCACGTGCTGCACATCAGCACCGCCGACGAGTTGGCGCTGTTCCAGCCCGGCCCGATCGAGGGCAAGCGCATCACCGCCGAGACCTGCATCCACTTCCTGCGCTTCGACCGCGCCGACTACGCCGCGCTGGGCCACCTGATCAAGTGCAATCCGGCGATCAAGGACGCCAGCGACCGCGAGGCGCTGATCCGCGCGGTGGCCGAGGACGTGATCGACGTGCTGGCCACCGATCACGCGCCGCACACGCTGGAAGAGAAGGCGCGGCCGTACACCTCGGCGCCCAGCGGCCTGCCGCTGGTGCAGTACGCGCTCAACGCCGCGCTGGAGCTGGTCCACGAGGGCCATCTGAGCACCGCGCAGGTGGTGAACAAGTTCGCCCATGCGCCGGCCAAGCTGTTCGATGTCGAAGGCCGCGGCTTCCTGCGCGAGGGCTACGCCGCCGACCTGGTGCTGATCGACGACACGCCGTTCACGGTGCGCCGCGAGGACGTGCTGTCCAAGTGCGGCTGGTCGCCGTTCGAGGGCCGCACCTTCCATTCGCGCATCGCCTCGACCTGGGTCAACGGCGTACTGGCCTGGGACGGCGCGCGCCTGGTCGGCGCGGCCAACGGACAGCGCCTGGCGTTCGCGCGATGAGGCCTTGCGCGGTCGCGCTGGCGACGCTGGCGCTGGCCGTGTGCGCGGCGGCTCCGACCGTCTCGGCGCAGCAGTCCACAGCACCGGTCGCGACGCCCGCCGCCGACGGCGTCGACGCGCGCGTGGTGTTTCCCGCTTCGGTGCAGCAGGGCGCGATGGTGATCGGCAAGGTGCCGGCCGGCGCCAGCGTGCGCTACGGCGCGCGCACGCTGCGCGCCACGGCGTACGGATCGGTGGTGTTCGGCATCGGCCGCGAACAGGCCGCGCCGGTGGAGGTCGAGGTGATCGACGCGCAAGGCCGCAGCCAGCGCGTGAGCATCGCGGTGACGCCGCGCGACTGGCCGATCGAACAGATCAACGGCGTGCCGCCCAAGACCGTGAACCCGCCGCCGGAGATCGCCGAGCGCATCCGCCGCGAACAGGCCCTGGTCACGGCCGCGCGCGACCGCGACGACGAGCGCGCCGATTTCGCCCAGGCCTTCGTGTGGCCGGTGCGCGGCCGCATCAGCGGGCGCTTCGGCAATCAGCGCGTGTACAACGGCCAGCCCGGCAGCGCGCATTCGGGCATGGACATCGCCGCCGCCAGCGGCACGCCGGTGCTGGCGCCGGCCGCCGGCGTGGTCACCTTCGCCGCGCCCGACCTGTACCTGACCGGCGGCACCCTGCTGCTGGATCACGGCCACGGCATCAGCTCCAACTTCCTGCACCTGTCGCGCATCGACGTGAAAGTCGGCGACCGCATCGCCCAGGGCCAAGTCGTGGGCGCGGTCGGCGCGACCGGCCGCGCGACCGGGCCGCACCTGCATTGGGGCATGAACTGGTTCGACGTGCGCATCGACCCGCTGCTGGTGCTGGAACGCGGCGACGCGGTGCGCGCGGGCGGCAAGTAGAACGAGACCGTTCAGCGCCCGCGGCGGCGCTAGTGCACCAGTTCCTGCACGCGCGAGGCGGTGTGCCCGGTCACGCGATCGCGGCCGGCCGACTTGCTCGCGTACAGCGCCGCGTCGGCGCGTTCTAGCAGATGCTCGGCGGTTTCCTCGTGCAGCAGTTCGGCCACGCCCACGCTGAGGCTGGCCGCCAGCAGGCGGCCGTCGATCGACAAGGGCCGGCAGTTCACCGACGAGCGCAGGTTCTCGGCCACGCCCAGCGCTTCGCGCAGTTGGGTATCGGGCAGCACCACCAGGATTTCGTCGCCGCCGTAGCGGCCGAACAGGTCGTAGGTGCGCAGGCGGTTGCGCGTGCGCAGGGAAATGATGCGCAGGGTCTGGTCGCCGACGCGGTGGCCGTGCTCGTCGTTGATGCGCTTGAAGTGGTCGACGTCGAAGAACACCACCGACAGCGGCCGCCGGCTCTTGTGCGCGGATTCCACCGCGGCCTTGAGCCTAGCCTCGATCGCCGGCCGCGTCATCGCGCCGGTGAGCGCGTCGTAGGTGGCCAGGCGACTGGCCTGGTCGCGGTCGCGGCGCAGCTGCTGCAGTTTGTCGGACAGGCCGATCATCAGCACCAGCCCGCCCATCGCGAAGCCCAGCGGGAAGGCGTAGTCCATCCATTCCGGGTTGCCCCACCAGTCCATCACCCCGGCGAAGCGCAACGCGGTCAGGACGAACATCGGCGTCCACGACAGCAGTAGAAAGTAAGCCTCGCGTTGCCGCCGCAAGGCGCCGACCGCGCCGGCCACCATCACGATCGCGTAGCCCGCCAGCAGCACGAAGTTGGCCGCCACCGCGATCAGCGGCGCGACCGTGGCCAGGGTCACCAGCATCAACAGCACGATCGCGACGTTGCAGCCCATCAGCACCCGCATCAGCCGCGGCTGGGTCTGGCGCAGACTCAGGTAATGGGCCAGGAAGGCGTTGCTGGCCAGCACCGCGATCAGGCCGAACATGCGGCCGGTGCGGATATCGTCGCTGACCAGTATCGACAGCCAGGGGATCGCGCGCGCCTCGCCGCCGTAGCTGATCAGGTACAGCAGTTGCGCGATCAGGGTCAGGCCCAGCATCAGGTAGCTGCGTTCGCCAATGCCGGCCCAGAACCCGAACGCGAGCACGGCCATCACGACCATCGAGGTGATCACCGCGCTGCGCCAGGCGACGTGCGTCATGTCCTTGCTGTGCACCAGCGCCAGCGGTTCGATCGAGGCGGTCATCGGCAGCGGGGTCAGCGATTGCACGCGCAGGTACACCGATTCGCCGGCGACGATGCCGTGCGGCAGCGGCACCACCAGCGCACGCATGGACACGCTGCTATCGGCGCCGTTGCCGAGCAGCGCGCGCGGCACCGGCAGCGGCGAGCCCGGCAGCCAGACCTCGACGCGGTTGAGATGCGGCGAGCGCAGCACCAGCTGCGGCTGGCTGGCGGCGCTCTGATCGCGGCGCGCGCTCAGCCGCCACCAGCGCGGCTCGCGGCTGCGCTCGCGGATGGACAGATCGGATACGGCGACGAAGCGGTCGTCGAAGTCGCCGGCCAGCACCTGCACCGGCAAGGGGTCGGAATCCAGGCGCGAAAGCTCCAGCGACTGCGCCGGCGCGGCCGCCGCCACTAGTAGGCCCAACCAGGCCAACACGGCCTGCCAACCACGACGCGAGGGTTTCCCCATAACCCGCCCCGGCACCCTGCAACATTTCGAGCATAGCCCAACGGGCGTGACCGCGTGCACGGTTTTGCGCCGTTTGGCGGGCCTGCAGCGCCGATCGGCACCCGGAAGTGGGGGTGCTGGCGTCTTAGGGTGGCGGTTGTTTGCGCTGGGGGGAGGAACGGCGCTGGCGGGAAGGCGGTTGCTGCCGGGCCGGCCGGGGGGATGAGGGCGCCCGCGTGGTGGAAGCACTGCCGCGCTTGAAAAGCGAATCCCCCTCAATCCCCCTTTTTCAAAGGAGGAAGACCAGCGCTGTGCCCTTCGGCAAAGGGAGACAGGCGGCGGGAGGTGCGGAGCTTTTACAGGCTACGCGGCCGGCAAGACGCGCCCCGATCGTAAGGCGGTCATCGAAGCTGCGTCCTGCAACCGAGGGGCGCTACCGCGACTACGCGCAACAGACCGCTGCACCGGCGCCTGCGGCCGCGCTCAGTCGCGCGCGGCGCCCTGCCCGGTCACGCGCGCGACGGCGTCGTGCGCGTGCAGGCTTTCGTAGTGCGAGACCTGCGCTTCGTAACGATCGATGCGCGGGTCGGCCGACAGCGCGGCCGCCACGCGGCGCGCGGCGTCCTCGCAGAACATCAGGTTCTCGGCGTTGAGGCGCGCGAACGCCTGTTCGTCCTCGCGCTTGACCGCGGTCTGCACCGGCGTACCTAGGGCCTGCTCGATGGCGTCGATCAACGCGGTCAGCGGCAGTTCGTCGAACGCCGGACGCAGCTCGACGCGGATGTCGGCGCGGCTGCGCTGCGCATGCGGGGTGGCGGCCAGGCCGCGCTCGGACGCCAGCCACTCGCCGACCACGGCGGTCGACAGCGGCCGCGCGGCGGCGAAGTCCTCGACGAAGCGTTCGGCGTTGAGCTGGCGCGACAGCGCCGCCGAAGCCGGACAGGTGCTGGAGTACTCGACCGCGAAACGCAGGCCCAAGTGCAGATGGCCTTCGCGCAGGGTCGCGTCGATCTCGACCGGATAGCGCTTCCAGCCGGCATTGGCGCTGGCCAGAGCCGGCCGCAGCAGCAGTTGTTCGTAACGCAGCACCAGGCGCGCGGCGCTGGAAATGCCGCCCTGGCCCTCGATCAGGGCCTGCAGCACGCGGCGCAGGCCGGCCGGGGTCAGGGTCTCGCTGGCGAAGGCATCCTGCAGCTGCAGGTACATGCGCGACATGTGGATGCCACGCGCGTCGGCGTCGCGCAGGTCCACCGAGACGTCCACCGAGGCGGCGACCTGGATCGTGCCGTTGTGAGCTGGCTCGCCATGGCCGGAGGCCACGCGCAGCGGCAGGGCGATGTTGGACATGCCGACCCAGTCCAGCGGACGCGCCGCGGCGGCGGCGTCGAAGGCGACATCGGGGAGGCGGCGCGGAGTGGAGGTATGAGTGGTCACGACAGCTTCGATGGGGCGGCGTGGGGGACCGCAACGGGCACCATTCTACCGGCCGCGCCGCGCCCGCCCCTGTCCGGGGCTGAAACGCTGTGTCTGCGCGGCCCGGCTTGGGCGCGCCGCGGCCGGCGCCTACCTGCCGCGACCGGCTTAGCGCCGGCCGCGCGCGCCGCGCCAGCCGCTGAGCAGCGCGCGCCAGGGCGACAGCGGCCGGGCCGCGTCGCCGCCGCGCAGGCGTGCCGACGCCAACGCGGCCCACAGCCGGCGCGGCACGGTCGCCGCCGGCGGTTTCGGCCAATGCGCGTGCAGATCCCGTGTCCAGACGGCGATCGCGGCGTCCTCGCCCGCCTGCGCGAGCACGCTCAGCGGCACGGCGCTGGCGCCCTCGTGGGCCAGGCGCGCGTGCAGCAGGCCGGCGGCGACCACGGCGTTGTCGCCCTCGCCCGCCTGGGTTCCGAACAGCGCCGCATCGACGGCGGCCAGCGCGCCCGCGTAGGTGCGCAGCTGGCCGATCGCGTCGTCGCGGTCCAGCGGGCGTTCGCGTGTGTCCAGCAGCGTCGGCAGCGCCGCGGCGAGCGCGGCCCAGGGCGCGGGACGGCGTTGCAGGGTTTGCCCCAGCGGGTGCCGGCGCCGGCCCAGCGACCAGCCTTGCAGCTCTTCCAGCCACCAGCCCAGCTTGAGTTCGCCCGGACGCGCGTCGCGGCCGCCCCAGGCGGCGTCGGCCAGTTCCTGCTGCAGCGCGGCCCAGGCCAGCGCGGTCTCGCGTTGCGCGGCCGGCACGAAGGTTTCCGCCAGCGCCCACTCCGGCCAGCGCGCGCGCCACTTGCCGATGAAGCTGGCCAGGGCATCGTCGGGCGCGTGCGCGCCCTCGTCGGACGCCGGCGCGCCGTCGGTCTGCGGGCTCATCGCCCGTGCGGCCAGGCCGCCGCGGCGCACAGGGTCTGCGGCGCTTCGATCATGCGGTCGCCCTGCCAGGCGATCGGGTCGTCCTCGGCCAGGCGATAACCCCACAACGCGACCACCGAGGCCATGCCGGCGGCGCGCGCGGCGATGATGTCGCGTTCGTCGTCGCCGACGTAGACGCAGTCCGCGGGCGCGATGCCGATGCGTTCGGCGGCCACGAGCAGCTGCAGCGGATCGGGCTTGCGCTTGGGCAGGGTGTCGCCGCCGATCAGCACCGCGCAGCGCGATTCCCAGCCCAGCAGCGGCATCAGCAGCTGCGCCAGGTACTCGGGCTTGTTGGTGACGATGCCCCAGACGCTGCCGGCCGCTTCCAGTTCGGCCAGCATCGCTTCGATGCCTTCGAACGGCCCGCTGTGCTTGCCGAGCTCTTGTTGATACAGATCGAGGAAGGCCTGCAGCCAGCCGCTGCGCTCCTCCATCGCCACGTCCGGGAACGCCGCCGCCAGCATGGCCTGCCCGCCGCGCGACACGTGTGGGCGCAGCTGCGACAGCGGCATCGGCGCGTCGCCGCGCGCGGCGCGCATGACGTTCAGCGCGGCCAGCATGTCCGGCGCACTGTCGAGCAAGGTGCCGTCCAGGTCGAACAGCACCGCCTTGGGAAAACGCACCGCGGCTTCGTGGTTCATGCCGTCTCCGGCTTGCGCGCGCAGGCCAGGTAATTGACGTCGGTGCGCGCGATCACGCGCGCGGCGTTGCGCCAGGGTTCGTACATCAATCCGCTGACGTCCTCCAGTTGCATCTGCGCGCCGCGCAGCCAGGCCGCCAGTTCGGACGGCTTGATGAAATCGCGGTACTGGTGGGTGCCCTTGGGCAGCACGCGGGCGACGTACTCGGCGCCGACGATGGCCAGCGCGAACGCGGCCGGCGTGCGGTTGAGCGTGGACAGGAACAAGCGACCGCCCGGCTTCAGCAGGCTCGCGCAGGCGCGCACGATGGCCGAGGGATCGGGCACGTGCTCGAGCATTTCCATGCAGGTGATGGCATCGAAACTGCCCGGCTGTTCGGCCGCCAGCGACTCCACCGACTGCAGGCGATAGTCCACGCGCACGCCGGTTTCCAGCTTGTGCAGGCGCGCCACCTTGAGCAGTTCCGGCGCGAGGTCGATCGCGACCACATCGGCGCCGGCGCCGGCCAATGCTTCGCTGAGCAGCCCGCCGCCGCAGCCGACGTCGAGCACGCGCGCGCCGCTGAGCGCGGTGCGTTCGGCGACATAGCCCAAGCGCGCCGGATTGAGCGCGTGCAGCGCCTTCTGCGGACCCTGCGGATCCCACCAGCGGTTGGCGAGGGCGCCGAACTTGTCGAGTTCGGCCTGGCTGAAGTTGTCGTCGCCGCCGGCCTGGGCCGGCTCGGACGCGCTGCCGTGTGCGTTCATTGGGTTGCCTGTACGAATCTTGTAGGGGACGGCGCCGGGCTCAGCGTCCGAGCGCGGCGATGCGACCGCGCCATTGGCGCGCGTTGGAGATCAGCGCCGGCATATCGATATCGACCAACACACGCTCGCGCAGCTTGGCCGCGCCGGCGATCCAGACGTCGCTGACCTGATGGCGGCCGGTGGCGTAGATCAGCTGCGAGACCACATGGTGCAGCGGCTGGGTTTCCAGCTGGCCCAGGTCGACGCAGACCAGATCGGCCTGCTTGCCGATCTCGATCGAACCGATCTTGGCCTCGAAGCCCAGCGCGCGCGCGCCGCCCAGCGTCGCCGCGCGCAGCGCGCTGAACGCGTCCAGCGCCGAGGCGTCGTCGGCCACCGCCTTGGCCAGCAGCGCCGCGGTGCGGGTTTCGCCGAACATGTCCAGGTCGTTGTTGCTGGCGCAGCCGTCGGTGCCGATGGCCAGGTTGACGCCGGCGCGCTGCAGCTTGCAGGCCGGGCAGAAGCCCGAGGCCAGCTTGAGGTTGGATTCCGGGCAATGCACCACGCTGACGCCGCGCTGCGCGCACAGCTCGATCTCGGCATCGGTGAGCTGGGTCATGTGCACCGCGATCAGGCGGTCGGTGACCAGACCCAGGCGGTCCAGCCGCGCCAGCGGGCGCTGGCCGTGCAGCTTGATCGAGTCGGCGATTTCCTGCGCGGTCTCGTGGGTGTGCAGGTGCACCGGCAGGTCGAGCTGGTCGGCGAGCATGCGGATGCGCTCGAAGTTCGCATCGTTGACCGTGTACGGCGCGTGCGGCGCGAACGCGGTGGCGACCAGCGGATCGTCGCGCCACAGGTCGTGGACCTCGCCGGCGCGGTCGAAATATTCGTCGGCGCTCTTGGCCCAGGCGGTCGGGAAATCGATCACCGGCAGGCCGACGCGGGCGCGGAAGCCGTGACGCTTGTAGACGGCGGCCTGCACGTCCGGGAAGAAGTAGTTCTCGTTGGCGCAGGTGGTGCCGCCGCGCAGCATCTCGGCGATCGCCAGGGCGATGCCGTCCTCGACGAACTGCGGCCCGATCACCGCCGCCTCGACCGGCCAGATGTGGCCCTGCAGCCATTCCATCAGCGGCAGATCGTCGGCGATGCCGCGCAGCAGGGTCATCGGGTTGTGGGTATGGGCATTGACCATGCCCGGGATCAGCGCCGCGTCCGGGCGCGATACGGTTTCGGCGGCGCGGTAACGGGCGCGCGCCTCGGCGATGGGCAGCACGTCGACGATGACGCCGCCGCGGATCGCCACGGCATGGTCCTCCAGCACTACCGCGTGCGGTTCGACCGGAACCACCCAGCCCGCTTCGATCAACAGGTCGCAGGCGTTGGCTGGGGTATCGATGGTCATCTGCGCTCCTGTGCATCCGGGCCGGGCGGCCAGGACGCTATTTTGGCCGAAGCGGGGGATCTTTGCTGGAGCGATGGGGCGTGGGGCTGGGCGCATGCACACGCCGCGTTCCCGATGCCGTCATTCCGGCGTAAGCCGGAACCCATTTCGATTTTGCTCCTTGACCATGACGTTGCGGGTGGGCCGGCAACGGCAACATGGGTTCCGGCTTGCGCCGGAATGACGGTGGTTGGGGTCGTCGGAACGGGTTGGTTTGGGCTCGCCGTGAAACCACCCCAACGTCATTACCGCGAACGTGGGCTCTGCCTTACTTCGGCGGAGCCGAACACCCAGGGCTTCGTCCGGGCAGAGCGCCGGGTTTCGCGAGGAGGATTTCGCGCGAGTCAGAGTTAGGTCGCGGGCTCGACCCGCTTTCGCGGCGACTGGGTTGAAGGACGACGCAACGGTGGACGCCCGGCCCGAGCGCCAGCGCTCGGGCGTTCGGTCGTGCGCGAGCCAGTGGCTCGCAAGCGGCACGCCCTCACCCCCGCCTACGCGGGGATGACGTCCGGCAAAGCGTGGGCCGCTGCGCGGCAGCGGGGTGCGCGCTGAAGGCGCTGGATCCCCGCCTACGCGGGGATGACGTCCGGCAAAGCGTGGGCCGCTGCGCGGCAGCGGGTCGCGCGCTGAAGGCACTGGATCCCCGCTTTCGCGGGGATGACGATCCGGCAAAGCCGTGGCCGCTATGCGGCCACGGGCCGGATCGTCACTTCACTCGGCTGACGTACTCACCCGAGCGGGTGTCGACCTTGATGATTTCTTCCTGGCCGACGAACAGCGGCACGCGCACCACCGCGCCGGTTTCCAGCGTGGCCGGCTTGCCGCCGCCGCCGGAGGTGTCGCCGCGCACGCCGGGGTCGGTCTCGGTGATCTTGAGCTCGACGAAGTTCGGCGGCTGGACCGCGATCGGCACGCCGTTCCACAGCGTCACCACGCACTCTTCCTCGCCCTTGAGCCACTTCTCGGCGCCGCCCATGCCGGCCTTGTCGGACTGGACCTGCTCGAACGACTCCTGGTTCATGAAGTGCCAGTACTCGCCGTCGGAGTACAGGTACTGCATGTCGGTGTCGACCACGTCGGCCTGCTCGACGCTGTCGGTGGCCTTCATGGTCATTTCGACCACGCGGCCGGACTTGATGCTGCGGTACTTGACGCGGGTGAAGGCCTGGCCCTTGCCCGGCTTGACGTACTCGGTCTCGGTGATGATGCACGGGTCGTTATTGACCAGGATCTTCTGTCCGGTCTTGACGTCGTTCATGCCCAAGCTGGCCATGCTGAAACTCCTGCGAATTTTAAGAATGAGGCGGTTGCGCCCGTCGGATCGCGAGGCCCCGACGGGTCGGGGCCGCCGCGCCGGCGGCGGGAGGCTAGAATGTCGGGCTGCGTCTGTCACCGCCGCCATCAGGCCGGGTGGGACGCGAACGGGACCGGCACCGGGAACCCCCGGGACGCCCGCCCCACAAACCGTATCCATACAAGCTAGCCCCGCATGATACCCGCAGCCCCGGCCTCCATACAGCCGCAGCCCCTAGAGCGCTCCGTCGCGCCCCCGCGCTGGCAGACGCTATGGCGCGACGCGGTGCGCGATCCGCGCGAGCTGCTGGGCCTGCTGGGGCTGGACGGCGTCGCGGCCGGGGTCTCCGAGGCCGCCGCCGCGCAGTTCCCGCTGCGGGTGCCGCGCGGCTTCGTCGCCCGCATGCGCGCCGGCGACCCGCACGACCCCCTGCTGCGCCAGGTCCTGCCGCTGGACCAGGAGCTGCGGCCCATGCCCGGCTACGCCCTGGACGCGGTCGGCGACGGCTTGGCGAAGGCCGGCGACGGGGTGATCCGCAAGTACCGCGGCCGCGCCCTGCTGGTGACCACCGGCAGCTGCGCCATCCATTGCCGCTACTGCTTCCGCCGCCACTTCCCCTACGCCGAGGAAACCGCGGCCGCGGCCGGCTGGCGCGGTGCGATCGAGCTGATCGCGGCCGACCCGGGCATCGACGAGGTCATCCTGTCCGGCGGCGACCCCTGGTCGCTGGCCACACCCAAGCTGGCCGAGCTGACCGACGCCCTGGCCGCCGTGCCCCACCTCAAGCGCCTGCGCATCCACACCCGCCTGCCGGTGGTCCTGCCCGAGCGCGTCGACGCGCCCCTGCTGGCCTGGCTGCGCGCCCTGCCCTGGCCGGTGACGGTGGTGCTGCACGCCAACCACGCCCAGGAGTTCGACGCCTCCGTGGACGCGGCCCTGGCTGCCCTGCGCGCGACCGGCGCGGTCCTGCTCAACCAGGCCGTGCTGCTGCGCGGCGTCAACGATAGCGTCGAGGCGCTCGCAGATTTGAGCGAGCGTGGTTTCCACGCCGGCGTACTGCCGTACTATCTGCATCAACTCGATCGTGTGCAGGGGGCTGCGCACTTCGAAATCGACGACGAACGCGCCCGCGCGTTGCATCGTGCGCTGGCCGCGCGGCTTTCTGGCTACCTGGTTCCAAAACTGGTGCGAGAGATCGCCGGAGATCCTGGAAAGCGACCGCTGTAACGCGGTTCGCATGGACTCCGGCACGGCCTTCGTGTCATAAACGCGGGCCACGGAGGTGGTGAATGCAATTCGGCAAAGACATGGTGCTGCGCCTGCTGATCGTCGACGACAGCGTCGAAGCGGCGGAAGCCATCGTCAGCGGCCTGCGCAACAGCGGCATCGCCGTGCGCCCGTCGCGTCCCGAGAACGAAGCCGAGCTGGCCACCCAGGTCGGCCAGGCCCAGGACCTGGTGTTGGCCGCGCGCGACGCGCGCAACGTGCCGCTGGCCAAAGTCATGCAGCAGGTCGACAGCACCGGCAAGGACCTGCCGGTACTGGTGCTGCTGGACAACGTCGACGACACCCGCCTGCTGGAAGTGCTGGCCCTGGGCGCGCGCAGCGTGATCCTGCGCGGCCACACCGACCACATACAAAATGTGGTCCGCGCCGAATGGGCCGACCTGGAAGCGCGCCGCTCGCTGCGCCGCCTGGAAGCCCAGGTGCGCGAGACCGAACGCCGCTGCGACAGCCTGATCGATTCCTCGCGCGAGCCCATCGCCTACATCCACGAAGGCATGCACATCCGCGCCAACGCGGCCTACCTGGACATCTTCGGGTTCGAGTCCTTCGAGGAAATCGAGGGCATGTCGCTGCTGGACATGGTCGCGCCCGGCCAGGTCGACGGCTTCAAGCAACTGCTCAAGCAGCTGTCCAAGGGCGAACCGCCGCCGCCGCGCTACGAGACCGAGGCGCGCGCGCTGGACGGCAGCAGCTTCGCCGCGATCATGGAATTCACCCCCGCCAGCTACGAAGGCGAGCAGTGCCTGCAGGTGATCCTGCGCCGCCAGGAGTTCGATCCCGAACTCGCGCGCGAGGTCGAGGCCCTGCGCCAGCGCGACCAGGTCACCGGCCTGCTCAACCGCGCCACCTTCCTGCGCGCGCTCGAGGACGCGGTCTCCGACGCCGCCCAGAACAACACCCACCACGGCCTGCTGCTGATCGAGCCGGACCACTACGCGCGCCTGCTGCAGGAAATCGGCCTGGACGCGTCCGACGAGCTGATCGCCGCGTTCGGCGAGCGCCTGCGCACCATGATCGGTCCCGACGACGTCGCCGCGCGCTTCTCCGAGCACCAGTTCGCCGTGCTCACGCCCAACTGCGACTACCACGCGACCGCCGCCCTGGCCGACCGCCTGCGCACCGCATTCGCCGATCACGTGCTGGAAACGCCCAGCCGCTCGCTCAACACCACCGTCAGCATCGGCGGCGTGCAGATCGGCGAGAAGATCGCCAGCGTCACCGCCGTGCTGGGCAAGGCCAGCCAGTGCGTGCAGTCCAGCATCGGCGTCGGCGGCAACCGCACCGAACTGTTCGACCCGGGCGCGGCCGACCGCGCCGAGTCCGAACGCGTCGAAGCCTGGGTCACGCGCATCCGCGACGCGCTCGACGCCGACCGCTTCCTGATGAACTACCAGCCGCTGATCAATCTCCACGGCGAGCCGATGGAGATGTACGAGGCCTACCTGCGCATGCAGGGCGAGCCGGGCGAGCTGGTGCAGCCGCTGACCTTCCTGCAGATCGCCGAGGAACACGGCCTGCTGTGGGAAATCGACCGCTGGGTGGTCGGCAAGGCGATCCAGGTCATCGGCGAACGCCTGCGCGCCGGCAAGCGCACCCTGCTGCTGGTCAAGATCACCCAGGCCTCGCTGCAGGACGAAAGCCTGCTCCAGCACATCGAAGAGCAGCTGGCGCGGCAAAACGCCGAAGGCGGCCTGCTGGTGCTGCAGCTGCCCGAGTCCAAGGTCTTCACCCACCTGCGCGCGGCGCAGGAGTTCCAGGCCCGGGTCGCGCGTTTCGGCGTGCGCGTGGGGCTGGAGCAGTTCGGCTCGGGCCTGAACTCGTTCCAGATGCTCAGCCATTTCGACGCGTCCTTCCTCAAGATCGACCGCGCCTTCATGGAAGACCTGCCCAGCAATCCCGACCACCAGCAGCGCATCCGCGAGATCGCGGCCAAGGCGCGCGAACTGGGCAAGCAGACCATCGCCGAGTTCGTCCAGGACGCGGCCAGCATGTCCTTCCTGTTCGCCGCCGGCATCGACTACGCCCAGGGCCACTTCCTGGCCGCGGCGGGTCCGGACATGGACTACGAGTTCTAAGGAACTCGTAGCGCCACCGCAAAGCAGGCCTATTGCAGCCTCCCTTTGCATTCAGAGGGAATGCCTTTGCGCCCCCATAAAAAAGCGACAGCACCGCCTTAGCCTCCCCCTTTGAAAAAGGGGGACTGAGGGGGATTTGCTCTTTGCGCGAGCCCCAACGCATCCCGCATGACGACGATGCGGTTATCACCGCATCCTACGAACGGCCTTGGCCTCCCCTTTGAAAAAGGGGGATTGAGGGGGATTTGCTCTTACGCGCGAACGCGATCGCTCAGCAACCCGCCCGCAAGCCGCTCTCAGCGCCCCTGCTTGCCCGCCACCGCATACAAATGCACCGGCTTGATCGCCGCGCGCGCGATCGTGCCCTTGGCCTCCAGATCCAACTGCACCGCCTTCAGCCACCAGCCTGCGGTTTTGCCCTGCGGAAACAAAGCCTCCGGCAGCGCCGGCAGCAAGGCGGCTTTCGCGTCCGCCACCGTCATGCCCGGCGCCTTGCGCGGCAGCACCGACAGCAGCGCCGCGCGCATCGCCTCGTACTTGGCGCGATCCACGCGCTCGGTGCGGCCGGGCGTGTTGACGTTGCGAATCTCGATCTTGTCCTCAGGCATCGATCTTCTCCGCCACCTCGATCTTCGGATTCCTGAAGCCCATGCCGACCCAGGCCGCGAACAACTTGGCGTAGAACGCCACCGTGTGCGTCTTCAGATTGGGCAGGTCGTCCGGCAACGCCGATGCGTCGTCCAGATCGCCGGTCATGGTGCGCAGGGTCGGCCGCGGCCGCGCGGCCGGCGGCCACAGCTGCAGGTACAGGCTCAGCCAATGCGCGCCCTTCATTTCCAGGAACAGCGGCGTGTTGCAGCAGCGCGCGACCACGCGCCGCGAACCCGCGTCCGGCGTCAGCCGGAACTCGCCCAAACGCTCGGCGCCGGACAGGAAACGGATGCGGTCCTTGCGGTACTCCGCACTCGCCGTCGCGCCGTACGGCGTCAGCAGGGACGCGGCGCCGGGCAACGCGGCCAGGCGCGCGGCGGCGGCGCGGCAGCTGTCGCACAGGCATTCGGACACCAGAATCGGTGCGCCCTGCACTTCCAGGCGGGTGTGGCCGCAGGCGCAGCCCAGGGTGATGGCGTTCATGCGGCTCGCTCCCGTGCGACATCGAACAACTGGCGGATGTAGCGGTCGAGGTGATCCAGGCTTTCGCGCGCGAGTTCGGGATCGTTGCCGGCCTTGGCCAGCACGAAACCGCCCTGGATCACCGTCTGCGTGTAGCGCGCCAGGCTCTGCGCGCTCCAGTCGCGCGCGACGATGCCGCGATCGCGGCGCGCGGCCTCGATGTCGGCCTCCAGGGTCGCGGTGTGGCCGAAGATGCTGCGGCCGCAGGCCTCGCGTATCTCCGGCGCGCTGGCGTAGACCTCCTGCGCCAGCGTGCCGACCAGGCAGGTGAACTGCGCGATCTCGCCGGCGGTGATCGCCTTGCGGAACGCGACATAGGCCAGCACGCGGTCCAACGCATCGGCCGGTGCGTGATACGGCGCGGCAGCGAAGAAGGCGGTGGTGGTCTCGGCCCAATAGTCGGCCGCGGCCACGCCCAGCGCGTCCTTGTTGGCGAAGTGATGGAAGAACGCGCCCTTGGTGACGCCGGCCGCCAGGCAGAGTTCGTCGACCGTGGTCGCCGCATAGCCCTGGGCGCGAATCAGGTCGCGCGCCGCTTCCAGCAGCCGGATTCGCGCGCCGCCGCGTTCTGGGGACTGTTTGGTGGGTCTGGCCATGACCCAAACATACCAAATGGTTGGTATGTGTCAATAGGCCGGGCGAAGTGCGCTACGGCCCGCGCCATCTCGCCCCACCCGCCCGCCACGCTCCGCCCAAAGAAAAAGCCCGCCGATGGCGGGCTTTTCCGTCGAACCGCGGCGGCCTGGGATCAGCGCGCCACCACCGGCCCGCGCACCGGCTCGGCCGGGGCGTTGCGCAGCGCGGCGATGCGCTCTTCCAGCGGCGGGTGGCTGCGCAGCAGCTTGGACAGGCCGTGGCCGACCGCGCCGCTGATGCCGAACGCCTGCACCTGCTTGGGCAGGGTGCTCTCGCCGTAGGTCTGGGCCAGACGCTCCAGCGCGCCGACCATCTTGTCGCGGCCGGCCAGACGCGCGCCGCCGGCGTCGGCGCGGAACTCGCGGTAACGCGAGAACCACATCGCGATCATGCTGGCGAACAGGCCGAACACCATGTCCAGCACGAATACGATCGCGTAGTAGCCCAGGCCCGGGCCGCCGTCGCGGTTGCCCGACAGATAACCGTCGATCACGCGGCCGACCAAGCGTGCCAGCACGATCACGAAGGTGTTCAGCACGCCCTGCACCAGCGCCATGGTCACCATGTCGCCGTTGGCGACGTGGCTGACCTCGTGCGCCAGCACCGCCTCGGCCTCGTCGCGGCTCATCGCGCGCAACAGCCCGGTCGACACCGCGACCAGCGCGTTGTTGCGGTTGGCGCCGGTGGCGAAGGCGTTGATCTCGGGTGCGTCGTAAATGGCGACTTCCGGCATGCCGATACCGGCCGCCTCGGCCTGACGGCGCACCGTGTTCACCAGCCACTGTTCGGCCTCGTTGCGCGGCTGTTCGATCACGTGCGCGCCGGTGCTGCGCTTGGCCATCCACTTGGACAGCAGCAAGGACACGAAGGAGCCGCCGAAACCGAACATCGCGGCCATGATCAGCAGGGCCCCGTTGTTGCCGACGGACACGCCCATCGACTGCAGCACCGCCAGCACGATGCTCACCAGGGCGAGGACGGCCATGTTGGTGGCCAGGAAAAGAGCGATGCGTTTGAACATGGTCGTGGGTGTGAACCGTACCCGCGCACCGTGCGCGGTCCATGGGAAAATGTGGCAGGCTCGCCGTGAATTCAAGTGAAACCGGCACGCCCGCGGCTTTGCATGAACGGTCGGTTTAACCGCCGCGCGCAAGGCCCACGCATTCGGGTTGGACGGTTGCGCCCTCCCTCCACTTCGCAGCCCCCAAAACCGCGCCCGACCGCAACGCCGTGCCCTCGCCCTCCGTCCCCAGCTACCGCGGCCGTTTCGCGCCCTCGCCCACCGGCGAGCTGCATTTCGGTTCGCTGCTGGCCGCGTTCGGCAGCTGGCTGCTGGCGCGCCATGCGCGCGGCACCTGGCTGGTACGCGTGGAAGACCTGGACCCGCCGCGCGAAATCGCCGGCGCCGCGCAACGCCAGCTGCGCACCCTGAGCGCCTTCGGCCTGGAGTCCGACGAAGCGGTGCTGCGCCAGAGCGAACGCGGCGACCGGTATCGCGCCGCGCTCGAACGCCTGCTCGCCCAGGGCCTGGCCTTTCCCTGCCACTGCAGCCGCAGCGACCTGGCCGCCGTGGGCGGCATCCATCGTCGCTGCGTGAGCGCGTCCGAACGGCTCGGGCGTGCACCGGCGATCCGCCTGCGCGTGGCCGACGGCAGCGTGGTGACGTTCCAGGACCGGATCCGCGGCGCGCAGTCGCAGGACGTCGCGCGCGAAGTCGGCGATGTGGTGCTGCGGCGCGCGGACGGTTACTGGGCGTATCAGCTGGCGGTGGTGGTGGACGACGCCGAGCAAGGCATCACCGACATCGTGCGCGGCGCCGACCTGCTCGACTCCACCCCGCGCCAGATCCTGCTGCAGCGCGCGCTGGGCCTGCCCACGCCGCGCTATGCGCACCTGCCGCTGGTGCTGGGCCGCGACGGCCGCAAGCTGTCCAAATCCGACGCCGCCCTGCCGGTCGATCCGCAGCGGCCGCTGCCCGCGCTGCGCGCGGCGTGGCGGGCGCTGGGCCAGGCGCCGGACGCGTTGGCGGGCGCGGCTTCGGTGCCGCTATTGCTCACCCGCGCACAGACCGAGTTCGATCCCGGTCGCATCGCGTCCACACCGACCGTTGCGCTCGCCGCGATGCACAACGGCGATTTCATAATTGCTGACTAGAATCGGCTCAGGGCCGCGCCGTTGCGGCCGTGGAGAGGAAGACATGCAGTCACGCGTCGCACTGGTCACCGGCGGTACCGGTGGCATCGGCACCTCGATCGTCCAACGCCTGGCCCAGATGGGCCATAAGGTCGCGACCAACTACCGCGACGAGGCCAAGGGACGCGCCTGGCAGGCGCAAATGAAAGGACTCGGCATCGACGTGGCGATCGCGCAGGGCGACGTGTCCTCCCCCGACGAGGCCGAAGCGCTGGTGCGCAACGTCGAAAGCCAGCTCGGCCCGGTCGACATCCTGGTCAACAACGCCGGCATCACCCGCGACTCGACCTTCCACCGCATGAGTCCGCAGCAGTGGACCGACGTGATCGGCACCAACCTCAACTCCTGCTTCAACGTCACCCGCCCGGTGATCGAGGGCATGCGCGAGCGCAAGTGGGGCCGGATCGTGCAGATCAGCTCGATCAACGGCCAGAAAGGCCAGTACGGCCAGGCCAACTACGCCGCCGCCAAGGCCGGCATGCACGGCTTCACGATTTCGCTGGCGCAGGAAAACGCGAAGTTCGGCATCACCGTCAACACGGTCTCGCCGGGCTACATCGCCACCGACATGGTGATGGCGGTGCCCGAGGACGTGCGCAACAAGATCGTCGCGCAGATCCCGACCGGCCGCCTCGGCAACCCCGACGAGATCGCCTACGCGGTCGGCTTCTTCATCCCCGACGAAGCCGGCTGGATCACCGGCGCCAACCTGTCCGCCAACGGCGGCCAGTACATGGGCTGGTAAGGCCTGCCGCCGCGCCCGCGGGCGCGGCCCCCACCGGCACGGGCGCGCCGCGCGCCCGGCCGGTCTCGCCGATCCGGCGGCCGCGGCGTCCTTATGCCGGCGCTGGCACATCGCTTCCACACCGCTCCACCCCTCCGTCCCGGCCCTCGGCCGGTCCGGGCACCTGCCTGTTGCAAGCCCCCTCGGGCTGCGCCATGCTGCAAGGCACCACGATTTTAGAGCCAAAGCTCCATGGCCTCGACCCGAGTCATCAAGAAGTACCCGAACCGCCGTCTCTACGACACCGAGATCTCCAGCTACATCACCATCGAAGACGTGCGCCAGCTGATCGTCGACGGCGAGGAATTCGAAGTGCGCGACGCCCGTTCGGGCGACGACCTGACCCGCCAGGTGCTGCTGCAGATCATCGCCGAGCACGAACAGGACGGCGAACCGGTGCTCTCGACCCAGCTGCTGAGCCAGATCATCCGTTTCTACGGCGACTCGCTGCAGGGCTTCATGGGCAACTACCTGGAACGCTCGATGCAGGTGTTCCTGGACCAGCAGGCGCAGTTCCGCAATCAGGTCGGCGGCATGCTCGGCCAGACCCCGTGGGCCATGATGAACCAGCTCACCGAGCGCAACCTGACGCTGTGGAAGGAATTCCAGCAGAACCTGTCCGGCAGCGTCGGCCAGAGTCCGGCCTCCGGCGCCGGCAAGCCCAAGGGCGACAGCAAGCGCGAGCGTTGAGCCGCGTATCGATCAGCGACCGCGACGGTACGCGCGCCACCGCGCGCGCGACCGCCGCGTGCGCGTAGCCGGCTGCGGCCGGCGCAGGGGGACATCCACATGAGCAAACGCATCGCCGTGGTCAGCGGCGGCATCGGCGGTCTCGGCAGCGAGATCTGCAAATCGCTGGCGCGCGCCGGCCGGCGCGTGATCGCGATCGACCTGGCCTCGCGCGAGGAACGCATTGCCGCCTTCCACGAGGAAGTGCGCGGCCTGGACGTGCGCTTCGAAGCCGCCAACGTCGCCGACTACGACGACTGCGCCGGCACCGTCGAACGCATCCGGCGCGAGGAAGGCGCGATCGACATCCTGGTCAACGCCGCCGGCATCACCCGCGACACCAGCCTGCGCAAGATGGACAAGCGGCAGTGGGACGAGGTGCTGGGCGTCAACCTGGACGGCGTGTTCAACCTCTGCCGCCACGCCGTGGACGGCATGGCCGACCGCGGCTTCGGCCGCATCGTCAACATCAGCTCGGTCAACGGCCAGACCGGCCAGTTCGGCCAGACCAACTACTCCGCCGCCAAGGCCGGCATGCACGGCTTCACCATGGCCCTGGCCCGCGAGGTCGCGCGCAAGGGCGTAACCGTGAACTCGGTGTCGCCCGGCTATTGCGAAACCGCGATGGTGCTGGCGGTGCCCGAAGACATCCGCGCCAAGATCGTCGACAGCGTCCCGGTCGGCCGCCTCGGCAAGCCCAGCGAAATCGCGCGCACGGTGGAATTCCTGACCGCCGACGACGCCGGCTTCATCACCGGCGCCAACATCCCGGTCAACGGCGGCTTGTTCATGAGCTTCTGAGCGCCTCGCTCACAGACGCGACAACGTAGCCCTTACCGCAGCCATCGCCGCTGCGGTCGCACCCCAGTCGCGCAGCCGTTGCCGTTTGCCGTTTGCCGTTGCCGTTGCCGTTGCCGTTGCCGTTGCCGTTGCCGTTGCCGTTGCCGTTGCCGTTGCCGTTGCCGTTGCCGTTGCCGTTGCCGTTGAGTTTGCTCCGGCATTGGAATCCAAAAGCTACGCACTCACGCGAACAACCGTAGACCCGAAGGGCGGCGCGCAGGACGCGCGCCGTTTTTCGATAAGACAGGGATGTCTTATCGAAAAATCCCGGCGCAAGCTCCGAAGCCACACGGGAGCTCTGGGCTCAAGCCCTTCTCTTTGGTTACTTTCTCTTGGGCTAGCAAGAGAAAGTAACCCGCATGCGCAGCAGGCGGAAGCCTTTGACCTTCGGTCAGAAGAAGCAGAAACAACAGCAAGAGCAAATCCTCCCCAACCCTCCTTTGCCAAAGGAGGGAGCTAAGAGCGCGACGTCGGAGTTTGGAGGCAATCGGACCCGGATAGACGCGGTCGCCGGGATTCGCGGTCGCGGCTCACGCCGCTCCTACCCCAAGGCAGAGGCGGCGCGCCTCACTTCAACGGCGGCTGCCCCTGACAGTACTTCTGGTAGTACGCCTCCGCCTGCGGCATCAGCGACTGCAACACCTGGATGCGATTGGCCGGATCCGGGTGCGTGGACGCGAACTCCGGCGGTCGCTGCCCCCCGCCCAACTGCTCCATCCGCTGCCACAGCGGAATCGCCTGACGCGGGTCGTAGCACGCCGCCGCCGCCAACATCAGCCCGACCTGATCGGCCTGAGTCTCGTGATTGCGCCCGTACGGCAGCACGAAACCGTACTGCGCGCCCGCACCCAAGGCCCCCATCACCGCCTGCTGCTGTTGCGGGTCCATGCCGCCCAGCGCCACGCCGGCGGCCATCTGCCCCATCTGCACCAGCTTCTGCTGCGCCATGCGCTGCGAACCGTGGCGCAGCAGCGCGTGCGCGATCTCGTGGCCCATCACCACCGCCAGCGCGCTCTCGTTCTCCGCGATCGGCAGCAGACCGGTATAGACCGCCATCTTGCCGCCGGGCAGGCAGAACGCGTTGGCTTCCTTGGAATTGATGACCGCCACGTCCCACTTGAAGCCCTGGTAGTCGGTCGGCGCCTGCTGCTGATGCTGCGCGGCCAGATCGGCGGTGACCTGCGGCACGCGGTTGATCAGGCGCTGCGCGATTTCGCGCACCTGCTGGCTGACCTGGTTGTCGGCCGGCACCAGCGCGCCCTGTTGCCTGGCGTCGCCCAGCACCTGGTCGAACGCCTGCGCCCCCAGTTGCACTTCCTCGTCGGCGCTGGCGCCGTAATGCGCCTGCTCGCCGGTGTAGGGATCGGTCTGGGCGCTGCCGAACCAGGACCAGGCGGCGTAACCGGCGAACAGGATCAGGATCCACCAGCGGATGCCGCCGAAGCCGCGACGCTGGCCGCCCTGACGCTGTTGCGCGTTACCGAAGGGGTCGATCCTCATCTGCTTGCCTCCGTCCTGCCTGCTGCCGTCTGGCGCCCATCGTGTCAGATATCGCGCACCACGCGAAAGCCGATGCGCGCGCCGGTGGTGTCGGCATCGAAGCCCTGGCGCCAGGCCGAGCGCGTTTGCGCCGGCGAGCTGGCCCAGGAGCCGCCGCGCAGCACCCGCGTGCGGCAGCCCGGGTTGACCCAGGCCTCACCGTTGCGCGGCGCGCGCCGGTAGCTGTCGTGCCAGCAGTCGCCGACCCATTCGCTGACGTTGCCGGCGACATCGTGCAGGCCGAAGGCATTGGCCCGGTAGCGGCCGACCGGCGCCGGCCCCCAGGCGTTATCGCCATAGCCGGCGAAGGCGTTGTTCCAGCGCCGCCCGCTGGGCGAGACGTCCATCGCGCCGGTCAGGTTGCCGACCCGGGTCAACGGCGCGCCCTGGCCCCAGGGGTAGGTCTGCCCGCTGCCGGCGCGCAGCATGTATTCGAACTCGGCCTCGCTGGGCAGGCGGTAGTGGTGGCCGGTCTGCTTGGACAGCCAGGCCGCGTAGGCCATCGCGTCCTTGGCGCTGACGTGCACCACCGGCAAGTTGTCGGCCGCCGGCGCACCGGCGTAGTCGGACTGCCAGTCGACGTTGCCGCGCCGCACCAGGTTGCCGCTGCGCTCGTCGTAGGCGGTGGAATAGCCGCGGCGGCTGGCGCGCGCGCGGTGCTTGGTCGCGTTCATGAAGCGCCGGAACTCGCCCACCGTGATCTCGGTGCGCGACACCGCCAGCCCGCGGTCGAAACGGATGTTGCGGGTCGGCCGCTCGGCGTCGCTGGAATCGGCCTCGGTCGCCTCCGCGCCCATGCGGAACGCGCCGTGCGGGATCACCACCATCGCCGGCCCGCGCCCACCGCTGCTCATGACTTCGGTGAAGACCTGGCCGGGGCGGAACAGCCCGTAATGGGTGGCCAGCTCGATCCGCTCGCGCAGCTCGACCGCGGCCGGATCGCCGGCCGGCGCGATCCGCAGCAGATTGGCCAGCAGCACGCGCGCCTCCTCGATGCCGCGCTCGCGGCTCAGCGCGGCCAGGCCCAGGTCGCGCAACCGCCCCACGCGCGCGGCGCGCTGGGTGGCGATGCGGCCCTGCGCGTCGGTGGCGGTGCTCATCGTCGGCCGTACCTGCGCCGCGAGCGCCAGCCAGCGCTCGGCGCCAGCGTAGTCGTCGCGGTCGGCGGCGATTTCGGCACGGCGGATCAGCGCGCTTTCGGCCGCGGCCACGCCCTGGCTGGCGCGCACGTCGCCGGCGCGCAGTTCCAGGGCCTCGCGGAAATACGCCAGCGCCCCGCCCTTGCCGTCCTCGCCGATGCGGCCGGCGTTGAGCTCGCCCTCGCCCAGGCGATTGGCCTCCTGGGCCTGATCGGCGCGATCCACGCGCTGCAAGTAGGCGGCGACCTTCTTGTTGCCCGGCGCGACCGCGCGCGCGACCGCCGCGGCCTCGTGCGCGCCGCGCAGGCGCAGCGGATCGTCGTCGATCTCGGCCAGGGCCTGGTCGCCCTGCACGATCAACATCGCCAGCGCGCGCTCCAGGCCGGCGGCAACCTTGGCGTCGTTGGGCGCGTAGGCCAGCAGCGCGTAATACAGCGGGATCGCCGATTCGGCGTCGGCATACAGCTCGCCGGCCGTCAGCGCGGCGTCGGCGCGGGTCTTGAGGGCCTTGGCGTTGGCCTCGTCCACCGCGATCGCGGGCGGCCGCCAGGCCGGCACCGGCGACACCGCCTGGTCGGCGCTGATGGTCACGATCGGCGTGCGGCCGGCGGCCGGGTTCGGCGTCGCAGGCGCCGCCGGATCGCGCGTACAGCCCGCGACCAGCACCGCCACCGCCAAACCTGCCCATACCAGTGCGCGCAAACGTCCTCCGCGGCTCTATCAGCGATCCGAACGGACCGGGCCGGGTCGGCGCCGACGGCGCGGGCCCGGACCGGGCGAAAGTAGGCTATTGTCGCCCGCCGCGGCAACTTCGTCGCGTCGGCGTCGCCACGCCGTCCCGCACACGTTCAGATCACCATGCCCATTTGGATCACCCAGCCTGCCGCGTTGCAGGAACATTTCGCCGCCAAGCCCACGCGCATCGGCCTGGACACCGAGTTCATCCGCGAGCGCACCTACTGGCCGCAGCTGGCGCTGGTGCAGATCGCCGTCGGCGACGAGATCCTGCTGGTCGATCCGCTCAAGCCCGGCATCAACGAGGCGCTGGCGCCGATCCTGGCCGATACCTCGATCCTCAAGATCATGCACAGCCCCAGCGAAGACCTGGTCGCCTTCATGCATGCCTGCAAGGTCGTGCCCAAGCCCCTGTTCGACACCCAGCAGGCGGCCGCGCTGGCCGGCATCGGCGGCGGACTGGGTTATCAGAAGCTGGTCGAACAGCTGACCGGCGTGACCCTGGCCAAAGGCGAAACGCGCTCGGACTGGCTGCGCCGTCCCTTGTCGCCGTCGCAACTGGAATACGCCGCCGACGACGTACGCCATCTGTTTGCCATGCACGACGCGCTGGACGGGCAGCTCGGCCAGCTCGGCCGCCGCGAATGGCTGACCGAAGACGCCCAGCGCACCATCCACAACGCCGAACACGAAGGCCTGGAACCCTGGCCGCACCTGAGCATGCGCAGCGCCCAATTCCTCGACCGCAACGCCCAGCGCCGCCTGCTGCGCCTGCTGCGCTGGCGCGACGCCTACGCGCGCGAGCACGACCGTCCGCGCAGCTGGATCCTGGATAACGAACTCGCCGTCGCGATCGCGCGCAGCAACCCGGCCGATCGCGACCTGCTGCAAGCGCAGCTCGACGCCCACCCGAAAGCCCCGCGCAAGCTCGGCGACGCCGTGTGGACCGCGCTGAGCACGCCGCTGGCCGACGAAGACCGCGCCCCCGACGCCTCGGTCGGCGAAACCCGCGACAAACAACGCCTGCGCAAATTGCAGGACGCCGTCGCCGCGCGCAGCGCCGAACTCGGCCTGCCCGACGGCGTACTCGCCTCGCGCCGTTGGCTGGAATCCCTGCTCGACCACGGCGACTGGCCCGACGCCCTCTCCGGCTGGCGCCGCGCCGCGCTGGAACCCGGCCTGGCGCCGCTGCTGGCCGCGCAGGACTAGCGCCTCCGGCCCCGGGCCGCTACACTTTTGCGCACGTGGGGCGGTAGCTCAGCTGGGAGAGCGTCGCGTTCGCAATGCGAAGGTCGGGAGTTCGATCCTCCTCCGCTCCACCATTCATCCAGCCGGGACAGCGTCTTGCACGAGCAGTGCGAGGCGCTGTTTTGCTTTGTGCGGTAGTGTTTTGCCGCAAGCTCCCGCCAATGGGCTCATCGGGCTTCAGGCTGCCATGCAGGATCCATCGACACTGGGTTGTGCGCTGAGTATCGCCGGCCTTGCCGGCATTGGCCTCTTACCGCTGCGTACCTGGCAGGCGCACAAGCTGTTTGCCGCTCGCTTGCCTTGGCGCTCTTCGATTCCTATCAAGCTGCTTTGGCTCGTGATGGGCGCAGGCGCCGGGCTCGCCGTGGCCCTCGATATTTACGTCGCCGCCGGCGCGCTCCGAAGTCTCATTGTGCCCAGCGATTCTGTCGGCTGGCTACCGCTTGCGATTCTGGGCATGGTTTATCTAGGCTTCGAAGCGCTGGTTGCTGTTGTGCTAACCGTGTCCCGCAGGTTGGCCATTCGGTACACAGCTTGATCATTCAAACCGAACCCATTGCATGGATCGGCATGCGCGGCAAGGCCAAGACGCCTGCCGATCGACGGTGCGGTCGCCGCATTCAACGAAGGAACGCGACGCATGCTCAAGCTCTACGGCTTTTCCAAGGTCAACGCCGGCGCGCGCGGTCACACCCGCGATCTGCGCGTGCTGTGGGCGTTGGAGGAACTGCAGCTGCCGTTCGAGCTGATCGGCCTAGACCACCCGGCGCACGAGCTGAATTCCGACGCCTACCGCCAGGTCAGCCCGTTCGAACAGATCCCGGTGATCGACGACGACGGCGTGGTGCTGTCCGAATCGGCCGCCATCGTGATGTACCTGGCGAAGAAAGCCGGGCGCCTGATTCCGGCCGATCCGGTCGGGCAGGCGCAGGTGCTGCGCTGGTGTTTCGCAGCGATGAGCTCGATCGAGCTGCCGTTGATGGCGCTGATGGTGCACGACTGGACCGCGAACGGCAGCGACCCCAAGCCACGCCAGTTCCTGGTGGACTGGGTGCATCTGCGCATGGGCCATCTGGAGCGTTGGTTCGCCGATCGCGAGTACGTCGCCACCGACGACTTCAGCGCGGCCGATCTGCTGATGGCGCATGTGTTGCATTCGGGCGTGAAGGACACGAGCTTGATCGCGCCCTACCCGGGCGTGATCGCGTACCGCGATCGCTGCCTGGCGCGGCCGGCATGGCAGCGGACCATCGCGGCGTATTGCGAGCGGGTAGAGGCGGGATAAACCGGCAGGTGCGGCCCTGACGCGGTAGCATCCGCAGGCTCTGATCTGCGGCGCGCCCTGCCCTCATGCAGGCGCCCGCGACCACCGCCGTTTGATTCCACCGACCCCACCTCCCTGCCGATGACGAGCGACGCGCGCGCATGAGCCAGGACCCCGCCAACGCCACCCATTTGCGCGACCTCGCGCGTCTGCGCCGCGTGCGCGACCGCATCGACCGCGAGTACGCGCAGCCGCTGGACGTGGAGGCGCTGGCGCGCGGCGTGCACATGTCGGGCGGGCACCTGAGCCGCGAGTTCCGCGCGGCCTACGGCGAGTCGCCCTACAGCTATCTGATGACGCGGCGCATCGAGCGCGCGATGGCGCTGCTGCGCGGCGGGCAGATGAGCGTGACCGAGGTCTGTTTCGCGGTCGGCTGCTCGTCGCTGGGCACCTTCAGCACGCGTTTCAGCGAGCTGGTCGGGATGTCGCCCAGCGCGTACCGACGCGAAGCCGCGGGCGCGACCGAGGGCATGCCGTCGTGCGTGGCCAAGCAGGTCACGAGACCGATCAGGAATCGAGAAGCGCCGCCTTCCGACCCGGAGCTAGCATGACCGCACTTGCCCAAACCCAAGGAACGTCATGAACCTCAGCATCCATTCCAGCTTTCTCGCCCACACCGATCCGGAGGCCTCGCTGGCCTTCTACCGCGACGCCCTGGGCTTCGAGGTCCGCAAGGACGTCGGCTACAAGGGCATGCGCTGGATCACGGTCGGTCCCGTCGGCCAGCCTGACACCTCGATCGTGCTGTACCCGCCCGGCGCCACGCCCGGCGTGACCGAGGACGAGCAGCGCGTGATCGCCGAGATGATGGCCAAGGGCACCTACGCGATGATCATCCTGGCCAGCCCGGACCTGGATGCCACCTTCGACCGCCTGCAGGCCAGCGGCGCGGAGGTGATCCACGAACCGACCGAACAGCCTTACGGCGTGCGCGACTGCGCGTTCCGCGATCCGGCCGGCAACCACGTCCGCATCAACGAGCTGCGCTGACGCTGCCGCGTTCGCCCCGATGTCCGTTCCGTCCCGGGTCGCGGCCGCTCGCGCCGCGGCCTTGGACGCTCATCGTTCAAGGAGCCGTGCATGAATTCGTGGATACGTCGCTTTCACCGTTGGGTCTCGGCGATCTTCACCCTGTCGGTGATCGCGACCTTCATCGCCCTGCAGCAGAAGGAACCGCTGCTGTGGATGTCCTACGTGCCGTTGGCGCCGCTGGCGCTGCTGGCGATCACCGGCCTGTATCTGTTCGCGCTGCCGTACGCGAACAAATGGCGCGGCAGCGCGAGCGCGCAGCGCGCTTCGTCGTAGCCAGCGCCCGCTCGCTGCGCCGCATGCCCACCCGGATGCGGTGGCCTGGCCGTGACGGCCGTGCGCCGACTACTCTGCGCATCCGCCTTCGACTGTTCGCCCCAGACGCGCACGCGCCCCCCACACGGATAGCCCGATGAGCAAAGTCACGAAGAAGTCCGCGCCCGCCTCCGCGCCGCACGCCGCCGACCGGCGCGATCTGATCCGCGTGCAGGGCGCGCGCGTGAACAACCTCAAGGACATCAGCGTCGAACTGCCCAAGCGCCGGCTGACGGTGTTCACCGGCGTGTCCGGCTCGGGCAAGAGTTCGCTGGTGTTCGACACCATCGCCGCCGAGTCGCAGCGGCTGATCAACGAGACCTACAGCGCCTTCGTGCAGGGCTTCATGCCGACCCTGGCGCGGCCCGAGGTCGACGTGCTCGACGGCCTGACCACGGCGATCATCGTCGACCAGCAACGCCTGGGCGCCGACCCGCGCTCCACCGTGGGCACCGCCACCGATGCCAACGCGATGCTACGCATCCTGTTCAGCCGCCTGGGCAAGCCGCATATCGGCTCGCCCAGCGCCTACGCCTTCAACGTCCCGTCGGTGCGCGCCGCCGGCGCGATCACGGTCGAGCGCGGCGCGCGCACCAAGACGGTGAAGGAAAGCTTCCACCGTCTGGGCGGCATGTGCCCGCGCTGCGAGGGCCGCGGCAACGTCACCGACATCGATCTGAGCCAGCTCTACGACGAGAACAAGTCGCTCAACGAAGGCGCGCTGCGCATTCCTGGCTACAGCATGGAAGGCTGGTACGGCCGCATCTTCCGCGGCTGCGGCTATTTCGACCCCGACAAACCGATCAAGAAATTCAGCAAGAAGGAACTGCACGACCTGCTGCACAAGGAAGCGACCAAGATCAAGGTCGACGGCATCAACCTGACCTACGCCGGCCTGATCCCGACCATCCAGAAGTCGTTCCTGTCCAAGGACGTGGATGCGCTGCAGCCGCATATCCGCGCGTTCGTCGAGCGCGCGATGACGTTCACGACATGCCCGGACTGCGACGGCACACGCCTGAGCGAAGCGGCGCGTTCGTCCAAGATCAAGAAGCTCAGCATCGCCGACGCCTGCGCGATGCAGATCAGCGACCTGGCCGACTGGGTGAGCGCGCTGGACGAACCCAGCGTCGCCCCGCTGCTGGCGGCGCTGCGCCACAGCCTGGACTCGTTCGTGGAGATCGGCCTGGGCTACCTCTCGCTGGACCGGCCCTCGGGCACGCTGTCGGGCGGCGAGGCGCAGCGGGTGAAGATGATCCGCCATCTCGGCTCGGCCTTGACCGACGTCACCTACGTGTTCGACGAGCCGACCATCGGCCTGCATCCGCACGACATCCAGCGCATGAACGAGTTGCTGCTGCGCCTGCGCGACAAGGGCAACACCGTGCTGGTGGTGGAGCACAAGCCCGAAGCGATCGCGATCGCCGATCACGTCGTCGACCTCGGCCCCGGCGCGGGCGCGGCTGGCGGCGAGGTGGTGTACGAGGGCTCGCTGGACGGGCTGCGCGGCAGCGGCACGCTGACCGGCAAACACCTGGACGACCGCATCCAGCTGAAGGCCTCGCCACGCAAGCCCACCGGCGCGCTGAAAGTGTGCGGCGCCAAGACTCACAACCTGCGCAACGTCGACGTCGATATCCCGCTGGGCGTGCTGACGGTGGTGACCGGCGTGGCCGGCTCCGGCAAGAGTTCGCTGATCCACGGCTCGGTGGCGCCGCGCGAGGGCGTGGTGGCGATCGACCAGAGCGCGATCCGCGGTTCGCGGCGCAGCAATCCGGCCACCTACACCGATCTGCTGGAGCCGATCCGCAAGGCCTTCGCCAAGGAAAACGGGGTCAAGCCGGCTTTGTTCAGCGCCAACTCCGAGGGCGCCTGCCCCACCTGCAACGGCGCCGGCGTGATCTACACCGACCTGGCGATGATGGCCGGCGTCGCCAGCACCTGCGAGGACTGCGACGGCAAGCGCTTCGACGCCTCGGTGCTGAAGTACCGCTACGGCGGCCGCGACATCAGCCAGGTGCTGGCGATGTCGGTGGCGCAGGCTCAGGCCTTCTTCGGTCCCGGCAAGACCCACCTGCCCGCCGCGCAGGTCATTCTCGATCGTCTGGCCGATGTCGGCCTGGGCTACATCAGTTTGGGTCAGCCGCTGACGACCTTGTCCGGCGGCGAGCGCCAGCGCCTCAAGCTGGCCAGCCACCTGGGCGAAAAAGGCGATATCTACGTGCTGGACGAGCCCACCACCGGCCTGCATCTGGCCGACGTGGCGCAGTTGCTGGGCCTGCTCGACCGTCTGGTCGCGGCCGGCAAATCGGTGATCGTGATCGAACACCATCAGGCGGTGATGGCGCATGCGGACTGGATCATCGATCTGGGACCGGGCGCGGGCCACGACGGCGGCCAGGTGGTGTTCGAGGGCACGCCCGCCGAGCTCGTCAAAGCCAGCGCTACGCTCACCGGTCGGCATCTGGCGAGCTACGTAGGTGGGCGCGGCAAGGCCGCGCGCAAGGGCTGACCGCCGCGCGTTCGCGTGGTCCGGCGGTCGCAATCGTTGAGCGCAGCGTGGCATCGGGAGCCAGGAAGACGCAGCGGCGTGCGCTGTCCTCAGCTCGAATCGCAGGTCGAAAACCGCCGCGCAGGCAGCGTCGCCATGCACAGTCCCTATGCCGTTTGATGACGGCCTATGAGCGCCCGAATGTGGGATGCGACGCGGCTTTACGCCCAGGATTACGTGACAGAATCCGGCGGTTTGGGGAGCCGCGAGCGCGCGGCGTGAGGGCAAGGCCGCATGACTGACACCACGCGTCGTCGCCTGTTCGTCGGATTGGCCGCCACCGCCGCGGCGTTGGCGGCCACGCCCTGGCTGTTCCAGCGCCGGCGCCAGCACGACCACGCCATGAACCCGGCGGCGCCGGAGCGGTCTGCGGGACCCGGCCTGCCCAACGCGCAACCGTTCCAGACGCCGTTGCGCCTGCCCGGGCGCGAAGGACTGTTCGCGGAAGTGGCCCTGTCCGCACCGCTGGCCTTGAGCGCGCGCGCGGCGTCGTTCCCGATTTTCGCCGGCAAGCCCACCGATGTCTGGCACTACGCCGGCCATGCGAACGGACACGCCGTCGCCAATCCGCTGCTGCGCGCGTCGGCGGGCGACACGGTCGAGGTCGCGCTGAGCAACCGATTGGCCGAAGCCACCACGATCCATTGGCACGGCCTGAGCATCGACGAGGCCAACGACGGCAGCGGCCTGCATCCGGTGGCCGCCGGCGGCAGCGCGCGCTATCGCTACCGCATCGACAATCGCGCCGGGCTCTACTGGTATCACGCCCATCCGCACGAGCGCACCGGCCTGCAATTGCAGCGCGGCCTGGCCGGTCTGCTGCGCATCGAGGATCCGGAGGAGCGCGCGCTGGGCGAGCGCCTGGGCCTGCGCTGGGGCGAACGCGACCTGCCGCTGTTCATCGCCGACAAGCAGGTCGATGCCGACAACGGCATCGTCTACCGCATCGGCGCGGACGACTGGATCGGCAACCGCGTGCTGGTGAACTGGACGCCCGAACCGTTCCTGGAAGTGTTGCCGGCGCTGTACCGCCTGCGCCTGGTCAACGGCTGCAATGCGCGCATGCTGCGGATCGCGTTCGAGCACGAAGGCCGCACGCTGCCGTTCAAGCTGATCGGCACCGACGGCGGGCTGCTGGCCCAGGCCTGGACCATGGACGACGTGTTTCTGGCGCCGGCGCAGCGCATCGACGTGCTGTTCGATTTCGGCGCGCTGCCGGCCGCCGCGCGCGTGCTGCTGCGCAGCCAGGAATACGTGGCGATGGAGAACGAGGACGAGTCCGGCGCCTTCGCGCCCGATCCCATGGCCGATCATCCGGGTGCCGCGCCGATGGGCGAGGCGCTGGATCTGATGCAGTTCTGCGTCGCCGCCTGCAGCGATTCGGAACGGCGTCGGGCCCAGGCGGGTTCCGGCGTGCTGCCGGCGGTGCTGAGCGCGCTGCCGCCGCCGCCCGACACCACGGCCTGGCCGGTGCGGCCGCTGCGACTGCGCATGGACCAGGAAGGCACCTGGTTCATCAACGACTGGAACTATCACCAGGTCGGTCACGCGCCGGTGTTCAGCGTCAAACGCGGCAGCCGTGAGGTCTGGGAAATCCGCAACAACATGACCAGCATGCCGCACCCGATCCATGTGCATGGATTTCAGTTTCGCGTGGTCTCGCGCAGCATCAGCCCGCCCGACGTGCGCAGCCGCAAGGTCACGCCGCAAGGCCTGGGACCGCAGGATCTGGGGCTCAACGACACCGTGGTGGTGTGGCCGGGCGAGATCGTGCGCATCGCGATCGATTTCTCCCAGCCTTACCGCGGCACGCAACGCTACATGCTCCATTGCCACAATCTGGAACACGAGGACATGGGCATGATGGTCAGCTTCGCCGTCGAGGATTGAAGGCGGCGCGCCCTGCCCTGCGTGAACTTTCATCTAGGAGATACGAAGCCATGAACCGTGCCGCGCATGCCTGCCTGTTCGCGCTGCTGCCCGTCGCCCTGATCGCCTGCCAGCCCAAGGGCGGCCACGAGGCCGCGCCGCAGGACGCCGCCGCGCCGCGCCTGGACAGCGCCCGCGCCAAGACCAGCTACATGGTCGGCCTGGACCTGGCCAAGCAGATCGCGCCGGTGCGCGAGGAAGTCGACATCGACACCGTGGTGGCCGCCTTGCGCGCCGCGCACGCCGGCCGCAAGCCGCAACTGGACGAGGCCCAACTCACGCAGATCCGCCAGGACTTCGTGCGCCAGCTGCAGGACAAGCGCCAGGGCGAGCAGACCGCGCTGGCCAAGAAGAATCTCGAGCGCGGCAGCAAGTTCTTAGCCGAGAACGGCGCCAAAGCGGGCATCGCCACCACCGCCTCGGGCCTGCAGTACCAGGTGCTGCGCAAGGCCGACGGCCCCCGGCCTGCGGCCGATGCGACGGTGCGGGTGAACTACATCGGCTCGGTGCTGGACGGCAAGGCGTTCGAGAACACCTACGCGATCGACCACCCGTCGGAGTTCCCGCTCAACCAAGTCATGCCCGGCCTGCGCGAGGGCCTGATGTTGATGCCCAAGGGCGGCAAGTACCGGTTCTGGATTCCGGCCGCGCAGGGTTACGGCGAGGTTGGCATTCCCGGTCAGGTCGAACCCAACGCGACCCTGGTGTTCGAGGTCGAGTTGTTGGAGATCGCCGGCTGAGCGCATCGCGCCGCGGCGGGTCGCCGCGGCCGACGCAGCACCATCGCCTCAGTCTTCCGCGGCCGCCGGCGCGGTGAGCGGCAGGCGCTGGCCGTCCATGGTGCCGCGGCTCAGGCGGTCGTTCTCGACCAGCAGCAGCTCGCCGGACTCGCCGTTCTTGATGCTGCTGTCGACCGAGATCACCGCGCCGCCGAAATAGAAACCGACCGCCTTCATCGAGGTGTGGCCGACGACGATGCGGCGGACGCCGCTCTTGCGCAGGACCGCGTCCACACGCGCCTGATCCAGGCTGGGATCGGTGAAGTAGCCGCGGTACCAGATCGGGCTGGTCTTGCCGTTGTAGAGCCCGTTCAAGATCGGGTCTTGCGACCACACCGCCTTGGGCGTACCCAGCGAGGCGCGGTAACGCGCGTTGGCGTCGCCGCGCGTGAGGCCCAGCGCCAGGTAGTCCTCGGCGATGCCGCCGTGCACGAACAGCAGATCGTCGATCTGCGCCATCACCGGCTTGCTGCGCAGCCAGCGCCCCAGCACGGTGTCGGGTCCGTAGAGCTCGGGATAGGACGCGCCCAGCAGGCCAGCGTTGGCTTGGTAGCCCGGGTTGACGTAACGCAGGTCGTTGGCCAGCACCATGATTTCGTGATTGCCCAGCAGCAGGTGCACGCCGCCGCCGGCCTTACGCGCCTGACGTTCCAACTGGTACAGCAACCACAGCGCCTGGTTCACCTGTGGGCCGCGGTCGAACACGTCGCCGACGATCACCAGATGGCCATTGCCGTAGCGCCAATTCAGCTTGCGATCGACGATGCCGTTGGCGCGCAGCAGCTGCACCATCACGCCGTACTGGCCATGCACGTCCGACAACGCGGCAATCCGCTTCACGCCACGCACCGGCGCGGCCGCGCCCGCATCCGGCATTGCCGGCGCCTCGACCTGGATCGCGCGCATATAGCCGCACTGCGGCGCCACCGTCACCGGCCAGCGCGGCGCCGGTATCTCGCGCTGCACGACCTGGCCGCCGCAGACCCAGCGTGCGATCACGCGCTGCGGTTCGTAGCGCAGATAGGGGCCGTCGTCCATGGGCGCCGCGGTCTTCGCCGCCGCGGTCGTCGGCGCCGCTGCGGCGCGCGTTTGGCCGTCGCCGGCTTGCGCATGCGCGAGGCCCGCGCACAGCAACAGCAGCAGGCCCAGGGTTCGAGGCGAACGATGGTTCATTGCGGATCTTCCTGTCTGTACCACACGACGACGAGTGCTTCGCTCGCCGCAACGCGCGTTCGCGCGAGCGAAGGACGGAGCCCGGCGAACCGGGCCCGGTCGCATGGTCACGACCTTACCTGAAGCGGTACTCGAACTGCAGCGCCAGTTCGCGCCCGATCGGGCTGTAGGCGTCGTAGAAGTACGGGAAGCTGCCGTTGGTCTCGTCGTCCGGGTGCAGGTTGTTGAACAGGTTGTTGACGTAGAACTTGAGTGCGGCGCGGTCGGTGATCTGCTTGCCGACGTTGGCGTTCCAGATGAAGTGCACGCCGGTGCGCCCCACCCCGCCGGCCTTGGGCAGGCTGCCGTAGCGGGTCATGAACAGGCTCGACGACCAGTCGCCGCGACGCCAGCTGGCGCCGGCGCGCACGCGGCTGCGGAAGTCCAGATTGGTGGGATCGTCGCGCCAGTCGCGGTCGACCGTGTCGGTGGCGAACACCTGCTGCTCCGACTTGAGCGTGTGCGACCAGTTCAGATCGAAGCGGTAGTCGCCGAAGCGCGCGGTCTTGAGCCGCCAGTTGATGCCGGCGTCGATGCCGGCGACGCGGCGGTAGGACTGATTGATCGGCGCCGAGCGGATCTCCGCCACCCGGTCGATGCTCTCGCTGCCTTCCGGACGACGCGTCACCAGCGCGGTGACGGCCTGGCAGTAGCCCGAGCCCGGTGCGAACTGGAACGGTTGGCCGTTGAGCGTCTTGCCGGTGCGGCAACCGGCCTCGCCGGCCAGGATGCCGCCGATGCTCAGCCGCTCGATCGCGCCGTTGAGTTCGATATTCCAGTAGTCGGCGGTGATCGACACGTCGTCGAACACGTCCCAGACCAGGCCCGCGCTCCAGGACTTGCCGGTTTCCTCTTCGAGATTGGGATCGCCCTCGCTGAGGCTGAACATGTTGTAGCTGTAACCCGAGCAACCGGGGTTGGCGCCGGCGGCGATGCAACGCCATTGGTCGACATTGCTGCCGAAGCTGCCGCTGCCTTCGCTGAACACCCAATGCAGATCGGGCGCCTTGAAGCTGGTGGCGTAGGCACCGCGCAGCAGCAGCGACTCGGTCGGGCGCCATTCGATGCCGGCGTTCCAGGTGCGGGCGTCGTCGACGGCGGTGATGTCGTCGTACTTGTCGAAGCGTCCGGCCAGGCTGGCCTTGAGCGTGCGCGTGATCGGCACGCTGAATTCGACACCGGCCGCATAGCGGTCGCGTTCCCCGCCGCCGTTGGTGCCGGTGAGGTTGTACAGCTGGACCACGCCGGGCTGCACGCGCGGATCGCTGGACAGGTCGTAGCCTTGCTTGCTGGCTTCGACCACGCCGGCCACGCCCAGCGGACCGGCCGGCAGCTCGAACAGATCGCCGGTGACCACGAAGCTGCCGGTGCTCACCCAGGACTCGGCCTCGTAGCGCGCCAGGGTCGAGATCGAGGCGTACTCGTCGGGCGTGAGCGGGCGGTACCAGCGCTCCAGGTTGAGGCGATGGATCGGCACACCGTTCGGACGGGTGCCGATCTGCGGTCCGAAGAAGAACTCGTTGACGCGATTGCCGACCATGCGCCGGCGCGTGCGCTCGAAGTAGTAATCCGCGCGGCTGAGCGTGGCGTCCCAGTCCCAGCGTTCGCCGAAGGTGCCGCGCAAGCCGACCGCGACGTCCAGCGAACGCTCCTTGTAGTGCTGATTCATGTTCTCGACGCCGCCCAGATCGACCGGCGTGAGCAAGCGCGTGGGCGCGATCACGGCGTTGAACTGCGGGTCGTAGAAATCGCCGCGGCGGCCGACGCCGTCGGTGTGCGGGCCGGTGATGCTTTCGAAACCGCCCAGCGATTCGACCTTGGACCGCCAGGCCTGCACCGACGCCCAGCCCTGCAGGCCGTCGCTGAAATCCCAGGTGCCGAACACGTAGCCGGCCAGCTCGTCCTTGCCCTTGCTCAGATGCTGGTAATGCGCGTCGTTCCAGGTGCCGCAGGCATCGCCCAGGCTCTGCACGTTGCCTGAGCTGATGCGCTTGTAGGTGTGGCGCACGAACTCGCCGCCCCAGCGCTCGCAGGTGCCGGCCGGTGGCGCGATCAGCGGACTGGAGCTGCTGGTGCTGCCGCGACGGATGCGCAGGCCGGCGTCGGGCTGCACGCCCAGGCGCGGGTCGACCACCGGATTGGAGCGCAGGTCCCAGTCGTCGCGCTGGAAACCGTACAGCAGCTCCTGGTTGTAGTACTGGAACGCGTAGGTCAGGCCCCAGTTCTCGCCGGTGCGGCCGCCGGTCCACTGCAGATCGACGCGGTCGCGCCCGCCCATCGAACTGGTGCCGGTACGCAGCTTGACCTCGTCGCCCTCGTAGTTGCGCTTGAGCACCACGTTGACCACGCCCGACACGGCGTCGGCGCCGTAGATCGCCGAGGCGCCGCCGGCCAGGATTTCGATGCGGTCGACCGCGCCGGAGGGAATGTTGCCGAAGTTCTGGAAGTTGCTGCGGCCTTCGTACGGAAACGGATAGTCGGCGGCGCGGCGTCCGTCGATCAGCAGCAGCGAGCGCCCGGGGCCGAGACCGCGCAGGTTGAGCGGATGGGCGTTGGCGGAGAAGCCGCCGGACAGTTCGGTCTCGACCGCACCGCTGGCCATGACCAGGGTCTCCAGCGCCTCGAACACGGTGGCGTGGCCCTCGCGTTCGAGCTGCTCGGCGCTGATCACGGTGATCGGCGACGGGCCTTCGATTTCGGCGCGCTTGATGCGCGAGCCGGTGACCTGGATCGAGGCCAGTTCGGTCGGCTCAGGTTCGGACGCGGCCTGCGCCGACGGCGCTGGGCTGGGCTTTTGCCGCGGACGCGGCGCGGCCGGCGCGGCGATGATGGTGATCACGCCGCTGGGCGTGATGCGATAGCTCAGCCCGCTGCCCACGAGCAGGCGCTCCAGCGCTTCGGGCAGGGTGTAGCGGCCCGACAGCGCCGGCGCGGTGCGATTGCGCACCAGCTCCGGCGGCACCAGCATCTGCGCGTCCCCCGACGCGGCGAGCTGGTTGAGCGCCGCGCCCAACGGCTGGGCCGGCAACGCGTAGTCGTGCGCGGCGCCGCGCGCTTGCGCTTGTACGTGCTGCGAACCCAGACAGGCCGACAAACCCAACGCGAGGCTCAGCGCCACGCTCAACGGATGCCGCGCACGACCCGGCTTCGCTCCCCTTGAAACAGTTCCCATTGAAACCTTCCCCCGGCTGACGATGGAGCCGTCCCTGACTGGCGTAATCCACTCCCTTGCCCGAAGCAGACGCAGCATTCCACCGATACCTCACATGACCGCAACGCACTTGCCGCGGCGGCGCGCATCACTTAGCGTGCGTCCGACCTGGCTGAGGGCGCAAGGCGATGAACGGGGGCGCGATCGATAAGGGCACGCTCGACAAGTGCACGCTCGATAAGGGCATGCTCGACGTGGCGGAGGCGGCCGATCCTGCGGCGCAGCGTTTCGACCTGCCGCGCATGATCGAGCAGCACCGGCCGGCGCTGGTCCGGTATTTCCTACGCCACCTGCCCAACCCGGACGACGCCGAGGACCTGGCGCAAGAGGCGCTGGTGCGCTTGATGCGCATGCCCTCGCCGACCGATGTGCTCAACGTCGAGGCCTACCTGCTGCGCATCGCGTCGAACCTGATGCGCGACCGATTCCGCCGCGACCTCAGCCATTGCGTGCAGCAGCACGTGTCGCTGGACGAACTGAGCGGCGACTGGCCGAGTGAGGTGCCGCACGGCGAGCGCGTCTACGAAGGCAACCGGCGCCTGCAGCTGTTTCTGCAGGCCTTGGACGAGCTGTCGCCGCGCTGCCGGCAGGTGTTCCTCCTGCAGCGCTACGAGGGCCTGACCTACAGCGCCATCGCCGGACGCCTGGAGATCAGCGTGAGCGCGGTGGAAAAGCAGATGATGCGCGCCCTGCTGCACTTCGATACACGATTGGGAGACATGTGAGCAGCCCCCGTTTGAACGTCGTCGAAGGCGGCGACCCGATCCGCCGCCAGGCCGCTGCCTGGTTCGCCCGGCTGCGCGCCGACGACGTCACCGAGAACGAGCGCGGCCAGTGCCGGCAATGGCTGGACGCCGATGCGCGCCACCGCGCCGCCTACGAACGCATGGAGCGTCTGTGGGCCGGCGCCGGCGACCACGCCGCGCATCCGGAGATCGCGCTGCGCGTGCGCGCGCAGGCGCCGGCAGCGGCGGCGACGCGTCAGCCCCCGCGCCGCGGGCGCGGGCGCCTGCTCGCCTGGAGCGGCGCGGCGGCGGCGCTGATCGCGGTGGCCGCGATCGGCTGGCGTCTGCTGCAGCCGCCGCCGGCGGTGCCGGAGCAGCAGTACGTCACCGCGGTCGGCGAGAGCCGCACGATCGCACTGGAAGACGGCTCGCGCATGAGCCTGGACACCGACACCCGCGTGCGGGTGCGCTACTCCGCCGACGAACGCCGTATCTCGCTGCTACGTGGGCGCGCGTTCTTCCGCGTCGCCAAGCAGGCGCGTCCGTTCCTGGTCCGCACCGAAGACGGCAGCGTGCGCGCGGTCGGCACGGAATTCGAGGTCTACCGCCGCGACGGCGAGATCGAGGTGGCCTTGATCGAAGGCCGCGTGCTGTTGCTGGCGGCCGCCAGCGGCGACGCGGTGCCGGTGGGCCTGGCGATGCTGGCGCCCGGACAGAAGGCCAGCTTCGGCCAGCGCAAACCCTTGCGCATGATCGACGCCGGTCACGCCGCCTTGCCGGCCTGGCTGTCGGGCAAGCTGGCCTTCGACGACCAGGCGCTGTCGGCGGCCGTGGGCGAGTTCAACCGCTACAGCCGGCGCGCCATCGTGCTGCGCGACCCCGCGCTGGCACGCATCCGCGTCAGCGGCGTGTTCCGCAGCGACGACCCGCACGCGTTCGTCGAGGCCTTGCAGACCTTGTATCCGGTGCAGGTATCGGATGCGCCGGGCGGCGAACTGGTGTTGAGCGAGCGGCGCTGACACTCGCCGTGCATGGCGAACGATGCGGTGCGCCCGCGGCTTACCGCATCCTACTAGCCCGGCTTCGTAAGATGCGGTGTTAACCGCATCGTCGCCACGCCGCGCCTCTCGAACGTCACCGAAGCGACCGAACGAAAAAACCCCGGCGCCATCGGCGCCGGGGTCTGGTCGGGATCGAATCCGAATGCAGCGGGCCTGACGCCCGCCGCACTCAGAAGCGCTGACGGTACTGCATGTAGTAGTAGCGGCCGGGCACGTCGTACTGCTGATCGAACTGGTTGTACGGCGCGGTCAGGGCCAGCGGCGGTTCCTTCTCGAACACGTTGTTGGCGCCGATCGACACCGTCGCGTTCCACGGCGTGTTGTAGCGGAACTGCACGTCGTGGTACGTCACCGCGCCCAGGTGGTTCTCCAGCGTGTCCGGGCTCGAGCAATAGGCCTTGAACGCCGCCGGGCAGGTCTCGTCGATGCCGGACTTGTAGCGCATGCCCCAGGTCGCGCCGAAGTCGCCCTTGCTCCAGTCCAGGTACAGGTTGGACTTGATGCGCCAGTACGGGTCTTGCGGCAGATACAGGCCCTGACGCTGCTCGGGCTTGGAGTCCTTGGTGGTGCGGGTCTCCCAGTTCGAGGTGTAGCTGGTATCCCAGCTCACCGAGAACTTGCCGTACACCGTTTCCGGCAGCCGGTAGTTCATGGTCACGTCGAAGCCCTCCACCGTGTACTCGGCCAGGTTCAGCAGCGGCAAGTCCATGTCGGTGATGGTGCCCGGATTGCCGGGGTAGGCGTTGTCGCGCTTGAACAGGGCGCAGTACACCGCGCGCTCGCCGGCCGTGCCGGAGTAGCACTTGTCGAGCACGAACTGCGCGGTGGGGCGCGTGATCGCGTTCTCGATGGTGATCTGGTACCAGTCCACCGCGATGTCGAAGCCCTGCAGCCAGCCCGGGCTGTAGACGAAGCCCAAAGTCTTGCTGACCGAGGTTTCCGGCTGCAGATCCGGATTGGACTTGTTGGTGAACGCCTCCACGGTCTGACGCGAGGAACCGCTGCCCGACTGGGTGTAGCCGGCAGGCACACCGTCGGCGGCGCAGCGCGCGGCCACGGTCGGGTCGGCACGGCGGCCGCTGTGGCTGGAGCAGGGATCGGCATAGCTGACGAAGGTGTCGGCATCGCCGGCGTAGAGGTTGGTGATGCTGGGGGCGCGGAAGCCCTCGGACCAGTTGCCGCGGATCAGCAGATCCTCGAACGGCTTCCAGCGGAAACCGAACTTGCTGTTGAGCGTATCGCCGAAGTTGCTGTAGTCCGAGTAGCGCGTGGCCACCGAGAAATCCAGCATCTTGGCGAACGGCAGATCGGCCAGCACCGGCACCGCGAACTCGACGTACAGATCGTCCAGCGAGTAATCGCCACGGGTCGGCTTGCTGCCGTTGCCGGTGCTCAGGCCGGCGGCGATGAACGCGTCGGGATCGAACTGGCCGCTCTCCTTGCGGTGCTCGTAACCGGCCGCGAAGCCCAGCGCGCCGGCCGGCAGGTCGAACAGGTCGCCGCTGATGTTGGCGGTGTAGCTGGTGGATTCGACCTTGCGCGAGTCGTGCGCGGTGAAGGACACGTAGTCCAGCGCCTCCTTGCTGATCGAGCCCAGGCCGCCCAGCGGATTGATCGGCACGCAGCCGGCGATCACCGCGGTGGGCGTGCCGCAGCGGGCGACGCCGGCGCCGTCGATGAAGGACGGGCCGTAGGCGTTGCGCAGGTTGGCCAGATTGAACAGGCCGTAGGTGATGGTGTTCTCGTCGGAACGGTCGTAGCGGTAGCCCACGTCCCAGTCGAAGGTGCGCTCGCCGAGGTTGAAGTAGCCCTCCAGCCCACCGAAGAAATGGAAGTTCTTGACGTCTTGGTTGAACGAGCGGCCGCCCGATTCCTGGAAGCGACGGCTGACGCTGATCAGGTCGCGCTCGCCGGCGGTGCCCTTGGTCGGGTTGTAGATGCTCTGCCCGCTCAGGCGCAGGCCGGTCACCGGCATCGCCGCCAGCAGCTGCTCGGACAGGCGCTGGTTGTACAGCGTCTCGACGCGGAAGGTCAGCTGGTCGGTGATGTCGAAGGTGCCCTGCGCGAACAGCGACTTGCGCTCCTGCGGCGTCAGCAGGTAGTTGTCCGGCGCGGTGTTGTAGCCGTGCACATTGGCGTTGAACGGCACGAAGGTGTTGTTGGGGCCCAGCACGTAGCGCTTGTTGTCGCGCGGATCGACGAACGAGCCGGGAAAGCCGGTGCTGCTTTGACCGCCGAAGAACGGCGGCCCGCCGGCGGAGATATCGCGGTCGCCCGCCATCACCGCCTCTTCCTTGACGTAGGAGCCGCCGATCAGCAGCGAGGAGCGGTCGTTGCTCACGCCCAGGCTGAAGTCGTACGCCTGACGCGTGCCGTCGCCCTGGCCGAACTGGCCGATGTAGGCGCCGGCCTCGGCGCCCTCGAAGTTGCTGCGGGTGATGATGTTGACCACGCCGGCGATGGCGTCGGAGCCGTAGATGGTCGAGGCGCCGTCCTTCAGCACTTCCACGCGCTCGATGATCGAGGCCGGAATGGTGTTGAGGTCGACCGTGCCGTCGAGCTGGGTGGTCCAGCGACGGCCGTTGACCAGCACCAGGGTGCGGCCGCTGCCGAGGTTGCGCAGGCTGATGCCGGCCGAGCCGTCGCCGCCGTTGTTGAAGGTGGTGTTGAGCGCGGCGCCGTTGGTGGAGATGCGCTGCAGCACGTCGGCGACCGAGGTCACGCCCTGCTTGTCGATCTCGGCGCGGGTCAGGGTGAAGATCGGCTGCGAGGTCTCGATGTCGGCGCGCTTGATGCGCGAACCGGTGACCTGGATGCGGTCGATGTCGGTCGGCGCCT